>NZ_JBVJLC010000006.1:0-512697 GCF_055584925.1 Streptomyces sp. NPDC087906
GCGGGGCACGGTCTCGCCGACGTGCTGTTCGGCCGGGCCGAGCCGGGCGGCCGGCGGCCCCCCCCCGGGGCCGGCCCCCCCCCCGCCCCGGCCCCGGGACCGGGCCTGCGGCCTCCTCCTCGATCAGCTCGGGGACACCTCCGCCGGGCGCGGGCTCCAGCATCCGGCGCACCAGCCGCGCCGCCACGGGTTCCACCCGCCCCGCCTTCTCCCGGGCCAGGGGCGAGTTGGTCTGTTCCGTCCACAGCATCCCCGGCCGCGCCAGCAGGAACGACACACCGGGACGGTGCCGGGCGGCCCAGCGGACCAGCCCCTCGACGGCGGACTTGGCCGCCACGTAGTGCGGCCAGTCGCGCGGAGGTTCGCCCACGGCCGCCGAGGACATCACCAGACAGGTGCCCCGTCCCGTCTCGACGAGCGGCAGCAGCCCCGACATCGGCGCGCTCACCAGCCGCAGCGAATCGGTCAGGAACGCGTCCATCCGCTCCAGGTCGGTGGCGGCGAGGCCCAGCGTGCGCAGCGGCGGGGCAGCGCCGCACACCAGGAAGTCGAGCCGGCCGTGCTCCCGTTCGACCCGGGCGCCGAGCCCGGCGCTCCAGCGCGGGTCGGCCGCGTCACCGGGCACGGAGCGCAGCCGGCCCGGCAGCCGCCCGGCGTCGTCCGCCAGCGCCTCGGGCAGCGTCCCCCGGTGCCCCACGAAGACCTCGCACCCCTGCGACACCAGTGCCAGCGACAGGGCCGAGCCCAGACCGCGGCTGCCGCCGACGACGACGGCCGAGGTGCCGCTCAGCCGGGTCGAAGGGCTCAGGTGTTCTCCCAGCGTGGCCGCGGTGGCCGCGGGAGCGGGCGTACGGACCATCGCCTCGATCTCCGCCTCGGCGACGACCGCGCCGCCCGCCGTGATCTCCCCGGTGATCGAGACCAGCCCGAACCGCCGGTCGGTGTGCACCACCCGTGCGGTGTACGACAGCCGGACGGGTTCCGCCGCGGTGACCGGGTGGAACCGCAGCGCCACCCGCCCGAGCAGACAGTTCTCTCCCGGCAGGCGCATCCCGGCCAGCCGGCTCGACCACAGCAGACAGATCAGCGGGGTGTGCCCGAGCAGCCGGGCGGCAGCCGGGAACCGGTCGCGCAGCGCGCCGGTCCCCTCCGGGCCGTACGCCCCGGACACCGCGGTGCCCGGCGGCAGATCACCGATGGTGTGCCGGGGCGCCGCGCCCTCCGCCGGTACGGGCCGCACCGTCAGGTCCGGCGGGGGACCGGGCCGCACCCGCACGGTCAGACAGGTGCGGTCCCCGTCGGCCAGCCGGTGACCGGAGCCGGTCCGGGTCGCACCCGTCGCCTCGGAGCGGTAACGGACCCCGGGAAACACGGGATTGCCGAAGTCGATCTCGACGGCCGCCACGCCCGCCCCGTCCGGCGCCTGCTCGTCCAGCGTCGCCAGCGCCGCCAGGACGCCGTGCGCGACGGTCCGGCCGAACGGGGTGCTGCGGGCGTGGTCGGGCGAGCAGTGCAGGGCGTTCCGGTCGCCGCTGACCCGCGCGAACAGCGCCACGTCGTCTTCCGAGAGCAGCACGTGTGTACCTCCGATGAGCACGCCGGACGGACGCCGGGGGACGGACGGGCCACGGACCGCCGAAAAGCACGCGCCGGGAATGGCCGCCAGGCCGAACGCTTGAATACCGCTGGAGCCGGGAGGTGTTCAAGCGCGGAACGGAAGCAGTTGAACAGCCGGCGGCGCGAAAAGCTCTCCGAGCGCCGGTGACCGCGCATTCCGGCACCGCATTATGGGCGCGCCGCGGTCCCGTCCTGCAAGTTCCACCGGGATTCAAGCGAACGCTGATCCGGGCGGTGTAGGAATTGTTCGGAGTGCTGGGCGGTGGAAAGGTCTGAGTGCACATGACGGAGCGTGAGGCGAGCGCCTACGAGCGCTTTCAGTGGTACCGGCACCAGCAGAATCCCGATGACCCGGGACTCACCGTCAGCTATGTGTACGAGCTGACCGGCGACGTCGACACCGACCGTCTCGACGCCGCGCTGCGGGGCGCGGTCTCCACGGTGTTCCCGCGACTTCTCTGCTACTTCACCGATGTCGGCGGAACACTGCTGGCGAAGAGCCGTCCGATGCCCCGGCGGGTGCTCGGGCGCTGCGAACGCCGGGACGACCTCCTCGACTCCGGCGGTATCGACCCCACCGGCCAGGAACTCTTCCGCTTCCGCTGTCTGCCGGAGTCCGGGGAGCGGCTGCTGCTGCGCCTGGACTTCAGCCATCTGGTCTTCGACGGCGGCTGCTACGCGCCGTTCCTCGCCGCCCTCGCCGCCTGCTGGCGGGGCGAAACCCCCACCCTCGAAAAGCAGTTCGGGCCGGCGCCGGGTCCGGACGCCGACGCTGACACGGACTACTGGCGGTCGGCGCTGACGGGCCGCCGGCTCCACCAGCCGCTGCCCTTCCGCGCGGCGGGAGACCTGCGGGGCGCGCGCCGTATCGCGGTCAAGGAGACGATCACCGGTGAACAGGCCCGGGACCTCCACACGTTCCTGCGCCGCCACGAACTGAGCCTGCTCCAGTTCGTGGTCGGCGTCACCGGGGCCCTGGTGCACGCCTACGGCGACGGCGACGACCGGGAGGTGATGGTCGCGCACACCGTGGACACCCGGACGTACGGCGCCCCCTACGGATGTCACACCAACCTGCTGCCGCTGTGGCTGGACGTCTCGCGGGAGCGGTCCGCGCTGTCGCTGCTGGAACAAGTACGCGACCGGCGCGAGGAGTTGCGGGACCACCAGCGCTTCGCCACGCTCGACCTGCTCCCGCTGGCCGCGGTCGGCCAGGGACCTGCGGAGCGCCGGGGCGGCGCCGCGCTGAACCTCGTGGTCAACTCCTCCTCGGCGATGCTGCCGACCGCGCTGCCGGAGCTGACCGGGGTGGCGGCCTCGTGGATAAGCAAGCCCGACACCGGCAGTTCGAGCGAATTGGCTGTCAACTTCAGCTCCGACGAGCACGGCATCCACCTCTCCTTCGACTCCTCCACGCGGGTGCTCTCGCCCGAGGCCCTGTCGGCGCTGGCCACCAACTTCCTGCGGATGGCCCGGTTCACGACCGCCGAGCCCGGTCTGCCGCTCTCCCGGTGCGACCTGTCGCGCCCGCTGGAACCGGTCGCCGAGGGGGCCCACCGGGCCACCCCGTCCGATCGGAGCCTGGGCGCCGCCCTGATCGAGGCCGCGGCGGAGCACCAGGACCGGGTGGCCGTCGTGGACGACCACCGCTCGCTTACCTACGGCGAACTCCTCGGCGCCGCGCACCGGTTGGGCCGCGACCTGTCCCGCGACGGCGCCCCGGACCGGGAGCGGCCCGTCGGCGTGTTCCTGGAGCGCTCCGCCGCCGTTCCCGTCGCCCTGCTGACCGCACTGGCTCTGGGCCGCGCCTTCGTACCGCTGGACCCCGGACTCCCCGACAGCCGCCTCGCGTACATGGCCGAGACGGCGGACCTGGGCGTCGTCCTGGTGGACACCGCGACCCGCGACCGCGCGGCCCGGCTCTTCTCCCGTACCCCCCTGCGGGAGGCGGACGCCCCGCCGCCCGCCCCGGACGACTCGACGCCCGCCCCGGGCACACCGCCCGCCTGGCCGGCCGTCCCGGCCGACGCCGACCGCACCGCGTACGTGATGTTCACCTCGGGATCGACCGGCGCCCCCAAGGGGGTGACGGTCAGCGAGGGCAACCTCGTCAACTTCCTCCACTCCGTGCGCCAGGACCCCGGCATGCGCCCGGACGACCGCGTCGTGGCCCTGACCCCGATCGGCTTCGACATCTCGCTCCTGGAGATACTGCTGCCGCTGCTGTGCGGCGCGAGCGTCCAGGTGCTGTCCGACGAGGCCCGCACCAGCGGGACCCTGCTGGGCCGGCGGATCGACAGCGCCGGGGCCACCGTCGTCCAGGCCACCCCCTCCACCTGGCGCATCCTGAAGGCCGCCGGCTGGCGCGCCCGGCGGCCCATGACCCTGCTGTGCGGCGGGGAGGCCCTGGACCGCGACGTCGCGGAGTACCTGCTCGCGCAGAGCGCGGCCGTCCACCACATGTACGGCCCCACCGAGGCGACCATCTGGTCGAGCTGGCAGCGCGTGACCGACGCCGACCGCCTCCACCTGGGGCAGCCCGCGCTCAACACCCGGTACTACGTGGTGGACCCGGACCGGCGGTCCGTCGCCCCGGGCATGCGGGGCGAGCTGATGATCGCCGGGGACTGCGTGGCCCCGGGCTATCTGAACGCCCCCGCCACCGCGTTCGGCACCCTGCCCGACGGCACACCCACCTACCGCACCGGGGACGTCGTACGGTACGAGGCGCCGTCCCGCCTCACGTACGTCTCCCGCAAGGACGGGCAGCGCAAGGTCAACGGCCACCGGGTCGAACTCGACGAGGTCGCCGCCGCCGTCAAGGCGCAGGTCCCGTCCGCGACCGTCGTCGCCGTCGTACGCCCCGAACCCGAACCGCACCTGCGGTGCTTCGTCCGGCTCCCGGCCGGGGAGCGTTTCGACGCAGAGGCGGTACGCGAGCGGTGCCGCGACACCCTGCCGTACTACATGGTCCCGGTGGCCGTGCACCGGCTGACCGCGATGCCGCTGACGTCCAACGGCAAGACCGACGTCAAACGGCTGAGCGAGGCCGCCCTCTCCTCGCTGGACCTTCACCCGCAGGACGACGTACCGCCGACGGAGGCCGGGGAGCCGGCCCGGCCGGACAGCGGGGAGGCGGACGGACAGGACCTGCTCACCGGACTGCGCCGGCTCGTCGCCGCCGAACTCGGCCTGCCGGAACCGGACACCGACCGGCCCCTGGGATATCAGGGCGTCACCTCGCTCGGCTACAACGTCCTCGCCGCACGGATCAGCGAGCGGTACGGAGTCGTCGTCCACGCCCACGACTTCTACCGCATGAACACCCTGCGCAACGTCGCCGAGACCGTGGGGCGCCTCTCCGGCCGTCCTCTCGACGACCCCGGACAGCGGCGGGACACCCGGCCCGCCGGCCCACCGCGCGCCGCGGCGGGGCGGGACCCGGCCGGCGCCGACGACCGGCTCGCCGTCGTCGGCCTCTCCGCCGTGCTGCCCGGCGGACCGGACCCCGAGGCGTTCTGGGGGAGCCTGCTCAACGGCCGGGACTGCGTCGTCCCGGCCCCGGCCGAACGCCGACTGCCCGGCGAGCACGCCGGGTTCCTCCCCGGCGTGAAGGGCTTCGACGCCCGCTTCTTCTCCATCTCGCCACGCGAGGCGAGCTGGATGGACCCGCGCCAGCGGCTGCTCCTCCAGTCCGTCTGGCACACCGTCGAAGACGCCGGGTACGCCCCCTCAGAGCTGAACGGCTCACGCACCGGCTGCTACATGGCGGCCACCGGCAACGACTACGCGCTCCTCCAGGCCAGGGCCGACGCGCCGCAGATCCCGTACTCGCTGGTGGGGCACTCCATGAGCCTCATCGCCAACCGGATCTCCTCCTGGTTCGACTGGCACGGCCCCTCCACGGTCCTCGACACCGCCTGCTCCGGCTCCCTGGTGGCACTGGTCAAGGCGTGCCGCGACCTGCGCGCGGGAGTGTGCGACGCGGCCGTCGTCGGCGGGGTGAACCTCATCCTCGACTCCCAGATCAACGAGGGACTCCACGCGGCACGCTTCCTCTCGCCCGACCACAGGTGCGCGTCCTTCGACGCCGCCGCCAACGGCTACGTCCGGGGCGAGGGCTACGGAAGCTTCCTGGTCAAGCGCCTCACGGACGCCCTCGCCGACGGCGACGACATCCGCGCCGTGATCGAGAGCGCCGCGGAGAACCACGGGGGCCGCGCCAACTCGCTCACCGCCCCCAACCCGAACGCCCAGTACCTCCTGCTCCTGGACGCCTACACCCCCGAACTCGCCGCCCGCACCGGCTACATCGAAACCCACGGCACGGGAACGGTGCTCGGCGACGCCATCGAGATCGACGCGCTCAAGCGGGCCTGGGAACACCTGCTGCCCGGGCCCGCGACGCGCCGCGTCCGGCTCGGCGCCGTCAAGTCGCACATCGGACACCTGGAGCCCGCCGCGGGCGTCGCCTCCCTCACCAAGGTGATCAAGGCGTTCGAGCACCGGGTCCTGCCGGCCAACCTCCACTTCCAGACGCCCAACCCCGGCATCGCGCTGGACGACCAGCCCTTCGAGGTGCTGCGCAAGAACGTCCCCTGGGACGACGACACCGAACGCGTGGCCGGCATCAGCTCCTTCGGCTTCGGCGGCAGCAACGCCCATGTCGTGCTCTCCGCGCCGCCGGCCCCTCCCGCCCGGCACCGCACCGCTCCCGGGCCCCGGCTGATACCGCTGTCGGCGCGCACGCCGGGCGCGCTGCGCCGGCTGACCGCCGGTCTGCTCGACCACCTCGGGCGGAGCGGACCCCTGTCGGACGAGCAACTGCTCGACCTGTCCTACACCCTGTGCCGGCGGGAGCCCCTGCCGTACCGACTGGCCTGGACCGTCACCACCGCCGGTGAACTGCAGGACGCCCTGCGCACGGCGGGCGAGCCGGTCCACACACCACCGGCGGAACACCGGGGCGAGCGGGCGGCGGACAGCGGGCCGCCCGCGCCCGGACCGGCCCGTGAGCGGTACCTGGCCGGCGGGCCGATCGACCGGCGGGCCCTGTTCGCGGGGCAGACACCACGCAGACTGCCGCTCCTCGGGTATCCGTTCGAAGAGGCGGACCTGTGGTTCACCGACGAGGGACGGACACGATGACCACTGATGTCGACGAGAGGGCCGGCCGAGGCGCGCCGCCGCCCGCGGTGGAACCGGTACCGCTGCTCGCGACCGGAGAACCGGACACCTTCCGGGCCCGGATCGACCCGGACCACACCTATCTGCGGGAACACCTGGTGGGCGGGGGGCGCGTGCTGCCGGGTGTCGTCTGTCTGGAGATGGCGCTGTGTGCCGCCGCCCGGCTCCACCCCTCGGCGCCGACGCACGCCGTCCGGGACGCGGCCTGGCTGCGGCCGATCGACGGTGACGGGCCGTTGGACGAACTCTTCGTCACCGTCCGCACGGCGCCGGACACGCGTTCCGCGGACTACACCGTCACCAACCGGGGCGCGCTCTGCGGCTCGGGCACGCTCCTGTTCGAGCCGCTGGACCGCGCCCCGGCGGTGGGCCTCGACGTGCGCGACGAGATCTGCGCGAACACCCGGGCCCACCTCACCCGGGGCGAGATCTACGCGGAGTTCTCCCACATGGGCATCGACTACGGCCCGTACTTCCGCCGCAACACCTATGTCCAGCTTTCCGGGCAGCGCTCACTGGCCTGGCTGTCGCACAACGACGGAACACCGCTGGGGCTGGTGAATCTCCTCGACTGCTCCTTCCAGTCGGGCATGGCGATATCCATCGGAGAACACCGCGACAGCTTGATGCCTTTCTCCATGGGCCATATGGTCTTTCACGCTCCGGCGCGTTTCCCGGCCGGTTCCGCGTTCGTCCTGACCGAGAAACTCTCGGCGTTCAGAACCCGTTTCACCGTGTTCGACGAGGACTACGAACCACTTCTCTCGGTTTTCGACCTCGGTGTGAAACCCGCGCTCCGAACCTGATGCCCGGCCGGCCGCGCACGGCCGTACGGCGGCGTCCATCCCACAGTGAAACCTAGGCATGGGGGACCGTGTTGAATCACCACGAATGGCGAAGCGGAAACGCCGGGTCCGGTACGGCGCTCCCCGATGCCTCGCTGGTTCGCCGTGCCGCCGTGGACTCCATGGTGTTCGCCCCGCGGTGGACGCGGCGACGGCTGGACCCGCCGCGGGCCACCGGCGACGGCCGGCGGATCTTCCTGGTGCCGCCCACACAGGAAGGACTGCGACGGGAGCTGACGGAGCGCTTCCCGCACGCCGAGGTGCTGGCGCTCGACCGCGCGGGCAGGGACCGGCTCGCCGCGGCCCCGGCCGCCGACGCGCACCTGGTGTTCGTCAGCCGTACCTCCTGGGCCGACGGCGTCCGCGACGCGGACCTCACCGCGTTCCTCGCACTCGTCCACGTGCTCGACCGCAGGCCACGGGTCCGCCTCGACGTGTTCACCGACAAGGCGGTCCAGAGCCCCCTGTTCTCCGCCGCCACGCACCCCGTGGACGGCGTGTACGTCGGCCTGGCTCAGTCTCTCGCCAAGGAACGGCCCGACTGGGCGGTGCGCTGCTTCTGCCTCGCCGACCTGACCGCGTCGTCCCTGGCCGAAGCCCTGGACCGGCCCCTTCCGACGGTGCTGGGCAAGCCCGTCTGCCTACGCGGTGACGAGTACGCCGTCGCGTCGATGGAGCCGGCGGACCTGCCAGGACCGCCCGACCGCTCGCCGTTCCGGACCGGGGGCACCTACGTGATCCTCGGCGGTACCGGCGGAATCGGCGGCCTGCTCGCCGAGCACCTGGCCGCCGCCTACCGGGCCGAGGTGGTCGTCGTCGGCCGCCGGCCGGCCGAGCAGTTCACCCGGACCCGGGAGCGGCTGCGGGAGCTGGGTGCCCGCGCGGTCCACTACCACCGGGCGGACCTGGCCGACGCCCCGGCGCTCAGGCGCGCGCTCGACGCCCACGAGGTCATCCACGGCGTCGTGCACTCCGCGCTCGTCCTGCGCGACTCCACTCTCGCGACCATGACCGAGGAGGTGCTGAGCGAGGTCCTGCGCCCGAAGGTGCACGGCACCCACCACCTGGTGGACGCGCTGCGCGGCAGGGACCTCGACTTCTGCCTCTTCCTGTCCTCCGTGCAGGCGTACATCGCCAGCCCCGGACAGGGCAACTACGCCGCCGCGTGCGTGGTCAAGGACGCTTGCGCCGACCTTCTCCACCAGGCGCTGCTGATCGACGCCAAGGTCATCAACTGGGGTTACTGGGGCGGGATCGGCGTCGTGGCGAAGCCGGAGTACCGCGAGCGCATGGACGGGCTGGGGATCGGCTCGATCGAACCGGCCGAGGGACTGGCGGTCATCGAGCGGCTCCTCGCTAGCGACCACCGACGGATCACCTGTGTCAAAGGAACGGAAGAGGCGCTGGAGCGCATGGGAATCACGCCGCACGAGCCCGCCGACACGGCCCCGGCCGCCCGCACGACACCCGGCCCCGGTGCGCCGGCCGGACCGGCGGGCGTCCTCGACGACGTGGTGCCGGCGTTCCGGGGCGAGGACAGCGACGTCGCCCGGAACCGGGACCTCTCCGAGCGGCTGGAGGCGTACACCCGGTGGCGGCTCGGACAGCTCACGCTGCCCGCGACGGCGATCACCAAATACACCAAGCTGCGCGACGCCATCGGCGCGATGCCGCCCGCCCACTCCCTCACACGGCCCGAACTCCGCCGTGCCTACCCGGAGCTGACCGGCCACATCGAGCTGCTCGACCGGTGTCTCGACCATCTGCCCGACGTGCTGACCGGCGCCACCGAGGCCGTGGAGGTGCTCTTCCCCGACGGCTCCTTCCACCTCGTGGCGCCCGTCTACCAGAGCAACCCCATCGCCGACTACTTCAACCGGATCTGCGCCCAGGTGGTCGCCGCGTACCAGCGCCGTACGGCCGGACGGCCGCTGCGCGTCCTGGAGATCGGCGCCGGGACCGGCAGCACCACCAAGTTCGTGCTGCCCGCGCTCGATCCGCGCGACGTGAGCTACCACTTCACCGACCTGTCCCACGCGTTCCTGCACAAGGCCCGCGACGCGTTCGGCGACGACCACCCGTTCGTCTCGTACGAGATCTGCGACATAGAGAACCCGCCCGAGCACTACACCGGGTCGTTCGACGTCGTCGTGGCCACCAACGTCCTGCACGCCACGTCGAACGTCCCCGGCACGCTCCGCAACGTCCGCACCGTGCTGCGCGAGGGCGGAATCCTCGTCCTGAACGAGATCACCGCCCGGCAGGACTACGCGACGCTGACCTTCGGCCTCACCGACGGCTGGTGGCTCAGCGACGACCCGTACCGCATCGAGCACAGCCCCCTGCTCGCCGGCGACCAGTGGCGCTCCCTCATGCGTGAGGCGGGCTTCGGCGCCGTACGCCCCCACGGCGGCGACGGACAGCAGGTCCTGGTCGCACTGGCCGGGCCGGCTGAGGTCGGGGAGTCCGCGGTCGAGGCGCCGCCGGTGTCGGAGGAGTCGGGGGTGTCGGGTGTGGCGGATGTGCGGGTGCGGGTGGAGGGGTTTGTGCGGGGGGTGATCGCGGAGACGATGCGTTTCGATGTGTCGGAGGTGGAGGTCGATCGTCCGTTCCGGGACATGGGGATCGATTCGTTGATCTCGATGGAGTTGTTGAAGCCGTTGCGTGAGCGGGTGGGGTATGTGCCCGCGACGGTGTGGTTCGAGTATCCGACGGTGGGGCGGCTGGTGGAGTTCCTGGTCGCCGAGAACGCGGAAGCGGTGGCGGCGGCGTTCCCGGCCCCGGAGGCACCCGCTCCGCAGACACCGGCCGGGGCGGCTGCGGTCGGGGAGTCCGCGGCGGATGTGCGGGTGCGGGTGGAGGGGTTTGTGCGGGGGGTGATCGCGGAGACGATGCGTTTCGATGTGTCGGAGGTGGAGGTCGATCGTCCGTTCCGGGACATGGGGATCGATTCGTTGATCTCGATGGAGTTGTTGAAGCCGTTGCGTGAGCGGGTGGGGTATGTGCCCGCGACGGTGTGGTTCGAGTATCCGACGGTGGGGCGGCTGGTGGAGTTCCTGGTCGCCGAGAACGCGGAGGCGGTGGCAGCGGCGTTCCCCGCCCCGGAGGCACCGGCCGGCCGGCCCGGCACAGCAGAACGCGAGATACGCGAGACCCCGGTGGCCGACGAGCCGCTGACGACACCGGCCGCCCGGCCCACCACCGCCCGTGCGCCGCGCCCCGGCGACATCGCCGTCGTCGGCGTCGCCGCCCGACTGCCCCGCGCCTCCGGCGTCCAGGAGTTCTGGGACCACCTGTTCGAGGGAGTGGACTGTACGTCGGCCCTCCCCCCGGACCGCTTCCGCGCACGCCCGGCGGACGGCCCCGAGCCCGTCCCGTACACCGACCGGGGCGCCTTCATCGACGACATCGACGCCTTCGACCACGCGTTCTTCGGCATCACGCCCCACGACGCCGCGCGCATGGACCCCCAGGAACGCCTCGTCCTGCAACAGACCTACCTGGCGATCCTGGACGCCGGACACAGCCGCGCCAGGCTCGCCGGCAGCGACACCGGCGTGTTCGTCGGCGTCATGAACGGCGGATACGCGTGGCACACCGCCACCGACCCCACCGCCCAGCCGCCCACCTCGATCTTCTGGTCGATGGCCAACCGCGCCTCGTACCACTTCGACTGGCACGGGCCCAGCATGGCCGTCGACACCGCCTGCTCGGCGTCCCTGACCGCGCTGCACCTCGCCTGCCAGTCCCTGCGCGCGGGGGAGTGCGACCGCGCCGTCGTCAGCGGCGTCAACCTCATCACCCACCCGCGCCAGTACGAGCTCCTGTGCGGCCTGGAGATGCTGTCCCGCACCGGCCAGTGCCGGCCGTTCGGCGCCGGAGCCGACGGCTTCGTCGACGGCGAAGGCGTCATCAGCCTGATGCTCAGGCCCGCCGAGGACGCGCTGCGCGACGGGGACCGCGTCTACGCCGTCATCAGCGGCTCCGCCGTCAACGCGGGCGGCCGGTCCAACGGTTACACCGCGCCCAACCCCGAGGCCCAGTACACCCTCGTCACCAAGGCCCTCGCGGCGGCGGGCACCTCTCCCGAGGAGGTGGGCTACGTCGAGGCCCACGGCACCGGCACCGCCCTGGGCGACCCCGTCGAACTGCGGGCCCTCACCAAGGCGTACGCCGCGGCCGGCACCCAGCGGATCAGGCTGGGCTCGGTGAAGTCCAACATCGGCCACCTCGAATCCGCCGCGGGCCTGAGCGGTGTGCTCAAGGCGGTGCTCCAGATGCGCCACGGCTATCTGGTGCCCTCACTGCACGCCGAGCGCACCAACCCCCATCTCGACTTCGCCGCCACGCCGTTCGCCCTGAACACCCGGCTCGAGAGGTGGCCCGATGACCTGCCCCTGACGTCCGCCGTCAGCTCCTTCGGCGCCGGCGGCGCCAACGCCCACGTGGTGCTGCGCGGAGTCCCCGGCGACACCGGGGACACACCGGTCCCCACCGCGCCGCGGCGCGACAGCTACGTCATCCCGCTCTCCCACCACACCGCCGCCGGGCTCCAGTTGGCCATGGACGAGCTCCGGCAGTGGCTGAGCGGACGCCGTGTCGGCATGGACGCCCTCGCCCACACCCTCGCGTGCTGCCGCGACAGCTTCGCGCACCGCGTGGCGATCGTCTGCCGCGACCAGGACGAACTCCTGCGCGGCCTCGAACAGGACCTGGGCAGCCGGACCCGGCGCCCGGCCCCCGCCGTTCGCGCGGTCGAGGAGCTGTCCGCCCGCACCGCCGGGGACGTCGCCGGCCTCTTCGAGTCCGGGGGCTCCCCCGACTGGGACAGCTACTACCCGAGGACCACGCCCGTCGAGCTGCCCGCCTACCCGTTCCTCCGGCGCCGCCACTGGATCGACTCCGCGGAGTCCGGCTTCGCCTCCCTCTCCTCGCTCGTGTCGGCCCACCGGATCGACGGCGTCCCCATGGCCCCGGCGGCCTGGACCCTCGCGCTCCTCGCCGAACACGCCGGGGGCCGCCCCCTCGGAAACGTGCTGTGGCAGAAGCGGATCACCGACCCGGAGGCCGTCGAGGTCCGGGAACGCGCGGGTGAGCTGTCCGTCGTCGACCGCGCCACGGGCGAGACGCACTGCACGGCCGAACTCGGGACCGCCGCCGCCCCGCCCGGAGCCCCGCCCGCCCCGCCGGCCGGAGCCCGCCGGCGGTACGGCCCCGAGATCTATGACACCTTCCGGCGGCTCGGCTACGACTACGGCGAACCGCTGCGCGGCGTGCGCTGGGCGGAGGTCGGAGCGGGCGCCGTACGGGCCTTCGTCCACGTCGACCGCGACTGGGGATACGGCCTGTCACCCGCGCTCCTGGACTGCGGCATGCAACTGTCCATCCTGCTGGCGTCCGAAGAGGCCCCGGGCGGACCGGTGTTCGTGCCGTACCACCTGGGACGGCTGACCGTCGTCCGGGCCCCCCGGGACGAGGCCGTCTTCTGCCACTGCGTGGCCCGCCCCGGCGGCTCGCAGCGGACCCGCAGTTACGACTTCCTCTTCACCGACGAGCACGGCGAGACGCTCGTCGCGCTGGAGGAGGCGGTGTCCGTGGCGGTCGACGGCGCCGCCCCGGCGGCCCGGCGACCGGCCCCGGCCGCCGAGCCCTTCACCGTCTTCGAACTGAACTGACGGGGGGACGGAGATGACCGGCGATGTGGTGATGTTCCCCGGGCAGGGCTCGCAGGAACTGGGCATGGGCCGGGAGGTGTTCGACGCCTACCCCGACCTGTGCGACAGGGCCGACGACGTCGTCGGCCACTCCCTGCGCGAGCTGTGCCTGGAAGACCCGCACGGGCGGCTGCGCGAGACCGCCTACACCCAGCAGGCGATCTATTTCGTGAGCTGCCTGATGTATCTGGCGTACACGCGGGAGCGGCGGGCCGAGCCCGTCCGGTGCCTGACGGGCCACAGCCTCGGGCTGTACCCGGCCCTGTTCGCGGCCGGAGTCTTCGACCTCTTCGAAGGGCTCGAGATCGTCGCCAAACGCGGCGCCCTCATGCAGGAGGCACCGGACGGGTCGATGGTCGCGGTCGTCGGCCCCCGAGCCAACGCCATCGACGAGGACCTCGCCCGGCTCGACTCCTACGACGTGGACGTGGCCAACTACAACAGCCCCGGCCAGGTCGTCGTCAGCGCGACCCGGCAGCGGCTGGACGAACTGGTCCCGCGACTGGAGGAGTTCGGCCACCGCTGCGTGTGGCTGCCGGTCGGCGGGGCCTTCCACTCACGCCACATGGAACCGGCCCGCCGCGAATTCGCCCGGTTCCTGCGCGACCGGGAGTTCGCGCCGCCCGCCACGTCCGTCGTCTCCGCGACGAGCGGCCGGACCCTGGGCGCGCAGCACCTGCTGGAGGAAATGGTCTTCCAGCTCGTGAAGCCCGTGCGGTGGTGGCAGACCGTGACCCATCTGGCCCGAACCGGACACCGGACCTTCGACGAGGTCGGTCCCGGCACGGTGCTGACCAAATTGAGCGCACAGATCCTCGGCGACCCAACCTCGCCGCAGGCCGAGCCCGGGAAGTGATGACCGTGGAAACAGCAAACAGCCGGATCGCCGTAGTTGGTGGAGGCGGTTCCGGTGCCGTCGCCGCCTGGCGGCTCGCCCGCGAGCACGACGTCACGCTCTTCGAGGCGGGCGGGTACCTGGGCGGACACGCCTACAGCCACGCCGTCGAGACCGACCAGGGCACCCTCCACGTGGACATGGGCGTGGAGCACTTCAACGAGAAGCTGTCGCCCAACCTGTTCCGGCTGCTGACCGACTTCGGCATCGGCACCTACGTCGCCCCCTCCTCCGTCCACGTGGACTTTCCCGGCGAGGGACAGTCGTGGAACAACCTCAACCTGCTCGGCCGGCTGCGGGAGGAACTCCACGAGGAGTTCGACCGCTTCCACCTGGAGATGAACCAGCTTCCCACCTCGGGCGACAGCGCGTACCGCGACATGAGCATCGGCGAGTACCTGGACAAGAACGGGTACTCCGCCAGCTTCAAGTACCGGGCCATGAACCCCATCCTGAGCATCTACTCGGGCTGCCACGCGCCGTCCCTCGACTACAACCTCATGTACGTCGCGCTGTCGTTCAGCATGAACCTGCTCTCCTTCTTCTCCGCCGGATACTGGCGCAAGGCACAGGGCGGCATCCACCGCTACCTCGCCAGGATCGAGAGCGAGCTGGGCGACCGCGTCCGGCTGAACACGCCGGTGGAGGCCGTCGTCCCCACGGACACCGGGGTGACGGTGCTGGCCGGCGGGCAGGAACACGACTTCGACCAGGTCGTGTTCGCCACGCACGCGGACGTGACGCTGTCGCTGCTGCGCACACCCGACCCCCTCTTCCGGGAACTGCTCGGCGACTTCGCCTACATCCCGGTCGAGAGCGTGCTGCACCACGACGAGAGCTGGCTCAGCCCCGAGGGCGGCGCCGCCTACTGCCAGTTCCGGATGCCGGAGGGATTCGAACTCGCCCGCGCCGACGAGCAGATGGGCAGCCTCACCCGCAACTGCAACGTGCTGCGCCCCTACCGGAACGTCTCCTCGCCGATCCTCATCACCTTCGACCCGCAGGAGGAGATCGACCCGGCGCGTGTCGTCGTCCGCCGCGCCTGGAAGCTCCCCCAGCTCCGCCCGGTGGACGTGCGCCGCAAGAAGCGGCTGCGCGAGATCCAGGGCCGTGACAACCTCTGGTTCTGCGGCATGGACACCAGCGTCACCGGTCACGAGGGGGCGATCGTCTCCGGCATGGTGATCGCGGACCGGCTCGGCGCGCCGTACCCCTTCCCGGACGACGCGCCCGCCCACGGGCAGTTCCGCGGCATCAAGGACTTCATGGGCGTCTGAGCCGACGCCGCCCGGCCCCTCCCGATCCGCTCTCTCTCACGGGGATGACCCATGGAATCGCTAGTACCCCGGTACACGGACCTCGCCGCCCCGGACACGCCAGGCGACCTGCCAGGCGACCTGGCCGGCGCCACCGTGGTGGTCACCGACCGCGAGGACGTCGCGTCCGCCGCCCGCGCCCTCGGCGCCGACTGCTGGTACGCCGGCCCCGCCACGGAGACCGAGGACGAGATCGGCCGGGAGCTGCGCCGGCGCGTCACGGGCCGCGCCACCCTGGTGGTGGCCTGGGGCGACGGTCCGTCCGACGGCGCGGCGGGCCCGGGTGGCACACCTGCGTACGACCGGGCGGTGCGGTTCGCCCGCGCCTGCCTGGCACTGCTGCACGCCGTACGGGAGTCAGGGCGCCCCGTCCACCTCGTCACGCTGTCCCGTTCGGGCGACGTGCTGCCCGCGCTGCTCGACGGCATGGCCCGGACAGCCGCGCTGGAGAGCCCTCTGGTCCACACGGCCGTCGGGAGCGGGGACCCCGTCACCCCGGAGCGGCTGCGGGCGTGGATCACGGCCGGAACCCGGCACCCCGGCGACGTACTGCGGGCCCAGGGCGACCGGATCGCGCGCCTGGACCACGCGCCCCGGCCGACGGAGACGCCCGGACCCGGCACGGTGGTGGGCGACGGCGACCCGGTGGTGGTCATCGGCGGCGCCGGGGGAATCGGCCGCCGTCTGTGCCGGTATCTGAGCCGGCGCCGGGGCGCCCGGGTGTTCGTCATCGGACGCGGCACGCCCGGTCCCGAGATACGGGCGGCGCTGAGGGAAGCGGGCGTACGCAGCTACCTCGCGGCCCCCGCCGACGATCCCGCGGCGCTCGACGGCGCGCTGCGCCACATCCACGACCAGGCCGGCCCGGTCAAGGCCGTGTTCAACCTCGCCGGAACACTGGACGACTGCCTGCTCTACCACCTCACCCCGGAGCGACTGGAGAGCGTCCTGCGGCCCAAGGTCGCCACCGCCCTCAACCTGGCGGCGCTGACCGGGGAGCACCGGCCCGCCGCGGTCGTGCACTTCAGCTCCCTGACGGCCGTCACCGGCAATGTCGGCCAGAGCGCCTACGGAGCGGCCAACGCGTTCCTGGACCGGCTGGCCGCCGGGCGCGGCGACTGGTACAGCGTCAACTGGGGCCTGTGGGACAGCGACGGCATGCGGATGCCGGACGAGGGCTCGGGGCTGTGGGCGATGGACCCGGAGCGGGCGTGCGAGGAGCTGATGTCGGTTCTCGCCACCGGGACCCGACAGCCGGTCGTGTACGAGGGGGAGCTACGCCTCACCGGTACGCAGACCGCTGACACCGCTGACACCGCTGACACCGCTGACACCGCTGACACCGCTGACACCGCCGAACCGCCGACCGCCGAACCGCCGACCGCAGAACCGCCGACCGCCGTCCACGACGGCCCCGGCCTGCTCGCCCGGACGACCGCGTGGCTGCGGGAGATCGTCGTCCGCCACAGCGGTCTGCGGCACCTGCGCGACGACGACAACCTGCTGGACCAGGGACTGGACAGCGTCGGCAGCATCCGGATCAGCCGGGACATCGAGACCCGCCTCGACATCGCCGGGTCGTCCCGGCTCAGCCGCGCCGTCCTCTTCGAGTACCCGACGGTCGCGGCGCTCGGCGCGCATCTCGCCGAGAACTTCCCCGCCGAACTGCGCCCCGTCCTCGCCCCCGTACCGCCGCGGGCACCGCGGCCCGCCGCCGAGGCCGGGACACCGCCCCGGGCCGCCCGGGAGACCCCCCGCCCCGCGTCCGCGTCCGCGCCCGCACCCGCTTCCGCCCCGCCCGAGGACCTCCCTCCCGCGGACGCCTACCGTGACGACGACATCGCCATCGTCGGAATGGCCGGCGAGTTCCCCGCCGGCGCCGACACCGAGGCGTACTGGCAGGCCCTGCTCAGGGGCGACGACGCGATCCGGGTCATCCCCGGCGACCGCTGGGACTGGCGCGAGGACCACTCCTTCGCACCGGACGAACCGGGCACCTCCTACGGGCGGCACGGCGGATTCCTCGACCACGCCCTGGACTTCGACCCCGTCTTCTTCACCGTCGCGCCCCTCGAAGCCCGCTACATGGACCCCCAGGAGCGCCGGTTCCTCCAGACCGCCTACCACGCCCTGGAGGACTCGGGATACTTCGCCGCTCCCACCGGCGACGTGGGCGTCTTCGTGGCCGCCATGTTCGGCCACTACCAGGACCTCACCGCCCCCGACCGGGTCATCGGCAGCTCCTTCGCCGCCATCGCCAACCGGGTCTCGTACGCCTTCGACCTGCACGGCCCCAGCGTCGCCCTGGACACCATGTGCTCCGGCGGGCTCACCGCCCTGCACCTCGCCGCGCGCACCCTGCGCGCAGGGGACTGCTCCCTCGCCGTCGCCGGCGGCGTGAACCTCATGACGCACCCGGGGAAGTACCGGCTGCTGTCCGAGGGCAAGTTCCTCAGCCCCACCGGCCACTGCCGGCCCTTCGGAGTGGAGGCCGACGGCTACGTCCCCGGCGAGGGAACCGCCGCCGTCGTCCTCAAACCGCTGTCCCACGCCTTGAGGGACGGCGACCGGGTGCACGCCGTCCTGCGGGCGACGGCCGTGAACGCCGGAGGCCGCACCGCCGGTTTCACCGTGCCCTCCGAGCGCGCCCAGAGCCGGGTGATCACCTCGGCCCTGGAACAGGCCGGGATCGAACCGGCGGCGGTCACCTATGTCGAGGCCCACGGCACGGGCACCCGCCTCGGCGACCCCATCGAGGTGCACGCGCTGCGCCGCGCCTACGGCGGCCCCGAACAGGGCCCCGCCCACCTGGGCTCGGCCAAGAGCAACATCGGACACCTGGAGTCCGCCGCGGCGATGGCCGGACTCGTGAAGATCGTCAAGCAGCTCGCCCACCGCACCCTCGCGCCCACCCTCCACTGCGAACTGAACAACCCCGACCTGCACCTGGACGACTCCCGGTTCACCCTCGTCAAGGAGGCCCGGCCGTGGCCCCGGGGCAGCGCCCCCACGCGCTTCGCCGGACTCAGCTCGTTCGGCGCGGGCGGCGCCAACGGCCACGCGATCGTCCAGGAGTTCGTGGCACCCCGCCCGCCCGGACCCGTCCCCGTACTTCCGCGCTACTTCGTCCCGCTGTCCGGGCGTGACGAGGCCGCCGTAAGGCGCCGGGCGGACCAGTTGCTCGCCTCGCTGACCGACGCGCCCGGCTCGCGGACGGACCTCTACGGCCTCAGTTGGACCCTGTGCTGCGCCAGGCAGCACTTCCGGGTCCGGCGCGGCTACTGGGCCGAGTCCGTCGAGCAGTTGGCCGGCCTGCTCAGCGACGGGCAGGGCGGCGCCCGCCCGTCCGCCCCGCCGGAGGGCGACCCCTGGGACCGGGCGGCTTCGGAGTACCTCGACGGGGGCACCCCCGACTTCGCGGCACTGTTCCCGGTACGCCTGCTGGTCGACGCCCCGCTCTACCCCTTCGCCGCCGAGCGCCACCTGGCCGACGCACTGGACCACACGCGCACCAACCGGCCCGCCCGCCCGGCACCCGGCACCCCGGCCGCACCTGACCCGGCCGCCACCCCCGCCGGCACCGACGCCCTGCTGCTCACCCCGCGATGGTGTCCGCGCACACCGGACGGCCCCGCGCACACCCCGGTGCCGTACGTCCTCGTCCTCACCGACCGGGCCGCAGACCACCGGCTGCCCGCCCCGCCGGAGGGAACCCGGCTGATCACGGTGGCCCCCGGCGACACACCCCTCCTCACCGCCGACCGGATCGAACTGCCCGACGGCGACGACACCGCCGCCCGCCGCGCCCTGGACCACCTCACCGGCGAACGCGGGCTCGACCACCTGTACTGGCTGGACCTGCGGCGCGAGGTGACGGTCGCCGCCGAACTGTCCCTCGCCAAGGCCCTGCAGGGCTGCCGCACCCCGTCCACGGTCCTCGGCCTGACCCTGGACGACGACCCCGCCGAGACCCGCGCAAGGGCCGGGTTCCTGCACGGACTGGCGGAGGAGAACCCGCACATCCGCACCGTCCAGGCGCGCCGCTCCGGCGCCCGTGACGTACTTGCCGACGGCTGGGAGCCCCTGCTGGCCGAACTGCGCGCCGCCCGCGGACCGCTCACCGAGGTCCGGTGGGCCGACGGCGTGCGCCACACCCGAGAACTGACCGAACTGGGCCTCGGCGACGGCGTACGGCTGCGCACCGGGGGGAGGTACCTGCTCACCGGTGGTCTCGGCAAGGTCGGCCGCGCCGTCGCCGACCTGCTCGTCGAGCGGTACGGCGCCACAGTGATCGCCGTCGGCCGCTCAGCCCCGGACCCGGCCCGGCAGGCGTGGATCGACAGCACACCCGGACTCCACCACGAACAGGCGGACATCGTCTCCGCCGAGCAGACCAGGGAACTGATCGACAGAATCCGGAGGAACTTCGGGGGCCTCGACGGGGTCGTCCACTCCGCGGGTGTCGTCAGGGACGCCCTGGTGCAGAACAAGACCGCGGGCGACGCCGAGGCCGTACTCGACCCGAAGATCCGCGGCACCCGGAACCTGGACCGGTACACCGCCCGGCTGGACCTGGACTTCTTCTGTGTCTTCTCCTCCATCTCCAGCGTCATGGGCAACACCGGCCAGAGCGACTACATCGCCGCCAACCGCTTCCTCGACGAGTTCGCCGCCGAACGCGCCCGGCGCGTCGCCGACGGCGAACACGGCGGCTTCAGCCTCTCCGTCAACTGGCCGCTGTGGCTGGACGCCGACGACGAACGCCGCGAGCGGTACCAGGCGCTCGCCGGATTCCTGCGCGGCGAGTACGGCATGGAACCGCTCACCTCACGGCGCGGCGCGGAACTGTTCCTCGATCTGCTCGACGGCCTGCCGGAAAGCTGCCACCAGGTCGTCCCCTGCGTCGGTGACGTACCTCGGCTGCGCAGCCGCCTGCTGCCCGCCGCCGGGAGCCCCGCCCCCCGCGGCGGCGCACCGGCCCCGGGCCCCGGAGCGACCCTGGAGGACATCGGCGCACGCCTCGTGGAACTGGTGCGCGCGCAGACCGGCCTGAGCCCGGACGACATCGCCGTCGACAGCACCTGGGGCGACCTCGGCTTCGACTCGGTCATGCTCCAGCGGCTGGCCCGCGAACTCGGCGCCCGCTTCGGCGTGGAGACCCCGCCCAACGCCCTGTTCACCTACAGCAGCGTCACCTCCCTCAGCAGCTATCTGCGAGACCGGGGCGTACCGGCGGACAACCAGGGCCCACCCGCCGAGAACCAGCCGCCGACCGGCCCGTCCGCCGGCGGGCGGAACACCGCCGCCGCCGCCTCCCGGGCAACGGCTCCCGCCCCGTCCCCCCGACCGCACCCCGACGCCGTCCCCACCGGCGGCGAAGAGGGCCGTTTCGCCGTCGTCGGAATGAGCGGCGTCATGCCCGGCGGCGCGGACCTGGCGGACTTCTGGCGGCTGCTCGTCGAGAACGGCAGCGCCATCCGCGCCGTCGACCGCTGGAAACACCGCGAACAGCGCTACTTCGCGGGCACCATCGACGGATTCGACGCGTTCGACCACTCCTTCTTCGGGCTCTCCGCCCGCGAAGCGACGCTCATGGACCCCCAGCACCGGCTCTTCCTCCAGAGCGCGTACAACGCCCTGCTCGACGCCGGCTACGCGCCCGGCACCCTGCGCGAGGTCGGCGTCTTCGCAGGTGTGCAGTTCAGCGAGTACCAGACGGCGCTGCGGCACAGCGACGACCGCGACCACCCCTACGCCGTGACGGGCAACGCGCACGCCATGCTCGCCAACCGCGTGTCCCACCTGCTCGACTTCACGGGCCCCAGCCAGACCGTCGACACCGCCTGCTCCAGCGGCCTGGTGGCGCTCAACCGGGGTGTGCTCTCACTCGCGGCGGGGGAGTGCGACGTGGCTCTCGCGGGGGCCGTCAGCGTGCTCGTCGACCCCGACGCCACCGACGCGGCCGGCAAACTGGGCGTACTCTCCCCCGACTTCCGCTGCGCCACCTTCGACAAGGACGCCAACGGCTACGTACGGGCCGAGGGCGTGGGCTGCGTGGCCGTCAAGCGGCTCGCCGACGCCCGGCGGGACGGGGACGCCGTGCTCGCGGTGATCGAGGCGGTCGCCGAGAATCACGACGGCCGCTCCAACTCGCTGACCGCCCCCAACCCCGAGGCCCAGATCGCCCTGCTGAGCAGGGTCTACACCCCCGAACTGGCCGACCGGGTCTCCCACATCGAGACCCACGGCACCGGCACCAACCTCGGCGACCCCGTCGAGGTCGGCGCACTGCGCACCGCGTTCGGCCGGCTGGCCCCGCACCGGGAACCCGGCAGCATCACCCTGGGCGCCGTCAAGACCAACGTCGGCCACCTGGAACCCGCCGCCGGGATGGCCGGCCTGCTGAAACTGCTGCTCTGCCTGCGCCACCGCCAGCTCCCCGCCAACATCAACTTCAAGGAGACCAACCCCCTGGTCGAACTGGACGGTTCACCCTTCCGGCTGCTGCTGGAGAACGAGGCATGGCAGCGGCCTGCGCCCCTGGTCGCGGGCGTCAGCTCCTTCGGGTTCGGCGGGTCCAACGCGCACACCGTCCTCTCCGAGGCGCCCGCCCCGCCGCGGACCCGCGCGACACCCCGCCCGCACTGGCTCATCACGCTCAGCGCCCGCTCCCGCACCTCGCTCACCCGGATGCGGGACGACCTGCTGGACTGGCTGGCCGGTCCCGAGGAGCAGCGCGCGGACCTGGCGGACATCGCCCACACCCTGGTGGCCGGCCGGGACCACTTCGAGTACCGACTGGCCTGGATCGTCTCCACCGCCTCGGAGTTGCGCCGGGCGCTCGCCGAGGCCCGCCCCGAGGAGACGGCCAAGTGCCGCCCGCAGCGCCTGACCACCCACCCGGTGACACTGCCCGACCCGGCGGGCAGCGATCACCTCGCGGCTCTGGAGACCCTGCGGGCCCGGTACATGGAGGGAGAGGAGTTCGCATGGCGAACGATGTTCGACGACGGACCGTTCAACCGGCTGCATCTGCCGGGATACGCCTTCGAACAGCACCGGTTCTGGTTCGAGTGACGGCGGCAGGGACAGCGACAGGAACGCCGACGGTGACGGACAAGGCGACGGCGCGCCGCGGAGACGGGAGTGGGCATGGACGAGCTGCTTGAGGACGACACCCCCGTCGTGGTCGGCATGGCCTGCCGGTTCGCCGGCAGCGACGGCCCCGAGGAGTACTGGGAACGCCTGCGGCTCGGCCGCACCGCCCTGGGCACCACCGACCGCTGGGCGGGGGAGGAGGACGCCGCGGACCTCGTCGGCGGCTTCCTGGACGGACACCAGGACTTCGACGCGCGGTTCTTCCGCGTCTCGCCGAACGAGGCGCTCTGCATGGACCCGCAGCAGCGGGTCCTCCTCCAGAGCGTGCAGCACGCCGTCGACGACAGTTGGCTGAGCGCCGAGGACCTGCGGGCCCTGGACTGCGGGGTCTTCGTCGCCGGACTGCCCGGCGACTACCGCACCCTGGTGGCACGGCGCAGCGACATCGTCTACGGCACCCACAGCTTCCTGGGCAACGCGCCCTCGACCCTCTCGGGCCGCATCTCCTACTTCTACGACATCAACGGCCCCTCGGTCACCCTGGACAGCGCCTGTTCCTCCTCCCTGGCGGCGCTGCACGAGGCGGTGCTCAACCTCCGCGCCGGACAGTGCCGGAGCGCGGTCGTCGGCGCCGTGTCGGTGTTCAGCACCCCGGAGGTGCTGCGCTTCGCGCGGCGTTCCAGGATGAGTTCACCCGAGGGCGCTTCCCTGCCCTTCACCGACGCGGCCGACGGATTCGTACCGGCCGAGGGTGTCGCGTCGCTCGTCCTCACCCGGTACGACGAGGCCCGCGCCCGGGGGCTGCGCGTCCACGGAGCGATCCGCGCGACGGGCACCAACCACAACGGCACCACCAACGGTCTGATGGCTCCGAGTTCAGCGGCCCAGGCCCGGCTGATCGCCGACCTCTACGCGCGCGAGAAGATCGACACCTCGCGGATCGCCTATCTGGAGACGCACGGTACCGGGACACCCCTCGGCGACCCCATCGAGCTGGAGGGCCTGCGGTCCGCCTTCCGCCGGGCCGGCGACCACAGCCCCCACCTGGGCGCCGTCAAACCCCTCATCGGGCACACCCTGGTCGCTTCCGGCCTCGCGGGCGTGATCAAGGCACTGCTGGCCTTCCGGCACGAGACGATCCCGCCGGTGGCCGCCACCGGCGGGACGGTCTCCTACCTCGACGTCGCCCCCTTCACGATCAACCGGGAACCGCTGCCCTGGCCCGAGGACAGACCGCTCTGCGCCGTCAGCGCCTTCGGCTTCACCGGCTCCAACGGTCACGTGGTGCTGCGCAAGGTCCCCGCCGGGCAGCCCGGCGGGCAGCCCGGCGGGAGGGCCGCGGACCGCCGCCCCGGGTGGACACTGCCCTTCTGCCTGTCCGCCGAGACACCCGACAGCCTCACGACACTGGCCCGCCGGCACCGCGATCTGGTCGCCGGACTGCCCGAGGACCGGCTCGCGGACCTCTCCCAGCTCCTGCTGCGCCGCCCGCACCTCACCCACGAGCATGTGGTCGTCGCCCGTACCCGCGACGAACTCCTCGCCGGACTGGACGCCCGGCCCCGGAACGGTGAGCCCGGAGCGGCGTCCCGGACGGCGGACACCGGCCGGCTGGAGGACGGTGAGCGCGACCTGGTGGCCCTCTGGCGGGCACGGGACACCGCCGCCCTCGCCCGGCTGCTCGCCGCACCGGCCGATCTGGCGCGGATCGCGCTGCCCGCCTACCCCTTCGAGAAGCACCGGCACTGGGTCGTCGAGGAGTCCCCCGCCGGAGCCCGGGACACGGCGCGAACGGACCAGGACCCGCAGGAGCCCTCCGCCGCGGGCCCGCCCGGCACCGAGGTGGCGGACACGCACGGCACCGATGTGGCGGACCCGCGCGGGGCGCCGGACCCGGACCTGCACGGAGCGCCGGACCCGGACCTGCACGGGTTGCCGGACCCGGTCCCGCACGGGTCGCCGGACCCGGACCTGCACGGGTCGCCGGACCCGGACCCGCACGGGTCGCCGGACCCGGACGGCGACCTCGTCGCCCAGCTCTGCGCCCAGCTCTCCGCCCTGCTCGGTTTCGAGGAGGGCACCGGCCAGGTCGCGCCCGCCACCAGGATCGCCTCCCTCGGCCTGGACTCGCTGTCGGCCGTACAACTGCTCGGCCCGTACCGGAAAGCCGGAAGCACCATCAAGACGCACGACCTGTTCCGCCACGAGACGGTGGCCGACCTCGCCGCCGCCATCGGCAGCCGGCCACCCGTGCCGGAGAACACGCCGACGGGCGCGCCGGCCTCCGGCACGAAGCCCGCCGGGAACACGGCGGGCACGGCACCGGTGGCGCGGCGCACCCCACCGCCGACGCGGTGGTACCGCGTCGGCGACGCCGGGCGGCCCACCCTGCTGCTGCCCCCGCTCAACTGCGACCGGCGGGCCTGGACCCAGCAGATACCGGCCCTGCTCCGGGCGGGACGGGCGATCCACGTCCCGGAGTACCCGGGGCACCACGACGTCCCCTTCGACGAGGACACCTTCTCGTTCGAGGCGCTCGCCGACGAGGTGGGCGACCACCTGCGGAAGACCGCCGACGGCCCGGCCGACCTGGTGGGCTGGTCCCTGGGCGGGTGCGTCTCGACCCTCACCGCCCTGCGCCACCCGGAGCTGGTCGGCTCCCTGACCCTCGTGAGCTGCGCGCCCCGCTACGGCGAGGACGCCTTCGAACGCACCCTCGACCTGCGCGAGGAACTGCGCGTCCACGCCGGCCTGCTGGAAGCGGTCTTCGGCGGGAGCGGCGACCTGGCCGGGAAGTTCAGCGTGAACGCGTCGATGGACATCCTGCGCCGCTACTACACGGCCCTGACGGGCTTCGACGTCGTGGACCGGCTCACCGACGTCACGGCCGACTGCCTGGTGGTACGCGGACTCGACGACTGCGTACTCGACGCCGAGGCGGTCGCCCACTACTCGGCCGTCCCCGGGGTCCGCGTACGCGAACTCCAGGGCCACGGGCACTACGCGCCGCTGACCGCGGCACGTGAGTTCAACAGGGCTCTGACGGAGTTCTGGGCCGCGCGGGACAGGCCCTGAACCCCGGGCCCGCCCACGGACACCCACCTGCTCACCCACACGGATTGGTTGCCGGAATGCTGGTACGCAAGGACAAGGCGGCGGTCGTCCTCTTCGACATGCAGTTGGAGCTCATCCCGCTGCTGCTGGAGGGCACCCAGTTGCTCCACAACACCTGCTGGGTCGCGGAGGTGGCACGGGAGTTCGGCGTACCACTGCTCCTCACCGAGCACAGGAAACTGGGCGGACCCTCCCTGTCGCTGGACGAGGCGGCCAAGGGCGCGCCCCGGCTGGAGAAGGAGCACTTCGACTTCCTGCGCGAGGAGTCCGTCGCCCGCCATGTGGCGGCGGCCGGCCGGGACCAGTACGTACTGGCCGGCGCGGAGACCCATGTGGTCGTCCTCCAGTCGGCACTGGGCCTGCTGGAGCAGGGCAAGACGGTCTTCGTGCTCGCCGACACCGTCTCCGCCCGCAACCGGGCGGACCACTATCTCGGCCTCGAACGTCTTCGGCAGCTCGGGGCGCACCTGATCACACGGGAGATGTTCTTCTTCGAACTGATCGGCAACTCCGAGGACCCCCGCTACCTCGAACTGGCCAAGAAGTACCTCGACGGGCGTTACATCCGGTAGACCCCGTGCGGGCCGGACCACCCCCGGCCCGGACGCCTCCGGAGACCGCGGGGCCGGACAACCGGTCCTGCGGTCGCCGGAGGCGGCAACCCCCGACCTGGGCCTCAGCCCGGCCCGGTCAGCCGCCCGTCCGACAGTTCGAGGAGCCGGTCGCGGTGGCGCTCGCGCAGCGCGCGGTCGTGCGTGACCATCACGACGGGGCCCTTGAAGTGCTCCACCGCTTCCAGCAACTGTTCGACCAGCACCAGGCTGAGGTGGTTCGTGGGCTCGTCGAGCAGCAGCAGATGCGGCCGCCGGGCGAAGAGCAGCGCCAGATCCAGACGCCGCCACTGACCCACCGACAGCCGGTTCGCCGGAGTACCGAAGTCCTCCGGACCGAACAGGCCGAACCGCGTCAACTCGGCCGCCGCGTCCTCGACATGGACCGCGCGGCGCGCGGCGAACGCTTCCAGGAGACCCCGCCGCTCCGCACCGAAGTCGCTGTCCTGCGGCAGATGCCCGACCCGCAGCCCCGGCGCCCGCTCCACCACCCCCGCGTCCGGTGTCCGGCCGCCCACCAGCACCGACAGCAGCGTCGACTTGCCCGCGCCGTTCGGACCGCTGATCACATACCGGCTGCCGGCGCCCAGCGTCAGCTCCGTGCCCCGCAGGACTTCTCCCACGTTCAGACCGGTGACCCGCAGCAGCACACCGCCGGACAGTTCGGCGAACTCGCCCTCCCCGTCCGCGTCCTGCGGGGGAGCGAACTCCAGAGGCTGCGGCGGACGCGGCACCTCCTCCTCCAGGAGCCGCCGCAGATGCAGCCGCGCGGCCCGGCCCGTACGGGCGACGGCCCGCTCCGCACCGCCTCCCGCGGCGTCGTACGACAGCTTGTCGTTGTCGGCCCGGCCGCTGAACATCCGCCCGTTCGCGTCGGCCCGCGCCACCCGGTGCCGCGCCTCGGCCAGCTCCTTGCTCCACTCGCCGTACCGCTGCCACCAGCGCTGCCGCGCCGCGGCACGCTCGTCCAGGTACTCCCGGTAGCCGCCGCCGTAGCGCACGGTGGCACCCCGCGGGCCGTCCAGGTCCACGATGGCGGTGACCGCCGTGTCCAGCAGCGCCCGGTCGTGCGACGCGATCAGACACGGCCCCTGGTACGACGCCAGCCACTGGACCAGCCAGTCCACCGCCCGGTCGTCCAGGTGGTTGGTGGGCTCGTCGAGCAGCAGCCCGGCCGGCTCGGCCAGGACCAGCGCCGCCAGCGCCAGCCGGGCCCGCTCACCCCCCGACAGGGTCCGGACCCGGCGCTCCCGGCCGAGACCGGACAGGCCGAAGACGTCCAGCACCTCACCGACCCGGGCGCCGAGCTCCCAGCCGCCGCGCCGGTCGAACTCGTCCCGCAACCGGCCGTACTCCTCCAGCACCGCGTCGAGATCGCCCGGGGCGGCGGACGACATCAGCTCCTCGGCGGCGCGCATCCGCGCGGCCAGTTCCTCGAACTCCGCGGTCGCCCGGGACAGGACCTCCTCGATGGTGAAGTCCGCCGGAAAGTCCGGGCGTTGGGGCAGGAAACCGACCTGGCCCGTCACCGCGCGCACCACCTGGCCGCGCTGCGGGACGAGCTCCCCGGAGAAGGCGCGCAGCAGGGTGGTCTTCCCGCGGCCGTTCTCACCGATCAGCCCGACCCGCTCGCCGTGCGACACCCTGAGTGAGACGTCGTGCAGCACCACACGGTCGCCCAGCACCTGGTGCAGGTTCTCGGCGAGCAGGTGAGCCGTGCGGTGGTCGGCGGACAGGATGTCCTGCCCGCCGGGCGGGTGTGAGGACACGTCACTCATCGTAGGGCGCCCCCGTCTCCAGCAGCCTGCCCCCGGACATGGACAGCCAGCGGTTCACCCCGATCTCCCTGATGAACCGTTCGTCGTGGCTGACCACCACGAACGCCCCCTCGTACGAGTTGAGCGCCCCCTCCAACTGCTCGACGCTGTCGAGGTCGAGATTGTTCGTCGGCTCGTCGAGCAGCAGCAGTTGCGGCGCCGGTTCGGCACCGAGGACACAGGCCAGCGTCGCGCGCAGCCGCTCACCCCCCGACAGGGACCCGACCGGAAGGTGCGCCGAGGCCCCCCGGAAGAGGAAGCGGGCCAGCAGGTTCATCCGCTCCGCCTCGGGCTTGTGCGGCGCGTGGTCGGCCATGCACTGCGAGACGGTACGGTCCAGCGGCAGCGTGTCCAGCCGCTGCGAGAGATAGGCGACACGCCCCTCCGCCCGCTTGAACTCCCCCCGGTCCGCCGTGATGTCGCCGCTGATCACCCGCAGCAGGGTCGATTTGCCGACACCGTTGCGGCCGGTCAGCGCGATGCGCTCCGGCCCCCGCACGGTGAGGTCGACCCCCTCGCCCGCGAAGACCTCCCGCTCGCCGTACCGGACGTTGATCCCCTCGCCGAGGAAGACGGTCCGCCCCGCCGGCACCCGGGTGTCGGGCAGCTCCAGCGTGATCCTCCGGTCCTCCCGCAGCATCCGGCTCGCTTCGTCCAGCCTGGCCTTCGCGTCCGAGAGGCGTTGGCCGTGCGTGTCGTTCGCCTTGCCAGCGGACTCCTGGGCGCGCCGCTTGAGCGTGCCTGCGGCCATTTTGGAGATGCTGCCCTTCGCGGCTGCCTTGGCACCGACTCCGGCCCGGCGCGCGGCCCGCTCCCTGGCCTGCTGCATCTCCCTCTTCTCCCGCTTGACCTGCTGCTCGGCGGTACGGATGTTCTTCTCGGCGTTCTCCTGCTCGGCGCTCACCGCCTCTTCGTAGTCCGTGTAGTTGCCGCCGTACAGCCGCATGTCACCCGCCTCCAGCTCGGCGATGGAGTCCATGCGGTCGAGCAGGGCACGGTCGTGGCTGACCACGAGCAGGCAGCCGTTCCAGCTCTCCAGCACCTGGTAGAGCCGGTGCCGGGCATCGAGGTCGAGGTTGTTGGTCGGTTCGTCCAGGAGCAGCACGTCGGGCTGTTTGATGAGCTGTGTCGCCAGGCCGAGGGAGACCACCTGGCCGCCGCTGAGGGTGTTCAGCCGCCGGGACAGCGGGACGTCGCCGAGCCCCAGCCGGTCGAGCTGCCCCCGGCTGCGCTCCTCGATGTCCCAGTCGTCGCCGACCGTGGCGAAGTGTTCCTCGTTCACGTCCCCCGCCGCGATGGCGTCCAGCGCCGCGACGACCGGTGCGATGCCGAGCACCTCGGCCACGGTCAGGTCACCGGTCAGCGGCAGACTCTGGGGGAGATGACCGAGGAGGCCCGTGACGGTCACGGCCCCCCGGTTCGGGCGCAGTTCGCCCGCGATCAGTTTGAGCAGGGTGGACTTGCCCGCCCCGTTCGGCGCGACGAGACCGGTGCGACCGTCCCCCACGGACCAGGACAGGTCGTGGAAGACGGGAGTGCCGTCGGGCCAGGAGAAGGAGAGATTCGAGCAGACGATGCCGGCGTCGGACATATGCGCGGTCCTCGCAGATATGCGGGCGCACCGAAGCGCCCCGGGAGAGTGGAGTGGTCAAAGCACGCGGGGATACGGCCACGGAGCCGCGCACGCGCGGCGCACAGCCGTGGCACTCGACATCCGGGTATCACCCGGTGATGTCGTCGTCACCCGCTACAACCACGATGATCTCTCCTCTGAGTTGCACATCCGCATTTCACGTTACCAGAATCGGCCGGTGCGGCAGGGGCCAAGTGGGCATTCGCGAGCGCGAACTGACGGGTCCTCATTCGGCCGTTCCCCGCCGTTGCGGCAGTTCCGGACGCGCGCCCCGCCGCGGTCCGCGGACGGCGGTGACCAGCACCGTTCGCACGGCCCCAGCGGGCCTCCAGCGGGACTCCACCCGTTCTCGCGCGCGCCTCCACGGGATCCGTAACCGGTGGGTTCCGAACCTGGGTACCGTGCAGAGGACAGACAGGGAGCCCGCGTCGACGCGCGGACGGCACCCGGGTGACCGGGCCGCAGCGTTCGGGCCACCGTCGGACCGCCGCCCGCCAACCCCGCGCGGCGCAGACACATGGGGGGAGTTGAGTCACACATGTTCGATTCCGGTGCACTTCTCTTCGAGCCGGAGCGAGAGGATTCCGCCACCCCGGCCACCCCGGCCACCCCTGGTCCTCCGGTGGCGACGGCCACCACCGCGGGGACCCTCCAGCAGCACTCCGAACGCGTGCCGGTCTCGTCGCTCCTGCCCGGCTACTCGCCCCGCGTACAGGGGGAGGACTCCGCGCACGTCGCCCGCCTGGCCGAGCTCGACGAACCCCTCCCACCGATCCTCGTGGAACGGTCCACGATGCGCGTCATCGACGGCATGCACCGCCTCATGGCCGCCTGCGCCCGGGGCCGCGACTCCATCGACGTGCTCTTCTTCGACGGCGCGGCCGAGGAGTCGTTCCTCCTCGCCGTCCGGTCCAACATGACACACGGCCTGCCCCTCTCCCGTGAGGACCGCCGGGCCGCCGCGGAACGCATCCTGGCCCAGTGGCCGCACCTGTCCGACCGGGCCGTGGCACGCACCGCCGGGATCAGCGCCAAGAGCGTGGCGGCACTGCGCGCCCCGTCGGCCACCGGCGGGCCGTACCCGGCGGTCCGCAGGGGCAGCGACGGCAGGGTCCGGCCTCTGGACGGCGCGGAGGGCCGCCGCAGGGCCGCCGAACTGCTGGCGGAGCGGCCCCACGCCTCGCTGCGCGAAGTGGCCCGGCAGGTCGGCCTCTCACCGGCGACCGTCGGCGACGTCCGCAAACGGCTCGCCTCCGGCCGGTCCCCCGTACCGGAGAAGGAGACACCGGAGAGAGACACCCCGAAGCCGCCGCCCGCCGGGACCAACGGGAGCGCCCCCGCCCACCGGGAGGACACGGTCAGGGAGACCGCGGGTGTGGTCCGTCCCATCCGCCCGCCGGACGTATCGCCGATCGACAAGCTCCTGCGCGACCCGTCGCTGCGGCACAAAGAGAGCGGTCGCCGGCTCCTGCGCCTGCTCCAGCGCAGCGCCGTGGAGCGGCGCGAACTGCTGCGGATGGCCGAGGCGGTGCCCTCGCACTGCACAGACCTGGTGGTCGACCTGGCGAGGGAGTACGCGGGCCTGTGGGCCGAGTTCGCCCGGGAGATAGGGGAGGCCGACGGGCCCTGCCCCGCGAGCTCTCCCCTGTGACGGCCCGCACGACGAGCGAACGCACCACACCCGGCGCCGATCGGCGCTGGCCCGACCTCCTGGCCCAACGGCTCCGCCAGGAGGAGCAGTTGGCCGGCACGGGCGTCCTGAACGCCGGCCTCGGCGGCAACCGCCTGCTGCGGGACCCGAACCCGGCACCGGGCTCGCCCACCGGCACGGCCTGAAGATCTTCGGTGCGACGATCACACCCTTCGAGGGCGACACCCTCGGCTACTTCACCCCGGAACGGGAGTCGGTCCGGCAGGCCGTGAACGAATGGATCCGCACGAGCGGCGCGTTCGACGGCGTCGCCGACTTCGACGCCGCCGCCCGCGACCCCGGCAGGCCCGGCCGGCTGCTCCCGGCGTACGACAGCGGAGACGGCCTGCACCCCAACGACGCGGGCATGGCGGCGATGGCCGGGGCGTTCCCACTGCGACTCCTGCGCTGAGCGGGTCAGCGCACGACGTCGAACACGTTCTTCCGCAGGCCGGTCCGTGACTGGTCCGGGGACAGTCCTCACGAGCAAGTTCTTCGTCTGCTGGTAGTACGCGGCTCACATGGCCGCTGAACAGGGAAGACGCCTGCCACGATGTCGACTTGAGCGTGCTCCGGCCCGCAATTGGCCCGGACCTTGAGCGATGGGCTTCATCGAGTCTCTCCGTCTTGGCGGCTGCGGAAGGCCGGCCCCGCGTGATCCGGGGCCAGCCCACTTCCACCTCCGCGGGGAGAAGAGGCGTCTGCCCGACCTCAGCCGCGGCAGACGCCTCTTTCGGCCGTCAACTCGGCTGCAGAGACGTCCATTTCTGGTTGGCGGAGCCGTTGCAGTCCCACAGCACCAACTGCGTGCCGTCGGTGGTCGATGCAGCCGGGTCGTCAAGGCAGCGGCCGGACACGGGGTTGCGGTAGCCACCGTTGTAGACCTGCCACTGCTGGTTGGTACCGCCGTTGCAGTCCCAGATCTCGATCTTCGTGCCGTTGGCGGTGCCGGCGCCGGTGGCGTCCAGGCACTTGCCCAGGGCGCGAAGCGTGCCGTCGGTACGCGCCGACCAGATCTGGGCGTCGGTGCCGTTGCACCCCCAGATCTGCACGGCGGCGCCGTTCGCACTGCTGCCGGCGTTGACGTCCAGACACTTCCCCGCGACACCGGACTGCACCTGCTGGCCCACGCCGACCGGTGCCTTGAGCCAGCCCGCGCTGTCGGCGGCCTGGATGCCGGCGTTGAAGGCGTCAGCCATCTTGCTGAAGCCGTTGTCGTTGGGGTGCAGGGCGTCGGAGAGGTCCGCCGCCGTCAGGGCGCTCATGTCCACGAAGCGCACATGCTTGCCCGCCGCCTGCTTCGCCGACACCATGCCGGGGATCGTCGCGTTGAACGCCGGCCGGCTGGCCTCCTCGCCGGCACTGGTGGAAACGATCACCGAGCCCACCAGCACGGTCGCGTCAGGAGCGTCATTGGTGATCCGGTCGATCAGCGCGCTCAGCCGGTCGGGAGCGGTCGGTACCTCGTAGTTCCCGTTCAGATCGTTCGTGCCGATTTCCAACGTGACGACGTTGGGCCGGTACCGGGCCAGGACCGAATCGGCGATCGAGTCGATCTGGTCGATACGCCACCCGGAGTGGCCCTCGTTGTCGGGGTCCGACATCGGACCGTTGCGCCCCGAGCCCACGAAATCCAGAGCGTGGCCCTCGGCCGCCAGCTCGTTCCACAGATAGCCTCGGTAGCTGTTGCCCGAAGGACTTCCGACGCCCCAGGTGATGGAGTCGCCCAGGGGCAGGACCCGCAGACTGGCGGGCGCCGCGGCGGCGGCCCGCGTCCCCGGGCTCCCGGCCGTTACCGTTGCCGAGGAAGCCGATCCGACACTCAATGCCGTCATCAGGGCCGTTGCCAGTAATGCCGTGGTGACGCAGACGGTGGATCTCTTCATGGTCAGTCCTGTCGGTGGGGAGGGATCGCGACGGGAGGCGCCCGCAGCGCGATTCGTACGGAGGTTCACGCGGCAGGCAGCGCCCAGCGCTGGTTGGCGCCGCCGTCGCAGGTCCACATGTCCAGTTGGGTGCCGTTGGTGGTGTCGAAGCCGGGGTCGTCCAGGCATTTACCGGATGCGGGGTTCACCAGTGTGCCGTTGGACGGCTGCCACTGCTGGTTGGCGCCGCCGTTGCAGGTCCACAACTCCACCGGGGTGCCGTTGGCCGTTGCGGCGCCTGTGACGTCGAGGCACAAACCGCTCGCCCGCAGTGTCCCTCCAGTGACGGTCCAGGTCTGCGCGGAGGAGCCGTTGCAGTCCCAGAGATCGGCCTTGGCGCCGGCCGTGGTCGACGCACCGAAGTCGTCCAGGCACTTGCCGGCGTTCACGCCGGAGGTCACCGGGCCGGTCGGTGGCGCGGTGCCGCCGCCCGACCCGGGCAGTGCGGCGACCAGTGCGTCCTCGCCGGCGGCCGTGGTGCTGTACGAGACGGATTGCACGGGGCCCGCCCAGACCAGGCCGAACTGGCCGGAGCCGTCGGTGTCGTGGGCGATGATCGAGTTGGCCTGGGCCGTCAGGAAGCCGTCGTAGGCGGTGCTGCGGGCTGCGGTGGCGAACGCCCGCAGATCGCGGACGAAGATGCCCTTGAAGGCGGGACCGTCGGCTCCGCAGTTCGGCTCGCAGGGCTCCGTCAGGATGCCGTTCTTGCTCAGCCGGGACGTTGCCGCGTCCGCGATGGACGTGCCCGTGGCGAGCAGGCCGGAGTTGCCTGTCGCCTTGTACAGTTCGGCCAGTCCGGACAGGATGACACCCTGGTTGTAGGTCCAGGTGGTGTCGTTGTTGTTCTGGCAGGCGCTGGTGAGCCCGTCGTTGACCAGGTGCGAGCTGTTGATCATTCCGCTGCCGTTGAACCAGTTCCACTCGGCGTTGGCCCATCCCAGGTAGGTGGTGTCTCCCGGAATGCGGTTGTGCAGCCCTGCGGTCACCTGGAGGAACAGCTCGTTGGGGATGGCGTTCTTGTAACTCTTCGCCGTGCTCCAGTAGATGCCGCCGCCGCACGTGGAGTCCCAGTAGCCGTGCATGTATTCGGCGTCGGTCCTGGCCATCTGGAGGTAGGAGGCGTTGCCGGTGATGTCGTATGCCTGGATCCAGGCCAGCGCCCACCACCCCGTGTCGTCCAGGTAGTCGTTGGTGAAGTTGTGCGACTTGTTCTTGTTGAACGTCGTCTCGTACGTCGACTGGTACTGGGCGTCGCCGGTCCTCTGCTGGTAGGCCATGACGGTGCTCATCGCCACCGCCGAGGTCCACCAGCCGTTGCCGATGAGCCCGGTCCCCGCGTCGTAGGACTTCATCAGGGCAGCGGCGCCGTTGGACGCCGGGGTGGCGGCAGCCGTGGAGGTGCCGGCCACCCCCATCAGCAGTCCTAGCCCGAGGGCTGTGGTCGCGACGGCGGCCACCAGCCGCCGTAGCAACGGTCTGTGTTCATGCCTGTGTTTCATGCGCTCGGTACCGTCCATTTCTGGTTGTTTGCTCCGTTGCAGTCCCAGATTTCGAGTTGGGTTCCGTCGGTGGTGGTGGCGTTGGGTACGTCGAGGCAGCGGCCGGACTGGGGGTTGCGCAGGGCGCCGGTGGAGGTGGTGTAGGTCCATTTCTGGTTGTTGCCGCCGTTGCAGTCCCAGAGTTCGACGAGGGTGCCGTTGGCGGATCCGCCGTTGCCGGTGACCTCGACGCACTTGCCCAGGATCTGCAGGGTGCCGTCGCCTGCCACGGTGACCTGCTGGGCGGCGGAGCTGTTGCAGCTCCAGATCTGGATCTTGCTGCCGTTCGTCGTCGAAGCGGCGTTGTCATCCAGGCACTTGCCGCCGTTCGCCGACGTCACCGGACCGGCATGGGCTGCCGGCGGCCCGGGGGGCTTGGCGCCCCCGTCGCCGTTGTACGAGGGGGGTGCGGAGGACGCCGCAGTGGCCCAATTGGTGTTGGCGGTGGTGCCGAGAGTGAGCTTGAGGGTGCCGCCGCCGGTCGCGAACGACGCCGGCAGGTAGGCGTTATTCCAGTCGGCACCGTTGAGTGTGGCGCTCTGGACGTAGGGCGCGTTGTCGGCGGCCTGCGGGGCGTTGACGGTAATCGTCTTGCCGTTGCCGAGGGTGACGGTGACGTTGGTGAACAGCGGACTGCCCAGAGCCAGGTCGGAGGTACCGGGTGTCTCGGGGTAGAAGCCCATGGCCGACCAGACGTACCAGGCGCTCATGGTGCCCAGGTCGTCGTTGCCGACCTTCCAGTTGGCCGGGTCGTTCGGCCATAGCTGGTCCTGGACCTTGCGGACGATCTGCTGGGTCTTCCACGGCTGCCCGATGTAGTCGTACTCCCAGGGCAGTTCGATCGAGGGTTCGTTCCCGAGGTCGGCGTGCGAGCCGCCCGAGCCGCCGAGGTCCGACAGCACGCTGTCCAGATAGGTGGCCATCTTGGCGTTGCCACCCATGGCGTCGGCCAGGCCGCGGATGTTGTGCGGCACCGCCCCGGTGTACTGCCAGGACGTGCCCTCGACGAACTGATCGCTGCTGGTGGGGTTGAATCCCGACTTCCAGGAGCCGTTCGTCTGCTTGGGCTGCATGAATCCGCTGGAGGTGTTGAAGACGTTGCGCCAGTCCTGGGCGCGGTTGGCGAACTGACTCTGTGTGGTGGTGTCGCCGAGTGCCCCGGCGAAGGCGGAAGTGGCGAAGTCCTGTGCGCTGTATTCGAGCAGGGTCGCCACCGAGCCGTAGAAGTCCTTCGGATAACTGCCGTCCGAGGGCAGATATCCGTACTTGGTCTGCAGGTCCAGGCCCATCCGGATCGGATTGGTGGTGGTGCCCTGTTTCACCATGGCGTTCTTGGCGGCGGTGGTGTCGAAGTTCCGTGCCCCGAAGGCGTAGTAGTCCGCCACGATCGCCGGACCCGGATCGCCGTTCATGACCTGGGTCTCGGCCGAGTTCAGCGACCACTTGGGGAAGAAACCGGCTTGCGCGTAGTCGTTGACCAGCGACTGGGCGCTGTCGCTCGCCTGCTGTGGCGCGACCAGTGCCTCCAACTGCGCCTGGGTGCGGTAGATGTCCCAGCCGGAATAGGTGCCGTACTGGGCCTTCTGCCGGCCCGACACCGTGTGCACCTGACGGTCGAAGCCCCAGTACTTCCCGTCGCTGTCGCTGAGCAGGTTGGGGTGCAGCAGCGAGTGGTACAGCGAGGTGTAGAACACCTTCTGCTGGTCCGACGTGCCGCCGCTGATCGCGATCTTGCTCAGGACGCTGTTCCACGCGTTGTGCGCGGCGGTCCGGGTTCCGTTGAAGTCCCAACCGGCGTTCTCCGCCGCTCGGTTGGCGGTGGCGCCGGCGATCGAGACGTAGGACAGGCCGACCTTGGCCTGCACCACCCTGTTGCCGGTGGTGTTGAAGGTGACCGAATTCCCGCCGGTGAAGGTGCCGTTGCCGGTCATGGGCTGGTCGAAGACCATGTCGAAATACGCGGTGTACGACGGGGCCGAAGCGCAGAACAGCCCGGCGTCCACCGAACCGCTGACCTCGGTGCTGCTCACCTTCGTGAAGTGCAGATTGGTGGCCTTGTCCGCGTTCAGTTTGAACAGCAGATTAGCCTGTGTGGTCGAAGGGAACGTGAAGCGCGCCATTCCGGAGCGGGCCGTGGTGGTGAGTTCCGTCTTCACGCCGTTGCCCAGTGTGACCGAATACGCCCCCGCGTCGGCCGACTCGCTGCTGTGCGAGAACGTCTGGGTGGCGGCGCCGTCCACGGTCCCGGTGGTCGGCAGCACGGGGATGTCGCCCATGGCGCCACAGCCCGGCCCGGACAGATGGTTGAGACTGAAGCCGGTGACAACGTTGTCAGAGTACGCGTAGTTACCGCCGGGCGGACGGGAGGACGTGTCGGGGCTCCACGAGACCATGCCGAACGGAGTGTCGGCACCAGGAAAGGTGTTTCCCGCGTTGGATGTGCCGAGCAGCGGGTTGACCAGAGACGCCGGATCGGACACCGCGGCGGCGGCCCCGCTGATCGAGGCAGTGGCAGGCGTGCCGGCGTGAGCGGCGGTCGGGGCGGCGAACCCCAGCAGCATCAGTGAGAGAGCAAGTGGAAGGCGCCATCGTTTCATCGTTGCGGCTCCAGGAACGGACAGCCGTGGCTGTCACCGGACCGGTGGGGGTAAATCCCGAGAAGCAAAGGGCAGGCCGGCGAGGGTTGTCAACGCAACCGACCGAAATCGCAAAAGAATCAACAGCCTCCGGTTCGAGGGCAGTTACGCAACGAGGGTCCGACGATCATCGGCGTACGAGGTCCGGGCGGATCTCATCGGCTACCGGCCTGCCCGGCTTGTTACCACTGCTCGACCGGCGTGCGCGGGGGCGCTGACGACGGGCACCGCCGGGTTTCCGTCAGGCGCGGTGCGGGCTGCCGGCGGGGGTCGCCAGGGACTCGGCGAGAGCGCAGGCCCCAATTCATCCCGACGTGTCCAGCCCATTGACGCGGTCATGGCGGGTGGCTAGCTTCGGAGAGCGCTCTCCTCTGTCGTCAGTGCGTCTCGCCGCCTGTGACCGGTCTCCCGGGAGTCCCCATGAAAGCCCTATGGAAGCCTCTTGCCCGTGGCGTTCTGACAACGTTGTCACGACCTGTTGCCGCGCGAACGGTGCCAGGGTCCGCGCCGACGGCGGGCGCGATCGGAGCCGCCGAAGGCTGGGGGGACTGCCGGTCACCGACCGCACTACTCGCCGACCGCCATGGTCGTTTCTGTTTCCTTGTCGGGAGCATTGACTCGGAAACAAACACGACTCCACACTGTGCGCGATTCTCCGAGTGAAAGGATGTCAGTTATGCGGAGATTGTTAAGACTTGCGCCTCTATGGGTGCTGACGCTCCTCGCTGCCGCCCTGGCGGTGAGTGCCGTTCCGGCCCAGGCCGCTACGACCTCGATCAGCGTGGACGGTGCCCAGAGCGGCCGGACGTTCGACGGAATCGGTGCGATCAGCGGGGGCGGCGGTAATTCGCGACTGCTGACCGACTATCCGGCCGACCAGCAGTCCCAGATCCTGGACTACATGTTCAAGCCCGGCTACGGCGCCAACCTCCAGTTGCTCAAGCTGGAGATCGGTGGCGACGCCAACTCCACCGACGGCTCCGAGCCGTCGATCGAGCACAGCAGGGGCACGATCAACTGCAATGCCGGATACGAGTTCTGGCTGGCTGAGCAGGCCAAGGCGCGCAACCCCAACATCGGTCTGTACGGCCTGGCGTGGGCCGCGCCCGGCTGGATCAACGGCGGCTTCTGGTCGACCGACACCATCAACTACCTGATCTCCTGGCTGGACTGCGCCAAGACCCACAACCTGAACATCAAGTATCTCGGCGGCTGGAACGAGCGCGGGCACGACGCCAACTGGTTCGTTCAGCTCCGCTCCGCGCTCGACTCGCATGGTTACGGCGGCGTCCAACTGGTCGCGGATGACAGCGGCTGGAACGTGGCCGACGACATGGCGAACAACAGCGCCTTCAACAACGCCGTGTCCATCATCGGCGCGCACTACTCGTGCGAGGGCGGGGACGGGGGCAACGCCCACACCTGCTCCAGTACCACGGCGGCGAAGAACAACGGCAAGCCGCTGTGGGACAGCGAGAACGGCTCGCAGGACATGAACACCGGCGCCCCCGCGCTGATCCGGGCCATCACCCGCGGCTACATCGATGCCAGGATGACCAGCTACTTCAACTGGCCACTGATCGCCGCGATCTACCCCAACCTGCCCTACAACACCGTCGGTCTGGCGACGGCCGCCTCGCCGTGGTCGGGCAATTACCAGATCGGTGCCAGCACCTGGGCGACTGCCCAGGTCACCCAGTTCACCCAGCCCGGCTGGAAGTTCATCGACTCCGCTTCGGGCTACCTCGGAGGATCGGAGTCCAACGGCACCTACGTCACCCTGAAGTCGGCCAACAACTCGGACTACTCCACCGTTCTGGAGACCACGACGTCGACCTCGACGCAGACCGTGAACTTCTCGGTCAAGGGCGGGCTGTCCACCGGCGCGGTCCACGTGTGGGCGACCAACGTCAACTCGCCGAGCAACAGCTCGTCCTTCATCCACACCCAGGACATCACACCGAGCAACGGCTCGTACTCGCTGACGATGCAGCCCGGCTACGTCTACACCGTCAGCACCATCGCCGGCCAGGGCAAGGGCACCGCCACGTCGCCTGCCGCCCACGCGCTCGCACTGCCTTACTCCGACAACTTCGACAACGTTGTCACGGGTGGGGAGGCGAAATACCTCTCCGACATGCAGGGCTCCTTCGAGGTCCAGCCCTGCACCGGCCGCTCCGGCAAGTGCGTGCAGCAGATGGCTCCGGTCAAGCCCATCGAGTGGCAGGACGATTCCGACTCGTACTCGCTGATCGGCGATCCCACCTGGTCCAACTACACCGTCAGTTCCGACGTCTACCTGCGAAGCGCGGGGACGACCGAGCTGCTGGGCCGGGCCAACACCCAGCAGCGTCCGCAGTCCCACATGAACGCCTACTATCTGCGCATCCGGGACACCGGACAGTGGTGGATCGAGAAGATGTACACCGACGGCAGCAACCACACGCTGGCCACGGGTACGACCACAGCGCTGGGTACCGGCCAGTGGCACAACCTGTCGTTCACATTCCAGGGCGCGGAGATCAGCGCCAAACTCGACGGGAAGCAGTTCGGTTCGGTGAACGACTCGTCGTTCCAGACCGGACAGGCCGGCCTCGGCATCCAGGGCTACCGCACCGACCAGTTCGACAACCTCTCCATAACCCCGGGGTCCGGTGGCGGCACCGGGACCGGCGCGGTCAGCTCGGGCCTCAACGGCGCCAAGTGCCTTGACGACTACCAGGCATCGGCCACCCCCGGCGCTGTCGTGGACCTCTGGGACTGCAACGGCTCCTCGGCCCAGCAATGGACGGTGGCCAACGGCGCGGTACGCAGCGGCGGCCTTTGCCTGGACGTGGTCGCCGGCGGTACCGCCAACGGCAGCCTCGTGAATCTGTGGACCTGCAACGGCGCCGCCAACCAGCAATGGACGGTCCGCAACGGAACGCTCGTCAATCCCGCGAGCGGACGCTGCCTCGACGTGCCCGGCTTCACCACCACCAACGGCACTCAACTCGACATCTGGGACTGCAACGGCGGAACCAACCAGAAATGGAACCTGCCCACCTGACCCACGGCTCAGCCGGTCCGGGCGGACGAGCACCGCGGCGCCCGCCCGGACCGTCATCCGCGCAGCCCGCACCCGCCAGCCCCACCACCGCACAGTCCCGGCGCGGATCCCCGCTCCGGGGCCATGACCCATCACTGTGAGAGGTGCACGATGTCGAGACCTGTCCGCGGGCCACGCCCGCATCCGCGCCGGCGGTCCCAACTGCGCTTCGGACTGGGCGCGTTGGTCCTGGCCGCGTCCACGGTCACCGGTACGGGGGTGGCGGCGGGTCCGGCCGCCGCCGCGAGCGCCGTCGCTCCGCGGCCGACGCTGACCTTCGCCGATTCCGCGACGCAGGCAAAGCTCGGAGCCCCCTATGCCAAGGCGCTGTCCAATCTGCTCGACACCAACACCGTCAGCTACGACCCGGCGGTGTACAACTCCTCCGGACTGATGAGCGGTGATCCGCAGACGTTCATCCGGGCGGGCGGCGGCTACGACCAGCCGTGGACCCGGGACGCGGCGGTGAACAGTTGGAACGCGGCGAGCCTGCTGGAGCCGAAGCAGGCAGCGAACACCCTCTGGTCGGCGGTGGTCAAGCAGTCCGACGGACAACTGATCGTCCAGCAGGACAACGAGCAGTGGGACCAGGTCGTGTGGATGACGGGTGCCTGGAACCACTACCTGGTCACCGGTGACCGGACCTTCCTCACCCATGCCTATCAGGTGGCCACCAACACCCTGAATCTCCGCAGGAGTCAGAACTTCAACAGCAGTCGCGGGCTGTTCCAGGGGCCGTCCTTCTTCAATGACGGCATCGCGGGCTATCCGGCGCCTCCGGCCGACAGCACGGAAAGCCACGGTGGTTACGTCGGCGACTACGCGGCGACCGCGACGATGATGACGCTCAGCACGAACGCGGTGTACTACGCGGCCTACCGCAGTACCGCCCAGATGGCCACGGCCCTGGGCAGGCCCGCCGGCGAGGTGAGCGCCCTCGGCGCGTCGGCCGACACGCTGAAGACGAAGATCAACCAGAACTTCTGGATCCCCGGCAAGGGACTGTACGGCTACTTCGTCCACGGCGACGACGGCATGTCCGGCCAGATGGATCAGACCGAGGAAGGAACCGGCCTGTCCTTCGCCGTGCTCTTCGGTATCGCCGACTCCGGCCAGGCTCAGTCGATCATGCGCAACGCGCACGTGCAGCCGTACGGCATCGTGGACACCTACCCGAACTACGCCCGCTACAGCGACGCCAGGCCCGGCCGGCACAACGTGGTCGTCTGGCCGATGGTGCAAGGGTACTGGGCCGATGCCGCCGCGCAGACCGGCAACCAGGCGCGGTTCGCGAACGAGGTCCAGGCCCTGGCCGGACTCGCCAACTCCAGCGGGCAGTTCGCCGAGATCTACAACGCGCAGACCGGAGCAGTGGACGGCGGCTGGCAGACCGGCGGCCACTGGACCGCCGCTCCCGACCAGACCTGGTCGGCGACGGCGTACCTGCGGATGATCGACAACGATCTGTTCGGCATGAAGTTCAGCACCACCGGCATCGACTTCCAGCCGACGCTGCCCGCCGGGTGGGGCGACGTCACGCTGAACGGCGTCCCGTACCGGGGCGCGACGCTGAACATCGCGCTCCACGGGTCCGGCAACGTCATCAGTTCCTTCAAGATCGACGGCACAGCTTCCTCAACGCATGCCGTCTCCGCCGCGCTGACCGGCGCGCACACCGTGGACATCACCCTCTCCGGAGGGCAACCGCTGCCCAGCACCGGCACCATCCTGTCGGCCGCGAACAGCGACAAGTGCCTCGACCTCAACGCCAACGCCACGGCGAACGGCACGCCCGTCCAACTGTGGGACTGCAACAACACCACGGCACAGAGCTGGACGCGCCAGGCGGACGGCACAGTGCGCGCCAACGGCAACTGCCTCGACATCAACGGCGCGAGCACCGCGGACGGAGCGCTCGTCCAGGAGTGGGCATGCAACGGCGGCTCCAACCAGCAGTGGAAGGTCACCAACGGCACCCTGGTCAACCCGGCGTCCGGGAAGTGCCTTGACGTCCCGGGCGGTAACACCGCCAGCGGCACCCGGCTGGAGATCTGGACGTGCAACGGCGGCGCCAACCAGCGCTGGGCGACACCGTGACCTCGCAGCCGCCCAGCCCGCAACGCACCTCACACGTTTCCTCTCGACGGCGGCGTCAAGAAAGGCGTTCCTTGTGAGAATCGGCAGACCGAACAACACTGTGGCCCGCTCGCTGCTGACCGTGGCGGTCGCATGCGCCCTGACCGTGCCGACGTACGCGCTCACGCTCGCGCCCGCGGCCTCTGCCGCGCCCGCCGCGTCGGCCGCCGAGGCCCCCGCCTTCACCACCTCCTTCGAGTCCGGCCAGCCGCAGCCCACCTGGAACAGCACGGTGGAGACCAACGCATCGGGCAGTCCGCGCACCTCCGGGATATCCGCCGGCATGACCACCACGGTCGGCTCCGGCCCCGCGGCGGGCCCCGACATCAAACCCAACGTCGGCTTCACCGGGACCAAGGCGCTGCGGTACTCCGGCAGCCACACCCAGAACGGCGGGGTGTGGGCGTGGAACAAGCTCTACAACGTGAACATCCCGGTCAGCCAGAACACCCAGATGTCCTACGAGATCTTCCCCGAGCTGAGCCGCGGCGACCTCACCTACCCGAGCACCTACGCCTCGGTGGACCTGCACTTCACGGACGGCACCTACCTCAGTGAGCTGTCCGGGGCGCCGCTGGACCAGAACGGCGTCAACCTGAGTCCGAAGGCACAGGGCACCGGCAAGATCCTCTACGCCGACCAGTGGAACCGCGTCGCGTCGGCCATCGGCTCGGTGGCCGCGGGCAAGACCATCGACCGTGTCCTGCTCGGCTACGACGACACCCAGGGCATGGCCGACTCCACCCAGTTCAAAGGCTGGGTCGATGACATCACCCTGGGCGCGGCGACGCCCAACACCTCGTCCAGCTACGCCCAGCACGTGGACACCCGGCGCGGCACCAACTCCTCAGGATCCTTCTCCCGAGGCAACAACCTCCCGCTGACGGGGGTACCGAACGGCTTCAACTTCTACACCCCGGTCACCGACGCGGGCTCGTCGAGCTGGGAGTACGACTACGCGGCGCACAACAACGGCGACAACCTGCCGACCCTGACGAGCGGCAGCAAGATCCAGATCTGGAGCTGCAACAGCTCGCTGCCTCGACGTACCCAACGCCACCACCACCGACGGAACCCAACTCGAAATCTGGGACTGCAACGGAGTAAACAACCAGAAATGGAGCCTTTCCTCCTGAATCCGGGCGCTTGATGCCCCTGGAACAGCGTCAGCCCCTGCGCCGATGTGCCGGGGCTGCCGTTGTTCCCCACCGCTCGCTTTGATTCCTCACCGGGCGGGTGATGAACGCGGCTCGCGACGGCGAGCCGTTCGACGCTCAGCCAGGTCTGCCAGCCTCCGTCGAGCAACGGCGGGACCGAAGGAATACGCGCCGCACTCTCGCAGATGCCTATGCAACGATTACCCCGGCATTCGTTAGGCCGCGGGCTGTGTACGGGGAGCCTCGGGTGCTGAGACGTGCGCCGAGGAGGGCGCCTGCCGGGCAGATGCCCTGGCCAGGCGCCCTTTTTCGGTGTCTAGAAGAAGCCCAGCTTCTTCGGCGAGTACGACACGAGCAAGTTCTTCGTCTGCTGGTAGTGCTCCAGCATCATCTTGTGGTTCTCGCGGCCGATGCCCGACTGCTTGTAGCCTCCGAACGCCGCGTGTGCCGGGTACGCGTGGTAGCAGTTCGTCCAGACCCGGCCCGCCTGGATCGCGCGGCCCGCGCGGTACGCGGTGTTCATGTCGCGGGTCCAGACGCCGGCGCCCAGGCCGTACAGGGTGTCGTTCGCCGTCTTGATCGCGTCGTCGAAGTCGCTGAAGGACGCGACGGCGAGAACCGGGCCGAAGATCTCCTCCTGGAAGATCCGCATGCGGTTGTCGCCCTCGAAGATCGTGGGCTGGACGTAGTAGCCGCCCGCGAGTTCGCCGTCGTAGTCGATGCGGTGACCGCCCGTCAGGACCTTGGCGCCTTCCTGCTGGCCGATGTCCAGATACGAAAGGATCTTCTCCAGTTGGTCGTTGGACGCCTGGGCGCCGATCATCGTGTCCGTGTCCAGCGGGTGGCCCGGCACGATCGCCTCGGTGCGGGCGATGCCCGCCTCCAGGAACTCGCTGTAGTGGCCGCGCTGGATGAGCGCCCGCGACGGGCACGTACACACTTCGCCCTGGTTGAGGGCGAACATGGTGAAGCCCTCAAGCGCCTTGTCGCGGAAGTCGTCGTCCGCCGCCCATACGTCGTCGAAGAACAAGTTCGGGCTCTTGCCGCCCAGTTCCAGGGTGACCGGCTTGATGTTCTCCGAGGCGTACTGCATGATCAGCCGCCCCGTGGTGGTCTCGCCGGTGAAGGCGACCTTGGCGACGCGCGGGCTGGACGCCAGCGGTTTGCCCGCCTCCACGCCGAAGCCGTTGACGATGTTGACCACACCGGGCGGCAGCAGGTCGGCGATCAGGCTCATCCAGAAGTGGATCGAGGCCGGGGTCTGCTCGGCCGGCTTGATCACGACGGCGTTCCCCGCGGCCAGCGCCGGGGCCAGCTTCCATGTCGCCATCAGGATGGGGAAGTTCCACGGGATGATCTGCGCCACCACGCCCAGCGGCTCGTGGAAGTGGTACGCGACGGTGTCGTCGTCCAGCTCGCTCAGCGAGCCCTCCTGGGCCCTGAGCGCGCCGGCGAAGTAGCGGAAGTGGTCGATGGCCAGCGGGATGTCGGCGGCGAGGGTCTCCCGTACCGGCTTGCCGTTCTCCCAGCTCTCGGCGACCGCCAGCTCCTCCAGATGCGCCTCCATCCGGTCCGCGATCTTGTTGAGGATGTTGGCACGCGCCTCGGCCGACGTCTTCGCCCAGGCGGGTGCGGCGCCGTGCGCCGCGTCCAGGGCGCGCTCGACGTCGTCGGCGGTGCCGCGCGCAATCTCGGTGAAGGGGCGGCCGTTGACCGGGCTCGGGTTCTCGAAGTACTGGCCGCGGGCCGGCGGGACGAACTCGCCGCCGATCCAGTGGTCGTAGCGGGACTCGTACGAGACGATCGCGCCCTCGGTGCCGGGCGCAGCGTAACGGGTCATCTCTGTGGCCTCCCGATTCCGCGCCGCCCGCCGTTGGACGGCGCCGGAACCGAGGCTAAAGGGCCCTACGTTGCAACGGGGTTGCGTGCCCGGTGGCGGTGGTCAGCCGGATGGTCAGCCCGCCTTGATCATGTCGGCGCACTTCTCGCCGATCATCATCGTCGTGATGCACGGATTGACGGCGGGCAGGAACGGCATCACGGACGCGTCCGCCACCCGCAGCCCGCTAACACCCTTGACCCGCAACTGCGGGTCGAGCGGCGACAGCACGTCGTCCGCCGCGCCCATCCGCACCGTACCCGCCGGGTGGTAGACGGTGTTGTGCGTCTCCCGGATGTACGCGAACAGCTCCTCGTCGGACTGCGCGGCCGGCCCCGGAGCCAGCTCGGTGCCCGTCCACTCCGCCATCGGGGCCTGCGCGGCGATCTCCCGGGCCAGGCGCAGCCCGTACGTCATCACGCGGCGGTCGTGCTCGTCGGTGAAGTAGCGCGGGTCGACCTTCGGCTTGTCCCGGAAGTCGCGGGTGCGCAGCCGCACGGTGCCCATGGAGCGGGCCCTGGTCACGTTCGGGGTGAGGCAGAACGCGTTGTCCGTCGTCGGATAGCCGCGCCGGTAGGTGTTCATGTCGAACGGCACCGAGCCGTAGTGGAACATCAAGTCGGGCCGGTCCAGGCCCGATTCGGTGTCGGCGAAGATCCCGATCTCCCACCACTGGGTGGACGAGCTGACCATGGGCTGCTTCGCCTCCCACATGATCACACCCTCCGGGTGGTCCTGCAGATGCGAGCCGACGCCGGGGGAGTCGACCCGTACATCAACGCCGGTCTCCCGCAGATGGGCGGCCGGGCCGATGCCCGACAGCATCAGCAGCTTCGGCGAGTCGATGGCGCCGCAGGCGACGATCACCTCGCGGCGCGCCGCGACCGAACCGCTGTGGATGGTGTCGGGCTCCAGATACTCCACACCCGTACAGCGGTTGCCGTCGAACAGCAGCCGCTTCGCCTGGAGTTCGGTCCTGATCTCCAGATTGGGCCGGCGGCCGATGAGCGGGTGCAGATACGACACCGAGGCGGACGACCGGGTGCCGTCCTCGCGGGCGTTGATCTGGAACTGGTGCGCGCCGCGCACCACGGTCGTCCCCGTGTTGAACGGGGTGGTGGGAATGCCGGCCGCCGCACAGGCCTCCAACAGGGCGACCCCGCACGGGTCGTGGGGCGGCACCGTACGGATCACGACGGGACCGGAACGGCCGTGGTGGTCACCGGGCGCGTCGTTGGTCTCCAGCCGCTGGTACAGCGGGAAGCAGTCGGCGGCGCTCCAGCCCGTGCAGCCCAGCGCGCCCCACTCGTCGAGATCCTCGGCCGGCGCCCAGAAGGCGATGCAGGAGTTGTGCGAGGAGCAGCCGCCGAGGACCTTGGCGCGCGCGTGGCGCATAAAGCTGTTGCCGTTCTCCTGCGGCTCCACCGGGTAGTCCCAGTCGTAGCCCGACTCCAACAGGGCCATCCACCGGTCCAGTTGCAGGACGCTGTCGTCGCCGACGTCCGAGGGGCCCGCCTCCACCACGCAGACGGTGACGGCCGGGTCCTCCGTCAGCCGGGCGGCGACGACGGCTCCGGCCGTACCGCCGCCGACGACGACGTAGTCGAATTCGTGCACAGGTGTTCCGGCGGGCATGACTGCTCCAGTTCAGAGGCGAGGGATTCAGGGGCCGGGGTTCGGAGGCCGGGGTTCGGAGGCCCGGGTTCAGGGGGCCGAAGGCGGGGTCGGCTCGGCGGGTACCGCCCTCGCCGAGTCGATGACGGCGATACGGCCCCGCTTCACGAACCAGTAGTAGGCGAAGCCGGCCCCCGCGATGATCCCGATGTACAGGAACGCGCCCCACTGCAGATACCAGTGGAAGGGCGCCGCCGCGTTGTACACGTCGCGGCGCGGCCAGGCGAGGTTGATCGACATGGCGGTGCCCCACAGCACCGCCAGGATGTTGATGGGCAGGCCGAACCTGCCGAGGGAGAAGTGGCCTTCGGCCGGCTGCCACCGGCCGCGCAGCCGCTGCCACAGCATCGGCGCCGTGACCAGCAGATAGGCCAGGTAGATCATGATGATCGCGATACTGGTGACCACCGAGAAGATCTGCGGCTGGTCGATGTTGAGTACGAGGATCCCGATCGCGACGAGCCCGATGACCACGGCGGGGAACACCGGGGTCTGGAACCGCGGGCTCACCCGCGCCACCAGCGACGAGAACGGCAGGCAGTTGTCCCGGGCCATCGCGAAGGCGAGCCGGATCCCCGCGGTGTGCACGGCCAGTTCGCAGACGGTGATGGCGATGACGACACACCACAGCACGATCTGGCCGATGGTGTGCCCCAGTGTGGAGAGCACCACGAACTGCAGCCCGTCGACGGACAGCTTCTTCGACGTCAGGTCCGGCACGGCGAGCAGCGCGAACAGCAGGATCAGCCCGCCGATCAGGAACGACGCACACAGCGCGCGCAGGATCGCCCGCGGCGCGTTGCGGCTCGGGTTTATCGACTCCTCGCCGAGCGAGGACGCCGTGTCGAACCCGTACATCACATACGCCGAGGCGAGCGAGGCGGTCAGGAACGCGCCGAAGTAGCCCAGTGGTTGACCGCTGCCGAAGCCGTGGGTCTCGGTGATGGCGCTCGGGCCGCGGGTGATGTGCGCGGCCAGCAGCCCGATCAGCACGACGGCCGCGATCAGCTCGATCATCACGCCCGCCGAGTTGATCCGGGCCATGAGTTTGACGCCGAACGCGTTCACGAGCGTGGTGAAGATGATCAGGACGCTGCCGAGGAGCACGGCGTTCTTCGCCGCGTCGGACTTCCCCGTACCGTCCCCGACGAACTGGAAGGCGGAGGAGATCTGCGGCAGTGTGACCTGGTACGCGAGCGCCACGGCGGCCAGTGACACTATCGTCGCCGTGACCATCATCCAGCCGCCCAGCCAGCCGATGTGCGGCCCGCCGAGCTTCTTCGACCAGTTGTAGATCGACCCGGCGACGGGGAAGCGCGCCGCCAGTTCGCAGAAGCAGAGCGCCACCATGAGCTGCCCGATGAAGACCATCGGCCACGACCACCAGTAGGCGGGCCCGCCGAAACTCACACCGAAGTAGAAGAGCTGGAACGTCCCGGTCAGGATCGAGATGTAGCTGATCCCCGCGGCGAACGTGTGGAAGTTGCCCAGCGTGCGCTTCAGTTGGGGCTTGTAGCCGAAGTCCGCCACCGAATCGTCGTCGGAAGGACCCGCGGCCTGCGCCGGGCCCGTGGCACCGGATTCGCCGGAAGAGGGGCTCTGGGAGGGGTTCTTCATGCTCATTCGAACCACCCCAGCGGCCTCGGCTCAAGATTGCGCCACACGTGTTTGGCCTCCTGGTACTCGGCCAGCCCCGCAGGACCCAGCTCGCGGCCGAACCCGGACTGCTTCATCCCGCCCCACTCCGCCTGCGGCACGTACGGCTGGAAGTCGTTGATCCACACCGTGCCGGCCCGCAGCCGCGCCGCCACCCGGTGCGCCCGGCCGACGTCCTGCGACCAGACGGCCCCCGACAGCCCGTACACCGTGTCGTTGGCGAGCGCGACGGCCTCTTCCTCGGTCCTGAACCGCTCCACCGTCAGGACGGGCCCGAACGACTCGTCCCGTACGACGGACATCCCGGGCGTGCACTCGTCGAGCACGGTCGGCAGGTAGTAGAAACCGTCCGCCAGCGCCGGGTCGTCGGGCCGGGCGCCGCCGCAGCGCAGCACGGCCCCCTCGGCGAGCCCGGCCGCCACATACGCCTCGATCTTGTCGCGGTGCGCCGCCGAGATGAGCGGTCCTGTGCGGGCATGCTCGTCGAAGGGGCCGCCCATCGGGATCGCGCGGGCGCGGGTCACCACGTCCTCGACGAACGAGTCGTGCAACTCGTCCTGGACCAGCAGCCGGGCCCCAGCCGAGCAGACCTGGCCCGAGTGCAGGAACACGGCCGTCAGCGCGTAGTCGACGGCCGTCTCGTAGTCCGCGTCGGCGAAGACGATGTTGGGGTTCTTGCCGCCCAGCTCCAGCGCCACCTTCTTCACCGTCGGCGCGGCGGCCGCCATGATCCGCCGTCCGGTGACCAGACCGCCGGTGAACGACACCATGTCGACCCGCGGGTCCTCACTGAGCGGCGCGCCCGCCGTGGGCCCCGCGCCCAGCACGAGGTTGGCCACGCCGTCCGGCAGGCCCGCCTCGGTCAGCAGCCGCATCAGCAGGATCGCGGTGTGCGGTGTCAGCTCGCTCGGCTTCAGTACGAAGGTGTTGCCCGCGCCGATCGCGGGGGCGACCTTCCACGAGGTCTGCAGCAGCGGGTAGTTCCACGGGGTGATCAGCGCGCACACCCCGACCGGCTCGTGCACGACTCTGCTGTCGATCGCGGGGTTGCCGGTGTCGATGATCCGGTCGGTGCCGCCGGCCGCCACCAGATTGCCGAAGTAGCGGAAGCAGTTGGCGATGTCGTCCATGTCGTACTCGCTCTCGACGAGCCGCTTCCCTGTGTCCAGGGACTCGGCCCGAGCGAGGATGTTCTTGTCGCGCTCCAGCAGGTCGGCGACGCGCAGCAGCAGTCTGCCGCGCTCGGCGGCAGGCGTGGACGGCCACGGTCCGCGGTCGAAGGCGCTGCGGGCGGCGCCGATCGCGGCCGCCGCGTCCTTCGGACCCGCCTCGTCCACCGTCGCCACCAAAGTGCCGTCGGCCGGGCAGCGGATGTCGCGTACGTGCCCGTCGACGGCCGATGTCCACTTGCCGCCGATGAACAGCTCGGGCATGGGGGCTCCTCCGGTCGGGTCGGGTCGACTACCCGAAAGGGGAGTCCGGCACACCTGCTGGGGCGCAGACCACACGCTCCGTCAGCCGACACTAGACAGCCGGGGCCGCCACCGCGGTGTGTGACGCGCCGGGCGCGTGACGGTCCGTCAGGTACGGTCGTACGTTCGGGCCGTACGTTCGGGCCGTGCGTCCGGTCCGTGGCTATTGGCCGTACGCGCAGGCCCTGCGGCCGGTCCGTGCGGGCGGCCCGCGCCGGTTGGCCGTACGGCCCGGCCCTGCGGCCGGGCCCCGCCTCCGTACGTCAGGCGCCTTGCAGTCCGTCCAGCTCCCGTACCCGCGCCAGCGCCGACGGCCGCTGCCGTACGGGGAGCGCGGCGGCGAGGGCCTGCCACACCGGCAGGTCCTCCTCGCCCCAGGGGCTGTACGCCCAGTCCGCCAGCAGCCCGGGATCCCCGCGCGCGATCAGCGCGGCCCGGAGCTGGTCGGCGAGCCGGCGGCGCAGCCGTACCACCGTCGGCGCCTGCGAGCCGGGCAGCAGCGGACCCGCGTACGCGCTCATCGCCGCCGTCACGGCGCCGGAGGCCAGCAGCCGGGCCACGGCGGCGAAGTCGCTTTCGACGGGCGCCGTCAGCCGGTACGGGCGTGAGCGCAGCAGCCCGGGGCCGAGCAGACCGCGCAGCCGGGACAGCTCGGCCCGCAGCGTGACCGGCGTGACCGACTCGTCCTCGTACAGCTCCACCAGCAGTTCGTCCCCCGCGACACCGTCGGGCCTGCGCGCGAGCAGCGTCAGGATCTCGCTGTGCCGGCGACTCAGCCGCAGCTTGACGCCCGAGGCCATCAGCAGCGCCTCGTCCCTGCCGAGCGCCGACAACTGGACGCACCCGGTCGCGGGGGCCGGCGCGAGCAGGGCGAGCTGGGACTCGGCCGCCCGCGCCACCGCCCCGACGAACGCCAGACTGTGCGGATGGGCCAGCCGGTCGCCGCCGGTGATGTCGACGGCGCCCAGCAGCCGCCCGGTGTGCGGATCGTGTACGGGCGCCGCTGCGCAGGTCCAGCGGTGCACCGGCCGCAGGAAGTGCTCGGAGGCGAAGACCTGTACGGGCCGGTCGACGGCGATCGCCGTACCGGGCGCGTTCGTGCCCGCCGCCGTCTCCGCCCACCGGGCCCCCGGTACGAAGTTCATCCGCCCCGCCTGCCGCCGGGTCGCCGCGTGCCCTTCGACCCACAGCAGGCGGCCGTACGCGTCGCACACGGCGATGAGATGCTCGCCGTCCGTCGCGTAGGCGCCCATCAGCTCGCGGAACAGCGGCATGACCCGGGCCAGCGGATGGGCGTCGCGGTACGCGGCCAGCTCGTCGTCGGACAGCTCCACCCGCGCCGTGCCGTCGGGGCTGACTTGGGCGCGGGTCGAGCGCTGCCAGGAATCGGCGACCACGGACCGTACCGGCCCGTCGACGCGGCCCGCCGTCGCGAACGACTCGTACGCCCTGCCCAGCGCCCCGCGCCGGCGCGCCGGATCGGCGCCCGCCTCCAACGCCACCCATGTGTCGGTCAACTCGACCTCCCCGGCCATGCGCCACCTGGGCCCATCGTCACGCAGGGGACGAAATGGGGCAAGGGTTCACGCGCCGCCGAGCAGCGCCGCCGTCTCCCGCAGATGCCGGTGCAGACCGCGATGCGGCTCCCCCGCGGGCAGCCATTCCTTGCGGATCTTCGCCACACAGGTGTAGTTGGTGTCGCAGACATTGGCGATCGGCGCCTCGCCGGCCTGCGAGAGGAGCTGGTAGGCGTCCAGTTCGGAGAGCCCGTAGTCGCGTACCAGCCACTGGATCAGGTCGAGTTGGGAGACGCGGAACGCGTCCTCCAGCGGGCGGGCCGAACCGGTCGACATGATGTGCGTGTCCGACTCGATGCGCGGCCACGGCGTGGCGACGCCCTTGAGGAGTTCCACGACCACCACGGAGTTCATGGCGCACTCCACGGCGACCCCGCAGGTCTCGCCCTCGCCCTGGCGGGCATGGCCGTCGCCGAGGCTCAGCATCGCGCCCTCGACATTGACCCCGAGGTAACAGGTCACGCCCGCACGCATCTCGGGGGTGTCCATGTTCCCGCCGTGCGCGTCGGGGACCAGCGCCGAGCGCACCTCCAGATTGGCGGGCGCCACGCCGACCGTGCCGTGCATCGGGTCCATCGGCAGCTCGATCTCGATGTCGCTGTCACGCGCGCTGAACAGGCACGTGCCGCGCGCCCGGTCGAGCTGCCACATCCAGACCACCTCGGGCAGCGGCGGCTGGAGCGTCGCCGTCGTGTGCGTCGAGGTGAGCGCGCCGAACAGCGGCACGGTCGTGGAAGCGGCCCAGTCGCGCGCGGGCCGGATCGAGACGAAGTGCACGGCCAGCGTGTCGCCCGGCTCGGCGCCCGCCACGTAGAAGGGGCCCGTCTGCGGATTGAGGAAGGGGAACTCGCACACCTCGGACACCAGGTCGTTCACCGACCGCACCCGGCCGGCGAAGCAGTCCTCGGTGAACAGGTCGAGGACCGTGCCGGGGGTGATGCGCGCGACGGGTGCGACACCGCCGAACGTCCAGGCGTAGTCGCCCTTCTCGGGACGCACGGTCAGGATCCTCGGGTCACTCATCGGTGTGCCGCTCCTGTCTCACGGTGTGACTGCTCACGGTGTGCCTCCGCCGGTTCCGCGTGGCGGGCTCACCGTACGGTTTGGCGGCGGCGCGTGGAAGTCCGCCAAGAGCGCCAGCGCGGCGGCCGGGTCGTGTTCTGCGGGGCCTGCCGGGGCCCACCGGCCGCGCTCCTCGCGGTACGGCCACCACCGGCCGTCCTGGGCGAGGCGCACCTGCGCCCCGGCCCCGGTCCCGTTCCCCGTCCCGTTCCCCGTCCCGGTCACGGTCCAGCGCCCGGCCTCCGCGGGGCGCAGCGCCGGGCGCTCGCCGTCCTCCCAGGCCGAGTCGAGGACCGCACGGGCCCGCGCCAGCGCCTCGGGGCCGGGAGTCCACGTGCCGTCGAGCACGGCGAGCGCGGGTGCGCCGCCGAGCCGCCAGGCCCGTACCGCCAGGTCGAGATCGGCCGGTGTGCGGCCGGCCGCCGTCGCGAGCCGCGACAGCATGCGGCCGTCGGTCTCGGTCGCCGCGAGCCGTACGCCGTCCTGACGTACCGTCAACTCACTTTCCAGCGGCTGCTGTTCATGCCCCGGCGCGAGCGCGTCGGTCAGCATCCGCAGGGCGCGCGCCGCCGCGTCCGCCGCGAGGAACGACAAGGCGTCGGTGTCGAGTTCCGCCGGTGGCGCGCTGTCGGCGTGCAGGTCCGGAGGCAGCCCCGGCTCCTGCGGCGGCGGTGGGGGAGCGGGCAGTGGCGGCAGTGTGTGCCAGGCCGCGAACGCCGCCAACGCTGTTACGCCGGGCTGCTCTTCCTCCAGCGCGGTGTCGTCGGGGACTTGAGCGGCCTGCGCCGAGCTGCGGCTCTGCAACTCGTCCAGGACCTGGCGTTCGCTCCTGCCGCGCATCAGCAGCAGGACGAACGGATCCTGGTCCAGCAGCCGTGCCATCTGGTAGCAGAGCGCGGCCGAATGCCGGCAGTGGTCCCAGGCCTCGCAGCCGCACTCCGGCTCCAGATCCCCGATGCCGGGCAGCAGTTCGACCCCGGCGGCCGCCGCGTCCTCCACCAGATCCGGTGGCATCTCCCGGTCGAGCAGCGCCGCGATATGCCCCGACCGCTCGACCGCCATGGCCAGGAACCTGTCCCACTCCGCGTCGCTCAGTTGGTGCAGCAGTACGTCGCTGCGATGCCCGGTGCCGTCGCTGTCCCGTACGACGGCGGTGATCCGGCCCGGCCGTACGGACACCGCGCCGACCGCGCCCGCACGGGCCTGACCGCGTCCCTTCCGCAACTGCGCGCCGTCGAGCGCGGTGTCCTCCAGGGCCTTCAGCCAGGACCTGCCCCACCAGCTCTCGGCGAACCCGCGGCCGTGCGCGGGCGGCAGCGCGGCGAAGACCCGCTCGGCGCGGTCGTCCTCGTACCCCGCGCCCGCCGTGTCGTCCGGATACGGTGCCTCGGTCATCGGGCATCCCCTCGCAGCTCCACCAGATCCGCCAGTTCGGCGTCGGTCAGTTCGGTCAGCGCCGCCTCGCCCGAGCCGAGCACCGCGTCGGCGAGCTGCTGCTTGCGCGCCAGCATGTCGGCGATCCGGTCCTCGATCGTGCCCTCGGTGATCATCCGGTGCACCTGTACGGGCTTGTCCTGCCCGATGCGGTACGCGCGGTCCGTGGCCTGCGCCTCGACGGCGGGGTTCCACCAGCGGTCGAAGTGCACGACGTGCTCGGCCCTGGTCAGATTGAGTCCCGTGCCTGCCGCCTTCAACGACAGCAGGAAGACGGGGACTTCACCCGCCTGGAAGCGGTTCACCATGGTTTCGCGGGCGGTTACGGGGGTGCCTCCGTGCAGGAACTGGTGGGGGATGCCGCGGTCGGTCAGATGCCGCTCCAGCAGCCGGCCCATCCGCACGTACTGGGTGAAGACCAGCACGCCCGCACCCTCCGCCAGGACGGTGTCGAGGAGTTCGTCCAGCAGCTCGATCTTGCCCGACCGGCCGGGGATGTGGGGGCTTTCCTCCTTGAGGTACTGCGCCGGGTGGTTGCAGATCTGCTTGAGCCCGGTGAGCAGCTTGACGACGAGACCCCGGCGCGCCATGCCGTCGGCCTCGGCGATCGCCGTCAGGCTCTCCCGTACCACCGCCTCGTAGAGCCCCGCCTGTTCGGTGGTGAGGGACACGGCGCGGTCGGTCTCCGTCTTGGGCGGCAGCTCAGGGGCGATACCGGGGTCCGACTTGCGCCGGCGCAGCAGGAACGGGCGTACGAGCGCGGCGAGCCGCTCGGCCGCCGCCGGATCGGCGCCGCCCTCCACGGCCTTGGCGTAGCGGGTGCGGAACGCGCCCAGCGGGCCGAGCAGTCCGGGGGTCGTCCAGTCGATGATCGCCCACAGCTCGGAGAGGTTGTTCTCCACCGGTGTGCCCGAAAGTGCCACTCTGGCCTTGGTCCTGATGGTGCGCAGTGCTCTCGCGGTGGCGGAGTACGGGTTCTTGACGTGCTGGGCCTCGTCCGCCACGACCAGGCCCCAGAGCGGTTCCGCCAGTTTCGGCGCGTCGAGACGCATCGTGCCGTATGTGGTGAGCACGAACTCGCCGTCGGCCGGAGCGCCCAGGTCCCGGGACGCGCCGTGGAAGCGGCGTACGGGAGTGCCGGGCGCGAACCGCTCGATCTCGCGCTGCCAGTTGGCCATCAGCGAGGTGGGGCAGACGACCAGCGTCGGTCCCGCTGCCGCCTGTTCTGTCTGCCGGTGCAGATGGAGTGCGATGAGGGTGACGGTCTTGCCGAGCCCCATGTCGTCGGCGAGCACGGCGCCGAGCCCGAGTGACGTCATCCGGTGCAGCCAGTCGACGCCGCGGAGTTGGTAGTCGCGCAGGGTCGCGGTGAGGGCCGCCGGCTGCTGGAGCCGCTGTTCGCCGCCTGCGCCGCCGGTGGTGGACTCGGGGTCGGCGAGCCGGTCACGCAGCCGGGCCAGCCAGCCCGATGCCGCCACTTCGACCGGCCGTCCGTCGATCTCGGTCACCCCGGTCAGCGCGGCGCCGAGCGCGTCGACGGGGGTGAGCGTACGGTCCCGGCTCTCGCGGGCGCGCCGCGCCTGCGCGGGGTCGACGAGCACCCAGCGGTCGCGCAGCCGGACCAGCGGCCGCCGGGCCTCGGCGAGCCGGTCGAGTTCGGCGCGGGTGAGCTGCTGGTCGCCCACCGCGAAGCGCCAGTTGAAGGCGAGCAGGGTGTCGGCAGACAGGAACGACGGCATGTCGTCCGCCGTGTCACTGTCCGCCGTGTCACTGTCCGGGGGCCCGACGACCGCACGCGCGGTGAGCGTCCGGGCCGCCTCCTTCGGCCAGTGCACCTGGGTGCCGGTCGCGGCGAGTGCGCGCGACGCCTCGCCGAGCAGCTCGCCGATGTCCTCGTCGGCGAGTTCCACGGCGCCGGGCACGGCTGCCGACAGCAGCGGCGCGAGCGGTGGCCAGGCGTGCGCCGCCCGGCGCAGCGCCAGCAGGGCGTCCATCCTGGCGCCGGGACCGAAGGCGGCCGCGGTGTGACCGGTGGGACCGAAACCCGCGCCTGCGGGGCCGGCCCCGGCCGGTGCCGACCACACGTCGGCCGCGTCGGCCACGATCGCCGGGTCACTCACACTGTGGAGCTGCACCACGGCGCGGAATCCGGGCCCCGTCACACCGTCCCGTTCGCCGGACAGTTCGACACGCAACGAGATGCGCACGCCACCGTCATGACCGGCCGCCATGTCCGTGGCCCAGCCACGCAGTTCGGGACGGCGCTGCGGCTCAGGAGCGGTGTACGCCGCGTGCCCGGCGGCCGCCACCGCCGCCGGGGTGCGGACCAGGCCGTCCGCCACCGCGTCGAGGAAGTCCCGCAACAGCCGTTCGGGACGGGCGAGCAGCGGTCCGGTGGCCGGTGTGGACACCGTCAGTGGGACGGCGTGTGCGGTGGGTGGCATGGCGGCGGCGAGTGCCCGGATCCGCAGCCGGTCGTCGGGGGTCAGTGGGCCCGCTCGCCACACGTCGTGGTCCGTATCGCTGAGGCCGGGCAACAGCCGCCCCCTGGCGGCGAGTTGAAGGGCCAGAAGGGCCGCGGCGCCCCAGAACGCGGTGGCCGCTGAGGCGTGCGCGCAGACCCGCGCCCTGGTCAGTAGGGGCAGAGCTGTCGGTACAGGCACCACCAGTGCCCGGACCGTGAGAGGGTGGGCGTCGGAGTCGACGACAGTCAACTCCTCGACGGAGCCTGGACCGTGAGGCGGTTCGGTGCCGTCCGGGTGCCAGTAGGCGATCCGGCCGGTGCGGGCCGGGTCCGCAGGCAGGAAGACCGTGGAGGATTCGGCGAGTTCGGAGATCCGGGGGAGCGTTGCCGCGGATGGTTCGTGCACAGCGAAGACGCATTCCTCAAATTTGACTACTGCGGGTCGGAGCCGCCGAGAGTACCCCACCGCGAATCCGCGCGGGCGTGGTGCGACTGTGGCCTGGATCACATTCGGACGAGCGGGGTGTAGCCAGCACCACCTCCACTCCCGGGACAACCCCCACCGTTGACGGGTGGTGGCCCCATGGCCCGCCGGCCTCGCAGCCCCGTACGTTTCAACAGGTCAGCGCAGTCAGCGCGTTCACCTCACCCCGAGCATCGGCCGACAGACCGGAGACCGACATGCCCCAAGCCACCGCCGCCGCCCCCGTAGCGGAGCCAGTGCCCGACCCAGCCGCGGGCGCCGGCACTGCCGGCAGCGACTTCGCGCCCCTTCTGCGAGTGGTGCGGGAGCAGGGCCTCCTGGAGCGTCGCGTCGCGTGGTACGCCCGGGGCATCACCGTCAACGCGCTGTTCCTCGCCGCGATAGTCGCCGGAATGATCCTGCTCGGCCCCTCCTGGTGGGCGGTGCTCCTCGCGGTCCCGCTGGCCGTCCTGTCCGCCCGGATGTCGTTCGTCGGACACGACGCGGGCCACGCGCAGATCACCAACGACCGCGCCAAGGGCCGGATCGTGCAGCTCGTCCACGCCAATCTGCTGCTCGGTATGAGCCAGGAGTGGTGGAACGACAAGCACAACAGGCACCACGCCAACCCGAACCACGTCGACAAGGACCCCGACGTCAAGGCCGACGTCCTCGTCCACACCCAGCGCCAGACGGCGGGCCGCACCGGGCTGCGCGCCTGGCTCACCCGCAACCAGGCGTGGCTGTTCTTCCCGCTCACCACGCTCGAAGGCATCGCGCTCAAGGTCGCGGGCTTCCAGGCCGTCCTCTCCCGGCGCGACAACCGCATGTCGACCCGCCAGCGGGTCGTCGAGGGCACCCTGCTCGCCGTGCACGTCGCCGCGTACCTCACGCTCCTGCTGACCACGCTCAGCATCGGCCAGGCAGTGGTCTTCCTCCTGGTCCACCAGATGCTGCTCGGACTGCACCTCGGCATGGCCTTCGCACCGAACCACAAGGGCATGGAGATGCCGGACCCGGAGACCTCGGCGAGCTGGGGGCATCTGCGCCGGCAGGTCCTCACCTCGCGCAACATCCGCGGCGGAGTGCTCACCGACTGGTTCCTCGGCGGTCTGAACTACCAGATCGAACACCACCTCTTCCCCAGCATGCCCCGCCCCCACCTGCGGCTCGCCCAGCCGCTGGTGCGCGCCCACTGCCGCTCGCTGGGGGTCTCGTACACCGAAACGGGACTGATCGACTCGTACCGCCAGGCACTCGGACATCTGCACGGAGTCGGCGAACCGCTGCGCGCGGACGCATAGTGGAACTGGTGAGCGCTCGTACGCGTTCACCCAGCAGTAGCGGCAAGAGCCGCGGAGGAGGCGTCGAAGATGTCGACAAGGGCAAAGATCGCTATCGGGGGAGTGGCCGTCGGCCTTTTCCTGTGGATATTTCTCCCGTTCTGGGTCGCTCTGCTCATCGTGGTCGGAATTCCGGCGGTGGCATATCTGACGCTGGACCCGTCGCAGCGCCGCAGGCTGCGCCGGATCAACCGCAATCAGATAGGCCGCTGAGCCCCGGCTCGGCGACCGGCCACTGACCACAGCACCCACAGCGCGACGCTGCGGACCTGCGCATCAGCAGGCCCGCAGCGTCGCGCTGCCGTCGTCCGGTACCCCGGGCCGCGGCCGTCTCTCAGGCCGGGCGTACGGCGATCTCGTCCAGTGAGCGCAGCAGCCCCGGCAGCTCCGTGCCCCGGCCGACCGGCAGCACCTCGGCGGGCTCCTCGTCCAGCAGGATGAACGCGATGTCGTCCGTCCGCGCGACGAACGACCAGCCGGGGCCGTCGGCGCGCAGGGTCCTGGCGCCGCCCGGGGCGAAGCTGGAGCGGATCCGGCCGAGCGGCGGCGCCGACGCCAGATACCCGTGCAGCTCCTCCAGGACGCGCCGGACGCCCGGGTGGGAGGGCTTCGGCGGGCTCGGCGACCCGTCGGCTTCGGTGGCTTCCGAGGTGTCGTCGGGGTCGGGGCCGGCGCCGGGGTCGCCTGGGTCGGGGTCGGGGTCAGCGCCGGAATCGGCGGCTTCGGCGGGTTCGGCGGCGCCCGCGTCGGTGTCTTCCTCGGCGGGGGCGTCCTCGGAGCCGTCGCTGTCGAACTGCTCCCGCCAGATCGCCCACTGGAGCGCGATCTCGTCCGCGCCGAGCCGCCGCTGCGCCGGGCCCCAGCCCTCCGCGTCCGGCGGGGTGAGCGGCAGCTTCACGCCCTGCCCGGCAGCGGACCCGGGCTGCTCCTCGTCCTCGTCCGGCTCGGGGTCGTGCGGAGCGGGTACGCCGGGCGCGGCGACCGCCAGCGCGACGGGCCAGCCGGGGAGCGCCGAGACGACCGTGCGCTCCGGGGGCGACAGGTCGTACTCCATCCCGCAGTCCCAGGAGGCGATGGCGACCGCGACCAGCGACACGTCGTCCACGGCGACCGTCCAGCGCGCTCCGTCGCCGTCCTGCCCGAAGACGAGGCCGTAGCCCCGTGCGTACGGCTCAAGGCCGAGGGCCGCGCACGCCTGCGGATAGTCGTCGCCGAGCACGCTGGGGAACTGCGCGGGCGTCAGCAGGACGGCGGTCAGCACATACAGCGCGTCGTCGTCGGCGGACTCCTCCGTCCCGGCCACGGCACCTCCCCATCCGATCGTTGTCGGCGCACCCTAACCAGTGGGTAACGCGGACGTCGAGACTCCGGATGTTTCCGCAGTCAGCTCGTGATCCGCTGTTCACGTTCGGCGAGGGCGAGGAATTTGCCGTCCTCGTCGACGTACGACAGCAGGCGCCACCCCGAACCGGCGAGCAGCGGACGCAAGTTGGGCTCCGCGCGTAGATCGTCATCGGTCAGCGCGCGGCCCTGCCGGGCGGCGAGCGCCGCCCGCCCGACCGGATGGAACAAAGCGAGCCGGCCGCCCGGCCGTACGACCCTGGCCAGCTCGCGCAGACCGGCCGCGGGGTGCGGCAGGTGGCCGATCAGTCCTGCGGCGAAGACCGCGTCGAGGCTGCCGGCGCGCAGCGGCAGCTCGGCCGCGTCGGTCAGCAGCAACTGGGCGTCGCGGTGCCGCCCCGCCCGTACGGCCTCGTCGAGCATCTCGGGGGTGAGGTCCGCGCCGAGCACGGTGCCACGTGCGCCCACGGCGGCGCGCAGCGCGGGCAGCGCGCGGCCTGTCCCGCAGCCCGCGTCCAGCACGGCGTCCCCGGCGCGGACCCCGAGACCGGCTACGGCCGCCGCGTAGGCGGGGCCGTCGTCGGGGAAACGGGTGTCCCAGCCCGGGGCGCGGGGGCCGAAGAACTCCCGCACCTGCGTGTGGTCGTCATCCATGCCCCCCATCATCCCCGCGCGTCATGCAGGCGCGTCAGCCAGGCGGGTCATCCCCGCGCGCGTTTGCGTTCCCGCGAGGCCCGGAGATTGGCCGCGTTGCCGCAGATACGGACGTTGTGCCAGACGCCGCTGTTGTTGCGGGACGTGTCGTAGAACGACGAAGCGCACTCCGGATTGCGGCACACCTTGAGCCGGCGCCAGGTGTCCGCCCGCTGGGCGAGCAGCGTCTCGGACCACAGGGCGGCCTCCAGCCAGCGCACGCCCGCGCCGACCGGAACCATGATCACCTGACCCTCGGGGTCGGTGTCGAGCCGGACAGTCACATCGGCGCCGGGGCGCGGGCGCTCCGGCGCCTCCTCCCGGTGCACCAGGGCCCCGAAAGCGGTCCTGAGGTCGCGGAGCGCGGCGGTATCGGCCGCCGTGAGGGTGGTGTCCGGAGTGACCAGGTCGTGGACGCGGGCCCATTCGTTCGCCGCTCCGGACAGCCACTGCTCGGCGGTCTCCCGCTCGGCCAGCAGATCGGGGGCGTACTCCCTGATCGCGCGCGTGTTGATCAGCTCCTGCACCAGGGCGAGCCCGGCGGGAGCCGTACGCAGTTCGTATCGTTCGCTGGCAGACCATGACATAGGTGAATCGTACTTGACTATGTCGCTCGGCTCCAGCAGTCTTGACAGAGGTAAACGGCTTACGCATCTGTCGCATCGACATCTGAGGAGAACGACCATGACCACCATCAACGGAGCTGTCGCACTGGTCACCGGCGGGCAGCGAGGTCTGGGCAGGGCCTTCGCGCGGGAACTGCTGGAGGCAGGGGCCGCCAAGGTCTATGTCACCGCCCGCACCCCCGTCCCCGACGACGATCCGCGCATCGTCCCGCTCCCGCTGGAGGTCACCGACCAGCAGTCGGTCACCGAGCTGGCGCGCGCTGCGGGTGATGTCACCGTCGTCATCAACAACGCCGGGATCGGCGGGGCCGACCCGCTCCTCTCGTCGGAGATCGACGACGTGAAGGCGCTCTTCGATGCGAACGTCTTCGGTGCGCTGCGCGTCGCGCAGGCCTTCGCGCCGGTCCTGGCCGCCAACGGCGGCGGGGCGCTCGTCGACATCCACTCGGCGCTGTCCTGGCTGCCGGGCTTCGGCGGCTACGGGGCGACGAAGGCGGCGCTCTGGTCGATCACCAACTCGCTCCGGCTGGAGCTGGCACCGGCAGGCACCCAGGTCCTCGGTGTCCACCTCGGGTACACCGACACCGACATGATCCGTGACCTCGACGTGCCCAAGAGCGATCCCAGGGACGTCGCACGCGAGGCGGTCGTCGCGCTGGAGAAGGGCGCGAGCGAGGTCTTGGCGGACGACACGAGCCGCGCCGCCAAGGCCCTGCTCTCGGGTCCTGTGGAAGGGCTCGCACCCGCCGCCGCCTGAGCGGCGGGGGCGGGGGCGAGTCCTCCCGCGGAGCGGTGCGTCAGCCGGTCAGATCCGCTGTGCCGATGACCTTCTCCATGCGCACGCGCACGAGCAGTTCGCCGGGCACGCCGTTGCGCTCGCCGAAGGCGCGCCCCTGCTCCTTGCCCATGTAGCGCTCGCCGATCCGGATGGCGGAGGCGAGCAACTCGTCGGGGTCCTCGCTCACTTCGACCGGACCTTCGATGATCACGAAGGCGAAGGGCGGGCGTTCGTCGTCCACGCAGATCGCGACCCGGCCGCTGCGCAGCAGGTTCTTCCCCTTCACCGTCTCCTTCCCGGTGTTGAAGAGAAGGTCGTCGCCGTCGAGCACGAACCAGACGGGGGCGATGTGCGGGGTGCCGTCGGCCCGCACGGTGGACAGTTTGGCGGTGCGGGTGCCTTCGGAGACGAAGGCCCGCCACTCTTCTTCGCTCATCTTGGTAGCCATGCCCGCATTTTCCGCCCCCGGGCCGGTCCGGAGCGGTGCGACGCGCCCCGGTGTTTCCGTCTGGACCGCTTGCCCGCGGGCGGCCCGTGCGAAAGGCTTACGGCCGTCGCTGCATGGTGAACATATGAACGGGGAGGCGCGGAATGGTATTGGAAAAGGGACTGGACTGGCTGCTGGACGACCTGACGGAACGGGTCGAGCACATACGGCATGCGCTGGTGCTGTCCAACGACGGACTGGTGACGGGCGCCAGTTCGCGGCTGGCCCGTGAGGACGCGGAGCATCTCGCCGCCGTCTCCTCGGGCCTGCACAGCCTCGCCAGGGGTTCCGGCCGGCACTTCAGGGCCGGCAAGGCGCGGCAGACCATGGTCGAGTTCGACGACGCGCTGCTGTTCGTCACCGCGGCGGGCGACGGGAGCTGCCTGTGCGTGCTGAGCGCGGCCGAGGCGGATGTCGGCCAGATCGCCTACGAGATGACGCTCATGGTCAACCGGGTCGGCGAACATCTGGGCGTCGCGGCGAGGCAGCCGGGAAACCCGGCGGTCAGCGGCCTCTGAGCGGGCTGCTTCCCGGCGCTTGGCGCCGGAGCCGAGGAGTTATCCACAGGCCGCTCGGCGAGAGCGGCGAACGCGCTACGGTCGTCACCGAGAGTAATGAAAGCTCACGGGGGAGACCACATCATGACCGTTGTCAGCGCCGGTGCCCAGGACGTCGGAGTCGTCAGGGCAGCGCGTGAACTGGAACTGAAACGGGGCGAGTTCCAGCTCGCCGTCCAGTTGGGACACATCCGTACGATCGCCGCGACGGGCGGCCGACGGCGGGTGGCCGTGCGGGAGATCGCCCGGCTGCGGGCCGTCGAGGGATTTCCGGACACGCTGCGCGAGCGGGTCCGTACGGTGGGCACGGCTGAGGGGGCCGCGCTCATCGGCATCAGCCCCGGGCGGTTCACGCGGCTGGCCCGCGCCGGGTTTCTGATCCCGGTGCGCTTCTACCTCAACCGCTACCGGGCAGTCGTCTGGCTCTATCTCGCCGAGGAGCTGGCGGAGTTCGGCGCCGCGGAACACACCCTGCTCACCGGCCCTCTGCCGGCGCCGCTGCGCGCCCTCCTCGATACGGGCGAGGACCGCAGACCGCGCAACTGGCGGAGCAGGCGGGTCGGCCTCCTGCTGAACGAACGCGACGACCCCTGGGAGCGGGCCGCGTGCGCCGGGAGCGTGCTCGACGACGCGCAACTCGCGGAGGTCGTGCCCGGCTCCTTCGAGCGCGCTTATCTGAAGCGGCTGCGGCCGGTGCTCGCCCCTGGCGGACCCGCGACCGAGGCCGGACAGGCTGCGCTGCGCGAGCTGCTGGTGGCGGACCGGCCCGACGAGATCGAGTGGCACAGGACGAGTCTGGCCGAGCTGCTCGAAGAGGCCCGCGCGCTGCGGCCCGCGCCGGGGAGCAAGGCGGCGCACGACCCGGGTCCGCGCCCCGGTCCGACCCCGGAGCCGACCCGCGATCCGAACCCCGAGCCGAACCCTGATTCCCGCCACGCTCCCCGTCCCGGCCCGCGACCCGGTCCCGGGCGCGCACCGGCGGTCCGCCGCGGTGAGCGGGCGGGGCTGCTGGGCCGGCTCGGAATCAGGAAGGGCGGCAGAGCTGCGGGAGCCTCGGTGTGAAGGGGATGTGGTCGGCCATGTCACAGCGCGCCGCGCTGTCTCGTCGTAGGGGTGTAGGGATCGGCAACGACGGAGGAGTCCACCATGGATGCCCGTATGAACGTGTTCGGCAACGCGGTCGGAAGCAAGGTCTGGAAGCACATCATCGCGGCGAACAAGGCGATCGTCGACTCGACGCTGCCTGCCGCGACGCAGGAGCTGGTGAAGATCCGCGCGAGTCAGATCAACGGGTGCGCCGGCTGCCTCGACATGCACACGAAGGAAGCGGCGGCGGCCGGCGAGAGCGCGGTGCGGCTCCATCTGATCGCGGCGTGGCGGGAGGCGACGGTCTTCACCGACGCCGAGCGTGCGGCGCTGGAGCTGACGGAGCAGGGGACCCGGCTCGCCGACGCGGCGGGCGGCGTCAGCGACGAGGTGTGGGCCAATGCCGCCAAGCACTACGACGAGGACCAGCTTGCCGCGCTGGTCTCCCAGATCGCCATCATCAACGCCTTCAACCGGGGGAACGTCATCATCCAGCAGCCCGCCGGGAGCTACCGGGTCGGCATGCTCGGATAACGGACCACGGGAGCAGCGGCCGGCTGTCAGGTCCGGCCGGCCGAGGTGACGACGGAGCGCTCCGCCGAGAAGGCTCCCCAGTCGCCGTCGGGAAGCTGGGCGCGGATCTTGACCCGGTAGCCGACGCCGGGTCTCGCGCCCGCGTACACGCTGTAGGTGGCGCGTCCGCTCGGTGCCTCGCCGCCCCAGACGAGTGTCGTGGCGAAGGCGCCGTCGAGATAGATCTGATAGGAGGAGACGGTGCCGCCGGTGTCGGGCGGCTGCCAGGACAGGTCGAGATAGTGGCCGCCGTCGGCGTCGTGCGTCGCGACCCGGAAGTCGGCAGGCCGGGTGTCCGGATCGTCGCCGGGCCCGTGCGGGGTCGTCACTTCGACGGCGCCGCTCACCGGCGATGCGTTGTCGGCCGCGTCCCTGGCGGTGATCGTGAAGCGGTAGCGGGTGCCGGGGCGCAGCCCCGTGATCTGCGCCGAGGCGGCGCCGCCGTCGACGCTGTGGATCTTGGTGCCGGCCTGCTGGATGTCGTACGAGGTGATGTCCTGGCCGTCCTTGGGCCGCTGCCAGCTCAGGCGGGCGCCCCGGGGGCCCGCGCTGCGGCCCTTCAGTCCCGTCGGCCGCGCCGGGGCCGCGGTGTCCTCGGCGACGGCGGCCGGTGTCGTGACGGCCTTCGCGCCGCTGTGCGGCGAGCGGCGGCCCTCGGCGTCCTTGGCCAGGACGGTGAAGGTGTACGAGGTCGACGGCGTCAGCCCGACGATGTCCACCATGGTCTGGCCGGCCGGGACGTTCTTGACCTTCCGGCCGCCCCGGTACACCTCGTACCCGCTGATGTGCGCGGCGCCGGCCGCTCCCCGCCACATGACATGGACGGTGGTGGCGCTGCCGGCCTGGGCCGTGACGCCCGCGGGGGCGGACGGGGGCGGGTCCCCGGCGTTCCCGCCGCACGCGGCGAGGCCGAGGGCGGCGGCGGAGACGAGTGCGGTGAGGCTGAAGGTCCTTCTCATGGCCGTGTCCTCCGTCGGTCGTCCCTTACGGCGGCAATGGTCTAGACATATATGACACAGTGTCGGGTTCACATCAAGAGGCCCGCTCCCTCGACTCCATCGAACCCTTCGGCGACAGGAGTTCCGGTCCCGTACTCAGGGCACGCGGCGGCGCGTGGAGCTGCGGACCACCAGCTCCGGCTGGAGCACCACGGAGCTGTGCGTGTGACCGGCCGCGTCGGGACCGGTCTCGTCCATCAGCATCCTGGCGGCCGTGCGCCCCATCCGGTCGGCCGGCTGGCGCACCGAGGTGAGCGGCACGACGGCAGCGGCGGCGAACTCGATGTCGTCGTATCCCACGATCGACACGTCACCGGGCACATTGACCCCGGCCCCGTACATGGCCTGCAGCACACCGAGCGCCAGCAGGTCGTTGGCGCAGAACACGGCGGTCGGCCGCTCGGCGAGGCCCAGCAGCCGCGCGCCCGCGTCGATCCCGGAGGCGACATCGAGCCGGGCCGTCTCCACCTGGCGCAGCGCGTCCTCGGGCAGGCCGGCCTCGCGCAGCGCGCTCAGCGCCCCGATCCGCCGGTCCCGGCACTGCGGCAGCTCCATCGGGCCGCTGATGTACGTCACCGAACGGTGCCCCGACGAGAGGAGATGCCGGACCGCGAGCGCGCCGCCCGCCACGTCGTCCACCGAGACGGAACAGCCGTCCGCCGTCGGCACCGCCCGGTCCACATGCACGTACGGGATGCGCTGGCGGGCGAACTCCCGCACATTGCCGCCGGTCGGATCGGCGGGCGTCAGCAGCACGCCGCGCACCCGCTGTTCGGCGAAGAGCGACAGGTACTCGGCCTCCTCGGCGGCGCTGCCCGCGCTGTTGCAGAGCATCACCCCGAGCCCGGCCTCCCTGGCCGCCCGTTCGGCGCCCTTGGCGACGGCGACGAAGAACGGGTTCGCCATGTCGAGCACGAGAATGGCCAGGATCCGGCTCGTGCCGACCCGGAGCTGCCTGGCTGTCTCGCTGCGTACGAAACCGAGTTCGTCGATGACGGCGCGCACCCGCACCCGGGTGCCCTCCGACACCTTCTCAGGACGGTTGAGCACGTTCGAGACGGTACCGACCGAAACCCCGGCCAGCCGGGCCACATCCTTGATGCCCACCGTCTGCGTCACGTGACCATCATATGTGCGGCACAGCCGCCGTTCAGGCTCCCCAGCCCGCCTGGACGCCGCCCACCCGCTCGGCCACGATCCGCTCGCCGTAGCCCGACGCGTGGTAGGCGGCGACGGGGTCGGCGTCGGCGCCCAACTCCGCCCGCACCTCGGCGACCAGCGGACGTACGTCGGTGTTGAACGCGTCCATCATGGCGGCGTTGGCGGCGAGGACGTCGCCCGACCGCTGGGCGGCGTCCAGCGCGTCCGCGTCCACCAGCAGCGCCTTGGCCGTGGCCTCCTGGACGTTCATCACGGAGCGCAGGATCGCCGGGATCTTCGGCTCGATGTTGTGGCACTGGTCGAGCATGAACGCCGTGTCGGCGGTGAAGCCGCCGCCGCGTATCACCTCGTACATGATCCGGAACAACTGGAACGGGTCGGCCGCGCCCACCATCAGGTCGTCGTCCGCGTAGAAGCGGGAGTTGAAGTCGAAGCCGCCGAGCTTCCCCTCGCGCAGCAGCACGGCGACGATGAACTCGATGTTCGTGCCCGGCGCGTGATGGCCCGTGTCGACCACGACCTGCGCCTTCGGGCCGAGCCGCAGGCAGTGCGCGTACGCCGTGCCCCAGTCCGGCACGTCGGTCGCGTAGAAGGCGGGCTCGAACAGCTTGTACTCCAGCAGCATCCGCTGCCCGTCGCCGAGCCGCTCGTACACCGCCGCCAGCGCCTCGCCGAGCCGGCCCTGGCGCGCCGAGATGTCGTCCTGCCCCGGGTAGTTGATGCCGTCGGAGAACCACAGCTTCAGATCGCGCGAGCCCGTGGCGTCCATGATGTCGACGCACTCCAGCAGATGGCCGAGCGCCTTGCGGCGCACCGCGGGGTCGGGATGGGTGACGGAGCCGAGCTTGTAGTCGTCGTCCTGGAAGACGTTCGAGTTGATCGAGCCCAGCCGCACGCCCAGTCCGCGGGCGTGCGCGGCGAGCGCGCCGTAGTCGTCCACCCGGTCCCAGGGAATGTGCAGCGCCACGCTCGGCGCGACCCCGGTGTGCGCGTGCACCCGCGCCGCGTCGGCGATCTTCTCCTCGGGCGTGCGCGGCACGCCCGGCTGCGCGAACACCTTGAAGCGGGTGCCCGAATTCGCGAACGCCCACGACGCCGTCTCGACGGCCTGCGACATGAGCGCGGCTTTCACGGCGGGCACATTCGAGGGAGATGTCATGAATCGATTCACGGATGGGAAGTTAGGTACGCCGACAAGGATGTGTCAAGACCCCACGCCCTGGACAGGCCCATTCGAACTGGACTTCCGAACTTGTCGGCAAACATTCTGCGCGAACCATTGACGCGGCCCGCGGTTGGCCCTACCGTCCGAGAAACTTTATTGAAACCTTTCATGGCGGTCGGCGCGCCGAACCCCCATCGCTGAGGAGCCCCATGAACCAGCCAGTCACGGGTACCGTCCCGGTTCTGGCCCTGAAGGATGTGAGTAAGTCCTTCGGTGCCGTACGAGCGCTGCGGGACGTCTCCCTGCGGCTTGACGCCGGTGAGGCGCACGCCATCGCCGGCGAGAACGGCGCGGGCAAGTCCACCCTGATCAAGACGCTGGCCGGGGTGCACAGACCGGACTCCGGGCAGGTCCTGCTCGACGGCCGGCCGGTGGTCTTCCACGGCCCCGCCGACGCGCGGGACGCCGGCATCGCCGTCATCTACCAGGAACCGACGCTCTTTCCCGATCTGTCCATCGCCGAGAACATCTTCATGGGCCGCCAGCCGCGCAGATCGCTCGGCCGCATCGACCGCGCCGCCGTACGGGAGCGCACGGCGGCCCTGATGAAGCGGCTCGGGGTGGAACTCGACCCCGGCAGGCCCGCGCGCGGTCTCTCCATCGCCGACCAGCAGATCGTCGAGATCGCCAAGGCGCTCTCCTTCGACGCCCGCGTCCTGATCATGGACGAGCCGACGGCGGCGCTCACCGGCAGTGAGACGGCGCGGCTGTTCTCGGTCGTCCGGACGCTGCGGGCCGAAGGCGCCGCCGTCCTCTTCATCTCCCACCGGCTGGAGGAGATCTTCGAGCTGTGCCAGCGCGTCACCGTGCTGCGCGACGGCCGCTGGATCTCCTCCCAGGAAGTGGCGGAGCTGACCGAGGACGATCTGGTGCGTGCCATGGTCGGCCGCGAGCTGGGCGACCTCTACCCCAAGCAGGCGGCGAACATCGGCGAAGTCGCCCTGTCCGTGCGCAGACTGACCCGGGAGGGCGTCTTCCGGGACATCTGCTTCGACGTGCGGCGCGGCGAGATCGTGGCGCTGGCCGGACTGGTCGGCGCTGGCCGCAGCGAGGTCGCCCAGGCGGTGTTCGGTGTCGACCGGGCGGATGCCGGCGAGGTCCAGGTCAACGGCCGCAAACTGGCGGCCGGTTCACCGACAGCCGCGATGGCGGCCGGGCTCGCGCTGGTCCCCGAGGACCGCAGGCAGCGCGGTCTGGTGATGGAGATGTCCATCGCCCGCAACATCGGACTGACCGGTCTCGACCGGCTCGGCAAGGGCGGCCTCGTCAGCCGGGCGCTGGAGCGCGGCAGGGCCGCCGACTGGGCCGTACGCCTCCAGCTCAAGTACGGCAGGCTCACCGACCCGGCGGGCGTGCTCTCCGGCGGGAACCAGCAGAAGGTGGTGCTGGCCAAGTGGCTGGCCACCGAGCCCGCCGTACTGATCGTGGACGAGCCGACCCGGGGCATCGACGTCGGTACGAAGGCCGAGGTGCACCGGCTGCTGTCGGCGCTCGCCGCCGACGGGCTCGCGGTGCTGATGATCTCCTCCGACCTGCCGGAGGTACTGGGCATGGCCGACCGGGTCCTCGTCATGCACGAGGGCAGCATCGCAGCCGAGATACCGAGGGCGGAAGCCACCGAGGAGACGGTCATGGCGGCGGCCACCGGCCGCGGGACGAAGGCGGCGGCATGACGACTGTGCTGGACGAACCCGCGGCCACGACGAAGGACGACGGCTCGGCGCGCTCGCTGGTCGACGCGGTCTTCCGGGCCAGGGAGATCAGCATCGCCGGCGCGCTGGTGCTGCTGATCCTCGGGACCTGGATCTCCAACCCGCGCTTCCTCGACGACCAGGGCATCAAGGACCTGCTGCTCAACGCCTCCATCCTGGTGCTGCTCGCCGTCGGCCAGTCGGTCGTCGTGGTGACCCGCAACATCGACCTGTCGGTCGGTTCGGTGGTCGGCCTCTCCGCCTTCGCCTGCGGGAAGTTCGTCGCGGGCACCGATCACGGCGTGCTCGTGGTGATGCTGCTCGGCATCGCGATCGGTGTGGTGTGCGGGCTGGTCAGCGGAGCGCTGGTCAGCTTCGGCAGGGTGCCCGCGCTGGTGGTCACACTCGGGATGCTCTACATCATCCAGGGCCTGGACTACTGGTGGGCGCAGGGCGACCAGATCGGCGCCGCCGACGTGCCCGACCCGATCCTCTCCCTGGGCAGCGGCAGCGTCGCCGGCATCCCCTATCTGCCGCTCATCACCGCCGTGCTGCTCGCCGCCACCGCGTACTACCTGCGCGTCTACCGCTCGGGCAGAGAGCTGTACGCGATCGGGTCGAGCCCGGAGGCGGCCCGGCTCGCCGGCATCCCCATCCGGCGCCGGATCCTCGCCGCCTACGTCTTCTCCGGAGCCGTCGCGGGATTCGCCGGGACGCTGTGGCTGGCCCGCTTCGGCACCGTCGTCGCCGACAACGCGCACGGCTGGGAACTGACCGTCGTCAGCGCCGTGGTGGTCGGCGGTGTCGCCATCACCGGTGGCACCGGCACCGTTTGGGGAGCCGCGCTCGGCGCGCTCCTGCTCACCACCATCGGCAGCGCGCTGGTCGTCCTCAAGGTCGACGCGTTCTGGCAAGGAGCCATCACCGGCGCGCTGCTCCTCGCGGCCATCAGCGTCGACCGGATCGTCGGCCTGCGGATGACAGCCGCCTTGAGGAAGAGGAGCGCCCGCCATGGCAACGGTGCCTGAGACACCGGGAATACCGGTGACACCGCCGCCCGGAAAGCGAACGGACCCCGAAAGGTCCGGCGCGTCGCGCCCGACGACCGGCGAGTTCGTCAGGTCGGTGGGACTGCGCTGGGACACCGCCGTCGGAGTGCTGCTGGTGGCGGTCTTCCTGGTCGGCCTCGGCACCACCGACGGCTTCGCCTCCAGCGGCAATCTGGCCTTCGCCCTCAACGACATCTCCGAAGTCGCCCTGATCGCCCTGCCGATGACGCTGCTGGTGGTGGCGGGACAGATCGACCTGTCCGTCGCCTCCATGCTCGGCCTCGGCAGCGCCCTGACCGGAGCGCTGTGGAACGCGGGCTGGGCCTTCGAGACGATCGTGCCCGTCGTCCTGCTGGTGGGGGTCGCCGGCGGCCTGCTCAACGGCTGGCTGGTGACCCGGGTAGGACTGCCCTCGCTCGCCGTCACCATCGGCACGCTCGCCCTCTACCGGGGCCTCGCCTCCGTCGCGCTCGGCAGTGACGCCGTCACCGACTTCCCGCAGAACTACGCCCGTTGGGCCGTCGACACCACCACGGTCCCCGGTACGTTCCTGACGTACCCGGTCGTCCTGTTCATCGTCCTGGCCGTCCTCACGGCCGTGGTGCTGCACGCCACGTCGTTCGGCCGGTCCCTGTTCGCCATCGGCGCGCAGGAGGACGCCGCCTACTTCGCCGGTATCCGGGTCAAGCGCTTCAAGCTGATCCTCTTCGTCGTCACCGGACTCGTCTCGTCGTTCGCCGGGGTCGTCTTCACCCTGCGCTACGGCAGTGCCCGCGCCGACAACGGCCTGGGCTTCGAGATGCTCGTCATCGCCTCCGTCCTGCTGGGCGGCGTCGACTTCGACGGCGGCAAGGGCACACTCTTCGGCGCCGTCGCCGGTGTGCTGCTCATCGGCGTCCTGAAGAACCTGCTCACCCTCAACGACGTACCGAACGAGGTCCAGGTCATCGTGACCGGACTGCTGCTCGTCGCCTCCGTGCTCACCCCGCGGATCGTCGCCGCCGCCGTCGAACGCCGTCACCGCAGAGCCGGCACCGCGCCCGCACCGCCGACGGCACCCAGCCCCGTGTCCAGCACCTCGTCCCGCACTCCCTGAGCCCGAAAGGTCCCGGCCCTCATGATGATCCGTTCCATTGCCCGGCGTCGCGCGGTTGTCACCGCTGCCACCGCCTGCGCCCTCGCCGTATCCCTGACCGCGTGCGGGGGAACCACCAAGGACAGCGCGGACAAGGACACGTCGAGCGCAGGCACCGGTGCGGGCGCCGCCAAGGCAGACCCCAAGGCCCCGCTCAAGAAGGGGCTGAAGCTGGCGTTCCTGCCCAAGCAGATCAACAACCCGTACGAGAAGATCGTCGACGACGCGGGCATCGCCGCCACCAAGGAGTACGGCGCCACCGGCAAGGAGGTCGGCCCCTCCGACGCCAGCGCCTCCTCCCAGGTCTCCTACATCAACACCCTGATCCAGCAGCGGCAGGACGCCATCCTGATCGCCGCCAACGACCCCAACGCGGTCTGCGGGCCGCTCAAGCAGGCCATGGCGAAGAAGATCAGCGTCGTCTCCTACGACTCCGACACCGCCAAGGACTGCCGCCAGCTCTTCATCAACCAGGCCAGCTCGGAGGAGATCGGCCGCAGCCTCGTCCAGCACCTCGGTGAACAGCTCGGCTACAAGGGCAAGTTCGCGATCCTCTCGGCCACGCAGAACGCGACGAACCAGAACACCTGGATCGAGTTCATGAAGGACGAACTCAAACTGCCCAAGTACAAGGACATGAAGCTCGTCAAGGTCGCCTATGGTGACGACGCCGACCAGAAGTCCTTCCAGCAGACCCAGGGGCTGCTCCAGGCGTACCCCGACCTCAAGGGCATCATCTCGCCCACCACCGTCGGCATCGCAGCCGCCGCGCGCTACCTCGACGACTCGTCGTACAAGGGCAAGGTCGTCCTCAACGGCCTCGGCACACCGAACCAGATGCGCAAGTACGTCAAGGACGGCACCGTCGAGCAGTTCTCGCTGTGGAACCCCGAGGAGCTGGGCTACCTCGGCTCGTACGCGGCGGCAGCGCTCGCGTCCGGGCAGGTCACCGGCGCCGAGGGCGAGAAGTTCAAGGCCGGCAAGCTCGGCGAGTACACCATCGGGAAGGACGGCGAAGTCATCCTCGGCAAGCCGACGGTGTTCGACAAGAACAACATCGACAAGTTCAATTTCTGAGATGACCACGCACACGCGCACCCCGGCCGTCGCCCGCCGGCCAAGGATCGGTCTGGTCGCGGGCGGCCTCGGCGCCTACTGGCCGCAGTTCCCCGATCTGCTGCCGCAGTTGCGGCGCTCGGCGGCCCGGGTGACCGAGCGGATGGGGGAGTTCGACGCCGAGGTCGTGGACGTCGGCTTCATCTCCGACGCCCAGGAGGGTGCGGCGGCGGCCGAGAAGCTGCGGGCGGCGGGCTGCGACCTGATCGTCGGGTTCCTGACGACGTACATGACGGCGAGCATGCTCGTGCCGATCGCGCAGCGCAGCGGTGCGCCGGTGCTGCTGATCAACCTCCAGCCCACCGAGTCGATGGACCACGCCACGTTCGACACCGGGCAGTGGCTGGCGTACTGCGGCGCCTGCCCGCTGCCGGAGATGGCCAACGCCTTCGAGCGCGTCGGCGTGCCCTTCCGCTCCGTGTCCGGCTATCTGGAGGACGAGCGGGCCTGGCAGCGGATCGGACGCTGGATCCGCGCCGCCTCGGTACGCTCCGTGCTCCGCCACGGCCGGCACGGGCTGATGGGGCACCTCTACCCCGGGATGTACGACGTCTCCACCGACCCGACGATGGTCACCGCACACCTCGGCGGCCATATGGAGGTCCTGGAATTCGACGACCTGCGGGTCCGGGTCGAGCAGGTCTCCGACAGCGAGCTGACGGCGAAGCTGGACGAGACACGCGAGCTGTTCACCCTCGCCGACACGGTGGTCGAGGACGACCTGCGCTGGGCGGCGAAGGTCGCCGCCGGCCTGGACAAGCTGGTCGCCGACTTCGATCTGGACTCCTTCGCCTACTACCACCGGGGCCTGGACGGCGAGATCCACGAACGGCTCGGCGCCGGGATGATCCTCGGCTCGTCCCTGCTCACCGCCCGGGGCGTCCCGGCCTGCGGCGAATACGAACTGCGCACCTCGCTCGCCATGCTGATCGTCGACCGCCTCGGCGCAGGCGGCTCCTTCACCGAACTGCAAGCGCTGGACTTCACCGCCGGAGTGGTCGAGATGGGCCACGACGGCCCGGGGCACCTGGCGATCAGCGCCCGCAAACCGCTGCTGCGGGGGCTCGGCGTCTACCACGGCAAACGCGGCTGGGGCGTGTCCGTCGAGTTCGACGTACGCCACGGCCCGGTCACCCTGGTCGGCCTCGGGCAGAGCCGCGACGGCAGATTCCGGCTCGTCGCCGCCGAGGGCGAGGTCGTGGACGGGCCGCTGCTGGAGATCGGCAACACCACCTCGCGCGTCGACTTCGGCTGCGACCCGGGGGAGTGGACCGACGCCTGGAGCGCGAGCGGGGTCGGCCACCACTGGGCCCTGGCGACGGGCCGGCTACTGCCCGAGCTGCGCGCCCTGGCCGGTCTGACGGACCTTGAGCTCGTGGAGGTCAGCGTCTGACGGGCCGGTCTCCGCCTCGGCCGCCGACGACTGGGCCGGCGCAGGCACGGGGGTGCCGGCGCCGGCACCCGACGCCGCCGCTGGCTTCCTGGACCTGGCCAGCTCCGCGTTGAACTGCGCGCCGAACAGCAGCGACAGATTGCTCAGCCACAGCCACACGAGAAAGACGATGGTGCCGGCGAGCGAGCCGTACAGCCGGTTGTACTGCGCCGCGTGGGCCGTGTAGAGCGCGAACCCCGCCGAGACCAGCAGCCAGAACACCACGGCGACCACCCCGCCCGGCAGGGCGCGGCGCAGCCCGCGCGTGCCCGGCGGCCCCGTACGGAACACGATCAGCACGAGCACGGCGGCCAGCGCCAGCATGAGCGGCCACTTCAGCCCGCTCCACGCCACACTCACCGCACTGCCCACCCCCAGGATCCCGCCGAGCCCGTCCGCCGCGTCGTCGGTCAGGACCAGCGTGAAGGCGCTCGTCACCAGCAGGGCGAGCAGCGCGCAGGCCGCCACCACGATGCGCGGGGCGGTACGCCACGGCGGCCGGTGGTCCACCGCGCCGTGCATCGCGTGCAGCGCGCGCCGGAAGACCCCCAGATAGCTGGAGGCCGACCACAGGGCGCCCACCGCGCCGGCCGACGCCAGCACCCAGGCCGCCGACCGCTGCTGCGCCATCCCGTCCAGGATGCCGCGCACCAGCGCCTGCGACTGCGCGGGCACGACGGAGGTCACCTGCGCGGTGAGCTGACCGTTGGCGCCCGGCCCCGCCAGGCCGATGGAGCAGACGGTCACGAGCAGCGCGGGGAAGATCGCCAGCACCGAGTAGTACGTGAGGGCCGCCGCCCGGTCCGTCGCGTCGTCGTTCCACATGGCGACGGGCGTACGGCGCAGCGCACCGGCGAGCCTGGCCCGGCGCGTACCACCGCCCGGCCCGCCGCGCCCCGCGGTCTCTTCGGCGGACACGCTGCCTCCTGCGTCCTCAAGGTGCCGTTTCATCAGTACAACCCGTCTACCCCGTTCAGGACCGCACACGGCAGACGGTACGCGTCGGTACGGCACATGCCGCAAGCCCCGCGCCCGGCGGATAACTGTTTCGCCGCCGCCTCGTTGTCCGTTTCGGGGCCGCGGCCCTTGTCCCGTACACCGATGAGCGGAGCCATGATGGCAGTCGGAATCGAGCTGGAGCCGAGAACCGTACCCGCGGCACCGCCCGAACCCCCCGCGGACGCACCGCCGCCGACCGGGGTCCGCACCACCGGGGGCCGCACCCGGCGCGCCCTGCTGCGTTCGGTCTTCACCCTCGGTGTCGTCACCGCCACCACGGCGGCCCTGGCCCCCATCGTGAGCGCGGGCCGCCGGCTCAAAGGGGCCGCGCCGGGCCGTACGGGACCGGCGGCGGGAGTTGTCGTCGAAGAGATGTACCGGGGCCGGCACATCCTCGTCGCGGACGCGACGCAGGAGGTACGGATCGACGGCCGGCCCCTGGGCGTGATGCGCCGCGCCGACGGCAGCTATCTGAGTGTGGTCAACCACTACGAGTCGTTCCCGACCCTGCTCGACACGGCCCGCGCCGCCGTCGACGACCTGCACGGAGCCCAGTTGTCGCTCTCGGGACCGATGACGCACCACACCTGACAGCCCGAGCCCCGAACATCTGACAGCGCGAGAGCGGGAAAGGCACCCACCGGATGTACACCAGAAAGAACCAGCGGAACCTCACCGGCGCCGAGCGCAGGAGCTTCGTCAGCGCGGTCCTGGAGCTCAAACGGCGCGGCCGGTACGAGGACTTCGTCGAGACGCACACCGAGTTCTACGTCCCCGACGCGGACAGCGGCATGCGCGCCGCGCACATGGCGCCGTCGTTCTTCCCGTGGCACCGGCGCTTCCTGCTGGAGTTCGAGGGGGCGCTGCGCGAGATCGACCCGAAGGTGACCGTCCCGTACTGGGACTGGACGGTCGACCGGACGCCCGCTGCCGCGCTCTGGAGCGAGGACTTCCTCGGCGGTACGGGCCGCTCGTCCGACCAGCAGGTCATGACCGGGCCCTTCGCCTACTCGGCGGGGAACTGGACCATCAGCGGCAATGTCACGGACGACAGGTTCCTCACCCGCAACCTCGGCCGCCCGGCCGACCCGATCGCGCTGCCCACCAAGGCCGAGCTGGCAAGCGCGCTGAACGAGTCCGTGTACGACGTGGCGCCCTGGGACTCCACACCGGCCAAGGGCTTCCGCAACCGGCTCGAAGGGTGGACGACCGGCGGCGGCAGGCAGCCCTGGCTCAACCACAACCGGGTCCACCGCTGGGTCGGCGGGGAGATGCTGGGCGCCGCTTCGCCCAACGATCCGGTCTTCTGGCTCCACCACGCCTTCGTCGACCTGCTCTGGGACCGCTGGCAGCAGAAGCATCCGAAGGCGACCTACCTGCCGAAGCGCAGACTCCCCGCGAGCGATCCGCAGAGCGGCCGGGCCATCAGCCTGGAGGAGCCCATGCCCCCCTGGGACGTACGGCCCTCCACGCTCCTCGACCACAAGAAGCTCTACCGCTACGAGGTCTGACCCCGACCGTCCGTGGACAGTGAGACGGCGGCCCCCCGCGCAGGACGCGGGAGGCCGCCGGCCGGGTGGGGCTCAGCCGCCGTAGCCGCCCTCGTCACCGTTGTCGTGACCGCCCGAGAGGTTGGCGCACTGGTTGCCGAAGGCCGGGTTCAGCAGACCGACGACGTCGACGGTGTTGCCGCACACGTTGACCGGCACGTGCACCGGCACCTGGAGCAGGTTGCCGGACAGCACACCGGGGGAACCGACGGCGGCGGCGCCCGCACCGGCGTCAGCGGCGGCCATTCCGGCGCCGCCGGCCAGCACGGCACCGGTGCCGACCAGGACGGCGGTTGCCTTCGCGATACGCGACATAAAGAACTCCTTGAACGTTTCGAACACGGCCGCTGTTGTGCGGCCTTCACGCACGTTCAACGCCGCGACTCACGCTCGGTAACGGATCAATGCCGAACCGATCGCGCCAAAGCCGAAACTTCCCCGGATCAGCGCAGCAGGGCGAGCCTGCCGACGAGCCGGTCGACCGTGTTGCGCGGGCCGACCAGGCTGACCGCCAGATAGTCGAGGGTGTCGCTCTCGGCCTCGGCGATCAGACCGAGGTACTCGTCGTAGACGCGCGACGTCTGCGCCTGTTCGGGCATGTCCACGATCAGCATCTGGTCCTTGGCCGCGGCCTTGGCGCGGATCTGGCGCAGCGTCGCCGCGTCGGCGGCCAGGACCGTGCAGCCGGCCCACGGCAGTCCCGGGTGCGCGACGCCCGACGCGTCCTCGCCGTCCCTGCCGAGCAGGTCCGGCAGCGCCTTGCCGACGGCCGCCGCCATACAGGCGGCCGCGTTCGTCACCCGTCCCGCGGGCAGGCTCTCGTCGACGACGATCACCCACTTCAGCCGGGCCTTGCGGGTGGACTCATGGGTGGTGACGTCTTCGCTGGTCAATTGGGGAAGAGACATGCGGATACGCTAGGCAGACATGCTGGATCTGTCGTCAGGATCCGCATGTTGTACGCCGAAAGGGTCCCAGTGTGAAATTTGATGCGATTGATCAAGCGATTCTGCGGGAGCTGCAGAACGACGCACGGCAGACCAACCGCGACCTCGCGGCGAAGACCGGTGTCTCGCCCTCCACGTCCCTGGAGCGGGTGAAGCTGCTGCGCGAGCGCGGTGTGATCACCGGCTACCACGCGACCGTCGACCTCGACGCGATGGGACGGCCCGTACAGGCGCTCATCTCCGTCCGGATCCGGCCGCCCGCCCGGCCCGTCATCGAAGGCTTCCGCGAGTGGGCGGCGCGGCTGCCCGAGGTGATCGGGCTCTTCGTCACCTCGGGCGCCCATGACTTCCTGCTGCATGTCGCGGTGCCGGACGTGAACGGTGTCTACGCGTTCGTGATCGACCGGCTCACCGAGCGGCGCGAGGTCGCCGACGTGCAGACGACGCTGGCCTACGAGCACGTCAGGGCCCCGCGTATCGACCCGGCGGGGGAGACGCGCGGGCGCCGGTGACGCGCGTGGATCAGCCCCGGGAGGCCGTCCTCGCCAGGAACGCGCGGGTCTCCGCGACCACGCGCCCGGCGAACGCCGGGTCGCTGACCTGCTGGGAGGCCCGCATCGGCCGTCCCTTCTCGTCGTAGTAGACGCCCGTGGCGTCGGACTCGTCGGTCAGCACCTTGGTGATGACCGAAGCCGCGGCCTTCGGTGTGCTCCAGTAGGGGATGAGCGGAGCCAGCGGCGCCGCGAGGTACTTCGCCAGGAACTGGACGGCGGGGCTCGCGTCCCGCCCGAGGCCGGTGCCCGGGTTCAGCCCCGGCTCGATCACGTTGAAGCGCAGCCGCGGCACCTCGCGCGCGAGCGCGAACACGGTCGCCAGATTGGCCTGCTTGGACGTCGCGTAGGCGTCGTAGCCCGGCTTCGCCGAACCGCCCGGCTCCCACTCGCCGCGTGCGCTCGCTTCGACGGACACGAACCGTCCGCCCCGGAAACCGGCCGTCACCGCGGGCTTGCGCGCGGGATCCTCGACGGCCGAGCCGATGAACACGACGTTCGCGCCGTCGGGCAGATGCGGCAGCAGGGCGTCGGTGAACGCGAAGGGGCCCAGATGGTTGGTCGCGTACGCGAGGTCCCAGCCGCGCGCGGTGCTGCCCGCCGCGAGGGGAAAGACTCCGGCGTTGTTCAGCACACCGGCGACGGGCAGCCCGAGGGTGGTGATCTCGTCGGCGGCGCGCCGCGCGCTCTCGGGGTCCGACAGGTCGGCGGCGACCGGGACGGCGTGTCCGCCGGGCCGCGCGTCGATCTCGGCAGCGACGGCGCGCAGCTTCGCCGGGTCGCGGCCGACGAGCACGACGGTGCCGTGCTCGGCGAGCTTGAGCGCGGTGCGGTGGCCGATCCCGGACGTCGGACCGGTGATCACCCATGCCTTCCGTGTGCTGTTGGCGCTGTTGGCGCTGTTGGTGGCGTTGGTGGCGTTGGTGGCGTTGGTGTGCGGGTGGGTGTGCGGGGTCTCGCTCATAGCTGTTCTTCCTCAGGTTCGGGTCGGCTCCCGGCCGGGACCTCGGTCCCGGCCAGTACGCGCCAGACGGCGTCGAACGCGTGCCGGCTGTGCGACTCCGCCTCGGCCGGTTCGCGGATGACGGCGTCGATGGTCGCCTCGGCTATCGCGTTGGCCAGGGTCAGCACGAAAGCGAGCGGTACGTCCGCCATCGGCCCGCTCGCACGCGTGCGCTCCAGGACCTCCGCCATCCCGCGCATCGCTTCGTGCCCCGCCCGATGGCCGGCGTCGGTGATCTCCTCCGCGACCGTGAGCCGCGCCAGCGCGCGTCGCTTGTCGGGATGGGTGGTGGCCCAGCGGAGCCATCGCGTCCACATGTGGTGCAGTTGATCGTGGGGCTCGGCCTCGGCGGGTAGGCCGGCGAGCGCCGTGGCGCCCATCTCGGTCTTCAGCTCGGTGTACAGCTCGTTGAGGAGCGTCACCTTGGTGTCGAAGTACAGGAACAGCGACCCGTTGGAGACGCCCGCCTCCTTCGCGATCGCGGCCGTGGCCGCACCGAGACCCTGTGCCGCGATGACACGGGTGGCTGCGGAAAGGATGGCGTCGCGCCGTTCGGGGCTTCGTGGTCGGGCCATGACCCCACCATAATAAAAGAGTGACCAGTCAGGCAAGCGAAGGTCGAGGATCGCGCGCCTCTGGTGTTAGCGTTAAGTGAGAGGGAAACTATCGCTTAATCGAAGGCGTGGCAGACATGACTCAGACCTGGCTGATCACTGGTAGCTCACGCGGTCTCGGCCGCGCCCTGACCGAAGCGGTCCTGGAGGACGGCGACAACGTGCTCGCGACGGCCCGCCGGCCCGAGCAGCTCGACGATCTCGTGCGGAAGTACGGCGACCGGATCAAAGCCACCGCGCTCGACGTCACCGACGCCGAGGCGGCGCGCGCCGCCGTCCGGCTCGCCGTCGACACCTTCGGCCGGCTCGACGTCGTCGCCAACAACGCCGGGTACGCGAACTCCGCCCCCATCGAGGAGATGGCGGAGGACGACTACCGCGCCCAGATCGAGACGAATCTCTTCGGCGTCGTCAATGTCACCAGGGCGGCGCTGCCGGTGCTGCGCGAGCAGCGCTCGGGACGCTTCATCCAGTACTCGTCCGTGGGCGGACGGGTCGGCGGCACGCCCGGCATGGGCGCCTACCAGACCGCCAAGTACGCGGTCGAGGGCTTCTCCGAGGTCCTCAGCAACGAGGTCGCCCCCTTCGGGATCAAGGTCGTCATCGTGGAGCCCGGCGCCTTCCGCACGGACTGGCAGGGCTCGTCCATGCGCAGGTACGAGGTCGGCGCGGACTACGACAGCACCGTCGGCGCCATGAACCGCTACCGCGAGGCCAACAGCGGCAACCAGCCCGGCGACCCGGCGCGCGCCGCGAAGGCCGTCATCGACGTGGCCCGGCTCGACGACCCGCCGCTGCGGCTGCTCCTCGGGGCCGGCGCGGTGGAGAGCGCGCGGATGTCGGCGGCGACCCGGGCGGCCGAGATCGAGGAGTGGGCCGAGGTCAGCAACTCGGCGGACTTCCCGCAGGACCCGCCGGCAGAGAGCTGACGGCGGGCGGCGTCGGGCGTCGGGCTGCGGCGGGCGGCGGGCGGCGGGCGGCGTAAGGCTGCGTCGGCGGGCTATGGGGGGCGGGGTAAGGCTGCGTCGGCGGGGTCCCGTACCGGCTCTCTCGCCCGGGTACGGGACCCCGCCCGGCGCTACCCCAGCCTGCGCGGCTGGAGCGTCGTCGCGTACGTGCCGCCGCTCGCCAGCAGCTCATGATGGCTGCCCGCCTCCACGATGCGGCCCTGGTCCATCACGACGATGCGGTCGGCGTTCTGGATCGTGGAGAGCCGGTGGGCCACCACGAACACCGTCCGGCCCTGGACCAGCCGGGTCAGCGCGTCCTGGATCAGCCCCTCCGACCGGTTGTCCAGCGCGGACGTCGCCTCGTCCAGCACCAGGATCCTGGGATCCCTGATCAGCGCCCTGGCAATGGCCAGCCGCTGCTTCTGACCGCCGGACAGCCGCGCGCCGCGCTGCCCCACCACCGTGTCCAGCCCCTCGGGCAGCCTGCGCACGAACTCCATCGCGTTGGCCGCCTCCAGGGCCTCGCGCAGGGCGGTCTCGTCGGCGCCGCCCTCCAGGCCGTACGTCACGTTCTCCCTGATCGTCCCCTCGAAGAGGATCGACTCCTGCGGCACGACGGACAGGAAGCGACGGTACGTGCGCAGATCGAGCGCCGCCATGTCCGAGCCGTCCAGCAGGATGCGGCCCTCGGTCGGCCGGATGAAGCCGATCAGCAGATTGAGGATCGTGGACTTTCCCGCACCCGACGCACCGACCAGCGCCACGGTCTCGCCCGGCCGCACGGTCAGGTCGAAGTCCCGTACGGACGGCTCGGCGGCCTCCGGGTAGCGGAAGCCCATTCCCTGGAAGTCGATACGTCCGCCGACCCCGGTGACGGCCGTCTTGCCCTCGTTGCTCTCCAGGTCGGGCGCCTGCAGCACCTCGCCGACCGAGCGCACCGACTCCAACCCCTTGGAGATGATCGGGGTCAGATTCATCAGCGTCATCAGCGAGGTCGTCAGCGCGGTGAAGAAACTGCTGATCATCACGACGTCGCCGGCCGAGATGGAGAGCCAGCCGTAGTACGCGACGAGCGCCGAGCCGGTGAGGCAGCCGACCGCCATGGTGTTGAGCAGGATCCAGGACAGCGATCCGAAGCGGCCGTTGAGCACGTCGAGCCGGAAACCGGCGGTCAGCACCCGCTCCAGCGTGTTGTCCACGCGGTGCAGGGCGGTGCGCTCAAGGCCGTGCGCGCGGGTGATCGGGATGAGCGTGGTCATCTCGCCGACCCGGGACGACAGCCGCTCGATCTCCAGCCGGAACTCCTCGTTGTTGCTGCGGATGCGCGAGCGCAGTTTGCGCACCAGCAGCGCGGCCAGCGGCACGACGACGAGGAACACCGGCAGCACGACCGGCGTACGGAAGCCGATCACGACGAGCCCGCCGAGCAGCGTCATGATGGCGCCGAGACCCAGGTCCGCGCTCTGCTGGGTCATCGTCTCCACCGCCTCGACGTCCCGTACGACCTTGGTCTGCAGGACGCCGGCGCTGACCCGGGCGTGGTAGCCGATGGACAGGTACTGCATCCGCCGGCACAGCGCCGAGCGCAGCTCCCTGCCCATCCGGCGGATGCTGGCGCTCATCAGCCGCGAGTAGAGGACGGCGAGCGGAAAGTTCAGGACGAGCACGAAGACCAGGGCCCCGGCGTTGTACCAGAGCTCGGCGACCGGCTTGTGGTCCACGACCACGTCGATGATGTTCGCCGTGATCAGCGGCAGCAGCCAGACCGGTATGTGCTTCACCGAGAAGACGGCGACGGCGAGAAGCAGCCTGCGGCGGTCGGGACGGAAGAGATAGGCGAGAGTCCGGAGCGGATGCTCCCCGGAGTAGTGGTGGTCCAGCGGGCTGGAACGCGGGGTGCAATCGGGTTGACGCATGGGGAGCGAAGTCCTCTTTCGGAAGCGATGACACGCGCTCGACGTGCAGACACGGAGTCTCCTCCGTGCGGGCCCCGGCGGAAAGCGGTTTCGGGACGTGCTCGACAGGTGACAACGGACAAACGATGAGAAGCTGGGCGCATGGCTGATGGGGGCGCAGGACCGGCTGCCGTGTCCCTGCCGGACGACTGGCCCGCCCATCCGGACTTGAGCCTCGCGCTCAACCGCATGGGCAGTTTCGACTGGGACTACGACAGCGGGATGCTGCATCTCGACCCGTCGGCGCTGGAAGTCCTGGGCCTGCCGGCCGAGAGCTACGACAGCCGCCCGCAGACCGTCACGGACCAGATCCCGCCCTACGAGGCGGCCCGGCTCGAAGCGCATGTGAACCGGTCGATCCGCGACCACGAGGACTCCTACGGCGCCTACTACCGGATCCGCGACTCCAGAGGCGCGCTGCGCTGGATCCACGCCCAGGCGCACATCAGGTACGACGGCGAGCGGCCGCTGCGGATCATCGGCATCGTGCGGGGCGCCGACGAGGAGCTGGCCGAGGCGGCGGCGAGGAACGAGCTGGACGAGGGGCGCCGCAGACTCACCGGTGTCGTGGAGGGCACGACAGCCCTGCTGGCGAGTGCCGGCACGGTCAAGGAGGTCATGGGCGTCCTCAGGAACGAGGACGCGCTCGGCCACCTCGGAGCGCTGAACGTGATCCTCGGGGTGCTGGAGGGCGGCCGGCTCATGCTCTCCTCCGAGGGGCGCGGGGACCAGTACGACCCCCAGCTCGAATCCACCAAGGTCGAGGCGCCGCTGCCGATAAGCGAGGCCGTCCGCACCGAGCGGCCGATCTTCGTCTCGTCCCGGCAGGAGTACCGCAGGCTCTACCCGGACCTGTGGCCCCTCATCGAGCCGCTGCGGGTCGCCTCCGGCGCCTATCTGCCGCTGATCGCCCAGGGCCGCACGATCGGCGCGCTGGCGCTGCTCTACCCGGAGCGCGGCGAGTTCCGCGACGAGGAGCGCAACCTGCTGGTCACCCTCGGCAGCAGCATCGCGCAGAGCCTCCAGCGGGCCATGCTCTTCGAGCAGGAGCACGACCTCGCCGAGGGGCTCCAGCAGGCGATGCTGCCCCGGTACATCCCCAACGTCCCCGGCGCCCGGGTCGCCGTCCGCTACCGCTCGGCGCGGCTCGGCAGGAGCGTCGGCGGCGACTGGTACGACGTGATCCCGCTGCCCGGCGGCCAGGTCGGCGTGACGATCGGTGACGTACAGGGCCACGACACCGACGCCTCGGTGGTCATGGGACAGCTCCGGATGGTGCTCTGGGCGTACGCGGCCGAGGGCCACCCGCCGGCCACCGCGATGGCCCGCACCTCGACGTTCCTCAACGACCTGGAGACCGACCGCTTCGCCACCTGCACCTACGTCCAGGTGGATCTGACGACGGGACAGCTCAGGATCGTACGGGCGGGACACCTCGACGCCCTGCTGCGCCGGGCCGACGGATCCAGCGAGTGGATCGCGGCGGCCGGCGGACTGCCGCTCGGCCTCTCGGCGGACTTCGCAGGGCCCGGCGGCATCAACTACCCGGTGACCAGCGGGATGCTGGGCCCCGGCGAGACACTGCTGCTGTGCACCGACGGGCTGGTGGAGCTGCCGGGCATCGACCTGGGCAACCGGCTCGAAGTGCTCCGGCAGACGGTCAGCTCGGGGCCGTCCGACATCGAGGAACTCGCCGACCTGCTCGGGCATGTGGTGGGGGACCAGGGCGGCAGCGACGACGTGGCGATGGTGCTGCTGCACCGCGACGGCGCGGGCGCGCCGGAGCGGATCAGGACCTGGTAAGGCGCTATTTTTAGAGGCTCGGTTCGCCTCCGGGGCGCTTTAAGCCACTGTCGACGGTCGACCGTGCTCGGTTTGCTCGTGCCTCGCAAACCTCCGCGCGCTCTCCCTTTCGACAGCGGCGCGCCCCTTTGGCTCACTCGCCGACACGTGGGCCGGGGCGTTCAGTGGGCCTGTTGTGGGCCCCAGCGGACGGTCGACCGTGCTCGACCCGCTCGTTCCTCACGGGCCTGCGCGCGCTCTCCCTTTCGGCAGCGGCGCGCGCACCCCTTTTTTTGGGGCTCGGTTCGCCTCCGGGGCGCTGCAAGCCACTGTCGACGGTCGACCGTGCTCGGTTCGCTCGTACCTCGCAAACCTCCGCGCGCTCTCCCTTTCGACAGCGGCGCGCCCCTTCGGCTCACTCGCCGGGGCGACCGGGAGGGGGCTGGCCCGGAGGGCCAGGTGAACCACGGGGCGGCCGGGGCGGCCGGGGGTGACCGGCGGGACCGGGGCGTTCAGTGGCTTACTTGCCGGCGAATCGCAGGTGTGACGACCGCTCAGTCCCGCTTCGGGGCGATACGGTCGAGCCGTGTCACGGCCTGTTCGCCCCGACTTTCCCCCGGCCCCCTGGCCCATCGGTGTGCGCACCGCGATGCTTGCCGCCGACAGCGCTTACTAGGCGATCCGGACCTGACCTAGGGGCGTAACCCAGCTCATTCCAGGAGAACTTGTGGGCCCAGGCATTGCCGGCAGGTCCGCCGTGCTGTTCGCGGCGGTGACCGCCCTGACGGCGGGGGCCGTTTCCCCGTCCTTTGCTGATTCCGATCCGAATCCCCGTCCCTACTCGTCCGCCGAGGTCCTGCGCCCGGTGGCGCCGCCGCCCGCGAGGGCCGCCGGCGGAGCGCCGAGAGCGGTCGCCGACGGCGACGGCATCGAAACGGCGCGCAGCTCGCGGCCGGTTGCCCCCGGTATCCGGCTCAGCTCGTACGACCGGCTCGAATCCGACAAGTGGCTGCGGGTCGACACGCTCGACGTCAGCCTCGAAGGCTCGGGCGCGCGGGCCGACTACCTTTCGTCGGGCGCGGTCTCGGATCGCCGTACGGTCTCCGAACTCGCCGCGCGGCACAACGCGGGCCGGGGCCGCCGGACGGTCGCCGCGATCAACGCGGACTTCTTCGACATCAACCAGACGGGCGCGCCCGAGGGCCCCGGTGTCCAGGACGGCGAACTCGTCCAGTCACCGGCGCCCGGTGCGAACCAGGCCGTCGGGCTCGGCCCTGGTGCTGCGGGGCGAATTCTGCGGCTCTACTTCGACGGCACCCTGACCCTGCCGGCGGGACAGCTCCCGCTGGCCGGCTACAACGCGGCCAATGTGCCCGCCGGTGGCGTCGGCGCGTACACGCAAGGGTGGGGGCAGGCCGACCGGGCGCTGACCGTGGACACCGCGACGCCTGTGGCCGAGGCGGTCGTACGGGACGGCGCGGTCGTGTCCGTGACCGGGAAGCCGGGATCGGGGCCGATCGCGGCCGGTACCACCGTCCTCGTCGGCCGCGAGGCGGGCGCCCAGGCGCTCGCCGCCCTGCGGCCCGGCGATCCTGTCTCGCTCACCTACCGGCCGCGCACCGACAGCGGACCCGTACCGCGCACCGCGGTCGGCGGCCGTGAACTGCTCGTCGTGGACGGGGCGGCGCAGAGCCACGAGGGCGAGGGCAACAACACGGCGGCGCCCCGCACCGCCGTCGGCTTCTCCCGCGACGGCAGCACGATGCAGGTGCTCACCGTGGACGGGCGGCAGGCCGACAGTGCGGGGGTCACCCTCACCGAACTCGGCCTGATGATGAAGAAGGCCGGTTCGTACAGCGCGATCAACCTCGACGGCGGCGGCTCGTCCACCCTCGTCGCCCGCGAACCGGGCAGCGACGCCTTGCGGTTGGAGAACAGCCCGTCGGACGGCAGCGAGCGCACCGTGCCCAACGGACTCGCCCTCACCGCCCCGGACGGCAGCGGCCGGCTGAAGGGCTTCTGGGTCGAGACCGCCACCCCGGCCGGGCAAGCGCCCACCGTCGACCCGGTCGCCGGGGGGCACCCCGAGCGGGTCTTCCCCGGGCTCTCCCGGCAGCTCACGGCTGCCGGGTACGACGAGACGTACGGCCCGGCGGCCGGCGCGCCGCGCTGGGACACCAGCAGCTCCTCGGTGGGCCGGGTCGACGGCCACGGTGTGTTCACCGCGCGCTCGGGCGGTACGACCGAGGTGCGTGCCGAGCGCGGACAGGCGCACGGCAGCACGGAGTTGACGGTGCTGGACAAGCTCGCCCGGATCCGGCCGACCACCCAGCGGGTCGGACTCGCCGACGCCTCGGCGACCGGCACCTTCGGCATCGTCGGGCTCGACGCGCACGGCACCAGCGCGCCGGTCGAACCCCGTGACGTACGCCTGGACTACGACCACGCCCTGTTCACCGTGAGCGACGACGGCGCGGGCTCGTTCACCGTGCAGTCCGTGACGGGCAGCGGCGCCGGGCGGATCACCGCGACGGTCGGCGGTGTGACGACCGTACTCGCCGTCAGTGTCGGCCTCGACGAGCAGCCGGTCTCCGGCTTCGACGACGCGGCGGCCTGGACGTTCAGCCAGGCCAGGGCGAGCGGTTCGGTGGCGGCGGCTCCGGACAGCCACACCGGCACCGGTCTCGCGCTCACCTACGACTTCACCGGGTCGACCGCCACCCGGGCCGCCTACGCGAGCCCGCCGCGGCAGATCCCCGTACCCGGCCAGCCGCAGTCCTTCAAGCTCTGGATCAAGGGCGACGGCCATGGCGCCTGGCCCACCCTGCATCTGAAGGACGCGGCAGGCACTGACCAGTTGCTGCGCGGCCCCTACATCACCTGGACCGGCTGGCAGCAGGTGACGTTCGCCGTGCCGCCGGGCGCGGCGATGCCGCTGAGTGTGTACCGCTTCTATCTCGCCGAGACCGCGGCAACCGCCCAGTACACGGGGGAGATTCAGATCGACGATCTGACGGCGCAGGTGCCGCCGACCGTCGACCTGCCCGAACAGCCGCGGGAGCCTGACCCGTTGATCGACTCGGCGGCGCGCACCGAGGCCAGGGACTGGCAGTTCGCCGTGATGTCCGACGCGCAGTTCGTCGCCCGCGACCCGGACAGCGCCATCGTGGCGCAGGCCCGGCGCACCCTGCGCGAGATCAAGGCCGCCCGGCCGGACTTCCTCGTCATCGACGGGGACCTGGTGGACGAGGGCTCACCGGCGGATCTGGCCTTCGCGAAGAAGGTGCTGACCGAGGAGCTGGGCGACTCGCTGCCCTGGTACTACGTGCCGGGCAACCATGAGGTGATGGGCGGCTCCATCGCGGACTTCACGGCCGAATTCGGCCCGGCCCACCGGGTGTTCGACCATGCCGGGACCCGGTTCATCACTCTCGACACGTCCAGTCTGACCCTGCGCGGCGGCGGCTTCGACCAGATCGCGGGCCTGCGGGCCCAACTGGACGCGGCGGCCCGGGACAGCGGCGTCGGCTCGGTGATGCTGATCGAGCACGTACCGCCGCGTGATCCCACCGTGCAGAAGGCCAGCGAGCTGGGCGACCGGAAGGAGGCGGCCCTGGTCGAGCAGTGGCTGGCCGACTTCCGCAGGACCACGGGCAAGGGCGCGGGTCTCATCGGCGGCCATGTCGGTGTGTTCGACGCCTCGCACGTCGACGGGGTGCCGTATCTGATCAACGGCAACTCGGGCAAGGCGCCGTCGGCCCCGGTGGACGAGGGCGGTTTCACCGGCTGGTCCCTGGTCGGTGTCGACCACGTCTCGCGCGGCGAGCAGGCAGCGGCGCGGCTGACCCCGTGGAAGGGCGGCCCCGACTGGGTCTCGGTGCAGACCCGCGCGCACACCGACGCGCTGGCCCTTGACGCGCCGCAGAGCCTCGTACCAGGACACACGGCGCGGGTCACGGCGACGGTCACCCAGGGCGGCAGGCAGGTCCCGGTCGCCTTCCCGATGAGCGCGGACTGGACCGGATCGCCGAATCTGCTCGTCGGTGACCGGTCGGCAGCCGCCCGGCGGCACACGGCGGTCTTCGACCCGGTGAGCGGCACGCTGACCGCGCTGCGGCCGGGCACGGTCACCCTGGCCGTCACGGTCAACGGCATGACCCGGCAGGCCCGGGTCCGGATCGCCGCGTCGGCGGCGGGAGAAGTCGCGCGGAAACCGGCCGCCTGAGCCGCCGGTCACCACGGGCACCGTACGGCGCGAGCGTGTCGCGCCGTACGGTGCCGTCGCGTCCGGGCCGGTTCCGCGAGCCGCTACCTGCCGGGTGACAGCGCCACCGGGAACGCGGTCGCGGTCAGCCGCTCCGACAGCGCCCACACCTCCCGGGCCAGGGCGTGGTCCTGCGCCTCGGTGCTGCGTCCGACGAGCGTCGGCAGGCCGCGCTGCTCGCCGCGCCCGTCGGGGCCGACGTACCCCGCGCCCGGGATCTCCTCGGTCGCGGCGAACAGCGTCGGCAGGGCGCCGGCCGGTCCGCTCTGCGCCATCAGCCGCCCGAGCGTCGCGGCGACGAGCGACATGGCAGGGCCCAGATGGCGGTTGAGCCCGGTGGTCGCGGCGCCGGGGTGGGCGGCCACCGCGAGCAGCGGCGAACCGGCCTCCGTCAGCCGCCGCTGCAACTCCAGCGTGAACAGCAGATTGGCGAGCTTCGACTGCCCGTAGGCGGCCGAAGCGCGGTAGGGGCGGTGCTCCCAGTTCGGGTCGTCGAGATCGAAGGACGCGCCCTTGTGCGCGTTGGACGCGACGGTGACCACACGGTCGGTGAGGCGGGGCAGCAGCAGATTCGTCAGCGCGAAATGGCCCAGATGGTTGGTGCCGAGCTGCAGCTCGAAGCCGTCGGCGGTCCTGCGGAGCGGCACGTTGGCGACGCCCGCGTTGTTGACGAGGATGTCGACCGGGCGGTCCCACGCCGCCGCGAACCGGCGGACCGAGGCGAGATCGGCGAGATCGAGGGAGCGCACCTCGGTGCTGCCGTCGATCTCGGCGCTCGCCCGCAGGGCGGCGTCGACACCGCGCACGGCCAGGACGACATGGGCGCCCGCGCCGGCGAACGCCCGCGCGGTCTCCAGTCCGAGCCCGCCGCCGGCGCCGGTGACGATCACGGTGCGTCCGGTCTGCGGCGACAGATCGGCCAGATGCCAGGGGGTGTGTGCCGTAGTGCTCATGACTCCAATGTAGGCAATGGAAACATTGTAGTCAACGGCAACATCGCGATAGGGTTCCCGGGTGACCTCCCCTCGGCCCTACCACCACGGAGACCTGCGCACCGCTCTACTGCGCCAGGCGGAGCAGACATTGGCCGCCCACGGCGTCGAGGGCCTCTCCCTGCGCGAACTCGCCCGGGACGTCGGGGTCAGCCACGGCGCGCCGCGCCGGCACTTCGCCGACAAGCGGGCCCTGCTGGACGCGCTCGCCGAGGAGGGCTACGCGCGGCTGGGCCGCCGGCTGGACGCGGCGCTCGCCGGAGCGGAGGGCGACATCACGGCGCGGCTGGTCACGTTCGCCCAGGCGTATGTGGCCTTCGCCGTGGAGCACCGGGCGCTCATCGGGCTGATGCACACGTCCAAGGACGGCTCGGACGAGCGGCTGCGGGCCGCCAACGACCGGGCCTTCGCCGCGCCGGTCGCCCTGCTCTCCGAGGCGCGGGAGCGCGGGGACATCGACGCCGACACGACCGGCCGGGTCGACATGACGGTCCTCGCGGTCCTCCAGGGACTCGCGGTGCTCGTCGCCACCGGCATGGCGGGCGCCAGGCCGCTCGACACCCTGGTGTCCGACACGGTCCGCACGCTGGTCGAGGGCCTCCGCCCGCGCTGAACCGCCCCCGACTGTCGAACGGCCCCTAGGGCCTGTCGGTTGGATCTTGCCGGGCTCGCGTGCCCTGGTGCCGCGCCTCGCGGCGTTGTCGTCGGTCGGCGACGCTCCGCGTCGCCTCCCTCCTCCGCCTTGCGATCCACGGCACCAGGCCCCGCTCCCTGATCCGGCCTGATCCAAACGACAGACCCTAGGTCGTGTCCGCAAAGTCTCGTCTGGCGCGCGGTGGCTGGTACCCACGCTCGCGGGGTTGCCGACCTGCCCCTGCCCGAGTAGCTCCGCTACAAGGGCACATCGGCGCCTTGCGAGCGTACGCACCAGCCACCGCGGGTCCCGCCCCAAGGGCGGACGACGATACTTCGCGACACTTCCTAGCGCGGCGGCAGTCGCAGCGGGCCGCTTCCGATGTCCCGGATCACCTGGAAGTCACCGACGGGACGTCCCTCCGGGTCCGCCGTGACGGCGACCGCGTGATCGCCCAGGCAGAGCCGGCCGTCCGCCCTCGGCGCGTCGCAGAACAGCACGTACCCCCTGAGCCGGTCGACCGTGCCGGGCTCCAGCCGCCAGATGCCGAGATACGTACTGACCTCGGCGCGCGGGTCCGTACGGTGCAGCCAGTCGCCGACGGCGCTCTGGACCGTGTCACCGAACGCCTTCTCGTACGCGTACGGCCGGGTGATCACCGCCGTACCCGAGTCCGGGTCGACCTCGCCGTCCCGCACCGGATAGGTCGCCGTGTAGTACGGGCGCTTCGACAGCGCGGTGAGCAGCTTGTCGTCGGTCAGCCGCATCATCGTCGGCCAGGACGGGTGCCCCGCGGGCAGTCGCTCGGCGACGGCGGGGGAGACCAGGTGCACCGACGCCGACGTCACCGCCGTCGCGCCGCCGCTTTCATCCCGGCCGGGCGCCCAGGCCCGCACGCAGGCGCCTGCCTCCGCGAGCACCCGGCTCACGGTGCGACCGGTCGGCGCGGCGGCGACCCAGACCCGGCCGAGGCCCGGGTCCACGGCCAGCGCCGGATATCCGCAGGCGGCGAACGACGACGTGATCCGGCGCAGCGCCACCGCCTGCGCCCTGCCCTCAGCGACCGCCCGGTCCAGCGCGCCGGCGCAGTCCTTCCCCTCGCAGCTCCCGGCGTGCGCGTCGATCCGCAGCCGGACCACCGCGTCGGGGTCGTCGGCCACAGCGAAGCTCACCTCGGAACCCGCGGCCTGCGGGAACAGCGTCCGCACCGCGACCACGTCGAGTACGCCCGGATACCGCCGGTCGGCCAGTTCGGCGGCGTGCTCGCGGTCGTTCCCGGTGCCCAGCACACCGCATCCGCCGACCAGCAGGGCCAGCGTCAGCGCGCCCAGCCGCGCCCCCACCCGCCGTCCCCGGTGCGACCTCGCCCGTGCTCCCGATCCCGCCATGGCCCCCGCCCCTCCCCGCCGCGCCCGGCTCCCGTCCGTCGTGACAATAGAAGGCGGCGGGGGCGGTGCGGATGAGTACGCCTACTCAACAGCGGGCGCTGTCGAGCGCCCGAGGAAGGTGAGCGGACCTGGATCCGGCACCGGAATCACCTGGAAGCCGAGCCGGTCGTAGAAGGCGCGGGCGGCGGTGTTGGCGGTGACCATCGACAGATGCACGGCGCCGACCCCCTTGTCGTGGAGGGCGCGCAGGAACGCGCTCATCAGCGCGCGGCCGTGGCCCTTGCGCTGCCAGTCGGGCAGCAGATCGATGTGCAGGTGCGCGGGGTGGCCGGCCAGCTCGGGCAGGATCATCCGCTCGGGCGTGTGCAGCAGGACCGCCATCTCCTCGCTCGGTGTGGCGGGCACCCCGGCGGGCCGCGGGTAGCGGTCGGCCACGGTCGGCAGCCAGCGCTCCCGGAACGCGTCCACGAAGGCGGTGGTGTCCGCCGTCCCGATGACATAGCCGACGGCGCGGCCCCCGCCGTCGTCCAGGACGAAGGCCAGGTCCGGTTCGAGCACCGCGTACGGCGCGGCGAAGATGCTCGGCATCAGCTCCGGGTCCGGATAGATGTGCCGGGAGTCGCCGCCTTCGTGTGCGGTGCGTACGCAGATGTCGTGGAGCGCTGCCCGGTCCGCCGGGCGGTAGGCCCTGACCGTGGCTGAAGTGATCGGCATGCCAGGCATCGTGCCCGAACCGGGAGCGCTCCCACAACCGTCTTCCGCTCTGTGTCAGGCGCCGGCGGGCACCCGGTCGAGGAAACCGAGCACACCGAGGATCCGGCCGTCGTCGGCCAGTGTGACGACGTCGGAGCCGGCCACCGGCGCCGAGCCGTCGGCCGACGAGACCAGCTCCCAGCGGAAGCGCGCCGTGTCGTGATGGCCGTCGACCGCGCCGGTCAGCGAGAACGCGTAACCGGGGAACTGCGCCTGCGCCCCGGCGATCAGCTCGGCGATCGGGCCGTGCCCGGTGACCTCGGCGAGCGGGTCGACATAGCCGCCGTCCTCGTGCCACGCGGCGCCGACAGCCGCGGCGCGCGCCTCCTCGGAGGTCGCGTTCCAGGCTGCGAAGTAGCGGGCGACGGCGGTCTCGTAGCGGTTCTCGGACATGGGGATCAGCCTCCAGAGGCAGTGGTACGGGACGGGCGGGTCACCGGGGACCGGCCGGAGTGCGCCGGCCGGTTCCCGGTGTTCCCGGTGACCGCAACGATGCCGGGCCGGGCCGCACCGGTCGATTACGTCGCGGGTAATGGCACCGCGCCCGCCGCGCCCGCCGCCCCTCCCGTCGGCCCGCGTTCCCGCTCCCGGCGGATCGCCTCTCGCGGAGGTAGCCTGCTGAGTAGCCAAGCACGTGGGGCTGTGACATGGCACGTATCCAGGTATTCCCCGGGCGCCGCCGCACCACGCGGAGCCCGCTGCCACCGGGGGCCTGGATGAGCCGCGCCGCCGCGATCCTGCCGTTCGTGTTCACCGTGGTGGTCGGGGTGATCGCCGTCGCCGCGGGACCCGGGCTGCGCTGGCTCTCGATGCTCGCCGCCGCGCCGTCCCTGGCCGCCGCCCGGCACGGACCGCGTACGGTCCTCGCCTTCGGCGCGTTCTCGATCCTCTTCGGCATCCTGCTCGGCGAGCGCAACGGCTCACCCAGCGTGGCGTTCCAGGCGCCGGTGCTCTCCGGCGTCGCCGTGGTCACGGTGGTCAGCGCCTGGCTGAGCGTGCTGCGGCAGCGTCGCGAGCGGGAACTGGTCGCGGTCAGATCGGTCGCCGAGGCCGCCCAGGAGGCCATCCTCGCCCCGGTGCCGGACAGGGTGGGGCCGCTGCGGCTCGCCGTGCACTACACGGCGGCCGCCACCGAGGCCAGTGTGGGCGGTGACCTCTACGGCGCGATCCTGACCCCGCACGGACCGCGCGCCGTGATGGCCGACGTACGGGGCAAGGGGCTCCAGGCGGTCAGTACGGCAGCGCTGGTCCTCGGTGTGTTCCGGGAGGCCGCGCAGGACGAGTCCGACCTGCTGCGGGTCGTGGAGCGGATGGAGCACAGCCTCCGGCGCAATCTGGAGGGGGACGACTTCGTCACCGCCGTCCTGGTGGGCTACCCGGCGGCCGGGCGGCTCCAGATCGTCAACTGCGGCCATGCGCCGCCCCTGCTGGTGCACGACCGCGCCGTGGCCGCGCTGGAAGCCAGCTCGCCCGTGCCGCCGCTGGGGCTCCTGGACCTCGGCGGCGCCGAGCCCGCCCTGGACACCGTCGCTTTCGCGCCGGGCGACCGGCTGCTCCTCTACACGGACGGTGTGACGGAGGCGCGTGACGACAGCGGCACGTTCTTCCCGCTGGACGAGCATCTCCAGGAGCACTGCGCCGACCCGTTCGGCGGCACCCTGGACGTGCTGCACGAAGAACTGCTCCAGCACAACGGCGGCCGTCTCGACGACGACGCGGCCCTGCTGCTCATCGAGCGTCCGGAAGGGTGAAGACGACCCGGGTGCCCGGGGAGTGCTCCTGGTCGATGCCGATGGCACCGCCGTGGTACTCGACGATCTTCTTGCACAGCGCCAGACCGATGCCGTTGCCGGTGTACTGCTCGCGGGTGTGCAGCCGCTGGAAGATCACGAAGACCCGCTCCCGGTACTCCTCCTCGATCCCGATGCCGTTGTCCGCCACGGCGAACTCCCAGCCCTCCCCGGTACGGCGCGCACCCACATGGATCACCGGGGGCCGGTCGGGGGAGCGGAACTTGACCGCGTTGCCGATCAAGTTCTGCAACAGCATGCCGAGTTGGGTCGGCTCGCCGTGCACGGTCGGCAGCGGGTCATGGGTGACGACGGTGCCCGACTCCTCGATCGCCATGCCGAGCGAGTCGACGGTACGGTCGAACAGCGCCGCCAGGTCGACCGCGACATGATCGGTGAGCAGCCTGCCGACCCGGGAGAACGCCAGCAGGTCGTTGATGAGGCCCTGCATGCGGTTGGCGCCGTCCACGGCGAAGGCGATGTACTGCCGGGCCCGGTCGTCCAGTTGGGCCCCGTACCGCCGCTCCAGGAGCTGGCAGAAGCTGGCCACCTTCCGCAGCGGCTCCTGGAGGTCGTGGGAGGCGACGTACGCGAACTGCTCCAACTCGGAGTTGGACCGGCGCAGTTCGTCGGTCTGCTCGCTGAGATGGTGCTGCGCCTCGTCGCTGAAGGCCAGTTCGTCGGCCAGCCTGCGGCGCATGGACTCGACGTCCCGCGCGAGCAGCCGCAGATCGGCGGGGCCTGACTCGGTGACCGGATGGTCGAAGTCGCCGCCGGCCACCAGGCGGACCTCGGCCGACAGCCGGTCCATATGGGTGGTCACGCCCCTGCGCAGTCCGACGAAGACCAGACCGGTGAGGGCGAGGATGACCGCCGCGATGGCCAGGAAGGTCCAGTTGCGCAAGGACCTGGCATCCTCCAGATCGTTGCGCGCCTCGACCCGTTCGGCCTGCAGATGCCGCTGCTGGGTGGCGAGGGCGGTGCGGACCGTGTCGAAGGCCCGCTTGCCCTCCTCGGCGCGCTCGGTGGCCACCGCCACCGGCTCCGCGGCCGTGGCGACGGGCTCGGCGATCAGTGTCTGCCAGCGCACCGCGTAGCGGTGCACGGCGGCGAGATCGGCGGCCGCCGCGGTGTCGTCGCCGTCGAGTTCCTTGAGCTGGCGCTCCGCCGCGCGCTGCTGGGCGAGCCCGTCGCGGTAGGGCGTGAGGAAGTCGGCCCGGCCCGTCAGACCGTACCCGCGGATGCCCGTCTCCTGGTTGACCAGCGCGCTCTCCAGCCGCACCGACGTGATGAGGGCGGGCGAACTCCGGTCGACCAGGCGGTTGTTGATCGCAGAGGAGTGCGCGAAGATCCACGCGCCGCAGACCCCGAGCATCAGCAGCACCGACAGGGCGGCAGCCGCGCCGACACTCAGCCAGCGGCGGGTGGTCCACCCCGCCGGCGCGGGCGCGGGCAGGGACGCGCTCTCGCCGGCGGCCGGGGACGTGGCCTGGACTTCTACGGTGCCCACTGTGCTTCTCTTCCCAGCTATGACGGAAAACGGATAACGGATACCGGCCGTGCTCAGGGCGGCTCGCGTGCTCCGGACCGCTCCGGCGGCACAGCGTACCGTCGTCCGACAACGTTTGTTGTCACGGGGGCGTATCGCCCGTAGGGTACGGGCATGGCCCGCGACCTCACCGTTCGTCCTGACCACGACGAGCTGACCGCATCCGCCGAGAGAGCCGTGACCGACCTCGCCCGGCGGCTGGCCGAGGAAGGCGGACCGCTCGGCCGGCTCCGCGTCCTCGCCTATCTCGACCGGGCCGTCGAGCGCTGCGCCAGAGAGGAAGCGGCCGAGGCCGTGCGGGCGGGCGCGGGGTACCCCCAACTCGGCAGCGCCTGGGGCATCAGCAGGCAGGGAGCCCGCAGGCGCTGGCCCGGTCTGGTCTTCACCGCACAACCCGCCACCCGTCCACTGCCCGTCCCCGACAGCAGGAGCCCCGCCATGAACGCCTACGCCCCCGGCCGTCCGTACACCGTGCTCCTCGTGGACGACGATCCGGCGGACGCGATGCTGATCGAGGACGCCCTGGTCGAACGGGGTATGGCCCGCACCATCGCCCGCGCGGACGACGGCGTGGCCGCGCTCGAATACCTCCGCGACCCGGCGAACGAACGGCCCGACCTGATCGTCCTCGACCTCAACATGCCCCGGATGAACGGCAGGGAGCTGCTCGCCGTCCTGAAGGACGATCCGCAGCTCGGCAGCATCCCGGTGGTGGTGCTCACCACGTCGGCCGCCCCGGACGACATCGAGGACGCCTACCGCCAGCACGCCAACGCGTATGTCACCAAGCCGGTGAACCTGGACGAGTTCATCGACTCCGTCCAGGGCATCGACGCGTTCTTCCTCGACACGGCGGCCCCCGCCCCCCGCCCCAAGGACCAGCGCTAGCGCCACCCTCGTACCGGTCCGCTCACCGCGGTGGTACGCGCGACCGCACGACCCGCACGACCCGCACGACCCGCAACCGCCCCGCGCCGGGTATCTCCTCGGCCGGGGCGGTCTGTCGCATGGCGAAGCCGCCGGGCCGGCCCATGTCCAGAACGGTAGAAGGCGCCCGGGAGCGGCGAAAGCCCCCGGCCCAGATGGCCATGAATCCGCAACGCGGCCGCAATACATGTCTGGATCGTTTCGTCTCAGGCCCGAGCCTGATGAATCCTTGACCGGTTCCGGCCGCGATGCCATGCTCCCTCCCATGTCGCGGACCGTTGTTCTGACGCAGCGCCGTGTGGTCGACCACATGCTGGTCACCAGCACCGCCTGTCACAGCCACTGACGCATTTCCCCGCTCCCCGAACTCTTCCGTGGGAGACGGCACTTCCTGTCCTGAACCCGTCGAGCCCCCTGCCGTGTCCCGGGGGCTCCGGGCGTCTGCCGCACCCCCACCTCGGGCTGCCACCACCTCTTCGGCCGCCGCCGGCCGCACGCGACGACGCGCGCGGCCGGCGGTGTGCCCCTCCGTCGTACCGTTCCGGGAGTTCCCTGTGCCGTCCGCCCCCGTCGTCGACGCTCCGCAGTCCCCGCCCGAGAAACCGGTCGCCGAGCCGGCCGCCCAGCGCGTCGTCGGACTGCGCCACCCCTGGCGGTGGATCCTCACGGCGATCGTGCTGGTGCTCGTCGCACAGGCCGTGCACGGCCTGGTCACCAACCCGTTCTACCAATGGGGCAGGTTCGGCTACTGGTTCCTGCGCCCGGTGATCCTCGACGGGCTGCTCATCACCCTCAAGGTCGCTGCCTGGAGCGCGGTGCTTGGCCTGCTCGGCGGGGTGGTGCTCGCCCTGGGCAGGCTCTCCAGGAGCCCGGTGCTGCGCTCCGTCGCGTGGGTGTACATCTGGCTCTTCCGGTCCGTCCCGCTGATCGTCGTGCTGCTCTTCCTCTACAACGTCAGCGCCCTCTACAAAACACTGAGCCTCGGGATCCCCTTCGGCCCCGGCTTCGTCCACTTCAGCGAGTCGAGCCTCGCCACCGACATGGTCGTGGCGATCGTCGGACTGAGCCTCAACGAGGCCGCGTACGCCGCCGAGGTGGTCAGGGCCGGTGTGCTCTCCGTCGACCAGGGCCAGCACGAGGCCGCGTCGGCGCTGGGGCTGCCCAAGGGCTACCAGTTCACCCGGATCGTCTTTCCGCAGGCGCTCCGGGCGATCGTGCCGTCGTACGTGAACCAGCTCATCGGGCTGATCAAGAGCACGTCACTGGTCTTCTACGTCTCCCTGCTGGACCTGTTCGGCCAGGTGCAGAGCATGGGCAGCACCTACCCCGGCGACATCGTGCCGCTGCTGATGGTGGCGACGCTCTGGTACGTGGTCCTGACCAGCGTCGTCTCGGTCGTCCAGTACTACGTCGAGCGGTACTACTCCCGCGGCGCGCTGCGGACCGTACCGCCGACCCCTTTGCAGAAACTGCGCGCCGGCATCAAGGCGCTGCGCGCCCGCATCGAGATCGGATCAGCGACATGACGACGAGTGTGACCCCCGCCGCCGTGGAGATCCACGGGGCGCACAAGTGGTACGGCACGAACCGGGTGCTGACGGATGTCGATCTCACCGTGCTGCCGGGCCAGGTCACCGTGATCATCGGGCCTTCCGGGTCCGGCAAGTCCACACTGCTCCGGGCCGTCAACCACCTGGAAAAGCTCGACATCGGCTATGTCAGTGTGAACGGCGAGCCGATCGGCGTACGCCACCAGGGCGGCCGGCTCAAGGAGATCAGCGAACGGGCGATCCTCGCCCAGCGCAGCCGGATCGGCTTCGTCTTCCAGAACTTCAACCTCTTCCCGCATCTCACCGTGCTGGACAACGTCGCAGCGGCGCCGGTGGCGACCCGGCGCAAGACCCGTGCGCAGGCCCAGGAGCTGGCGCGGACGCTGCTGGAGCGGGTGGGTCTCGGCGACAAGGCCGATGCCTATCCGCGCCAGCTCTCCGGCGGCCAGCAGCAGCGGGTGGCCATCGCACGGGCCCTCGCCCTGGAGCCGGGCGTCATCCTCTTCGACGAACCGACCTCCGCCCTCGACCCCGAGCTGGTCGGGGAGGTGCTGGCCGTGATCAAGGATCTCGCCACCGGTGGTACGACGCTGATCGTGGTCACCCACGAGATCGGCTTCGCCCGCGAGGTCGCCGACCTCGTCGTCTTCATCGACGGCGGCCGGATCCTCGAACAGGGCACCCCCGACGAGGTGTTGGGCAACCCCCAGCATCCGAGGACCCGCGAGTTCCTGAGCCGTGTGCTCTGAACTCCGCTGTCCCCGACCGACTTTCCCCGTCCACCCGCTTCCACCGAACCGACCGAGGATCATCATGCCGCAGACCCGTTCCAGACTCTTCCGGAGTGCCGCCGCCGCAGCGGCCGTCGCCGCCATGGCCACCGGCCTCGCCGCCTGCGGCAGCGACAGCGTCTCCGACGCGGGCTCGTCCGCCGGCGGCGCGAGTGCCAAGGGGAAGGTCGTCGTCGGCGCGCTCTCCAACGGCGCGGCGCGGGAGACCACGCTCACCGTCCCCCAAGTCGACTCCATCCGGGCCACCCTGCCCAAGGACCTGGTGAAGCGCGGCGAACTCACCATCGGGCTCGGCCTGCTGCCGTCCGGCTCACCGCCGCTCGGCTACATCGGCAACGACCAGAAGACCCTGACCGGCTCCGAGCCTGACCTCGCCCGGCTGGTGGCGGCGGTGTTCGGGCTCAAGCCCGTGCTCGCCAACGCCACCTGGGACAACCTGTTCGTGGGCATCGACAGCGGCAAGAGCGACGTCGGCTTCTCCAACATCACCGACACGGAGGAGCGCAAGCAGAAGTACGACTTCGCCTGCTACCGGCAGGACAACCTCGGCTTCGAGGTGGTCAAGGACAGCAAGTGGAACTTCGACGGCACGTACGGCAGCCTGGCAGGCAAGACGGTCGCCGTGGGCGCAGGCACCAACCAGGAGAGGATCCTGCTGCACTGGCGTGACCAGCTCAAGGCGGAGGGCAAGAAGCTCACCGTCAAGTACTTCCAGGAGAGCAACAGCACCTATCTGGCGCTGGCCTCCGGCCGGATCGACGCCTACTTCGCGCCGAACCCGAGCATCGCCTACCACACGGTGCAGACGGCCGAAACGCCCAAGGCCACCCGCAACGCCGGCAAGTACTCCGGCGCCGGGGCCACCCTTCAGGGGCTGATCTGCGCCACCACCAAGAAGGACAGCGGGCTTGCCAAGCCGCTGTCCGAGGCGATCAACTATCTGATCAAGAACGGTCAGTACGACAAGTGGCTCGACGCCTGGCACCTGGACAACGAGGCCGTCCCGACGTCGAAGGTCAACCCGCCCGGACTCCCGACGACCGACTCGTAGTCCGCCGAGCGGAACCGGCCACAAGAGGAGAACAACGCCATGGCACGACGGGTAGTCGTCATCGGCGGCGGTGTCATGGGGTCGTCAGCGGCCTGGCACCTCGCCGCACGGGGTGACCAGGTCACCCTCCTGGAGCAGTTCCAGCCGGGCCACGACCGGGGCAGCTCGCACGGCAGCTCCCGGATCTTCCGCATCGCCTACGCGGACCCGTTCTACGTCTCGCTCGCGGTACGGGCGCTGCCGCTGTGGCAGCGGCTGGAGGAGGAGACCGGGACGTCCGTCCTGACCCTCACCGGCTGTGTCGACCACGGCCCCGAGGAGGCGACGTCGGCGCTGCGCGACGTGCTCACCCTCGCGGGCCGCCCGTCCGAGACGCTGGCCCCGGAGGCCGCGGCCGAGCGCTGGCCCGGCATCCGGGCCGACGCGACGGTGCTCTTCCACCCGCAGGCGGGACGGCTGGACGCCGACGCAGCCGTGGCGGCCCTCCAGCGGGCCGCCGCGCTGAAGGGCGCCGAGATCCGGCACGGCGTACGCGTGATCTCGCTCACCCACCGCGCCGGCGGTGTGGAACTGGTCACCGACCAGCAGGAGGCGCTCACGGCTGACGCCGTCGTGTGCGCCGTGGGCGGCTGGGCACCGGCCACCCTCGGGCCCGTCGTACCGGGCCTGCCGCCCATGCGCGTCACGCAGGAGCAGCCGCTGCACTTCCCGGCGGCCGACGCGCTCGACTGGCCCAGCTTCATCCACCACGAGGGCGCGGGTCTCACCGTCGGCGGCGGTGTGTACGGACTGGGTAGTGTGGACGGTGTCAAAGCCGGATTCCACGGGGTGGGGCCCGTCGTCGACCCGGACCACCGGGACCGTACCGTCGACCCCGCGGCGCGCGAGCGCCTGGCGGCGTACGCGGCGAAGTGGCTGCCAGGGGTGGACGCCACCGCGCCGGCCGCCGCCACCTGCCTCTACACCACCACACCCGACCACGATTTCGTCATCGACCGAGCGGGTCCCGTCACCGTGCTCGCCGGCTTCTCAGGACACGGTTTCAAATTCGGCTCGGTCATCGGCGAACTCGCCGCAGGTCTCGTCCACGGCGAACCCGGCTCGCGCCGGTTCGCCCTCGGCAGGCACGGCGGCTGACCACGGCGCCGCCAGGCCCCTCGCGCAGCCGACCCCATCGAACGGAGTGTCACCACAGTCATGGCCACGACCACAGAGCCGCACATTCTCGACAACCCGGCCTGGGCCGCGCTGTCGGGGCCGCACGCCCACCTCGCCGAGCGCATCGGCTCGGCCGCCCGCTACCCCTCCGACGTGTCGCCCTTCGTCGCGGTCGGCAGCCCCCAGGAGCCGCGCAGTTGGGCCGACCTGGCCGCGCTGATCGGCCCCGGCGGTACGACCGTCGTCACCGGCGTCGGCGACCTCCCCGACGGCTGGGAGATCCTGGACTCGGTGGCCGGCGTCCAGCTCGTCGCCACCGGCCTGCGCACCGAGGCGGACCCGGCGGCGGTGCGGCTCGGCCCCGCCGACGTGCCGGACATGCTCGACCTGGTCGAGCGCACCCGGCCCGGCCCCTTCCTGCCCCGCACGATCGTCCTCGGCGCGTACTACGGCATCCGCGAGGACGGCAAGCTCGTCGCCATGGCGGGGGAGCGGCTGCGGCTGCCCGGCTGGACCGAGATCAGCGCGGTCTGCACCGACGAGGCGTACCGGGGGCGGGGCCTGGCCGCCCGGCTGATCCGGCACGTGGGCGCCGGGATCGTCGCCCGGGGCGACACCCCGTTCCTGCACACGGCGGCCGGGAACACCAACGCCATCAGGCTCTACGAGGCACTGGGCTTCACCCGGCGGCGCGACCCGCTGTTCCGTACGGTGCGGGCCCCGCAGACCGGGTGACAGCGGGATCACCCGCAGCGAGATCACACGCGAAGCGGCGAGGCGCCTGAGCGCCTCGCCGCTTTGTCGTTCCGCCGTTCTGTCGTTCTGTCGCTTTGTCGTGCGGAGCTGTCTCAGAAGGTGGCGGGCGGGTTCAGCTCGGACTTGGCGATGCCGGTGCCGGGCACGCCCCACTTCTTGAAGATCTTGGCGTAGTCGCCGTCGGCGATCAGCTTGTTGACGGCGTCGGTCAGGGCCTGGGCGACCGGCGAGCCCTTCTTGGTGACGAAGCCGACCGGGGTCGTGCTGACCTCGCCGAGGAATTTGGTCCCCGGCAGCCGCTTCTGGTCGTACTTGACCCCCAGCGTCGGACCGAAGTAGATGTCCACCTTGCCGTTGGCGAGGCCCAGGAAGATCGGTGCGGTGTCGGCGAAGTAGGTGACCTTGTACGGCTTCTTGCCGGCCGCCGCGCACTTGGGCGCGCCGTCGGTGAGGATCTGCTGGAAGGTCGAGCCGGAGCCGGTCGCGATGTTCAGCCCGCACACGTCGGTGACGGTCGTCGCCTTGTCGATCCCCGCGTCCTTGGAGCCGAGGAACGCCTGTCCGTCGCTGAGGTACGTGGCGAAGTCCACCACCTTCTCACGGTCCTTGGTCACCCCGAAGTTGTCCTGGCCCACGTCGTACTTGCCGTTCTGCACACCGGGGATGACGGTGGGGAAGGTGCCGTACCCCACCTTCCAGGTGATGCCGAGCACCTTGGCGACGGCGTTGCGCAGATCCACGTCGAGGCCGACGTCCTTGCCGTCGACCTGCCCGCCGTGCGGCAGGTTGTTGGTCCCGGGTACGAGGGTGGTGCCGAGCGTGAGCGTGCCGCTCTCGCGGACGGCGGCCGGCAGCTTCGCGGTCAGCGCCGGGTCGGCCTTGACCGCGGAGACGACGTCCTCCTTCGGTACCTTCACAGCGGCGGGCGCACCGCCCTTGACGTCCACTGCGGGCGAGCCGCCCGGGTCGGACGAGTCGCCGCAGGCGGCGAGCAGGGCGAGGGAGGCGGCCCCGGCGACGGTGGCGGCGGCGACGCGCCGGACGCGGCGGGCGAGCAGTCTTTCGGTGGTCACGGTGTGCCTTTCGGAGGGTGGTGCCACAGCAGAGGGGTGGCGGCCGACACGCGGGGGAGAGGGGGGCAGAGGAGCGCGGTTCAGAGGACCGCGGAGAGGAAGGCGCGGGCCCGCTCGTGCTGAGGGTTCGTCAGCACATCGGCAGGAGGCCCCGATTCGATGATCCGGCCGCCGTCGAGGAAGACCATCGTGTCGGCCACCTCACGCGCGAAGCCCATCTCGTGGGTGACCACGATCATGGTGTTGCCGCTGAGCGCCAGGTCCTTCATCACGGCGAGCACCTCACCGACGAGTTCCGGGTCCAGCGCGCTCGTCGGCTCGTCGAACAGCAGCAGCCGCGGCTCCATGGCCAGCGCGCGGGCGATGGCCACCCGCTGCTGCTGGCCGCCGGACATCTGCCGGGGGTACGAGCCTTCGCGGCCCGCGAGGCCCACCCGCTCCAGCAGTTCACGGGCCCGCTCGGCGGCCTGCTTGCGGCCGGCGCCGCGTACGGCCACCGGGGCCTCGGTGATGTTCTCCAGCACCGTCATGTGCGGGAAGAGATTGAACTGCTGGAAGACCATGCCGACTTGGGCGCGCTGCCTGGTGATCGACCGCGCCCGCAGCTCGTGCAGCTTGCCGCCGTCGTGCCGGTAGCCGACGATGTCGCCGCCCACCTCCACGAACCCGGCGTCGGGCCGCTCCAGATGGTTGACGCAGCGCAGCAGGGTGGACTTGCCCGAGCCGGAAGGGCCGAGCAGGACTGTCACCTCCCCTTCGCGCACGTCCAGGTCGATACCGTCCAGGACGGTGTGCGCGCCGAAGCTCTTGCGCAGCCCCCGGATCCTTACGAGGGGTGTCTCGGCCCCGGTCATGACAGACCTCCCAGGTCGGCCTTGGTCCGTCCGAAGAGCGGAATGTTGCCCCGCGCGATCTGCCAGAAGCCGCGGCCCGAACGGCCGCCGCCCTGGCCGCGCTTGCTGCCGCGCGCGTAGTGGCGCTCGACGTAGTACTGGCCGATCGACAGCAGGGTGGTGAGGATGATGTACCAGATGGTGGCGACCAGCAGCAGCGGCATGATCAGGTAGTTCTGGTTGTAGATCAACTGGGCCGAGTAGAGCAGGTCCTGGACCGCGATGACGCTGACGATCGAGGTGGCCTTGAGCATGCCGATGAGCATGTTTCCCGAGGCGGGGATGATCGCCGGCATCGCCTGCGGCAGCACGATCTTGCGGAAGATCCGGCCGCCGCCGAGCCCCAGCGCCTGCGCCGCCTCGGCCTGGCCGTGGTCGACGGAGAGGATGCCGCCCCTGACGATCTCGGCGGAGAACGCGGCCACGTCCAGTGTCAGCGCCACGTACGCGGCGAGCACACCGCTGAACAGGTGCGCCGTCTTGACCGTGACGAATTCCGGGCCGAAGGGAATCCCCAGCGACAACCGCGGGTAGAGGGAGGCCAGTTCGTACCAGAAGAGGAGCTGCACCAGCGGCGGCACCGACCGGATCAGCCACACGTAGCCGAAACTCAGGCCGCGCAGAATGGGGTTGCCGGAGAGCCGCATCGCCGCGATGCCGATGCCGAGTATGTAGCCGCTGACCATGACGGCGGCGGTGAGCCACAGCGTCAGCTCCAAGCCGCGCAGGATCGAGCTGCCCAGGAAGTAGCTCCCCACGACGTCCCACTGGAACCGCTTGTTGGTCAGCAGTGTGTTCACCAGCATCGCGAACAGCACCAGCAGCACCAGGGCGGATATCCACTGCCCGGGTCGGCGCAGCGGGACCAGTCTCGCCGCGAGGAGCTGCTGGTCCGTGGGTTTCTCGGCCAGTGCGGCAGTGGGTTCGCGTTGGAAGGTGTCCGGACTTGCCATGTCTCGTGCTTCCCGTCTCGTCGGGGGCGCGGCAGTGCGCAGCGGCGGGGATGGTGTGGGTACGACCGTGCGCGCCGCCGCGCGGTGCTGCGCGTGCGACGTCGGGAGGGCCGGGCAGGGGAAGGTGCGCCGTGCGCGTCTTCGGGCACGGCGGGGCGGGCGCTCGGCGCCGGGGGACTACGGGTGGGGCGGGCGGGTCAGCGGAGCCGGGAGATGCCCGGACACAGGGCGCTGCTCACGCGCAGCAGGTCCACATGGCGCCGGGAGACCCGTGACTGGAAGGAGCCGGGACAGCGGGTGCAGCCACGCTGTTGCGTACGCATCTCCGCCTCCTCGGTCCGGTCCTGCCCCTCGTGAGAGGCACACAGTCACAATCTCTGGCCAACGGTAACCGCCCGGTGACGTCCAGACAATCCCCGCCCCGGTGATCGTGCCCGTACCGTGCCCGGACGTCGGGGGATTGTGCCGGACACCGATACGGAGTTACCGTTTGAGCAGGTTATGAGTGTCGGCTGACGGTCCCGGGCAATGTCCGGAGCTGACGGGCCGACCGGCAACCCCTCGGCGCTGCGGGGTGCTCCAGTCGAGGGTGGAGGTGACGGCAGTGCGAGCAGGATCCGACCAGGCCGTGACCGGCATCTTCCGCATCCGCGCCGTCGCGATGTTCTCCCGGCGCCACATCGATCTGCAGCGCGTCGCCGGCGCCCTGTGTCCGGCGTACGAGCACGCCGTGGCGCCCAGCGCTCACGCCTGAGCCTGAGCCGCACAGCGCCTCGCGAAGCATCGCGGGCCGCAGCCGCGCGACCCACGGACGTACAGCGCCTCCCGGATTCCCGTTTCGCCGAACTCCGCCCGGACCGACCACCGGCGCGGACGCCTTTCGGCGTGTTCCCGGCCGTCCGGTCACACGAGATTCCCGTTCGAGCAGGAAGCGGTACCCCATGCCCCGATCACCCTCAGCCCTCCATCTGGCCGTCGCACTCGACGGTGCGGGCTGGCACCCCGCGGCCTGGCGGGAGCCGGCCGCCCGGCCTGGCGAACTGCTCACCGCGCGCTACTGGGCCGATCTCGTCACCGAGGCCGAGCGGGGCCTGCTGGACCTCGTCACCTTCGAGGACGCGCTGAGCCTCCAGTCCACCGACCAGGACGGCCTCGACGGCAGGACCGACCAGGTGAGGGGACGGCTCGACGCCGTACTCATCGCCGCCAGAATCGCGCCGCTGACCCGGCACATCGGTCTTGTGCCGACCGCGGTGGTGACCCACACCGAGCCGTTCCACGTCTCCAAGGCGATCGCCACCGTCGACTTCGTCAGCGCCGGCCGCGCCGGAGTCCGGGTGAAGGTGTCGGGCCGCGGCGACGAGGCCGCCCACTTCGGCCGCCGTACCGTGCCCCGCCTGCGCTTCGACGAACTGGACACACCGGAGGGCCGCGCCGCGCTCAAGGACCTGTTCGACGAGGCCGCCGACTACGTCGAGGTGCTGCGCAGGCTCTGGGACAGTTGGGAGGACGACGCGGAGATCCGCGACGCCGCCACCGGACGCTTCATCGACCGCGAGAAGTTGCACTACATCGACTTCGAGGGCGACAAGTTCAGCGTCAAGGGCCCCTCCATCACGCCGCGCCCGCCGCAGGGCCAGCCGATCGTGGCGGCCCTGGCCCACAGGACCGAGCCGTTCCGGCTGGTCGCCCGCTCGGCCGACCTCGGCTTCGTCACACCGCGCGACACCGCGCACGCCGCGGAGATCGTCACCGAGATCCGCGAAGCGCAGGCCGCCGCCGGACGGGCCGACGAGACGGTGCATCTCTTCGGTGACCTGGTGGTGTTCATCGACGACGACCCGGCGGCCGCCGCCGACCGCAAGGCCGCGCTGGACGAGCGCGCCGGCGCCCCGTACGCCAGCGACGCGCGGGTCTTCACCGGTACGCCCGCCCAACTGGCCGATCTGCTCCAGGAGTTGCAGCAGGCGGGGCTGACCGGATTCCGGCTGCGGCCCGGCACCCTGCCGCACGACCTGACCGGGATCACCCGCGGGCTCGTGCCCGAACTCCAGCGCCGTGGCGCGTTCCGCACCGCGTACCAGGCGGACACCCTGCGCGGGCTGCTCGGCCTCACCCGCCCCGTCAACCGCTACGCCGACGCCTGAGGCCGCGCCCCCGGCGACACGACAGCAGCGCAGACGACCGCAGTTGAGACGACCGCAGCGCAGACGCCCGCAAAGACGAAGGACGCACCCCGTATGAGCAAGCCCGTCAAGCAGATCCACCTGGCAGCGCACTTCCCCGGAGTCAACAACACCACCGTCTGGACCGACCCGGCGTCCGGCAGCCAGATCGACTTCAGCTCCTTCACCCATCTCGCCCGCACCGCCGAACGCGCCAAGTTCGACTTCCTGTTCCTCGCCGAAGGACTGCGGCTGCGCGAGCAGAACGGACAGATCTACGATCTGGACGTGGTCGGACGCCCCGACACCTTCACCGTGCTGAGCGCGCTCGCCGCCGTCACGGACAAGCTCGGCCTGGCCGGCACCATCAACTCCACCTTCAACGAACCGTACGACGTGGCCCGGCAGTTCGCGTCCCTGGACCATCTGTCGGCCGGCCGCGCCGCGTGGAACGTCGTCACCTCCTGGGACGAGTTCACCGGGCAGAACTTCCGCCGCGGCGGATTCCTCGCCCAGGGGGACCGCTACGAGCGCGCCCGGCAGTTCCTCGCCGCCACGTGGGAGCTGTTCGACTCCTGGCAGGGTGACGAGATCGTCGCCGACAAGGAGTCGGGCACCTTCCTCAAGGACCCGGCGCCCGGCCGGTTCGACCACCACGTCAGCCAGTTCGACATCAGCGGCCACTTCAACGTCCCGCGCAGCCCGCAGGGCCGGCCGGTGATCTTCCAGGCCGGCGACTCCGAGGAGGGCAGGGAATTCGCCGCCGCGGGCGCCGACGCCATCTTCACCCGGCACGGCACCCTGGAGGACGGCCGGGCGTTCTACGCCGACGTCAAGCGGCGCCTCGCCCGCTACGGCCGCTCGCCGGACGACCTGAAGATCCTGCCCGGTGTCACCTACGTACTCGGCGACACCGACGCCGAGGCGCGGGAGCGCGCGGACGTCATCCGCCACCAGCAGGTCAGCGGCCAGACCGCGATCAAGTTCCTGGAACAGCTCTGGAACCGCGACCTCAGCTCCTACGACCCCGACGGGCCGCTGCCCGCCGTCGACCCGCTGGTCGGCGAGAACACCGTCGCACGCGGCCGGGCCAGCGTGCGGATGCACCGCGACCCGCTCGCCACAGCGGCGCAGTGGCGCGCCCTGGCCGAGGAGAAGAAGCTCTCGATCCGCGAGCTGATCATCGAGGTGACCGGCCGGCAGTCGTTCATCGGCAGCCCCGCCACGGTCGCCGACGCGCTCGACGAGTTCGTGCAGACCGACGCGGGCGACGGCTTCATTCTCGTACCGCACCTGGTCCCCGGCGGCCTCGACGAGTTCGCCGACACCGTCGTACCGCTGCTCCAGGAGCGCGGGGTGTTCCGCACCGAGTACGAGGGCGACACCCTGCGCGACCACCTGGGGCTCGGGGAGTCGCGCGCGGCGGACGCCAACAGGAGGGCGGCCTCGTGAAGTTCCTGGCCATCACCCTCATCGTGCACGCCCCCGACCCCACCACCGGGGTGAAGTCATCCACCCAGGACCGGTTCCGCGAAGTGATCGGCAACGCGCTGCTCGCCGAGGAGCTGGGCTTCGACGGCTTCGGTGTCGGCGAGCGGCACGAGCGCCCGTTCATCTCGTCGTCCCCGCCGGTGGTACTCAGCCACCTGGCCGCGCTGACCAAGCGAATACGGCTGTTCACCGCCGTCACGACGCTCAGCCTGCTCGACCCGGTGCGCGCCTACGAGGACTACGCCACGCTGGACCACCTGTCCCAGGGGCGGCTGGAACTGATCATCGGCAAGGGGAACGGCGCGGCGCAGCGCGAGCTGTTCCATGTCACGCCCCACGACCAGTGGGACCGCAACGCCGAGTCGTACGAGCTGTTCCGGCAGATCTGGCGCAACGACAAGGTCACCGCCGCTCCCCGGTTCCGCGGCTCGTTGGAGGACGCCGAGGTCTGGCCCCGGCCGCTCCAGCAGCCGGTACGGGTCTGGCACGGCAGCGCGACCAGCCAGGAGTCGGTGGATCTCGCCGCGCGCTACGGCGATCCGCTGTTCTCCGCCAACGTCACCAACCCGATCGAGCCGTACGCGGCGCTGGTCCGCTACTACCGCGAGCGGTGGGAGCACTACGGGCACGACCCGGCGCTCGCCACGGTCGGCGCCGGGTCGGCCGGGTCGTACACGGCGCGCACGTCGCAGCAGGCGCTCGCCGACTACCGCCCCGTCTTCGAGGGCCAGTTGGCCATGCAGAAGCGGCTCGGCGCCGATCCGGTCTTCACCACGCTGGAGGACTTCGTCGAGCGCAGCTCCGCGCTGGTCGGCAGTCCGCAGCAGGTGATCGAGAAGGTGCACCGGTACCACGAGCAGTTCGGCCACACCGTGCTCCATGTGCACGCCGACGCGAGCGGGCTCACCGACACCCAGCACCGGGAGAGCCTGGAGCTGTTCCAGTCGGACGTCGCGCCCGTGCTGCGCAGCGAGATCCCCGACCCGCCGTGGCACTGGGGCCCGGTCGTACCCGAACTCGCCGCCCACTGACGCCGCCCACTGACAAGGAGCATCCCGTGGCCGACACACCTCTCGCGGTACTGGACCTCGTGCCGATCTCCTCCGGCTCGGACGCCGCCCAGGCCCTGCGCAACAGCATCGACCTGGCGCGCCACGCCGAGCGGCTGGGCTACGCCCGCTACTGGTTCGCCGAACACCACCTCAACCCCGGTGTCGCCGGCACGTCCCCCGCCGTGCTGCTGGCCCTGACCGCCGCCGCGACCTCCACCATCAGACTCGGCTCCGGCGCCGTGCAGCTCGGCCATCGCACCGCGCTCGCCACCGTCGAGGAGTTCGGGCTGCTCGACACCGCCTACCCCGGCCGGTTCGACCTCGGCCTCGGCAGGTCCGGCGGCAAACCGCCGGCCACCGGCGAGGCGCCGCCGGTCGTGGCGGACGTCGTCGACGGCCGCACGCCGGGCGGGCTCAGGATCCCGGCCAGGTTCTCCTTCGAGCACCTGCTGAAGTCACCGCGCTTCGTCCTCCACAAGAAGCTGCTCCAGCAGCCGGGCGCCGAATCCCAGCCCTACGACGAGCAGATAGCCGACATCCTCGCGCTGCTGGCCGGCACGTACACCGCGGACAACGGTGTCGAGGCGCATATCGTCCCCGGCGAGGGCGCCGACCTCCAGGTGTGGATCCTGGGCAGCAGCGCCGGCGTCAGCGCGCAGGTCGCAGGCGCCAACGGGCTCCGGTTCGCGGCGAATTACCATGTCAGCCCGGCCACCGTACTGGAGGCTGCGGCGGGTTACCGCGCCGCGTTCAAGCCGTCGGACGAGCTGGACCGGCCCTACGTCAGCGTCTCGGCCGACGTGGTCGTCGCCGAGGACGAGACCACGGCGCGTGAACTGGCCACCGGCTACGGGCCGTGGGTGCGCAGCATCCGCACCGGCGAGGGCGCCATCCAGTTCCCCACCCCCGACGAGGCGCGCGCCCTCCCCTGGACACCGGAGGACACGGCACTGGTCGCCGACCGGACCGAGACCCAGTTCGTCGGCACACCGGGGCAGGTCGCCGACCAGTTGGAGATCCTCAGGGACGCCACCGGCGCCGACGAGCTGGTCATCACCTCGATCACCCACGACCACGCCGACCGGGTCCGTACGTACGAGCTGCTCGCCGAGGAATGGGGCAGGCGATGAGCGCGACCCGGACGAGCTGCCTGGACGCGGCGCCGCCGGCGCTGCAACCCGCCGAGCTGCGCCGGGTGTTCGGTGCCTTCCCCACCGGGGTCACGGCGATCGCCGCCCTCGCCGAAGGGGCGCCGGTCGGGCTCGCGGCCAGTTCGTTCACGTCCGTGTCGCTCGACCCGCCGCTGGTGTCGGTGTGCGTGGCCCACAGCTCGACCACCTGGCCCGTGCTGCGCGAGCGCGACCGGCTCGGGGTCAGTGTGCTCGGCGCCCATCAGGAGGCCGCCGGACGGCAGTTGGCGGCGCGCGGCACCGACACGACAGGTTCGCCGGGCTCGGCTGGCGGGCGACCCCGGCGGGGGCGGTGCTGATCGAGGGCGCGAGCGCCTGGTTCGACTGCTCGGTCGAGCAGCACATCAGAGCGGGCGACCACGACATCGTCCTGCTCCGCGTCCACGCGCTGGACGCCGATCACTCGGTGGTGCCGCTGGTGTTCCACGCCAGCCGGTTCCGCCGTCTCGAAGCAGATCTCTAGGGAGCCGACATGACCATCCAGGATACCGACCGGCCGGGCTTCGTCCAGAGTTGGGAGAAGTGGCACGAGGAGCACGAGCGGTCGCTGACCGACCCGCACGGCTTCCTCGCCGTCACCAGCCTGCGCTGGCTGGACGCCGAGCCCACCAGATTCCCCGACGCGCCGGGCGCCTGGTCGACCGGCGCGGACGGCGTCGTGGTCGAGCTGGCCGAGGGGGAGGAGCTGACCGTCGACGGCGAGGCGGTGCGCGGCAGCCACAGCTTCGGCGTCATCGCCGAGCGGGGCAGTGTGTACGCGGCGGCCGGCGACGCGGTGATCGAGGTCGCCAAACGCGGCGGCCACGACATCGTCCGCCCGCGCCACCCGGAGAACCCGCTGCGGGTCGAGCACACCGGCACCCCGGCCTACGACCCCGACCCGCGCTGGGCGCGCACCGGCCGCTACGTCCCCTTCGACGCACCGCGCGCGGTGACCGTGGGGGCCGCCGTCGAAGGGCTCCAGCACGTCTACGACGCCCCGGGCCAGGTCGAGTTCGAGGTGGCGGGTACGACGCACCGGCTGACCGCGTTCAACGGCCGGGCGCCCGGCAGCCTCCTGGTGCTGTTCACCGACGCCACGTCCGGGGTGACGACGTACGCCGCCAACCGGGCGCTGGCCGTGGACGCCCCCGACGAACAGGGCGCCGTGGTCGTGGACTTCAACCGCGCGACGAACCTGCCCTGCGCCTACACCGATCTGGCCACCTGCCCGCTGCCGCCCGCCGAGAACCGGCTGCCGGTCGCGGTCGAGGCGGGCGAGAAGATCCCGCTGGAGCGGCTCGGCTGACGAGGCGGCGTACGCCCCGATGCGAGGTACGCCCCGGGACTGCGTACGCCCGGTCACGGCGCCGGCGGCGGTTCCACCCGGGCCAGCCAGCGGGTGAGCAGCGCCTCCAGTTGGGCCGCCTCCTGCGGGGTCAGCGCGTCCAGCAGCCGCCGCTCGCCGAGCATGTGCTCGGTGAACGCCCGGTCGATCAGCTCCCGGCCCGCCGGGGTGAGCGCCACCACACGTGCCCTGCCGTCGCCCGCCGAGCGGCGGCGGGTCACGAGGCCGCCGCGCTCCAGCCGGTCGATCCGCTTGGTCATGGCGCCGGTCGTGACCATCGTGTGCGACGCCAGCTCGCCGGGGGCCCGCTCGTACGGCTCCCCGGCCCTTCTGAGCGCCGCCAGCACGTCGAACTCCCCCTCGCTGAGCCCGTGTCGGCGGTAGACGAGGCAGAGCTGCTCGGTGAGCAGCGCGCCGAGGCGGTGCAGCCTGCCGATCACGCCCTGCGGGCGCACATCGACGTCGGGGCGCTCGCGCGCCCACGCGGCCTGGATACGGGCGACATGGTCGAGAGAATCGGACATCCCCGCATCATAGCTTCCTAGGAAGCTATAGTGGCTTCCATGGAAGCTACTTTGCGGTGGGTACTGGTCACGGCGATCGCCCCCGTGGCCTGGGGCACGAACTACTTCGTCACCCACGAGTACCTGCCGTCCGGCGCACCGCTCTACGGCGCCGCCCTCAGGGCGCTGCCGGCCGGGCTGCTGCTCCTGCTGGTCCGCCGCCAACTGCCGCACGGCTCCTGGTGGTGGAAGTCGCTGGTGCTCGGCGTGCTCAACATCGGCGCGTTCTTCGTCCTCGTCTACCTCGCCGCCCAGCTCCTGCCGACCAGCATCGCCTCGTCCGTCATGGCCACCTCGCCCCTGGTCATGACGGGCCTCGCCTGGGGGCTGCTCGCCGAGCGCCCACGCCTGCCGCAGGTGGCCGGCGCCGGTGTCGGCATCGGCGGGGTGTGCCTGATGCTGCTCGCCGGGACGGGGGACGCGGCCGGTGCGGGCGTCCTCGCCTCCGCCGGGGCCATGCTCATGTCGTCACTCGGCTACATCCTCGCCAAGCGGTGGAGCGCCGACGTGGACGTGCTCGCCTCGACGTCCTGGCAGCTCGTCGCGGGCGGCCTGCTGCTGGTCCCCTTCGCGGTCGCCATGGAGGGCGCGCCGCCGGCCCTCGACGGTCCCGCGCTGCTCGGCTTCGGCTACGTCACCGTCGTGGCGACGGCGCTGGCCTTCGCCGCGTGGTTCGCGGGACTGCGCCGGCTGCCCGCCGCGACCGTCGGTCTTGTCGGGCTGCTGAACCCGGTCACCGGCGTGCTCCTCGGCATGGCCGTCGCCGGCGAGGTGCTCACCGGACGGCAGTGGTGCGGCCTCGCCCTGGTCCTGGCCGGCATCCTGCTGGGCGGTACGCGCCGTTCGCGCCGGACGCGCGCCGGACGCCGTACGGCGCCGGAACCGTTCTCACCATACGAGATGACGGACGGCAAGCAGGCGGGCACTCTTGACGGGGCGACCAGCACGGCCGGAGACTCAAGGCCGGGACTCTAGCGAACGGGTGGGGTGTGACATGGGACGACCGGAGCTCGGCATCGACCGCACCGCCGCCATCGACCCGTCCATCCTGCTGACCTCCCGCCGCCACATCGACCTCCTGCGCGTCTGCAGCGCGGCAGGTCCCCTCGTCTGACGCGGCAACGGCGCCCGTCGCCGTTCTGCGCCGTGCGGGTCACCCCCGCAGGCCCGCAGAACGTGCCTCTTCCCGCACGCCCTCCATCACGTACGCGTCCGCCCACCAACGCGTTCCGTCACGTACGCCTGCCCGCAGCACCAGCCTCAGGACCGAGGGAGACGCATGTCCGCCACATCCCCGACAGCAGAGCCGTCAGTCATCCGCGGCAGAATCGGCTGCGACGCGCGCAGCGGCCACTACCCGGTGCCGCGCCGCTACCGCCTCCACCTCTCGCCGTCCTGTCCCTACTGTCTGCAGATCGCCGTCACCCACAGCCTGCTCGAACTCGGCGACACCCTCCCCGTGACCCTGCTCCCCGCGGTGCCCGACGCCCCCGAAGGCGGCTACACCGCGCTGCGCCCCCTCTACGAGGCCAGCTCGCACCACTATCCGGGCCCCGTCCTCGCCCCGGTGCTCAGCGACACCTGGACCGGGCGGCTGGTCAGCACCTACGCCCCCGACATCCTGCTCGACCTCGCCGAGCGGTTCGGCGGCGCGGCTCCCGCGCTGCGCCCGCACGGCGCCGAGCGGGAGATCGACGAGATCACCCGGCTCTGCGAGCAGGACATCAGCCGGTCGGCGCGCCGGGCCGGCCGGGACGACGCCGACTGCGCGGCGCGGGACGGCGCCCTGCGCACCCTGTTCCGCGCGCTCGACACGCTGGAGGAGCAGCTCGCCGGCCGCGCGTACGTGCTGAGCGGCGACGGGCCGACCGCCGCCGACGTGCAGGTCTGGGTGGCCCTGCTGCTGCTCGACACCGTGCACCGCCCGCACCTGGGCGCCGCTGCCGCGCAGTGCGTCGCCGACTACCCGAACCTGTGGGCGTACGCCGAACGGCAGTCGGCCCACCGCGAGTTCGGCGCGCAGGTGCATCTGGACGCCATCCAGCGGCGGCACCACACGCACCGCGGCTGCCCGCCGCACACCGACACGACCACACTCGTCGACTGGGCGGCCCACGAAACGCGGTACGCGCCCGCCGGCGGCCCGGTCGAATCGGACGGCTGACAGCCGGCTGGCCGGGCGCGGGACTCCACAGGCATGGGGAACCAGCCGTACGGCGTTGGTGGCAACGGCGTCGGGAGGAAGCGGACAAGGGTGATGCGCGTGTGCGTGATCGGCAGCGTGCGCCCGGCGGGATTCAGGGAATCCGGCCCGCGACGGGGGGAACCGAAGGAGGGAAGGGCCGGTCAGGCGGCCCGCTGCCGGGTCAGGCGCAACACGACGCGGACCACACGCGACCGAAGTCGATGTGGTCACGGGTGACCAGCGGCAGTTGCTCGTACATGCTGCCAATTGAGCACCCGACGTCCCCCCGAAGTCAACCGGTGCCCGCACTGTGGGCGGTGTGCCGTGGCCGGCAGGCGCACCTTGACAGCCGGGCGGTTCGCGCGCGTACGATCGACAGGTGTGCGGCTCCGGTGTGAACACCGCGTCGCACCGGCCGTGTTGAGGGACACGGTGCGCGTGATGACTACCGCTGCCCACGCCCCGCCACCACGCGCGGCGTCCGGAGCGGCCACCGACCGCACCCTCCGCCGGAGCCCGCATGCCCGCGTCACCTTCCGCGTCCCCCGATGTACCGCAACTCCTCGGCGCCCCGCGCCCCGAGCCGGGCGCCGCTTCGGTCGTCATCGTCGGCGCCGGTCCCCGCGCCACCGGGCTGCTGGAGCGGATAGCGGCGAACGCGGCCGAACTCTGGCCCGCGCGAAGGCGGTTGGAGATCGAGCTGGTCGACCCGTACCCGGCGGGACCCGGCCGGATCTGGCGGCACGACCAGTCGCCGCTGCTGCGGATGAACTCGATGGCCGAGGACGTCACCATGTTCACGGACAGCAGCTCCGACATCGAGGGCCCGATACGGCCAGGACCCTCGCTCGCCGAATGGGCGGCAGGCGTCTCGGGACGCGCCGCCCGCCATCTGCCGCACACGCCGCCCGCCGACCCGGGAGTGCGCGCCGAACTGGCCGCGCTCGCCCCCACCGACTTCCCGACCCGCCGCACCCAGAGCGCCTATCTGGACTGGGCCCTGCGCCGGGCGCTCGCCGAGCTGCCGCCGCACATCACCGTACGCGTCCACCGCACCACCGCACTCGCCCTCGACGGACCGCCCGACGGGCCGCAGTCCGTCACCCTCGCCGGACGCCAGGCCCCCCTCACCGCCGATCTGGTGATCCTCACCCAGGGGCATCTGGGCTCGCTGCCCCGCGCCGAGCACAGCGCACTCGCGGCCTTCGCCCAACGGCACGGCAGGGTCTACGTACCGCCCGCCTTCACCGCCGACGCCGACCTGTCCGCGATCGCCCCCGGCGAGCACGTCGTGCTGCGCGGGCTCGGACTCGCGTTCGTCGATGTGACGGCGCTGCTCACCGAAGGCCGCGGCGGACGCTTCAGGCAGGAGCCGGACGGCACCCTCAGCTACCTCCCCTCGGGACGCGAACCCGTGCTGCACGCCGGGTCGCGGCGCGGCGTGCCGTACCACTCCAAGACGGACTACCAGCTCCAGGGCCCCCGCCCGCCGCTGCCCCGCTACTTCGGCCCTGACACCGTGGAGCGGCTGGCCGCCGAGGGCCGCCCGGCCCCGCTGGATCTGCGCGCCGACCTGTGGCCGCTGATGGCGAAGGAGATCGGCTTCGGCCACTACCACGAACTCTTCCACGCCCACCCGCGGCGCACCGCGCTGAGCTGGGACGACTTCCTCGCCGGCTACGACCGCCACGACTGGTACACGCAGCCGATGCGCGACCTGGTCGCAGCGGCCGTCCCCGACCCCGCCGACCGGCTGGACTTCGAGGCGCTCGACCACCCGCTGGCCGGCGCCACTTTCCCCACCCCAGAGGCGTTCCAGCAGCACATCCGGCAGTACGTCACCGCCGACATCGCCCGCAGGGCCGACTCCGCACACAGCGCCGACCTGGGCGCCTTCCTCGCCCTGCTCTCCGTCTACGGCCAGTTGCCGGGGATCGTGGCCGCCGGCGGACTCAGCGCCCACTCCGTGCGCGACCACGTCGACGGCTGGTGGCAGGGCTTCTTCAGCTTCCTCGCCTCAGGCCCCCCGGGCTTCCGGCTGCGCGAACTCCACGCCCTGTCCCGGGCGGGCGTGGTCCGGTTCACCGGCGCGGGCCTGCGCGTCGAGACCGACGAACACACCGGCACCTTCCTGGCCTCCGGCGCCTCCGTACCCGGACACACCGTCAGGGCCACCGCACTCGTCGAGGCGTATCTGCCCACCCCGTCACTCGACCGCACGGAAGACCCGCTGCTGCGCCGGCTGTACGGAGCGGGCGAGGCCGGCGAGGAGGTCATCGAGGACGCGAGCGGCGGCTACCACTCGGGCCGGCTCGCCACCGTACTGCCCGACGGGCGGATCCTGGCCCCCGGCGGCGGACCGCACCCCCGGCGGATCGCGCTCGGCCACGCGACCAACGGGCGGGCCGTCGCCGCCTTCGCCAGGCCGCGCACCGACGCACCGGCGTTCCGGCAGAACGACTCCGTCGCCCGCACCCTGCTGCGCACCCTGTCCGCACCGCGTTCCGGCAGCGGCATGCCGGCGCCGTCCGACGCACTGCTCCCCGGAGGCACCACGTGACCCCGAAAGCCGCGAAAGTGAACTGGCCGCGCGTCACCCGCGAGGTCGCCGACGACCTCGCCGTGGACGCTTCGGCCCGCGACCAGGCGGGGAAACCGCCGCTCGACGAGGTGGCCCGGCTGCGTGAAGCGGGGCTGCTCGCCCTGCTGACCGCACCAGGCCCCGGCGGCCGGGGCACGGACTGGGCCACCGGCTGCGCCGTGATCCGGGAGATCGCCGCCGCCGACGGATCCGTCGGCGAACTCGTCGGCAGGCACTACGCGCTGTCCTGGAGCGGCCGCTTCTTCGGCACCGCCGAAACGGCGGAGCGGCTGGAGAAGAAGGCGGTGGCGCGGCAGTGGCTCTGGGGCGGCGCGCTCGACCTTCCGGAGGCCGACCCCGGCCTCGCGCTGACCCCGGCGGGTGACGGCTATCTGCTGCACGGCCGCGAAACGCTGGCCGCGGGGGTGGGCGTCGCCGACCGGCTGATCCTCGGCGCCACCCTCGACAGCGGCGATGTCCTCGTCGTGCAGGTCGACCCGGCCCACCCGGGCGTCACCGCCGACCGGCCCGCCGAGCGCTACGGGCAGCGGCTCGCCGGCGGCGGCGGTGTGGAGTTCGACGCGGTGCCGGTGGCCAGGACGGAGCTGATCGGGGCGCTGCCGCGCGACGAGCACGCGGTGCCGCCCGCCGCCACGCTCGCCTCGCTCGCGATCCGGCTGGTCCTCGTCCACACCGCGCTCGGGATAGCGGAGGGGGCGCTGGCCGAGGCGAGGGACCTGCTGCGCTCGGCGCCCGGCAGTTGGCAGCCGGCCGGCGAGGACGGCCAGGAGAGTGTGGTGCGGCCGAGCCACGACCCGTATGTCCTCCTCGCCTACGGCGAGTTGGCGACCCTGGAGCGCAGCGCCGCCGCCGTGGTCGACCAGGCGACAGGGGCCCTCGCGCACGGGCTCTCGGCAGGACAGGAGTTGGGGGTGGAGGAGCGGGGCGACATCGCCGTCCATGTGGCGGTGGCCGAGGCCGTCAGCGGGGAAGCCGCGACCGGCATCACCACCCGGCTGCTGGAACTGGCGGCGGGCGCCGAGGCGGCGGCTCCCACCGGACTCGACCGGTTCTGGCGCAACGCCCGGATGGTGACGGCCCGTCAGCCGGCCGCGCGCAGACTGCGGGACATCGGGGACCACTACCTGAACGGCACCCACCCGCGACTGGCCTTTCCGGTCTGACCCGGCCGGTTCGCCGCCGCCTCCGCCGGGGCGGCGACGAACCGGGGGTACGGGGTCAGCGCACGCCGAACGGTCAGCTCACGTCGAGCGCCGCGTCGTCCACCACGAACGAGGTCTTCAGCTTGCTGCCCTCGGTGCCGGTGAACTTCACCGTGACCGTCTGGCCCGCGTAGCCGCTGAGGTCGAAGGTGCGCTTGGTGTAGCCGCTGGCCGCGTTGGTGTTGGAGTAGGTGGCCAGGGTGGAGAGTACGGTCCCCGAGCTGTTCACCACCTGCGCCTTGAGGGTGTCGTAGGCGGTGCTGCCGGTCTCCGCCGTGTCGATGTGCAGCCAGAAGCTGAACGAGGCGGCGCAGCCCGCCGGGATGGTCACCGACTGCGCGAGGGTGCCGGTGTTGGCCGTGCCGCGGCCGTTCAGCCACGCCTTGTACGAACCGCCGTGGGCCGCCTGGCCGGTGCTGGAGGTGATGACGCCGGAGGTGGCGCTCCAGCCCGAATTCCCCGACTCGAAGCCGGGGTTGGCCAGAAGCTGGCCCGCGGTGCAGTCGTCGTTGCCGCCGCCCCCACCGCCGCCGCCGCCGGTCGACCCCTCGCCGGACAGCCAGGCCGTGGCGTTGAGCGCGAGAGCGGCGTTGGTCGCCGACGGGTCGTTCCAGCCGTCGTACAGCGTGTCGCCCGAAGCGCCGGTGCCGTCGTCGATCGGCGAGCTGTCACCCCAGATCGCCACCCGGCCGCTGCCGAAGGTGCTGGTGACGAAGAACGCGCCGGTCGTGCCGGTCTGGCTGGAACCCGAGCGCCAGACCAGGCCCTTGACCGCCGCGTTGTCGGCCGGCTTCAGGGTGAAGGTGGTGCCGTTCGCGATCAGACTGCCCGTCACCTTGCCGAAGGCGCCGTTCAGTACGGGGTTGGAGCTGTCGGTGATCGCCTTGGGCGTGCCGGAGCTGACGTCGAGCAGGTCGACCGAGAACCCGAACGGGTCGGTGTTGTCTACGCCGTTGCTGGTCATCAGGTCGTTGATGACCTTGGGGGAGTCGTAGCCGTCGTTGTTGCGGTCGCTGTTGTTGTGGTCGGAGATCAGGAAGAGACCGCCGCCCGCCTGGACGAACTTCAGCACCGCGGTCTTCTCGGCCGTGCTGAGCCGGATGTTCGGCTCGGGCAGCACGAACGTGTCGAAGTTCTTCAGGTCGAGCGCGCCGGAGCCGCCGTAGGTGATGGTGCTGCCGCTGGGCAGCGTCTTGAGGCTGTAGTCGCCGGTCTTCTGGAGCGCCACACCCCAGGCGGAGAGCCCGCCGGTCCAGTCCTTCTCGCTCGACGGCGAGGAGTCCTGCGACAGCGGGTCGGGCTGGCTGCTGCTGATGACCCAGTCGGCGTTCCCGGCCTGTTCGGCCTTGGAGTTGTCGAAGAGCACCCGGTGGGTCGCCGCGGCGGCGGCGGGCGCCGCCGCGGGGGCCGCGGCGGTGGCCGAGAGGCCGGGTCCCGCCGCGACGACGCCGAGCGCCGTGGCGGTCGCCGCGAGCAGCAGGCGGGACTTTCTTGATCTGAGTATCCGCGTTCTGGGCATCCGTCAACCTCCGTATGGGGGTGGGGTGAAGAGGGTGCGAGACAGTGCTGTGCCCGTGCGTGGGCCGAGCGAGGGGCAGGTGCGAGAGATGATTCTGCGCGCGTAGACCCCGGAAGCGGAAGACCGCAGCGCTACAGATCGATGAACATTTCCCGGCTTCCGCCGCCCCGCCGCGTACGGCGGCCGCGCCGCCGTCACCCGCACCGGACGGCCGGTGACGGAAGGTAATGTGCGGACGATGACCACCACAGCCGGTTCAGCACCCGCGGTCGAGCGCCTCGACGTCTCCGTCTACACCGTGCCCACCGAGCGCCCCGAGGCCGACGGCACGTTCGCGTGGGCCGCCACCACGCTGGTGCTCGTCGAAGCCGTGAGCGGCGACGCCACCGGCCTCGGCTGGACGTACGGCCCGCCGGCCGTCGCTTCGGTGGTCACCGGTCAGCTCGCCGGGACCGTAACCGGAAGCGGAGCGTACGACGTGCCGGCGGCCCACCGCGCGATGAGCCGCGCGCTGCGCGACACGGGCCGCTCCGGGATCGCAGGCCGCGCGCTCTCGGCCGTCGACATCGCCCTGTGGGACCTGAAGGCCCGGATCCTCGGCCTGCCGCTGACCGCCCTGCTCGGCGCGGTGCGGCCGGAGGTCCCGGTCTACGGCAGCGGCGGCTTCGTCGGCGACAACCTGCGGCAGATGGAGGAGCAACTGCGCGGCTGGACCGAGGAACTCGCCCTTCCGCGCGTCAAGATCAGGATCGGCGAGTCCTGGGGCGGCGCGCCCCAGCGCGACCTCGACCGGATCCATCTGGCCCGCCAGATCATCGGCGACGGCTGCGAGCTGTACGTCGACGCCGCCGGCGCCTACAGCCGCAAGCAGGCGGTCCGGGTCGCCGAGGCGTTCGCCGACGACGTCGTCAGTTGGTTCGAGGAGCCGGTCCCCTCGGACGACCTGGCGGGGCTCCGCGAGATCCGCGACTCCGTCACCGCCGAGGTCACCGCCGGCGGACACGGCCACGACCTGCCCTACTTCGCCCGGATGGCCGAAGCGCGCGCCGTCGACTGCCTCCAGGCCGATGTCACCCGCTGCGGCGGCATCACCGGCTGGCTGCGCGCCGCCGCCGTCGCCGAGGCACACGGCCTGGAGATCTCCGGCCACCGCGCGCCCCACCTCCACGCACAGGTCGCGGCGGCCGTCCCCAACCTCCGGCACCTGGAGTGGTTCCACGACCATGTCCGCGTCGAGAGCGACCTCTTCGACGGTGTGCTCGACCCGGCGGGCGGCGCCGTCAGCCCCGGCGCCGCAGGGGCACCGGGGCTGGGACTGACCTTCAAACGCGCCCACGCGGAGCGGTACAGGACCGGCTGACCGGCCCGGCGTACGCCGTCAGCACAGCTCGCGCGGGAAGGCGAGGCTCCAGTTCCGCGAGAACACCCGCCGGGCCCCCTCGTACGCGTCGAGCGTGGCGTGCAACTTGAACTCGTGCTCGTCGGAGGTGAGTTCGGTGCTCGTGACGGTACGCGTCTGCCAGTCGTCGCGGCCGAACGTCATCGTCCACGTCGACTCGCCCCGTACGGAGGAGAAGTCGTCGGCGACCGACGAGTACCGCTCGAAGGCCCGCTTGCCCGCGTCGAGGTTGATGTCGTCGTAGTGGGTGACCCCGTTGTCCTTGACGATCTCCAGCACCGAGCGGTAGTCCACCAGGTCACGGGAGACCGTCCAGCGCTGCTCGGGCGGCTGCTTCAGCGTGGTGGAAATCGGCGGCGCCCCCTCGGGCTCGCCGAACGGCCGCCCGCCGTCGCCGTCGGCTCCGTCCACGGGACGTACCGGTAGCGACAGCGAACTGCGCCCCGTGTACACGGACAGGTGCACGGGCCGGGGCGGCGGCCAGGCGAGCGGCCAGTACGACGTCGACAGCGAGAGCCGGACGCGGTGTCCCGGCGGGAACGCCTGGGCCACCCCGTTGAGTTGCACCTGCACCCGGTAGCGGCGGCCGGGTTCGAGCGGCTCCGGCTCGTCGAGACCTGAGCGGTGGGTGAGGTTCAGCAGCCCGTAACTGACCCTGGTCGCCCGGCCGTCCGGGGCGACGTCCGACAGCCGGGCCGCGATCATCGCGACCGGCTCGTTCACCGTGACGTCGAGTTCGACGGTCGGCGCGCCCAGGATCTCCAGCCGCTCCGTCAGCTCGTCGCTGTCGAAGACGAGCGAACCGCCGTCCTCCTCCCGCTGGTCGTAGGGCAGGTCGGGCGGGGCGTTGTACGACGCCCACTTGCCGGCGAACTGCCCGACCGACAGCGGCGACTGGACGGACAGCACCGACTCGGCCACCTCTTCGTCGGGCCCGGCGATCCGGTGCGGCGCGAGGGAGGAGCTGATCCGCTCGATCTTCGGCGAGGGCCACTGCTCCTCGCTCACCCACCGGCCGGGACGCTCCTCGTACGAGGTCGAGGGCGGCACGCTGTCCTGCATGTACGTCCGCAGCATCGGCCCGTCCATGGCGCCGTTGTCGGCGTCCTTCAGCCAGTGGTCCCACCACCGCACGACCTCCTGCAGATAGCCGATCGCCGGCCCCGGCTCCCCGAGATGGGGGAACTTGTGCGACCACGGGCCGATCAGCCCCTTGCGCGGCGCGTCGAGATGCTCCAGCAGCCGGGTCACCGCGTTGGAGTAGCCGTCCGCCCAGCCGCTGGACGCCAGCACGGCGCACTCCACCGCCGGGTAGTCCTCACAGACCGAGGCGTGCCGCCAGTAGTCGTCGCGCTGCTGGTGGCGCAGCCACTCGGCCACCCAGGGGCCGCTGCCCGCCAGCCGCTCCAGCCACATCTCCCGCCACCGGTCGCCCACCAGGGCGGGATCGGGGGGACAGGTGGCGTAGGCGAACATCGTGCCCGCCTCGGCGAGGTTGTCGGACAGCATGCAGCCGCCCATGTAGTGCATGTCGTCGGCGTACCGGTCGTCGGTGAAGGACGCGATGACGATCGCCTGGAGCCCCGGCGGTCGCCGCGCGGCGACCTGGAGCGCGCTGAAGGCGCCCCAGGAGATGCCCATCATGCCGAGCCGCCCGTCGCACCACGGCTGCTCGGCGAGCCAGGCCAGCACCTCCTCGGCGTCGCGCTGCTCCGTCTCCAGGTACTCGTCGAGCAGGACGCCGTCGGACTCGCCCGTACCCCGGATGTCGACCCGGACGCAGGCGTAGCCGTGCCCCGCCATGTACGGGTGGTGGATGGAGTCCCGGACCGAGGACAGGTCCCGCTTGCGGTACGGGATGTACTCCAGCACCGCGGGCACCGGATCGTCGTCCGACGACACCGGCCGCCACACGTGCGCGGAGAGCCGGACGCCGTCCGAGACGGGGATCCAGACATGCTCCTTTTCCTTGACGGGATGGGGCAGGTCGGTCACCGAACGCATTACCGCGACTCATCTCCCTCTGTCGTCGCTCCGTCGATCTCGAAATTCATCAGGCCGACGCAGCGCTCGTACTTGGCGCACAGATCGGCCTCGCTCGCCGCGCCGATGAACAGGTGCGCCAGCTCGAAGCTGTAACTGTCCTGCCCCGGCATGTCGGAAAGCCGCTGGCCTTCCTGGGGAACGACATCGATGGTCACGCCCGGGATCTCCGCCTCGATCCGCTTGATTTCGTCGGCGCTCGGGACGCGGCGCGCCACGCCGTCCTCGAACCGGCGGTAGTACCACTTGGCCGCGACCTCGTAAGGCCCCTTCTCGTCCGGCATATGGGGAGCGTCACCGAGGGCGAGACGCAGCATGCAGTGGTGGTTCGACACACCGTCCACATATTCGAACATCTCGGCGTGCGACTGGGAATGCCGGGGATTGATCTCCAGCAGACCGATCTCGTCGGTCTCCGCGTTGTAGAAGTACTCGATGCTGAACGTCACCGAGTTGAGCCCGATCTGCCGGATCACCCGCACCGAGATGTCCTTGAGCCGCTGGACCACGCCGTCGGGCAGGCTCGACGGATACTGGTGGCGCAGAAAGCAGGCGCTGTCCGGATAGGTGAGCGAGTCGAGCGCCCCGTACACCGTCACCTCGCCGTCGTACACATATCCCTCGACCGCGACCTGTGCCCCCGTCAGGGCCTCTTCCGCCAGACAGGCCTGGCCGCCGACGTCGGAGATCTCGGCGGGAATGTCCAGATGGCTCAGGACCGTCTCGAAGGGCTCGCCGATACGGGAGATGCCGTCACGTATCTCGGCCACGGCCTCCTGGAACTCCTTCTCGTCATTGACCCCGAAGGCCAGGTCGGAGGAGAAGGACTTGACCGGCTTCAGCCAGAGCGGATATCGGAGCCCCTCGGGGACGGCCGCCTCGCCTTCGAGGTCGACAATTCCGAAACCCGGTATCTCGCTGATGACCTTCCGCTGCTCAAGGCGGCTCCAGTACTTGTGCTCGCACTTGATGATCGACTCCAGGCTCGTGCTGCGCAGCCCGTACTTCTCGCACAGGATCGGCACCAGCGAACTCACCGGGAAATCCCAGTAGCCCACAATGGCGTCGACCGTGCCGTCGAAATCGTCCAGCTCCTTCTCCGCCTTGGCCAGCAGTCCGGCGATGTCGATGTCGCCGAACTGCAGCTCTTCGATCGTCAGCAAGGGGCGGAAACGGTACCGGTCGGCGCCCGGCACCCTTTCCAGCGTCTCCCTGTTGAGGTCGTCGAGCCCCATGACGAATATGTTGGCCGGAACCATCAAAAACTCCCTGTCGGTCGAACTCCCGGTACGGCGCACCGGGCTGGATTTTCGGGTGCCCGACCGATCCGTTCTCACACCGAGGGCGAAGTTCCGCCTCCCCGCTACCAGCTCACCACCAGCGATTTCGGCCCGCGGATGAGCCCCTTGCGCTGCCAGGGCGTGCTCCCTGCGGGACCGGTCAGCCGCAACTCCGGGAACCGGGCCAGCAGACCGGCGATCAGCACCTCCGACTCCATCCGGCTGAGCATCGCGCCCATGCAGTGGTGCGGGCCGTGGCCGAACGCCAGGTGCGCGACGCCCTGCCGGTCGAAGTCCACCGAGTCCGGCTCGGCGAAGACCGCCGGATCGCGGTTCGCCGCCAGGTACGACGCGTACACGGCGTCACCCGCCCGGATCAGCACCCCGCCGATCTCCACGTCCTCGGTGGCGATACGCGGCAGCCCGACCCCGTTGCGGTGCGGGATGTAGCGCAGCAGCTCGTCCACCGCCTGCGGCAGCAGAGCGGGCTCGGCCCGCAGACGGGCCGTCAGCTCCGGCCTGGTCAGCAGCAGATACACCATGTTGGCGCTGTTGTTGCGCACCGCGTGCGCGCCGCTGACCAGCACCGCAGTCGCCAGCGACACCGCCTCCTCGGCTGTGATCTCCCCCTGCGCCAGCGCCTCCGCGAGCACCCCCGCCAGATCCTCGGCCGGCTCCGCACGCCGTCGCGCCAGCAGCTCCTCGACGTACTCCTTGATCTCAGCCTTCGCCGCCCTGCTGCGCTCGGGCCCCGGACCCGACGAGAGGACCAGGTCCGGCCACGCGGCGAACCGGGCGCGCTCGTCACGCGGCACACCCAGCAGGTCGCACACGACGGCCAGCGGGAAGGGGCCGTGCAGCCGCTCCATCAGATCGGCCGGCGGTCCCTGCCGCTCCATCGCGTCGAACAGCTCGTCGGCGGTGCGCTGCGCCAGCGGCCGCAGCCGCTTGGTGTTGTGTCCGGTGAAGGCCCGGATCACCACCTTGCGCAGTTTGGTGTGGTACGGCGGATCGGCGTAGTTCAGCGCCGCCTTGGACGCCACCCGATGACCCGTCGCCCCGGTCACCTCGCGCTCCAGCAGGGCGCTGCGGCTGAACCGCGGGTCGGACGTGACCGTCCTGACGTCCTCGTAGCGGGTCACCAGCCACGCCTCGCGCTCCGCACCGAACGGCAGGCTGACCCGGGCGACCGGCTCGTGGGCGAGCAGGTCGGACAGCAGCGGATCGAAGTCCAGCGCCGGCAGGTCGTCCAGCGGCCAGACGTGTGCGGCGGGCCGGGTGTGTGCGACGGGACAGGAGGCGCCGGCGGGTCCCTCCGCCGGCGCCTGCTCGGTCATCGGTTCACTCGTCATGGCTGCGGGTTCTCCCGGTGCTCGGTGACTGCGGTCGCCCGGCGGTCACTCTGCGTGCCGGAACCACTCGTACGGACGGCTGGTCGGATCTCCGTCTCCATGTCTTACCTGGCGTCACGCCCGCCACGCGCGCACGCTCCGTAGTCACCCGAGCGGAGCCGTACCGGCGGGAGCCCCGGGTTGCGGGCTGCCGGACCAGCCCGGAGTGTGGGCCGGAGTCGGGCCGCAATTCACCATGAACCAACAAAGGAGAGCGTGTCGTGGCGACCCTGTGCAAACCCGCAGTATCGGTTCCTGAGCATGTGATCACAATGGAAGACACGCTCGACCTCGCACGTTCGCTGCACCCGGACCACCCCCAACTCCCGCTGGCGCTGCGGCTGATCGCCAACACCGGAGTGGCGAAGCGGCATCTCGTGCAGCCCATCGAGGAGACGCTGAAGCACCCGGGATTCGAGGACCGCAACCGGCTCTACGAGGCCGAGGCGAAGTCGCGGGTGCCCGCCGTCGTCAACGAAGCCCTCGACCAGGCCGAGTTGCGTGCGCAGGACATCGACATGATCGTCTATGTGTCCTGCACCGGCTTCATGATGCCCTCGCTGACGGCCTGGCTCATCAACACCATGGGCTTCCCCAGCCACACCCGCCAGCTCCCGATCGCCCAGCTCGGCTGCGCGGCGGGCGGCGCGGCCATCAACAGGGCGCACGACTTCTGCGCCGCCTACCCCGAGGCCAACGTCCTCATCGTGGCCTGCGAGTTCTGCTCGCTCTGCTACCAGCCCACCGACCTCGGGGTCGGCTCGCTGCTGTCCAACGGGCTGTTCGGGGACGCCGTCGCCGCCGCCGTCGTACGCGGCAAGGGCGGCACCGGTATCGCGCTGGAGCGCAACGCCTCCCACCTGGTGCCCGACACCACCGACTGGATCGCCTACAGCGTCCGCGCCACCGGCTTCCACTTCCTGCTGGACAAGCGGGTGCCCGGCACGATGGAACCGCTGGCGCCCGCGCTGCGCGCGATGGCCGCCGAACACGGCTGGGACGCCACCGGGCTCGACTTCTACATCATCCACGCCGGCGGCCCGCGCATCCTCGACGACCTCAGCCGCTACCTCGAAGTCCCGCCCGAGGCCTTCCGGTTCAGCAGGTCCACGCTCACCGAGTACGGGAACATCGCCAGCGCCGTCGTCCTCGACGCCGTCCGCAGGCTCTTCGACGAGGGCGGCGTGAGCGACGGCGCCCAGGGCATCATCGCCGGCTTCGGGCCCGGCATCACCGCCGAGATGGGCCTCGGCCGGTGGACCACGGACACCGCCGAACTCACCCTGACGGAGCGTCAAGTTCTCACCGCGCCTGTCCGAAGAGCAGAACAGACCCCCGCTACCGAACCGGTGAGCTGACGATGACAAGCACGACCGACGAGACACCCCCCACCGGCGAGAGCGCGCCGGTCCGCTTCTGGGCCGTGCCCGACCTGCCCGGCCTCGACTTCGACCCGTTCCTCGACACCATGCTGCGCGAGGATCCGATCAGCCGGATCCAACTCCCCAACGGGGAGGGGTACGCCTGGCTCGTCACCCGCTACGAGGACGTCAAGGCCGTCACCAACGACCCGCGCTTCAGCCGGCGGGCCGTCGTCGGACGGTCCGTCACCCGGCTGGCCCCGCACTTCATTCCGCTCGACGACGCGGTGGGCTTCGCCGACCCGCCCGACCACACCCGGCTGCGCCGCTCGGTCGCCAAGGCGTTCACCTCCCGCAGCGTCGCCCAGGTCGAGCTGCGCGCCCAGCGGATCATGGACGAGCTGGTCGACGCCATGGAGCGCGACGGCGCGCCCGCCGACCTGATGACCCATGTCAACGGGCCCTTCCCGCTCGCCGTGGTCAGCGAGATCATGGGCGTCCCCGAGCAGGACCGCCCGCTGATGCGCGGCTGGACCGCCTCGATCCTGTCCGCCACGCACGGCCGCGCCCACAGCGACCAGGCCAAGGCGGAGATCGGCGGCTACTTCACCCGACTGCTGGACCGTCCACGCGCCCCCGAGGACGAGGATCTCACCGCGCAGCTCTCGCGGGCCGTCGCCGCCGACGAGCTGAGCCTCGCCGAAGCCGTCGCGCTGGCCGTCCTCATCCAGGTCAGCGGCGCCCACGCGGTGACCAACAACAGCGCCAACATGCTCTACGCCCTGCTCACCCACCCCGAGCAGTTGGCCCGGCTGCGCGCTGAGCCCGCCCTGATGCCCGCGGCCATCGAGGAACTGCTGCGCTTCATCCCGCACCGCAACGGCGTGGGCCTCGCCCGTATCGCCACGGAGGACGTCACCGTCAGCGGCGTACGGATCAGCGCGGGCGAGGCCGTCTACGCGTCGTACGTCGCCGCCAACCGGGACCCGGACGTCTTCGCCGACCCCGGACGGCTCGACTTCGACCGCGGCCCGACCCCGCACCTCGCCTTCGGCCACGGCCCGCACTACTGCGTCGGCCCGATGCTGGCCAGGCTGGAGTCGCGGATCACCCTCGCCACCCTGCTGGACCGGCTGCCGGGGCTGCGGCTCGCGGTACCGCGCGAGGAGGTCCGCTGGCGCCGCAGCGCCCTCATCCGGGGCCCCGAGACCCTGCCCGTCACCTGGGACACCGCCGGGAGCGCCGGATGACCGACCTGACAGCCGCCCGTCCCGCACCGGCCGGCACGACGACAGGGGCTCGCGCCACCGAGGGCCTGGTCGTACCGCCTGGCGCGGGGACCACCATCCGGACCGCCGCCCAGGAAGTCACCTTCAAGGTCACCGGCGAGCACTCCCGGGTCTCCTCCAGCTTCGAGGTCGTCGTCCCGCCGGGTTTCGACGTCGGCGCCCACCGGCACACCCGCAGCGAGGAGTTGTTCTACGTCCTCGACGGCGAGCTGGACGTCCTCGCCTTCGAGCCGCGCGTCCTGAGCGGCGACTGGCGGCACTGGGAGTCGGAGTCGGGGCTCACGGCGGTACGGGCCACCCGGGGCACCGTCATCGTCGTACCGCCGGGCTGTCCGCACGCCTTCGCCAATCGGAGCGAAAGCCCGGCCACGATGTTTTTCCAGGCGTCACCGCCCACCGACCACGAACGGTACTTCGAGGAACTGCTCGACATCCTCAAGGAGGACCGGCCGCCGGACCCCGAGGCCATCGCCGACCTGCGGGTGCGCTACGACATCGAACAGCTCACCCCGCTGCGCCACGACGCCTGACGGGTCGCAGGCCCGGCCGCCGAAGGCGCGCGAGCGCGTGGACGCACGCGTATGGAGCTGAGCTTCGCGGCCATGGGCCGGCGGCAGGACCGGCACTTGACTGGACGCATGACCGAGACACAGCAGATCCCGAACACCGCACACAACACCCACACCCTGGTGATCGGCGGCACCGGCAAGACAGGGCGCCGGGTCGCCGACCGCCTCACCCTCCGGCACGTCCCGGTACGGATCGGCTCGCGCGGCGCCGCACGCCCCTTCGTCTGGGAGAAGCCGGACACCTGGGAGGCGGCGCTGGACGGCATCGGCGCCGTCTACATCACCTACTACCCGGACCTCGGCTTCCCCGGCGCGGCCGAAGCCGTCGGCGCCTTCGCCGAACGCGCCGTCGCACACGGCGCCCGCAGGCTCGTGCTGCTCTCCGGACGTGGCGAGGAGGGCGCGCACGCGTCGGAGGACCGGATGAAGGAGTCCGGCGCCGACTGGACCGTGGTCCGGGCCAACTGGTTCGCCCAGAACTTCAGCGAGAGCTTCTTCCTGGAGCCCGTACGCGCCGGTGAGCTGGCCCTGCCGACCGGCGACGCCGTCGAGCCGTTCGTCGACGCCGACGACATCGCCGACGTCGTGACGGCCGCGCTCACCGACGACCGGCACATCGGCAGGACCTACGAACTCTCCGGGCCCCGGCTGCTCAGCTTCGGTGACGTGGCGGCCGAGCTGACCAAGGCCACCGGACGCGACATCGCGTACGTCCCGGTCACCCTCGACGCCTACCGGGCCGAACTGGCGGAGAACGGGCTGCCCGCCGACTTCGCCGAGCTGTTCGGACTGATCCTCGACGGCCGCAACGCCCACGTCACCGAGGACGTGCGCGAAGTCCTCGGGCGGGCGCCCCGCGACTTCGCCGACTTTGCGCGCGACGCGGCCGCCACCGGGGTGTGGCACGGCTGACCCGGCGCCCCGTACTGCCTCCCGCGGCCGGTACGGTCGTTCCCGGGCCACCGGGAACGGCCGTTTCCGGACAGCTCCGCAGCCCGCGCGCACATCACGGTTAGTGTGTGCGCACGAGCCCCGCCCGAGACGGCGGAGCGCGGCGCGAATCCAGGGAGGAACCCTGCCATGGCGGCAGAGACCACAGACCGTCCGCACGGCCGAGGGCCGGGGCTGCGCGCCCTGCTGGCCGGAGGCGGCCGCTCGTACTCCTTCGAGTTCTTCCCGCCCAAGACCGAGGCAGGCGAGCGCACGCTCTGGAACGCGATCCGGCGCATCGAGCCGCTCGCTCCCTCCTTCGTCTCCGTGACCTACGGCGCGGGCGGCTCCTCGCGCGACCGGACGATCGACGTGACCAAGCGCATCGCCGCCGAGACCACACTGCGCCCGGTCGCCCACCTCACGGCCGTCGGCCACTCCGTCGCCGAACTGCGCCATATCGTCGGCCAGTACGCCGACGCCGGCATCCGGGACGTACTCGCCCTGCGCGGCGACCCGCCGGGCGACCCGCGCGCCGAATGGGTGCGCCATCCGGACGGGTTCGCCCAGGCCAGCGAACTGGTCACGCTCATCAGGGAGTTGGGCGACTTCACGGTCGGCGTCGCGGCCTTCCCCGAGCGCCACCCGCGCTCACCCGACTGGGACAGCGACGTACGCCACTTCGTCGCCAAGTGCCGGGCGGGCGCCGACTACGCCATCACCCAGATGTTCTTCGACGTGGACGACTACCTGCGGTTGCGGGACCGGATCGCCGCCGCCGGCTGCACGACCCCCATCATCCCGGAGATCATGCCGGCCACCGACGCACGGCAGATCAAGCGCTTCGCCGAACTGAGCGACGCGCGCTTCCCCGCCGAGCTGGCCGAGCGGCTGGAGGCGGCGCGCGGCGACGCGGAAGCCGGCCATCGCATCGGGGTGGAGTACGCGACGGCCATGGCCGAACGGCTGCTCGCCGAGGGCGCTCCCGGGCTGCACTACATCACCCTGAACCGCTCCACGGCGACGCTGGAGATCCACCAGAATCTAGGAGTGAGCGCGCCGCGCGGCAACGCGCAGGTGCTCGCCCCGCGCTGACGGCGGTCCCGGCCGGCCCGGCAGGATCCGGACGCGGCTGGACGTGTGCGGCGGTTGGACGCAGGAACATGGACCTGAGATCCGGGGCCATGTTCCCGTGTCCCCGGCCGCACTTGACTGGCTCCATGAGCTTCGACCGGATGACAACGACCACGGCGACCGCGACGACCCAGCGGCGGCAGAGCCGCGCCACGGTGCCCCTGCTGACGATCGGCACCGTCACGACGGGGCTGATGGCTGGCCTCTTCTTCGCCTTCGACATCTCCGTGATGCCCGGCCTCGCGCACACCGACGACCGTACCTACGCCGAGGCCATGCAGAACTTCAACGCGGCCATCGACGGCAGCGGACTGTTCCTGCTGGTCTTCAGCGCCGCGCTGGTCGTGACCGCCCTGGCGGCCGTACTGGCGCACCTCGGCGGCCTGCGCCCGCTGGCCCGCCGGGCCGGGGCGGCAGCCGCGCTCTACCTCGTCGCCGTGATCATCACCTTCGCCGTGGACATCCCGCTCAACGACGAGCTGGCCGCCGCCGGAGACCCCGGCCGGATCACGGACTTCTCCGTCGTCGACGACTTCAGGTCCACCTGGGTCGCGACCAACATCGCCCGCACCCTGCTCTGCACGGCGGCCCTCGGCGTCCTCACCCGCGCCCTGCTGCTGGCGGGGGCGGACCGCGGGCCAACCCGACCGGCCGGCTGAGGATCCGATCGGCCGTCAGCCGCCGTCCTGGCGCGGCCGGCGCATCGTCAGCGAGGCGCGGCTGCGCCGCAGGAAGTCCCGCTCCGCCGCGTTGCGGGTGTGCGCACGCGCCGCGTCGTACGCGGCAGCCGCCTCCGGGATCCGGCCGAGCCGGCGCAGCAGATCGGCGCGGACGGCGTGGAACGCGTGGTAGCCGTCCAGCTCCAGGGCGTCCACGAGCGCCAGCGCGGTGCGCGGCCCCTCCACCTCGGCCACGGCCACCGCCCGGTTGAGCGCCACGACCGGACTCGGGCTGAGGACGAGCAGGTGGTCGTAGAGCCGCAGGATCTGCTCCCAGTCCGTGTCGGCGACGGTGGGCGCCTCGCTGTGCACCGCGTTGACCGCCGCCTGGATCTGGTACGGGCCCGGCCTGCCGCCCTCGACGCAGCGCCGCGCCAGCGCCTGGCCCTCGGCGATCAGCGCCCCGTCCCAGCGGCTCCTGTCCTGCTCGGCCAGCGGCACCAGACCCACGTCAGGGGCGGTGCGGGCCGGCCGGCGGGACTCGACGAGCAGCATCAGCGCCAGCAGGCCGACGACCTCCGGGTCGTCCGGCAGCAGATCGGCCAGCAGCCTGCCGAGCCGGACGGCCTCCGTGGACAGGTCCTCGCGGATCAGGTCGTCGCCCGAGCTGGCGGCGTAGCCCTCGTTGAAGATCAGGTACACCACGGCCAGCACGCCCCGTACCCGCTCGGGCAGATCGGCCTCGGCCGGGATCCGGTAGGGGATCCCGGCGTCCCTGATCTTGGCCTTGGCCCGCACCAGCCGCTGGGCCATGGTCGGCTCGGGGACCAGGAACGCCCGCGCGATCTCCGCCGTGGTGAGCCCGCCCAGCAGCCGCAGCGTCAGCGCGACCCTGGCCTGCTCGGAGAGTGCGGGATGGCAGCAGGTGAAGATCAGCCGCAGCCGGTCGTCGGTCACGGGACCCTTGTCGACCGGTTCGTCGACCGGTTCGTCGCGCGCGTGCAGCAGGGCGGCCTGGAGGTGCCGGTCGGTGCGGGACGACTCGCGGCGCAACCGGTCGATCGCGCGGTTCTTGGCGGTGGTGACGATCCAGCCGGCCGGGCTCGGCGGCAGCCCGTCGGCGGGCCACCGTTCGAGCGCCGTGGTGAACGCGTCCTGGACCGCTTCCTCGGCGATGTCGATGTCACCGAAGACCCGGACCAGGACGGCCACCGCGCGGCCGTAGGCGCTCCGGAAGACCCTTTCGGCCTCCCGGGCGCCCACCGCCGTACCGCGTGCCGTCAAGCCCCGGTCCCGCCGTGGAACGGGCGGACCTCGATGGGCAGGGTGGACGCGAGCGCCGCCTTGCGTCCCCAGGCCAGCGCCGCGTCGAGATCGGGCGCCGCGACGATGCACAGACCGCCGAGGAACTCCTTGCTCTCGGTGTACGGACCGTCGGTGACCAGGGTCTCGGTGCCGTGCGACCGTACGACGGTGGCCGTCTCGGGGGAGTGCAGCCCACCCGCGAAGACCCACGCCCCCGCGGCCTTCAGCTCCGCGTGGAAGGCGTCGAGATTGCGGCCGATGTCCGCCAGTACCTCGGGCGCCGGCGGCTCCCCGCCGGGCTGCATGACGCTGAGCAGATACTGCTTCATGGTGGTCCTCCTCCGCCGTGGTGCCGGTTTCTCCGGCTCTCACCCTCTGTACGAACGGACCACGGCCGGATCGACACTCTCAGCCTACTGGCGTCGGCGGAGCCGCCTCCGCCTCCTCCTCGGCCAGCCGCTGCATACCGTTCGTGGTCTTCAGCGGCTTCTCCTTGATGAAGACGACCGTGATCAGGGCGAGCAGCGCGAAGGGCGCCGCGACCAGGAACAGATCGGCCGTCGCCACACCGTAGGCATGTTCCACGATCTCGCGCATGGCGGCGGGGAGCTTGGACAGGTCGGGCACGGCGCCGCTGCCGGAACCGCCGGACTGCGCCTGTCCCGACTCGCCGAGGCTCTTGGTCATCTCGGCCGACACCCGGTTGGCCAGCACGGCGCCCAGCACGCTGGTGCCGATCGTGCCGCCCATGCTCCGGAAGAACGACAGGACTGACGTGGCGGAGCCGAGCTGCGAGGCGGGTACGTCGTTCTGGGCGGCGAGCACCAGGTTCTGCATCAGCATGCCGATCCCGACGCCGAGGATCGCCATGTAGAGGCTGAGCAGGCCGAATCCGGTGTCGTCACCGATGGTCGACAGCAGTCCGAGGCCCACGGTCATGATCACGGCGCCCGCGACCAGATACCGCTTCCACTTGCCCGTGGCGCTGATGATCTGCCCGGCGACGGTCGACGACACCAGCAGACCGAGGATCATCGGCAGGCTCATCAGCCCCGCGACGGTCGGGGACTTGCCCAGCGATATCTGGAAGTACTGCGAGAGGAAGACGGTGCCGCCGAACATGGCCACACCGACCAGCAGGCTCGCGACCGTGGTCAGCGTGATGGTGCGGTTGCGGAAGATGGTCAGCGGGATGATCGGCTCGGGGACCCGCATCTCCACCAGCACGGCGGCCACCAGCAGGACCACACCTGCGCCGGTCAGCGCTGCCGTCTGCCAGGACGCCCAGTCGAACTGGTTGCCCGCGAGGGTCGTCCAGACGAGCAGCGAGCAGACCCCGGCGATGATCAGGAAGGCACCCAGGAAGTCGATCTTGACCTCGCGCCGGGTGGTGGGGAGCTGAAGGGTGCGCTGGAGCAGCAGGATCGCGGCCAGCGCGAAGGGCACGCCGATGAAGAAGCACCAGCGCCAGCCCAGCCAGGACGTGTCGACGAGGACCCCGCCGATCAGCGGCCCGGCCACGGTACCGATGGCGAAGACGGCGCCGAAGATGCCGGAGTACTTGCCGAGCCTGCGCGGCGGGATGACCGCCGCCATGACGACCTGGGCGAGCGCGGTGAGACCGCCGGCGCCGGCGCCCTGGACGACACGGCTGAAGATGAGCAGCCCGACGCCCTGCGAGAAGCCGGCCAGCAGCGACCCGGCGACGAACATGCACAGCGAGAGCTGGAGCAGCAGCTTCTTGTTGAAGAGGTCGGAGAGCTTGCCCCACAGCGGCACGGTCGCCGTCATGGCCAGCAGCTCGGCGGTCACGACCCAGGTGTACGAGGACTGGCTGGCGCCGAGGTCGGCGATGATCCGGGGCAGCGCGTTGGCCACGACGGTACTGGCCAGAATGGCGACGAACATACCTGCCATAAGTCCGGACATCGCCTGAAGTATCTGGCGGTTGGACATGGAAGTGGGCGCCTCTTCCGGCGCCTCGATAGCGGTCACGTTGTCCTTCTTCGTCGGTCCATGGTCGATTGCTCGGGGAAGAGCGGTCAGGGGGTGAGGCCGGCGGCCAGCCGGTCGAAGGTCTCCTGGAACACGTCGGGGAAGACGGCGTCGGGGGCGCGCGCCGACCAGTGCTCGACACTGACCCGTACGGCGGTGCCGGCGACGGCGGCCAGCAGCCGCGGATAGAGACCGGGCGCCGGGGGACCGGCGCCACCCGGGGCGGCGGGCCCCAGCCGGGTCTGGATCGCCTCGGCCAGCTCCAGCTCCTCGGCCATGTGCACCCCGAGCCCGCGCACCAGCAGGTGCGGGGAGCGCTGGAGGACCTGGGCGCGCAGATTCCATATCTCGTGGCGCTCCGCCACGTCGGCCAGCTCGGCGGCGAACGCGCCGCGTACGGCTTCGAGCGGCGGCAGCGCCGCGGGTGCCTCGCGCACGGCGCGCCGGATCCGCTCGCCGACCTCGCGGTCGATCATCACGAACGCGTCGTCGTGACTGTCGAAGTAGTTGAAGAACGTGCGCGCCGATACGCCGGCCGCCTCGCTGATCGCCTCGACCGTGACGTTCTCCGCGCCGTGCTCCGCCGCCAGCCGTACCGCGGCCTCGGCGAGAGCGGTACGCGTCGCGAGCTTCTTGCGCTCACGCAGACCTGGTCCGGTCCCCTTGTTCACCACATGTTGCAGAGTACGCAAAAGTGCAGACCCTGCAAAATCAGGTGCGGGCGCCCGTTCGGGCGACGGATTCCCGGCCACGTAGGCTGCCCGTCATGGAGCAACGTGTACTGGGCAGGACAAAGCGTGACGTCTCGGTCGTCGGACTGGGCACCTGGCAACTGGGCGCCGACTGGGGCGATGTCAGCGAGTCGGACGCCTTCGCCGTCCTCGACGCCGCCGTCGAGTCGGGCGTAACCTTCTTCGACACCGCCGACGTGTACGGCGACGGCCGCAGCGAGCAGCTCATCGGCCGCTATCTCAAGGAGCGCCCGGACGCCGGGATCTTCGTCGCGACCAAGATGGGCCGCAGGGCCGAGCAGCGGCCGGAGAACTACGCCCTGGACAACTTCCGGGCGTGGAACGACCGCTCGCGGGCCAACCTGGGCGTGGACACCCTCGATCTGGTGCAACTGCACTGCCCGCCGACGGCCGTCTACGCGACGGACGCGGTCTTCGACGCGCTCGACACCCTCGTCGCCGAGCGGCGGATCGCCGCCTACGCGGTGAGTGTCGAGACCTGCGCCGAGGCGCTCGCCGCCATCGCCAGGCCGGGCGTGGCGAGCGTGCAGATCATCCTCAACCCGTTCCGGCTGAAGCCGCTCGAAGAGGTGCTGCCCGCGGCGCGCGCGGCAGGCGTCGGCATCATCGCGCGTGTCCCGCTCGCCTCCGGGCTGCTGACCGGGAAGTACACCAAGGACACGGTCTTCGCCGCCGACGACCACCGCACCTTCAACCGGCACGGCGAGGCGTTCGACCAGGGCGAGACCTTCTCCGGCATCGACTTCGAGACGGGTCTCGCCGCCGCCGCCGAATTCGGCGAACTGGCCCCCGAGGGCGCGACCCCGGCCCAAACCGCGCTGCGCTGGATCATCCAGCAGCCGGGCGTCACCAGCGTCATCCCCGGCGCCCGGTCCGTGGCCCAGGCGCGCGCCAACGGAGCTGCCGCCGCGCTCGCCCCGCTGCCGGAGGCGACGCTCGACGCCGTCCAGGAGCTGTACGACCGACGGCTCAGGGCGTCGATCCACCCGCGCTGGTAGAAATCCGAAAAATACTAAAATCACGAAGATATGGCTGGTTGGATAGCGCTGACGTGGCCGGACAGGCGGCACGGACGCAAGAGTTGGTCGTTTCTGTGGCTGTATCGCGTCCGGCCATGTAGCGTCTTGATCAGCTGTCGTGGTTCCGAAGTACCGCTCGCCCGTGACGTGCAGTCACGGGCGTTTGTGCTGTTCAGCGTCTCTGCGGACCAAGGCGATCACCTCCGGGTTTCCGTACCGTGCGGGAACCTTGCGTCCCAGATTCGGAGTTTTCGGCATGGCCAGTGGCACCGTGAAGTGGTTCAACTCGGAAAAGGGCTTCGGCTTCATCGCGCAGGACGGCGGCGGCCCCGACGTCTTCGCGCACTACTCGAACATCGCGACGTCGGGCTTCCGTGAGCTCCAGGAAGGCCAGAAGGTCACCTTCGACGTCACGCAGGGCCAGAAGGGCCCGCAGGCGGAGAACATCCTCCCCTCGTAACACCGCAGTCGGACCACGCCCCCAGGGGCACGGACGACAGGGCGCCGGCCCGGTGGGAATCCCCACCGGACCGGCGCCCGCCGCGTTTCCGGAACCCGGCGGGTACGCACCTGAACCCAGCCGTTTCTCCAGGTCGGCGCCCTCACACCCCCCTTATGCCTGTCTCAGATGGCGCAATGGGCCGGTACCGGGGTGTTATGTAACAAAGCGTGCGTCCTTACGGACGTGCGGTGACCAACAGGGTGTGTGCCACCCATGGAGTTCGGCAAAGGGAGCCGCGCCATGTCTCTTGACCCCCAACCCGTACAGAACGACGATCCGCCCGTGGAGCCCGGCAACGAGCCCATACGAACCCTGCTCTGGACGGCGGCCACCATCCGGCCGCTGGACGAGGTCGCCGCACTGGTCAGCCTCCTCAAGCGCACCGGAGAGTTCCCCAGCCCCGGTGACGAAGCCCTGCGAGCAGCGGCGGTCTCCCGCCCGGTCGACGAGGTCAGGCAGCTCGTCGCCATGCTCAACGAGCCGCCGCACGAGACCGACGAGGCCGACACGGCGCTGCGCGCCGTCGCGGTCGGCCGGTCCATCGAGGACGTCGCCCACCTGGTGAACATCCTCGGCTCCGAGGAGGACGAGCCGGGCGCCCCGGCCGCTCCCCGGAGCGCGCCCCCCGCGGACGGCCACGCCGGCGACCGGCCGGTCGCCGAGGAGCAGCGGTTCGCCGAGCCTGCGGCGCAGGAGCGGCAGCCCGAGCCCGCCGTACGCCTGGAAGCGCCGGTTCCGCCGGCCGGGGCCGCGGCGCGTACCAGCACGGCCTCCGGCGCGCCCGCCGCGCCCGCGCGGCGCAGGACCAACCCGGTCGCCGGCCGGGCGGCCGACCGGACGGTCTCGCCCGCCCTGCGCTCGGTGCTGCGCTGGCCCGCCGCCGTCGCGCTGCTCGTGATCGGCGTGATCCATCTGCCGACCGACTTCGCGGGGCTGCGCTCCGGCGGGTACGCCAACGGCGTCTCGCTCGTCGTCACCGTGCTGTGTCTGGTGCTGGCCGTGCTGCTGGCGGTCCAGGACACGGTCTGGGTCTGGGCGGCGAGCGCCCTGGCCGCGGTCGCGATCGTCGCCGCGCACTCGGTGGCGGCGGGCTTCGGCACCGTCCATCTGCTGGCGAACAGCCTGGGCAACTCGTTCGGCTGGGCGACCACGGCCGCCGTGGTCTGCGCCGTCCTCGCCGCCGTCCTGTCGGGCTCGGCCCTGAGCCGCCGCCAGAAGACGGCGGGCGCCCCCACCGACGCCTGAGCCACGCGAGCCGCACAACGGCGCGCCCCCCGACGGATCCGTCCGCCGGGGGGCGCGCCGCTGTACTGAGTCCGCGGTCGCTAGGCCGTCGGGGTCGGTGCCGGGGTGTCGCCGTCGGTCGGCTTGCGGGCCGACAGCGGCGCCGCGATGTCTTCGAGGGACTTGCCCTCGGCCGCCACCGCGAACACCACCGCCACCAGGCCGGCGAGCACCATCAGGGAGGCGCCGATGCAGAAGGCGAGGACGGCGTCGCCGACGTTCCCGCTGGAGGTGAGGCTGGAGAAGAGCAGCGGGCCCGAGATACCGCCGGTCGCCGTACCGATCGCGTAGAAGAACGCGATGGCCATGGCCCGGGTCTCCATCGGGAAGACCTCGCTGACCGTCAGATACGCGGAGCTGGCGCCCGCCGACGCGAAGAACAGCACCCCGGCCCAGCAGATGGTCATGGTCGTGGCGTTCAGCCAGCCGCTGTTGAACACCCAGGCGGTGACGAACAGCAGCAGGCCGGAGAGGATGTAGGTGCCCGAGATCATCTTCCGGCGGCCCACGGTGTCGAAGAGCCGGCCGAGCAGCAGCGGGCCGAGGAAGTTGCCGAAGGCGATGGCGGCGAAGAAGTAGCCCGTCGAACCGCTGGAGACGTCGAAGAAGTTCACCAGGATCGAGCCGAAGCCGAAGGTGATGGCGTTGTAGAGGAACGCCTGGCCGACGAAGAGCGAGAAGCCGAGAATCGCCCGCTTGGGGTACTGCTGGAAGAGTGACTTGGCGATCTCGCCGAACCCGACGGAGCGGCGCTGCTCGATGGTGATGGCCGCGCCGGGTTCCGGCAGCGGCTTGCCCTTCTCCGACTCGATCTGCCGTTCCACGTCGTCGACGAGTTCGTTCGCGCCCGCCGACTGCCCGTGGATGAACATCCACCGGGGGCTCTCCGGGACATGCCGCCTGACCAGCAGGATGACCAGGCCGAGCACCACCCCGAGGGCGAAGGTGAGCCGCCAGCCGACGTCCTTCGGGAAGATGTCGGTGTTGAGCGCCAGCACGGAGAGCAGGGCGCCGCCCATCGCGCCGAGCCAGTAGCTGCCGTTGATGATGAGGTCGACGCGGCCCCGGTACTTGCTCGGGATCAGCTCGTCGATGGCCGAGTTGATGGCCGCGTACTCGCCGCCGATGCCGAAGCCGGTGAGGAAGCGGAAGAGGAAGAACCACCAGACGGAGAAGGAGAGCGCCGTCGCCGCCGTCGCCGCGAGGTAGACGGCGAGGGTGATGAGGAAGAGCTTCTTGCGGCCGAACCGGTCGGTGAGCCAGCCGAAGAACAGCGCGCCCGAGCAGGAGCCCGCCACATACAGCGCGGCGGCGAGACCGGTGACCTGCGAGTCGGAGATCGGCAGTCCGCTGCCGTCCTCCGACAGCCGGCTCGCGATGTTCCCGACGACGGTGACTTCCAGACCGTCCAGGATCCAGACCGTCCCCAGTCCGATCACGATCATCCAGTGCCATCGGGACCACGGGAGGCGGTCGAGCCTCGACGGGACCTTGGTGGTGATGGTCCCCATCGTGGGGGCTCCGGAACGGCTCATGCTCTGCCTCCTGCTTGACAGCGGCTCCACCGGCGTCAACGGTGTTGGCTGCGGGTACCCGATGATCAAACTGCATAAACGGGTAACTTTCCCGCAGCGCCGTGCCGAACAAAGGGGGCTGAGGAGCGCGATCGAGGCCGTTCCGTCAGGCCGCGTCCGCCTTCTCCTGCCCTGCCTTCTCCTGCTCGGCCGAGCCCGTGAGGTCCTGCGGGACCTCCACGTTCCATGCGGTCATCACCGGCCGGTCGTGCTCGGTGCCGAGCCGGGAGATCGTGCCGGTCTCCAGTTTGAAGAGCCCGCCGCCGGCCGGGGCAAGACCGAGGTAGCGGGCGGTGAGCACGCGCAGGAAATGGCCGTGCGACACGAGCACGACATCGTCGTCCGAGGAGCGCAGCGCCTCCAGAGCCCTGGCGAGCACCCGGTCGGCGCGCTCGCCGACCGCCGCCGGACTCTCGCCCGGATGGTCGGCGGGGCCCGGTGCCACGCCGTCGGTCCACAGGTCCCAGTCGGGCCGGGTCTCGTAGATCTCCTCGGTGGTGACGCCCTCGTAGCCGCCGTAGTCCCACTCGTGCAGATCCGGTACGACCTCGTAGGGGGAGAGCCCGGCCAGCTCGGCCGTGCGCCGGGTCCGCTGCGCAGGGCTGACCAGTGTCAGCCCGATCGTGAGCCCCGCCAGCAGCGGCACGACGGCGACCGCCTGTCTCTCACCGTTCTCGGTGAGCGGGAGGTCGGTATGGCCGGTGTGCTGCCCGGACAGGGACCAGGCGGTCTCGCCGTGCCGTACGAGGATCAACTCACCCATCGGTGCCGCCCACTTCCCGCTCTCTCGCCGTCCCGCCGCCGACGTCGTCCCGGCGGCCTGCTCGCCACCAGTGTCCCCTGTAACGGCGGACGGGTCATGGCGGGAATGCCACCGGGGGGCGTCGCGTTACACCGCATGTACCGCTTGATGCAAACGAAACCCATTCCCGGCTGAGATCGGGACGGTTTCCACCGACAGTGTCTGGAGATGTTCATGGCACGCAGCGAGACCCGTCCGGTCATCACCCTGCGCTCCACCGCGGGTACGGGACAGACCTACGTGACACGCAAGAACCGTAGGAACGACCCCGACCGGCTGGAGCTGCGCAAGTTCGACTCCGCGGCCGGCGAGCACGTCCTGTTCCGAGAGGCGCGCTGACCGCGCGGCGGCCCGTTCCGGGCGCCCGAGACCGTCACTCCGCAATCGCCGTTCCGAGGAAGGATCACGTAATGAAGCCTGGTATCCACCCCGTCTCCCGTCCGGTCGTCTACCGCGACCGCGCCGCGGGAGCAGCCTTCCTGACCCGTTCCACCGCTGACTCGACTCAGCGGGTGGAGTGGGAGGACGGCAACACGTACCCCGTCATCGACGTGGAGATCTCCTCCGCGAGCCACCCGTTCTACACCGGCAAGGGCCGGGTCGTGGACACGGCGGGCCGCGTGGAGCGCTTCGAGCGCCGCTACGGGACGGACCGCGGCTGACCGCCTGACGCGAGAGCCGTAGAGCCGGGCAGCACCCCTGGAAAAGGGGAGCTGCCCGGCTCTTTCTTGTGCCCGGGGTCCGCGTGCCGGGGGGAAGCCGGGGCGGCGTGCTCAGCCGACCGGTGCTTCGAGGGATTCGAGGGACCGCACCAGCGGAGCGAGCTGCGGCACCCGGGCCGCCGCGTCCAGCGCCTCGCGCAGCGCGGCGGCGTTGGTCGGGCGCGCCTCGGCGAGCAGGTCGAGGCCCGGGGCGCTCACGTTGGTGTAGATGCCCCTGCGGTCGGTGGGGCAGAGGTAGCGGACGAGCAGGCCGCGGTCCTCGAGGCGGGTCACCAGGCGGGTCGTGGCACTCTGGCTGAGCACCACGGCCTCGGCGACCTGCTTCATCTGCAGATGGCCGCCCTCGCCGTCGTGCTGCCTGCTGAGCACGTCCAGCAGGGAGTACTCGCGCGCGCTCAGTTCGTGGGCCGCCTGCAGGGCCCGCTCTATGTGGCTCTCGATCCTGTCGTGCAGCAGCGAGAGGGCGCACCAGCCCTGGGCGAGGCCGGTGAGCGCGGGGTCGGTGGCGGTCATACGTGCTCCTGCGGGAGGGGGTGCGGCCGGTACGGGTGCTGCCGTCCAGGATAGAGCACGGCTGCAATAGAGTGCGCTTGCGCATAGTCCGCGTGTGCAAGTATTGTGGGCGCTTGTTAAGCGCACGTGCAATCATCCTCGGAAAGGCGACAGCCCATGCCGCTCGCACTCATCGCCCTGGCCATCGGGGCCTTCGGTATCGGCACCACCGAGTTCGTGATCATGGGGCTGCTCCCCGACGTCGCCGCCGACTTCGGTGTCACGATCCCGACCGCGGGCCTGCTGGTGACCGGCTACGCCCTCGGGGTCGTCGCCGGCGCACCGGTGATGACGCTCCTCGGCACCCGGATCTCGCGCAAACGCATGCTGATGCTCCTGATGGGGCTCTTCGTCGCGGGGAACGTGCTGTCCGCGCTCGCCACCGGCTTCGGGATGATGCTGGCCGGGCGTGTCGTGGCCTCGCTCGCCCACGGAGCGTTCTTCGGGATCGGCTCCGTCGTGGCCGCGGGACTCGTCGCGCCGCAGAAGAAGGCCGGCGCCATCGCCATGATGTTCACCGGCCTCACCGTCGCCAACGTCGTCGGCGTACCGCTCGGCACCTACATAGGCCAGAGCGTCGGCTGGCGCGCCACGTTCTTCGTCGTCGCCGCTCTCGGCGTCGTCGGTCTCCTCGGCATCGCCAAGCTGGTGCCGGAACAGCCGAAGCCGCAGGGCGTACGGCTGCGCCATGAACTGGCCGCCTTCCGCAACGCGCAGGTGCTGCTCGCCATGGCGATGACGGTCCTCGGCTTCGGCGCGGTCTTCGCCGCGATCACCTACATCGCGCCGATGATGACCGAGACGGCCGGCTTCGCCGACTCCTCCGTCACCTGGCTGCTGGTGCTGCTCGGCGTCGGCATGGTCGTGGGAAATCTCGTCGGCGGCCGGTTCGCCGACCGGCGGCTGATGCCGCTGCTCTACGTCTCGCTGGGCTCGCTCGCCGTCGTCATGGCGCTGTTCACGCTCACCGCGCACCACAAGGCCGCGTCCGCCGTCACGATCCTGCTGATCGGCGCCCTCGGCTTCGCGACCGTACCGCCGCTGCAGAAGCGGGTGCTCGACCAGGCGTCGGCGGCGCCGACCCTCGCCTCGGCCGTCAACATCGGCGCCTTCAACCTCGGCAACGCGCTCGCGGCCTGGCTCGGCGGCATCGTCATCTCCGCCGGATTCGGCTACACCGCGCCCAACTGGGTCGGCGCCGCGCTCGCCGCCTCGGCGCTCGCGCTCGCCCTTGTCTCCGGCGCCCTTGAACGCCGCAGCCACGCGGCGGGCCGCCCGGTCGCCGTTCCGGTGGCACAGCTCACACGGGTCAGTGCGGGCGCCGTGGAACACGAACCGATGGTTGAGCGTTCATCCATACGTGGCTGAGCGGCCACCCAGGAACGGCCCCGACTGGAACCCCCCGAACCAGTCGGGGCTTTCCCGTGCGTGTGCCAGGCTTCGTGTCGACCGGCCAGACTCGTCGACACCCCTGGAGAACGACGCGTGTCCTCTCTCTTCCCCGCCCTGGCAACGGGCTCGGACCGGCCCGCCCTGCGCTTCGGCGACCGCACGCTCAGCTACGACGAGCTGGCCGCTTCGGCGGCCGGCGTCGCCGCCCGGATCGCGGGCAGCCACCGGGTCGCCGTCTGGGCCACGCCCACCCTGGGCACAGCGGTGGGCGTGGTGGCCGCGCTGCTCGCCGGGGTGCCCGCCGTACCGGTCAATCCGGGCAGCGGCGAGCGCGAGCTGGCCCATGTCGTCACCGACAGCGCGCCCTCGCTCGTCATCGCCGAGCAGGACGCCCAACTCCCGCCCGCGCTGGCCGCCCTGGAGCGCGTCGACCCCCGGTCGGCAGGACCCGCGGCAGCCCTGCCCGACGAGCCGTCCGCCGAGTCACCCGCACTGATCGTCTACACCTCCGGCACCACGGGCCCGCCGAAGGGCGCCGTCCTGTCACGGCGGGCCGTCGCCGCCACGCTCGACGCGCTCGCCGACGCCTGGCAGTGGACCGCCGACGACGTCCTGGTCCACGCACTGCCGCTCTTCCACGTCCACGGGCTGATCCTCGGCGTCCTCGGCCCGCTGCGCAGGGGCGGCTCCGTCGTCCATCTGGGCCGCTTCGAGACCGGGGCCGTCGCCCGCGCACTGGCCGGGGGCGGCACCATGCTCTTCGGCGTACCGACCATGTACCACCGCGTCGCCGAAGCGCTTCCCGACGACCCCGCGCTCGCCAAGGCCCTGGCCGGTGCCCGGCTGCTGGTGTCGGGCTCCGCCGGACTCCCGCTCCACGACCACCGGCGGATCGCCGCGGCCACCGGCCGCGGGGTCGTCGAGCGCTACGGCATGACGGAGACGCTGATGAACACCAGCGTCCGCGCCGACGGCGAACCGCGCCCCGGCACGGTCGGACCGCCGCTGCCCGGCGTGGAACTGCGGCTCGTCGACGAGTCGGACGCGGTGATCGGCGTGTCCGACGGCGAGACCATCGGCGAGATCCAGGTACGCGGCCCGAACCTGTTCACCGAGTATCTGAACCGTCCCGAAGCGACCGAGGCCGCCATGACCGACGGCTGGTTCCGTACCGGCGACATGGCCACCCGCGACGGCCAGGGCAATATCCGGATCGTCGGCCGCAAGGCCACCGATCTGATCAAGAGCGGTGGCTACAAGATCGGCGCGGGCGAGATCGAGAGCGTCCTGCTCGAACACCCCGGTGTGCGCGAGGCGGCGGTGACGGGGGAGCCCGACGACGACCTCGGCGAGCGGATCGTCGCCTGGATCGTCCCCGAACTGCCCGGCGACCCACCGGCCGCCGAAGCCCTCGCCGCACATGTGACGGCGCAGCTCTCGGCCCACAAGCGGCCGCGCGTCGTGCGCTATCTGGACGCCCTGCCCCGCAACGACATGGGCAAGATCATGAAGCGGGCGCTCCATGGCTGACAGCGGAGCGGCCGACGGAACCAGTGGCAGAGCGAGCCGCCTGACGGCGCGTCAGGCGATTGCCGCCGTCACCGGCGGCGCCCCCGGCGCCTTCACCGAACTGCCCGCAGCGCGCCGCGAGGCGGCGCCCGGCGGACCGCTCGGCTGGAAGGGGTACGACGAACAGCGCGCCCGCGCCGCCGAAGTCACCGGCGAGGACGAATCCGTCGTCTGCGGCCTGGCACGCATCGGCGGCGGCCGGGCGGTCCTGATCTCCTTCGAGTTCGGCTTCCTCGGCGGCTCACTCGGCGAAGCGACCGGGGACCGGCTCGAAGCGGCCTACACCCACGCGCGCGAAGCGCGGCTGCCCGTCGTCTCACTGATCGCCACCGGCGGGAGCCGGATGCAGGAAGGGATGCGCGCGCTGCTCCAACTCCAGCGGGTGGCGCAGCAGTCGGCGCTCAACCGGAGCGCGGGACTGCCCCAGCTCGCCGTGGTGCGCGACCCCACGGCCGGCGGCGGCTGGGCCACGCTCGGCGCGGGCGCCGATGTCGTCCTGGCCCTGCCCGGCGCCCAGATCGGCTTCGCCGGGTCGCGGGTCAGGCCGGCCGACGCCGACCCGTACGCGTACACGGCCGAAGCCCAACTGGCGGCCGGTCATATCGACGGGATCGTGGCCGAGGACGACCTGCGGGCCACCGTCGCCCGCTGGCTGACCCTGCTCACCGGAGCCTCCACCGAGCCCGCCCCACCGCCCGCGGGCCTCGGCCACACCGGGCTCCCGGGCAGCGGCTGGGACGCGGTCGGCCAGGCCAGATCGCCGCTGCGGCCGCGCGCCGCCGCCTATCTCAACGCGTACTTCAGCGGCTCCGAGCCCATCAACGGCGACCGCTGCGGCGGCACCGACCCCGGCATGCTCTGCGGCTTCGGACGGCGCGACGGGCATACGGTCGCCTACGCGGCGCAGTGCGGCACCCCCACCCTCCCGGCCGGCTACCGGACCGCCGCCCGGCTGATCCGGCTCGCCGACCGGCTCGCGATCCCCGTCCTCACCCTCGTCGACACACCCGGCGCCGCCAACGACGCCGAGGCGGAGCGGACCGGCGCGGGCGCCGCCATCGCCGACTGCTTCGCCGCCCTGGCCACCGTCCGGGTCCCGGTCACCACGCTGCTGATCGGCGAGGGCGGGTCAGGCGGCGCGCTGGCCCTGTCCGCCCCCGGCAACACCTGGGCCACACCGGACAGTTACTTCTCCGTCATCGCACCCGAAGCCGCCGCCTCGATCCTCAAACGGCCGCCTGAGGAGATCCGCGCGACCGCCGACCAGTTGCGGCTACGGCCCCAGGATCTGCTGGAACTCGGAGCCGTCAGAGGGGTGGTGCCGTCCTTATTCTCATGAGCCTCTCACCGGCCTTTCAGACAAGGTGCTTAAGGTGAAGCCGTGACGTATTCGACTCCGCCAGGCTGGCATCCCGATCCAGGACACACAGGTGACGGCCCCCGTCAGGAACGATGGTGGGACGGATCGGCGTGGACCGATCAGCTCCGCTCCGCCGACCCGGCGGCCTGGGGCGCCCCCGGAGCGCCGCCCTACCCCGCGGCGGCGCCGCCGGCTCCCCGCAGACGCGGCCGGCGGATCGCCATCGGCGCCACGGCCGTGGTGGTGGCCGCGGCGCTCGCGGGCGGCTTCTATCTGCTCGGGCGGAGCGGCGGCGACGACGACAACGCGAGTTCCGCCGCGTCCGCCGCCCCCTCGCAGCCCGGCGGCGGCAACGGCGGCGGGGACACCGGCGGTCTCGGCGGCGGGAACGGCGGTCTCGGCGGGGGCAGCGGCGGCGGCGACACCGGCGGAAGTGGCGGCGGGGACACCGGAGGCGGCAGCGGCGGCGGCCAGAACGGCGGACCGCAGCAGCCGCAGACCGAACCGGGCTTCGCCACCGACGCGGCCAGCGGAATCAGCATCCCCGTGCCGGACGGCTGGAAGGGCCAGTCGGGCACCGTGGGCGCCGCCGTCTCGACCGGCGACTACAAGTGCCCCGGCGACGCCTCCAAGATGTGCGAGCGCGGCGGGGTCTCCTCCTCGCCCGCCGCCGCCCTGAACAATCAGGCGGCCACCGCCAAGGCGACCGCCGAGAAGGACATCGCGGCCAACGCCCAGGAGTCGTACGGCGGTTCGGTCTACGGAAAGATCACCTCGCACCAGCAGCTCAAGTCCGAAGCGGTCACCGTGGCGGGCCAGCAGGGCTACCTGGTGCGCTGGAAGGTCGTCACCGCCAAGGGCGACGACGGCTATGTGCAGTCGCTGGCCTTCCCCTCACCGTCCAGCCCCAAGCTGCTGGTCCTCGTACGCTCCGGCTTCGACGTCAACACCAAGGCGCCCAAGCTGGAAGTCATGGACCAGATCACGAAGGGCATCAAGGCGGCGGCCGGCGCGGCAGGCGGCAGCGGCCAGGGAGCCTGACGGCACAGCCGGAATCACGCATCTCACCACGCAGTTCCGAAGGGCGGTCCGCAGCGGCGGGCCGCCCTTCGAGATCTTTCCGGTGTGCGGACAGGGCCGGGAGAGCCCCATCGCACGTACACTCCTCTCATGGGTTGTTCACGTGCGATGAGGGAGTGCCTGCGACAGGCCGTGCCCTGCGCGCTGTGTTCGGCCGCCGCTCACGCGGTGGCGAACGGCCCGGGCCCGGTGTCCGCACCGGAAGCCGGCTGTCGCGCCCTGCACGGCCACGGCTAACACGTCCCGAGGTATCCCGGACGGCCGCGCGGCCCTGATCCCGCCGTACGCCCGGACCGGCATCCCGCCAGGTCCGCCCCGGCCCCAGCACCACCCGGCGCCCCCGGCGCGGCATCCCGCCCACCGCACTCTCCCGTACGGCGCACAGCCCGTATCTCCCCACACCCCAGCGACGCCACGGCGCGCGGCGGGCGCCCCTCGGCGTCCGCCGCACGGCCGGTGACGCCGCACCTTCGAGAGGATCCCTGTGAAGCTGAGCGAGTTGCTCGCCGGACACGACCACCAGATTCTGCAGGGCGATCCGGAGACGGCGATCACCGCGGGCACCTGCTTCGACGCCCACCGGGCCACCCCGGGCTCGCTGTTCATCGCCGTTCCCGGCCACCGCGAGGGCGGCCCCGAGTCGGTCGGCCCCGCGCTCGCCCGCGGCGCCGTCGCCGTCCTGGTCGACGCGGGGTCCCCCGACCTGCCGGCGCCCGCGTGGGCCGCCGACGAGAAGGTATGCGTGGTGCGGGTACGCGACACGCGAGTGACCGCGGCCGTCGTCGCCTCCCGCTACTACGGCGAACCCGGCCGCGCGATGGACATGGTGGCCGTCACCGGCACCAACGGGAAGACCTCCGTCTCCTACATGGTGGAGTCCGTACTGCGACTCGCCGAGGGCGCGCATGTCGGCGTCATCGGCACGGCCGGGAGCCGGATCGGCGACGAGCTGATCCCCATGCCGAGATCCGTGCTGACCACCCCCGAATCGCCCGACTTCCAGTACCTGCTGGGCGTCATGCGGGACCGCTCGGTCGGCACCGTCGTGCTGGAGGCCACCTCGATGGGGCTGCTCACGCACCGCGTCGACCACTCCTTCATCGACGTCGGCATCTTCACCAACCTGACGCAGGACCACCTCGACGACCACGGCACGATGGAGAACTACCGGGACGCCAAACTCCGGCTGTTCCAAGGACTCTGCCGGCGCGCCGTCGTCAACGCCGACGACCCGGTGGGCGCGAGCATCGCGGCGATGATGCCCGGGAACGTCAAGACGTACGCCCTCGACGCCGAGGCCGACTACAAGGCGACCGACCTCCACATGGACGCCTTCGGCACCCGCTTCACGCTGCACCACGCGGGGCACAAGTACCCGGCCGCGATCCCCGTCCCCGGCCGCTTCTCGGTCTCCAACGCCCTGGCGACCCTCGCCGCCTGCCACCAGCTCGGCCACGACCTGCGCGGACTGGTGGGCGCCCTCGACCGGATGCCGCCGATCCCCGGCCGGTTCGAGCGCTTCGAGACCCCGAACGGCACCGCCGTCATCGTGGACTACGCGCACTCGCCCGACTCCCTGGAGAAGGTCCTCACCACCATCAAGGACTTCGCGCGCGGCCGGATCGTCACCGTCTTCGGCTGCGGCGGCGACCGCGACATCACCAAGCGCGCCACCATGGGCGAGATCGCCGGCACGCACTCCGACCTGTGCGTGCTCACCTCCGACAACCCCCGCGACGAGGACCCCGAGGCGATCCTGGACCAGATCGCCCCCGGCCTCACCGCAACCGGCACCCCGTACGAGCGGCTCGCCGACCGCCGCGAGGCCATCGCCTTCGCGCTGGCCTCCGCGGGGCGCGACGACATCGTGCTCATCGCGGGCAAGGGCAGCGAGCCGTACCAGATCGTCGGCGAGCGGTTGATCCCGTTCAGCGACATGGCGACCGTGCGCGAACTCGCCGGGGTCTGATCGGACGAGCCCGGCCGGACACGACCGGGGCGGCGGGCGGACTTCTGCGATGCTGGCGGCGTGCCGCCCACCGCCAGCGCCCCCGAACCGGTCACGCCCCAGCCGGTCACGCCCGAACCCGTCACCCCCGACCCGCCCAGGCAGGAGCCGAAGCCGCTGCTCACCCAGTCGTGGCTGGACCTCGCCTTCCTGCACTGGACCGCCGACCCGGCGACGGTAGCTCCGCTGCTGCCGCCGGGGACCGTCCCCGACACCCTCGACGGGACCACCTACGTGGGACTCGTCGCCTTCCGCATGCACCGCATCGGCTGGCTCCGGCTGCCCGGCATCCCGTATCTGGGCAGCTTCCCCGAGACCAACGTCCGGCTGTACTCCGTCGACCGACAGGGCAGGCGCGGCGTGGTCTTCCGCTCGCTCGACGCCTCCCGGCTGATCCCCGTCGTCGTCGCCAGGGCCGCCTTCAAACTGCCGTACACCTGGTCCCGGATGACCGTCGACCGCGCCGGTGACACCCTCACGTACACCAGCCGCAGGCGCTGGCCGGGACCGCGCGGCGCCGCCAGCAGGATCGGGCTGCGGGTCGGGGAGCGCGTCGAAGAGCCCACCGCGCTCGAACACTTCGTGACCGCCCGCTGGGGGCTGCACAACACCGTGCTGGGACGCCCGCTCTTCCTGCCGAACAGCCATCCCCGCTGGGCCCTGCACCGCGCCGAACTGACCGAGCTGTCCGAGGACCTGCTGACCGCCGCCGGGCTGCCCGCACCGGCGGGCGGTCCGGTGAGCGTGCTCTACTCGCCCGGCGTGCCCGTACGGTTCGAGCGCCCGCGTCCCGCGCCCGCCGAACAGGTGACATGATCGGGCTCTTCAGCGTGAGGAGGAACCACAGTGCTGGTTCCGGCATCCACCGTGCACCTGGCCGACGGCCCGGGGGACTGGGCGGTGGTCGTGCTCGCGGGAGAGGTTGACCTGGGCCTCGTACCCGAGGTGCGTGCCGCGCTCGACGGGCTGCTGGCCGAGAACAGGACCCGGATCGTGCTCGACCTCGCCCTCGTGTCGTTCATGGACTCCGCCGGTATCGGTGTGCTGGTGTACGGAATGCGCCGGGCCGAGGCGCGGCCCGGCGGCGGGCTGCGGATCGCGGCGGCAGGCCCGCAGGTCAGCAAACTGCTCGAACTCACCGGACTCTCCGAGGTCATCCCCGGGTACGCGGATCGGAAGGCCGCCTGCGAGGGGCGGTCCGGCTGACCTCGTGACGGGGCCGCCGAACCATGGTCCGCAGGGCCCTGCCGCCGGCGCGCGGCAGACACACTACGTGGGGGAGATCATGTCCGACGTCAGCTCAGACGTCAGCTCCGACCTCGGCCTGGAACCGGGCGGGTACGCCGACGGCGACCTGCTGTCCGCGCTGTTCGACCACGCGGGCGCCGGTATGTACGCCGTCGACGCCACGGGCCGCGTCATCGCCTGCAACCCCTGGGCCGAACACCTGCTCGGCTACGCCCCCGGCGGCCTCGTCGGACTCGACGCGCAGCTCGCACTGCACCCGCCGCGCGCCGGCGAGCACGGCGTGCCCGTCCAGCAGCCCGCGCACAGCGTGGTCGCCGCAGGCCGCCGGGTCAGCGGCGACAGGGCCGTACTGCTGCGCGCCGACGGCACCCCGCTGCCCGTCTGGTGGTCGGCGGCGCCCCTGCCGCGCGGCGGGTCGGCGGCCGGCGGCCCCGGCGGCGCCGTCGTCGTGTTCCACGACACCGGCGCCGAGCGGGAGCGCATCGACCGCAGCGCCGACCGCTACGCGTACAGCGAGATGGCCCGCGAGCAGGCCGAGTACGAACTGGCCGAGGCCACCTGGCTCGGCGATCTGACGCTCGCCCTGGTGAGCACCCTGGAGGCGGACGAGGCACTCGCCCGGGTCGCCAGGCTCCTCGTACCCCGGCTCGCCGACGCCGCCGTCATCGACCTCGTCGTCGACCGGGGGAGGGTGCGGCGCACCGCCTGGACCCACCAGGACACCGACCAGGTGCCCGCCGAAGTGCTCGAAGCCGACCCGCCCGCGTACACGGAGGCGTCGGCGGCGCCGCTGGCCCAGGTGCTGACCGGCGGACCGACCCAGTACCTGAGCGCGCCCTTCCACACCGCTGACCCGGCGCCGCCCGCCGAAGGCGACGCACTCGGCAGGGCCACGACAGCCATGCTCACCGAACTCGCCGCCGAGCACGTCCTGATCGTGCCCGTACGGCTGCGCACCAGCACCTTCGGCGCGCTGACCCTCAGCCGGGGCGCCGCCGGCCCGCCGTTCAGCGCCGCCGACCGGGTGCTCGCCGAGGAGGTGGCGCGCCGTACCGCGCTCGGACTCGACAACGCCCGGCTGCACGCCCAGCAGGCCGACATCGCCGCCACCCTCCAACGCGCCCTGCTCACCGACCTGCCCGACGTCAGCACGCTGGAACTCGCCGCGCACTACCGCCCCGCCGAGCGGACCGCCGAGGTCGGCGGCGACTGGTACGACGCGTTCCCGCTGCCCGACGGGGACCTCGCCCTGGTGGTCGGTGACGTCACGGGCCACGACATACAGGCCGCGGCGCGGATGAGCGAACTGCGCAACATGCTCAGGGCCCTGGCCGTCGACCGGCCCGACGAGGACCCCGGCACCATCCTGCGCCGCCTGGACACCGCACAGGCGCATCTGCGGCTCGCGGACTCCGCCACCGTCGTACTGGCCAGGCTGCACGCCCTGCCGGACGGCGCCTGGCAGCTCCGCTGGTCGACGGCGGGCCACCCGCCGCCGCTGCTCATCACCGCGGACGGCAGGACCCGGTACCTGACCGACGCGCACTCCATGCTGATCGGGCTGCGCCCGAACACCGTCCGCCCGACGGCGACCACCGAACTGCCGCCCGGATCGACCGTTCTGCTCTACACCGACGGCCTGATCGAGTCCCGCACCCAGGACATCGACACCGGCATGACCCGGCTGCGGCAGCACACCGCCGTCCACCACGCACAGCCGCTGGACCGGCTGTGCGTCACCCTCGCCAGGACGCTCGGCGACATCCGGGACGACATCACGCTGATCGCCGCGCGTATCCCGCCCGTGCCGTGACCGCCGTGACCCGCCGTACCGGCCTGGGCGCCGGTGCCGTACGCCTCGCTCAGCGCCGGCCGGCGGCCACCGCGGTGCCCAGCGTCTCCGGGGCGCCGCAGTACGCCAGACCGTCCAGCGGGCGGTCCGTGCAGAACCGCGCGACGAGATCCGCGAAGTCGGCGATCCGCTCCACCGGCGCCAGATGGTCCGTCTCCTCGATGGTGAGGAACCGCGCCTCCGGCAGTCGCGCCGCCACCTCGCGGCCCATCGCCGGGGTGCACAGGGTGTCGTGCTCACCGGTCACCACCAGGCTCGGCACGGCCGGAACCGGCTCCGGGCGGTACCACTCGTGGCGCATCAGCCGGGTGTTGTGCTCGGCGGACATCCGGAGCTGCTCGGGCGTCTGCCCGGCGATCTGCTGGTAGACCAGCCGGGACACCGCCGCGTGCTTGCGCACCCGCCCGGTGCCGGGCGGGGACATGAAGCGGTCCGCCAGCTCCCGTGCGATGGTCTCCGTCTCACCGCGCTCGATCATCACGGCCCAGCGCTCCATCGCCGCCGCGTAGTCCGCGGGGATCCGGGTCGTCATGCCGACCAGCAGCAGCCGCGCCAGCATCCCCGGGTAGTGCTGGGCGAAGCGCACCCCGACCGCGCCGCCGTAGCAGGCGGCGACCAGATTGATCCGGGCCACGCCCAGCTCGGTCAGCAGATGGCGGACGGCCGCTGCCAGGAAGTCGACGCCGTACAGGGCGGGCAGGAAGTCGGCCGTGCCGTAGCCGGGCAGGTCGACGGTGATCACCTGTCCCAGCGGGGCGAGCCACTTCTCGTGCCGCTGCCACGAGTTGCGGTCCTGCGACGAACCGCCGAGCACCAGCATGGGCTCGGTCACCGGCGTCTCGTTGTGCACGATCCGGCAGGTGTAGCGGAACCCGTCGAACGTCAGATCCCGCTCCTCGACCCGGCCGGGTACGCCGTCCCGGTCGGCCGCCTGCTCCGGCACGGTCCGGTGAGCACGCGGCGATTGCTGGTCCTGGGCGAGGACGGCATCGATGGTCATGGGTGGCTCCAGAGCTCCGAAACGGGCAACGACGTCCTTGCCTAGCAGTCCGCGCGAGCCGACCGGACATCATTGCCCCGTACGAGGGCGATTCGCCCGCCGCGGCCCGCTGATGGATTCGACACTCGATCAGCCGGGGGACGCCGGCCGGGGACGCTTGACTTCGAGCGCGCTCGAATCCGTAGCCTGAGATGTATGACAACGCCGCAGCACACGATCGGATCAGGGTTCGGAGCCCGCACCACGGCGGCCGAGACACTGCGCGGGATCGACCTCACCGGGAAACTCGCCGTGGTGACCGGCGGCTACTCCGGCCTCGGCCTGGAGACGACACGCGCCCTGGCAGGCGCCGGCGCCCGGGTCGTCGTACCGGCCCGCCGCCCCGAGGCCGCGCGCGAGGCGCTCGCCGGCCTCGACGGCGTGGAGGTGGACGAACTGGACCTCGGCGACCTGGAGAGCGTACGGGCCTTCGCGGACCGCTTCCTCGCCTCGGGCCGCACCATCGACATCATGATCAACAGCGCCGCCGTCATGGCCTGCCCGGAGACCCGGGTGGGGCCCGGCTGGGAGGCGCAGTTCGCGACCAACCACCTCGGACACTTCGCCCTGGTCAACCGGTTGTGGCCGGCCGTGGCCCCGGGCGCGCGGATCATCTCCGTCTCCTCGGCGGGCCACCGCAACTCGGCCATCCGCTGGGACGACCTCCAGTTCGAGCGCGGCTACGAGAAGTGGCAGGCGTACGGCCAGGCGAAGACGGCCAACGCGCTGTTCGCCGTGCGGCTCGACGCGCTGGGCCGCGACAAGGGCGTACGGGCCTTCTCCCTGCATCCCGGCGGCATCCTCACACCGTTGCAGCGCCATCTGCCCAAGGAGGAGCAGATCGCGCTGGGCTGGATCGACGAGGACGGCAATCTGCTCAACCACTCGTTCAAGACGCCCGCGCAGGGCGCCGCCACCCAGGTGTGGGCCGCGACCTCGCCGCAGCTCGCCGGTAAGGGCGGGGTGTACTGCGAGGACTGCGACATCGCGGAACCGGCGGCCGAGGGCGAGTTCAAGGGCGGCGTGCGCGCGTACGCCACCGACCCCGAGCAGGCGGCGCGGCTGTGGGCGCTCTCGGCTGAACTGACCGGCGTCGACGCCTTCGCCGCCACCGGCTGAGCGGTGCGCGGCCGTTCGTGAAGCGGCGCCGCTGCGCGCTGCCGTGAACGCGCGGCCTCCCCGGCCGGACAGGTGGTCAGGCTGTCCGCCCGGGGAGGGGTGTGACGACGGGGGAGTGTCGCCCCCCGTTCCGGCGCGTGCTAGTTCTTCGCGCCGCCCGGCAGGGCGTTCGCCAGCTTGGCGCAGTTGGTGCCGTTCTTGCCGGCGGTCGAGTCGCCGATGGTGCCCGACCAGGTGACGCACTGTCCCTTGGCGGTCAGGTAGACCGGGCCCGCGTACGAGGTGTAGTTCCCGGCGTCGACCACCGGCACGCCGCTCGGGGCCAGCCGGATGCTCGCCACCATGTACACCTTGGCGCCGGCCTTGGCCCGCTGCGTCACGACGCAGTTCTTGCCGGTCTTCGCGTTGTACGTGAGGAAGACCGTCCCCGCCGTACCGATCGGCGCCGAGTTCACGACCCCGTAGCCGGCGCCGCAGACGCCGTTGTAGACCACCGCCGCCGCTGCCTTCGGAACCGGCTTGGCCGCCGCCTCGGTCCGGGTGGCGGCCCCTGCCTGCGGTGCGAGAACCGCCGCCCCGCAGACCAGGGTGGTGGCGAGTGCGCCGATCGCGGTGGCACGCTGAGAGAAGATCATGTCTTGCCCCGTTTCCTCGATTGAGTGACGCTGGTCACGCGTCACATTCATTACGACCCGTGAGGCAGGGCAGGAGTTGTAGGGCCCGCTGCCTGTTACGAAATCGGGACACTTCGCGACATGGAAGGTCATCGGAGATGCCGAAAACGCCACGACTGACCCTGACGGGTACGGTTTTGTCCGCCCCTGACGTGCCGCTGCTGGCGGGCTTCTACCGGGAGCTGCTCGGCTGGGAGGTCGTGCAGGACGAGCCCGGCTGGGTCAAGCTGACGCCGCCCGGCGGCGGTGCGAGCGTGGCGGTCCAGCACGAGGAGTTCTACACGCGGCCCACTTGGCCGGCCGAGGCCGACCGGCAGCAGATGATGCTCCATCTGGACTTCGAGGTGGACGACCTGGCCTCCGCGACGGCCCACGCGGTCTCGCTCGGCGCCGAGGTCGCCGCGGTCCAGCCGCAGGACGACGTACGGGTCTGCCTGGACCCGGCGGGCCACCCGTTCTGCCTCTGGGTGGCCACGGACTGACGCACCGCCGACTCGACGGGCCCCGCCCACCTGCCCCGCTCGGCGCGCGCGTCCGCCAGGATCAGGCGGTGCCCCGGTGGGTGAGGGTGGTGGGGAGCGTCAGGCGGCGGTGGGTCTTGGCCGGGTCGTTGATCTCCTCCAGCAGCAGCCGGGTGATGGTCCGTCCGATGTCCTCGGTCGGCTGGCTGACGCTCGTCAGGGGCGGCACGGTGTGGTGCGCCACGATCGAGTCGTCGAAGCCCACGATCGCCACGTCGTCGGGGACGCGGCGGCCGCGGTGGCGCAGCTCGGTCATCGCGCCGGCCGCCATCACGTCGGAGGCGGCGAAGACCGCGTCGATGTCGGGCCGCCGGTCGAGCAGTTCGCGCATCGCGGCCCGGCCGCCGTCCTCGGTGAAGTCGGCCGGGGCCACCAGCGTCTCGTCCGGCCTCACGCCGTGCTCGGTGTGCGCGTCGCGCCATCCCTGGAGGCGGCTGTGGCCGACGTCCATGTCCAGCGGCCCGGTGATCGTCGCGACCGTACGCCGTCCCCTGCCGAGCAGATGGCGGACGGCGGAGGCGGCGCCGCCGAGGTTGTCCGCGTGCACATGGCTGAGGGCCTCGGCCGGCGAGCGCCGCCCGGCGAGCACGGTCGGGATCTGCATCTTCTCCAGCAGCGCGGGCAGCGGATCGTCCCGGTGCACGGCGACCAGCAGCACCCCGTCGACGCGCTGCGCCTCAAAAAACCGGGTCAGCCTGGCCAGTTCACGCGGATCGCGGACGAGGATGAGCAGCAACTGCATCTCCGTGTCGGCCAGTTCCGTGCTCACCCCGCGGATCACTGCGGAGAAGTACGGCTCGGAGGCCAGCCTGCTCTCCGACTCGGGGATCACCAGCGCGATGCTGTCGGTCCTGCTGGTGACGAGGCTGCGCGCCGCCGGGTTGGGCACGTAGTTGAGCTGGGCGATCGCCGCCTCGACGGCCTTCCTGGCCTTCGGGCTGACGCCGGTCGAGCCGTTGACGACCCGGGAGACCGTTCCCCGGCCCACGCCGGCCAGCGCGGCGACGGCCTCAAGGGTCGGTCTCCGGCTCTGCCGGTTGCGGGGGTTCATCTGCTCTCCTGCTCCGTGAGGTCTGCGGAGAGTCTTCCATAATCGACTGGGAGCGCTCCCATACCGCGTCCGAGCGCTGCTGGCCTGTCCTGCCCCCCGGACACAAGCCGTCTTTGACCGACATGACGGCCCGTTGCCGGACATAGCGGCGGTGTACCCGCCCCACCTGGTCAATTGGCGGGCGCATGGGCGGCCTTTGGGGTTCCCTTGGCCAATGCATGTACCCCATATGAACAGTTGATCGACAGAGTGGCTCATTGCGTGTGGCCAACAACTACCTCGCCCCGCCATGCGCGTTCACTAGCAACGCAGGGGGTTCTATGAGATCCAGCCGACCGCGCCTGCGGGCCGGACTGGCCTGGGCAGCGACACTGTCCATGGCCACCGGTGCCCTGGCGCTCGGTATCCAGTCCGCCGGAGCCGACAGCGGCCCCGCCGGACGCGCCGCCCTCCACGGCACCAAGCCGCTCTGGGCGACGCAGCAGGCGGACCGTGGTGCCGCCCCGGATGCCGGCAAGATCACCGCTCGCGTCTATCTCGCCGGACGTGACGCCGCTGGTCTCGCGCAGTACGCCAAGGAGGTGTCCGACCCGAACTCCGCCTCGTACGGCAAGTATCTGAGCGCGAAGCAGACGGCGGCCCGCTTCGGTGCGAGCCAGCAGCAGATAGCCCAGGTCACCGCCTGGGTGAAGTCCGCAGGGCTCACGGTGACCGGCACCAGCCGGCACTACCTGACGGTGAGCGGTTCCAAGTCCGCGGTGGAGAAGGCGTTCTCCACCCGGCTGCACAAGTACGCGAAGGACGGCAAGACGTACCGTGCGCCCGACGCGACACCTTCGGTGCCCGCGTCGCTCAACGGCGCCGTCCTCACGGTGACCGGTCTCGACAACGCGCCGCGCAAGTCGCACCACGACGACACGCTGCCGCCGCCGGACGCCGTGTTCCGCAACGCCGGTCCGTTCTCGACCTATTACGGGTCGAAGACGGACAAGAAGCTCCCGTCCGCCTACGGTTCGAAAGCGCCGTACGCGATCAAGGGTTACACCGGCGAGCAACTGCGGTCCGTGTACGGAGGCAAGAACTACTCCGGCAAGGGCGTCACCGTGGCCATCACGGACGCCTACGCTTCGCCGACCATCGCGAAGGACGCCGCGCAGTACGCCAAGCGCAACGGTGACAAGAAGTACCGGGCAGGACAGCTCTCCCAGGTGCTGCCCGCCGATTACACCAACACCGAGGAATGCGGGGCCTCCGGCTGGTACGGCGAGGAGACGCTCGACGTCGAGGCGGTCCACGCGGTCGCTCCCGACGCCGACATCACCTACGTCGGCGGGGCTTCGTGCTTCGACGACGATCTGCTCGACTCGCTCGGGAAGATCGTCGACGGGCGCCTCGCCGACATCGTCTCCAACTCGTGGGGCGACGTGGAGGCCAATCAGACTCCGGCCGCCGCTGCCGCCTACGACCAGATATTCCAGACGGGTGCCGTCGAGGGCATCGGCTTCTACTTCTCCTCCGGTGACGCGGGCGACAATGTCGCGTCCACCGGTACGAAGCAGGCTGACGTCCCCGCCAACTCGGCGTGGGTGACGGCGGTCGGCGGTACGTCGCTGGCCGTCGGCAAGAACGACAAGTACAAGTGGGAGACCGGCTGGGGCACGCTTCTGTCGCCCCTGTCGCAGGACGGCACCAACTGGACGAACTTCCCGGGGTCTTACACCTCCGGGGCGGGCGGCGGCACGAGTGCCACCGTTCCGCAGCCGTTCTACCAGAAGGGCATCGTCGCCGACTCGCTCTCGAAGGCGAACGGTACGACCGCCCCGATGCGTGTCATCCCGGACATCGCGGCCGTCGCCGACCCGAACACCGGGTTCCTCGTCGGCCAGACCCAGACGCTCGCCGACGGCACGCAGGGGTACGACGAGTACCGCATCGGCGGTACCTCGCTGGCCGCTCCGGTCATCGCGGGCGTCCAGGCGCTGGCTCAGCAGGCGCACCACGGCCTGCCGATCGGCTTCGCCAACCCCGGCATCTACCAGCGGTACGGCACGTCGTCCTACCACGACGTGAACGACCATCCGCTGGGCGCCGGGCAGGGTCTCGCCGTTGTCCGCAACGACTTCGTCAACGGGCAGGACGCCACCGACGGCATCTCGACCTCGCTGCGTTCCCTCGGCCACGACAGCTCGCTGTCGGCGACCCCGGGATACGACAACGTGACGGGTGTCGGCAGTCCGGCGGCCGGCTACGTGAAGTCGTACAGCAAGAAGTAGCGGGACACATCAGCACGAAGGCGGCCCTCGCGTGAGTGACGCGGGGGCCGCCTTCGGGTTGTGCGCTCCTTCGCGCCGTGCGCTCAGTGGAACTGCGGGATGATCAGATAGAGGCCGTACGCGACGACGGCGGCGCAGGCGAGGAAGCAGACGGCGGCGACGGCCGTGGCGGGGGTCGCGGCCCGCCGTGTGGTGGCCCCTCCCGTACCGTTCTCCTCTTCCCCCGCGCCGAGGGCGCGCACACCGAGCGAGAAGACGATCACGACGCCGACGGTGACACCGATGCTGACGAGCGCCACCTCGCCCAGCGAACTCCAGTCGAGACTCATCGGGACTCCTCCTGCCTGATCAGGCGTGCGCCGCTGTGGCGGCACCGGTGCGGACGGCCACGGCGTGGTCGTCGTTGACATTGCCCGAAGTGACCGGGTTGCGGCGGGACATGAGGACGATGAACGCGGCAGCGGCGGCGGCCACCACGGCGATCACGACCGTGCCGAACGTCCCGCCGTGCACGACGGCGCTCGCCGCGACCGCGCCCACGGCGGCCGCGGCGGGGAGCGTCACACACCAGGCGACGACCATCCGTCCCGCGGTGCCCCAGCGCACCTCGGCGAGCCGCCTGCCGAGCCCGGCGCCGAGGATGCCGCCCGAGCACACCTGCGTGGTGGACAGGGCGAAGCCGAGGTGGGCCGAGGTCAGGATGACGGTGGTCGCCGCCGACTCGGCCGCGAAGCCCTGCGGGGCCTTGATGTCGGTGAGGCCCTTGCCCATCGTCCGGATGATGCGCCAGCCGCCGAGGTACGTGCCGAGGCCGATGGCGAGACCCGCCGAACCGATGACCCACAGCGGCGGTCCCGCGTCATGGCCGAGCGCGCCGGCGGAGATCAGGGTGAGGGTGATGACGCCCATCGTCTTCTGCGCGTCGTTCGTCCCGTGCGCCAGGGAGACCAGTGAGGCCGAGGCGATCTGGCCGAGCCGGAAGCCCTTGTTGACGGACGACTCCCGGCCCTTCGCGGTGATCCGGTAGGCGAGATAGGTGGCGAACAGCGCCGCAAGACCGGCCACCAGCGGGGAGGCGAGGGCCGGGACGAGGATCTTCTCGACGACCTGGTCGAAGTGCACACCGTGCTGACCCGCACCGACCCACACCGCGCCGATCAGCCCGCCGAACAAGGCGTGCGAGGAGCTGGACGGCAGGCCCAGCAGCCAGGTCGCCAGATTCCAGATGATGGCGCCGATCAGCCCCGCGAAGATCATGCCCGGTGTCACCAGGCTGTCCTCCACGATGCCGCCGGAGATCGTCTTGGCGACCTCGGTGGAGAGGAACGCGCCCACGATGTTGAGTACGCCGCTGATGAGGACGGCGACTTTGGGACGCAGCGCGCCGGTGGCGATCGAGGTCGCCATCGCGTTCGCCGTGTCATGGAATCCGTTGGTGAAGTCGAAGGCCAGAGCCGTCACGATCACCACTGCCACAAGGAAGGTGATGTGGTCCATTCGCCTCATACAAGCGCAGCTACACGTACCCCAGGGAAATCCGATGTGAAGACACCACGTGCGTCCTCCCAAAGGACGACAAGGATCACCGGGGCGGATATTGGACCGTCCGGTCCATCGCGGTTTAGAGTGAACCGTTCGGTCCATTAATCTGCGAGGAAGGCTCGTCACCATGGGAAATCTGGACGGCAGGACAGTGCTCGTGACCGGTTCCACCAGAGGGATCGGCCGGGCGATCGCCCTCCGGCTCGCCGCCGAAGGGGCGTACGCGATCGTGAGCGGGCGGGACGCGGACCGGGGCGGCGCGGTCGTCTCGGCGATCCGCGAGGCGGGCGGCCGGGCCGACTTCGTGGCCGCCGACCTCAGTACGGCCGAGGCGGCCCAGGGGCTGGCGGCCGCCACCCTGGAGCTGGTCGGCGGGCGCCTCGACATCCTCGTCAACAACGCGGGCATCTCGCCCGGCACGGCGACGCTGGACCTCGACGTGGCGACCTACGACCGGGTCATGGACCTCAATGTCCGGGGCCCGGTGTTCCTGACCCAGGCGCTGCTGCCCTCGATGCTGAGCCGGTCGCGGGGCGTCATCATCAACATCGGGTCCTGGGTCGCCCAGGTCGGCTTCATCGGCGGCGCGCTCTACTCGGCGAGCAAGGCGACGCTGGAGCAGCTCACCCGCGGCTGGGCCGCGGAGTTCGGCGGTCAGGGCGTCCGGGTCAACGCCATCGCCCCCGGCGTGATCATCTCCGACCCCGAGGGTCCTGCGGCCGAGTTCCGCCACAAGATGGTCGAGACCTCGCCGTTCGGGCACGCGGGCAGCGTCGAGGACATCGCGAACGCCGCCGCGTATCTGGCGGGCGACGGCGCGGGATACGTGCACGGTACGACGCTGGCCGTCGACGGCGGCGTACTGGCGACCCGGCCCGGCCCGCGGCTCGGCTGAGTGCGGAGCCGCTGTCCCCCGGGCCCCTTTCTGTCGCGACCCGACCAAATCCTTCCCGGCCCCTCCCGGCCCTCGCCGGCGGGGGCCGCCGTGTGTCGGGCGACTGGGTGTGCGATGCACGTTTCGGGTAACCGAAACGTTTCATTCCGTGCACTCCCGGCATCGTCCCTGGCCCCGCGTTCGCGTCCAAGGTCGTTGCCGAGTGCACGAGTTGGGTCGCCCGTTCGGGTATTTAGATACTCCCTTGACAAATTAACGCCACGTTGCCAACATGCAAAAACTCCTTGAGTACCTGCAATTACCGGCATGCGTTTCGAAAGTTCGCCTGAGATCGGTACGGCTGTCGCCTGGGTGAAGGGACATCACCCAGGCCGCAGGTTCCTCCCCCCAAGTGACACGGCAGCGCGGTCGACGCGACGCGCGCCCATGCCTGACTCACCCCCCGCAAGGTCAGGAAGGAAGCTCCATGTCAAGAACGCCAGGAACAGCACGGAAGCACAGACAGCCATGGCTGAGATGGGTCACGGCGCTGGCGATGATCGTCGCCGGCGGCGCAGCCGTCAGCCCGGCCGCCGCAGCCGCCCCCGCCGCCGCACCCGCCGTGGTCGCGCACGACCCCGAAGCCGCCGCCGCGATACCGGCCGGCGACTACCAGCAGGTGCAACTCGCCCTGGGCGGAGCCGAACTGGGCGAGGCGATGTCGCTCGCCGTCCTGCCGGACCGAGCCGTCGTGCACACCGCCCGCGACGGCACACTCCGGTACACGGACGCCGCGGGCAACACCAAGACCTCGGCCAAGCTGAATGTGTACACGCACGACGAGGAAGGGCTCCAGGGCGTCGCCGCCGACCCCGGCTTCGCCACCAACCGGTTCCTCTACCTGTACTACTCGCCCCGGCTCAGCACCCCCGACGGCGACGCGCCGGTCACCGGCTCCGCCGCCACCTTCGACCAGTGGAAGGGACACCTCAACCTGTCCCGGTTCACGCTGAAGACCGACGGCACCCTGGACCTGGCCAGCGAGAAGGTCCTGCTCGAAGTGGCCAACGACCGCGGCCAGTGCTGCCACGTCGGCGGTGACATCGACTTCGACGCGCAGGGCAACCTGTATCTGACGACGGGCGACGACACCAACCCGTTCGAGTCGAGCGGCTACTCGCCGATCGACGAACGGACCGACCGCAACCCGCAGTTCGACGCCCAGCGCTCCTCGGGCAACACCAACGACCTGCGCGGCAAGGTCCTGCGGATCAAGCCCACGGCGGCCGGCGGCTACACCGTCCCCGCGGGCAACCTCTTCGCCCCCGGCACCGCCAAGACGCGGCCCGAGATCTACGCGATGGGCTTCCGCAACCCCTTCCGGATGTCCGTCGACAAGGCCACCGGGATCGTCTACCTCGGCGACTACGGCCCGGACGCCGGCGTCACCGACGCCAACCGCGGCCCCAGCGGCCAGGTCGAGTTCAACCGGATCACCTCGGCGGGCAACTACGGCTGGCCGTACTGCACCGGCACGAACACCGCCACCGAGACCTACAACGAGTACACCTTCCCCAGCGGCCCGGCCGCGGCGAAGTACAACTGCGGCAGCGGCCCCGCCAACAACTCGTTCCGCAACACCGGTCTTGCCACGCTGCCCGCGGTCAAGTCCGCCTGGATCAGGTACGGCGGTGACGCGGGCTCCCCGCCCGAGTTCGGCGGCGGCTCCGAGTCGCCGATGGGCGGCCCGGTCTACCGCTACGACGCGAACCTCAACTCGGCTGTGAAGTTCCCCCAGTCCCTGGACGGGAAGTTCTTCGCCGGTGAGTACGGCCGCAAGTGGATCAAGGCCATCACGGTCAACGCCGACGGCAGCCCCGGCACCATCGACGCCTTCCCGTGGACCGGCACCCAGGTCATGGACACCGCCTTCGGCCCCGACGGCGCGCTGTACGTCCTCGACTACGGCACCGGAGCCAACAACCAGGCCCTGTACCGCGTGGAGTACGTCGGCGGGAGCAACCGCAACCCCGTCGCCGTCGCCGCGGCCAGCAAGACCTCAGGACCCACCCCGCTCGCCGTGAACTTCTCCTCGGCCGGCAGCTCCGACCCCGAGGGCAAGGCCCTCACCTACGCGTGGAACTTCGGTGACGGCGCCACCTCCACGGCCGCCAACCCGTCGCACACGTACACGACCACCGGCACCTTCCGGCCGACCCTGACCGTCAAGGACCCGGAGGGGCTGACCGGCAGCGCCAGCCTCGTCGTGACCGCGGGCAACACCGCCCCGACCGTCACGCTGACCACACCCAACGACGGGCAGCTCTTCTCCTTCGGTGACACGGTCCCCTTCAACGTGACCGTCAGCGACCCCGAGGACGGTGCCATCGACTGCGCCAAGGTCAAGGTCACCTACCTGCTCGGCCATGACGTCCACCAGCACCAGATCACCTCGAAGAACGGCTGCACCGGCAGCATCGCCGTGCCCGTCGACGGCGAGCACGACAGCGCCGCCAACATCTACGGCGTCCTGGACGCCGAGTACACCGACGCCGCCGGGCTGACCTCGCACAACCAGCGGGTCCTCCAGCCCCGCCACCGCCAGGGCGAGCACTACGGCGCCCAGAACGGCATCCAGGTCGCGGCGCACGGCACGGCCGAGGGCGGCAACACCGTCGGCTTCACCGACAACGGCGACTGGATCTCCTTCAAGCCCTACGCCCTCGGCAACGCCACCAAGATCACCGCACGGGTCTCCTCCGGCGGTGTGGGCGGCAGCCTGGAGGTACGGGCCGGTTCTGCCACCGGCACCCTGCTCGGCACGGCCGCGGTGGCACCGACCGGCGGCTGGGAGAACTTCGTCGACGTGTCGGCCAACCTGAGTGGCGCACCGGCCGGCTCCACGGAGCTGTTCCTCGTCTTCAAGGGCCCGACGGGCCAGGGCAACCTCTTCGACCTGGACGCCTTCACCTTCACCACCGGCACGACGGGCGGCGGCTCCAGCCAGACGGTCGAGGGTGAGTCCTTCACCTCCAACTCCGGTGTCCAGGCGGCCGATCACGCGCCCGCCAGCGGCGGCAAGACACTCGGCTACATCGAGAACGGCGACTGGGCCGGCTACGCGTCCGCACCCACGGCCGGCACCAAGACGTTCTCGGCCAAGGTCTCGTCCGCGGGAGCCGGCGGCACCATCACGGTCCGCTCGGGTTCGGCGACCGGCGCCGTGCTCGGCACCGTCGCCGTCCAGCCCACCGGCAACTGGGAGACCTTCACCACCGTCTCCACGCCGCTGACGGGCACGGCATCCTCCGGAGCGCTCTTCCTGACCTTCACCGGCGGCTCCGGGTCCCTGTTCGACATCGACACGCTCACCCTCACCAAGTGACGGGCGGGAAAGGGACCATGATGAAAGTGCTGCCCCCACGGCTGAGACGGCTGTCCACCGCCTCCGCCTCGGTGATCGTCACCACGCTCGCCCTCGTCGGGGCGTTCCTCACCCCCGCCGTGACGGCGCAGGCCGCCGACCCGGCGTACAAGGTGCTCCTATTCTCCAAGACGGCCGGGTTCCGGCACGACTCCATCCCGGCCGGCACCCAGGCCGTACGGGACATCGGGGCGGCCAACAACTTCACCGTCACGGCGACCGAGGACAGCAGCGCCTTCACCGCGGCCAACCTGGCGCAGTACAAGGCGGTGGTCTTCCTCAGCACCACGGGCGACATGCTGACCGACGCGCAGCAGTCGGCGCTGCAGACGTACGTCGCCGGCGGCGGCGGGTACGTCGGCGTCCACGCGGCGGCCGACGCCGAGTACGAGTCGCCGCAGTACGAGCAGCTCGTCGGCGCCTGGTTCAAGAGCCACCCGGCGATCCAGCAGGCCACGGTGCGCACCGAGGACCGCGCCAACCCGGCGACCGCCCACTTCGGGCAGACCTGGGCGCACACCGACGAGCTGTACAACTACCGCACCAACCCGCGGGCCAACGTGCACGTCCTGCAGACCCTCGACGAATCCAGCTACTCCGGCGGCGAGATGGGCGGTGACCACCCCATCACGTGGTGCCACCCGCAGGGCGGCGGACGTTCGTTCTACACCGGTCTCGGCCACACCATCGAGACCTACGCCGACTCGTCGTTCCGCACGCTGCTGCTCGGCGGCATCCGGTACGCGGCCGGCTTCGCCAAGGCCGACTGCCGTCCGGACAGCGGGTACACGAGCCTCTACAACGGCTCGACGACCGGCTGGTCGCAGGCGGGACCCGGCAGCTTCACCAACACCGACGCCACCCTCACCTCCACCGGAGGCATGGGCCTGCTCTGGTACCGGGCGAAGGAGTACGCCTCGTACTCCCTGAAGCTCGACTGGAAGCTGGCGGGCGACGACAACTCCGGTGTCTACGTGGGCTTCCCGGCCTCCGACGACCCCAACTCGGCCGTCAACCAGGGCTACGAGGTGCAGATCGACGCGACGGACACCGCCGACCGCACCACCGGGTCCGTCTACGGGTTCAAGTCCGCCGACCTCGCGGCGAGGGACGCGGCGCTCAACCCGCCGGGCCAGTGGAACACCTACGAGCTGCGGGTGGAGGGCGAGCGCCTGCAGGTCTTCCTGAACGGCGCGAAGATCAACGACTTCACCAACACCGACCCGGTCAGGTCGCTCAAGCAGGGCTACATCGGGATCCAGAACCACGGCACCGGTGACGACGTGGCGTTCCGCAACATCCGGATCAAGGAACTGGGCGGCACCACCCCGACCAGTTCGACGTACGAGGGCGAGTCGTACACCTCGGGAGCCGGTGTGCAGCCCGCCGACCACGGTCCCGCCAGCGGTGGCAGGACGCTCGGCTACATCGAGAACGGCGACTGGGCCGGCTACTCCCAGGCGAGCCTGAACGGCGTCAAGTCCTTCACGGCGAAGGTCTCTTCGGCGGGCGCCGGCGGCACCGTGCAGATCCGCTCGGGCTCGGCCACCGGACCGGTCATCGGGTCGGTCGCCGTCCGCAACACCGGTGGCTGGGAGACCTTCCAGACGGTCTCCACGACACTGCCGGGAACCGCCACGGGACCGCTCTACCTCACCTTCACCGGTGGGGCCGGGTCCCTGTTCGACATCGACACCTTCACACTGACGCGGAGCTGAACCCGGCTTCGCGGCAGGCACGTTCGCATCCGGCAGGGGCGGGCCCCGGGGAGACCTGGGGTTCGCCCCTGCCGGATGCGGTACGTCTCACCCGCGCCGCGCTTGCGATGTCCGCGACGTCAGGAGCGGGTGCGGTACAGGCCGCGGCCCGCGCGGTCGGCGCGCGAGGTGGCGACGAGCCGGTCGAGCGTGCTGCGCACGGCGTTGATGTTGCCGGGGGAGTCGTCGCGGCCGAGGGCGGCCGCCACGTCGCGGGCGCGCACGGCGTCACCGCCGGCGGCGGCGAGGATCGCGACGACCTGCTCGGTCAGCCCGCTCGGGTTCTTGTCCTGCGCCGCGGACGCCTTCGCCGGCTTCTCCGCCGCCTTGGCGCTCTTCGGTGTGCTGCTCTTCTTCGCGGCGGGACGCTTGGCCGTCTCCTTCTTGGCCTCGGCCTTCGGCTCCGCCTTCGCGCCGGCCGCGGCCTTGCGCGCCTTGCGGCGGGCCGGGGCCGGCGCGGCGGACGAGCCGTCCTGCGCCGTGTGTTCGGCTCCCGCAACCTCGTCCGCGGGCGCCGCGACGGCCGCTGCCGCTTCCAGCACATGCGGTGCGTCGGACAGCGCCACCAGGGCGGTCAGCGCGGAGCGCACCGACTCCAGCCGGTCGGTCACCGCCGCCAGTTCCTTTTCCAGCGACTGCTGGTGAGCCTCAAGACGGGGAAGTTCCGTCTTCAGGAGGGCTGTTGTCGCGCCGACGCTGTCCGGTGTGCCGGATGTCGATGTCATGGTGTCACCTTTCCATTCAGAACCACCGATTGTTGCCCCCGTTGGCGGCCGCTGCCGTGCAGCCTAAGCGGTGTGGGAACCAATGTAGTTGACACCGGCGGCGAAGTTGACACCGACGACCTGTCGTTGTTGCTGTTCAGGCTCCTCGCGTGCCCGCGGCACGTACGTAACTTCGACTCCCGACCGTACTGACACTGCACGGCCGCCGTTCGCACTCCCCACCGACCGCCGCCCCCGCGCACACCGCGCGCTCCGTCGTCCCGTACCGCCCGGGTACCCGGACAGATGCCCGATGAACTGCGGCTATTCCGGTCCAGGTACCCGGGTGGTACGGTCGGAGGATGGCAGCTCTCAATGTGGACTTCCCCGACACGGAACTCCAGGAGATCCGCGAGATCGCCTCGGAGCGCGGCATGACGATGAAGGCGTTCGTCCGGGCGTCGACCGCCGACGCCGTCGTACGGCACCGGGCGATGAAGGAAGGCGCTGACGTCTTCCGCCGCGTCTTCGGCGACACGGCCCTCGCCGACGCCATCGCGGACGCCGGTATCGACGACGGGCCCGGCAGGGGCTCCGCGGGACGGGCCGCCTGACCGTGCCGCCCGTCCTGTACGTCGACGTGCGCTGGCTGCTGCATCAGCAGGAGAGTGTCCTGCCCGACCACCCCGTGGTGTCCGACTTCTCCGCGCTCGTCGCCGCGGTCGCCCGGCACCGCGTCGATCCGCCGCGGCTCGGGATGGATTCAGATCCCGCCTGGCGGGCAGCAGCACTGCTGCACACACTCGTCGTCCTCAAGCCACTGCCCGCCTACAACGTACGGTTCGCCTGCGCCGTCGCCATCGCCTACATGAGCATGTGCGGCGAGGGCGTGGACGCTCCGTACGGTGAAATCGTCGAACTCACCAAGCAGTTGACCGCCGAGAAGACCGACGTCTTCGACGCGGCCGACCGTATCCGGTCCTGGCGGATCTGAGCGCCTCCCCGCCGGGCCCGCCTACCAAGGAGTCCGTATGACCACCTACGTCATCACGATCCCCGGCACCTTCCTGGAGAAGCTGACCGAGGACGCCCGCGCCACACTGCTGGCGCGGCTGCGCCCCGCGGACCCGCAGAACACGGCGCTCGGCGAGGCGGAGGAGCTGGACATCCTCAGCGTCAACGAGAACGGCACGTTCAACATCCGGCTGGAGGTCGAGGCCGACAACAACCGCGCCGCCGAGGCCGAGGCGAAGCGCCTCGCGGGCGCCGCCCTGCACGCCGCGGGCCTCTCCGAGGACCGGGCCCCGCTCGGCCCCGCTGCGGTCACCGGCATCGACGGCGACTTCTGAGCCGGCGCGCTCCCCCCGGCGCTGCCGCGCTCACCCCTTGCGGGCCACCACCACGGCGCACCGCGGCCCGCCGTCCGGCCGCTCACCCAGCTCCGTCAGCGGCAGCAGCTCCGTGGTGAAGCCCGCGACCGCCAGCTCGGCCAGCACGTCCGGCAGCCGGAAGGTGCGGTAGTACATGACGAACGAGGGGTGCCACAACGCGTTGCGCAGCCGCATCCCCGCGTCGAACGCCCACAGCGCCCAGTAGAGCCGGGAGCCGACGCGGGGCGGCGCGGGGAACGGGAAGACGAACAGCCCGCCGGGCCGCAGCGCGGCATGGGTCTGCGCGAACAGCGCGGGCCGCTCGCCGGGCAGGAAGTGCCCGAACGCCCCGAAGCTCGCCGCCAGGTCGAAGACCGGGCCGAAGGGCAGCCGCCGCGCGTCGGCCCGTACGAACTCCACGGCGGGCCCGCCCGCGGCGGCCGGCTGGGCGGCGCGCGCCGCCGCCAGCATCCCGGCGCTGAAATCGACACCGGTGACCCGCTCCGCACAGAGCTGCCGCAGCGCCCCCACCCCCGCGCCCGTGCCGCAGCACACGTCGAGCCCGGTACGGAAAGGCCCCAGCGGCCGCACCGCCCGCACCACCGCGTCCAGCAGGTACTCCGGCGTCCGGAACGGTGTCAGGTCGAACTTCGGAGCGAGCAGGTCGTAGCCGTGCTCGATGGACGAGAGCGCCTGGACGGCGAGTTCGCGCAGGGTCGGGCCCTTGGGGGTGAACATCGCGGCCAGCCTAACCGCCCGGCGTACGGACCGCTTTCCGGGGCAGCGGGATGGACAAGGAGGTGCCCCATGACGGAGCACACACACGACCAGCGGCCCACCCCGCACACCGGCCGGCTCGCGCCGCACACCCACCCCGACAAACCGATGTCCCCGCTGGAGCCCGGCACGGTCCAGCGGGGCCAACTCCGCGTGCGCCTGGCGGACATCGCGTGGACGGCGCTGTGTGTCGTCCTTGGCGCATGGGCCCTGTTCGAGGCGATCGGCGTGATCAGGGGCGACACCGACGCGTGGATCTTCTGCCTCGTGGGAGTGGTGCTGTTCGCCGCGGCGCTGTGGACCCGCCTGGCGGCCCGCAAGGCGCGGGCCCGCACCCACCTGTGACCCCTCACCACCGAGCCGGCGCTCCGGCGCCCCGGCGAGTTCGCGGTGTGTCCTCGCCGACGGCGCCGGATTCCGGCCGCGCCCGGTCACCGGTCCGCACCGGGCGCGCCCGGCGGGCGGGCGTCGGAGTCCTCTTCTGACGGGCTATCGTTGGTCCTATGTCCGTCCCAGAGCTGATCCGCATCGTCTCCCGCGACTCGCCCATGGCCCTGGCCCAAGTGGCACGCGTACGCGCCGAACTGGCCGCGCTGCACCCCGGGATCGCCACCGAGGTCGTGCCGGTCAGGACGACGGGGGACAAGTGGATGGGCGACCTGTCCCAGGTCGAGGGGAAGGGCGCCTTCACCAAAGAGGTCGACGCCGCCCTGCTCGCCGGTGATGCCGATCTCGCCGTGCACTGCGTCAAGGACATCCCGGCCGACCGTCCGCTGCCCGCAGGCACCACCTTCGCCGCCTTCCTCAAGCGCGACGACATCCGCGACGCCCTCGTCCACCCCGGCGGGCTCACCCTCGACGAGCTGCCGGACGGGACCAGGGTCGGGACGTCCTCCGTACGCCGGGTCGCCCAACTCGCCGCCTCCCACCCGGGACTTGAGTGCGTACCGTTCCGCGGCAACGCCAACCGCCGGCTGGAGAAGCTCGCCGCGGGGGAGGCCGACGCGCTGCTCCTCGCCGCCGCCGGGCTCGACCGCATCGGCCGCCGTGACGTGATCACCGAGGTCCTGTCGACCGAGACCATGTGCCCGCCGATCGGCGCGGGCGTGCTCGCCCTGCAGTGCCGCCAGGACGACACGGCGACCATCGACGCCGTCAGCGACCTCGGCGACCCGGACACCTACCGGGAGACCACCGCCGAGCGCATGTTCCTCCACGTCCTCCAGGGCCACTGCAACTCGCCGATCGCCGGATACGCCAAGGCCCACCGCAACGGCGACCTCTCGCTGCGCGCCTGCGTCTTCACGCCCGACGGCAAGACCGTGCTCAACGCCCACGAGTGGGCGGGCCCGCTCGACCCGGCCACCCTCGGCACCTCCGTCGCCGTGACGCTGCTGCGCCAGGGCGCCCGCGAACTGATCGACGCCATCGCCCACTGACGGCGGGCCCGCCCGCAATTCAACTGGGCGACGGGCCACGGCCATATGGACGCCCGCATCGGTGTCATCGCGCCTGCGAGTGTCCACGGATGCTCGCCCTGAACGTGGACGTGGACCCCAGCCGCTGCCGGACGCTCGGATTCGTGGGGGCGGTCGCGATCATGGCCGGCGGTCTCACGGCCGGCGCCCTGCCGGTACGTGAGGAGATCGTGCCGACCTCTGGGCGCGCCGCCCTCGGCCTGCTCTGCGTCTACTTCGGCATCGTGCTGCTGATAGCCGCCTGGTGGTGGCTCGGCCGCAGCGTACGGGGGCCGCGGCCGCCCGCCCCGCGCGAGCTGACCACCACGCTGCTGGTGTGGGCGGCGCCGCTGGTCCTCGGCCCGCCCCTGTTCAGCCGGGACGTCTACAGCTATCTGGCGCAGGGCGCCATGGTCCACTCCGGCATCGACGTGTACACCCACGGCCCCGACCGGCTCGGCGGCCCGCTCGCCGCCGAGGTCGCGCCCGTCTGGCGGCACACCCCCGCCCCGTACGGCCCGGTCTTCCTCGCCGTCGCGGGCAAGGCGTCGGGACTCGCCCGGCTCGACATACCCGCAGGGGTGCTCGGCATGCGGCTCGTCGCGCTGCTCGGCGTCGCTCTGATGATCGCCGTCCTGCCCACCCTGGCCCGCCGCTGCGGCGTCGACCCGTCGGCGGCCCTGTGGCTCGGGGCGCTCAACCCCCTCGTCCTGCTGCACCTGGTGGCGGGCGCCCACAACGACGCCCTGATGCTGGGCCTGCTCGGCGCCGGCCTGGTCGCCGCGCTCGGCGCCCGGCCGGTGCCCGCGACCGTACTGATCACCCTCGCCGCCCTGGTCAAGGCGCCCGCGGCGCTGGGACTGCTCACCGTGGCCGCGCTGTGGGCCGCGCAGCTCACCGGCCGGGCCCGCACCCTCCGAGCCCTGGGGCTGACCTGCGCCGTCGCCCTGGCCACCACCGCCGCTGTCACCGCGCTCGCCGGCACCGGCTACGGCTGGCTCGGCGCGCTCGGCACCCCCGTATCGGCCGACAACTGGTCCCTGACCAGCGGACTCGGCCGGCTCAGCGGCATGCTGCTGGACGCGACGGGCAGCGGACTCGGCCACCTCGCGCTGCCGCTGTGGCGGCTGCTGGGCATGCTCGCGACGGCCGGCGTGGTCGTCGCGCTCTGGCTGCGCCGCGAACGTACCGGCGTGGTCCACGCCCTGGCGCTCGGGCTGCTGACCCTCTTCGCCCTCGGCCCCGCGCTGCGGCCCTGGTACGCGCTGTGGGGGCTGTTCCTGGTCGCCGTCTCCGCGCCACCGGGCCGGCTGCGGCGGTGGGCGGCGGCCGGCAGCGGCGTGCTCGCCCTCGGACTGCTGCCGGACGGACTGCCACCCGGCGGGCTGCAACTGGCCCTCGCCATCTGCGGCGGCATACTGGCGCTGCTCGCCCTGTGGTGGATGTTCCTGCTGGCGCCCGCCGACTCCACCCTGGCGGCGCCGCTGCCCCGGACCGTCTCATGAGACGGCTGCGCACGGCGCTGGAGGCGCCCGCGGGACGGCCCGTCGCCGCCGGCCTGCTGATCGCGGCGACAGCCGTCTTCCTGGTCACCGTCCCGCTGTTCCGGCACTTCTTCGACGTCGGCGTCTACTACGGCGCCGTCGGCGACTGGGTCCACAGCGGCGGCCGGATCTACGACTACCTCAGCCCCGGCACGCACTACGGCTTCACCTACCCGCCGTTCGCCGCCGTCGCCATGCTGCCGATGGCGCTCGTGCCCTGGCCGGCCGCCGTGGCGATCAGCGTCGCGCTGAGCCTGGCGGCCTCGGCGCTGCTGCTCCACTGGCTGGCCGCGCCCGCCGTCCGGCGCGAACGGTGGGTGCGCTGGTTCGCCTTCACCGTCATCGGCTGCCTCTTCGCCCTGCTCGAACCCGTCAACGACACCTTCAGCTTCGGCCAGGTGAATCTGGTGCTGTGCGCGCTCGTCTTCGCCGACGCGCGGCTGATCGCCACCGGACACGGCAAGTACGCGGGCGTCGGCATCGGACTCGCCGCCGCCGTCAAACTCACCCCCGCCCTGTACATCGGCTACCTGCTGGTCACCGGACGGCGCAGGCAGGCCGGTATCGCGACGGCCACGGCAGCCGGCGCCACCCTGCTCGCCGCGCTGATCGACCCGGCCGCCTCCCGGACCTTCTGGATCACCGCCCTGTGGGACACCGGCAGGGTCGGCACGCTCAGCTACGTCTCCAACCAGTCGCTGCAAGGAGTCCTGGCCCGGCTCGGCCCGGCCGGCGACAGCCGGGCGCTCTGGGCGGTGTGCGTCCTCGCCGTCCTCGCCGTCTGGGCGTACCGCTGCCGCGCCGCCGTCCGCGCGGGCGACGAGCCGGCCGGCTTCGCGCTGACCGGCCTCGCCGCCTGCCTCGTCTCGCCGGTCACCTGGGTGCACCACCTCGTCTGGGCGCTCCCCGCGCTGCTGCTGCTCACCGACTCGGCCCTGCGCCGCCGCCACCGCCCGCTGCTCGTCGCCTGCGCCGTGTCGTACGTCCTGCTGTGCGCCGGCGTGGTCTGGCTGTGGCGGGCCGACTCCACCGGGCTCGACGCCTTCCTCGGCTCGAACATCTACGTCTGGATCACGCTCTGGCTGCTCGTGGCACTGCCGTTCGGCCGGCCCGAATCTGTACCGGCCGCGACAGCCATACGCCACTATGGTGGGGAGAGAGTCTTCCGCAGCGACCAGAGGCACACGTGATCCAGGCATCCCGGCCGAACACATCCGACAGGCTCGACGACGACGATTACCCCGCCTACACCATGGGCCGGGCCGCGGAGATGATCGGCAGCACTCCCGCCTTCCTGCGGGCCGTCGGCGAGGCGCGGCTCATCGTGCCGCTGCGCTCCGAGGGCGGCCACCGCCGCTACTCGCGCTACCAGCTCCGCGTCGCCGCCCGCGCCCGCGAACTCGTCGACCAGGGCACCCCGGTCGAGGCGGCCTGCCGCATCGTCATCCTGGAGGACCAGCTCGAAGACGCCCTGCGGCTCAACGAAGAACTGCGCCGCTCGGCGGGGGACGAGAATAACTACAGCGGCGATGACAGAAAAAAGGGCAATAGGCGCTGACGTTTTCCGACGCCGCGCCACGCGCTTAAACACTTGCCGTCCCAGCCCGCTCGCACCGTGCTACTGTTGATCTCAGTTGCAGTTGTGGTTCCCAGAGACTTCAAGTGCCCCCATCAGCGTCCTGTGCTGTGGGAGCACTTTCGTATTTCCGGTGGATAATCTCCGGACGGGGTAATCATTGCGGCGACGCGGGGTACGCACAGTGCGGACCCCGGGGCACTGCCCCGAAGGAGAAATTGATATGGCTAGTGGCACCGTGAAGTGGTTCAACGCGGAAAAGGGTTTCGGCTTCATCGAGCAGGACGGCGGCGGCGCTGACGTCTTCGCCCACTACTCGAACATCGCCGCCCAGGGCTTCCGTGAGCTTCAGGAGGGCCAGAAGGTGAACTTCGACGTGACGCAGGGCCAGAAGGGCCCGCAGGCCGAGAACATCGTTCCCGCCTGACGCTGAACGTATGACGTAGCTGGGGCCCGCACCTTGGGTGCGGGCCCCAGCTCGTTATTTTTTTGCGTTGCCAGGCCCCCGGCCAGGCAGCCGCGCTCCGCCCGCTGCCGGCGGATGCCCTATGAAATTCGACGCGCCGCGCCCGGCAGATTCCCGACCGGCCCGTCTTCTTTTCTTTGTTTACTCCGGCTCGTTCTTGCGATTCCTCGGCCCTGTTGTACGCCGGGAATTCCTCGATACGTGCCGCATCGAGGAAGGTTCCCCATGAACCGCGCAGGACGCACGAACGACCGTTACACCCGTACCCGCTCAGGCGGCTCCAGCGCCGGCAATTCCGGCGGCGCCGGCCGTTACCGCTCGCAGGCCCCGAGCCGCTCGGGAGCGCCCGGCAGGTCCGGCGGCTACGGCCGCCGCCCCGCGGCGCTGCAGGGCGAATTCGCGCTGCCCGTCACCATCACCCCGCCGCTGCCGCCGGTGAGCACCTTCGCCGAGCTGGACATGCCCGAGCCGGTACTGAAGACGCTCGCGGGCCTCGGCATGAACGAGCCGTTCCCGATCCAGGCGGCCACCCTGCCGAACTCGCTCGCGGGACGCGACGTACTGGGCCGCGGCCGGACCGGCTCCGGCAAGACCCTCGCCTTCGGCCTCGCGCTGCTGGTCCGGATCGCCGGACAGCGCGCCGAGCCGCGCAAGCCGCTCGCCCTGATCCTCGTCCCCACCCGCGAACTGGCCCAGCAGGTCACCGACGCGCTCACCCCCTACGCCAGGTCGCTCTCGCTGCGGCTGGCCACGGTGGTCGGCGGTATGTCGATCGGCCGCCAGTCCAGCGCGCTGCGCGGGGGCACCGAGGTCGTCGTCGCGACACCCGGACGGCTCAAGGACCTCATCGAGCGCGGCGACTGCAAGCTGGACCGGGTCAGCATCACCGTCCTCGACGAGGCCGACCAGATGGCCGACATGGGCTTCATGCCCCAGGTCACCGCGCTGCTCGACCAGATGAGCGCCGAGGGCCAGCGGATGCTGTTCTCCGCCACCCTCGACCGCAACGTCGACCTGCTGGTGCGCCGCTACCTGCACGACCCGGTCGTCCACTCGGTCGACCCCTCGGCCGGTGCCGTCACCACGATGGAGCACCACGTGCTCTACGTGCACGGCGCCGACAAGTACGCGACCACCACCGAGATCGCCGCCCGCGACGGCCGGGTGCTGATGTTCCTCGACACCAAGCACGCCGTGGACCGGCTCACCGAGCACCTGCTGAACAACGGCGTACGCGCGGCGGCCCTGCACGGCGGCAAGTCGCAGCCGCAGCGCACCCGTACGCTCGCCCAGTTCAAGACGGGCCATGTGACGGTGCTGGTGGCGACCAACGTCGCAGCGCGCGGCATCCACATCGACAACCTCGACCTCGTCGTCAACGTCGACCCGCCGAGCGACCACAAGGACTATCTGCACCGCGGCGGCCGTACGGCGCGCGCCGGCGAGTCCGGCAGCGTCGTCACGCTCGTCCTGCCCAACCAGCGCCGCGAGATGACCCGGCTGATGTCCGACGCCGGTATCACCCCGCAGACCGCCCAGGTCCGCTCGGGCGAGGCCGAACTGAGCCGGATCACCGGCGCCCAGGCGCCCTCGGGCGTGCCCGTCGTCATCACGGCGCCGGTGTCCGACCGCGCCAAGCGCGGCGGCACCTCGTCGTCCCGCGGCAGGCGCAGCAGGCCCGCCCAGGGCCGGCGCAGCGCCGCCTCGTCCCAGCCGCGCACCCCGGGCGGCTCGGGTACGGCGCAGCGGCAGTCCTCGTACCGCGGCGCCGCGTAAGCAGCGCCCGCACCGCACGAAGCAGCCCCGGTACCCGGATTCGTCCGGGTACCGGGGCTGTGCGCTGTGGTGGCGCGCCGGTCGGCGCGGGGCCGGTCAGTGGTCGGAGTAGCTGACGTCTCCCACCGTCCAGGCCCCCACGTCCTCGATGGCGAGCCGGTACATCCCGCCGGTCTCCGGAATGCCGAGGCTTCCCTGGAGGATCCTCGCGACATGGAAGTGCAGATGGGTGGGTGGCTCGCTCCGGTTCCCGGAGCGGGCCACCGCGTCGGCGGGGGTGAAGATGACGGAGAACGGCCCGAGCCGCTCCGAATCCTCCAGCACCTCGGCCACGCGTTGCCGCCACATGGCCTCGGGCGCCAACCGCCCTGTGATGACAGCACCTTGAACGACTACGGTGAGCGACATCTGATTGCTCTGTTCCGATTCGACCCTGGTGGCGATATCGACAAGCAATTCGTCGGGTTTCGACATGGGCGCAGACTCTACTACGCAGGTGGTGCGCCTCAGAGAAGCGCGGCGGCCACCGGCTCCTCCTCGGGCACGGGTACGGGACGACAGGTGAATCCGAGGCGGGTCAGCGCCCTGACCACCTCGCCGGACGAGAAATCGCGGCGGTCCTGGCGAGTGATCAGCTCGCCCACCTGCTTGACCGGGTAGACCCGGCGGCCGATGACCACGGACTCGCCCGTGACGGGTTCGGGCTTCACGCCCTTCATCGATTCCTGCACCTCGCTCTTGTTCAGCTCGAAGGGGAAGTGGGCGATGATGCAGCGCATAGTGCCTCGGCAGGGAGGAGGGAGTGGTGCGGAGACTCCAGCATCCCACGCCACAGGGGTGGGCCGGGTCATTGCGGCGGTCCGACCGGTGCAGCGGGTCCCGGGCGGCATCTGGGAAGCTGGATCCATGCAGGCCATCGCGCTCACCGAACTCGTCGACGAAATCCTCGCGGGACCCGCTCCGCTGCCGCTCGTGCGCGCGGGCGACCCGGTGCTGCGGCGCCCCGCGCCGCACTACGAGGGAGAGCTGGGGGAGGACCGCCTCGACCGCCTGGTGCGGGCCATGCGGGAGTCGCTGCACGCCGCCCCCGGTGTCGGTCTCGCGGCCCCGCAGGTGGGCGTTCCGCTGCGGCTCGCGGTCGTGGAGGACCCGGCCGACGTCCCGCAGGAGACGGCTCAGGCGCGTGGCAGGGTTCCGCTGCCCTTCCGGGTGCTGGTGAATCCCTCGTACGCGCCGGTGGGTGACGGCGTGGCCGCCTTCTTCGAGGGCTGCCTCAGTGTGCCGGGCTGGCAGGCGGTGACGGCGCGGCACGGGACGATCCGGCTGCGCGGGCAGGACGAGCGGGGGAACGCGGTCGACGAGGAGCTGTCCGGCTGGCCGGCCCGGATCGTGCAGCACGAGACGGACCACCTGGACGGGACGCTCTACCTCGACATCGCCGAGACGCGCTCGCTGTCGACGACGCAGGACGTACTCGAACGCTGGGCGCAGCCCACTCCTGAGCTGGCCGCGCGGGAACTGGGGTTCACACTGCCGGGCGTGCGGGCACGGTGAGCTGGATCTGGCGCAGGAACGCGGCGTTGTCGGGAGTGCGGCGGAGCCGGTCGAGCAGTGTTTCCAGTGTGGCTTGGCCGTCCTGGCCGAGCAGGGCGCGCCGCAGACCGCGGACGGCGGTCAACTCGGCGGCGGGAAGCAGGAGTTCTTCGCGCCGGGTGGAGGAAGGCGTGATGTCGACGGCGGGGTAGATCCGCTTGTCGGCCAGGGTGCGGTCCAGCCGCAGCTCCATGTTGCCGGTGCTCTTCAGTTCCTCGAAGTAGTAGTTGTCCGCGCGCGATCCGGTGTCGACGAGCGCGGTCGCGAGGATCGTCAGCGAACCGCCCTCCTCGGTGTGGCGCGCGGCGCCGAACAGCCGCTTGGGGCCTTGGAGCGCGCTCGCGTCGACACCGCCGCTGAGCGTACGGCCGCCGGCGCCCGCCGCGTTGTTGTACGCGCGGCACAGCCGGGTGATCGAGTCGAGCAGGATCACCACGTCCTGGCCCTGCTCGACCAGGCGCTTGGCGCGTTCCACGGCGAGTTCGGCCAGCGCGACATGCGCCTTGGCCGGCTGGTCGAAGGTGGAGGCGAGCACCTCGCCGCGTACGGAGCGGCGCATGTCGGTGACTTCCTCGGGGCGTTCGTCGAGGAGCACCACCATCAGCAGGCACTCGGGGTGGTTGGCGGCGACGGACGCGGCGAGCTGTTGCAGCAGCATCGTCTTGCCGGTCTTGGGCGGGGCGACGATCAGGCCGCGCTGGCCCTTGCCGATCGGTGTGATCAGGTCGACGACACGTGAGGTCACCCCGCCTGCCGGGCTCTCCAGCCGCAGCCGGTCCCGCGGGTGCAGCGGGGTGAGGTCGGCGAAGTGCGGCCGGCCGTGCAGGGCCTGCGGCGGGCGGCCGTTGACCCGCTCGATGGTGGTGAGTACGTGCTTGGCGTCGCTGACGCCCTGGATCACGTCGCCCTTGCGCAGGCCGGCCCGGCGGATCTGGGCTGCCGAGAGCTGGACGTCGTCGGAGCGCGGCAGATAGTCGCCGACGCGCAGGAAACCGCGTCCGCCCGACGTGATGTCGAGGACGCCGTTGGTGGCGAGGCCGGCCGGCTGTTGGGTCGGGACGGGGGTTGTGTGTTCGAGAGTGGTGGTCATACGGGGGTCCTTTCACGGACATGGTGGAACAGCGGCTCGACGGCCGGGAGAATCACTGGGGCTGTGCTGGATCACCGTCATGAAGGACGGGTGCGTCAGTCACAGAGACAGTCGACGGCGAGAGCCGTCTGGAGGGAATAAGCACCGGCGCCGAAAACCCAGGCGTACACGAGTGCTGTTCATGACTGTACCACGTGCCGGATCCGGCAGGGTCAGCCCGCCGCGGCGGACTTCTCGCTCTGCACCGCCCGCCGCACCGCCTCGGCGTACCACAGGTCGCGCGCCAACTCCCGCATGGTGCCGCGGAGTTGGCGGGCGCCGGGGCCGGGGAAGAGCGGCCGCGCGAGATCGACGGCGTGGACGAGCCCGGCGAGCGCGCGGCTGCGCTCCTCGGGGAAGGACATCTTCCCCGCGGCGCCCAGCCGGGCGACGGCCGGAGCCGACCAGTCGGCGGCGGCGGCCGGATAGCGGTGGAACGGGAAGATGCCGAGCGCCCGGTGCTTCTCCTCGCGGAGTACGCCGCGCTGCACCAGCCGCCGCAGGTAGAGGTCGGTCACATGCCGCGACGCTCCCCTGAGCCAGCCGCTCAGCCGTACCTCGCCGCCCCGGGCGACCAGTTTGGCCAGGACGTCGTCCAGCACGGGATCACCGGTGGGGTACTTGTCCCCGACGACGGCCTTCCCGCCCCGCGCGCCGACGCGTCCCGCCGCCGCCAGTTCGGCGAGCACGGCGCCGGCGACGCCGAGCCGTACGTATGACATCTGGGTACGGGGCCGGCCCGTCGCCGGGCTGAGGGCCAGGAGCAGCAGCTCCTCGGGCAGGGTCACGACTGGCTGGTCCATCGGGCTCTCCCTAAGGCTTTGCTGCGAGGACGCGCCGCGCCCCCCGTTCGGTTGCTCACGGGCCCGGTGAGACGGGCGGGAGCCGTCTGATTTGCTGGTGGGGTTCCGCACGCACCCGTACAGCGAAGTGAGGCCCCCGCAGGTGGCAGACCGTCCCGTGTCCCTCGTCAGCCTCATACCCGCCGTCTTCCTGCCCGCGCTCATCTTCGAGACGGGCATGGGGGCGCTCGCCCCGGTGCTCGCGCTCAGCGGCCGGGCGCTCGGCGCCTCCATCGGCGGGGCGGGGCTCGTACTGGCGCTGGTCGGTGTCGGGCAGATCCTCGGCGACGTGCCCGCGGGGGCGCTCGCCGCCCGGCTCGGGGACCGCAAGGCGATGCTCGTCGCCGCCGGGGTCGCCGCGGTCACCCTGAGCTGCTGCGCCCTCGCCACCGAGCTGTGGCAGCTCGCGCTGGCCGTGACCGCCACGGGCGCGACCAACGCCGTCTTCGTCCTGGCCAGGCAGTCCTACCTGACCGAGGTGGTGCCGACGGGGCTGCGCGCCAGGGCCCTGTCGACGCTGGGAGGCATGTCGCGGATCGGCGCCTTCGTGGGGCCCTTCGTCGGCGCCGTGATCCTCACCGGGCGGCCCGTCCACGACATCTACTGGCTGGCGCTGCTCTGCACCGCGGTGACGGCCGTGGTGCTGCTCGTGGTGCCCGACGTCAGAGACGAGTCCGCGGCCCGCCGCACCGGCAAGACCCCCGTCCCGGTCCGTACGGTGGTGCGCGACCACCGGCGGATCTTTCTGACGCTGGGCTTCGCCGTCCTGCTGGTGGGCTCCGTCCGGGCCACCCGGCAGACGGTGCTGCCGCTGTGGGCCGACCATCTCGGCCAGAGCGCCTCGGCCACCAGCGTCATCTTCGGGATCGCCGGGCTCGTCGACACGATGACCTTCTACCCGTCGGGCCGGATCATGGACCGGTACGGCCGGCTGTGGATCGCGGTGCCCTCGATGCTGGTGCTCGGGGTGACGATGGCGTCGCTGCCGCTGACCCACGGGCTCGCCTCGATCACCGTCGTCGCCATGCTCATGGGGTTCGGGAACGGGATCGGCAGTGGCATCCTGATGACACTGGGCGCCGATGTGGCGCCGCCCGCGACCCGTTCGCAGTTCCTCGGTGTGTGGCGGCTGTGCGCCGACTCCGGCAGTGCGGGCGGTCCGCTGGTGGTGTCGGCGGCCGCGGCTCTGGGCAGTCTGGCCGCCGGTATTATGGTGATGGGCGGCATGGGTATCGTTGCCGCCGCCGCTCTGCTGCGCTGGGTCCCTCGTTACTCGGCCTTCGCGACGACGGGAACACGTCGGAAGAAAGCGGCCCCGGTCGCCGACCACGCCGGCGATGAGACAAGCTACTCGCCCTAACGTCTCCTCGGGGAAAGGCAGTTCCAGTGCGCAGTGTCGGAGTGGAGGAGGAACTCCTCCTGGTGGATCCCGAGTCGGGTGAGCCCCGGGCCTTGTCGGCCGCGGTGCTGGCCGTCGCGGACCGGGCGTCGGACAAGGCAGGCGCCGACGACCACACGTTCGAGAAGGAACTGCACGGTCAGCAGTTGGAGTTCGCGACCCATCCGTGCACCGGCATGGACGACCTCGCGGACGAGATAGTCCGCTGGCGGCAGGACGCCGCCGAGCACGCCGCACAGGCCCAGGTGACGGTCGCGGCCCTCGCCACGTCGCCGCTGCCGGTCAGCCCCACCGTGAACGCGGGGGAGCGGTACCGCTGGCTCCAGGAGCAGTACGGCCTCAGCGTGCACAACCAGCTCACCTGCGGCTGCCATGTCCATGTGGCGGTCGAGTCCGACGAGGAGGGCGTCGCCGTACTCGACCGGATCCGGCCGTGGCTGCCGGTGCTTCTCGCGCTGAGCGCCAACTCGCCCTTCTGGCAGGGCGACGACAGCAGCTACAGCAGCTACCGCAGCCGGGTGTGGGAGCGCTGGCCCTCGGCGGGCCCCGTGGAGCCGTTCGTCACGGCGGAGCGCTACCACGAGCAGGTGCGGTCCATGGTCGGCACCGGTGTGCTGCGCGACGAGGGGATGATCTACTTCGACGCGCGGCTGTCCCACAACTACCCCACCGTCGAGATACGCGTGGCCGACGTGTGCCTCGACGCCTCGACCCCGGTGCTGCTCGCCATGCTCGTACGGGGACTGGTCGAGACGGCGGCGCGCCAGTGGCGGGCCGGCGACCCGGCACCGCTCCACGGGGTCGGGGTGCTGCGGCTCGCCGCGTGGCGGGCCGGCCGCTCGGGTCTCGACGACACACTGCTCCACCCCGTCACGATGGTCCCCGAACCGGCCGCCGACGTCGTCGACTCGCTGCTCGCCCATGTGCACGACGCGCTGGAGGACAGCGGCGACCTGGCGGCCGCCCGTGCCGGCCTGGCCACGCTGCTGCGGGACGGCAACGGCGCGCGCGTCCAGCGCGAGCTGCTGAGCAGCACCGGCAGCCTGCGCAAGGTGGTCGCCGAGTGCGCCCGCAGGACCCGCGGCTGACGGCCCGACCGGGATGCCGTGCTCAGCCGATCCGGGCGACGGCGCGTACGGGCGCGCCGTCGGCGCCGGCGAGCCGCAGCGGGAACAGTGACACCTCGACCCGCCGCCCGGCGCGCTGCGCATCGACCACCCGGTCGAGCCCGGTGAGATTCTCGGCGATGACACCGCCCGCGCCGCACAGCACCCGGTGGGCCGCCAGCCCGTCGCCGTCTCCGTTCCCGTCCCCGTCCGGCGGGTGCGGAGCACCGGGCGCGGGTGTCGGGTCGACGCTGAGCGCGTCGACACCGACCGTACGCACGCCGGCGGCCACGACCGCCCGCGCCGCCCCGGGAGTGAGCCACGGGTGGCCGAGGTAGCGGTCGGTGCCCCAGTGCGCCGACCAGCCGGTGACGAGCAACAGGACGGTGCCGGGCCGCAGTCGGGGCAGTACGGGCGCCAGGTCCGCCGCGGTGGCGCCGGTGCGCGGCGCGAGAGCGCGCAGATCGGCGGCGACGGCAGGGCCGGTGAAGCGCGTCAGCGGCAAGTCGTCGAGGGTCGGCCACCGGTCGTCCACGTGGTACGGCGCGTCGACATGCGTGCCCGACTGCGAACCGAGGTGGACCCGCAGCACATTGACGCCGTCCTCGGCGGCCCGCAGCGCGGCGGTGATCTCCACCTCCGGGTCGCCGGGGTAGACCGGCATGCCGGTGACGAGCGGAACGGACAGATCCAGCCACTCGACGGACGCCGGTTCCTGCTGGGGTGTCATGGATCGCCCTCTCTGTCGCCGACCGCCGGATCCTCCATTCTGGGCCGTGCGCCGGACGGTTCCTCCACCCGGCCGTGACGACGCGTCCGATCGGGTAGCGATCCGCCCGGCGCTGCTGACCTTGCCGGGTGACCGGGCAATAAAGACCCGTGCCGGTCGTCGCCCGGTTTTCCCGCCGCTGCCCTACGGAGATCCATGAACCTCACTCGCACCCGTCTGTTCCGGCTGATCGGCGCCGCTGCCGCCGTCGGCGTCGGAATCTGTGCCGTACCGGCGCAGGGCGCTTCCGCGGCGCCCGGCGGAGCGGGCACCGACCGGGCGAAGCCGACGGTGGTGCTGGTGCACGGGGCGTTCGCCGACGCGTCCGGCTGGGAGAACGTGATCGGCCGCCTGCACGGCGAGGGGTACCGCGACGTGATCGCCCCCGCCAACCCGCTGCGCGGTCTGGCGAGTGACTCGGCGTACCTCGCGAGCTTCCTGAAGTCGGTGCGCGGACCGATTGTCCTGGTCGGCCACTCCTACGGCGGGGCCGTCATCACCAACGCCGCGGCGGGCAACAAGAACGTCAAGGCGCTGGTGTACATCGCCGCCTTCGCCCCGGCGGCGAAGGAGACCATCACCTCCATCAACGACAGGTTCCCCGCCACGCCCCTCGCCGCGGCCCTCAACCCCGTGCCGTACTCGACCGGTACGAGCAGCGGCGTCGACGTCTCCATCAAGCCCGACAAGTACCGCGACGTCTTCCTCAGCGACCGGCTCCCCGCGCCCGACGCCCAGGTCCTCGCGGCGACCCAGCGGCCGGTCGACGCCGCCGCGTTCGACGAGCCCTCCGGCAAGCCGGCCTGGAAGACCATTCCCTCCTGGGCCCTGGTCGCCGAGCAGGACCACGCGATCTCGCCCGAAGCGGAGCGCTTCATGGCGGAGCGGGCCCACTCGCGCACCATCGAGGTCGAGGCGCCGCACGCCGCCTTCCTCACCAACCCCGGCGCTGTCACCGGTCTGATCCGCGACGCCGCGCGTACCGTCGGCTAGGCCCTGTCCGGCCGATCTTCGCGGGCCCGACGGCCACGAGAGGCCCCCCGGTGCCGGATATGGCCTGATCCCGCATCAGACGACACTTCGCTGTCATGACCCTGCCTGATGGACTTCGGGTGCCCGTGTCTGTGGGCCTGACATCTTTTGTGCGGCTGTGCCGCCTTGAGAAGGGAACATGACCATGCCCGAACTCACCCGCCGCCGACTGCTGGCCGCCGGCGCCGCCGCATCCGGCGCCGTGGCCGCGAGTCAGCTCCTGACCGCTCCGGCGGCCCGTGCGGCAGGCAGACCCCTGGCCGCCGACCCGTTCACGCTGGGCGTCGCCTCCGGCGACCCGCTCACCACGGCCGTCGTCATCTGGACCCGGCTCGCCGTCGACCCGCTGAACGGCGGCGGCATGCCGGACTCGCCCGTCGCCGTGCAGTGGCAGGTGGCCCAGGACCAGTCGTTCCGCAGGGTGGTGCGCCGGGGGGTCGCCCTCGCCGATCCGGACCTGGCACACAGCGTGCACGTGGATGTGCGCGGACTCGAACCCGGCCGCGTCTACTGGTACCGCTTCCGGGCCGGCACGTACCTCTCACCGGTCGGCCGCACCCGCACCATCTCGCGCGACCCGTCGAAGCTCCGGGTCGCCCTCGCCTCCTGCCAGAACTGGCAGAACGGCTACTTCACGCCGTACGCCGACATGCGCGAGCAGGAACCCGACATCGTGCTCTTCGTCGGGGACTACATCTACGAGAGCGCGCCCACCGCGTCCGCCGTACGGGTCCACGAGGGCTCGGGCGAGCCGTACAGCCTCGTCCAGTACCGCAACAGGTACGCGCAGTACAAGACCGACCCCGACCTGCTCGCGATGCACGCCGCCGCGCCCTGGATCGTGACCTTCGACGACCACGAGGTCGACAACGACTTCGCCGGCGAGGTGCCGCAGGACCCCGCGCGGCAGCCGCACGACGCCTTCGTCTCCCGGCTGACCGCCGCCTACCAGGCGTACTACGAGCACATGCCGGTCAGGGCGACGGCGGTGCCGAACGGCCCGCACATCCAGATGTACCGGAGCTTCGACTTCGGCCGGCTCGCCCGGCTCAACGTCCTCGACACACGCCAGTTCCGCAGCGACCAGACCACCACACAGGCCGGCGCCGAGGACCCCGCGATGACCATGCTCGGCGCGCCGCAGCGGGCGTGGCTGGCCGGCAACCTCGCCGGCTCGCACGCCCGCTGGAACCTGACGGCCTCGCAGATCATGATGGCCGAGACCGATCTGCTGGCGGGGCCCGGCAAGGAGTGGTTCTACGACGCGTGGGACGGCTACCAGGTCGAGCGCAACGACCTGCTGGCCCGCTTCCGGCAGGTGGACAACCCGGTGGTGCTCAGCGGTGACCGCCATCTGACGATGATCAGCGATCTGAAGAGGGACTACGGAGATCCCGAATCGGCGGTCGTCGGCGCCGAGTTCGTGGGTACGTCGATCAGTTCCAACGGCGACCAGGACGCGACGGCGTTCAACGCCATGTGGGACCCGCTGCGCGGCGACAACCCGCACTGGAAGGTCATCGACTACCACCGCGGCTACCACTTGTTCGACATCGGGGAGCGCGGTATCGACGCCCAGGTGCGGGTGGTCGGTACGGTGCTCAAGCCGCAGTCGGCGTCGACCACGCTGTCGAGCCTGCGGGTCGACGCGGGACGGCCCGGCGTGCACGTCGTCTGACGCCGCCGGACCGTCCGCGAACCCGCCTGCCCGCTCTCCCGCCGGCCCGCCGTGCGCCGTCCTGGCGCGGCGGGCCGGCCGCTCAGCCGCCCGCGGTGACCTCGGCCAGCTTCTGGAACTCGCCCAGGTCGTAGTTGGCCAGGGCGGAGTCGAGGTTGGTCAGGGCGCCGAGGCGCTCGACGAAGCCCTTCGGGTCGTACTCGATCTGGAGGGTGACCCGGCTCGTCGACTCGGTGACGTGGTGGAAGGTGACGACCCCCGCGTGGTGGACGCCCTCCGTGGTCCGCCAGGCGATCCGGTCCTCCGGTACGACCTCGGTGAGTTCGGCGACGAACGCCTTGTCGGCGCCGGGGAGCGAGAGCTGCCAGGCGAAGTTGCGGTCGTCGATACGCTCGACGTGCCGTACATGACTGAGGAACTCCGGCCAGCGCGTGACGTCGCTCCACAGCTTCCAGCTCACCGCCACCGGCGCCTTGATGTCTACGGACTCAAGCAGCGACGACGACATGGTGGTGTCCTCTCCTCGGTGATGTGCCTGCCTTCCGGCGGCTACCCGCTGACCGGTCGGCTATCCGCCACCCAGGAGCGGCCTGCTCAGGGCTCCTTGGTACGGGACTCCAGATCCGCCCGGGTGGCGGCGCCGTAGACGCCTGACGGGTCGCCGGTGATGCGGTGGCTGTCCTGGTAGCGGGCGACCGCGCGCTGCACGCCCGCGTCGTACGTGCCGTCGGGCAGGCCGACGTACTGGAGCAGGAGCTGGCCCATCCGCTTCTGCAGTTCGACGACTTCGGGTCCGGTGTCGCCCTCGCGCAGCACGGGCGGGCCCGAGGGGGAGGTGGTCTGCGTGGGACCTGCGGGGAGAGGCCCGCCGCCGTCGGCCGAGGACGAAGGGGCGGCGCTCGCGCCGGACGTGTCGGCGCCGCCGGCGATCGCGGCGGCGGCCGAGGCGGCTATGTCCTTGGCCTTGTCCTTGACCGACCCGTCGGCCGACGCGCCGGGGGACCGGCTGGGCTCTTCACTCGGACCGGCCGACGTGGGGGCGTCCGTGGCCGAGGGGGTGGCGGAGGCCGAACCGGGCAGCGCGCCCTGGGAGTTCGGTGCCGCCGCCGCGTCGGACGTACCGGAGCCGCCGTTGCCGCCGAGGACTCCGGCGCCGATCGCGACGGCCGCGGCGACCACGACCACGGCGCCGGCCACCAGCAGACCGGTCTTGCGGCGGCCGGAGCCGGCCGGGGCCGCGGGGTCGCTCTCCTCGTCCGCCGCGACGAAGTCCGGTGTCGACGGCGGTACGGGCGGCAGCGGTTGGGTCTCGGCGGCCGGTACCGCGTGATCGGCCGCCACGGCTTCGGGTTCGCCGGACGTCTCGGGTTCGACGCCCGCCGCGTGTTCGCCGCCCGCCGCGTGTTCGCCGGCGGTGAGAGCGGCCACGTCCTCGTCGCGTGCGATCCTCGGAGCCGCGGTGTCACCCGGCGTCTGCGCGTTGTGCAGCGAGACGTAGGGGCGCGTGTGCAGCATGTCGAGTGTTTCGATGTGGTCGTCTTCGGCGGTGCTCTCCGCGGCTGTCTCGGCGGGGATGGCGCAGGCGCAGTCGGGGCGGCCGTCCTCGCGTGCGGGTGCGAAGCAGCGAGGGCAGGGTTCTGGCTTCACGGACGATTCCTTCCGGGGTTCGCAGCGATTATGCAGAGCCCCCGCCCCTTCGCGCAGCGCTTCTTGGCGTTGTTTGCTGATCGAGACCGACTGTTCCGAGGGAGGTAACTGCCCATTCTCCGGCTCATTCGGGCAAATGCCGAGCGAGCCCGGCGGACTCGTCAACTCCGGCCCTCGCGCACGGTGCTGAGGATCTTGCGCACCGTCGCGTCCGGCACCTCGTCCGGCACACCGGTCGCCCCGAAGAACGTCCACGACACGAAGTCGCCCTTGGCGTTCTCGAAGGCGAAACTGGTGACTTTGCCGTCGCTGTCACACTTGCCCTTCTTCGGCACACCGGAGGAAACGGCCGTCGCCAGACTCCCCTTGATGCCCGACGAGGTGGTGTACGGCTCGACGGGCCCCGGCTTGATCGTCTTCTTGTCGGGCTGGGTGTACGCCCCGTAGAGCCACAGGGCGGCGTTGTTCTTGGCCGCCTCCTCCGTGGTGGCGGCGCCGCGTTCCCCGCGCGACCCGGCGGACGCGAGCGCGGTGTCCTCCGTGCTGCCGTTCCCGTCCTCGTCGGACGAGCACCACTTCTCCTTGAGCAGGGCGGGGGCGGTGAAACCGATGAGTGGTTTCTCCTCCGGGTCGCTCTCGTCGGCGACGTACGTCGTCCAACTGGCCGCTTTGAGGCCCCACTCCGGCGGTACGTCGAAGACGACGCCGGTCGACGGGTTCAACACGGCCTTCCAGCCGGCGACGACGGGCTCCGGCGCGCTGTCGCGTCCGTCGGCGCCGCCCGACGCGGTCGGCGAGACGGCGCCGCGCGTCGACGGGTCTTTGGTCGGGTCGACGTTCTTGCCCTCGTCGTCGGAGCCGCCGCCCAGCACCAGAAACCCGGTGACGGCCGCCGCGACCACCACGACGGCGGTCGCGACGACGGCGACGAGCCGGGTCTTCCCGCCGCCCCCGCGCGGCGGTTCGGGCGGTCCCGAAGCGACGGTGGGGGCGGCCCACGGCGGGGTCTGCCCCGGTGGCTGCCCCGGCTGCTGGTACGGGTTGGGCTGCTGCCGGTACGGGTTCGGCTGCTGGTACGGGTTGGGCTGCTGGTACGGATTCGCGTACGGGTCCTGCGCGTTGGGCCCGTCCCCCGGTTGCTGCTCTCCTGGCCACATGAAAGGCCACGATAGAGGGGTGTTGTGCGCCGGCCGAGGCCCGGGTCCCTTGCCGCGACCGGGTGGATGGATAAGGCAAACAGTACGGAATGAAGTGGTCCAGACCCTTGACGGTCCGTTGGTCCAGACCAATTATGGGGCCCGATCCGCCTGCTGTCTCACCCACTGGGAGCCCCCATGAGACGTACGAGATCCGTCAGAGCGCTGCTCGCCACCCTGGCGACCGTGGCCGCTTCGGCCGGCCTGGTCCTCACCACCGGAGCCGCCGCGCACGCCGCGACCCCGCTTCCCGCGCATGTCTTCGCGCCGTACTTCGAGGCGTACAACGGCGACAGCCCCGCAGCCCTGGCGCAGCAGTCCGGCGCCAAGTACCTGACGATGGCCTTCGTCCAGACCGAACGGCCCGGTTCCTGCACGACGTACTGGAACGGCGACACGGGCATGCCGATCGCCTCGTCCGTGTTCGGCCAGGACTTCACCACCATCCGCTCACGCGGCGGCGATGTGATCCCGTCACTCGGCGGCTACGCGGCCGACAACGGCGGCACCGAGATCGCGGACAGTTGCACCAACGTCGACTCCATCGCCGCTGCGTACGAGAAGATCATCACCACCTACGACGTCTCGCGCCTCGACATGGACATCGAGGACAACTCGCTGACCAACACGGCCGGTATCGACCGCCGCAACAAGGCGATCAAGAAGGTGCAGGACTGGGCGGCGGCCAACGGCCGTTCGGTGCAGTTCTCGTACACCCTGCCCACCACCACGAGCGGCCTCGGCGACACCGGACTCGACGTGCTGCGCAACGCCGCGTCGAACGGCACGCGGGTGGACGTGGTCAACATCATGACGTTCGACTACTACGACAACGCCACGCACAACATGGCCGACGACACGAAGACGGCGACGACCGGACTCGTGGGCCAGCTCGCCCAGTTCAACCCCGGCAAAACGCAGGCGCAGCTCTGGAGCATGGTGGGCGTCACGGAGATGCCCGGCATCGACGACTTCGGCCCCGCCGAGACCTTCACCACGGCCGACGCGCCCCCGGTCCTTGACTGGGCCGTCGCCAAGGGCATCAACACCCTCTCCTTCTGGGCCCTGCAACGCGACTCGGGGTCCTGCCCCGGCACCGGCGGCTCCGACAGTTGCTCCGGGATCCCGCAGGACCCGTGGTACTTCACCCACACCTTCGCCCCGTTCACCGGCGGTGGCAGCGGCCCGGTGACCAACGACTTCTCGGTCTCGGTCGCCCCGGGGTCGGCCTCGGTGCAGCCCGGCGGCTCGACCACGGCGAGTGTGAAGACGGCCGTCACCTCCGGTACGGCGCAGAGCCTCGCGCTCAAGACCAGCGGCGCCCCGGCGGGCGTGACGGCGGCGCTCAGCCCGGCGTCGGTCACCGCGGGCGGCTCGGCCACGCTCTCGGTCAGCGCCTCGGCGTCGGCGGCGCCGGGCACGTACCCGCTCGACGTGACGGCGACAGCGGGATCGGTCAGCCACACCGCCACCTTCACGCTCACCGTCGCGGGACCCGGTGGGAACACCGGCGCCCTGGTCAACGGCGGCTTCGAGAACGCGTCCCTGGCACCCTGGACCTGCGAGAGCGGCGGTGCGCTGGTGACGACACCGGTGCACGGCGGTGCGCACGCGCTGAAGTCGTCGCCCACCTCCGCGCAGACGGGGCAGTGCGGCCAGACCCTCACCCTCAGCCCCAACACCCACTACACATTGAGCGGTTGGGTGCAGGGCAGCTACGCCTACCTGGGGGTGAGCGGCGGTGCCACCGCCAGCGCCTGGACCAGCTCCACCGGCTGGTCCAAGCTGACGGTGCCGTTCACCACCGGCGCCTCCGGCACGGTCACCGTCTACCTGCACGGCTGGTACGGCCAGTCGGCGGTGTACGGAGACGACTTCTCGCTGACCTGAGAGGCGTCTAACGTGGGGGTGTGATTGATGCTGATGACGTGCGCCGTATCGCACTGTCGCTCCCCGAGACGCTGGAGAAGGAAGCGTGGCGCATGCCCACGTTCCGGGTCGCCGGCAAGATGTTCATCACGGTCCCCGACGACCAGGCGTCGTTCGCCGTGCGCTGCCCCCGGCACGAGCGGACCGAGCTGATCGCCGCGGAACCGGAGAAGTTCTGGGTGCCGCCGCACGAGGCGAGTTCCTCCTGGGTGCGGGTGCGGCTCGCCGCACTGGAGGATCTCGACGAGCTGTACGACATCCTGGTGGACTCCTGGAAGCAGGCCGCACCCGACCGGCTCGCGGAGAGCTTCGCGGCCACCGCGCGCCGGGACCCCGGCTCCACCTGAGACGGTACGGCCGGCGGATCCCCGGATCCGCCGGCCGTACCGCCGGCTCTCTCGTACGCGTCAGGCCAGAGCGGCGAGTTGGGACCCCGCCAGCAGGAAACCGCCCACACCGAAGTCGGCGGTGCTGTCGTAGGTGATGGGCTGGCTCGACTCCGGGCGGTCGCCGACCTTCTGCACGTAGCCGAGGACGCCGTCCGGGTGGACGGCGGTGGCGACCAGGCCGTTCCAGCCCCGCGCGGCGACCGGCAGCAGAGCCGCGCCGTCGACCAGGCCGGCGCCGATCGCGTACGCCGTCCCGTACACGAAGAACGCCGTACCGCTCGTCTCAGGACCCGGCAGATGCGCGGCGTCGCCGAGATTGACGTTCCAGAAGCCGTCGGTGCGCTGGACCTTGGCCGTGGCGGTCACCAACTGGCGCAGTGTGTCGCGGTATTCGGCGACATGGCGCTCGCTCGCGGGCAGCGCCTTGAGTGTCTTGGTGTGCGCGCCGGTCACCCAGCCGTTGCCGCGCGACCAGAACACCGGCTTGCCGTTCGGGGAGACGATCCCGCCGGGCAGGAAGTTCGCGTCGCGGTACCAGAGGCCGGAGGCAGCGTCGTACAGACCCGGGCCGCCCTCCGCGTGCTTGGTGTGGTCGTAGAGGCTGTAGAGCTTCTCCCAGTACCGCGGGTCGTCGCGCAGCGCGCCGATCCGCGCGAACGACGGCATCGCCATGTGCAGGGCGTCGTCCCACCACCAGTCGTCGTTCTTGCCCGGCTGGTCGGTGTAGACCATGCGGTGCAGCGACGACTCGATCGCGGCGAGCTTCTGCTCGTCGGGTTCGATCTCGTACAGGTCGAGATAGGCCTGGCCCGCGCACTGGTTGTCCGCGTGCCGGGTGGCGGCGCCGCCGATCAGCCCGTAGTCGTGGCTCTCCGCCCAGTTCCTGGCGTAGTTGAGATAGGCCGGGTCGTTCGTCAGTCTGAACAAGGCCAACAGCCCGCTGAAGAACGTCGCGTTGGCCCAGCCGTTGTCGCCCGGGTCGGCGTGCGCCCCGATCCAGTGGTCGGCCACCCGCCGCAGGACGCTGATGATGTCTTCCCTGGGCGGGAGTTGGCCGGACGGCGGGGCGGCGGGCGCAGCGCCGGATGCGGCCGCCGCCGTACCGGACAGCGCGGGCAGCAGGGTGGCTGCCGCCGCTGCCGCGACACCGCCGGCGATCAACTGTCGTCTATCCATGTGAACTGCTCCTACATCTGTGGGGGTGCAGTCATCATCGACGCTTCGCCGTCACGGTGTCCATGGTCCGTACCAGGATTCCGGTGCGGGCCCGGCTACCAACTGACGGTGTGGTCCGCCGCCGTGAGCACGGCCAGCACGATCAGGTCGGCCGCGCCCAGGGCCAGCCCGAGGTAGGCCCGGCCGCGGTGCCCGGTGCGCCGGACGAGGGCGAGCGTGCCCAGGACGAGCGCGGCGGGCCCGAGGAAGAGGTTGAACACCAGCAGCCCGACCAGGCCGAGCACGAAGGACGCGACGGCCATCCCGTCGGCGGTACGGCGGGTCGACTCGCGGGTGCGCACGGGGGGCGCGGGGGTCTTGGCGGTCATGGTCCTGACTCCTTACGAGTGGCCTCGGGTGTGGGCGTGCCGCTTGCGCAGCGCGTACACCCCGAGCCAGCAGGCGATGACGGCGGCGGCGCCGAGCGCGACGGGCAGCGGCACGTGCACCACGGCTCCGAGGGCGACTCCGAACAGCAGCAACGCTCCGACGAGAACGAACATGTCTCTCCTTGGCTCCTGGTGTCTCGCGGATCTTGTGCACTGCGCGTGCCCGAGGGTTACCGACGGAAACGACGGCGGTGTGTGGTGCCACCCACACCCGGGGCCGGAGCTACGGTGTGCGCCTGTACCGGAACCGACTTCCAGGGAGCCGCCGTGTCGCCAGCGTTCGAGGACCGTTCCGAGCGGGCCGGCTACCGGCGTTCGGCCGGGTCGCCCCGTGGCGAGGCCAGGCGGCTGGAGCTGCTGGGCCGGGTCACCGACGACCTCGCGGCCAACGGGCTCGTGGACTTCTCGCTCCGGCGTGCCGCGCGGGCGGCGGGCGCCACCCACAAGGTGCTGCTCTACCACTTCGACGGCATCGACGACCTGCTCAGGCAGGCGATCGTGCAACTGCGGGAGCGCCGTATCGACAAGGCGTTCACCGCCGCCACCGCGGGGCAGCCGCGCCGGCCCCTCGCGGACTGGGTGCGGGTGGTGTGGCCCGTCCTGGTGGGCGAGGAGGCGCGGGTGCTCGACCAGGCCATCGGCCTCGCGATGTACGACCCCGAGCGGCACGGCGCGCTCGGCCGCGAGGCGTCCCAGCAGTATCTGCCGCTGCTGCTGTCCATCTGCCCGGAGACCTGGCCGGAGCGGCGGAAGCTGGAGGTCGCCGAGATGATCCTCGCCGTCCTGCGGGGCTTCCTGGTGGACGCCAGAACCAGCGGCGACAGCGCGGGGATCGCCGCGGGCTTCGAGGCCCTGGGCCGCGCGCTGGAGCGGGAGGAGGCCGCCGAGGAGTAGGAGTCCGGCGTGCGTGGACAGCATGCGAACCACGTGGTTCACTTTAAGGACGGGGTGAGTGACGGGGTGAGTATCGGCCACGGGGAGACCGGCATGGGCATGTCCTTGAAACGGGAGAAGGTCCGCTTCACCAGCGGCGGCACGGAGTGCGTGGCCTGGCACTATCCAGGAACCAACGGCGGCTGCGTGGTCATGGCGGGCGGCGGGGGAGTCACCAAGGAGCCGGGGACCGACCGGTTCGCGAAGCGGTTCAACGATGCCGGGTTCGCCGTCCTCGCCTTCGACTACCGCCGGCTGGGGGAGAGCGGCGGGCAGCCGCGCCAGGTCGTGCGCATGGCGGACCAACTCGACGACTGGCAGGCGGCGATCGGCTTCGCCGCCACGCTGCCCGGCGTCGATCCGGCCGGCCTCGCGATCTGGGGCTTCTCGCTGTCCGGCGGCCATGTCTTCCCGGTCGCCGCGCGTGATCCGCGGCTCGCTGCGGCGATCGCGCAGACACCGAACGCCGACGGTCCGGTGGCTTCACGCAACGCGTCGCGCTTCCAGACGCCGCTCGCGATGCTGAAGGTCACCGCGCTGGCCCTGCTCGACACGCTGGGCGGTCTCGTGGGCCGCGAGCCCCTGTTGATCGGGCTCTCCGGAGAGCCGGGCGAGACCGTCATGCTCACCACTCCGGACGGCAGGCTCGGCGACCAGGTGCTCAACCCGGACAACGCGTACCCCCAGTGGCAGCAGGAGGTGGCGGCGCGCTCGGTGCTCAACTTCAGCCTGTACAAGCCCGGTCGGCACGCGTCCCGGGTGCGCTGCCCGCTGCTGGTGGTCGTGGCCGACCAGGACCGGTCGGTCCTCGCCGCGCCCGCGGTCCGCGCCGCGGGGCAGGCGCCGGACGCCGAGCTGGTCCACGTACCCGGCGGACACTACGCGCCCTTCCAGGACGCCCACGAGCGCGCGGTCGAGGCCGAACTGGCCTTTTTGCGCCGCAGGTTGCTCGGCGAGGCGCCGGCGGGCCACGGCGCACCCGGAGCGGCGCGGCCGGCGCCGGGGCGCGGGATCTGAGGATCTGAGGGGGAGGGACGGGATGACTCTGATCGAGTTGTCGGCCGGGCCGGTCGCGTACGAGGACACCGGCGGGGACGGCCCCACCGTGGTGCTGCTGCACGGGCTGATGATGGACTCCTCGCTGTGGGCGGGGCCCGTCGCCGAACTCGCGGCCGGACACCGCTGCGTGACACCGACGCTCCCGCTCGGGGCGCACCGCCACGCGATGCGCCCCGACGCCGACCTGTCGCTGCCGGGTGTGGCGCGGCTGGTCGTCGAGCTTCTCGACCGGCTCGACCTGCGGGACGTCACCCTGGTCGGGAACGACACCGGCGGCGCGCTCGTCCAGCTCGTCATCGCGGGCGGGGCCGCGCGGGTGGGCCGGGCCGTCCTTGTCTCGTGCGAGGCCTTCGACAACCTCCCGCCGGGGCTCACGGGCCGCACACTCATGCTCACCGGCAAGCTGGCGCCCCGGCTGTTCGGGATGTTCATGCAGCAGATGCGGCTACGGGCCGTGCGCCGCTCGCCGTTCGCCTTCGGTCAGCTCACCAGGCGCGGGGACGCGGCGACGCGGCGCTGGGTGGAGCCGGTACTGAGGCGTCAGGAGATCCGCCGCGACGCGGTCCGCATGCTGCGGGCCGTCGCCGCCGACCCCGGCGTCCTGAGCGAAGCCGCCCTGCGACTGCCGGAGTTCGACCGTCCCGTCCTGGTCGTCTGGGCTCGCGGCGACCGGGTGATGCCGCCGGCGCACGGCAGGCGGCTCGCCGAACTCCTGCCGCACGCTTGCCTGGTGGAGATCGGCGACAGCCGCACGCTCGTCGCGCTGGACCAGCCACGTGAATTGGCTCGGGCCGTGCGGGAGTTCACCCGGCTGGCACCGGGCTGACGGTGTGCGGCAAACAGTTCCGTCTTGCCTGGAGCGCCAGGGGTAAACCTGTGAGGCAAGTCACGCTTCCCGTGGTGAAGCGGCTTCGTGAGGCGAGGCATTGACGCGGCCTCAAGAACACAAGCCGAGCGGAGCCGGCGCCTGGGTTTCCTGTGAGGGAACGGTGGAAATTCCGTGCCCTTACCGAACGTGTCGATTGTCGCTGCCTGTAAGTGTGCGCTGGAATTATCGGTTCCATCTCCCCTTCAGGCAACGATGTGAAGGCGCACCGAATGATGCGCCTTGATGTGCATGGCCGTATGACGCGTGGGGCGTTCTGCGGGTGCGCATGACCGTGGGGGAGAGAAACACTGATGAACCGCATACGTTCCATGGCGGCAGTGGTGACCGTGGGGGCCGCTCTGTCACTGCTCGGCACCGGAGTGGCGAGCGCGGGCACCGGACCCGTGCCGGGCACCGGGTCCTCCGTACCCGCTTCGGACACCACCGCCAGTGAGACGGGCAATCCGCGCAGCGCCCAAGCGGCGGCAGCCGGCGTCTGCACCGACGCCTACCAGATCGGCACCACGGCGTACGCCTACCGGGGCACCGAGATGATCGCCTCGGTCAAGCAGTTCTACTCGCCCACGTGCGACAAGAACTACGGCTATGTATGGGTGTGGAAGTCCTTCCTGGACAAGAAGATCAACTTCGATCTGACCGTCGGGGTCTGGTCGTTCGAGCGCGGATCGCTGGTCGGTGGCAGGACCGTGTTCAACACGCACGGCCAGGAGTTCTGGGGGAACGCCGCCGACACGACCGACGAGTGCACGGCCGGCGACGGCACGATCAGCGTCGCCGGCGAGCAGGGCCACTACCACGCCCGCTCGTCCGAACGCTGCTGACCCGGCGCGCGGCCTGACCAGCCGCCTCTCGGGTGGGCGAGAGGGTCTGCGGTCCTCTCGCCCACCCGTCCCCCCCCGACCCTGAGAAGGAGTGGAGAATGCCCCCGAACGCCGTCAGCGGGCGCGGCAGTTGGATACCTGACGGCACGGCGGGCGTGATCGTCGTGCTGTGCGTCTTCGCCTTCGTGGTCTGCATGTTCGGCTACGGGATCTGGAACAAGCGACGCAGGGGACGGGGCGGCAGGTAATGAGCAAGGTGACGGGCGTACTGCTCATCGTGATCGGCCTGGCGATCGGGGCGCTGGGACGGCTGACCGCCTCCCGCTACGGCCAGGACTCGCCGGTGGCCAGGAAAGCGATCTGGGTCCTGTGCATGGTCGTCGGTGTCGGTGTCGCCGCGCTCGGTGTCAGCCAGGTCGCCTAGGAAACTGACGCACCGTCAAGAACCCTCGGGCAGCAGCGGGAAGAGCCGGGCGACGGCAGCGACCGGCAGCGCGTCGGCGGGGCGCTCGGACGGCCGGTCGTCCCGCCGCCGGTAGCCGGCCAGCAGCCGGCGGATCGACTCGGCGAGTTCGGCCGTCTCGGCCGGTGTCAGATGCAGCACGGCGCTGAACGCCTCGTCCTGCTGCCACTCGACGGGCGCTGTCGCGCGGTGGGACAGCCAGCGCTGGTAACTCTCGTCCTCAAGTCCGCGCGCCAGTGTGGTGAAACCCGCCGGTTCCGCCGCCCCGCCGTCCGGTTCGGCGCCGTCCGGCTCGACGGGCTCCCACCGCAGCCGCCACGGCCGCGCTCTGCCGCCGCTGTGCGGCGCCTCCTCGATGAGTCCGTGCCGGGCGAGCTGCCGCAGATGGAACGAGCAGAGACCGGAACTCCGGCCCAGCCGCTGCGCGGCTTCGGTGGACGTGACCGTGCCGACCTCGGCCAGCAGGTCCAGCAGGGCGATCCGCAGCGGATGGTCCGGCAGGGACGCGGCGGGGGCCGTCGGGCGATGCTCACTGGTGCTCACTTTGCAAAGGATGCTACTTTGCAAAGCCTTCGGTCAAGCGGGCATGCAAAGGCGTTGATTCCTATGGTGGTTCGGATGCGGGACGGAGCGTCCCAGGCGCCCGGCGTGTGGGTGCAGGGGGAGCGGGTCGGCAGCTATCCGCGGCTCGCTCCCGAGGCCGGGCGGGGTTCGGCGCGCCGGATCACCGTCGTCGGCGAGGAGATCCTGAGCCGGCGCGCCCTGCCCGTCACGGAGTTCGGCGCGCCCGAACTGTCGCGGCTGATCGACGACATGTTCACCACGCTGTACGTGGCCGAGGGCGCAGGACTCGCAGCCAACCAGGTCGACGTGGATCTGCGGCTGTTCGTGTGGGACTGCACCGACGAGTGGGGCGTGCGCCATGTCGGGCACATCGCCAACCCGGTGCTCGACGAACTGCCGGCCGCCGAGCGCAGACTCCTCGACGAGGGGGAGGGGTGCCTGTCGGTGCCCGGCCCCTCCCGCACCGTGCCGCGCCCGGACCGCGCGGTGGTCCGGGGCTTCGACCGCGACGGCGACCCGCTGGTGATCGAGGGCTTCGGATACTTCGCCCGCTGCCTCCAGCACGAGACCGAGCATCTGCACGGCCTGCTGTACCTGGACCGGCTCGACCGGCGGGAGCGCAAAGGGGCTCTGCGCGAGATGGCCGCCGTCAAGGACGACGTCTTCGCCCGCCGGGCGGAGCGGGCGAAGACGCTGGGCAGGTAGCCGGGGGGGGAAAGGGAACGGGCCTCAGGCCGCGCTCCTCGCCGCACCTCGCGTTCTCGTCGTGTGCTCGGCGAGGAGCGACGCGTGGATCTCGCCCGCCCGTACGGCCGTGTTGGACAGCAGCGTCGAGGTGAGGCCGTGCGTGTGCTCGGTGCCGCCCTGCAGATAGATGCCGGAGACGACGTTCGGCGCGGTCACCGCGCGATGGTCGCGCCCCACCAGCGGCGCGTCCTCCTCGTCGCGCAGCAGCAGCTTGCCCAGTTCGCCCAGCCGCTCGCCGATGTCCGGCGGCCGGTAGCCGGTCGCGTGGACGAGCAGATCGGCGCTGAGCACGCTGCGTTCACCGGTCGGCAGGAACTCGACCGTGACGTCGATGCGTTCGTCGCTCTCCTCGACCTCGTGGATGCGCGAGACGTTGAGCATGCGCAGCCGCTCCCTGCCCTGCACCTTCTCCTGGTACATCGTCCGGGACAGCGACTCGATCAGGTCCATGTCCACCACGGAGTAGTTGGTGGCCCGGTGGTAGTCGAAGAGCGAACGCTTCACGCCGCGCGGGGCGTTGTAGTAGATGTCGACCGCCTCCGGGTCGAAGATCCGGTTGGCGAAGGGGCTGTCGTCCGCCGGGGTGTAGCCGTACTTGGAGAAGACCGAGCAGATCTCCGCCTCGGGGAAGCTGCGGTGCAGGTAGTCCACCGCCTCGGCGGCGCTCTGCCCGGCGCCCAGCACCACGGCGCGCCTGACGGGCGTCCCGCGCCCGGTCAGTTCGGCGACTCTCGGAATCAACTCGCTGTTGTGCCACACCCGGTCGGACAGCACGGTCCCCGGCGGCAGATGGGGCTCCATGCCGGTCGCGACGCAGATGTTGCGGGCGCGACGGGTGATCGTACGCCCGGGGTCCGCCGGGTCGCGGCTGACGACGTCGAACCACCGCACCTCGCCGTCCTCGGTGACCGGGTGCACGGACCGGACCTCGGCCCCGTACTCCACCAGGTCCGAGACGCGGTCGGCCGACCATTCGAGATAGTCGTGGAACTCGATCCGCAGCGGGAAGAGCGTCTTCTGGTTGAGGAAGTCGACCAGCCTGCCCTGTTCCCGCAGGTAGCACAGGAAGCTGAAGTCGCTCGTGGGATCCCGCATCGTGACGAGGTCCTTGAGGAACGACACCTGCATCGTGGCGTCGTCGATCAGCATCCCGCGGTGCCAGCCGAAGCGCGGTTGCTTCTCCAGGAATACGGCCTGAATCCGGTCATCGGGGCGGACTTGTCCGTTGTGTTCCTGAACTGCTATCGCGAGAGCCAGGTTTGACGGCCCGAAGCCGATCCCCAGGACGTCGTAGATGGTGTCCGGCTCACTGTGCAGTGTTGTCACCGCGTCATCGCCTCCCTAAGCAGCCACATGTTAGATAAGGTTAGCCTTACCTTGCAACGTCTGAGGAGGATTCACCATGCGGGTTGTCATGTTCGGCTACCAGACCTGGGGTCATCGAACGCTCCGTGCGCTCCTGGATTCCCGGCACGAAGTGGTCCTTGTCGTGACACACCCCAGCAGCGACCACGTCTACGAGAAGATCTGGGACGACTCCGTCGCCGAACTCGCCGAGAAGCACGGCGTACCGGTGCTGCTGCGCAACAGGCCCGACGACCAGGAACTGCTCGACCGGCTCGAGGAGGCGGCGCCCGACATCATCGTGGCGAACAACTGGCGCACCTGGCTGCCGCCGGAGATCTTCGATCTGCCGCCGCACGGGACGCTCAACGTGCACGACTCGCTGCTGCCCTCCTACGCCGGCTTCTCGCCGCTGATCTGGGCGCTCATCAACGGCGAGCGTGAGGTGGGGGTCACGGCGCACCGGATGGACGCCGAACTCGACGCGGGCGACATCGTGTTGCAGCGGGCCGTGCCGGTCGGGCCCGCCGACACGGCGACGGACCTCTTCCACCGCACGGTCGATCTGATCGAGCCGATCGTGACCGAGTCGCTGGACCGTATCGAGTCCGGCACCGCCAACTGGACCCAGCAGGACCGGTCGAAGGCCAGCTTCTTCCACAAGCGCTCGCTCGTGGACAGCCGCATCGACTGGAACTGGCCCGCCGAGGACCTGGAACGGCTCGTACGGGCCCAGTGCGACCCGTACCCCAACGCCTTCACCTACCACCGCGGCGAGCGGCTGCGGATCGTCTCGGCCGGGCTCTCGGAGGCCAACTACGGCGGCACCCCCGGGCGGATCTTCATCCGCGAGGGGGACGGCATCGTGATCGTCGCCGGTGAGCGGGCGCGGGCGGGCCGCAGCCGCGGTCTGCTCGTCAAGCGGGTACGGACCGAGGACGGCACCGAGCACGCCGCCACGGACTACTTCCGCACCATGGGCGGCTACTTGACGGCGACGGGCCCCGGCGTGTCGTGATGCCGGCTCATCGGGATGATCATCGGCGTTCCGCTGACCGGGTCACTGGTGACCTGGCAGCGGAGCCCGAAGACCTCCGCCACGGTTTGCGCGGTGATGACGTCGGCGGGGGAGCCCTGGGCGACGATGTCCCCCGCCTTCATGGCGATCACGTGATCGGCGTAGCGGCAGGCCTGGTTGAGGTCGTGGAGCACCATCACGACCGTGCGCTTCTCGTGCCGGTTCAGATCGGTGATCAGGTCCAGCACGTCGATCTGGTGCGCCAGGTCCAGATAGGTGGTCGGCTCGTCGAGCAGCAGCACCGGCGTGCCCTGGGCAACGGCCATGGCGATCCAGGCGCGTTGCCGCTGGCCGCCCGACAGCTCGTCCACCGGGCGGTCGGCCAGGTCGGTCATGGCGGTCGCGCGCAGCGCGTCGTGCACGGCCTGCTCGTCGCCCTTCGACCACTGCCGCCACCACGTCTGGTGCGGGGACCTGCCGCGGCCGACCAGGTCGACGACGGTCAGCCCCTCGGGCGCCACCGGGCCCTGCGGCAGGATCCCGAGCCGCTGCGCCAGCTCCCTGGTGGGGATGGACTGCAGGGCGCGGCCGTCGAGTTGGACGGATCCGGCGCGCGGCGACAGCAGCCGCGCCAGCGCGCGCAGCAGGGTGGACTTGCCGCAGGCGTTGGCCCCGACGATCGCGGTGATCCGGCCCGGCGGGATCGCCACGTCGAGTTTCTCCACGACGACGCGGTTGTCGTACGCCAGCCGCAGCCCTTCGGCCCGCAGATCGGGTCGGGCGGGGTCCACCGGGTTCGATGACACGAGTTCAGCCTCCTGAGCCGACGCGGTTGGCACGGACGAGCAGCCAGAGCAGGACCGGGGCGCCCAGCACACCGGTGACGACACCGACCGGCAGCTCGGTGTCGGGAATGAGCTTGCGCGCGATCAGATCCGCGCCGAGCACGGCCAGCGCGCCGGTGAGCCCGGAGGCCAGCGGCGGCGGCCAGGCGGTGCGCGCCAGCCGCTGGGTGATCTGCGGAGCGGCGAGCGCCACGAAGGCGACGGGCCCAGCGGCGGCCGTACCGAAGGCGATCAGGCCGACACCGGTGAGCAGGACGGCGAGCCGCACGGGCTGCACCGGCGTACCGAGCCCCTTCGCGACGTCGTCGCCGAGTTGCAGGGTGCGCATCCAGCGGCCGAGCAGCAGTGCGGCCGGGAGCAGGACGACGAGGGCGGCGGCCAGCGGACGGACCTGCGACCAGTCGCGGCCGTTCAGATTGCCGACGAGCCAGCCGAGCGAGGCCTGCGCCTGGAACTGGCCGCCGCGGGCCAGGAGATAGTCCGTGGCGCTGGTGCAGATCCAGGAGATGCCGATGCCGACGAGCACGATGCGGTAGCCGGTGGTCCCGCGTTTCCAGGCCAGTACGTAGACGAGCAGGGCGGTGACCAGGGCGCCGACGAGCCCCAGTGACTGGGTGCTCAGCCCCGCGTCCCACCCGAGGACGATCCCGGCGACGACGGCCGCGCCCGCGCCCTGCGTGATGCCGATCATGTCGGGGCTGGCCAGCGGGTTGAGCGTCATCGTCTGGAACAGGGCTCCGGAGACACCGAAGGCGATGCCGACGAGCAGCCCGGTCAACGCCCGTGGCAGGCGAAGCTCTTGGACGATGAGCCGGGTCCCGGGGTCGCCGGAGCCCACCAACGACCGCATGACATCGGCGAGTCCGATGTGGATGTCGCCGACGGAGATGCCGACGCAGAAGACCAGGAAGGTGGCGACGGCCAGTGCGGCGGTGACGGCCAGCAAGCGCGGCCGCAGCACACCGGAGACCGGCAGGGCGGCCAGCCGGAAGGTGATACGTCCTGGGGTGCGGGCGGGCAGGAGTCCGGTCATCTCACAGCTCCGCGAGTCGTCGGCGGCGGACCATCACGATGAAGAACGGGCCGCCGATGAAGGCGACCAGGATGCCCGCCTGGATCTCCACAGGGCGGGCCACGATCCGGCCGAGGATGTCGGCGACGAGCAGCAGGCTCGGTGCGAGCACGGCCGAGAGCGGCAGCAGCCACCGGTGGTCGGGGCCGATGCCGGCGGCCTGGGTGAGCACCCGCGCGATGTGCGGGACGACGAGACCGACGAAGACCACGGGACCGATGACGGCGACGGCGCCGCCGGTGAGGAAGGTGACGGCCAGCACGCCCTGGATACGGACGAGGCCGAGGCGCAGCCCCAGCGAGGCCGCCACGTCGTCGCCGAGCGCGAGGCTGTTGAGCGCCGGGGCGCTGGCCAGGGCCAGCACCGCGCCGACGGCGAGGAACGGCAGCACCTGCGTGAGCGCGTCGTTGTTCTGGTTGGCCAGCGATCCGGCCTCCCAGAACCGGTAGCGGTTCAGGGCGTCCGGGTCGGTCAGGACGACGGCGCTGGTCAGGGACGACAGCAGCGAGGTGACGGCGACCCCGGCGAGGGCCAGCTTGACCGGTGTCGTCCCCGAACCGCCGAGCCCGCCCAGCAGATAGACCAGCACGCTCGCGACGAGCGCGCCCGCGAAGGCGAACCAGATGTAGCCGTACAGCGCGCCGAGTCCGAACACGCCGACGGACAGCACGATGGCGAACGCGGCGCCCGCGCTGACCCCGAGCACCCCGGGATCGGCGAGCGGATTGCGCGTCAGCGCCTGCATGAGCGCGCCCGACAGGCCGAGTGCGGCGCCTGCGGCGAGGCCAAGTGCCGTACGGGGCAGCCGTACCGACCAGATGACATGGTCGATCCGGCTGCTCGGCGGGTGGCCGAGGAGTGTGTCGACCACTTGGCCGAGAGGCACCCGCAGTGCGCCGAGCGCCAGCGACAGCAGGCACAGCGCCACCAGGGCGGCGCACGGCAGCACCACCAGGAGCACAGCGCGAGGGGCTTTCGCCCGGGTCACCGAGCTCTCCACGTCATCATCCCTTAGGTTAGGCAGCCCTTAACTGTAGAGCAGGCCACCCGTGCGGGTGCTGGTGGGTGCGGCCTGTTGAATTAGGTAAACCTTACCTTAGTATGGCTCGAATCCGGCTCCACCGAGCCGGCACCGAACTGCTTGCTGGGGAGGCGCGGCCATCGTGTCCGGTATCGAAGAAGTCCTGGTCCACTGGCGGCACTTGCTCGACGCCTTCGCGCCGGAGACGGCACGTACCGCCACGGACGAGGAACTGCTCGCCGCCCGGGTGGCGCTGCGACACCGGTACAGCCAGGCACCGGACATATCCCTCGGAGAAGGGGCGGAATCGGTACGGGTCGAACTCGGCGACGAGCCCACGTTCCGCGAACTGACCCGGCGGGCAGGGGCGGCGCTGGCCGCCGCACGCGAGAAGGCCGTGGAGGTCAGGGCCTCGTTCGGCGCCGACACGGAGAGCGGCACCGACACCGAGGGCCACTACCGCACACTGCTGGCCGACGCCCTCGCCCACCCCGATCTGCCGGTCACCGAACTGGAGTTGACCACCCCCGCCGAACGCCGCCGGGTGCTCGTGGAGTGGAACGCGACGGAGCACTCCGTCCCCGCAGGCACCTGGCCCGCCCTGTTCGCCGACCAGGTGCGGGCGCGCCCCGACGCACTCGCGCTCGTCTTCGAGGACCAGCGGCTCAGCTACACCGAGCTGGACGAACGGGCCAACCGGCTCGCGCACGCCCTGATCGCCCGGGGCGCAGGACCCGAACGCGTGGTGGCGCTGGCGCTGCCCCGGTCGGTCGAACTGATCGTCGCCGAAGTGGCCGTACTCAAGTCCGGCGCCGCCTATCTGCCGGTCGACAGCGACTACCCCGCCGAGCGCATCGGCTACATGCTGGCCGACGCCGAGCCGGTCTGCCTCGTCACCACCGCGGCCGTCACCGGCGACATCCCGGCGGGCGAGGACCGGCAAGGCCCCGACGGCCGGGGCGGTATGGCGCGCCTCCTGCTCGATCTGCCGGAGACCGCAGCCGAGTTGGCCGACCGCCCCGCCCACGACCCCACCGACGCCGACCGGGGCGCCGCACTCACCACGCTCAACGCCGCGTACGTCATCTACACCTCGGGCTCGACCGGCCGCCCCAAGGGAGTGGTGCTCTCCCACGCCGGTGTCGCCGGGCTCGTCGCCACCCAGAGCGAACGGTTCGGCATCGGACCGGCCAGCCGCGTCCTGCAGTTCGCCTCACCGAGCTTCGACGTCGCCTTCTGGGACCTCTGCCTCGGACTGCTGTCCGGCGGCCGGCTCGTCGTCGTACCGGCCGAACTCCGGGTCCCCGGCACGGCCCTGGCCGACTACGCCAACGCCCACGGCATCACCTTCATGATCCTGCCGCCCGCGCTGCTCGCCGCCATGCCCGACGACGCCGTACTGCCCCCGGGCGCCACCCTGCTGGCGGGCACCGAGCGCGTCTCGCCGGAACTGGTCGGCCGGTACGCGCGCGGCCGGATGATGTTCAACGCGTACGGCCCGACCGAGGCCACCACCAACTCCACGCTGGGCCTGTGCGATCCGGACATCCCGGCCGGCGCCGTCGTGCCCATCGGAATCCCCGACCCGGGCACCCGCGCCTATGTGCTCGACGCGCGGCTGCGCCCGGTCCCGGCCGGGGTGCCCGGCGAGCTGTACCTCGGCGGAGCGGGTCTCGCCCGCGGCTATCTCGGCAGGCCGGGGCTGACCGCTGAGCGGTTCGTCGCCGACCCCTTCGGCGCGCCGGGTGAACGGCTCTACCGCACCGGCGACCTGGTGCGCTGGAAGCCCGACGGCAGGCTGGAGTTCCTCGGCCGCGCCGACACCCAGATCAAGATCCGGGGCTTCCGCATCGAACCCGGCGAGATCGAATCCGTCCTGCGCGCCCATCCCGCCGTCGGTCAGGCGGCCGTCGTCGCCCGCGAGGACCAGCCGGGCCTGCGACGGCTCGCCGCCTATGTCGTGCCCGCCCTTGACGCCCGGCGCGGGAGCGACGAGAACCAGCAGGTCGAAGAGTGGAAGGATCTGCACGAACTGCTCTACAGCGCGGCCGGTTCCGACGGATTCCGGGAGAACTTCGCCGGCTGGAACAGCATGTACGACGGACTGCCCATCCCCGTCGCCGAGATGCGCGAATGGTGTGACGCCACCGTCGACCGCATCCGTGAACTGGGCAGCCCGGGACGGGTCCTGGAGATCGGCGTCGGCAGCGGACTGATCCTGTCCCGGCTCGCGCCGCAGTGCGAGACCTACTGGGGCACCGATCTCTCCCCGGAGGCGACGCGGGCGCTGCGCGCCCAGGTCGACGCCGTACCGGAACTGGCCGATCGCGTGCACCTGCGCGCCCAGCCCGCCCACGACATGACGGGGCTGCCCACCGGTTTCTTCGACACCGTCGTCATCAACTCCGTCGCCCAGTACTTCCCGAGCGCCGACTACCTCACCGGCGTCCTGCGTGACATCTCCGCGCTGCTGGCACCCGGCGGACGTATCTTCGTCGGTGACGTGCGCAACCAGCGGCTGCTGCGCACCCTGCGCGCGGCGGTCGAGAGCCGGCGCGACCACGACGACAAGAGCGCCCTGCGCACGGCCGTCGAGCGATCCGTGGCCTGGGAGGGGGAGTTGCTCCTCGACCCGGACTACTTCGCCGCGCTCGAAGGATTCGAGGCCGACGTCCTGGTCAAGCGCGCCGCCCACCACAACGAGCTGAGCCGCTACCGCTACGACGTCGTCCTGCGCGCCCGTACCCCCGGAAGCGACGGCGACACGGCCGAACCCGGTACCGAGGAGCGGGAGATGGCCTGGTCGGCGCTCGGCGGTCTTGACGCCTTGGCCGAACTGCTCGCCGCAGGGCCACATCGGCTGCGGCTCACCGGTGTGCCCAACGCCCGGCTCACCGAGGACCTGTCCGCCCTGCGGACCCTGGACGACAGCAGCGGCCCAGCCGCCCCGGCGGCCGACCCCGAAGACCTGCGCGCGCTCGGCGCCCGGCACGGCTACCGGACGGCCGTCACCTGGAGCGGCCACGCCGACGACGGCGCCCTCGACATCGTCCTCCAGGCCGGCGAAGGACCCGCCGTCCGCGCGCCGTACCGCCCCGGCCTGGACTTCCCGCACGCCAACCGGCCGGCCCCGTTCCGCGACATCACCGCGCTGATGAAGACCCTGCGCGCACACGCCGCCGCAGCCCTGCCCGAGCACATGGTGCCCGCCGCCTTCGTGCCGCTCGACCGACTGCCGGTCACCCCCAGCGGCAAGCTCGACGAGAAGGCGCTGCCCGCCCCCGACTACGGCGCCCTCAGCTCCGGCCGCGCCCCGCGGGACGCCCGCGAGGAGCTGCTGTGCGCGCTGTTCGCCGACGTCCTCGGGCTGTCCGCCGTCACCATCGACGACGACTTCCTCGCCGTCGGCGGCGACAGCATCACCGCGATCCGACTGCTGATCGGCGCCCGCAAGGCCGGTCTGCGGCTCACCCCGCGCGATGTGTTCCGGCACCGCACCGTCGCCGCGCTCGCCCAGGCCGCCGAGACCACCGAAGCACCGTCGCCGGACGCCGCCGCACCGCGGAGCGGCCCGCTCGTCACGGTCACGGACGCCGAACTCGCCGCGATCCAGGGCGCCGAGCCCCTGGCGATCGAGGAACTGCTGCCGCTCACCCCGCTCCAGGAAGGCTTCTACTTCCACGCCCTCGTCGACGGGTCCCACCGGGACTCCTATGCCGTCCAGCAGGTCCTGGAACTGGCAGGACCGGTCGAAGGGGAGACGCTGCGCCGTGCGGCGCAGACGCTCCTCGACCGGCACGCCCCGCTGCGCGCCGCCTTCCGGCAGCGGCCCGACGGCAGCCCGGTGCAGATCATCACCGAGCGGCTGGCACTGCCCTGGCGCGAGGTCGACCTGACGGCGCGGGACGAGCCGGTACGCGGCGAGTTGGCCGGAGCGGTGGCGGCCGACGAGCGCGCCGTCCCCTTCGATCTCGCCCGGCCGCCGCTGCTGCGCTGCGCGCTCGTCCGCCTCGGCGCCGACCGCAGCGCGCTCGTGCTGACGTTCCATCACATCGTCGCCGACGGCTGGTCGCTGCCGGTGCTGCACCGCGAACTCATGGCGTCCTACGGCTCGGACACCCCGTCGCTGCCCGAGGTCGCGCCGTACCGCGACCATCTGCGCCGGCTGGCGGGCCTTGACCGGACAGCGGCGCGGGACACCTGGCGCGACGCGCTCGCCGGACTCGAAGGGCCGACCCGGCTGGTCGAGGCCCCGGCGGGGGACGCACCCGTACGGCCCGAGCAGGTGCGCGTCGAACTGTCCGAGCGCACCACCGCCCGGCTCGTCACCCGCGCGCGCGAGCACGGCGTCACTCTCGGCACCGTCGTCCAGGGCGCCTGGGGGCTGCTCGTCGGGCGGCTGACGGGCAGTCAGGACGTGCTGTTCGGCACCACCGTCTCCGGACGTGACAGCGAGGTCGACGGCATCGAGTCGATGGTCGGGCTGTTCATCAACACCCTGCCGACCCGGCTGGCCTGGCAGCCCGCAGAGACGGCGGCGGCGCTGCTGACCCGGCTCCAGGACGAGCAGGCGCGGCTCCTCGCCCACCAGCATCTGGGCCTCGCCGAGATCCAGCGGACCACGGGACATACAGGCGGCGGTGAACTCTTCGACACCCTGGTCGTGTTCGAGAACTACCCGGCCGACGCCGACCTGCGCGACCCCTCGGGCACGGTCCGGATCACCGGCCATGAGTTCCACGACGCCGTGCACTACCCGCTCGCGCTCATCGTGAAGCCCGGCCGCCGCCTCGACCTGCGGCTGAAGCACCACGCCGACCGGCTGGACGGAGCTGCCGTCCGCGCCCTCGGCGACCGGCTCTCCCGCCTCCTCGAATCGATCGCGGACGACCCGGCACAGCCCGTCGCCCGCATCGAACTCCTCTCCCCGGCGGAGCGGGCGGCGGCGCACTCCGCAGGCGCCGCACACGACGTCCCGGAGACCACCCTCGGCGCCGCCTTCGCCGAACAGGCCGCCCGCACCCCGGACGCCACCGCCGTCGTCTTCGGCGACGAACACCTCAGCTACGCCCAACTCAACCGGCAGGCCGAGGCGTTGGCCGACCGGCTGGGCGCGGCGGGAGCAGGGCCCGACACCGTCGTCGCCGTCGCCGTACCGCGCTCCGCAGAGCTGATGGCCGCCCTCCTCGGCGTACTGAAGTCCGGCGCCGCCTATCTGCCCGTCGACCTGGACTACCCGGCCGACCGGATCACCCATATGCTCACCGACTCGGGCGCCACCACGGTGATCACCACCACGGCCGCCGCAGGGCGCCTGCCCGTTGTCGAGGGGCTGACCGCGCTGCTCGTGGACGCGCCGGACGACCGCGCGGGCATCCCCGCAGCCGCACCGCCCCTGGCCACGCGCCGGGCCGCGACCGCCGACGACCCGGCGTACCTCATCTACACCTCCGGCTCCACGGGCCGCCCCAAGGGCGTCCTCGTCACGCACCGCGCCATCGTCAACCGGCTGGCCTGGATGCAGGGCGAGTACGGTCTTGGCACCGACGACCGGGTGCTGCAGAAGACACCGGCCGGCTTCGACGTGTCCGTGTGGGAGTTCTTCTGGCCGCTCCTCCAGGGCGCGACCGTCGTCCTCGCCAAGCCCGAGGGCCACCGCGACCCGTCGTACCTCGCGGCGCTCGTCGCCGAACAGCGCGTCACCACCCTGCACTTCGTACCGTCCATGCTCGAAGCCTTCCTCCAGGCCGACGACGTCACCGGCGACCCCGCCTGGGCCGGATCGCTGCGCCGCGTCTTCAGCAGCGGCGAGGCACTGCCCGGATCCGCCGCCGCCCGCTGGCACGCCCTCACCGGCGTTCCGCTGCACAACCTGTACGGACCGACCGAGGCCGCCGTCGATGTGACCCACCACCGGTACGACGCCGCGCAGGACACCACCGTGCCGATCGGGCGGCCCGTGTGGAACACCGGCCTTCGGGTGCTCGACAGTTGCCTGCGGCCGGTACCCGACGGGGTGCCCGGGGAGCTGTATCTCACCGGACCGCAGCTCGCCCGCGGCTACCACCGCCGCCCGTCGCTCACCGCCGAGCGGTTCACCGCCGACCCGTACGGTCCGCCGGGCAGCCGGCTCTACCGCACCGGCGACCTGGTCCGGCGGCGCGCCGACGGGACGCTCGACTACCTCGGGCGTACCGACCGGCAGGTCAAGCTGCGCGGCAACCGCATCGAACTCGGCGAGATCGAATCCGCCCTCACCGGCCTGGCCGAGGTGGCGCAGACGGCGGTCGTCGTACGCGACAACGCGCTCGTCGCCTACGTCGTCCCCGCGAAGGACGCCGCCCCCGACCCCGCCGCGCTGCGGACAGCCCTGTCCGAGACCCTGCCCGCGCCGATGGTGCCCGCCGGCTATGTCGTGCTCGACGCGCTCCCGCTGACCCCCAGCGGCAAACTGGACCGGGCGGCGCTGCCCGCACCGCAGGTCGAACGGGCCCCGGCGCGCGCCCCGCGCGACGCCAGGGAAAAGACCATGACCGACATCTTCGCCGACGTGCTGAAGGCGGACGGCGTCTCCGTGGACGACGACTTCTTCCTCCTCGGCGGCGACAGCATCAGCTCCATCGGGGTCGCGGGCCGCGCCCGCCGCGCCGGACTCGTCCTCAGCCCGCGCGACATCTTCGAACACCGCACCCCCGCCGCCCTGGCAGCCGCGGCGACCACCCTGCCCGACGCAGGACAAACTCCCGCCCCGGCACCGGAGTTCACCCTCACCGCCGACGAGCGGGCGCGCGTCGAGGCCGTCGCCGCCCCCGGCGCCGTCGAGGACATCTGGCCGCTCGCCCCGCTCCAGGAAGGGCTCTTCTTCCACTCGACCTACGACGACAGCGCTCTCGATGTCTACACCGTCCACGAGTCGTTCGACTTCGCCACCCGGCTCGACGCCGGCCGGCTGCGCGAGGCGGCGCGGGTACTGCTGGCCCGGCACCCGAGCCTGCGCGCCGGCTTCACCAGCGAAGGGCAGCAGCGCCCCGTCCAGTTCATCGTCGCCGACCCGGAGATCCCGCTCACCGAGGCCGACCTGTCCGCGCTCCCGGCAGCCGAACAGGAAGCCAGGCTGCGCGAGTTGCTGGACGAGGAGCGCAGCCGCAGGTTCGACCTCGGCCGCCCGCTGCTGCTGCGCATGCTGCTGGTACGGCTCGGCGACGAGCGCGGCGACCGGCTGGTCATCGGTCGCCACCTCATCCTCTGGGACGGCTGGTCGGCCTGGCTCTTCCTCGACCAGCTCTTCGCCCTGTACGAGAGCGGCGGCGCCGCCGAAGGGCTCGCGCGCCCCGGCTCGTACCGCGACTACCTGCACTGGCTCGACCGCCAGGACACCGGCGAGGCGACCCGCGCCTGGCGCGCGGCCCTCGACGGCCTCGACGAGCCGACCCTGCTCGCACCGGCCGCCGCGGAGCAGGGACTTGAACCGGTCATCCCCGCAAGCCTCGACGCCGTCCTGTCCGCCGGGGCGAGCGACCGGCTGCGGGACACCGCCCGCCGGCACGGCCTCACCCTCAACACCGTGCTCAACGCCGCCTGGGGGCTGGCGCTCGCCAGTGCGACCGGCCGCACCGACGTGGTGTTCGGCACCACCGTCGCGGGACGGCCCAGTGAGGTGCCGGACGTCGGGAACGTCATCGGGATGTTCCTCAACACCGTCCCCGCGCGCATCGCCTACGACCCGGCCGAGCCGGTCGTCGCCCTGCTGCGCAGGATCCAGGCGGAGCGGCTCGACCTGATGCCGCACGAATACCTGGGACTCGGCGTCCTCCAGGCGGAGACCGGACACCGCCGCCTCTTCGACACCCTCTTCGTGCTGCGCAACGCCGACACCGAGGAGCGGCTGGCCGAACTGCGCGACCGGCACGGCGCCACAGCGGTCGCCAACGTCGATGCCACGCACTACCCGGTCAACCTCGTGGTCACGCCCGGCCGGCAGATCCGGATCACCCTCGCCCACCGCCCGGATCTGATCACCGGCCCCTACGCCGAGAGCCTGCTGGCCCGCTTCACCCTGCTGCTGGACCGGCTGGTCGCGGACCCGGACGCCCCGATCGGCAGCCTCGACCCGCTGCTGCCCGCCGAACGCGGCACCCTGTCGGCGCGCAACGAGGCGAGCCGGGAGCCCGTACCGCAGGAGACCATCGCCGACATGCTCGCGGCGCAGGCGGCCCGCACTCCCGGTGCGACGGCGCTCGTCTTCGGCGAGCGGACCCTGACCTACGCCGAACTCGACGCGCGCTGCGACCGGTTGGCACGGCTGCTGATCGCACGCGGCGCGGCCCCCGAGCAGGTCGTCGCGCTCGCCCTGCCCCGCTCCATCGACATGGTCGTCGCGCTGTTCGCCGTACTGCGCACCGGCGCCGCCTACCTGCCGCTGGAACTCGACCACCCCGCCGACCGGCTGGCACTGACCCTGCGGGACGCCGACCCGCTGCTGCTCCTCACCACGAGCGCCGCCGCACGGAAGCTCGCACAGCCGGGGGAGAGCGGGGGCGAGAGCGCCGGGCAGAGCGACGGCGAGAGCGGGCCCGCGCACGTCCTGCTGGACGACCCTGCGGTCCAGGCCGAGTTGGCGGCGCTGCCGGACGCCCCGGTGCACGTCGAATTCAGCCTCGACCACCCGGCCTACGTCATCTACACCTCAGGATCCACCGGCCGCCCCAAGGGCGTCGTCACGCCGTACCGGGGCCTGACCAACATGCATCTCAACCACCGCAAGGAGATCTTCGGCCCCGCCATCGCCGCCGCCGGCGGTAGGCGGCTGCGCATCGCCCACACCGTCTCGTTCGCCTTCGACATGTCCTGGGAAGAGCTGCTCTGGCTCGTCGAAGGCCACGAGGTGCACATCTGCGACGAGGAACTGCGCCGCGACGCACAGGCGCTGGTCGGGTACTGCGAGACCCACCGGGTCGACGTCGTCAACGTCACCCCCACCTACGCGCATCTGCTGATCGAGGAGGGCCTGCTCGAAGGCCATCTCCCGCCGCTGGTCCTGCTCGGCGGCGAAGCGGTCACCGAAGCGGTGTGGAACCGGCTGCGCGACACCGAAGGCACCTACGGCTACAACCTCTACGGACCGACCGAATACACCATCAACACCCTCGGCGGCGGTACGCACGACAGCGCGACCCCGACCGTCGGCCGGCCCATCCGGGCCACCCGGGCGCACATCCTCGACGGCTGGCTGCGTCCCGTACCGGACGGCGTGCCCGGCGAGTTGTACATCGCGGGCGTGGGCCTGGCACGCGGCTACCTCGGCCGGCCGGGACTCACCGCCGAACGGTTCGCGGCCGACCCGTACGGCCTGCCGGGCGAGCGGATGTACCGCACCGGCGACCTCGTACGGCGCCGCCAGGACGGCGTCATCGACTTCCTCGGCCGCACCGACGACCAGGTCAAGGTGCGCGGCTACCGCGTCGAACTCGGCGAGATCGAGACCGTACTGGCCCAGCACCCGCAGGTCGGCCAGGCCGCCGTCGTCGCGTCCGACGACCCGGCCGCGCCCGGTACGAAGCGGCTCACCGGCTATGTCGTACCGGCCGAACTCACCGGTGACGCACGGCGGCAGGCGGAGCGCGAACAGATCGGCGAGTGGGAGGAGATCTACTCCGCCGAGTACACCGAGATCAGCACCGCCGTCCTCACCGAGGACTTCGCCGGCTGGGACAGCTCGTACGACGGCGCGCCCATCCCGCTGCCGCACATGCGCGAATGGCGGGCGGCCACGGTCGAGCGCATCCGCGAACTGGGGCCGCGCCGGATCCTGGAGATCGGCGTCGGCTCAGGGCTGCTGCTCTCCCAACTCGCCCCGGACGCCGAGGCGTACTGGGCGACCGACTTCGCCGAACCCGTCATCCGCAAGATCGCGCAGGACCTGCGGAGCCTTCCCGAACTGGCGGCCAAGGTCGAACTGCGCTGCCAGGCAGCCGATGTGACGGACGGTCTGCCGCAGGACTTCTTCGACACGATCGTGATCAACTCCGTCATCCAGTACTTCCCGAGCGCCGACCACCTCACCGAGGTCATCACCGGCGCCATGGCACTGCTCGCGCCCGGTGGCGCGCTGTTCGTCGGCGACGTCCGCAATCTGCGCTCGGCCCGGGTCTTCCAGTCCGCGATCCAGCTCGCCCGCGCCGACGGCGAGACCGATCCCGCCGCACTGCGCAGGGCCGTCGACCGGGGCATCGCCCTGGAGAAGGAACTCCTCGTCGATCCCGACTACTTCACCACCCTGGGCTACGGCGTCGACCTGCGCACCAAGACCGGGACCTACCAGAACGAGCTGACCAGGCACCGCTACGACGCCGTCCTGTACCGGCACGACACCGAAGCCCTGTCCCTCGCCGGGACCCCCGTCGTCCGCTGGCCCGGCGCTGACGCGCTCGCCGCCCAACTGGACGACGAGCGCCCGGAGCGGCTGCGCGTGAGCCAGGTCCCCGACGCGCGCACGACGGGTGAACTGGCCGCCATGCGCGCCCTCGACGAGGGACGGCCGCAGCGCATCGGTGCCCCGGCCGGGGGAGTGGAGCCCGAAGCGCTCCGGGCGCTCGGCACGGTACGCGGCTACCGCACCCTCACCACCTGGTCCGACGAACTCGGCCGCTACGACGCGGTGTTCCTGCGCGACGCAGCCGCCTCGGCGCCCCGGCTCACCGCAGACCTCTACCTGCCCGGGGACCGCACCCGTCCGCACGCCAACACCCCGACGGCGGCGCGCGGTTCCGGGACACTCGTACGCCGGCTGCGCGACGACCTGAAGGAGCGGCTGCCCGCCTACATGGTCCCGGCGGCCTTCGTCGTGGTGCCCGCGCTGCCGATGAACGCCAACGGCAAGCTCGACGTCCGGGCCCTCCCGCAACCCGAACCCGTCTCGGCCGGCACCTCGGGGCGCGGCCCCGAGACCCCCGAGGAGGAGACGCTCTGCCGGCTCTTCGCCGACGTCCTCGGTCTGGTCGCCCTCGGCGCCGACGACAACTTCTTCGACCTCGGCGGCCACTCGCTGCTCGCCACCCGGCTGATCAGCCGGGCGCGTACCGAACTCGGCGCCGAACTCGCCATCCGCGACCTCTTCGAGGCACCCACCCCCGCCCTGCTCGCCGCCAGGACCGGCGACCGCAGGCCGGCCAGGCCCGCACTGCGCCCGGCCGCACCCCGGCCCGAGCGGATCCCGCTCTCGGCGGCGCAGCGCAGGCTGTGGCTGGTCGAGCAGATCACCGGCGGCACCGGCACCGGCGGCGGAATCGCGTACAACTTCCCGCTGGTCTTCCGGCTGCGCGGCGAACTGGACCTGGCCGCGCTGCGCTCGGCCCTCACCGATGTGGCGGGGCGGCACGAGTCCTTGCGCACCCGGTTCGAGGAGCACGGCGGTGAGCCGTACCAGCGGATCGTCCCCGCCGACGAGGCCCAGGTCCCCTTCACCGTCACGGACCGCGCGGGCGAGGACGACGCCGAACTGGCCGCCTTCGTCACCGCCGCCCAGCGCCGCCCGTTCGACCTCAGCCGCGAACTGCCCTTGCGGGCCGAGGTGCTGAGGTGCGGCGCCGCCGACCACGTGGTGGCCGTCGTCCTGCACCACATCACCACCGACGAGTGGTCCGACCGGCCGTTCCTGGCCGACCTCAACGCCGCCTACGCGGCGCGCGCCGCCGGCCGGCCGCCGCGCTTCGCACCGCTGCCCGTCCAGTACGCCGACTACACCCTGTGGCAGGAGCAGCTCCTCGCCGACGTGGGGGAGCGGCAACTCGCCTACTGGACCGAGGCCCTGCGCGCGCTGCCCCACGATCTCACCCTGCCCCTCGACCGGCCGCGCCCGCCCGCCGACACGGCGACCGGACGCGCCGGGACCGTACGCGGGACGCTGCCCACCGAGGTCGGCAGCGCGCTGCGCGACCTGTCGGGCGAGCGCGGCGTCAGTATGTTCATGCTGTTCCAGGCGGCGACGGCTGCCCTGCTGCACCGGCTCGGCGCCGGTGACGACATCCCCCTCGGCGCACCCATCGCGGGCCGCACCGACGCGGCCACCGACGACCTGGTCGGCTTCTTCGTCAACACACTCGTCCTGCGCACGGACCTGTCGGGGGAGCCGACATTCGGTGAACTCCTCGCCCGGGTAAGGGAGTCGGCGCTGGCCGCCTTCGAGCACCAGGATCTGCCCTTCGACCGGGTGGTGGAGGCCGTCAACCCGGCACGCGCTGCCGACCGCAACCCGCTCTTCCAGGTCATGCTCGGCTACCACCACCGACCCGAAGGGGACCAGGCCATGCTGGGCCTGGCGACCGAATGGGCCGACATGGACACCGGCATGGCCAAGTTCGACCTGGACTTCACCTTCGTGGACCACGGTCCCGAGCACCCCATCGGCCTGCTGCTCGAATACGCCACCGACCTGGCCGACCGCGAGACGGCCGACGCCCTGGTCGAACGGCTGCTGGCACTGCTGGCACAGATCGCCGAGCACCCCGACCGGCCCGTCGCCGACCTGCGGATCCTCACAGAAGCCGAGAGCGTCGCGGCCCGAACCACGTGGAACGACACCGCCCGGCCCGTCGAACCACGCACCGTGCCCGAGGTGTTCGCCGATACGGTACGCCGCACACCGGACGCCACCGCCCTGGTCACCGGCGCCGGCCGGATGACCTTCGCCGAGCTGTCCGCACGCGCCGACACGCTCAGCCGGATCCTGCGCGGACACGGCGCGGGCCCTGGCGAGGTCGTCGCCCTGGCGCTGCCCCGGGCCGAGCTGGTTCCCGCCATCCTCGCGGTGCTCGCCACCGGCGCCGCCTACCTGCCCCTCGACCCCGAATACCCGGCCGACCGGCTTGAGTTCATGCTGGGCGACGCCGCCCCGCTGTGTGTGCTCAGCACCCGCGCCCTCGCGGCGAAGCTGCCGGACACCGCACACGAGCGGCTGCTGCTGGACGACGGGCCGCAGCCCGTACCCGTACCGGACACGGTTCCCGATGGCCCGACGCACCGCGCGCACCCCGAATCCGCCGCCTATGTCATCTTCACCTCAGGGTCCACCGGCGCCCCCAAGGGCGTGATCGGCACCCACCGCGGACTGAGCAACTTCTTCGCCGCCCAGTACCAGGACCTGATCGCCCCCGCCGAACGGGCCGCCGAAGGACGGGCGTTGCGCGCCGTGCACGCCGCGTCCTTCAGCTTCGACGGGTCCTGGGAACCGCTGCTGTGGCTGCTCGCGGGCCACGAACTGCATGTGACCGACGAGACCACCATGACCGACCCGGCCGCCCTCGTCGGCCATCTCGACACCTGGCGCATCGACTTCGTCGACCTCACGCCCACGTACCTCAGGGAGCTGATCCACCACGGCTTCCTGGCGGCGGGCCGGCACGCGCCCGCCGTCCTCGCCGTCGGCGGCGAAGCCACCCCCGCGCCCCTGTGGCAGTGGCTGTGCGCGCTGCCCGACACCGTGGTGCACGATCTGTACGGTCCGACGGAGTGCGCCGTCGACGCCTACGGCCTGCACGGCGGCGACGTACGGGACGGGCAGCGGCCCTGGGCCGCGCCGGTCGGCAACATCCGCGCCCATGTGCTGGACGCCGTCCTGCGGCCGGTCCCCGCAGGGGTGGCGGGCGAGCTGTACCTCGCCGGCGAAGGTCTGGCCCGCGGCTATCTCGGCAGGCCGGGCCTGACAGCCGAGCGGTTCACCGCCGACCCGTTCGGCGCGCCGGGCACCCGGATGTACCGCACCGGGGACCGCGCCAGGCGCCGCCACGACGGCACCGTCGAATTCCTCGGCCGCACCGACGACCAGGTCAAGCTGCGCGGTTTCCGCATCGAACTCGGCGAGATCGAGTCCCTGCTCACCGCCCACCCCGACGTCGCGACCGCGGCCGTCGTAGTACGTGAGGACACCCCCGGCGCCCAGCGGCTCGTCGGGTACGTCGTACCGGCGCAGGGACGCACCCCCGACCACGCGGAGCTGCGCGCGCACGCCGCCGCCTCGCTGCCCGGCCATATGGTCCCCGCCGCGCTGGTGACCCTGGAGTCCCTGCCGCGCACCGTCAACGGCAAGCTCGACCGCGCGGCACTGCCCGTGCCCGACGCGCCGGCGCCGGTGGCGGGGCGCGGACCGCGTACCCCGCGCGAGGAGATCCTGTGCGCCGAGTTCGCCGACGTCCTCGGTGTGCCGCAGGTCGGTGTCGACGACGACTTCTTCGCCCTCGGCGGCCACTCCCTGCTCGCCATGCGGCTGGTCAGCCGGATCAGGACCGCGCTCGCCGCCGAGGTGTCGCTGCGCACCGTCTTCGACGCCCCCACCGTCGCCCGGCTCGCCGAACGGCTCGGCGCCGCACCCGAGGCCCGGCCCGCACTGACCGCACGGCCGCGCCCCGAACGGCTGCCGCTGTCCTCGGCGCAGCGCCGGCTCTGGGTCCTCTACCAGGTGGAAGGCGCGGGACCCACCTACAACATCCCGGCGGCGTGGCGGCTGACCGGCACCCTCGACGCCGACGCGCTGCGCGCCGCCGTACAGGACCTCGCCACCCGGCACGAGACACTGCGCACGGTCTTCCCCCAGGAGGACGGACGGGCCTACCAGCAGATCCTCGATCCCGCCGACACCACGATCCCGGTGGTGACGGTCCCGGCCACCGAGGACACCGTCGCAGGACTGCTGGCACAGGCCGCGGACCACGGCTTCGAACTCGACCGTGAGCCGCCGCTGCGGGTGACCCTGTTCCACCTGGCCGACGACGCGTACGTACTGCTCGTCCTGCTGCACCACATCGCCGGCGACGAGTGGTCGGACCTGGCCCTGACCCGCGACCTGGGCACCGCCTACGCCGCGCGGTCGGCGGGCCTGGCCCCCGACTGGGCGCCGCTGCCCGTCCAGTACGCCGACTACACGCTGTGGCAGCGCGAGGTGCTCGGCGACGAGAAGGACCCGGCGAGCCTGACGGCCCGTCAGATCGCTTTCTGGGAGAAGGCACTGGCCGGCCTCCCGGAGGAGCTGGCGCTCCCCGCCGACCGGCAGCGCCCGGCGGAGGCGAGCTACCGGGGCGGCGCCGCCGACCTGTCGCTCGATCCCGAACTGGCCGACGCTCTGCGCCGGCTTGCCCGGTCCTGCGACGTCAGTATGTTCATGGTCGTCCAGGCCGCCGTCGCCGCGCTGCTGACCCGGCTCGGCGCGGGCACCGACGTCCCGCTGGGCAGCCCCATCTCCGGGCGCACCGACCAGCGGCTCGAAGACCTGGTGGGCTTCTTCCTCAATACGCTCGTGCTGCGCACCGACACGTCCGGCGACCCGACCTTCCGTGAACTGCTCGGCCGGGTCCGGGAGTTCGACCTGGCCGCCTTCGACAACCAGGACGTGCCCTTCGAACGTCTCGTCGACGTGCTGAACCCCGCCAGGTCGCTCGCACGCCACCCGCTGTTCCAGGTGATGGTCGTCTATCTGGCCGCGGGCGGCGACGACGCGGGCCTGCCGGGACCGCACTCGCGGCGCATCGAGGTCGGCCAGACCACGGCCAAGTTCGACCTGTCCTTCGACTTCGTGGAACAGGCCGAAGGCGGCGGCGTGGACGGGGTGCTGGAGTACAGCACCGACCTCTTCGACCCCGCCACCGCCCAGACGTTCGCCGAACGGCTGCTGCGGATCCTGCGCGCGGTCGCCGCCGACCCCGAGACCCGCTTCACCCGCGTCGACCTCCTCGGCGGCGCCGAACGCGCGCTGCTCGTGGCGGGCCCGCACGACCGTCCGGCACCCGCCCCCGCGACCACCGTGCCCGAGCTGTTCGCGCAGCAGGTCCGCAGGTCGCCCGAGGCCCCGGCGGTCGCGTCCGACGGGCTGGCACTCAGCTACGCCCAACTCGACGCCGAGGCCAACCGGCTCGCCCGGCTGCTCGTCGGGTACGGGGCAGGCCCCGAGCGGATCGTCGCCCTGGCGCTGCCCCGTACGGCCAGAACGCTGCTGGCCATCCTCGCCGTGCAGAAGACGGGCGCCGCCTATCTGCCGCTCGACCCCGACACACCGCCCGCGCGCACCGCCGAGATCCTGGCGGAGGCCCGGCCGGTCGCCGTGCTCACCACCCGGGAACTCGCCGGCGCGCTCCCCGGCGCACCGCCCGGTACCGCCGTTGTGCCGGTGCTGCTGACGGACGACCCGGACACCCTCGCCAGGCTCGCCGCGCAGGACGCCACCGACCTCACCGACGCCGACCGCACGGCCGCGCTCGAACCGCGCCACCCGGCCTATGTGATCTACACGTCCGGCTCCACCGGACGGCCCAAGGGCGTCGTCGTCACGCACGAGACCGTCGGCAACCTCTTCCACAGCCACCGCGCGACCCTGTACGAACCGGCGGTGGCCGCCACCGGACGGCGCCATCTGCGGGCCGGGCACGCCTGGTCCTTCTCCTTCGACGCCTCCTGGCAGCCCCAGTTGTGGCTGCTGGACGGCCACTGCGTCCATGTGGTCTCCGAGGAGACCCGCCGCGACCCCGAACTGCTGGCGGCGGCCGTGGTCGAGCACGGCTTCGACTTCCTCGAAGTGACACCGTCCTTCTTCGCCCAGATGGCGGAGACCGGCCTCGTCCAGGGCGACACCTGCCCGCTCGCCGTGGTCGGCGTCGGCGGGGAAGCCGTACCGCAGGCGCTGTGGGACCGGCTCGGCGGGCTGCGCGGCACCGAGGCGTACAACCTGTACGGTCCGACGGAGTCGACCGTCGACGCCCTCGTCGCACGGGTACGCGACAGCGAACGGCCCCTCGTCGGACGGCCGGTGGCCGGCACCCGCGCCTACGTCCTCGACGACGCCCTCCTCCCCGTACCGCCCGGCGTGACCGGCGAGCTGTACCTGGCAGGCGGCGGACTGGCGCGCGGCTATCTCGGCCGGCCCGCACTGACGGCCGAGCGGTTCGTCGCCGACCCGTTCGGGCCGCCCGGATCCCGGCTCTACCGGACCGGCGACCTGGCACGCTGGACGGCCGACGGACGCATCGACTACCTCGGCAGGGCCGACGACCAGGTCAAGATCCGCGGCTTCCGTATCGAACCGGCCGAGATCGAGGCCGTACTCGCCGACCGGAGCGACACCGGGCAGGTCGTGGTGACGGCCCGTCAGGACGGCCCGCGCACCCAGCTCGTGGCGTACGTCCAGCCCGCCGCCGGGCACGCGCCGGACCCCGCCGAGCTGCGCGGCCATGTCGCCGCGCTGCTCCCCGACTACATGGTCCCCGCGGCGGTCGTCCTGCTGGACCGGCTCCCGTCGCTCGCCAACGGCAAACTCGACCGGAAGGCCCTGCCCGCCCCCGACTTCACCGCCGCCTCCACAGGCCGGGCACCGCGCACCGACCTGGAGAAGCGGCTGAGCGAGGTCGTCGCCGACGTCCTCGGACTGCCGCAGGTCGGGGTCGACGACGACTTCTTCACGCTCGGCGGCGACAGCATCGTCGCCATGCAACTGGTCAGCAGGGCGCGGGCAGCGGGCATCCGGATCACCCCGAGGCTGGTGTTCCGGCACCGTACGGTGGCCGCGCTCGCCGCCGTCGCCGGCACACCCGCCGACCTGACGGGGGCGGCACGCACACCGGACGACGGCACCGGCAGCATCCCGCTGACCCCGGTCATGCACTGGCTGCGCGAACTCGGCGGCCCCTTCCAGGGCTACCACCAGGCGGCGCTGGTGCAGACCCCGGCCGCGCTCGACCGGCCCAAGCTCGCCGCCGTGCTGCGGGCGCTGGCCGACCGGCACGACCTGCTCAGGGCCCGGCTCGTACGGACCGTGAGCGAGTGGACCCTCGACGTCCCGGCGGCGGGGACGGTCGACACCGGCACCTGGATCGAACGCGCCGACGTGACGGGACTCGACGCCGCCGCACTGCGCGAGGCGGTCGCCGAACGTGCGCGGGCCGCCCGTTCGGAGCTGGACCCCGAGGCGGGCGACGTCGTCAAGGCCGTCTGGTTCGACGCGGGAGACCGGCCGGGACGGCTGCTGCTGATGGCGCACCACCTGGTCGTGGACGGTGTCTCCTGGCGGATCCTGCTGCCCGACCTGGCCGCGGCCTGGCAGGACGTCGAAGCCGGCCGCACACCCGAACTCGCCCCCGTCGAGACGTCGTTCGCCCGATGGTCGCGGCTGCTCGCCGACCAGGCCCTCGCTCCGGCGCGGGAAGCCGAACTGCCCCTGTGGACCGGCGTGCTGGCCGGCGTCGAACCGCTCCCGCTCACCCGGCCGCTCGACCCGGAGGTCGACACGGCAAGCACCGTACGGGAGTTGGCGCTGCGGCTGGACGCCGACCGGACGGGCCCGCTGCTGTCGGCCGTCCCCGCGGCGCTCGGCGCGGACGTCAACGACGTGCTGCTCACCGGCCTCGGCCTCGCGGTCGCGGACTGGCGGACCCGGCACGGCGACACCGCGCCCAGCGCCGTACTCGTCGACGTGGAGAGCCACGGCCGCTCCCAGGACGTGGCCGACGACGCCGATCTGTCCCGTACCGTCGGCTGGTTCACCAGCGTCTTCCCGGTACGGCTCGACCCCGGCGCCGTCGATCTCACCGACGCGCTGTCCGGCGGCCCTTCGGCCGGACACGCCCTCGCGAACGTCAAGGCGCATCTCGCCGCGCTGCCGTCCGGCGGCCTCGGCTACGGTCTGCTCCGGTATCTCAACCCCCGTACGGCGCCGGTGCTCGCCGCAGCCGACAGCCCGCAGATCGAGTTCAACTACCTGGGCCGCTTCGGGATCCCGGAGGCCACCGACTGGTCGTACGCACCCGAGGAGGACGACGCCGACATCGGCCCCGAGCCGGCGATGCGCGAAGGACACGCCCTGAGCATCAACGTCGTCACCGAGGACAGGGCGGACGGGCCCGTGCTCGCCGCCCACTGGTCGTGGCCGGACGGGGTGCTCTCCGAGGACGCCGTACAGGACCTGGCCGAAACGTGGTTCACGGCGCTGCGCGCGCTCGTGGACCACGCCCAGGCGCGGTAACCGCAGACCACCCGCCCCAGCTATCCGCCGCACACACTCACACACTCACACACACTCACACACACCCGCGCACCCACACGCACGTACAGAGGAGAAACCGCGATGAGCAACCCGTTCGAGAACCCCGACGGCGTCTACTCCGTGCTGGTCAACGACGAGGGCCAGCACAGCCTCTGGCCCGACTTCGCCGAGGTACCGGCCGGCTGGCGCGTCACCCACGGCCCGACGAACCGGCAGTCGTGCCTGGACCACATCGAGGCCAACTGGACGGACATGCGGCCCCACAGCCTCGTCCGGTCGATGGAGGGCTGAGGCCCGGCGCGGCCCGTACGGCACAGCGAAGGAGCCGGGCAGCGAGTCACCTCGCTGCCCGGCTCCTTCGTGTCGTCGGCGGTCCTTCGTACCAACGGCGCTTTCGTGTCAACGCCGTCTCAGAGACGGCCCGTTCAGGAGGCGGGCTGCGCCACCTCGGTCGCGGGCTTGCCGTCGACGGCGGCCGCGAGCTGCGGGACCAGCCGGTCGAGCACGTACGGCAGGCTCAGCACGGTCGACATCGACACCGCGTTGCCGTAGTCGCCGGTCTCCTTGACGAAGACCTCGCGGCCCTGCTTCACCACGTTCAGATCGCCGTACGACGGGTCGTCGTGCAGCTTCACCGGGTCCTTCGCGGTGTCGCCCACGATCCAGACGATGGCGTCCTGGTCGAGCAGGTCGGTGCGCTCCTTGCTGATGTTGGCGCCGAACTGGTCACCGATCGCCTTGTCAAGACCGGTCGGCAGCGCGAAGCCGAGGCCGCTCAGAATCCGCGAACGCGCGTCCTGGCTGCCGTAGACGAACATGCCCTCGTACGGCGTCGCCATCAGCGCGGTCGCGCCCTTGAACGCGGGGTTGGCCTTCTCGGCGGCGGCGAAGTCGGCGTTGACCCCCTCGACGAGCTTGGCCGCCTCCGCGCTCTTGCCGAGCGCCTTGCCGACGGTCTTGGTCACCTCCTGCCACGGAACGCCGTAGTCGTTGTACGCCTTGGGCTGCGCGAGGACGGGGGCGAACTTGGACAGGGTGGTGTACTGCTCCTTGGTGAGCCCCGAGTACAGCGCGACGATCAGGTCCGGCTTGAGCGCCGCCACCTTCTCGATCTGCGGCCCGGTGCCGGTGTCCTTCAGTACGGTCGGCACGGGGGCGCCGCCGAGCTTGTCCGCGGCCCAGGGGCCTATCGCGCCCTTGTAGGCGCCGAGCCACTCGGTGGTGCCGACCGGCACCTTGCCGAGCGCGAGCACGGCGTCCTGGTCGGTGAAGCCGACCGTCACGATCCGCTTGGGCTCGGACTTGACGGTCGTGCTGCCGTACTTGTGCTCGATCGTGACGGGATAGGCGGAGTCGGCGGAGCTGGCCGGGGCGCTCGCGGCGGACCCGGCCTGCTCGTCGTCCCCGGAGTCACCCCCGCAGCCGGCGACGGTGCCGAGGAGCAGGAGTACGGAGGCGAGCGCCGCGGCGAGCCTGGGGCCTCTGAGGGAGCGGGCCATCGGGGGTTCCTTCGGTTCGGTGGGTGATGATGACGGGTGTCGGTTCGGTGTGTGTCGGTTGGGAATGCGGTGGGTCGGGTGCGGTGGGTCGGCGTGCTGTCGGTTCGGTGTGCCGCTTCGGTCTGTGCGTCCGTGCGCGGTGTGTTCGGTGGGTGTCAGAGGCCGCGGCCCCCGCGGGTGTCGGACCACGCTGCCCAGAGGGCGGCGTAGCGTCCCCCGGCTGCCCGGAGTTCGTCGTGCGTGCCGGACTCCACGACGCGTCCCGCGTCCATGACGACGATGCGGTCGGCGCTCGCCGCCTGGGTGAGCCGGTGGGCGACGACGAGCGCGGTACGGCCGTCCACGGCGCGGTCGGCGGCCTTCTCCAGCACCCGGGCGCCCGCGCTGCCCGCCTCCGCCGTCGCCTCGTCCAGCACCGCGACCGGCGGGTCGGCGAGGATCAGCCGGGCGAGGGCGAGTTGCTGGGTCTGGGCGCTGCTGAGCCGGTGCCCGCCGTCACCGACCACGGTGGCCAGGGCGCCGGGCAGGGCGTCCGCCCAGCCGAGCGCGTCGACCTGCGCCAGCGCGTCCCGCAGTTCCGGCTCGCTCGCGCCCGGCCTGGCCAGCAGCAGATCGTCGGCGAGCGTCCCGGCGAAGACATGGACCTCCTGCGTGATCAGCGCGACCGACCGGCTGGTGGCGGCCGGGCCGAGTTCGGCCAGGTCGACGCCGCCGAGCCGTACGGTCCCTGAGGCCGGCCCGTGGATACCGGCGACGAGCTTCGCCAGCGTGGTCTTGCCCGCGCCGCTCGCCCCCACCAGCGCGACCCGCTCGCCGGGGCGCAGGGTCAGGTCGACGTCGGAGAGCACCTGGTGGCCCGGCTGGTAGGCGTGGCTGACACCGGACACCGTCACCGAAGCGTCGCGCGGCACCGGCGGTTGCTCCGGCTGCGGGGGCAGCGGCAGCGCGGCGACGCCGACCAGCCGGGCGAGGCCCGCGCCCGCCGACTGGGCGTCGTCGAGCAGCGCCAGCGCCGAGTTGACCGGCGTGAACAGGCTGTGGAAGTAGAGCGCGGCGGCCGTCGCCGTACCGATCGAGGCGCTTCCGTCACGCACCAGCAGGAACCCGGTGACCAGGACGGCCGTGAGACCGACGAACTCGGCGACATGCAGCCTGCTGTAGAAGCGCAGGACGAGCCGCACACCGCGCATGGTCAGTTCGACGGCCGACCAGGAGCGCGCCGTCACCCGCTCCGTGTGCTCCTTCTCCAGCCGGAACGCCCGTACGGTCGCGCTGCCGCCGATGGTGTCGAGCAGTTGCTGCTGCCGCGCGCCGGTGGCGACGCGCTGCTCCGCGTAGATCGGCACGGCGTTGCGCACGTACCAGCGCGCCGTGTAGAGCTGGACGGGTACGGCGATGAGCGCGGCGAGCAGGAACCGCCAGTCGAGCAGCGCCAGTGCGCCCAGCGTGAGCACGATGGCCAGCAGTGAACGGGCCAGCTCAGGAAGCGCGTTGCGCACCGCGTCGGCGATCAGTGACACATCGCCGGTGACCCGCGCCGTCAGGTCGCCCGAGCCCGCCCGCTCCACCCGTTCGAGCGGCAGTCCCAGCGCCCGCTCGACGAACCGCTCGCGCAACTGGGCCAGTACGCTCTCGCCGAGCCGGGACATGAGGGACAACCCGAGCCCGGTGGTGAGGCCCTGGACGACGGCGACAGCCATCAGCAGGACGACCGGCAGGGTGATCAGGCCGGCCGGCCGCCGGTCGGCGGCCAGGTCGACGATACGGCCGAGCAGCGGCTGGGTGAGCAGACCGACCGCCGTCGCGGCGACCATCGCGGCGAACCCGGCCAGCGCGAGTGCTCGGCGCGGTCGCAGCAGCGCGGCCACCGCCGCTCGGGTCTCGGCGCCGCTCGCGGTGGGCAGCAACTCCCGCGCCGGGGCGGCGTCCTGCTGACCGTCCTGCTGACCGACCGTCATGAAAGCACCGCCGTACGGTAGCTGAGGTGGCGCTCCACGAGCTGACCGTGCGGCGCCGTGTCCACGACCCGGCCGTCCGCCACCAGCACCACCCGGTCCGTGACCGCCAGCAGCGCGGGGCTCGTGGTCACCAGGAGAGTGGTCCTGCCCCGGCGCGTCTCCCGGATCCCGGCGGCCATCGCCGCCTCGGTGACCGGGTCGACGGCGGTCGCCGGGTCGTGCACCACGAGCACCGGCGGGTCGGCGGCCAGGGCGCGCGCCAGCGCGACACGCTGACGCTGGCCGCCCGACAGCGAACGGCCCCGCGCGGTCACCACCGTGTCGCCGCCCTGCGGCAGGGTTCGGGCGACCTCGTCGGCGCCGGACGCCGCCATCGCCCGCCCGATGTCCGCGCCCGCGGGCGCCGCTGCGGACACATTGGCGGTGAGGCTGCCCTCGAACAGGTCCGCGTCGTGCTCCGCGACCAGGATCGACGTACGGACGTCGGCCGGGTCGAGTGTCGTCAGCGCGACCCCGTCCAACTCGGCCGAGCCGTCGACCGGATCGCTCCGCCGGGCCAGCACACGCAGCAGCGCCGTCGCGTCGGCCGGGTCGGTGGTGACCACACCGACCAACTCGCCTGCCGCGACGGTGAGATCGAGGCCGCGCAGGGTCCCGTACGAGACGTGCCGCAGCCGTACGGCTCCGCCGACCGGCAGGGCGGGCGTACCGGATCCGGGAAGGACGTCGGGTGCGGCGGCCAGCACTTCGGCGAGGCGGGCTGCGGACGCCCGCCCTTGCGCGAACTCCGCGTTCACCCAGGAGAATTCGGACAGCGGCCCGAGCAGGAACAGGGCGAGTCCGACGGCCGAGACGAGCTGGCCGAGGCTCATCTCGCCCTCGGCGGTGAGACGTCCGCCGACGAGCGCCACGACCCCGATGAAGACCCCCGTCAGGGTGAGCACCATGCCGTTCTGCCAGGACTCCGCCCGCGCCGCGCGCAGCGTGGCGGACAGCGAGAGCCGGCTGGTGTGCCGGTAGCGGGTGACGGCCGCCGACTCGGCGCCGATGCCCTTGAGGATCCGCAGTCCCGCGACGAGATCGGCCGCGACCCCCGACGCGTGCGCCGCGCGCTCCTGTTCGGCCTCGCTGCGCCGCTCCAGCGGCTTGCTCAGCAGATGGCCCAGCCACAGCAGCAGGGGAGTGCCCAGCAGCACGACGGCGCCGAGCGGCGCGGAGATCCGCAGCAGCACGACGGCGCTGACCAGGAGCCCGGTGAGGGCCGAAAGGCCGGTCATCACGGCCATGTTGACGGCGCCGACCCGCTTGGCGTCCTCGGTCGCGATGTTGGCGAGCGCGCCGGGCAGCCGCCCGCTGTCCGCCCCGCCTCCCGGGTGCAGGACCCGGCGTACCAACTCGGTCCGCAGCCGGTGGGCCGCCACTTCGGCGGCGCGCTCGCCGGCCCGCGCGCCGTACCGGAAGCTGTAGGAGAGCCCCACGTAGACGACGGCCAGCACGGCGAGCAGCCCCACCAGCGCGCCGGTGTCGCCGCGCGCCACGGCCTGGTCGATGACGAGCCCGATCAGCACGGGGACCAGCGCCTCGCCGGCCTGGTGCCCGGCGCCGAGGGCTGTCCCGAGCGCCACATCGCGCCGCTGACCCCTGATCGCACCGCGCAGGACGTCCCGTCCTGACGGACCCCCAACCCCCACCGCACTCCTCCGGGCCGCCTCACCGCCCCCACGACACGGGAGCGAACTTAGGTAAGGCTAGACTAACTAAGAAGCGGCGGGCCAGGCAGGTGCCGATTCGTGTCCTGATCGTCAGGAACGACGGTTCGGAAGGGCCGCCACGAGCGCCCGGCAGTGCCGAGTCGCGCCGGCTGCCGGTGCCGGCCGTCAGCTCCGGGCCGCGAGCGAAGCGGTGTGCTCCCGTACCTGATCCGGCGTCAGATAGGCGTTCGTGTACTCGAAGTCGTGCAGGGTGGCGGCCTTCTGCGCCTGGAAGCCGGTCCGTACGAAGTCGTCGCCCGCCACCGCGTTGAGCATCCAGTTGGTGAGCACCCGGGTCTTGGCGACATTGGTGCGCAGCGCCGACCAGTGGTAACCGCGTGCCACGGCCTGCGCGGGCAGACCGCGCAGCTCGATACCGAGCGGCTTGGACACCGCGTCCGCCCCGCCGAGGTCCACCACGAGCCCCAGATCCTTGTGCTTGTACGGCGTCAACCGGCCGCCCCGCAGGGAGGCGAGGATGTTCTCGGCGATCGTGCGCCCCTGCCGCTGGGCGTGCTGTGCGGTCGGCGGGCACACGGCGTCGTCGCCCTTGGTCAGATCGGGTACGGCGGCGGCGTCACCCAGCGCGAAGACGCCGTTGGCGCCCGGCACGCTCAACTCGGGCGTGACGACGAGGCGTCCGCGCGCTGTCTCCGCGTCCAGCGTCGCGATCAGCGGGCTCGCCGCGACGCCCGCCGTCCAGATCAGGGTGCGGCAGGGCAGCACCCGCCCGTCGGTGAACGTCACTTCCTCCGGCGCCGCCTTGGCGACGGACACGCCGAGCGACACCTCGATGCCGCGCTTGCGCAGGATCTCCAGCGCGCTGCGGCCGAGCTTGTCGCCCAGCTCCGGCATCAGCTTCGGCGCGATGTCGATGAGATGCCACTTGATCAGCTTCGGATCCAGCCGCGGATACCTCTTGGCGGCGTTCATCGTGAGCCGCTGGAGGCAGGCGGCGGTCTCCGTACCCGCGTACCCGCCGCCGACCACCACGAACTGCAGCCGCGAGGCCCGCTCGGCCTCGTCCTGGCTGGCGTCCGCCAGGTCGAGCTGTGCGATCACATGGTCCCGGATGTAGGCGGCCTCCGCCAGCGTCTTCATCCCGCGCGCGTTGTCCACCAGACCGGGGATGTCGAAGGTCCGGGTGATGCTGCCCGGGGTGAGCACGAGATAGTCGTACGACTCGTTGACCAGCTCACCTGTGATGTCGCGGACCACACACACTTTGGCCTTCGGGTCGACACCCACGGCGCCGCCCGGCACGATCCTCGTACGGTGCCTGCTGCTGCGGCGCAGCGAGACGGCGACGGACTGCGGCGTGAGCACGCCAGCGGCGACCTGGGGCAGCAGCGGCAGGTAGAGCTGGTACGAGAAGGGCGTCACCAAGCACACCTCGGCCTCGCCCGGGGCGAGGGTGCGCTCAAGACGGCGTACACACTCCACCCCCGCGAAGCCGGCGCCCACCACGAGGATCCTGGGTCGTGCCACAGTGTCCGTCCCTTCTCATGCCCGCCGAGCTGCCGGGCCTGCCTCACATGCCCCTTCGGTCAATCGTTTCCGCAGCTACCCATCTTCGCGAGGCGAACACGTGCGCGCATTGCGGCGCTGTTAATCACCCGTTCGGGTGGTGAGGGGTCTGCTAGCGTGCTGGTCATGAAGCGTGCCGCCATGACGACGACGCCGGAGAGTGTCCCGGCGCGCTGACTGCTGACCCAGTTCGAAGCCCCGGGGCGAGTGCCCCGGGGCTTCGCCGTGCGGTCCACTCGCCCTCCGTCCGCGAGGAGACCACCATGCACGACCACCGCAAGCTCGGCCGCGAGCTGGCTCTGTTCGACACCGACCCCCTGATGGGCGCCGGGCTGCCGTACTGGCTGCCCGACGGCGCGACCGTGCGGCACACCCTGGAGGAGTACATCCGGGGCGCCGAACGGCTCGCCGGCTACCAGCACGTGTACTCACCCGTGCTGGGGAAGCGGGAACTCTACGAGATCTCCGGCCACTGGTCGCACTACAGCGACGACATGTTCCCGCCGATGGAGGTCGGCGGGGAGCAGGTCGTCCTGCGGCCGAGCCTGTGCCCGCACCACGCGCTGATCTACCGCTCCCGTGCCCGCAGCTACCGCGAACTGCCCCTGCGGATGGCCGAGCTGGGCGGCATGTACCGCGCCGAGCTGTCGGGGGTGCTCGGCGGGCTCAGCCGCGTACGGGCGATCCAGCTCAACGACGCGCATGTCTTCTGCACCCTCGACCAGGCAGCAGACGAAGCGGCCGCGGCCCTCGGGCTGATCCGCCAGGCGTACGCGGCGCTCGGCATCCGCCCGGCCCGCTTCCGGCTGTCCCTGCCGGGCCCCTCGGGGAAGTACGTCGCCGACCCCGCCCTGTGGGAGAGGGCCACCGCGCTGCTGACCGGCGTACTCGACCGGTCAGGTGTGTCGTACGAGGCGGCGGAGGGCGAGGCGGCGTTCTACGGCCCGAAGATCGACGTGCAGATCGCCGACGGCGCGGGCCGCGAGACCACCCTGTCCACCGTCCAGGTCGACTTCCACCAGCCTGAGCGATTCGGCCTGCGCTACATCGGCGCGGACGGCGGCCGACACCGGCCCGTCATGATCCACCGCAGTGTCGTGGGCAGCGTGGAGCGGGCCGTCGCGCATCTCGTCGAGCAGCACGGCGGCGCCTTCCCCGGCTGGCTCGCCCCCACCCAGCTCGCGGTCCTGCCCGTCACCGGCGACCAGCTCGACCGGGCGGCCGAGTTCGTCCGCCGCTGCGCCGGCCGAGGGCTGCGGGCGCGGCTCGCAGGACCCGAGCAGGGCACCCTGGGCGCCCGGGTCCGGGCTGCCAGACTGGTGCCGTACCAGGCGGTGATCGGCGCCGGGGAAGCCGCCGACGACCTGGTCGCCCTGCGGCTGCGGGACGGCCGCCGACTGGACGCGATGCCGGCGGCCGAGGCGGTCATGCGCGTCGGCGCCCTCGTGGACGCGCACACCACCCGGCTCTGGGACACCGACCCCCACCAGCACATCCAGTGAACCGAGAAGGAGCGCACCGGAGATGACCGACCGCTCGTTCAGAACTTTCCGCTGACCACATCGACGTCGTGAGCCAGCTCCCGCCGCAGGTCGGCGAGGAAGCCGGGCCGCAGTTCGGGCCAGTTCCAGAAGTCGAGGGCGAGGCACCCGAGGGCGAAGCCGGTTCCCCACGACCACGCGGTCACCGGGACCTCCACGCCACAGGCGGGGCAGCCGACGCTGCCCCGCCCCGTCGTCCGCCAGGTCTCGATGCCGCGTGCGAAGGGGGCCCACGCCTCCTCGTCCGTCTCGAAGACCATGTTCTCGAAGTCGATGAACCGGGTCTCCTGCCCGCAGCGCGGACAGGTCGCGGCCTCGGCCTCGGACGACCCCTGGCCGCCGCAGAACCACCCTCGGCCGACGAGCACCGCCACGGGGCCCGGCTCCCAGGACGGATCCGACACCGCCGAAGCCCAGCCCGGTCCCGGCAGATGCCCGGCGTCGGCGCCGAAGCTGTACACCCCGTCGGACGTCTGTTCGCGGGCGAGCACGCCGCGCCGTACGAGTACGTCGATGATCCTGGCCGCGAGTTCACCGGCCTCCTCCGGCGTCGCCTCCACATCGACCACGGTCTGAAAGAAGTCGCCCATGGTGCGCAGGATAGGTGAACTGCCGCTGTGTCAGGGCTGGATGCGGCGGGCGAGCCAGTCCAGGGCCTTCGGGTAGCGGTAGTCGATCCCGCCGTGGCCCGCGTCGAACAGCTCGAAGTGCACGGACTCCTCGGGCAGCCCCGCCGCGCGTACCGCGCCGTGGAACGCCTGGGCGCCGACGTCGAGGAAGTACTCGTCGCGGGTGCCCGCGTCGATCCAGACCGCGCGCAGCGCGGCGACCGCCTCAGCGCGTTCGGGGACCATCCGCACCGGGTCAAGGTCGAGCCACCGCTGCCAGACGTCGGGGACCAGCCGGCCCGTGTGCGGTTCGAACGGCAGCAGCGGTGTCCCGTCGTCGGCGGCGGAGTAGCAGGCGGCGACGCCCAGGACCGTCAGCAGCGCCTCGTCGCCCGGCCTGCCGGGGACGGGGTGCGCCCGGAACTCCTCCCACCAGCGGAAGATGTCCCCGTCCCAGGCCCGCAGCGCGCGCACGGCCGCAGGGAACTCGGCCGCGTAGCAGTACTCGTACAGCGCGTCCCCGGCGTGCGTGGCCAGCGCGCCGAACAGGTCGGGCCGGAGCATCGGCGTGATCATCGCGCCGTAACCGCCGCTGGACTTACCGGAGATGGCCCGGTGGTCGCTGCTGTCCAGTGTGCGGTAGTGGGCGTCCACGTACGGCACGACCTCGTCGCACAGGTACGAGTGGTAGCGGCCGGTGCCCGGCGAGTCCAGGAACTGGCTGCCGCCGTACGTCGTCCAGGCGTCCACGAAGACCACGACCACCGGCGGGGTGCCGGCGGCGAACAGCGCGTCGGCGGTCTCGGGGAACGGCTGCCGGAACGGCGTGCGGTTGTACCACATGCCGAGATGGCCGGTGTAGCCCTGGATGACGTAGACACTCGGATAGCGGCGCCCCGGCTCGTCGTCGTAGCCGGGCGGCAGATACACGTGCAGCGGGCGCTCCGAAGGGTCCCCGAGCGGATTGCCGCGCAGCAGCTCGCTGCTGATCACGCGCTGATCGATCCGTCCGGCCAGTTCGGTGCCCCAGGGCAGCATGCGCGCTCCTTCGTCCGTCCCCGCGGGCGCGGGACATCAGGTCACCGGCGAGCGTATACGGCCGCTCCCGCGGACTCCTCGGACACACCGCGCCCGATCCTGACCCGCCACAACCACCTGATGTCACGGGCGAAGGACCAGGTCAGCAGTGTCAGCGCCAGGCCGACCAGCAGCACGGCCGGCAGCCGGGGGAGCAGTCCCGTGGCCGCCGCGAGCAGCATGATCCCCTGGAGCGCCGCCACCGTCTTGCGGGCCACGCTCGGCGGCAGCGGCCCGTGCAGCCAGGGCAGCACCCGGGCCGCGGCGACGAAGGCGTACCGCATGGCGCCGATCAGCAGCACCCACGCGCCCAGGTGGGCGGCGACGAGGACGCTGAGCACGAGAATGAGGAAGGCGTCGACCTCCATGTCGAACCGCGCCCCGAGCGCGGACGCCGTGCCCGTACGCCGGGCCACCTGGCCGTCCACCGCGTCGAGCAGCAGCGCCAGCGCGGTGATCCCCGCCATCAGGGGAACCGGCGGCCGGCCGGGGAAGGAGTCGGCGATCAGCGCCGTCACACCGCCGACGAGCGTCGCGCGGGCCAGGGTGACGCCGTTGGCCGGACCGAACGCCGTGGTCCGCCCCGGCCACGACCGGTACAGCGCCCGGCTCAGCACGGCGCAGGTGCCCGCCCCGACGGCCGCGCCCGCCAGCCAGCCGGCGAGGCCGAGCCCGGCCGCCGTGCCCAAGAGCAGGAGCACAAGAATCTGCGCGCCCAGTCCTGCCGCCGTCACCAGACCCAACGGTCTTTGCCCGTACGCCACGTGCGGTCGAGCCGATATGTGTGAGTCCACCGTTCACCCCCCGGCCGTCTGGCCGAGTCGATGGGCGCCGCGTACCGTGATCGCGGCCTGTCCCCGCTCAACTACGTGCACCGTTGCCCGAGCGTTCAGGAGGACTTTGATGAACCGCGCCGCCCGAGCGTTCTGGCTCCGCTCTCCCGGTCAGGGGGAGATCAGAGAGGTGCCGCTGCCGGAGCCCGCCGCAGGCGATGTCGTCGTACGCACGCTGTACTCCGGTGTCAGCCGGGGCACGGAGACCCTGGTCTTCCGTGGCGGCGTGCCCGCCGGCCAGCACACCGCGATGCGGGCGCCGTTCCAGGACGGCGAGTTCCCCGGGCCGGTCAAGTACGGCTACCTCAACGTGGGCCTGGTCGAGGAGGGCCCGGCGGACCTCGTCGGCCGTACGGTCTTCTGCCTCTACCCGCACCAGACCCGCTACGTCGTGCCCGCGAGCGCCGTGACGCCCGTGCCGGACACCGTGCCCGCCGCGCGCGCCGTGCTGGCCGGCACGCTGGAGACCGCGGTGAACGCGCTGTGGGACGCGGCGCCGCTGATCGGCGACCGGATCGCCGTCGTCGGCGCCGGCATGATCGGCTGTTCCGTGGCCGCGCTGCTGGCCCGGTTCCCCGCCGTGCGCGTCCAGTTGATCGACAGCGACCCGGCGCGGGCCGCCGTCGCCCACGCGCTCGGCGTCGAATTCGCCCTGCCCGGCGACGCCTTGGGCGACTGCGACCTGGTGGTGCACGCCAGCGCCACCGAGGAGGGACTGGCGCGCGCACTCGAACTCCTCGCCCCCGAAGGCACCGTGCTCGAACTGAGCTGGTACGGCGACCGGCGGATCAGCGTGCCGCTGGGCGAGGCGTTCCACTCCGGCCGGCTCGTGCTGCGCAGCAGCCAGGTCGGGATGGTCTCCCCGGCCAGACGCGCGGGCCGGACCTTCGCCGACCGGCTGGCGCTCGCCCTCGACCTGCTCGCCGACCCGGCGCTCGACGCCCTGATCAGCGGCGAATGCGCCTTCGACGAACTGCCTGAGGTACTGGCCAGAATGGCGGCGGGCGAGCTGCCGGGCCTCTCGCACCGGGTCCGCTACGCCCCGGAGTGACCCGGGATGCGCCCCCGCGCCAATCTGAACCCGTGAACCGTGAACACGTGGTGCGTACCGGCCGTACTACACCATGCCCGCACCCGGGCCAGTCTCGCCGGACCTGGAGGATCATCCGTTGTTCAGCATCACCGTCCGCGAGCACCTCATGATCGCGCACAGCTTCCACGGCGAGGTCTTCGGCCCCGCCCAGCGACTGCACGGAGCGACCTTCCTGGTCGACGCCACCTTCCGGCGCGCCGAGCTGGACGCCGACAACATCGTCGTCGACATCGGCCTCGCGACCAGCGAACTGGGCAAGGTCGTCGGTGAGTTCAGCTACCGCAATCTCGACGACGAAGCCGAGTTCGCGGGGATCAACACCAGCACGGAATTCCTCGCCAAGGTCATCGCCGACCGGCTCGCCGACCGGGTGCACGCGGGCGCCCTCGGCGAAGGCGCCAGGGGGCTGGCCGGAATCACCGTCACCCTGCACGAATCGCATATCGCCTGGGCCAGTTACGAGCGCGACCTGTGAACGACGCTGTCGCACCGGCCCGCCGGGTGAGTGTGGTGCTGCCGGCCGGCATCGACGATCCGGCGAGGCCGAGCGGCGGGAACACCTACGACCGCCGGGTGTGCGGTGGGCTGCCCGGCGCCGGCTGGCAGGTCGACGAGCACGCCGTCGCGGGGAGCTGGCCCCGGCCCGCAGCCGCCGACCGCGCCGAACTGGCCCGCACCCTAAGCCGGTTGCCGGACGGTACGGTCGTCCTCCTGGACGGCATCGTCGCCTGCGCGGCCCCCGAGATCATCGTCCCCGAGGCGGCCCGGCTGCGGCTCGCCGTCCTCGTCCACCTCCCGCTGGCCGACGAAACGGGGCTCAGCCCCGCACTGGCCGCCGAGTTGGACGCCGCGGAACGCGCGGTGCTGCTGGCGGTGCCCGCGGTCGTCGCGACCAGCCACTGGGCGGCGGGCCGGCTTATCGACCACCACAGTCTCGACCCGGGCCGGGTCCACGTCGCCGTTCCCGGCGCCGACCTCCACCCACTGGCCGCAGGCAGCGAAGAAGCGCCGCTGCTGCTCTGCGCCGCGTCCGTCACCCCGCGCAAAGGACAGATGCGGCTGGTCGAGGCGCTGGCCGATCTCGCCGAACTCCCCTGGAGCTGCGTCTGCGTCGGGCCCCTGACCCAGGACCCCGGATACGTCGCGCGGCTGCGCGAGACGATCGCGGCAGCGGGGCTCACCGGCCGGGTACGGCTCGCGGGACCGCGGTCCGGCCCCGACCTGCACGCCAGTTACGCCGCCGCCGATCTGCTGGTGCTCGCCTCGTACGCCGAGACGTACGGCATGGCGGTGACCGAAGCCCTCGCGCGCGGGGTGCCCGTCCTGGCGACCGCCGTCGGCGGACTCCCCGAAGCCGTCGGACGGGCGCCCGGCGGCGCGGTCCCCGGCGCCCTCGTACCCGCCCAGGACCCGGCGGCCCTCACCGCCGCCCTGCGCGACTGGCTCACCGACCCCGCCGTACGCCACCGCTGGCAGGACGCGGCGCGGCGGCGGCGCGAGGCCCTGGCCGACTGGCGCACGACCACCCGGCACCTGGCCCGCGTACTGGAACAACTCCACGTACGGCCCGGACCGTTGGACCAGCACAGCCCCGAACCCTGGAGGACCGTGTGAGCACGGCCGATCTGCCCCGCTACCCCGCGCAGTGGCTGGACCTGCGGGAGCGGGCCGACGCCGCGGCCCGAGCCGTCGAACTCCTCGACCCGCTGCGCCACTACCTCGCGGGCGCGCCGCGCCCGGCCGGCGGCTGGGTGATCCGCGATCTCGGCTGCGGCACCGGATCCCTGGCCCGCTGGCTCGCCCCCCGGCTGACCGGCCCCCAGCACTGGATCCTGCACGACCGCGACCCGGATCTGCTGGCCCTGGCCGCCGCCCGGATGCCGGCGACGGCCGCCGACGGCAGCAGGGTCACCGCCGAGACCCGGCAGGGCGACATCGCGGGCCTGACCGCGGCCGACCTCGCCGGGACCTCGCTGGTCACGGCCTCGGCCCTGCTCGACCTGCTCACCCGGGCCGAGATCGACGACCTGGCCGGGGCCTGCGCCGTCGCCCGGTGCCCGGCGCTGCTCGCGCTCTCCGTCACGGGACGTGTCGAACTCACCCCGGCCGACCCGCTGGACGCCGAGATCGGCGACGCGTTCAACGCCCACCAGCGGCGCAGCGAGCACGGCCGTACGCTGCTCGGTCCCGACGCGGTCACCGCGGCCGGTGAGGCGTTCACGCTGCGGGACGCGACCGTACGGGTCCGCCCCAGCCCCTGGCGGCTCGGCGCGGCCGAGTCCGCGCTGACAGCACGCTGGCTGGAGGGCTGGACCGGCGCCGCCCTGGACCAGCGCCCGGACCTCGCGCCGCAACTCGACGGTTATCTGAGGCGCCGTCAGGAGACGTGCTCCGCAGGCAGGTTGGCGGCTGTGGTGCACCACAGCGACCTGCTGGCACTGCCCCGGCGGACCGGCGGCGGCCTGTGACGCCCGGCGCGCTCTCCCGCGCCGTCCGGAGCAGACTCGGCACGCTCGCAGGCGCTGTGCTGCTCGCCCTGCTGGTGTGGCGGCTGGGCACCGGCGCCTTCCTGGACGGGCTGAGCCGGATCGACGCCCGCACGCTACTCGTCGCGTCCGCGCTCGGGCTGCTCACCACCGTACTCAGCGCCTGGCGCTGGTGCGTGGTGGCCCGCGGTCTCGGCGTCCAACTGCCCCTGGGCAGCGCCGTCGCCGACTACTACCGGGCCCTGTTCCTGAACGCGGCACTGCCCGGCGGGGTCGTCGGCGATGTGCACCGCGCGGTACGGCACGGGCAGCGGACCGGCGACATCGGTCGTGGCGTGCGGGCCGTCGTCCTCGAAAGGACCGCCGGCCAGGTCGTGCTGGTCGCTGTCGCCGTGCCGGTCCTGCTCTTCATGCCGTCCCCGGCCAGGGCGGCCGTCGGCGACCACGCCCAGGAGGTTCTGCCGGTCCTCGGCGCGCTGTGCGCGGTGGCGGTCGCCGCCGCCGTACTGCTCAGGACCGGAGCGGCGGCGCGGCGCGGCCGCCGGCTGCTGACGTCCGAACTGCGCGAGGCCCGGCGGGGGTTGCTCGCCCGGCACGCCTGGCCCGGGGTGCTGGTCTCGTCCGCCGTCGTCGTGGCCGGACATCTCGCGCTGTTCCTGCTCGCCGCCCGCGTCGCCGATGTGCGCGCATCGGCGGCGGAGCTGGCGCCGCTGGCCATCCTGGCCCTGCTCGCGATGTCACTGCCGCTCAACATCGGCGGCTGGGGACCCCGGGAAGGCGTCACCGCCTGGGCGTTCGGCGCCGCGGGGCTCGGCGCCTCACAAGGACTGGCCGTGGCCGTCGTCTACGGCGTGCTCGCCTTCGTCACCAGCCTGCCCGGCATCCTCGTACTCGTCGCCCGCTGGTTCGCGGGGCGACGCCGTCCCCGCATCGGCCCGGACCGCATCGGCCCGAACCGCATCGGCCCGGACCGGATCGAGTTGCGCCAGACCGAGTTCGGCCAGGTCGAGTTCGAAGAGAGTGTCGGCGCCGAGCGCGGACCTGTGCACCCGCGGCCGTACGGCGTCCCGCATCAGCTCGGGACCCGCGAAGCGGATGCCGGGGACCCCGTCGCCGAGCAGCACGGGAGCCACGGTCACGTAGAGCAGCCGCAGCGCCCGCTCGTGCAGGAAGCGCGAGACCGTCACGCCGCCGCCCTCGACCAGCACCCGGCCGAGGCCGCGCGCGGCGAGCGTACGCACCAGCCGGTGCGGCGCGAAGTCGGCGCTGTCGCGCAGGGCCAGCACCTCGACCCCGTCGCCGCGCGGAGTCTGCCGCCCGGCGTCCTCGCCCACGACCCACAGCGTCGGCGCGGCCCCGTCGGTGAACACGTGGCGCGCGGCGGGCACCCGGCCGTGCGGATCGAGGACGACCCGCACCGGGTTGCTGCCCGCGCAGGCGCGGACGGTGAGCCGGGGGTCGTCGGCGACGGCCGTGCCCGCACCGACGACCACCGCGTCGGACAGGGCGCGCAGCCGGTGCAGATGGGCGCGGTCCTCCTCGCCGGTGACGAGGTCGGCACGGCCGGTGCGGGTCGCGATGAAACCGTCCAGAGTCTGGCCGAGCTGTGCGAACGTGACCTGCGCACCGGCGAGGCAGAGCGGCAGATAGCGGTCGGCGAGCGCCTCGGCGCCGGGCGAGGCGGCCGGCCACCGGAGCGGCCCGCCGTCCGTGCCGCGCCGCAGTCCGGCGGCCTCGGCGGCGGCCTCGGACCTGATGCCGCGCAGCAGCTCCCAGGCGGCGGCCTCGTCGGGCATTCCGGTCACCGGGTCCCCCGTCCGGGGTTCGGGTCCGGTGCGGGCAGGGGAAAATAACTGGCGAAGGAATCGACGAGTGCGGCGACGAGTTCCTTTCCCTTCGCCGCCGAAGCCAATGAAGGGCGGCCTATGACACCGGACTCGGTGTAGCCCCGCATACCGACGGTGAGCAAATGCCGCCGGTCGTCGGCGAGGAAATCGGCCGACCCGTAGCCGGGGCGTACCAGTTCGGGACGCTCGTGCAGCAGGATGGAGGTCTCCACTTCACCGGCGTGCATATCGCTGTTGGACGATGTCCGCACACCGGCTCTGTCCCGTGCGGCGGCCCAGTCGGCCGAGCTGGGGAAAAGGGCCATGCGCGTGCCGTGCGACGCGGATTCCTGGACCACGTTGCGCAGGACATAGTTTCCGCCATGTCCGTTGACGAGAATAAGAGTCGCGATTCCGGTTCTGCGGAGCGAGTCGGCGACATCCCGTACGACGGCGCTCAGGGTGGTGGCCGAAATGCTCACGGTGCCCGGCCAGTCGGCGTGTTCGTGCTCGTGCGAGCAGGAGATCGTCAGCGGCGGCAGCAGCAGGACCGGATAAGCGGCGGCGACCGCCCCGCCGATCGCGCAGGCGACGACCGTATCGGTCACCAGCGGCAGGAACGCGCCGTGTTGCTCGAAACTGCCGATGGGCAGGACGGCGGTATCGGGCCGGCGCTCCCTTATGTCAGCGGTGGTCTCCGACGGCAGCGGCCCGGCGGCCGCCCGCGGTATTTCCGGACCACTCATCTCAGGCCACCCTTTCGCCCTGCGGTACGTGACTTCGCCCTGCGGTTGCCGATCGGCACACGGAAGATCAGGCTACGCGGAAATGATCGGCTCCGTTTCTGTTTTCACGTTCACCGCACGGCAGTTGGCGGATACGATCTGGTCATGACGGAAAGTGCTGGCAAGTCCGACGGCGGGGCTGGTTCATCGCTTGTCGAGCGGGTGGTGGACGTACGACTGGCCACCGTGCACGGCGATTTTCTCGCAATCGGCTATCGGGACCGCTGTCGCGCGGATGAGCAAATGGCGCTGGTGTACGGCGATGTCGGGGGAGGGGACCCGGAAGGAACCGCTGAAGGGGTGCTCACCCGGCTGCATTCGGAGTGTCTGACCGGAGACGCCTTCGGGTCCAAGCATTGCGACTGCGGGGACCAACTGGCCGCGGCCCTGGACACCATCGCGCGGGAGGGCCGGGGGGTGCTCATCTATCTCCGCGGTCACGAGGGCCGGGGAATAGGGCTGCTGGCCAAACTCCAGGCGATGCGGCTCCAGGCGGAAGGGCTGGACACGGTCGAGGCGAATCTGGCCCTGGGACTGCCCGCCGACGCCCGCGACTACGGTGTGGCGGCCGGCATCCTGCACGACCTCGGCGTGGGCTCCGTACGGCTGATGTCGAACAACCCGCGCAAGAGCCAGGCCCTGCGGCGGCACGGCATCGAGGTCGCCGAGCAGGTCCCGCTGCTGATGCCCCCGAGCGACGAGAACATCAGCTATCTGCGGACCAAGCGCGAGCGCCTCGGCCATCACCTGCCCCATCTGGAGGCACCGGTCGTCAGGGGCGTATGACCTCCGAGGAGGCGCGTTCGACGGCGAGCGTCGCGGCGTCGTCACCCGGCGGGCCGCCCGTGTGGGCGACGAGGTCGCGACGCAGGCGCTCCAGCGGCGCCTCAGGACCCGACCCGGGGGAACGACGCCATCCGGTCGGCCAGGGGACAGAACTCGCCCTCCGGCGAGCGTGCCTCGATGACGCCGTCGGTGTACAGCAGCAGCGTGTCGCCGCTCTCGAAGGCGACCACATCGCTGTGATGGCCCGGCACAGGCAGCCCGCACAGCCCGAGCGGCGGCGAAGGGCGGGTCGCTTACAGCACTCTCGTGCGCCGGCCACGCAGCAGCGGCGGCGGGGGACGACCGCAGTTGATCATCTCCGCGCGTCCAACCGGCGGGCATCCATATCTACCTTTTTGCATCTGTTCGTACAGGGTCGGTCGCGCCGCTTCTGCCGCGCCGGGCGAGAGCACGCTGCGCCGCCGAGAACGCGCCGCCCGCCCGGTGCGTACGCAGAGCGGCGCGCGCCGCGTTGGCGCCCGGTGCGCCGTGCACCCCGCCACCCGGATGCGCGCTCGCGGACGCCAGATACAGGCCGCGAACGGGGGTCTCCGGCCGGCCCGTGCCGGGCGTGGGGCGGAAGACCAACTGCTGGTGCAGGCTGGTCGTGCCGCCGTTGAGCGCGCCACCGTGCAGATTGGCGTCCAGCGACTCCAGGGTGGGCGGAGCGAGGATCCGGCGGGCCCGTACCAGAGCGCGGAAGCCGGGCGCGTACCGCTCCACCTGGGCCTCGATCCGGTCGGCCATGGCCGTGCGCTCCCGCTCGTCCCAGCTTCCGGTGAGCCCGTCGTCCCCTGCGTCGCCCTTGATCCGGTGAGGTACGTGGGTGTACGCCCACGCCGACTCCGTACCGGCCGGTGACCGGGAGGCGTCGGCGGTCGTCATCTGCCCCAGCAGCGCGAACGGCTCGCCGGGCACCTGCCCCATGGCGATCTGCGCGGCGAACCGGGTCAGCGCGTCGACCCCGTCGGCCAGATGGACCGTCCCGGCCGTCGCCGCCTGCGGCGCCGTCCACGGAATGGGGCCGCTCAGCGCCCAGTCGACCTTGAAGGTCGCGAAATCCCACTGGAAGCGGCGCAGGTCGTCGAAGACCCGGGCGGGCAGCTCCGCCGCGTCCACCAACCGGGTGTACAGGTCCGGCGCTGCGACATCCGCGAGGACGGCCTTGCGGGCCACGACCCCCTCGCCGCCCGCGGTCCGTACGCCCACGGCGCGGCCACCGCGTACGACGACCTCCGTGACCCGCTCACCGCAGCGCACACCGCCGCCGCGCCGCTCCAGCCGGCGCACCAGCGCGTCGGTCAGCCGGCCGGAACCGCCGACCGGCACCGGAAAACCATGGGTCTGGCCGAGCATCGACATCAGCCAGCCGAACCCGCCGCTGCCCGCCGCCTCGGGAGCGAGATCGGCGTGCAGCGCGTTGCCCGCGAGCAGCAGCCTGCCGCCCTCGCCGGTGAACTCCTCCTCGCCCAGCCGCCGCACCGGCAGCGTCATGGTGCGGGCCAGCCGCAGCCCGCCGCCCGCCCGCAGCCGGGCGGCCAGCCGCGCCGCAGCCCGCACCGGCGGGAACGGCGTGAAGAGAGCTTCCAGCAGGGGTTCGTCCAGCAGGTCCCAGATATGGCACAGATGCTCCCAGGCCCGCCCGTCACCCGCGCCGAACGTCTCAAGCCCCGCGGCCGTCGCTTCGCGGTCGCGGTCCAGCACGGCGCAGCGGCCGTCCGGCAGCGGATGCGCGAGCACCCGGGGCGCATGGGTCCAGCGCAGCCCTTCCGCCGCCAGGTCGAGCGCGCCGATCACCGGGGAGGCGGCGGCCAGCGGGTAGAAGGCGCTGAAGACATCGCTGATGTAGTCGGGATGCACGCCCCGGTCGCTGCGCAGCGCCCCGCCGGGCTCCTCCTGCGCCTCCAGGACCTCCACGCTCCAGCCCGCGTCGGCCAGCAGATTGGCGGCCACCAGCCCGTTGGGGCCCGCACCGATCACCACCGCGTCAGGCATGCGCTGTCCTGGCGCCCCGGGGCAGCCCTTCGACCACATCGGCGAGGCGGCGCAGCATGCTGCGGTGCCGGAGCTGGATCATGGCGTCCACGGCGCCGTTGTGCAGGGCACCGCCGGGGCCGGTCAGCGGGTGCTCGTCCACGACGACCAGGGTGTCCTCACCCCAGGGGTTGATCTCGATGGCGATACGGGCGGTGCCCAGCGGTCCTGAGAAGGCTTCCAGTTCAAGCCGCCGGGGCGGTTCGTGGCGGCGTACCACCGTATGGCCGCTCGCCTGCCACGGGCCGAGCCGCACCAGATACTCGATCTTCGAACCGAGCGCCGGCCAATCGTCGTCCACCGGGCGGGACTTGTACGTGCCCACCACCCAGTCGGCGTAGCGCGAGCCGTCCGCGAGCACGGCCCACACATCGGCGGGAGGCCGCTTGATCAACTGGTGCCGGACAGCCATGGGTCCTCCGGGGTGCGTCGACCGGAAAGGGAAAAGGCTCTCGGAAACAGAAAAAAGCCCTCCCGATTCAGCCTAGGTCAGGACCTGGTTCCCGGCCTGTCGGCCCGGCGGAGGGGGCCGCGGACACGCGGTGGACGACCCTGCGCGGCCCACGGCTGTCCCAGGATGGCAGGATTGCGGGTATGACCAGCAATGTTTATTTCGACATCAGCATCAACGACGAGCCCTCCGGACGGATCGTCTTCCAACTGTTCGACGACGTGGTGCCGAAGACGACGGCGAACTTCCGCGCGTTGGCCACGAACGAGCAGGGATTCGGCTACGCGGGCTCGTCCTTCCACCGGATCATCCCCGAGTTCATGCTGCAGGGCGGCGACTTCACCGCCGGGAACGGCACCGGCGGCAAGAGCATCTACGGGCAGAAGTTCCCGGACGAGAACTTCCAGCTCAAGCACGACAGGCCGTTCCTGCTGTCGATGGCCAACAGCGGCCCGGACTCCAACGGCTCGCAGTTCTTCGTCACGACCGTGGTGACGAGCTGGCTGGACGGCAAGCACGTCGTCTTCGGCGAGGCCGTCGAGGGCCAGGACCTGATCCGCAAGATCGAAGCGCTCGGCACCCGCTCGGGCGCCCCCAAGGCCAAGGTCACGATCACCGCTTCCGGCACGGTCTGACCGGTACGCGCCGCACGCCGCCCGGGGCGGACAGGGTCCAGGTCGTTTCCTCGGACCGGCCGGCTGCGGACACCGCTCGGGCCCCCGGGCCCCTAGGCGGTGTCCTCGGACCGGCCGAAGCCGTCCTGGGCGTGCGGCGCCGGGTATCCCGGCGGGGAGAAGCAGGCCGTGACGGTCTTGCCGCCGCTCTGCTCGTGCGTCTCCCAACTGTCGGCGAGCGCGTCGATGATGGTGAGCCCCCGCCCCGACGTGGTCAGTCCCTCGGCCGACCGGGGCGCGGGCACCGCGCTCCCCGAGTCGTGCACGCTCACGTGCAGACACGTGTTGTCCCAGGCCAGGATGAGCTGCGCGGTGCTCCGTGCGTGCACGTGCGCGTTCGTGATCAGCTCCGAGACGGTGAGCAGCACGTCGTCCACCGTGTCGGGTGCGTCCGCGGTCCACGGCAGCGATTCGAGGTGCGCGCGCGCCCAGGTGCGGCCCGCCTGCACCCCTCCCGAGATGGGGAAGGACTGCGCCCACCCCACCGCCTTCATCGACATGTCGCCCACCGTGCTCCTCCTCGATCCGCTGTACCGGTTCGTCGTGTACCCCCGGATACCGGGGCGAGTCGGCCGGTCGGGCGCGGGTATCACCGGAAGTGGGAGCCGGTTCCCGCAGCGCCCTGATCGCGGCGCCCTGGTCGCAGGGCCCTGATCGCGGGGCTCGCCGATCATCCGCTGGTGTCGGTCGCCACGTGAACCGCGTCGCCCGCCCGCAGCAGGCGCAGGAACGCCTTGATGCCGGTGATGATCTCCTCGTTGTCCGTCAGCCGGTTCACCGTGGCCTCGAACTCCCGCCCCAGCAGCACGATCTTCCGGTCGGCCTCGTCGGCGCGTGCGTACACGGACGCACCCAACGCGTCGACGGTGCGGCGCAGTTCGGCGAGGGCGAGGTACTGCTCCTCGGCCTTGTCCGCCAGGATCTTCATCCCGCTGTCGGTCTGCCCGACCTGCTTGCGCAGTTCCACCACGTCGTCGCGGGGATACGTGACGTCCTTCAGCAACGTGCCGAGCCGCCCGTGCAGTTGGGCGAAATAGGCGCCGGCGGGCCGGAAGGCCGTGCTCACCAGGCAGAAGCCCGCGAACCAGTAGCCGGTCGCCTCGCCCGTCGCCGCCGTGACCGCGACGATGACGCCGGCCGTCAGCACATGTCCCGCCACGGCGGCCCGCAGCATCAGCCGCGCGATGCGGGCCGCCTCGGTGTCGCGTTCGCGCGAGACCTCCAGGCCCTTCTCGCGGCTCACCCCGATCTCGGCGAGTACCGAATGCGCCCGGAAGTACAGGTTCCACGGGACGGTCAGCAGCACGAGCAACCACAGCAGGCACAGCGCGCCCGCCCCGGCGGTGACCAGTGCCGGCAGCGGGGCGCCGACCGCGTACGCGGCGGCCAGCGCCCCGGCCGTCAGCGCGACCGCCAGCAGCGCGCCCAAGAACTTCCCCATGCCGTCCCCCAGTTCACCGGTCGAATCCCCGGCCCCCACCCTGCCGCCAGGGTGCGCTCGGAGCATGAGTACCGCTACTCAAAACGGAGTCGTACGGTCAGCCCCACCGCATAGTTACCGTCGGGTAGGGTCGGTCGTGCCGACCCGCCGGCCCGTCTCGCCCGGCACGCTTCGAAGGAGTAGTCATGCCCACTCTCGACCGTGTGGACGATGTCTTCGTACTGGACCTCGGGGACACCGAGAACCGCTTCCACCCGGACTGGATCACCGAGGTCAACGCGCTGCTGGACCAGGTGGAGAAGGCGGAGGGGCCGCGCGCCCTGGTCACGGCGGCCACCGGCAAGTTCTTCTCCAACGGCCTGGACCTCGACTGGCTGCTCGCGCACGGCGAGCAGGCCGCCGCGTACGTCACCGACGTGCAGGAGCTGTTCGTGCGGCTGCTGACCCTGCCGATGGTGACGGTGGCGGCCCTGCAGGGGCACACGTTCGCCGCGGGCGCCATGCTCTCGCTCGCCCACGACTTCCGGGTGATGCGCGCCGACCGCGGCTACTGGTGCCTGCCCGAGGCGGACATCAACATCCCGTTCAGCGTGGGCATGTCCGCCCTCATCCAGGCCCGGCTGACACCGCAGGCGGCGCACGAGTCCATGGTCACCGGCCGCCGCTACGGCGGCGGCGACGCGCTCGCCGCCGGGATCGTCGACCGCACGGCGGACGAGGGCGCCGTACGCGCCGCGGCCGTCGAGATCGCCCGGAGCCAGACCGGCAAGGACGGCCGCACGCTCGGGACGATCAAGAACCGTATGTACGCGCCTGTCGTGGCGGCGCTGCGGGACAAGGAGACACCCCTCAGCCTCGGCTGAGCGCCTGCCGCGCCGAGGGGCCGGCCGTCCGGGCGCCGGCCCCGGTGCTCGCCGCCACGCGCTCCGCTGCGCTGCGGGAAGCGGTGCTCAGCGGGAAGCGGCGCTCGCGTCCTTGCGGCTCGGCAGCTTCCAGTTGGGCCGGACGAAGTGGCAGGTGTACCCCTCCGGGTACTTCTCCAGATAGTCCTGGTGCTCCGGCTCGGCCTCCCAGAAGTCACCGACGGGGGCGACCTCGGTCACCACCTGCCCCGGCCACAGCCCGGACGCGTTCACATCGGCGATGGTGTCCTCGGCCACCCGCTTCTGCTCGTCGTTCGTGTAGTAGATGGCGGACCGGTAACTCGTGCCGATGTCGCCGCCCTGGCGGTTGAGCGTCGTCGGGTCGTGGATCTGGAAGAAGAACTCCAGCAGGGTGCGGTAGGACGTCAGGGCCGGGTCGAAGACGATCTCGATCGCTTCGGCGTGCGTCCCGTGGTTGCGGTAGGTCGCGTTCGGCACATCGCCACCGGTGTAGCCGACCCGGGTGGAGGCAACGCCCGGGTACTTGCGGATCAGGTCTTCCATTCCCCAGAAGCACCCGCCGGCGAGAACCGCGCGCTCGGTCGAATCCGTCATGTCGTCTCTCCTTACCTCAAGCGTCGGACAGCGTCCGGCGCACCCTCCAGTATCGCCGATCAGGACAGCAGCCGGAGGCGGTCACCCCTGCGCCGTGGGACGGACGACGATCTCGTTCACGTCGACGTCCGCGGGCTGCTCGATCGCGAAGCCGATGGCACGCGCTATCGCGTCCGGCGCGATGGCGAACGCCTCCTTGGAGGCGGCCAACTCGGCGCGTACGCCGGGGTCGGGCACGGAATCCGTGAAGTCGGTCCTGACGAAGCCGGGGGAGACCACCGACACCCGTAGATCGGGGCCCGCCTCCTGGCGCAGCCCGTCGGAGATCGCGCGGACCGCGACCTTCGTGGCCGAGTAGACCGCCTGGTTCGGCACGGTCCGGTAAGCGGCGGTGGACGCGGTGTGCACGAACTGGCCGAACCCCTGGTCGCGGAAGACGGGCAGCGCGGCGGCGATGCCGTGCAGGACACCCCGGACGTTGACGTCGATCATCGCGTCCCAGTCGTCGACGCGCAGGTCGTCCAGGGCGGAGACCGGCCCGATGCCGGCGTTGCTGACGAGCACGTCGAGCTTTCCGTACCGCTCGCGGGCCAGCGCCACGAGGCCCGACAGATCCGCGCGCCGCGTCACATCCGTGACGGTGTGGGCGGTCTCGCCGCCCTCGGCGGCGATACGGGCGGCCAGCGCCGCCAGCCGCTCCGGGCGGCGCGCGCCGAGCACGACCTTCGCGCCGCGCCGGGCGAGCAGCAGCGCGGTGGCCTCGCCGATGCCGCTGGTGGCGCCGGTGACGGCGATGACCTTGTCCTTGATCTCCGACATGATGCGGTCCTCCGCGATCAGATGCGTGAACAGGCCCGCGATACGCGGTAACCTCGAAGCGGACACATGTCCGCTACCTCTCGAACCGTAGCGGACATGTATCCGGTTAGCCAGTCCGGTGCTGTCGTACGCCGGTGATGCCGTACGGAGGAGAGCCCATGGCCGAAGGGCAGCAAGAGACGCGCACGTCCCGACCCGGCCTGCGCGCCGACGCCGAGCAGAACCGCGCCCGGATCCTGGAGGCAGCGCGCACCGCCCTCGCCGCGAGCGGCGAAGCGTCGCTCCAGTCCATCGCCAAACTCGCCGGGATCGGCCAGGGCACCCTCTACCGGCACTTCCCGAACCGGGAGGCGCTGGTACTCGCCGTGCACCGCCACGACGTCGCCGAACTCGTCGAAGCCGCCCCCGCACTGCTCGCCGCGCACCCGCCGGCCGAGGCGCTGCGCCGGTGGTTCGACCGGCTCGCCGCGTACGGGCGGATCAAGCACGGCCTCGCCGGCGCGCTGCACACCGTCACCCGGGCCCAGCTCGCCGGCGAGGGGTACGGCCCCGTCGTCGGAGCCATCGCGCTCCTGCTGGACGCGGGCAAGGAGGCGGGGACGATCCGGCAGGACATCGACGCCGAGGAGGTGCTGCTGCTGGTCGGCTTCCTGTGGCGGATCGACCTCGACGCCGACTGGGAGGCACGCTCCCGCCACATGCTCGGCCTGGTGATGGACAGCCTGCGCGTGGGGCGGGCGACCGGGGCCTGAACTGAACGGAACCGAACGGAACCGAAACGCCGGAACGCGACCTCACATTTCGCGCACGTCGTGCGTCTTCCCTGTGACGGCGGAAAACGCAGCAGAGGAGACCGGAACCATGGACACGCGCCACGCGATCGTGGACACCCCGCTCGGCGAGCTGACGGTGGCGGCATCGGGGGACGCCGTCGTGGGCCTCTACTTCCCGCACCACTGGTACCTGCCGCCCGAGGGCAGCCTGGGGCCGCTGACCGACATCGCGGACGACCCGCTGCTCGCGGCCGCCGCGAGCCAGCTCCGCGAGTACCTCGCCGGTGAGCGGTCCTCGTTCGACCTGCCGACGGCGACCGACGGCGACCCGTTCCAGGAGCGCGTCTGGGCGCTGCTCCGCGAGATTCCGTACGGCGAGACCGTCACCTACGGCCGGCTCGCCGAGCGGCTCGGCGACAAGGCCCTGGCCCAGTCGGTGGGGCAGGCGGTCGGCCACAACCCGCTCTCCGTCATCGTGGCCTGCCACCGGGTCGTCGGCAGCAACGGAAAGCTCACCGGGTTCGCCGGTGGACTCAAGCGCAAGCAGTTCCTCCTCGAACTCGAAGAACCCGAGACGGCGAAGGCCGCGCGGCTGTTCTGAACGGACGTCAATGAAGCCCTTTGAACAGGTCGTCACCGAACACGCGGACACGGTGCTCCGCGTGTGCCGGGCGGTCGTCGGCGTCCATGACGCCGACGACGCCTGGGCGGAGACCTTCCTCGCCGCGATGCGCGCCTACCCGGAGCTGCCGGAGGACGCGAACGTCGAGGCGTGGCTGGTCACCATCGCCCACCGGAAGGCCATCGACATCACCCGCGCCCGCGCCCGGCACGCGATCCCCGTGGACGAACTGCCCGACCGCCCCTCGACCAGCGGACTGCCCGACGCCGCCGACCCCGACCTGTGGGACGCGGTCAAGGCGCTCCCGGCGAAACAGCGCCAGGCGGTCGCCTACCACCACTTCGCCGGCCTGCCGTACCGCGACGTCGCCTCCCTCGTCGGAGGCACGCCGGACGCGGTACGCCGCGCTGCCTCGGACGGCATCAAGGCACTGAGAACGACCCTCGCCGGCACCCACGCGAAAGGAGTCACCCCATGAACGACACCAATCACACCAACGGCACACCGGACGACGAGAGCGCGGCCCTGCTCGCCCGCGCCGGCGCCTCCGCGGGCCCGGAGCGGCTCGGCAGACTGCACGGCAGGCTCGAAGAGGCGGCGGCGCGCTACGGCATCCTCGACGTCGCCTACACCACCGTCGACACCCCCGTCGGCCCACTGCTGCTCGCGGCCACCGAGAAGGGCCTGGTCCGGGTCGCCTACGCGGTCGAGGACCACGACAAGGTCCTCGACACCCTGACCACCCGGCTGAGCCCCCGCGTCCTGCGCGCGCCCCGCCGCCTGGACGAGGCGGCGCGCGAACTCGACCAGTACTTCACCGGCGCGCGGCAGACCTTCGACCTCCCCCTGGACCTGGCGCTCTCCAAGGGCTTCCGGCAACTCGTACAGCGCCACCTCCCCGACATCGCCTACGGCCACACCCAGAGCTACGCGGAGGTGGCCCGCCTGGTAGGCAACCCCAAGGCGGTACGAGCGGTCGGCACGGCCTGCGCGACCAACCCGCTGCCCGTGGTCGTGCCGTGCCACCGCGTCCTGCGCAGCGACGGCACACTGGGCGGCTACGCGGGCGGCCCGAACGCCAAGTCCATCCTGCTGAACCTGGAATCGGCGGCGTAAAAGGCGCGGGATTGGTACGGTCTCTGCCGTGAAGTGATTTCCCGGTGGCGGCGTGCGCCGCCACGGACGGCGAAGCAGACACCGCCATGTCCCGCGCCCGCGCGGGCAGTTCCGTCCGGAGACTTCACGATGACCCCGCACGCGTCAGGGACCGGCCACCTGCTGGTGGACTGGGCCACGTTCCCGCCCGTCGGCCATGTGATCGAGGGCCTGCAGATCGCCGGCGCCTACGCCGCCGCGTACCCGCACCTGCCGGTCTCCCTGGCGCTGCATCGCCGCGCGGCGGTGGAACTCGCCGACTGCTGCGACTTCCTGGCCGCCTACTACACCGTCGACCACGACGTGCTGGGCACGTCCCTCCCGGACGACGTCTTCGCTGCCGTCCCACCGGACTGGCAGTGGACCTACCGCTGCTACCTGCGGGACGACCCGGCCAACCAGGCCGCGTTCCCCCAACTGACACGGCTGTCGGCCGCCGCCGCCGCGTACTTCGGCACGCCCAGGGACGCCCCGGGTGACGCTGTCGGGAGGGCCGCACTTCGAGTACTTCCACAACGGCGTCCCGTTCCACTCACTCGTCCCCGACACCTCGCGGTTCCCCGCGTTCGGCGGCAGCACGCACGTGGTGGCGGCCGACAGCGACGGCAGCGGGCCGCGCGAGGCGTCGATGACGCGCGAGCGGGTGACCGGGGTACTGCCGGAACTGCTCGAAGCGGCGGCGTCCCTCGTCGCGGGGAGGCTGACGTACGAGGAGTGCCTCGCCGCCTACTTCCCGCGCCTCCTGGGTGCGTTGGGCGGTGACGTCTCGGCGCTGAGTTCCTGGGACAACGTGCATCTCAGGTTCGCCGGCGGCTGACGCGGCGGCGGAGCCGTCAGAGCCTGTTTTCGAGGGTCTGTGGCGCGTTTGCCCAGCTCAGAATCGGAGCGATCCGGCAGTCGATCGCGCTGCCGGTGTTGATCCTCCCGGGAGATCGACCACGAGCGAGGAGAACCGGCGGGATGCTCCGCATCCGTGAATGTTCATAAGACGTACGCTGAAATCTCACGTCTACGTGAGGTCCACGTCTGGATTACCCGAGGAGGTGTCATGCGTATCGGAAAGGTGGCCGAGGGCTCCGGGGTCAGCGTCCGTGCGCTGCGGTACTACGAGGAGCAGGGACTCGTGATCGCCGACCGCAGCCCCAGCGGTCACCGGCAGTATCCCGAGTCCGCCGTCGAGCGGGTGAGGTTCATCCAGCTTCTCTACTCGGCCGGGCTGAGCAGCAAGGCGATCCTGCAGATCCTGCCCTTCCTGGACACCCGCGTCGCGACCCCCCGGATGACACAGCGGCTCAAGGACGAACGCGACCGCATCCGGACCCAGATCGACAACCTGACCAGGGCACACGATCGACTCGACGAGCTGATCGACTTCGCCACCGAGTCTGCGATCTCTCCAGCCGCATGCTCGGCGGGCGTGGACGCCGTCACATGATCGGCTGAGCTTCAGGGGGTGTGCGGAGAATCAACTTGCTGTCGGACACCGGTCCTTATCGGGGTTGCACCTCACGCTGACGTCAGGTTTTAGCGTGGAGGCACGGGACGGCGACGCGCGCCGGGTACCCCCAAGCACTCTGTGCAGGAGTTCACACATGATTTACGACGGCTACAAGGCCCTGCGGATCCAGGTGCGCGGTCGCATCGCCCAGGTCACGATCGACAATCCGCCGATGAATCTCGGCGATCACGCGTTGCTCTCCGACCTCGCCCGATTCAGCACCGAGGTCCGAACCGACGACACTGTGGGCGTCATCGTGTTCGACAGCGCCGATCCTGACTACTTCTACGCCCATGTGGACATGGAGGACAAGACTGTCCTGGAGCAGCTCCAGGACGAGTCGGCCGCACTGAGTTTTATCCAGGAAATGCACGAAAGCTACCGGACCCTGCCGCAGGTGACGATCGCGAAGATCGCCGGGCGGACACGCGGCGGCGGCATCGAGTTCATTACAGCCCTCGATCTGCGGTTCGCCGCACTGGAAAAAGCACTGTTCGCTCAGATTGAGGTGAGTCTGGGCATCTTTCCGGGCGGCGGAGGCTCGCAGTACCTGCCACGCCTGCTGGGTCGGTCGCGTGCGCTTGAGGTCATCGTCGGCTCCGATGCCTTCGACGCCGCGCTCGCCGAGCGGTACGGGTTGATCAACCGGGCGTTGCCCGCGGACGAACTCGACGGGTTCGTGGAGCGACTTGCCCAGCGGATCGCCTCCTTCCCGCCCGAAGCGGTCTCGCTGGCCAAGCAGGCGGTCGACTCGGGCATCAGCTTGTCAGTGGCTGACGGACTGCGAGAGGAGAACAAGCTGCTTCGGCAAGCTGTAACCCCGCAGGTTGTCGAGTTCGTGCAGGCTGCTCTCGCGGCCGGGGCACAGACTCACGAGGGCGAACTCGACATGGAGGGTCTCATCAACGGCCTCCGCCAGGCCCGGTCCGGGACGTGAACGCCTGGATCCGTGGCCTCCGGGCGGGGTTGCTGACCGCCGACGCCAAGATGATCAGTCTCATTGGGCCTCGGGGGAGGTCGGCTGTCCGCGAAACCGCGTCGAACTGGATAAACGACAAGCTCAGGCTGGATGAACGACAAGCTCAGGGTTTGACGCCCACGCCTGCCAGTCCGTGGAGCGTGGCCGGGTCGAGGTCGTCGTCCGGGGTGTCGGGGCGCCAGTGGGGGAGTGGCACGATGCCGGGGTCCACGAGGTCGAAGCCCGCGAAGAACGGCGCCAGTTCGGTGGCCGAGCGCATGATCAGGGGGGTCGTGGTGCGGCGGTAGATCTGCTGAACGGCCTCCTGGCCGTCAGGAGTCGGCCCGTTCTCCAGCGTGGCGTGGGTGATGACGACGACGCTGCCGGGCGCCAGCGCGTCGCGCAGGGTCGCGATGATCTCGGTGGGGCGGTCGCTGTCGTGCAGGAAGTGCGTGATCGCGACCAGCATCAGCGCGACCGGGCGGTCGAAGTCCAGCAGTCGGCGGGTCTCCGGGTGGTCGAGGACGGACCGGGGGTCCCGCAGATCCGCGTTGGCGACGGTGGCGTTGTCGTTCCCCGCCAGGACCGCCCGGCTGTGCGTGACTGCGACCGGGTCATTGTCGACGTACACGACACGCGCGTCGGGCCCGGCCTGCTGGACCGCCTCGTGGACACTGCCGAACGTCGGGATGCCCGAACCGATGTCGAGGAACTGGCTGATGCCCCGGTCCGTCGCGAACCGCAGCGCGCGGTGCATGACCGCGCGGTTGGCGCGGCCGATCGCCGGGATGCCCGGCATGGCCTCGACAGCCGCTCTGCCCGCCGCCCTGTCGACCTCGAAGTTGTGCGAGCCGCCGAGGAAGTAGTCGTATATCCGTGAGGCGTTGGGCTTGGTGATGTCGACGTCCTCCGGTGCCCAGGACGGCCGGGCGGTCTCGGTCACGGTCGGTGCCTCCAGGTGGTCGGGCCGGCGACGCGTCCGGCGGGATCGTGGACATGGCGCTGCGTACGAGGCTACTGGCGCCGGCCGGTGTGCGCGCCGGTACGGGAGTCAGAGCAGGTCCCGCACCTCGTCGGCGGCGACATCCTGGAGGTCCTCGGCGAGCAGCAGCCAGCGGGTGATGCCGATCGACTCCAGGAACGCCAGGTCGTGTCCCGCGATCAGCAGCGCACCCTCGTACGAGCTGAGCGCGCTCGTGAGCTGACGCACGCTTGCCATGTCGAGGTTGTTGGTCGGCTCGTCCAGCATCAGCAACTGGGGTGCGGGGGCCGCCAGCATCATCGCGGCGAGCGCGGCGCGGAAGCGCTCGCCGCCGGACAGGGTCCCGGCCTGCTGTTCCGCCCGTGCCCCCTTGAAGAGGAAGCGGGCGAGCTGCGAGCGGATGTGGCTGTCGGTGACGCCGGGCGCCAGCCGGGCCACGTTGGCCGCGACGCTCAGCTCGTCGTCCAGCACGTCGAGGCGCTGCGGCAGGAAGCGCAGCGGCACGTACGTCCTCGCCTCACCGGAGAGCGGGGGCAGTTCGCCGGTGAGCGTGCGCAGCAGCGTGGTCTTGCCCGCGCCGTTGCGCCCGACGAGGGCGATGCGCTCGGGCCCGTGCACCTCAAGATCGCCCGAGACGAGCCTGCCGAACTGCGGCCGCAGTGCACGCAGGCTCAGGACGGTACGGCCCGCGGGGACCGCGGTGTGCGGCAGGCTCACCCGGATCTCCGCCTCGGCGCGCACCGCGTCCGCCGCCTCCTCGCGGCGCTCACGCGCCTCGTTGAGCCGGTCCTCGTGCACCCCGCGCAGCCTGTCTCCGGACTCCTGCGAGGACCGCTTCAGTTCGCCCGCGACGATCCTGGAAGCCCGCCGCTGGCCGTCCATCTTCTTGTTGTTCCGCTGCCGGCGGGCCAGCTTCACCCGGGTCTCCGCCAACTCGCGCTGCTGGCGCCACACGTCAGCCTCGGCGGAACGCAACGTCCGCCCCGCCGCCTCCTGTTCGGTGGCCAGCGCCTCCTGGTAGGCCGACCAGCCGCCCCCGTACCAACTGACCGACCCGGCGCGCAGCTCGGCGATCCGGTCGACACGTTCGAGCAGCTCCCGGTCGTGGCTGACGACGACCAGGACGCCCGAGCGCCACGCGTCCACGGCCTCGTAGAGCCTGCGGCGCGCGAACACGTCGAGGTTGTTGGTCGGCTCGTCCAGCAGCAGCACGTCGGGCCGCTCCAGCAGCAGCGCCGCCAGCCGCAGCAGTACGGTCTCGCCGCCGGACATCTCGCCGACGGTGCGGTCCAGTTCGACCTCGCCGAGTCCCAGCGAGCCCAGCGTCGCCAGGGCCCGCTCCGCCACGTCCCAGTCGTCCCCGATCGTCTCGAAGTGCTCGTCGCGCACGTCCCCGGCCTCGACGGCGCGTACCGCCGCACGCCGCTCGGCGATGCCGAGGGCCTGGTCGACGCGCAGGGCCGTGTCGAGGGTGAGGTTCTGCGGAAGGTACGCCAGGCTCCCGGCGACGGTCACCGACCCCTGGGAGGCACGCAGTTGACCGGTCAGCAGACGCAGCAGGGTGGATTTGCCCGAGCCGTTGTCACCGACCAGACCGTTACGGCCCCGGCCGATGGAGAGGTTGAGTCCGTCGAAGACGGTCGTACCGTCCGCCCATCCGTAGGAGAGGGCGGAGCAGGTCACGGAAGGGCCGGACGGGGTGGGTGTCGCCATGAGGGTTCTCGCAGTCGCAAGCGCGGTGGACGGGGGGCTGCGTATGCGAGCACCACGCGGCGACCGAACCGGGAGAAGGCGGTGTGACGGTCCCCTGGAGAGCGCTGGGACCGGTCATGGCACCGAGGTCGCATCCACGCGGAGGTCACGGCGGCGGGCAGAGCCGCAGCGGCGTGACAGGCGTACGGCGAGAGCCGTACGGCGTGATGATCGCGAACCTCAGATGCGCAACGTCCACCTCAATCGGCGACAACAGAGACAGATCGACCTTACCGATCCGGTGCGGCGAAGGCAACGCGCACCGGATCCGCCGGGCGGGCGGTCATGGCATGATCTGCTGTCCGGCACGGTGCCGGTGCTGTGCGGACGCCGGCCGGAGCGCGTGGACATGACGCAACAGGCTTACCCGTGGCACCGGTTCGGCCGGCCGCGGCGGCTCGGCCGGTGGCCGCTGCTGCTCGCCGTGTGCGTGCTCCTCGCCGCGATGGCCGCGGCGATGGTCACCACCGCCGTCGAGCAGACCCCGACCATCGACGAACCGGTCTACGTCGGCACTGCCGTGGTCTACACCCAGCAGCACAGCCTCCGCTACAACCCCGAACACCCGCCGCTGGGCAAGCTGATCATCGCGGCCGGGACCGCCGTCGCCCGTCCGCACCTCGACCCCGGCTTCACCGGCGACCAGACCGCGCTCGGCCGGCGGTTGCTGTACGAATCGGGCAACGACCCCTGGCGGCTGATGCTGCTGGCGCGGCTGCCGGTGATCGCGCTGACCCTGCTCTTCGGACTGGTCGTCTTCGCCTTCGCGCGCGATCTCACCGGCCCCGTGGGCGGGTTGCTGGCGCTCGCGCTGTACGTGTTCTCGCCCGACCTCATCGCGCACGGGTCGCTGGCCACACTGGACGTACCGGCTGCCGGCTTCCTGCTGACGTCGGTGTGGCTGCTGTGGCGGGCGCGGCTGCGGCCGTACCGCTACCTGCCACTCGCCGGGCTCGCGACCGGCGCGGCGGTGGCCACGAAGATGAGCGCGCTGCCCGCCGTGCCGGTGCTGCTCCTCCTCGCCGCCCTGTCGGTGTGGCAGGGCCGCCGGTCGCAGGACCCCGACCGGCCCGGAGCCGCGCGGGTCCTGGCGTACGGTGTCGCGGCGGCGGCCGGGGTCGCGGTGATCGCGATCGGCGTGGTGTGGGCGAGCTATCTCGCCGTCGACCCCCGGCTGCGCTGGACGGCACCCGGGGACGTACCCGCCATCCACGGGCCGCGCGGACTCGTCATCGACCTGCTGCCGCTGCCGGAGCCGTACCGGGACGGTCTGCGCATCCAGTTCGGCTTCGAGGACACGACGTTCGGCGGGTTCCTGTTCGGCAGGCACTACCAGGGCAACCTCTGGTACTACCTACCGGCGGCGCTGCTGGTGAAGACGCCGCTCGGGCTGCTCGCCCTGTGGGCGGCCGGCGCCGCGGCGCTGCTGCGGTCGGCCCGGCTGCGACCCGCCGTGCCGTACGTCCTCGTCCCCGCCGTCCTGCTGCTGGCGGTGGCCATGACCGGCGCCCGGGACTTCGGCACCCGCTATGTCATCTTCCTGCCGATGTTCCTGGCCGTCGCTGCCGCCGGTGTGACGGTCGTACGGGTGCGCCGGGCGCAGGTCGCCGCGTGGGCGGTCGTCCTCTTCGCCGCGGTCAGTTCGCTGCGTACGTTCCCGTACTACCTGCCGTACGCGAACGAGGCGTTCGGCGGTCCCGCCAAGACCCATCTGCGGCTGCACGACTCGAACGTCGACTGGGGCCAGGACCTGGGCCGGCTCGCCGACCGGCTGCGCGAGCGGTATCCGGGCGAGCGGATCTGGCTCGTCTACAAGGGCAGCGGTGTGCCGTCCTTCTACGGCATCGAAGCCTCCGACCCGCGCCGCACGCCCCCTGACGAGGTGCGCGGACTGCTCGTCGTCTCGGACTCCTCCGTCGCCAAGGCCGAAGGCCGCCTCGCGGCACTGATCAGCGGCAGCGAGCCGATCGACGAGGTCGGCCACTCGATCACGATCTACCGCCGTCCGTCCTGACGCGACCGGTTGGCGGTCCTGAGCTGGGCAGTTGTCCGGCAAGCGGGCGTTGTCAGTGGCGGGTGGAATCCTGAACGCCATGGACGAACTGATGCGGCGGCGCGTCTACGGCGCCGACCACGAGGACCCCGATCCGGGGCCGAAACCGGGCCATGTCTACCGGGAACTGGTCGCGGGTCCGCTGGACGGGCTGCTGCTCGACGTCACGGGGTGGACGGACCAGCAGCTCTGGGAAGGCAGCGCACTGCCGACGGAGATAGGCGCCTACGGAGCCGGCGGACGGGCCCTGTACGGGCCCCGGCCGAGCGATCCGCGCCGATGGGACTGGGAGGGGGACACGCCCTGAGAGCGCGCTTCTCCCGACCGAACGGGGCCTCCACCGGACCCCTGCCGGACCGGACCCCTGCCGGACCGGACCCCTGCCGGCGGCAGCCGTCACCCCTCGTCCCGCTCCCGCGCCGACTCCTCGGCCACCTGGTGCAGCGTCCTGCCGGTCCGCGCCGAGCGGGCCCGCCGCGGATCGGGCGCGGCCGAGCCGTGCCGGGCGCCGTCGGTGTCGGTCTTCTTCCTGACCAGCAGCCAGGCCTCCTTCTCCGAGCCCGTGCCGTCGCGGAACCGGGTGAGGGCGAAAGCGCCGCGCAGCTTCGTCCCGTACAGCCGGAACGACGCGTGTCCGTGCTCGAGCGCCCGCCGGAAGGAGTCCGGGTCCCCGTCGTCCCCGAGCGGCCGGTAGGTGCCCTGGTCCCAGACGATGACCGCGCCCGCGCCGTACTGACCGCCGGCGATGACGCCCTCGTACTCCCGGTACTCCAGCGGATGGTCCTCCGTGGGCACGGCCAGCCGCTTGTCGCTCGGCTCGGCGGGCGGTCCCTTCGGCACCGACCAGGATTTCAGCACACCGTCCACCTCGAGCCGGAAGTCGAAGTGCATGGTGCTCGCGTCATGGATCTGGATCACGAACGACGGATCGTCCCCGGACGGCGCGTCCGCGCCGCGCGGCTCGTCGGTCACGCCGAAGTGCCGCTTGTCGCGGTACCGCCCCAGCTTGTCGGGCTCGTCGTCCACAGCGGATCCTCTCGGACAGCGCACGCCGTCGTCTGGTGCGAAGGTGGAAGGGAAACGGTCAGCCTGGTTCGGCCGACACGATTTCGGTCCGTGTGTCCGACGGTAAGCGGCCATGCCGGTACCGCAACCCCGATCGCCGGAGGAGCCCGGCACCGGTGGGGCGGCTAGCCGCCGAAGACGCGCCAGAGCCACCGAAGACCCCGACAGCTCAGCTCGTCGCGGCACCGACCCGCCGCGACAGCGGAACGGACGCACATGAGCAGCGGATTCATGGGTCCGGAGGGCCCCGGCGGCCCGGACTCGTTCGGCGATTTCCTGGCCCGCTTCCTCGGCGGTCCGGCAGGCCAGGGCGGTGGGCCGCACTCCATGCCGGAGCGCGCCGACATCGCCCGGCTGATGAGCGAGCCGGCCCGCGAACTGGTCGCCACAGCGGCGACGTACGCGGCGCGGCACGGCAGTACGGAGCTGGGCACGGAGCACCTGCTGCGCGCCGCCCTCGCGACCGAGCCGACCCGGGCGCTGCTCCAGCAGGCCGGGGCGGACCCCGACGCGCTGGCAGCCGACATCGACCGCACGGCGGGCTCGGGTCCGCAGCAGTCGGCCGTCGCCGCCACCCCCGCCGTCAAGCGCGCCCTGCTCGGCGCCCACGAGCTGGCGCGCGCCACCGGCGCCTCCTACATCGGTCCGGAACACGTACTCGGCGCGCTGGCCGCCAACCCCGACTCGGCGGCGGGCCGCATCCTCAACGTGCTGCGCCTCGGCGGACAGGCCACGACCGAGGGCGGCGGGCCGCACGGCATCGGCGCCCAGCCGTGGCCCGGTGCGCCCACCGGCCAGGAGCAGCCGTCCGGGCACGGCCAGGACACCCCGACCCTCGACAAGTACAGCCGCGACCTCACCGACCTGGCACGCGACGGCCGGATCGACCCGGTCATCGGGCGCGAGGAGCAGATCGAGCAGACGATCGAGGTGCTGTCCCGCAGGGGCAAGAACAACCCGGTCCTCATCGGGGACGCCGGGGTCGGCAAGACCGCGATCGTGGAGGGCCTGGCCCAGCGCATCACCGACGGGGACGTCCCCGACACCCTCCTCGGCAGGCGGGTCATCTCCCTCGACCTGTCCGGCGTCGTCGCGGGGACGCGCTACCGGGGCGACTTCGAGGAGCGGCTGAACGCGATCATCGAGGAGATACGCGGCCACTCGGACGCCCTGATCGTCTTCATCGACGAACTGCACACCGTCGTCGGCGCGGGCGGCGGCGGCTCCGAGGGCGGGTCGATGGAGGCGAGCAACATGCTCAAGCCCGCCCTGGCCCGGGGCGAGCTGCATGTCATCGGCGCCACGACCCTGGGGGAGTACCGCAGGTACATCGAGAAGGATGCCGCGCTCGCCCGCCGTTTCCAGCCCATCCTCGTCCCCGAACCGACCGTCGCGGACACGGTCGAGATCCTGCGGGGGCTGCAGGACCGCTACGAGGCGCACCACCAGGTGCGCTACACCCGCGACGCGCTGGTCGCCGCCGTCGAGCTGTCCGACCGCTACATCACCGACCGCTTCCTGCCCGACAAGGCGATCGACCTGATCGACCAGGCGGGCGCGCGGGTACGGCTGCGCTCGCGCACCAAGGGCCCCGACGTACGCGATCTGGAACGCGAGGCGGAGCAGCTCGTCAGGGACAAGGACCAGGCGGTCGCCTCCGAGCAGTACGAGCGCGCCACCGAACTCCGCGACCGCGTCAACGACATCGTGGAGCAGATCGCCGCGCGCGACGGGGAGAGTACGGAGCAGTCGGGCGACGGCCGGATCGTCGAGGTCACGGCCGAGGACATCGCCGAGGTCGTCTCGCGCCAGACCGGGATCCCGGTGAGCAGCCTGACCGAGGAGGAGAAGACCCGCCTGCTCGGCCTGGCCGACCGGTTGCACGCGCGCGTCGTCGGCCAGGACGACGCGGTCACCGCCGTGTCCGAGGCTGTCCTGCGCTCCCGTACCGGACTCGCCGACCCCAACCGCCCGATCGGCAGCTTCCTGTTCCTCGGCCCGACCGGCGTCGGCAAGACCGAACTGGCGCGGGCGCTCGCCGAGGCGCTGTTCGGCAGCGAGGACCGCATGGTGCGGCTCGACATGAGCGAGTACCAGGAACGGCACACCGTCAGCCGGCTGGTCGGCTCGCCGCCCGGATACGTCGGACACGAGGACGCGGGCCAGTTGACCGAGGCGGTCCGGCGCCATCCGTACTCGCTGCTGCTGCTCGACGAGGTCGAGAAGGCCCACCCGGACGTCTTCAACCTGCTGCTCCAGGTGCTGGACGAAGGCCATCTGACGGACGCCCAGGGCCGCCGCGTCGACTTCAAGAACACCGTCGTCGTCATGACCAGCAACCTGGGATCCGAAGCGCTCAGCGGCGGCCGAGGGGCGCTCGGCTTCGGCCCGCCGGACGAAGGCGCCACGGACACCGCGGCGCGGGAGCGCGCGATGAGCACCCTACGCGAGCACTTCCGCCCCGAGTTCCTGAACCGGCTCGACGACGTGATCGTCTTCCACCGGCTCACCGACGAACAGCTCAGGGAGGTCACGGGCCTGCTCCTCGACGCGACCCGCGACAGGCTGCGCGCCCAGCACATCGACATCGAGTTCTCCCAGCAGGCCCTCGACTGGCTGAGCCGCCGCGGCCGTCAGCCCGAGTACGGGGCCCGGCCGCTGCGCCGCACGATCCAGCGCGAGATCGACAACGAGCTGTCCCGGCTGCTCCTCGACGGGGCGCTGGCCCCGGGGGACCGGGTGCGCGTGGAGGTGGAGGACAACAAGCCCGCGTTCCGGGTCCTGCGCGAGAGCTGAATGACCGCAGGGGTTCGGGGCACTCGACCGGCATGAACTCGTCGCATTGGGACCTCGCTGCATCTTCCGGCCTGGCCGGCATCCTCCTGCCCGTGGTGGGTCTCGTCGTGGTGGTCGTCCTCATCGCGGCCGTCGTCTGGGGACGCCGCTCCAAGGCGGCCGAAGCCCGGCCGCCGCGCCCGGAGGAGCAGCCGAAGCTGCCGGAGAGCGGCCCGGTCGGCGAGGTCATGGAGGAGCGCGAGCCGAACGAGGTGCCCCGACAGGAGCACGAGCGGCTGACCCCGACGCAGCTCGGCGGCACCAGTCCGGTACGCCCCACCGATCCCAAGGACTCCGACCGCCCCGGCCACTGACCCCGGTGGTGTGCCGGCTTCCGACAGCCGGCGAGATCCGACGCCTCTTTACCGAAGGGGCAAGCCCGACGCCCCCTTACCGAACGATCGAGACGATCTCCAGTACGGCGGCGACGAGGGCCGCGTCCCCGCTCGGCGTCGTGCGGGGACGCGCCTCGTCCGGCGTGATGCCCCGGGTGGCCAGCCGCCACAGGCAGTCCGCCTCGATCACCACCTCGGCCGTCGCGGGCGCGCCGCTCTCCGCCAACGCCCACTGCTCCGGCCCCCGAACGGCCGTCCACGAACCCCCCGCGGGACCCGGCACATGGACGCGGACGACGGCGCCCTCGGCGGCCGGGGCCTCCCGCAGGGTCAGCGGAAGCGCCCGCAGGAAGGTGTCCAGGACGGGCCGGAGCAGGGCAGGGCCGGCCGCGCCGGGCCGCCCGACGGCGTCGCGGATCTGCTGCTGGTGGACCCAGAACTCGGTGTACTCCCTGGCGATGTCCAGCCACGCGGGCGACCGCGCCCCCGGTACCGCCCACGAGACCCCCACCCCGGCCGGCGCGGTCAGCTCGCGATCCGCCCAGAAGCCGTCCAGCTCGGCGCCCAGGTCCGCCAGCAGACCGATGAGCAGCCGGGGGCTGAACTGCCGCGCGGTGCGCACGAATTCCTCGTTCGTACGGTGCACGAACGCGGCCAGCGTCTCACCGGCGCCGAAGCCACCCCCAAGATGGCCGTCGCGCCCGGCCGACAGCCGTCTGATCTGGTCGTGCAGCACATGCGCCGCCACGTCCCGCACCGACCAGCCGGGGCAGCCGGTCGCCCGCGACCAGTCGGCGGGATCCAGCCCGGACAGCAGCTCGACCAGCGCCGCGCGCTCGACCGGGAAGAGCGGCCGCACGTCCAGCGGCGGCCCCAGCCAACCCCACTCCGTGTCCATCGACGGAGTTCACCACGCACGCGCGGTGGACCTCCACCGGTTTTGGCGTCGTGCCCACAGGTGCCGGCGGCGCTACCGCGTCGAACAGCCGACCCTTAAGGTGGAGCCATGTCTGGTGAACTGGTGCCCGGTCGTGGCGAACTGCGTGCTTCCCACGAGGACCGGGACCGGATCGTGGAGCGGCTGCGGGTCGCGGCGGGGGACGGCCGGCTCACCTCGGACGAGCTGGACCAGCGGCTCGACGTCGCCCTGACCGCCCGTACGCTCGGAGAGCTGGACGCGCTGGTCGTGGACCTGCCGGTGACCGGACCCGGCTCATGGGCCGGCGTGGCCGTGCCGCCCAAGGACCTCTCGCGGATCGAGGTCAACAGCAGCAGCGCGAAGCGGGTCGGCGTCTGGACCGTACCGCGGCGGTTGGAGATCCAGGTCAGGAGCGGCTCCGTCATGCTGGACCTCACCACGGCCGTCATCGCGCTGCCCACCCTGGAGATCGACGCCACGGTGCAGAGCGGTTCCGTGACGCTGGTGGTGCCCCCGGACGTGTTCGTGGACGTCGACGAGGTGGCGGTGAGGAGCGGGCACGTGAGCAACAAGGCATCGCTCGACGCCGCTCTGCCCGTACGGCTGCACGTGCGGGTGACCGGAAAGGTGGGCAGCGGCGCGCTGACCGTACGATCGCCCCGGCCGCCGCGCCGCGGCTTCTGGCAGTGGCTGCTGCGCCGGCCGCGACCGAGGCCGGCGCTGGAGACGAAGTACTGAGACCGGGCGCCCCGTCACCCGGCGGCGCCCCGCTCCCGCGCACTCATGCCGCGGGCCGGATGTCCGCGACGGGCGCGGACCGCGCCTTGGTGACGTGCTTGAGCTCCATCCGCGCCTCGCTGACACCTCCGTCGAGCGATGCCCAGTACGGGTGTGTCGTCACGGTCAGACACAGCTCGACCAGCCGCTCCCGTACCCGCGCCACCTCGGCCTTCTGCTGTTCGCTGTAGCCGGGGCTGTCCGGGAAGACGGCCCGGTAGTGGTCGCTGTAGAGCATCTTGTCGCCGGTCCAGCCCGGCGCCGGGTCCACGCTCCAGGGCAGTTCGTCGCAGAGCGCGCCGTAGGCCGCCACGGTCCGGTGCAGTTCCAGTTGGGCGTCCAGAAGGTCTTGGGGGAAGTCGTTCGTCGTCACCTGCTTATAGTACGTCTGTTCGAATTCGATTGGCGAGCCGCGACGCGCCGCCGATCGGGGGATCCGGAAGAAGTCGGGCCCGTGGAGGAACACGCGCGGGGGTCGCCGCGTTACAAGGAACGTGGCTGCGGAGGGGACAGTGTCCCCGGGCCTCACCTATCGCCCCTGGGGAAGATCGTTCGGCTGAAGCCCCAGGGAGCCTTCCCGCCGCGAGGCGACACCCCTCCGTGACCACATCCCCCTGTGCCGCCCCGGCTGGTCTCCCCCGTCCAGCCGGGGCTCTTTCGTGCCTCCGCCGAACCGGCGGCCCCGATCGGTCTGTCGACATCAAGTATCTTGACATCAACTTATCCCGCCCGGCAGACTCCCTAAAGTCTCTTGACGTCAAGAGACTTCACTGGGGGAGGGGCCTGCGATGCGTGGCACGGCGAGGAGTCGAACGGCTCGGGGGCGAACGGCTCGGAGGCGCGGCGACGGCGGTCCGGGTCTGCCGGCGCAGTTGCGCCGTCCGCCCGGCGGCCGTGACGCGCGGATCATGCTGCTGGCCCTGCTGCTGGACCGGGCAGGAACCGGTGTGTGGTCCGCGGTGTCCGTGCTGTACTTCACCTTCGTGGTGGGCCTGGACGCCACACACATCGGTCTGCTGCTGGGGGTCGCCGGGGCCGCCGGCATCGCCGGGTCGCCGATCGGCGACCCGGCTGGCAGGGCGCCACCGGCTGCGTACCCTGCTCATCGGATCCCATCTGCTCCGGATGGCGGCGGCCGGACTGCTGCTGGTCTGCGGCAGCCTCGCGACGCTGCTGCCCGTCGTCGCCGTCCTCTGCATCGCCGACCGGGCCGCCAAGACATGGGAAATGCTCTTCGCCACCAGGGCGGCGGGGGAGCGGCGCGCGACGTACCGGGCGCTCTCGCGCGTCACGATGAACGTCGGCTACGGGATCGGGGCGGGCATCGCGGCGCTCGGCGTCGCGATCGGCACCCACGGCGCTTACGGCGCACTGGTGGTGGGCAACGCGGCCTCGTTCCTCCTCGCCGCGCTGCTGGTCGGGCGCACCCGCGAAGTACCTGGCGGGCCGGCCGAGGCGGAGCGGCCCGCCGCCGCTACGGCCGGCCGGAAATCGGGCCCAACTCCCTGGCGCGACCGGGGATATCTGCGCTTCGTCCTGCTCGACACACCGCTCAACCTCGACGACACGATCCTCAACGTCGGTCTGCCGCTGTGGCTGGTGAACCACACCACGGCGCCGCACGCGGTCGTCCCGGCGTTCCTCATCATCAACACCGTGCTGGTCGTCGTCCTCCAGATGCCGGTTTCGGCGAGGATCGACAGCCCGCGCCGTGCGGCCTGGGCGGTGGCGGCGTACGGTCCGACGACGCTCGTCTGCTGCCTCCTCATCGCGCTGTCGCCGGCCGGTGGCGCGGTCACCTCCTCGATTCTGCTGCTCGGCGCGGCGGTTCTGGTGACCGGCGCCGAGCTGATGCGCTCGGTGAGTTCCTGGGAACTGGCGGTCTGCCTCGCGCCGAGCACCGCGCAGCCCGCCTACCTGGGCGTCGCGGGGATGTCCACGTCCGTGGCGAGGTCGGCCGGGCCCGTGCTGCTGACCGACGCGGTCATGGTGGCGGGACCGCTGGGCTGGCTCGGCCTCGGCGTGGCGCTGACCGCCCTGTCGGCCGTCCAACGCCGTTCCTCCCTGGGCCGGTTGGCGGAGATGGGAGCAACTGCCCAGCCCGTCGTGCCGACTTCGGCCGGGCCGACCCGGCGGCAGACGCCGGCCTGAACCAAGGAAGAGACCGAACCCACGCCCGGCCTAGGGCCTGTCTGACACATAGCGCCGTCCGCCCGCAGGGCGGGGCTTGCGGCGTCTGGTGCGTGCGATCGCAAGGCGGAGGGTGGTCCTCGTACTGGAGATACGCCGACGAGCCCGCCGAGCCGACAACGCGGCGAACGTGCGTGCCAGGCGTCGCAAGCCAGGCGGGATGTGTCAGACAGGCCCTAGGAGACCGCCAATCCGTCCCGTGCGGCCGGGGCGCCGTGCTGCGATCATGGTGTCCAGCCGATCGCGAACGCAGGTCGGGACAGCGCAAGCCGGCCTGAGAAGGGACAACCGATGACCGAGGCGCGGACCGTCACCCTCCCCTCCGGCGTGCCGGTGGCCGCCCTCGGGCAGGGCACCTGGCACATGGGGGACGACCCCGCACGCCGCTCCGAGGAGATCGCGGCGCTGCGGCGCGGCATCGACCTCGGGATGACCCTGATCGACACGGCGGAGATGTACGGGTCGGGCGCGGCCGAGGAACTGGTCGGCGAAGCGATCCGCGGCCGGCGGGACGAGGTCTTCCTCGTCAGCAAGGTGCTGCCGTCCCACGCCGACAGCACGGGCACGGCCGAGGCCTGCCGGGCCAGCCTGCGCCGCCTCGGCACCGACCGGATCGATCTCTATCTGCTGCACTGGCGGGGCGGCGTGCCGCTCCACGAGACCGTCGACGCGCTGGAATCGCTTGTCTCGGACGGCAGTATCGGCTCGTGGGGCGTGAGCAATTTCGACGTGTCCGACCTCGCCGACCTGCCCGCAGGCGCCCGCCCGCAGACCGATCAGGTGCTCTACAACCTCAGCCGGCGCGGCCCCGAGTACGACCTGCTGCCCCGCTGCCGCGAGCTGTCCGTGCCGGTCATGGCCTACTCACCCGTCGAGCAGGGCAGGCTGCTGGGACACCAGGCGCTGGCGGCCGTCGCCGACGCCCATGGCGCGTCCCCCGCCCAGGTGGCGCTCGCCTGGGTGCTGCGCGGGGACGACGTCATCGCCATCCCCAAGGCCGCCACCGCGGCCCATGTGGAGGAGAACCGCGCCGCGCTCGACCTCCGGCTCACCGAGGACGACCTCGGCGCGCTCGACGCCGCGTTCCCGCCGCCGCGCCGGAAGCAGCCGCTCGACATCCTGTGACGTCACCCGAACGGGCGATGCGGCAGATGTCAGGTCCGCCGCCCGGCGGTCAACCGCTCTGGAACTCCCAGCCGTGCGCGGCCATGCCTTCCTTCTGCCACTCGACCAGCAGTTCGGCGCCTTCCGCGACCCGGGACATGTCCTTGCCGCCCCCCGTGGCGAACCAGCGCAGCAGCGCGGCGGCTGCCGGTTTGTCGGTGTCGCACAGGGAGCAGAGTTCCAGGTGAATCGGCCGTCCCGCCACGTCCTCCTGCGGCATGACGATGCTGCTGATCAGCCCGCCGCCGCAGCGTGAACACGGGGGCAGACTGTCGGAAAGCTCGACACGAGTCACCAGTGGCTCCTACCAGTTGGGACCGCCATCCAAGGGCCGCCCCGCCGCCCGGGTCAACCCGTCGGACCGAACACGACCGGGACGGTGGGTTCCGAACGGGTGCGCGGATGCGGGGCGGTCCGGTGTCCGGAAGGCTGGGAGGGGCATACGACGCCGTGTCGTCGTGCCGGCGGCACGGACTCTTCGGGAGTAGATCATGGTCGAGGTCAGGCGTTCCTTCACGGTGCAGCTCCCGGTGGACGCGGTGGTGGAGTACCTGACGGACTTCTCCCGGGCCGTGGAGTGGGATCCGGGCACTCAGGAGTGCGTACGGACCGACGCGTCCACCGGGCCGGTGACCACGGGGTCGACGTGGCACAACGTCTCCGAGTTCCGCGGCAGGCGCACCGAGCTGACCTACCGGCTGGTCCGCAAGGAAGCGGACCGGCTGGTGTTCTCGGGGACGAACAAGACCGCCGAGTCGACCGACGACCTGTCGTTCGAGCCGGACGGCGGCGGCACGCGCATCACCTACCTCGCCACCATCCGCTTCAAGGGTCTCGCCCGGCTGGCCGACCCCTTCCTGCGGCGCGAGTTCGAGCGTCTCGGCGACGAGATCACGCACACCATGCCGAAAGCGATCCTCAGCCACCAGGCCTGAGCGCCGAGGCCCGGTCCGGCCCGGTCCGGCCCGGTCCGTTCTCAGGTGCGCGTACGGCGGGGTGGCGGCAGGCTGGGACATGGGGGTTTTCGCCCGTGTCTCTGGAAAGGGCCGCACCATGCTGTGGACTGATCGCAAGGATCTCGGACTGCTCGCCCTGCGGCTCGGGACCGGAGGCGTGCTCGGCGCACACGGCGCGCAGAAGCTGTTCGGCTGGTTCGGCGGTGCCGGTCTCGAAGGCACCGCCAAGAGCATGGAGAGCCTGGGCTTCACACCGGGGCGGCCGAGCGCGCTCGCCGCAGGACTCGGCGAGCTGGGCGGCGGCGCCCTGCTCGCGCTGGGCTTCGGCACCCCCGCGGCCGGCGCGGCGGCCGCGGGGGCCATGGCGGGAGCGGTCTCCGTGCACGCCCCCGCGGGCTTCTTCGCCCACGCCGGCGGCTACGAGTACCCGGCGTTCCTCGGCTTCGTCGCCGCCGGCCTGGGGCTCGCGGGACCGGGCAGGTACTCGCTGGACCACTACACCGGCCACACGCTGAACCGCCCGCTCGTCCTGGCCCTGGCCTTCACGGCCAGCGCGGCAGCCGCGACGGTCGTCGTCGCCCGCCGCGCGGCGCAGTCGGCGCCGGAGGCCGCGCCCGACGAGGAGATGCACATCAGCACCTGACCGGTACCCGACCCGCCGCAGGGGATGCCGGGTCAGCCGAGAAGCGCGAGCCGTTCGAGTCGCCGCCGGCTTTCGCTGCCCGGCTCGGCGGTGAAGACGGTCAGGAACTGCGACCGGTCCAGGTCCAGCAGGTGCTCGCCGCGCAGTTCGATGAGCCCGGCCCGCGGATGGTCGATCTGCTTCGCGTCGCAGTACGGGCCCGCCACCGGATGCTCGTCCCAGAGTGCGGCGAACTCCCCGCTCACCGCCCGCAGCGTATCGACCAGCGCGACGGCGGCGGGATCGCCGTCATGGCGGGTGCCGGCCGTGCGGAGCCGGCCGTCGTCCGGCGGTTGCGGGCGGGCCAAGTGGACATCAACGGCGCGGAGATGAACTTCCTCGCCCCGTTCGGCGGCTACAAGCAGTCAGGCAACGGCCGGGAGATGGGACGCTACGGCCTGGAGGAGTTCCTGGAGGTCAAGGCCATCATGCGGTGAGCCCGCCGCCGGGTGCGGCGGGGCGCCGTCCGCGAATCGCCGCACCGTCACAACGCCTGTAGCGTGGTGGGTGCGAGCATCCGGCCCTGTTCCGTACGGAAGGAGGCGGCGATGAGCGATCTCACGCGTGGTGCCGTCACACCGACTGCACGTGCCGTCACACCCGATGCCCCTCGTGTGCAGGACGAGCGGAAGGTCTCGCCCGGTGAGACACCACCGGGCGAGAGCAGCACCGGCTCGGAGACGGGACCCCCCATCGATCTGACCCGGGGATGGGGCACGTGGCCGCTCGTCGTCATCGGCATCATCGGAGCGGTGTTCGCCGCGTTCTTCCTGATGTACGCCATCCTGCTGGTCGTCTGACAGGCGGCCCACGCTCCCTAGCGCGCCGAGTCGAGCCGTTCCCGCTGTTCCGGGGTGAGTTCGAGGTCGACGGCCGCCAGGCTCTCGTCCAGTTGCGCGACCGTGGAAGCGCCGACCAGAGGGACGACGGGAATCTCCCCGCCGATGAGCCAGGCGAGCACCACCTGGTTGACGGTCGCCTCCGCCTCCTTCGCCACCTCGCGCAGGGCCGCGAGCCGCGCGGGGACGCTCCCGTGGTCGTGTCCCGCGTGCAGCGGCTTGTCCTCGCGGACATACGCGCCGCCCAGCAGCGGGGAGTACGCGACCAGCGCCAGCTCGTCGCTCTCGGCGCGCAGCAGACTCAGCAAGTTCCCCTCCACCGCGCCCGGTTCGCCGTCCCGCGACGTCTGGCTCGGCAGATCGGTGCGGTGGCGCAGATAGCTGTGCTGGTACTGCAGCAGCTCGAAGCCGGGCAGACCCGCCGCCTTCGCGATGTTCCTGGCCCGGTCCACCTTCCACGCCCAGTGGTTGGAGACGCCGAGCAGACCGACTGCCCCCTCGTTGACGAGAGCGCCGAACGCGCCCACCGTCTCGGCCAGTTCGACCTTCGGGTCCTCGATGTGCGCGTACAGCACGTCGAGTCTGTCGACCCCGAGCCGTTCCTTGCTGGCGGCCACCGCCGCCCGGATCGCCCCGGCGGACAGGCCCTCGGCGTTGTCGACGTGACCGGTGCCCTCGGCGAGCGGCGCCGCTCCCAGCTTCGTCGCGATCGCGACCTCCCCGGACACCCCACGGCTGCGCCGCCAGTTGCCGAGCACGGTCTCGCTCTCGCCGCCCCGACTGCCCTGGTGCCAGTACGCGTAGCAGTTGGCCGTGTCGATGAACGTGCCACCTGCCTCGACGTACCGGTCGAGGACGGCGAACGCCGTCTTCTCGTCGGTCGCGGTGCCGAACAGCATCGAGCCCAGGCTCAGCACACTGACCTCGCGGCGGGTCGCCGGATCGCTGCCGACGGTGCGGTACTTCATGCGTGTCACCCCTCCCGTACCCGGCGTCGTTCGCGCCGGGCCATACGGAGAAGCCTCGGTGTTGAAGTGCGCACGAAGTCAAGCGCCGGTCCTTCCCGGGCCTGCCGCGCCCAGATGCCGAAACGCGCCGCAGGGGTCACGCTGGAGGCTACGGGCAGGGAGGAGTCGCGATGGCCGAGGCGCCGGACCGCTTCGTACACGTCCGAGGAGCTGCCGAGCACAACCTGAAACACGTCGACGTGGACGTCCCCAGGGACGCGATGGTCGCCTTCACCGGCGTCTCGGGTTCCGGCAAGTCGTCCCTCGCCTTCGGCACGCTCTACGCCGAGGCCCAGCGCCGGTACTTCGAATCCGTCGCCCCCTACGCCCGCCGCCTGCTCCAGCAGGTCGGCGCACCCCACGTACAGGAGATCAGCGGGCTGCCGCCGGCCGTGGCATTGCAGCAGCGGCGCGGAGCGCCCAGCTCACGCTCGACGGTCGGCACCCTCACCACGCTCTCCAACCTGCTGCGGATGCTGTATTCGCGGGCCGGAACCTACCCGGAGGGGGCCGAGCGGCTGGAGGCTGAGGCGTTCTCGCCCAACACCGCGGCCGGCGCCTGCCCGCGCTGCCACGGACTCGGAGTCATCCACGACGTCGCCGAGGACCTGCTCGTCCCTGACCCGTCGCTGAGCATCCGGGACGGCGCGATCGCCGCCTGGCCCGGCGCCTGGCAGGGCGCCAATCTGCGCAGTGTGGTGAGCGGTCTCGGCATCGACATCGACAGGCCGTGGCGCAGACTCCGCAAGAAGGACCGGGACTGGCTGCTCTACACCGACGAACAGCCGTCGGTGTTCATCGAGCCGGAGCCCGAGCGCATCGACTACGGCTACCACGGAACGTTCTGGAGCGCCCGCAAGCACGTCATGCACGTCCTCGCCGACTCCACGAGCGAACGGATGCGGGAGCGGGCGCTGCGGTTCGTCCGGAGCGTGCCCTGCCCCGTGTGCCACGGCAGCGGCCTGCGGCCGGAGGCGCTTGCCGTGACCTTCGCCGGCTGCTCCATCGCCGAGATCAACGGCAAACCGCTCACGGAAGCCGCGGCACTGCTGAGGCCGGTGGCCGAGCTGTCGGAGGCCGCGCCCACCACGTCGACCGCCCGGTCGGGGGAGGCGACCGAGGTCGCCGTACGGATCTGCGCCGACCTCGTCGCACGGATCGACGTGCTGCTCGGCCTCGGTCTCGGCTACCTGAGCCTCGGGCGCAGCTCCACGACACTGTCGCCCGGCGAGGCGCAGCGGCTGCGGATAGCGACCCAACTGCGCTCGGGACTGTTCGGAGTCGTCTACGTCCTCGACGAGCCCTCCGCCGGGCTGCACCCGGCGGACGCGGAGCCGCTGATGGACGTACTGGACCGGCTCAAGGCGGCCGGGAACTCGCTGTTCGTCGTGGAGCACGACATGGACGTCGTACGGCGGGCGGACTGGGTGGTCGACATCGGGCCGGGAGCGGGGGAGGACGGCGGGAGCGTGCTGTACTCCGGTCCGGTACCCGGCCTTGAGCAGGTCGAGGAGTCCGCCACGGGCGCGTACCTGTCCGGACGGGCGCGGCGGCTCGACCACCGCCCCCGGACGGCACAGGAGTGGCTGAGCCTGCGCGGAGTCTCCCGGCACAATCTGCGGGACGTGTCCGTCGACATACCGCTGGGTGTGCTGACGGCGGTGACCGGTGTGTCCGGCTCGGGCAAGTCCACCCTGGTCACGCAGGTGCTCGGAGAGGCCGTCCGCAGTCACCTCGGACTGGCGCCCGAAGACCCCGCCGACCTCTCCGATCCTGCCGATCCCGGCGGCTCGGACGGCTCCGACCCTGCGGTCGGCGTCCGGGACGCGACAGGGCTCGACTCGTTCGACCGGCTGGTCCGGGTCGACCAGCGCCCCATCGGCCGCACCCCGCGCTCCAACCTGGCCACGTACACAGGGATGTTCGACGCGGTGCGCAAGGTGTACGCGGCGACCGACGAGTCGAAGGCGCGCGGATACACGGCCGGACGGTTCTCCTTCAACGTCCCCGAAGGCCGCTGCGAGACCTGCCAGGGCGAAGGGTTCGTCACCGTCGAACTGCTCTTCCTGCCGGGGACGTACGCGCCCTGCCCCACCTGCCACGGCGCCCGGTACAACGCCGAGACACTCGAAGTCACCTACCGCGGGCGGAACATCGCCGACGTACTGGCGATGCCCGTCGACGAAGCGGCCACGTTCCTCGCCGACATCCCGGCCGCCGCCAGGAGCCTGGAGACGCTACGCGAAGTGGGCCTGGGCTACCTGCGGTTGGGCCAGCCGGCCACGGAACTCAGCGGCGGCGAGGCCCAGCGCATCAAACTGGCCACCGAATTGCAGCGCGCCCGCCGCGGCCACGCGCTCTACCTGCTGGACGAACCGACAGCGGGGCTGCACCCGGCAGACATCACCCTGCTGCTGCGCCAGCTCCACCGGCTCGTCGACGCGGGCAACACCGTCGTCCTGGTCGAGCACGACCTGGACACCATCGCCACGGCCGACCACGTCATCGACCTGGGCCCGGCTGGCGGTGACGCGGGCGGCCGGGTGATCGCCACCGGCACCCCCGCCGAGGTCGCCCGGTCGAAGAGCAGCCTCACAGCCCCGTACCTGGCGGCGCGACTGGCACCGACCTGACCACCGCGGGCGACCTGACCACCGCCGGCGGCCGACGGGCGGATACGCTCACGCGATGGGGGATACGGCGCCGGGTCGGTCGAACCAGGGGCGCGGTTGGTACCGAGGTGACTGCCACGTCCATTCGATCCACTCCGACGGCGAACTGACGCCGGACAGGCTGACGGCCGGCGCTCGTTCGGCCGGGCTGGACTTCCTCGCGACCACCGACCACAACACCGCCGACGCGCACGGCTCCTGGGGGCGGAGCGATCTGCTGGTGATCCTGGGCGAGGAGGTCACCACCAGGACCGGGCACTGGCTCGCGCTCGGACTTCCCCCGGGGCAGGTGGTCGACTGGCGGTACGGCGTCGGGGACGGCGCGGTCGAGGGGCACATGGCGGCGGTCCGGCGGGCCGGTGGGCTGTGCGTGGCGGCTCATCCGCACGCCCCGTACCCCTCGGGCACGTTCATGTACCCGTTCGAGGGCTTCGACGCCGTCGAGGTGTGGAACGGGCCGTGGGACTCCGACGCGCCCTGGCAGGCGGACAACGACGCGGCTCTCGCCGAGTGGGGCCGGGGCCTGGCGGCGGACATCCGCCGAGGGTGGTGGCGCCCGGCGATGGGCAGCAGCGACACGCATCTGGCGGGCCAGATCGGTATCCCGCACACCGTCGTACTGGCCGACGAGTTGAGCACCGGCGCGGTCCTCGCCGGTATCCGCGCCGGCCGTAGCTGGATCGCCGCCTCCGCCGCCGTCGAGCTGTCGTTCAGGGTCTTCGCGGGCGGTCGCAGCGCCGGTGTCGGCGATCGGCTGCGGACCGGGGGCGAGCCGGCCGTGTGCCGCGTGGACGTCCAGGGGGTGCCGTCCGGCACGGTCAGCTTCCACACGGAGGAAGGGACCGCGCGCCGCGCCGCGCTGCCGGCCGACGGATCAGGCACCGTCGAGTGGCGGACGGGCGGTGCGGAGGCGGGGTTCGTCCGTGTCGAGGTCCGGGACGCGGACGGCGGCATGGCGGCGCTCAGCAACCTCGTCGTCCTGACCTGAGCCGGGCGCGCCGGGAGCACGGCCACGGCCACGGACGCCGTGCCGTAGCCGTGCTCCCGGGACCGGGACTGGGACCGGGACTGGAACCGGGACTGCAACCGGAACCGGGACCGGGATACAGCTACGGCTCGGTGACCACCGGCTCCTGGAGTTCCGTCACCCAGTCGTCCCGGTTCTCCGGGCACTCCAGGTTGATCTCCCGGGGATAGCCCGCCGAGCGGTACCCGTTGGCGTCGATCCAGCGGGCCAGGGTCTGCACGGTCGGCAGGACGCTCTCCATCGAGCCGCGGTGGACGATGGTCGCCGCGTGCTCCACCGGCGGCAGATCCACGACCCGCAGCCCGTCGTCGTCCCCCAGAGGCGCCGCGACCTCGACACCGGCATGGACGAGGATCCCGCCGTCGGGGGCGTCCTCGTAGTACGCGACACCCGGGCCTGTCGGGGCGATCCCCGCGGCGGACAGGCGGTCCAGCAACTCCTCGTAGAGCGGCCGGATGACCGGGCCGATGGTGTCGAAATCCGGTGCCACCCCGGTCAGTTCGGCCACCCGTACGGACGGAAGGCTTTTCAGTACGGCGTCGTCGCTGGGCATGTGCCCCTCGCTCTCGATCGACCGGAGCCTCGCCTCGACCTGCCCGAGCCTGGCCGCCGCCGCCGTCATGGACGCGGCCAGTTCCGTGCGCCGCAGCCGGAGCATGGCACGCAGTTCCTCCGTGCTCACCTTCTCGTCCAGGATCTCCCGGACCTGTTGCAGGGTGAAGCCGAGATCCTTGAGCGCGATGACGCGGTTGAGGCGGGCCAGTTGCGCGGCCGTGTAGTACCGGTAGCCGGTGGCGGGGTCGACAAGGGCCGGCCTGAGCAGTCCGGTCGCGTCGTAGTGACGCAGCATCCGGACCGAAACACGGCCGTGCCGGGCGAAGTCTCCGATGGTGAACATGATGTCTCCGAGTTGACCGCCTGACACGGTGTGAGGGTCAAGAGGACCCCGCGGCGCGGCTACGCGGCGCCCCCGTACGTCCCGTAATCCGGAAGTCCCGTCCACTCGTAGGCGTACACCGCGATGCCGCTCGGCGTCGTCTCGCTGCTCAGCAGCCGCAGCCCGGCCGGGGTGCCCCCGTCAGGGAACAGCCGCCGCCCGCTGCCCACCACCGGGGCGACCGCGAGCCGCACCTCGTCGACCAGCCCTGCGGCCAGCAGCGACTGGCCGAGCCGGGCGCTGCCGTGGATCTGCAGCTCGCGGCCCGGCTGCCGCTTCAGCTCGGCGACCTGGGCGGTGAGGTCACCTGACAGGACCGTGGTCGGGTCCCAGGTGGCCGCGGCCTCGGTCAGGGTCCGGGAGGCGACGTACTTGGGCGAGCCGTTCAGCACGCGGGCGTTCGGATGGTCGGTCATCTGCGGCCAGTCCCGGGCGAAGCTCTCGTACGTACGGCGGCCGAACAGGAACGCGTCCGCCTCGCCGAGCCAGGCTGTGGTGAGCCGGTCGAATGCCTCGTCCAGATGCGGTACGAACCAGCCGCCCCGCGTGAACCCGTCGCTGGTGTCCTCGTCGGGGGACCCGGGCCCCTGGGAGACACCGTCCAGCGACAGGAACTCCTGCAGCACCAACCTCATCGCGCACCACTCCTCATCTCATGCGAAGTCTGGAAGACGTCCGAAAGCCGGGGACCCGACCGTCCCCGCTGTTCAGACCCCCCGGCCTACCAGGACTCATCGGTCAACCGCCGACGACTTCCCGCACGACATGCCGCGCGATGCCCGCCATGACCGGGTTGGTCTCCCGGTAGGCGCGCAGCTCGTCCAGCGCGATCGACAGAGCCCAGCCGCGCCCCCGCGCCCACGCGTCGTCGTCGACGTCCAGCGCGCTGCGAAAGACCCCGCGCGCCTCGGCCGGGAGCAGGTACCACGCCGGGATCAGGTCGACGGCGGGATCGCCCAGGCCCACGCAGCCGAAGTCGATCACGGCGCTGAGCCGGTCATGGGTGAGCAGCAGATTCCCCGGCTGGAGGTCGCCGTGGATCCAGACCGCGGAGCCGGGGCGCGCGGCGCCGCGCAGGGCCGCGGTCCAGATTGCGGTCGCCGCGGCACCGTCCACGATCCCCCGCAGCGCCTCGATCGCGCCGCGCGTGCCCGTGTCACGCGACGGCAGTGGCTCGCTGCGGTACGAGGGCGGCCCGTCGGGCAGCTCGGTCCGCCGCAACGCGGCCACGAACGCCGCCAGATCCCCGGCCAGCAGGCCGGGCTCGGCGATCCGCGCGACGACCGGATTGGCGCCTGCCAGCCAGCGGTAGACCGACCAGGGCCAGGGGCAGCCCTCGGCGGGCATGCCCTTGCCCAGCGGCGCGGGGATGGGAACGGGAAGCCGCGGTGCGAGCAGCGGCAGCCAGCGGTGCTCCTTCTCGACGTCGGCGGCGGCCCCCCGCGACGAGCGGGATCCGTACGACCATGTCCTCGCCGAGCCGGTACATGGCATTGGCCGTACCGGCGGACTCGGCGGTCAGCAGGACCGGTAGACGTACCCGTCACTGCCTGCGGGGCGTACGTCGCGGTCGCGCAGCGTGAGGGAGAGCGTCTTCCCCCACTTTCGGCAGGCGGCGGCGAAGTCCTTCTCCACATACTCGATGTCGAAGATCCGGCCGCCGTAGGCAGCACCGAACTCGGCGCACTCGTCGTAGTGCGCGCACTCCTCGACGACGGCGAAGTCGAAGCCGATGCGCGCGCGTTGGGGGAGCAGGTCGGCGGTGTTCTTCTGGGCGACGGCCAACTGCCGTTGGTGCGCGCGGGCGGTCAGCAGCCGGGCGAAGGCGGCCGCGTCGGCGCGGGTGAGTTCGCCGTCGGACCGCTCGTAGGAATCGAGGTTGTCCGGCTCCACCGCGTCGAAGTGCGCTGCGGCGCAGCCGTCGATCCACGGGCCGACGATGTCCATCAGTGCCTCGCGGTTGGCCGCTGTGGAGATGTCGAGCAGGGGCTCGGCCCAGTCCTCGTCGACGACCGGTTCGCCGTCGGAGTCCTTCAGCAGCAGATCAGGGTGGTGCTTGCGCCACCACGTGACCGCCGCACCGGGCTGCGTCTGGAAGGCGTTGACGTAGCAGATGCTGTACAGGCCCTTCGCTGGCCGCGCCGCACGGTCGCGGGAGACGACCCGGGCCGGTGCGGGAGGCGGATACGCGCCGCCGAGCTGGTAGTCGAAAGCGGCGTTCACGGGCGGTGGCCGTACGCCCGTCGGGACACCCGCGCCGGGTTCCCGCCGGGGCCCCGCCGTCCCGCAAGCGGTGGTGAAAGCCAAGGTCAGGACGGCGACGACAAGGGCGGCACGGGAAGAGACAGGGAGCACGCAAGCACCCTACGGGCCGGGCTCCCGGCGACAGGACACCGGGGACCCGGTCGGCTCACCCCTGCCGCACGTCCATGTTCTGCGTACCGATGACCGACAGCAGCCGCAGCGCCTCCTCCGACGGCGACCCCGGGACGGCGGTGTAGATCACGACCCGCTGGTCCCGGTCGGTGATGTCCAGGACGTCGCAGTTGACGGTGACCGGGCCGACCACCCGATGCTGGAACGTCTTGGACAGCGTGGGCCCGGCACTCACGTCGTGGGACTCCCACAGCCGGCGGAACTCCTCGCTCCCGGCCAGCAGGTCCGCCACCAACTCGGCGATCTCGGGATCGTCGGGATAGCGGGCGGCGGTGGCGCGCAGGTCCCGCGCCGCATGGCGGCCGAACCGGTCCGCGTCCGACACGCCGAACAACCGCTGTCCTCCCGGGTGCGGCCCGAGGAAGGTACGGCGCACCAGATTGCGCTCGCGCCGCGACCGGGCCGAGAAGTCCTCCATGAGCGCGGCCGCCAGATCGTTCCAGGCGATCACCTCGTTCATCGCCGACGTCACGAAAGCGGCCGACTGCGGCAGCCTGTCCAGCAGATCGAGAATGCTCTGCCGCACCTCGCGCGGCGGTCCGGGCGGCGGGGCCACCGGCGCGCCCGCGAGGTGGTGGAGATGGACGCGCTCGGCGTCCGAGAGGCGCAGGGCTCTGGCAAGACCCGCCAGCACCTCACGCGACGGGCGCGGGCCGCGGGCCTGCTCCAGCCGCGTGTAGTACTCGTTCGAGATGTACGCGAGCTGCGCCGCCTCCTCGCGGCGCAGCCCCGGGGTGCGGCGGCGCGGCCCGGCGGGCAGTCCCACCTCGGCGGGGCTGATCCGCTCGCGCCTGCTGCGCAGGAAGGCCGCCAGCTCTTTTCTGTCCACGTGTCCAGTGTGCTCAGATGCCGCGTATCTATCCAGGTACCGCCGGTGCCTGGATGGCATCGGCGGATCGGCGCAGGCTCGATGCCATGGACAACACACCGACGACACCCAGCACACTCACCACTTCCGCTCCCGCCGCCTCGGCCCAGGGCCTGCTGGCCGGCAAGGTCGCCTTCGTCACGGGCGCCGGCCGGGGGATCGGAGCCGCCGCCGCGCGGCTGTTCGCCCAGGAGGGCGCGCGGGTGCTGCTCGCCGCCCGTACCGAGGCGGAGCTGAAGGAAGTGACCGACGAGATCAGGGCGGCGGGCGGCGTCGCGGACTACGTCGTGTGCGACCTGGCCGACCCCGCCAGTGTGCGGGCCGCGGTCGACCGCGCGGTGGAGCTGTACGGCCGGCTCGACGTCGCCTTCAACAACGGCGCGACGAACACCCCGCCCGCTCCGGTGGACGAGGTGACGGAGTCCGACTTCGACCATCTCTACGCCGTGAACCTCAAGGGCCCGTGGCTGGCCATGTCGGCGGAGGTCGCCGCCATCCGCGCGACCGCGGGCACGGGTGCGATCGTCAACAATTCCAGCATCGGCAGTCTGCGGAGCAACCCCGCACTGCCCGCGTACGGCGCGATGAAGCGAGCGGTCAACAGCCTCACCGAGTCGGCCGCCGTCACGTACGGCCCCGAGGGAATCCGCGTCAACGCGATCACTCCCGGCGGAACCCTGACCGACATGATCCGCACCTGGGAGACGCACACCCCCGGGCTGGTCGACGGGATCGTGGCGCGGACCCCGCTGCGCCGCGCCGCCGACCCCGCGGAGATCGCCGAGGCCGCCGCCTGGCTGCTCAGCGATCGCGCCTCCTTCGTGACGGGCGCGATCCTCAAGGTCGACGGCGGCGCCGGGGCCTGAGCCGACTCAGACGTCCACCGGGTGGCCGCCGTCGCCTTCGACGACGACCCGCTCCTCGCCGTTCTCCTCGGCCCGTTCGACCACGGTGACATCGACTTCTCCGTCACCGGTGGTGTCGAACTGGTAGAGGTCGGCCTTCCCGTCACCCGTCGTGTCGGTCATCCAGACGTCCGTCTTGCCGTCGCCGTTGGCGTCGGCCGCGAGAACGACGTGGTGCTCCTCGCCCTGGGTCTCCACTACCTCTTCAACCGCTTCGTTTCTGTCCATGGCGGCCGGTTGCCCCGCGCGCCCGGTTCAAAACTCCGCCGGGGCCGACGGCGTCCGGTGCAGGCCGGGCGGCAGGGCCGGGCCGCAGGGCCGAGCGGCAACTGTCAGGCGGGCTGTATGAGTTCGGCGCGGCCGAAGAGGAGCGCGTAGCCGGAGGGCAGCCGGGCGATGAGGCGGTCGAGGACGTCGTCCCCGACGAGCCGGGCCACCTGGACGAGGACGGTGCCGGCGTCCCAGCGCGCGGTGGCGTTGGTTCCGCCGGTACGGGCGGCGATCCGGCTGACGAGGTCCCGCGCCGGGACGGCTTCGCCGCAGGGGGCCTCGGCCGTGAGCGCGCCGGCCGCTTCGGCGGGCAGCCGGGTCACGAGGTCGAGCCGCTCCTGACCGGTGAGCTGCTGCCCGAGCACGCTCAGTACGGTGCGTACCGTCGCCTCGGCCCGCTCGCGGGTCGGGTACATGCCCTCGTATCTCACTCGTTCCAGCATCTGGTCGTATCTCAGGGCCGTCGCCGCCGAAGAGGGCGCGGGGACCGCCGCTGACGGAGCCGCCGAGCCGGACGGAGCCGAGGGGACCACCGAGGCGGCCGGGACCACCGAGGCGGCCGGGACCACCGAGGCCGGGGCCGCCATCGGCTTCGACGGACGCCGGATGACCGCGTTCTCCAGCCCCGTAGGCAGCGGTGCGCCGACCGCTACCGGATCGGCGGCCTTGTCCGGGCACTGAGAAACCGACATGAGATCACCTTCTCCTTCGGAAAATGCCAAAGCGCACGGCTTGTGCCCACGTTTTCCGCCCCCACACCTGGGAGACGCGGACTGATCCGAAGGTGCTGATCACCACGACGGGGTGCACGCCGAAGCGCGCACCCCGCCGCCGGTGAAGGTCCTGCTCAGCAGGTCTTGCGCACGTACCCGGAGGTGCCCTTGGGGACGACGTACTCGTCCCGCTGCACGATGCTCAGCCGGCTGCCCCAGCCGGTGCACGCCTTCTTCATGCCCTTGTCCGTGTACTCGATGACGATGACGTTGCTGCCGTAGGCGTCGGTGTAGTCGCCGCACTCGTCCCAGTCGGCGCACTCCTCGGCGACGGCGAAGTCCAGGCCGTTGGCGGCGTGGTCGCCGGACAGCTCGGCGGTGTTCTTCTGCGCGATGGCGAGGTTCTTCGCGTGCGCGTGGGCCGACAGCAGCTTGATGTACGCCTCGGCGTTGGCCTTGGTGAGGTACGACGGGAAGCGGTCGAAGGTGTCGAAGTTGTCGGGCTCGACGGCCTGGAAGCCCTTGGCCGCGCACTGGTCGATCCAGCCGTTGACCTTGGCGGCGATACGCTCGCGGTTGCCCGCCGTACGGATGTCGAGAATGGCCTCACCCCAGTCCTCGTCCTCGACGACCTGCCCCTTGGAGTCGTGCAGCAGCAGGTCGGAGTCCCACTCGTCCTCGGCGCCCTCCTGGGTCTGGAAGGCGTTGATGTAGCAGATGTTGTACAGCCCCGCGGCGGGTGAGTCGCCCTGGTCGCGGCTGACCACGGACACCCCGGCCGGCGGGGTGTACGCCCCGCCGAGCTGGTAGTCGAACCCGGCGTGGGCCGGCGGCAGGGTGACCGCGGCGGCCGCCGCACTGGCCGAGCCGGAAGTGAGCAGGGGCAGGGCCACGGCGGCGGCCGTGGCGGTCACGCCGGCGGCGAGTGCGGCGAGGCCGCGGCGTCGGTTGATCACGCGGTGGTGGTTGCGCATCATCGGGCTCCGGATGATGGGGGGATACGTCCCCGCCTCGGAAGCTGAAGAGCCATCCTGGCGACTTGGTCCGGACTCGCGACCCAGGTCGTGCCGACGATACTTCGCGGACACTCCCCAGGGCCGACCACCGGCTGGGCGTACCTCTGTGCCGGTACCTCGGGCATCGTCGGATGTCGTCGGGTGCGGCACTGCCGGAAGTAAATCGAGCGCCAACTACCCTGTCAAGGGCGGGATTTGCCCGGATCCCCCCTGGTCGGGAGGGGCCGTCCGATGTGCCCGGTCCGCCGTCCGCGGCCCCGGGGCGCCCGATCGCGGGCCGGTTCGGAGCGGTCGCCTCCAGCGCGTGACGCGGGCGAACGACGCCCGATACGTGACACTGGGTCACATGACGGATGCTCACGGTGAAACCGGCGGCGGTGGCGGCGGTGGCGGTGGCGGCGCGGCCAACTCCGGGGTGCCCAGCCCGGCCGAGATGCTGCCAGGACTCGACGAGGAGCAACTGCGGGTGCTGGGCGAGGTCGGGCGGGCCTGGGAGCGGATGCCGGGCAGCCCGGAGGAGCAGCGGCGCGCACTGCCGGTCGACCCGGACCTCGGCCGTTTCCCCCGGCCCGAGGAGATCGGCCCCGACCGGTTCGGCCGCATGGTCAGACTGGCGTCGCTGGGCAGCGGGACAGCCCCGGCCGACCCGAGGCCGTCCGCCGGCACCGGCCGCGCCGCCCTGCGCCTGCGGCACGCGCTGATCGGGGCGCCGCTCAAGAGCACCGCCGTCACGCGCGAGCGCATGCGCAAGCTGGTGGCCCTGCCGGTGCTGTCCGCCGACGCGCTGTCCTCGGTCGCGTACGGCCCGGAGGCCCTGCTGGCCGTACTGGTCCTCGCCGGGACGGCCGGGCTCTCGTACACCGCGCCCATCGCGGGGGCGATCGCCTTCCTGATGCTCGCGGTCGGCCTGTCGTACCGGCAGACGATCCGGGCGTACCCGCGCGGCGGCGGCTCGTACATCGTGGCGAGCGACAATCTCGGCCGGGTGCCGGGGCTGGTGGCCGCCGCAGGACTCATGACGGACTACATCCTCACGGTCGCGGTGTCGATCGCCTCGGGCGTGGACGCCATCACCTCGGCGCTGCCGGCCCTGTCCGGCTACACCGTCCCGATCGGCGCGGGCGTCATCGCCCTGCTGCTGGTGGGGAACCTGCGCGGGTTGCGCCAGGCGGGCGCGCTGTTCGCCGCGCCGACCTACGCCTTCATCGCCGCGATCTTCGCGCTGGTGGCGGTGGGCCTGTACGACGCCGCGGGGCGCGACTTCCACGCCACCGCCACGCCGCACCTCAACGTCACCGAGGGCGTCAGCGTGCTGCTGGTCATGCGCGCCTTCGCCTCCGGGGCCACGGCCATGACCGGTATCGAGGCGATCTCCAACGCCGTACCGGCCTTCCGGCCGACGGAGTGGCGCAACGCGCGCATCACGCTGACCTGGATGGTCGGACTGCTGATCACCCTCTTCGGAGGCACCACGGCCGTGATCATCCTGGACGGTGTGGTGCCCAATTCCAGCGAGACCGTACTGTCGCAGCTCGCGCACCGCGGCTTCGGTTCGGGGCCGATGTACGTCTACATCCAGGCGGCGACGGCCGCGGTGCTGCTGCTGGCAGCGAACACGGCGTACAACGACTTCCCCCGGGTGCTGTTCCTGCTGGCCCGCGACGGACACGCGCCCAGGCTGTTCCTGCGACTCGGCGACCGGCTCGCCTTCAGCAACGGAATCGCCCTGCTGTCGGCGGCGGCCGTCGTCGTCTTCGTCGCGTTCAGCGGCAACACCAGCGCGCTCATCCCGCTGTACGCGGTCGGCGTGTTCCTCGCGTTCACCCTGTCCCAGGCGGGCATGGTGCGGCACTGGTGGCGGCTGCGGAACCGGCACTGGCGCAAGAGCATGTTCTTCAACGGGGTCGGCTGCCTGCTCTCCGCCGTCGTCTTCATCATCGCGGGGATCACCAAGTTCACCGAGGGCGCCTGGGTTGCGATCCTCGCCGTGGGCCTCTTCCTGCTAGTGACGACGCGCATCCACCACCACTACGAGACGGTCCGCGCGGCGCTGCGGCTGCACTCGCGGGCGATCGAGGTCCCGATGTCGCAGGAGGGCGCCGCTCAGGAAGACCGCCCGGTAGCGCAAGGACAAGCGCAAGGACAAGCGCACGGGGACGGGGATGGGGAGGGGCAGCCGCTCACCGGGAGCGCGCGGGAGGACGAGGAGAGCCCCGAGGAGATCCGCAACCTGTCGATCGTGCCGATCGCCACGCTCGACCTCGCCGGCATGCGCGCCCTCGCCTACGCCGCGTCGCTCCAGCAGCCCGTACTGGCCCTGCATCTCAGCCCGACCGAGACGGAGGCGGAGCACTTCCGGACGTCCTGGAACGTGTGGGGCGACCACCTGCCGCTGGAGGTGCTGGTCACTCCGTACCGGGCGACGGTGGCGCCGCTGGTCCACTACATCGAGGCGCTGCACGAGCAGCAGCCGATGCTCACCCTGACGATCATCGTCCCGGAGATCGTGACCCGGTACCGGCGCCACCGCGTCCTGCACAGCCGCACCGCGAACCGGCTCCAGCGGGCCCTGCGCCCGCTGCCGAAGATCGTCGTCACGACGGTCGCGTACCACGTCTGAGGCGTACGCTCGAAGTGGTGAATGCTTCTCTCTCCGCTCGGGGCCGACGGTCCGCAAGGATGCGAGAACCATGGGTATTTTGATCATCGTGGTGGTCATCGTGGTGGTGATCATCCTGCTGGGAATGGCGCTGAGCCTCCGCAACGTCCAGCAGTACCAGCGCGGAGTGGTGTTCCGGTTCGGCCGCCTGCTCCCGGCGATCCGCGGGCCGGGGCTGCGCTGGATCAGGCCGATCGGCGACCGGATGTCGAAGGTGTCCGTACAGACCGAGGTCCTGGGCGTACCGGCCCAGGGAGCGATCACCGCGGACAACGTCACCCTCACCGTCGACGCGGTGGTGTACTTCCGGGTGCTCGACCCGGTCAAGGCGCTGGTGAACGTGAACAGTTACCCCTCCGCCGTCTCGCAGATCGCCCAGACATCGCTGCGTTCGGTCATCGGACGCGCCGATCTGGACACATTGCTGTCGGACCGCGACCACGTCAACGCCGAGCTGAAGACGGTGATGGACGCACCGACCGAGGAGCCCTGGGGACTGCGGATCGAGCGCGTCGAGATCAAGGACATCGCCCTGCCCGAGTCGATGATGCGCTCCATGTCCAAACAGGCCGAGGCCGAACGTGAACGCCGCGCCCGAGTCATCGCCGCAGACGGCGAGTTCCAGGCGTCGCAGCGGCTGACCGACGCGGCGAAAACCATGGCGGACACCCCGGGCGCCCTCCAACTCCGCCTGCTGCAAACCGTGGTGGACGTATCGGCGGAGAAGAACAGCACCCTGGTCATGCCGTTCCCGGTCGAAATGCTCCGCTTCTTCGAACGCCAGAACCCCGACGGCGCCCCGAACGGCGCGCCGACCGAACGGAAGCCCGTGACGGCGGCCTCGGCGGCCCAAGCGATAGCCCAGACACTCCCGGAGGTCTTCGCCCCGTCGGTGAAGGGCGCGGCGGCCACAGGTCGCACGGAACCGACACCACAGGACACGACGGCCCGCACCCGACCCAACGGCGTCACACACGACACCCCGAGCTAGACCGGGTCAGGCTGACCCCGGCGGGTCCGAACGGGTGTCGTGGCGTGCGCCAGACGAGGGGATCGCGGCGGGTCGGTGGTAGAAGGCGGGCGGTGCGGTGCATGCGTTCTGCTACAGGCGCGGTTACCGCACAGCAGTCACTCGGGGCACCAGGGCGTCGAGGCCGTGTCTGCCACGGAGGATGGTCATGCGTTCCATACGGATGCTTTCGGGTCTCGCGCTTGCCGGTGCCGCTCTGGTGATCTCCGCCCCCGGTGCCCAGGCCGTCTCGCCGAGCTGCCAGAAGGCACTGGACGAGGCCGAGATCGCGCAGCGCAACGCCGACACGGTCAGGGAGGACCCGCACGCCTCGCAGGAGGACAAGCGGGCGGCCGAGGACGAGGCGAACATGACCGCCTCCACGGCGCAGCGGTTCTGTGACTCCACGGACCCGGCGGTGCGGGGTTCCGTCGAGGCCGGGCTCGGTGGCGGACAGGGCAGCACGGGCCCCGCCGGACTGGCCGCCGGCTCAGCCGTGCTCGCGGCAGGCGCTGCGGGTGCCTTCGTGATGCTGCGCCGCCGTACCCCGGAGGGTCACCACTGACCCGCCGCCCGACGTCCCGGCACAGGGAGGTTCCAGGTTCTGGCCGTCGTCGAGCCTCCCTGACCCGCCCTGACGCTCCTTGAGGATCTCGCATCGCCATGACGAACCCCTCTCCCGCCTGGGGCGGCCCGCGGTGGCCGGGCGCCGTGCTCGCCGCGGTGGTCATGCTCGCGGGCGTACGCATGATCACCAGCGATGACGGTGGTACGGGCGGCCCGCCCCGACCCGCGGCCGCCGACACCGCCGCACTGGGGGCGGCCGCGAAGCCCGCAGAGAGGTCACTGCCGCCGTCCGCGCCCACCCGGATCGAGATCCCGGAGATCGGCGTGGACGCCCCGCTGACGGGCCTCGGCCGGGAGTCCGACGATTCGCTGCGGACCCCGCCACCCGAGGAGGCGAACCTCGCCGGGTGGGATCAGGCGGGCGTCACGCCCGGCAGTACCGGAACGGCCGTCGTCGCCGGGCACGTCGACACGCGTACCGGTCCCGCCGTGTTCTACGGCCTCGGCGCACTGCACAAGAACGCCCGGGTGAGCGTCACCCGTGACGACGGCCGGATCGCTGAATTCACCGTCGACGCGGTCGAGGAGTACGAGAAGGACGCGTTCCCCAGCGCGCAGGTGTACCGGCAGGCCGCCCGCGCCGAACTGCGGCTCATCACCTGCGGTGGCGCCTACAGCAAGAAGGACGGCTACTCGGGGAACACCGTGGTGTACGCACACCTCACCGAGGTCCGCTGAAGAGAGTCACCGGGGCGCGCGCGGGCCGGGCCGGTCACTTCGTGCCGGCGAGGGCGGCGGCGTACTGCTCGTCGGTGACGGGCTCCAGCCACGTGGCGCCGTCACCCTTGCCGTCACCGACCACCAGGGCGAGATGCGCCATCAGATTGGTGTCGGTGGCGCCGTGCCAATGCTCCTCGCCTGCCGGGCACTTGACGGTCTCGCCGGCGCGTACGCGTACGACGTCGCCGTCACGCGTGCCGACCAGCCCGACGCCGTCGGTGATGTGCAGGACCTGGCCCAGGGCGTGGGAGTGCCAGTTGGTGCGGGCGCCGGGGGTGAAGCGTACGAGTGCCACGGCCAGCCGGGCCGGCTCGGTGGGAGCCTCGATCATGTTGAGGTAGACATCGCCGGTGAAGCGCTCGGCCGGGGCCTTGGCGGTGGGGGTGTCGGTGAGGTGTTCCACGGTTCTCTTCCTTGGGTAGCTGTTGGAAACGGCGGGGTGGGGACGGGGACGGGCAGCGCGGGAGCGGTGCGGCACTCAGGCAGCATCGTCGCGCGCCAGGTCCCCGCCCAGCGCGCGCGACGCGTCCGCCTGGGCGAGCAGTTCCCTGGCGTTCGCCGAGACGGCCTCGATCGCGTCGGCGCCCGCGACGAAGCGCAGCGGGGGCTGCGTCTGGTCGGCGACCGCCAGCAGGGCAGCGGCGAGCTTGGCGGGGTCACCGGGCTGCTGCCCGTTCATGGACTCCCACATCTTCCTGGTGGCGGCGGTGCGCTCGGCGTAGTCGTCGACGGACAGCTCCGCCCAGGTCGTGGAGGCGTCCACCAGCAGCTCGGTGCGGAAGAAGCCCGGCTCGACGATCGTCGTGCGGATGCCGAACGGCTCGACGTCGTGCCGCAGGGACTCCATGAAGCCCTCGACCCCGAACTTCGCCGCCGCGTACGCCACGCAGAACTCGACGCCGACGGCGCCCGCCAAGGACGAGATCGTGATGATGTGCCCGTCCCGCTGCGCGCGCATGACCGGCAGCACGGCGCGCGTCACGTTCATCGGCCCGAAGAGGTTCGTCTCGATCTGCCGGCGCATCTGCGCGTCGGAGATCTCCTCGAAGTAGCCGGCGTAGAAGTTCGCGGCGTTGTTGACCAGTACGTCGATACGGCCGAAGCGGTCCACGGCGGCTTGGACGGCGCTCCGTGCGGCGTCGGGGTCGGTGATGTCCAGCGCCGTGGCCAGCAGGTTGTCCTGCTCGCCACCCAGCGTTTCGAGGACGCTCCCGGGCCGGCGGCCGGTGGCCACGACCCGGTGGCCCGCGGCGAGTGCCTGGCGGGCGATGTCGGCACCGAGGCCGCGCCCGGCACCGGTGATGAAGAAGACCTTGCACATGAGGGGGACGCTCCTTTCGAGGGAGGCAGGGGTCCAAGAGGCAGGGGGACGGTCTGGCGGTCGGCAAGCGCGCCGACGCCGCCCCCGCTGTCGAGGGAACCGCAGGTGAGAGAGGTGGGGGAGTGCCTGGCGTCACAGGTACTGACAGGACCCCCCACCCGCGCGCCGTCCGGCTTAGCCTGGAATGCGTGAGTACCGAAAGCGACATCCGCGCCTTCCTGTCCTCCCGCCGCGCCAAGATCACCCCGCAGCAGGCCGGACTGCCCGCCTACGGCGGCAACCGGCGCGTGCCGGGGCTGCGCCGTGAGGAAGTCGCCCTGCTGGCGGGCGTCAGCATCGACTACTACGTCCGCCTGGAGCGCGGCCACCTCGCCGGTGCCTCGGAGGAAGTCATCGACGCCGTCGCGAACGCCCTCCAACTGGACGACGCCGAACGCGCCCACCTCTACGACCTGGCCCGCGCCGCCGCCAAGCGCCCCGCCCGCCGTACGAAGCGCGCTCGCGGTCCGCTCCCGGACAGCGTCGTACGCGTACTGGAGTCGATGACCGACGCGCCGGCCTTCATCCGCAACGGCCGGCTGGACATCCTCGCCACCAACCGGCTCGGCCGCGCCCTGTACTCACCTGTGTACGCGCAGGACGCGGCCCGTCCCGTCAACCTGGCCCGGTTCCAGGTCCTCGACCCGCACGGCCGCGACTTCTTCCCCGACTGGGAGGGGGCCCTCAACACCACCGTCGCCCTGCTGCGCACCGAAGCGGGACGCGCGCCACACGACACCGAACTGACCGGCCTCATCGGCGAACTCGTCACCCGCAGCGAGGAGTTCCGGACGGCCTGGGCCAAACACAACGTACGGCTGCACCTGACCGGCCGTAAGTCCTTCCGGCACCCGGCCATCGGCGTCTTCGAGCTGGACTTCGACGCCATGGACCTGCCCGCGCAGCCGGGCCTGACCCTCACCGCGTACACCGCGGCGCCCGGCACCTCCGACCACGACGCGCTGCGGCTCCTCGACAGTTGGGCCGCAACCGAGAGCGCCGCAACCGAGAGCGCCGCAACCGAGAGCGCGGCGCCCGAGAGCGCGGCGCCCGCGACCGGCCCGGGGCAGGAGTCGCCGCCGTTCCGGCGTCGATGACGCTTTCTACCGGCCCAGTTGGGCGCGCAGAGCGGCGATGAACCAACGGAAGACCGGTGTGAGACTGGGCGCCGCTGGCCAGCCGTTGATGGTCGACAGAAGCTGCCAGTAGCGCTCCGCCCGGGGATCGGCGCCGGTCTCCAACCGGGTGAGGAGCCATGGCCGCAGATCGGCGTCGTCGGCGCGGCCGAAAGCCTCGGCGTAGCGGGCGGCCAGCGAATCGACAACTGGCGCTGCCTGGGCGGACGTCGGCGCAATTCCCGCGGCGCGTGCCGCGTCGACCTGTTCACGCACCGCAGCCGTCAGATCGTGATGCAGACCCGGCGTACCGCCCTCCGCCCGCTCGGCCGCCTGGTGTTCCACCATCTTCCGGACGGCGGCCCGGAAGTCCGTGTCCTGGCAGAGTTCGCCGAGTTCGACCCACGCCTCGACCTGCTCGGGCGCCGGGTCGTCGGGGAGTTGGGGCATGGCCGAACGCATCATGGCGACGAACTCCGGATCGGCGTCCAGGCCGCCGAAGGTGTCGTCGATGAAGTCGTTCACCAGCCGCTGCCGTTCGCTGTCGGAGAGTTTGGCGAGTCTGTGCACGAGATCCAACTCCTCTTGTGTGGGCCCGCGTTCGGCTACCACCCGCAGTACGGCGCGGCGCAGCCGCAGCGTGCGGATCTGCACGTCCAGGGCGTCGGCGTGCGCCGAGGCGACCTCGGGCAGGGAGGCTTCCCTGTCGAGGACCTTCCTGATGGCGGAGAGGTCAAGGCCGAGTTCGCGCAGGGTGCGGACGAGATCGAGACGCGTGACGGCGTCGATGTCGTAGAGCCGGTAGCCGGCCGGGCTTCGGTCGGTCGGCGGCACGATCCCCGCGTCGGAGTAGAACCGAATGGTCTTCACCGTCAGCCCGGTCCGCCGGGCAAGGTCACCAATCGCGTAGAGCGCGTCGCCGTTCATGCCCTCCACCTTGCTGTCTCCCCCTGGGGGAGACTCAAGCGGTTGAACTCGCGCCGGCCTGGCTGCCGGGCACGTCGACCCGTCGCCTACGACGACAAGGGAGAACCCAAGAACTGGTGCCGGTAGTCGGTGGGCGTGGCGCCGAAGGCGGCGCGGAACGCCCGGGTGAAGGTGGGGTGGTGCTTGAAGCCCCAGCGGGTCGCTATCCGGTGGACCGGTACGCCACGCAGCGCCGGATCTGTCAGGTCGCGGCGGGCGCTTTCGAGGCGCTGGTCGCGGACCCAGACGGCGACGGTGGAGTCGCGCGCCAGGAACAGGCGGTGCAAGTAGCCGACCGAGATGTGGTGTGCCGCGGCGATCATGCCCGGCGACAGCTCCGGATCCCTCAGCCGCTGCTGGACGAACCTGTCGATGCGCAGCAGCAGCATGCGCTGCGGCGATTCGTCCAGCACCTCGGCCTCCGCGTCGAGATGGTGGGCCATGACGGCGGTCAGCAGATCCTGGACGAGCGTGCCCAGCCGAGGCAGATCGGTCGGGCGGTAACCACCTGAGTCGGTGGTCGCGCCGGTGAGGAACTGGGCCAGTACGCCGCCGAACCCCGCCCGGCCCGACAGCGGCCGTGCCACAAGCCGCTCGACGCCCGCGGCGGGCAGCGCGAGCAGGGCCCGGGGGATGTGCGCGCGTACCAGCCGGGGCTGCTGCTCGGCCCCCGCGACGATCCGCAGCCGGAACGGGCGCGAACTGTCGTACAGCGCCAAGTCCGGCGCGCTCAGGACCGCGTCCCTGCCGGCCTGGCTCACCACGAGACGTCCGGCCAACGGCATTACGGCGCAGTAGAGTTCGGGATCGGCGCGCCGGATCAGCGTCGGCGTCCGCAGCACGTCCGACGCGGAGAGCGCCAGATCCACCACGTTCACCGCCGCGAGGTCCACCGCCCGCACCGTCGCGTGGAACTCCTCGGGCGCCTCGCTGACCATCTCCATGGGGTGCTCACCGGAGAGGAAGAACTCGTTCAGGGTGCCCAGACGTTCCCCCGGCGGCAGGTCCTGGCTGCGGTACATCGTCTCGAACATGCGTCTCTCCCGGCCGCAATCGTAGCGTCCGGAATCCAGCACCACGGACCGAAGGCGACGCCGGAAAATATCTGCGGCTCGTGTCGGCGCGGCGGTACGGTCGCCCGGTGACCGATGAAGACGGGTATTTCGGAGAACACGCGGCGAAGACGTACGACCAGTCCACCGGCACCGAGTTCCAAGCCGACGTCATCGAGCAGACCGTCGACCTCCTGGCGGAACTCGCCAACGGCGGGCGGGCGTTGGAGCTGGCGATCGGTACGGGGCGGATCGCGTTGCCGTTGGCGCGGCGGGGGGTGGCGGTGCACGGCATCGATCTGTCCCGGGCCATGGTCGCCAGGCTGCGCGCCAAGCCCGGGGGTGAGGCGATCGGTGTCTCCATCGGTGACTTCACCACCACGACCGTGGACACGGAGGCCGAAGGGCCGTTCTCGCTCGCCTATCTCGTCTTCAACACCATCATGAACGTCGCCGACCAGGACGCCCAGGTCGCCTGCTTCCGCAACGCCGCCGCGCACCTCGCACCCGGTGGCTGCTTCGTCGTCGAGGTCATGGTTCCGGAGCTGCGCAAGATCCCGGCCGGGCAGAACATCGTCCCCTTCCACACGAGTCCGACCGGGTGGGCCTACACCGTTTACGACACCGTCACCCAGGACGCGACGTGTCACTACATCGACATCACCGAAGACGGCCGCGGCGAGGCCCACTCGGCGCCCTTCCGCTACGTCTGGCACGCCGAGTTGGACCTCATGGCCCAGCTCGCGGGACTGCGGCTGCGCGACCGCTGGGAGAGCTGGACGCGCGAGCCCTTCACCGAGCACAGCGCCAAGCACATCTCGGTCTGGGAGAAGCCGGTCAGCTCACCTGCCTGACGAGAAGGCATAGTTGCCGGAGCCGACCCGGAACGCGGCGTAACCGTCGCGCACGCTTTCGAACGTCGCGCCGGGCGGTGCCTTCACCGCGTGCCGGTCGCGTGCCGGGACCAGGATCTCCGCCGTCGCGCCGACCGGTACCTTCACCTGGAGCGTGAAGCGACCGTGTGTGCGGGTCCAGGACGAACTCACCCGGCCGAGCGGGGACTCCACGTGCGCCGAGGCGTTCGTGAGGTCGCCGACCGGATACGGCTGGACCTTGATCTTCGTGTAGCCGGGCGCGGCCGGCTCGATCCCCGCCACACGCTGGTAGAGCCAGTCGTCGACCGTGCCCAGGAATGCGTGGTCGTGCGAGCGCGAGGTGTCACCCCACTCCTCCCACATCGTCGTCGCGCCGAGCGCCTGGAACCAGTAACCCCAGCCGGGATACGTGGGGTTGGTGGCGACCTGGTAGGCGAGGTCGCCGTTGCCGGAGTCGGTGAGCACCGGGAGGATGATCTTCGTGCCTAGGGCGCCGGTGTTGAGATGGACCCCGCGGGCCTTGATGTCGTCGGTGAGACGGGCGAGCACGGCCGTCCGGTCGGCCTCGGGGACGATGCCGAGGCTCAGCGGGAAGAGGTTCGACGTCTGCCGGTAGCCCGCCGCCTTGTTGTCGTAGTACGCCTTGGCCGAAGCGTCGTAGAACGTCGCGTTGATGGCCTTCGCCGTCGTCGCCGCCAGCTTGTCGAAGTGTGCCGCGTCGCTGTCGTGGCCGAGGGCGCGGGCGATCTTGGCCATGGTGGTGGCCGTCTGGTTGATGTAGGCGGTGCCGGTGAGCCTGGTCCCCTCGGGCGGGAACGAGGCGCCGGGGGCGAGCCAGTCACCGTAGCTGAAGCCCGTGTAGATGTTGCCCGTCGTCGCGATCGTCTGCTCGTAGTGGTCGAGCCACTTCTTCATCGCGGCGTAGTTGTCGGCGAGCGGGCGGGTGTCGCCGTAGTACCAGTAGATGTCCCAGTTGATCATCACGAAACTCGCCGACCAGACCGGATCGGTCACACCCTTGGCCCCCACGGTGCCGGGCACGGTGTGGCCGATCGTCCCGTCCGCGTTCTGGTCGTCGCGGTGGGCGCGCATCCAGTTCTCGTAGAAGTTCTCCATGTCGAAGTTGGCGATCGCGGAGTCGGCGGTGAGATGCGCGTCCGCGGTGTAGGGCCGCTTCTCGTACATCGGTGTGTCGGTCGGGATGGAGTGCAGGTTGTTGAGCGTCGTGTCCGCCTGGGCGTCCTGGTAGCGGTTGAGCAGGTCACTTGAGCTGCTGAAGTCGCCGGTGGCGGTGACCGCCGTATGGACGCGCTCGCCCTTGACCGAGGTTATGGTGACCCCGGCCGGCGCCTCGATCTGGACGTAGCGGAAGCCGTCGTAGCTGTAGCTGGGCCGGTAGCTCTCCTGGCCGCCGCCCTTGAGCGTGTACGTGTACGACTGCAGGCCCGCGTTGTCGACCGTGCCGTCCGGGCGCAGCTTCTCCCCATACGTGATCGACACCACGGCGCCGGCCGGCCCGCGCAGCGCCACGTTCGCCCAACCGGCCGTCGGCGTCCCGTAGTCGTACACCCGCACGCCGTCCTTCGGCGTGGTGACCCCCTTCAGCGGCAGGGTGCCGGTCACCTTGATCGGCGGAAACGCCGCCGCCCTGAGCGTCCCGGCAGGACCGGTGACGGGAAGGGCGGGCTTCCAGCTCGCGTCGTCGAACCCGGCGCTGTTCCAGCCGGGTTGCTCCAACCGGGCGTCGTACGTCTCGCCGTACAGGACGGACTCGGTGCGCGTCGGTCCGTCGGCGGCCTTCCAACTCCCGTCACTGGAAACCTGCTGGCTGCTGCCGTCCTTGTACGTGATGTCGAGTTCCAGCTTCAGCTTCGGCTCGCTGTGCCAGGGCGAGGCGTCCCACTCGTCGGGCTTCGTCTCCGCGTAGTAGCCACGCCCCAGACTCACGCCCACCGCGTTCCTGCCGGCTTGCAGCGCCTTGGTGACGTCGTATGTCGCGTACAGCGCGGTCTTGTCGTACACCGTGAACGCCGGGTCGAGTTCGTGGTCGCCGACCCGCTTCCCGTTGAGGTAGAGCTTGTAGTAGCCGAGGCCCGCGATGTACGCGCGGGCGGACGCGATCTGCTTGCCCGCGGTGAAGTCCTTGCGCAGCAGCGGTTCGGGCGGGCTCGGTACGCTGACCGAGCTGAACCAGGGCGCGTCGCCGTAGTGCGCGGCCTCCAGGGCCGCAGGCCAGGCCGCGTCGTCGAAGTCCGGTTGCTGCCAGCCTGTTTCCGCCGTGTTGTCGGCTCTCCACGCGTCGTCGGTGACGAGGTCGACCGGCTCGCCGGTCGCGCCCTCCACATGGAGCTTGCCGATCACTCCGGCGGGTCCCGCAAGGGCGTTGAGCGCCTGGATCGCGATGACATTGCGGCCGGGACGCAGCTCGGCCGAGATGTCGACGAGCGTCGCCGTGCTCCAGGAGTCGGTCACGTGTGGCGAGCTGACGATCTGCTTCCCGTTCACGTACAGGGTGAAGCTGTCGTCGGCCGTCAGCTCCAACTGGGCTTCGCTGATGGGGTTGTTGGCGGGCAAGTCGAACGAACGCCGGAAGTACCGGGTCGCCGCGGCGGGCGCCGAGTCGGCGGGATTGCCCTCGGGGTACCAGATCCAGTCCGCCCCCGCGAGCGTCGTGGTGGCGGGCTTCGTGGGGGAGCCGATCCACGCCCCGTGGAACTGGTCCTGACTCATGAACGCCGTCTCGAACCAGGCAGGTTGACTCCACGGCGAGGCCTGCTGCGCGCCGTCCCACACCCGTACGCGCCAGTAGTAGCGCGTACGGGAGTGCAGGGCCCGGCCCGCGTACTCGATGTCGAAGGACCGCGACGAGCGCACCTTGCCGCTGTCCCACACGTCCGGCCGGCCGCCCCGGGTGGTCGACACCTCGATCTCGTACGCCGTTTGCCGGGCGCCGCGCGCATCGGCGCTCAGCGTCCAGCCGAGCCGCGGTGCGGCTTCGTCGACCCCGAGCGGGTCGACCTGATGCTCGACCGTCAGCCCACCGACCTGCACACCGCCGGCCCGGACGCCGCCGGCCAAGGCGCTCTCGGCCCGGGAGGTGTCGGCCCGAGCGACGCCCTCGGCCTGTACCGGCGCCACCCCCAGGACCAGCAAGGCCAGCACAGCCGTCGTCACGCGCAGCATCACTGCGTCTCCTCTGCTTCGGCGAAGTTCTTCGGCCCGGAGCGCGGTTGACACACGCGAGATCGACTCGACGCCGCGACAAAAATCGTTTCAACTCCGCGCGGCATGAACCTATGACCCGAGGTACGGGAGGTCAAGAGTCCTGCCGTGACAACTCGCCGCGCGGAATTGAAACGTACTAAACTGAGGGAATCTCAGCAGCCCGGCAGCGAGTGCGGCGCACTGCTGGGCGACGACCCGGCCGGGGCCGCCCCGGTCACTGGTGGCAGAAGCCGTCGCAGGACCAGAGCCAGAGGTTGCCGCAGCCGCTGCTCGTGTACGCGCAACTGTTCTCGCCCCAGATGCAGCTACTGCTTGAGCACTTGTCGCTGCCGGTGCTGCACTCGCAGTCCGGCAGCCCCCGCACCTCGGCCGGCCCGAGGGTGGCGAGGAGCTGGGTGGCGTCCGCCTCGCCGAAGGCGCCGACGGCCTTGTCGCTCAGGACGTCCGCGCCCTGACGCCGCCGCGGACCCTGTCCGAGGGCTTCGGAGGTTTCGAGGGTCTCGAAGGTCCGGACATCGGCGGCCGTCGCCCGTACCTCTTCCACCATATCGCGCTGACGCACCGTCATATCCGGCCGGGCGGCTCGGAACCGGTCGATGTGTTCGACCCACAGCCTGCTGCGCGCCTCCGCAGGCAGCGCCGCGTGGACGGCCTTCCGGTGGGCCAGCGGCAGCGTGACGACGTCGTCGTACCGGGTCGGCAGCCGTCCGGCATGCGCCGTCACCCAGGCATCGGCCGCCGCGGCGTCCTTGCCCTGCGCGAACGCGGGAGTGCCGCTCTTGACCAGGACGGTCGCCGCGACCGCGACACCTCCCGCCAAACGCAGAAACCGTGCCCGGCCCAGGCCGGCGGGAGTCGGTGCCGGTCCGCGCTTCGCGGGCCGCGCCGTCCGCGCGACCGGCGTCGACCGCCAGCAGTGCAGGGGCCCAGGGCGGTTCGGCTCCCAGGGCGCGGGCCCGCCAGTCACGTACGTCCTGGCGGCCGAGGGCCACGACCTCAAGTCTGCCGTCGCAGGCGTTGAACACGACGGCCGACACGGCGCGGCACGCGGCGCACGAGGCATCGAACGCCAGCATCCAGCGGGTCTGTTGTGTGCGCGTTGGGCGCATTCTTGGAACTCCCGTTCTTCGCGCGTCGCCCTGCGGCCCGGGTCAGTTGTAACAAAGGCCGTTGCAGGAGTAGATGTAGAGGCTTCCGCACCCCGAACCGATGACCGCGCAGCCTCCGGTACGGCAGTCGCCGCTCCAACCGCAGTACACGTCGATGGTGTTGCACTCGCAGTTCGGCGGCGGGGGAGCGGCCGCGGCGGACGGGCCGAGTACGCCGAGCATGGCCCGCGCCTCGTCCGGGCCGAACGCCTCCCGCACGGCGTCAGTTGTGGCCGGTCAGGCGCGTACCAGCGCAAGGACGCCGTTGGCCCGCCCGTTGTGCAGGGCGTCCTGGCGGCGAAGCTCCCCCAGGGCGCGCAGCGTTCGGGCGGCGGATCGCGGGCCGAGTCTGCGCAGCAGCGGGACGGCCATCGCGGCGCCGGTCCAGCCGCGCGCCGACGCACCGTCGACTCGCAGCAGGGTCGGTGCCCATGGAGCACCGGGCCCGCATGCCTGTTCCCGCCAGCCGCTCACGCGATCGTCACTCAGCGGCAGCACCGTCAGCTTGCCGTCGCAGGCCTGCGCGACCGCGCCCGAGATCTTGCGGCAGGTGGCGCATGTTCCGCCGAACGCCAGTACCCAACGAGGTGGTGAGGGGTGCGACAGGGCTCCTCCGTATGCGGGTGATCAGCGGCGAGCCGAGCGAGCCGGCCGCCTCCGGAGCAGGTCCAGCATCCTGGCGTTGTTCGCTTTCCGTAACTGGCACCGAACAATCAGATACTGAACAATGAGCGAGGGGGGTGAGCGCGTGCCACGCAGAGAGACGCCGCTGACCGGCGGCGACGGGCCGCTGCTGCGACTGGCAGGCGAGCTGCGGCAGTTGCGCAGCCGCGCCGGTTCCCCGTCCTACCGGGCCCTTTCGGCGCGGGCGCACTACTCCATCGCCACCCTGTCCGGCGCTGCGGCCGGGCATCGACTGCCGACGCTCGATGTGACTCTGGCGTACGTACGGGCCTGCGGCGGAGACGTGGACGAGTGGGCGGAGCGCTGGCACGAAGTCGCCGCCGACACCGCCACGGAGCGTGACGGCGGTGCTGGTGGCGTGGGTGGCGCGGGTCCCGAGGAGCACCGTCCGCCGTACGCCGGACTTGCGTCCTTCGACGCCGACGACTCCGATCGGTTCTTCGGACGCGAGCGGCTGGTCGAGGACCTGGCGAAGACCTTGGCCGAGCGGCGGTTCGTCGCCGTCTTCGGCGCCTCAGGTGCGGGCAAGTCGTCCGTACTGCGCGCCGGTCTGCTGCCCCGGCTGCGGGCCGGCGGCAGCCGCGTCATCCCCTTCACCCCCGGCCTGCACCCGCTGGAAGAACTCGCCGTGCGGCTCGCGGGCCCGGCGCGCACCACGCCCGGCAGGCTCCACCAGGATCTCTCGTCGGCTCCGGAGAGTCTGCATCTGACGCTCCGCCAGATGACCACGTACGAACCCGGGGCCGCCGAAACGGTCCTCGTGGTCGACCAGTTCGAAGAGCTGTTCACCATCTGCCGCAGCAGGGAGGAGCGGACGCGCTTCATCTCCGCGCTCGTCGCCGTCGCCCGCGCCCCCAACAGCGCAGGGCGGGTGGTCCTGGGCGTACGCGCCGACTTCTATCCGCACTGCGCCGAACACGGCGCGCTGGTCGAGGCGTTCCGCGACGCGCAGGTCACGGTCGGCCCGATGAGCGTGGACGAACTGCACAGCGTGATCGTTCGCCCGGCCGTCCAGGCGGGCTGCCGGGTCGAGGGCCAACTGCTCGCCCATCTGATCGGACAGGTCCAAGGGCGCGCCGCCGCCCTGCCCTTGCTCTCCCACGCCCTGCTGGAGACCTGGCACCGCCGGCGCGGCAACGTCCTGACCCTCGACGGGTTCCGCGCGGTCGGCGGCATCGAGGGATCGCTGGCCCAGACGGGCGAGGCGTTCTACGCCGGCCTCACACCCGCCCGCCAGGACATCGCCCGACATCTGTTCCAGCGCCTGACCGCGCTCGGCGAGGGCGCCGAGGACACCCGCCGCCGTATCACCCGTACGGAACTGAACTCCGACGAGGACACCGCAGCCGTACTCGAACACGCGGTACGGGCACGGCTGATCGCCCTCGACGGCGAGAGCGTCGAGATCACCCACGAGACGCTGATCCGGAGCTGGCCGCGGCTGCGGCGCTGGCTCGGCGAGAACCGCGAACTGCTGCGCACCTCCCGCCAACTGACCGAGGCGGCCGGGACATGGGAATCCCTCGGCCGGGACCCGGGCGCCCTGTACCGGGGCACGCGGCTCGCCCTGGCACGTCGACTGACGGAGCAGGGAGCACCGGGACTGACCGCGAACGAGCGGGCGTTCCTCGACGAGAGCCTGGCGGCTGAGCGCGCCGACGCCGCCATGACCCGCCGCCGCGCCCGCCAACTCCGGCTGCTGACCGGGCTGCTGTCCGTTCTCCTGCTGCTCGCCACGGGTACCAGCTACTACGCTCTGCGCGCCAACGGAAAGGTGTCGAGGCAGCGCAACGTGGCGGTCGCGCTGAACGCGGCCGACCGGGCGAGCGACCTGGAGCACAAGGACCCGGCACTCGCTGTTCAAGTCGCCCTGGCGGCGCACCGGTTGGCACGGCAGGGGCGGACCCGCGACAACCTGCTCAGTACGCTCATGGCCGCGTGGGCGGCCCACCGGGCCGATGCCGTCTCCCTGGCGGCGGTGCCGGGCAAGCGCCTCCTGGCCACCGGCGGCGGTGACCAAGCCGTCCGGCTCTGGGACGTCAGCGGCTCCGGTCACCGGCTGCTGAGTTCGCTGGAGGTGTTCCACGGAATGGTCTGGTCCGTCGCCGCCAGCCCCGACGGACGGGTCCTCGCGGCGGCGGACGCGAGCGGCGAGATCCGCACCTTCGACCTCGCCGACCCGGCCGGACCGGTGGGCCTCGCCGTCTTCGGCGGGCGTACCGGGGCGATTCGCTCGCTGGCCTACAGCCCGGACGGACGTACGCTCGCCAGCGCCGGCGCCGACCGTACGACCCGGCTCTGGGACGTGAGTGACCCTGGACACCCGTCCCAGCTCGCGCGGCTGGGCGGACACACCGGGACGGTCCGCTCGGTGGCGTTCGACCGCGACGCACACATGCTCGCCACGGCAGGCGACGACCAGGCGGTCCAACTGTGGGACGTGACGGACCCGCACCGGCCCAAGAAGCTCGCGCAGTGGCAGGCGCACGACATCATCGCGCTCGGCGTGGCCTTCAGCCCGCACGCGAACGTCCTCGCCACGTCCGGAGGCGGCGACAGCCCCGTACGGCTGTGGAGCACCGACGACCCGTCCCACCCCCGCAAGCTGGCCGAACTCCCCGGCCACAGCGACGTGGTGGGCGGGATCGCCTTCAGCCCCGGCGGCCGGGCCCTGGCCACGGGCAGCGACGACCGGACGGTGCTCGTGTGGGACGTCACCCGCCCGGACAGACCCGCCGTCCGGGCCAAACTCACCGGATACACCACGGCCGTGAGCGCTGTGGCCTTCGCGGCGGACGACCGCACCCTGTTCACCGGCGTCTACGACGGCCTCGTCCGGACGCTTCCGGTCGACTTCACCGGCGTCATCGGACGTGCCTGCGCGACGGCCCGCCCGACCATCACTCCGGGCGAGTGGCACCGCTATCTGCCGGGCATCGCCTACCGCCCGCCCTGCGCCTGAGTGAAGCCCGCACCCGGGGCGACGGCGTCACGACACATACGCACAGAGGGAATTCCGTCAGACCTTGGTCGCCTGGGCGGCCAGCTCCTGGTCGACGATGCTCCACTTCACCAGCGGATGCAGCGCGCGCATCAGGCCTGCGGCCCGCTCGCTCGGCTTGTAGGTGACGAGCACCGGAGTGGTCGGCGCCACGTGGCGCTCAAGCAGCCCTTCGGCCTCCAGCTCGCGCAGGCGCTGGGTCAGCAGCTTGTCGGAGATACCGTCGACATGAGCCCGGTACTCGATGAACCGGCGGGCCCCCAGCATGCCGGCGAGCAGGATCCCGGCAGTCCACTTCCGGCCCACCAGCTCGGCCGACCGGCGAAAGCTCCGGCACAGCTCCTCGTCGATGTGCTCGAAGCCCGGTGCCGTGCGGCCGGAGAGGGGAGTGGCAAGCCCCTCTCTCACATGCTCCTCAGTGTCCATACGCCCCACGGTACACCGGTCGACTAACCATTGGTTAGTTACTCACCTCGCCTTTGCCGATCCCGCGCTCCCGGGAGATGGTCGGAGTCGTACAGCACACCTCGTACACCTCACTGCCTCGTACCTCTCAACGCCTCGCACACCTCAATGCCAAGGACACAGCGATGAACTACCAGCACGCCTTGCGGTTCGGCGCCAGCCTGAGCGCCTCGGATCCCGCGGGCGCTTCGGGCGCCACGGGCGCCACCAGCCAGGCGGGCATCGCGGCAACCGCCGGCCTCGCCGAAGAGCTGGGCTACGACCAGATCAGCGTCCGCAGTCCGGAGGACCGGCCCCAGCAGGACCCCCTGACGGTGCTCGCCTGGACGGCTGCGCACACCGGCACGATCGGGCTGCGGGCCGAGGTGCCCGACGTGTCCGCCCTGCCCGGCCAGGAGCCGGCGATGCTGGCGCGGGCGGTCGCGAGCCTTGACCGGCTGACCGACGGCAGGGTGGAGCTGGTCCTGGGAGCCGCCGCCGAGCAGGCCCCGACGCGGCCCGACGAGGGACCGTACGGACTCCGAGCCGACCTCGGCGCTGTCGTCGGCGAAGCACTCGACGTGATCCGGGCGCTCTGGGACGTCCGGGACCGCGGGCTCGCCCGTACGGCGGGCAGCGTCTTCCGGGTGTCCGGAGCCCAGAAGGCCGCACCTGCGCACGAGGTCCCGATCTCGCTGCGCGCGGACAGCAAGGAGCTGCTGGAGCTGGCCGGCCGGCGGTTCGACGGGTGGGCCACCTCGTACGACGGTGCGGCGGCGCTCGAAGTGGCCAACCGTACGATCGACGAAGCGGCCCGCGCGGCGGGGCGCGACCCCCGCGAGATCCGGCGGCAGATCACGATCAGCGGCCGGTTCGGCCAGCGCGGCGCCGCGTTCACCGGCGCGCCGGGGGAGTGGGTCGCCGATCTGCTGCCGCTGGTGGTCGACCACGGCGTGGGGACGATCACGATCGACACGGACGACCCCGACACGCTCACCCGCTTCGCCCAAGAGGTCGTCCCGGCACTGCGGGCCGCCGTTGACGCGGCGCTGCCGCACGGCTCGGCGGGAGTCAGGATCCGCAGCGCCGCCGTACGCGCGAGACGGCGGACCGGCGTCGACTACGACAACGTGCCCGCAGGTCTGGCGGAGGTGGTCGAGCCCGGCGATCCGATGTACGGACGCTTCCGCTCCGGTTACCTCCGCGGCGGGGCCCCGGGTGTGGTGCTGCGCGCAGCCAGCACCGAGCAGGTGGTCGCCGCGCTCGCCTTCGCCCGCCTGCACCCCGAGCTGCCGCTGTCCCGGCGCAGCGCAGGGCACGGCATTTCCGGGCGCTCCACCAACGACGGCGGCATCGTCATCGACGTCTCCGCGATGAACACCATCGAGGTCGTCGACGAGACGACGCGCCGGGTGCGTATCGGGCCCGGCGCCCGCTGGATGGACGTCGCCGCCGCGCTGCACCCGTACGGCTGGGCGCTCAGCTCGGGCGACTACGGCGGCGTCGGTGTAGGGGGCCTCGCCACCGCGGCCGGCATCGGCTACCTCGTACGCGAGCACGGACTCACCATCGACCACCTGCGCGAGGTGGAGATGGTGCTGGCCGACGGTTCGATCGTCCGGGCGAGCGCCACGGAGAACACCGACCTGTTCTGGGCCGTGCGCGGCGCCGGAGCCAACTTCGGGATCGTCACCTCGTTCGAGTTCGAGGCCGACGCAGTGGGTCCGGTCGGCTACGCCGAACTGACCCAGGACGCCGGTGACCGCGCCCGCTACCTGGTGGCCTGGGGCGAGTTCGTCGAGAACTCCCCGCGCGATGTGACGAGCTTCCTGATCATGCCGCCCACGCGCGGCGGACAGCCGCCGATCGCACTCAGCCGTACCGTGGTCGACTCCGACGATCCGCAGACGGTCCTCGCCCGGCTGCAACCACTCGCCGAACTCGGCCCGCTCTACGCGCAGCAGGCGCAGATCCTGCCGTACGCGGAGATCATGGCCAACGCGAGCGACGACGAACCGCAGTCCCAGGGCGAACCGGTCTCGCGGAGCGGTCTGCTGCGCCACATCACGCCCGAGTTCGCGGAGGCCGCCGCCCGGGTCATAGCGAGCGGCTCGGCGCACTGGTTCCAGATCCGGGCGCTCGGCGGCGCCGTCGGCGACGTCGCTCCGGACGCCACCGCCTTCGCCCATCGGGACGCCAACTTCTCCGTCGTACTGATGGGCGGGCACGACGCGGTCGTGGACGACCTCTGGGCAGAGCTTGAACCCTTCTTCGAAGGCAGTTACCTCAGCTTCGACAGCAGCCTGCGACCTGAGCGCGTCGAGCGGGCCTGGCCGCCGAAGACCCTCACCCGGCTGCGCGCTCTGAAGGCGACGTACGACCCGGACTCGGTCTTCGACGACAACTTCGCCCTCACCCCGGCAACGTCCCCGGCCGCCACCCCGACACCTTCCCCGGCCGGCACCCGGGCAACGTCCCCGGCCGGCACCCCGGCCGCATCCTCAGGAGGAACACGATGACCGACTACGGACACGACCTGACCTTCGGCGCCTTCATCTCCCCGGTGGCGACCCCGCCCCAGCGGCCGGTCGAGCTGGCCGTCGTCGCCGAACGCGCGGGCCTCGACCTGGTGGGTTTCCAGGACCACCCGTACCAGCCGAAGCTCCAGGACACCTGGACCCTGATGTCCTACGTTGCGGCGCGCACCCAGCGCCTGCGCGTCGTGGGGGACGTCCTGAGCCTGCCCCTGCGCCCGCCCGCGACGCTCGCCCGCGCAGCGGCGAGCCTCGACCGCCTGTCCGGCGGGCGCGTCGAGATCGGTCTCGGCGCCGGCGCGTTCCTGGACGGCGTCGTCGCGATGGGCGGTCCCCGCCTCACCAAGCGCGAGTCGGTCGACGCACTGGAGGAGGCGATCGTTGTCCTGCGCGGTCTGTGGGCGACGGACGAGCGCGGCGGCTTCACGTTCGACGGCACGTTCTACCGCGTCACCGGCGCACACCGCGGCCCCACCCCGACCCGCCAGGTACCGATCCACGTGGGCGCCTACGGACCACGCATGCTGCGGCTGACCGGACGCGTCGCCGACGGCTGGCTGCCGTCGCTGAACTACCTTCCCGACGGCCTGAGTTCGCTCACCAGAATGAGCGAACAGGTCGACGAGGGCGCCGCCGAGGCAGGCCGCGACCCCGCGGCGATCACCCGACTGCTCAACATCGGCGGCCGCTTCACACCGAACGCCGCCGGGACCTTCGACGGTCCGCCCACCCACTGGGCCGAGCAGATCGCCGAAGTAGCCCTCACCACCGGAGTCTCCGGCTTCCTCCTCATGGACGACGACCCGACGGCGATCGAGGTCTTCGGCCACGAGGTGGCCCCCCAAGCCCGCGAACTCGTCCGCGCCGCTCGCTCCCGTCCCGATTTGTGATCGACGGGTGGTGCGCGGGAGGCTGGTGTCGGTGCAACAGCAGACGGCAGCACGTTCGAACGGGAATGCGAATACGGTATGTTCAGACGCAAGAAGCGGGCACAGGACCCACGCGTCGCGGAATTCATGCGTTCCTTCTTCGAACGGAGAGTCACCTCCGCCGAGCGTGCTGATCCGCAGCTCATGTCGAGGGCGTACGGACTTTACACCGACGCGTACGCGGGGGCGTACGGATTGAGTCCGCTTGAGCGGCTTCCGATGCAGAAGTTTCATATCGGGTTCGTCGCTCCGGACGGCGATTTGGAGCATCTGACCAAGCGAGGCGTCCTGATCGCGGACACCCTGCTGCTGTCCCACAGCGACAGGGGCGACTGGACCACGCTCAGCGAGGGAAGCTCACGTCACGGCCGCCCTGATGCGGTCAGGGACGCGGGAGGCCCCATGCCCACGACCTGGCTCTCCCAGAGCCACACCACCCGTATGCGCTGCCCCGACATGAGCCGCCTGGGCACCTGGATCACGCAGACCGAGGAACTCCTCAAGGCCGGCCTGCTGTGGTATCTGCCCATTATCAGCGCGCGAGAAAGCAGTAGCGTGAGCGTCATGGGCTGGGAATCTCCCCGTGGCGCTGAAAGGGAACTTTCGCTGCCGAACTTCGTGGTGCGCAGCGGCAAGGTCGTTGCCGAGTTCAACACGTCGCCGACCATCAGTAAAGTCGTACGCCCCATCCTGCAGATCGACCTCCCGTTCCTTGACGGTATGAAGCTTCGGGATTTCAGCGAGGTCACCGTTCAGGAGTTCTCCTCCCACGTCCAGTTCCGCCTCTTTCTGCGCGAGGCCTTCGTCAGCCTGGACGAAGCGCTGAACGCGGATCAGGCGGAGCGCGAGATGATCAGGATCGGGCACCAGATCGAAAGTGAGATCTGGGGTGTTCAGGCCCAGATGACGGCGGCACGCAGGAAGAGGTCGGTCGCTGTCACCGGAGCAACGGTCGGCACGGTCGGCGCCACGCTCGTCGCGGTGTACGGACCCGCCTTCGAGGCGGCACTCACCGTCCTGGGAGCCGCCGGCGCCGGCGGGGCCTGGGGAGTGATCCAGGCAGCCGCCGACACCAGCCCCCAGGCCGTCCGCGACAACAAGTGGTACTACGTGTGGGCGCTCGCAAAGAAGAGCAGCACCTACTACCTCTGAAGCCCAGCGGAACGCCCAGGACGCTTTGGACGGTGAAATCGACGTCACCTCCGCACGCCGCCGCCCGGAGGCGTCGTCACGTCGTGACCAGGATCTTGCCGTGGACGTGGCGTCCGGACTGCTGGGCCACGGCGTCGCGGATCTCCTCAAGCGGGTAGACCGCGGCGACCGGCACCGTGATCTTCCCGGCGGCGAGCGCGTCGGTGATGCGGCCCAGGGCGGTCGGTCCCGCTTCGCTGCCTCCGGTCGCGCGTGCACCGCCGGGCGGGTTCGGGCCCGCGGCGATCGTGGAGATCCGCTCCGGCGGTACGCCGAGCGCCAGCGCCGTCTCGGCCGTTTCCGTACCGAAGAGGTCCGTCGCTGCGCTCACGCCGTCGGGGGCCATCGCCCGTACCCGGTCCGCCAGGCCAGGACCGTACGCCACGGGCTCGGCGCCCAACTGCCGCAGGAAGTCGAACGTGCTCTCCGACGCGCTGCCGATCACCCTGGCGCCGGCGAGCTTCGCGAGCTGTACGGCGAACACCCCCACGCCACCGGCCGCGCCACCGATCAGGACGGTGTCGCCGGATCGCAGACCGATCGCGTCCAGAGCGGCGGCCGCGGTCAAGCCTGCGACCGGCACGGTGGCCGCCACCTCGTCGCTGATGCCGTCCGGCGTGTGGAACAGCTCGTCGGGCTGCGCAGTCGGCACGTTCAGCACCAGGAAGTCGGCGGCGGCCTTCGCCATCGCGCCTCCGAAGACCCGATCACCCACGGCGAATCCCTCGACGCCGGCTCCTGCCTCGTCCACGACACCGGCGAAGTCGAACCCGAAGCCGCTCGGCACGCTGACGCCGAACATCGACGCCAGCTCGGGATTGGCGGCGATGGCCCCGTCCATCGGGTTCAGTCCGGCGACCGTCACCCGCACACGCACCTCGCCCGGACCCGCGTGCGGCTCCGGAACGTCTCGCAGCTCCAGTACCTCGGGGCCTCCGAATGTCTGATAAACGACGGCTCGGCTCATGGGACTACCTCCAGCAGGGGCGGACAGACATGGTGATGGGACTTGGTCCCATCACCATACATCAGTGACGGGACCAAGTGCCGTAGACTTTCCGTATGGCCCGCTGGCAGCCCAACGCATCCGAGCGACTCGTCCTCGCCGCCGTCGAACTGTTCGAGGAGCGGGGCTACGAGCGCACGACGGTGATCGAGATCGCGGAGCGCGCCGGGCTGACGAAGAGCACCTTCTTCCGGCATTTCCAGGACAAGCGCGAAGTGCTCTTCGGCGGGGCCACGCTGACCGCGCTGCTCGCCAAGGGGATCGCCGATGCGCCGTCGGCCGCCACCCCGCTCGAAGCGGTGGCTCATGGTCTGTACGCGACAGGGAAGGAGGCGTTTCCCCCGGCCCGCCGCGAATTCACCGCCCGCAGAAGGGCAGTGATCGAAGCCAACCCGGAACTGCGGGAACGCGAGGCGCTGAAGGGCCTCGGCCTCACCGGATCGATGACGGACGCGCTCAAACAGCGCGGCGCCCCCGAGCTGACCGCCTATGTGGCCGCGGAGTTGGGCGGGCTCGCCATGAAGATCGCCTACGAGCGCTGGAGCGAGACGACGGACGGCGACGACTTCGGGGATCTCGTACGCCAAGCACTCGCCGAGGTGCGGACGGCGACCGGCTCCTGCTGACGCGCAAGGCCGTCGCAGCGCGACAACGCGCCGAGCCCAAGGACATCAGGTGGGGCGCCCCCTACTCCCTCACGCCGCTGCCCGGACGAAGGCGAGCGAGCCGACCGCGCGCGTAGTCCGGCGACGATGCGCCGTCCGCCCCAGGCGCCAAGTGCGTCGCGCAGCGGCGGACCAGCGCCCCGATCGCCCCCGGCGGTCGTCAATCCTGCACCGGCCCGGGACCTACGCACTCGTACCCGGGATCCGCGGCGGCCAGGATGTCCTCGTACACCCCCACCTTGTGGCTGATCAGGTCCATGCACTCGCCGAGCCGCGCGATCTGCCGCCCCAGCAGCTCCTGGTGACGGCGCATCAGCTCCAGCCGCTCCGCCTCGTTGCCCCTGCCCTCCCTGACCAGTTCCGTGTAGCGCCGGATCTCGGGCAGCGGCATGCCGGACGCCCGCAGGAAGGTGCACAGCGTGAGCCAGTCGACATGCTCCTCCCCGTACAGCCGGCGGCCGCCGGAATTCCGGCGCACGGGCGTGGTGAGGATGCCCTCGCGCTCGTAGAAACGCAGTGCGTGCACGCTCAGCCCCGTACGCCGGGCCACCTCGCCGATGCTCAATTCGGTCATACGAACCAGCATAAGAGACTTGATCTAGAGCCGACTTCAGCTCCTAGAGTCCGCCGTGAACCCAACGACCAAGGAGCTCCACCATGCGTTACCGCGTCCTCGGCGGCACCGGTATCGAAGTCAGCGCGTACTGCCTCGGCGCCATGATGTTCGGCGCCGTCGGCAACCCCGACCACGACGACTGCGTACGGATCGTGCACGCCGCGCTCGACAGCGGTGTCAACTTCGTCGACACCGCCGACATGTACTCCGAAGGCGAGTCCGAGGAGATCGTCGGCAAGGCACTCCGTGGCCGCCGCGAGGACGTCGTCCTCGCCACCAAGGTGCACTTCCCGATGGGCGAAGGCCCCAACAAGGGCGGCAACTCACGCCGTTGGATCGTCAAGGAAGTCGAGAACTCGCTGCGCCGCCTGCAGACCGACCATATCGATCTGTACCAGGTCCACCGCCCCGACCACCGTACGGACATCGAGGAGACGCTGGCCGTCCTGACCGACCTCGTACGGCAGGGCAAGATCCGGGCTTTCGGCTGCTCGGCCTTCCCGGCCGAGGAGATCGTCGAGTCCCACCACGTCGCCGAACGCCGCGGTCTGCACCGCTTCCGTACCGAGCAGCCGCCGTACTCGCTGCTCGCCCGGGGCGTCGAGGCCTCCGTACTGCCTGTCGCGCAGCGCACCGGCATGGGTGTGCTGACCTTCTCACCGCTCGCTTTCGGTTTCCTGTCCGGCCGGTACCGCAAGGGCGGGCAGGTCGATCTCACCGCCGGCCGGCCCGCCATCGCCCCCGCCCGCTTCGACCCGAAGCTGCCGGGCAACGCGGCCAAGTACGAAGCGGTCGAGGAACTGATCGCGCTCGCCGACGACTTGGGTTGCACCCTGCCCCAACTCGCGCTGGCTTTCGTCACCGCGCACCCCGCCGTCACCTCGGTCATCACCGGCCCGCGCACGATGGACCAGCTCACCTCCCTGCTCGCCGGCGCGGAACTGACCCTGGACGACACGGCCCTGGACCGGATCGACGGGATCGTCCCGCCGGGTACGGACCTGTACCGCGCCGACGGCGCGTGGCAGCCGCGCCCGCTGACGCAGGCGTCGCTGCGGCGCCGACCGGTGGGGGAGCGGGCGGCGGCCTGACGCCTGCCGCGTGCGCCCGGGGGACGGGGCGCGGTCAGACGAAGCTGCGGGCGCCCAGGGGATGCGGCGCGGTCACGCCGAGCTGCGTTCGGCCAGGGGGCGGCGGCGCAGGCCCGGGTGCTGGACGGCGGGCGGCAGGTACGCCTGGTCAAGTGTCCCGACGTCGGTGCCCGGCGGGACGATCTCGTCGATCCGGTCGAGGATGTCGTCGGTGAGCGCCACATCGAAGCCGCCGAGAAGGTCGTCCAGGTGGTCCATCGTGCGCGGCCCGATGATCGCGCTGGTGACGCCCGGATGGGCGATCGTGAAGGCCATCGCGAGGTGCGTCATCGGCATTCCGGCCTCGCGCGCGAGCGGGATGAGCTGTTCGACCACATCGAGGCGACCGGTGTCCGTGAGGTGCTTGAAGAAGGCGGCGCGGCGCAGATCGTTCTGCTGCCCCTTGCGGACGCGGCCGGTGAGCAGCCCTTGCGCGAAGGGCCCCCACACGAGCGTGCCCATCCCGTAGCGCTGCGCGACGGGCAGCACCTCGCGTTCGGCGGCGCGGTTCAGCAGCGAGTACGGCGGCTGCTCGGTGCGGAACCGCTCCAGACCGCGCCGCTCGGCGACCCACTGCGCCTCCACCATGTCGGACGCCGGCATCCCGGACGCTCCGATCGCACGGACCTTGCCACTGCGGATCAGGTCCGTCAGCGCGGAGAGCGTTTCCTCGACGTCGGTGGCGGGGTCCGGGCGGTGGATCTGGTACAGGTCGAGATGGTCGGTCTGCAGACGGCGCAGCGAGTTCTCGACCGCCCGCACGATCCAACGGCGCGAGGCGCCTTGCTGGTTGGGGTCGTCGCCCATCGGGCGGCTCACCTTGGTGGTGAGGACGACATGGTCACGACGCCCCTTGAGCGCCTTGCCCACCACCTCCTCCGAGTCGCCGTACGCGTCGGCGGTGTCGATGAAGTTGATACCCGCGTCCAGGGCCTTGTGGATGATGCGGGCCGAGTCGTCCGGATCGGGGTTGCCGATGGCGGTGGCGAACATCAGGGTGCCGAGCGCGTAGGGACTGACCTTGATCCCGGTCCGGCCGAGCGTGCGGTACTGCATGTGAGTCACACCTTTCCTGCTGGGGTGATCCGGGTCCTGGACGGCGCTCCGGGGTGATCATCCCGCCGGGTCAGCGCCGACGCTCGCCGGTCTTGGGGGCTCGGCTCCCAGACTGCGGCCGGTCGCCCGGCGGCGGGAGAGACGTCCCGGTCCGGGGACCGGCCGTCCCTGGCTGAGCCCGGCGCCCGGGTTCATGATGGTGGCGTGGACAGAAACGAGCTGGCCGACTTCCTCCGCCACTCCCGGGCCCGCCTCACCCCCGCCGCCGTGGGCCTGCCGGCGGGCGCACGACGGCGTACCCCGGGTCTGCGGCGCGAAGAGGTGGCACAGCTCGCCGGCATGTCCACCGACCACTACACCCGGATGGAACAGGCCAGAGGCTCACACCCGTCCCGCCAGATGCTCGCCGCCGTCGCCCGCGCGCTGCGGCTGACCGTCGACGAGCGCGACCATCTGTTCCATCTGGCCGGCGAGGAGCCCGCGCGCGACCGGTCGATCACCGAACACGTCCGCCCCGGCCTGCTCCTCGTACTGGACCGGCTGATCGACACACCCGCCCAGGTGATCAACGACCGCAGCGACATCCTCGCGCAGAACGCCATGGCCAAAGCCCTCGTCGGCGACGCGTCCGCCCGTCCGCCTGCGGAGCGCAACATCGCGTGGCGCTACTTCACCGACCCGTCGGCGCGCGAGCTGTTCCCCGTCGAGGAGCACGCCAACGCCTCCCGTACGGCGGTGGCGGACCTGCGGGCCAGCCTCGCCCGGCGCCCGGACGACGTACGGCTCGCGAAGCTCGTCCGCGACCTGCGCGCCAGGAGCGAGGAGTTCGCCGCGCTGTGGGACGCCCACCACGTGGCCGTACGCCGCGCCGCCACGAAGCGCTTCCTGCACCCGGTCGTCGGCCCGCTGGAGCTGGACTGCGAAACACTGCTCAGTCCGGAACACGACCAGCGCCTGGTCGTCCACTCGGCCCGCCCCGGCAGCGAGTCCTACGACCGGCTCGAACTGCTCCGCGTGGTCGGCTTGCAGGACCTGGCGCGCGGCTGAGCGGCCACACGGACGCTTGACCTCAACCGCGGTTCAAGTTCTACGTTCGTACCCACCAGCCAGACCTCGACGGTGGGAGCAGCACGATGGAGTACTCGCACAACGACACGGACCTCGTCAAGCAGCCCATCGGGTACTGGGGTTGGGCGGCGCACAATGCGGTCGTCACCAACATCCGCGCCGGACTGGCGGACTTCGACGTCACCCAGCCCCAGTGGTGGATCCTCAACCAGGTGGCCACCGGCGAGAACGGCAGGACCCGCGAGGAAGTGGCGGCGGTCCTGAAGGGCTACCTGGACGTGGGAGCCACACTAGGGCCGGAGACGGACACACTCCTCGACCGGAACCTGCTCGTCACCGACACGGAGAACCGCCTTCAGCTCACCCCCGAGGGCGACGCGCTCTACCGGAAGTGCGCGGAGCGCCAGGTGGCCATGCGGGAGCAGACCCACGACGGCATCACGGACGAGGAGTACCTGGTCACGCTCAAGGTGTTGCAGCGGATGATCCACAATGTCGGCGGCGAGGCCTGGCACCACTAGCGGGTGGCCTGTGCCATCGAATGTCGACCGATTGCCACCGAAGTTTGAGCAGGGGCGCCGAGCGTCAGGAGCGACCGTCCTCGGCGACGAGCTGCACCAAACCGACCCATGTGAACTCGCCGCTCTTTTGGACCGCACGCACCCTCCACCGGCCTGCCGGGAGCTGCACCGGAGCCTGGTCCGGCTGGCCACCGCCCGGGTAGTCCACTCCCAGATCGGCGCCCGCTTCGGCCGAATCCATCAATACCGCCGGGCCATCGGTGACCCACAATCCGCCGTCCTCCCAAGCGGTGTCCGGATCGGCCAGGACCACCTCGGCCGCCGTGAACAACTCGGCCTCGGAGTCCGCAGCCAGCCACCGCACGAACAGCAGCTTCTCCGGCAGGAAGCACGTCTTTGCCGGTTCATCGGCCAGGACAAGCGCAGTGACGTCGCCCGCCCCCACGGCGATCGCACCGACCCAGTCCTCCACCTCGCAGGCGCGGTCGTAGTCATCATGGCCATCGGCAGCACCGAGGACGGAACCGTCCTCGGTGCATCCACCCCAGGCGTTCACCGAGGACTCCGGAACGACGAGCAAGGGGCCGCCCATCGACCGGACCCACACCGGCCCAGCACGTTCACCGCGATCGGTGTCGTGAGAAGCATCCATGCGCATAGTCTGCCGCCCACCACTGACACCGCTCGGAGACCGGAGGGCCGACCAGGTCACGCGGGGCGGCCTGGCTTGACCGATGTGGGGGCTTGGAAGCTGGGGGAGAGGTGCGTGACCGTCGCCAGGGTGAGCAGGGTCATTCTGCGCGATCTGAGCGGTTCGTGCGTGTCTTGGTGCGCGGTTGCCTGAGTGATCGAGAGTAGGGTGCCTCTCGGAGGTGTCCCCATTGTCCACTGAGGACGAGCTGTTCAGTGCCGTCGACGCCCTGTTGGAGCGAGTCGCGCAGGACGATCTGCCGGACCCCGCCGAGCGCAAGCGGCTGCGTGAGGCGGCGGGGCTGAGCCAGGCTCAGATCGCCGCTGCGCTCGACGCGCGCCGGGAGGCGGTGGGAAACTGGGAGGCGGGGCGGACCGAGCCGCGCCCGCCGAAGCGAGCCGCGTACGCCCGGCTCCTGGAGGGGCTTGCCGTACGGTTCCCCGCGCCGGTCGCCGAGGCGCCGACAGCGCCGGAGCCGGTGGTGCCCGAGCCGGCCCCCGAGCCCGCCCCGGAACCCGAACCGGTGCGGCCCCCCGTGGAGCCAGTTGCGCAGGCGCGCCCCGCGCCCGGGGTGCCGCCGTCGCGACGTACGCCTACGGCTACGAAGAAGCCCGCGGCGAAGAAGACCGCCGCCCCCGCCGCGGTCGACCCGCGCTTCGAGAACGGCCCGCTCGCGGTCGTCGACTGCGCGGACGGCCAGGTGTCGGCGTACTGCGTCGGCGGGCTGGTCCTCGACGTGCCCGCCAAGTCCGTCCCGGCACTGGTGGAATGGACGCTCAAGGAGGCGCGCCTCGGGCAGCCGCGGCTGCACCGCAACGGCAAGGACGCCGACCCGATCCTGGTGCTCACCCGGTCCGCGCTGGAGCGGTTCGGGCTGCCGGACGCGCTGTCGGACGAGGAGCGGCGCGCGGGCCGGCTCCCGGCCGGGCACAAGGTGCTGAAGCAGTTGGAGCGCGCCGAATGGCAGCTCACCCAGCGCGGGTTCGGCCCGTGGGCGCGGATCTTCCGTCCGGCGGACGGGTCGCGGCGCAACTGCGTACAGCTCTGCATCCCGGCCTGGAACGCGCTCGACGTCCGCGAGTGGGACAACAAGGACGAGCCGCTGCTGCCCACGATGGACGCGGCGGACCTGGCCCGGTTCCTCGGCACGTACGCGACCCGCGTGATGACACCGCGCGGCACCACCGCCGTCACGGGCCTGGAGTTGATGGTCGCCCTGCACCCGCCGACGATGGCGGTGAAGGACGACAGCACGGGGGAGTGGCACGGCGCCCCCGCCCCCGGCGCGCTGACAGCCGTGTACGAGCCGGTGGAGTGTGAAGTCCCCGACGGGCACCCGGTGTTGAAGGGCAAGTTCGCGCGGCACCATCAGCGGACGCCCGCCGAGATGCTGATGGAGGAGTCCTACGACTGGTCCCGGCCGCTGACGGACGCGGAGTGCGAGAAGCAGTTCGTCGTCGGCATCGATGTCAACATGGCCTTCGCCGCCGCGGCGAACCGGCTCACCGTCGGCCTCGGCGGCCCGACCCACCTCACAGGACCCGAGTTCGACGCGAAGCTGCCGGGGTCCTGGCTGGTCGACCTCTCCCACATCACCCTGGACGACCGGCTGCCCAGCCCGTTCACGGCGAAGGGCGTACGGCCCGAGGGCCCGGCCTGGTACGCGACGCCGACAGTCGCGTACGCGGTGGAACTCGGCTTCCAGGTACGGCCGATCGAGGCGTACGTACGCCACGAGCGCGGCGCCTACCTGGACGCCTGGTACACCCGGCTGCGCGACGCCTACATGGAGACGATGGCCGACCTCGGTGTGGTGTCCGGCATGGAGGAGCGGGCGTTCCTGGCGGCGATGGCGCAGCACAAGCAGACCGACCCGGAGATGGCGCTCGTCCTCAAGGCGATCAAGGCGACGGCGAAGGGCGGCATCGGCAAACTCCGGGAACGGCCGCGTACGACACCGCTGTTCGAGCCGTGGCCCGCGCTGGAACGGGCGACCTGGCGCCCGGACATCCGGGCAGCGGTCCTGTCGACGACCCGGGTCAACATGCACCGCAAGATGGTCAAGGTCGCGGCAGCCGCCGGTATTTACCCGGTCGCGATCGGCACGGACTGCGTCATCTACCCGTCCGACGGCCCGAGTCCGCTGGACTTCCTGCCGCGCACTGCGGACGGCAGACCGGCGCCCGGCACGTTCCGGCTCGGGGTGTCGCCCGGGATGGTCAAGCACGAGGGTACCCAGACGACTCTGTGGGCCGAGGAGCAATACGAGAAGTACGGGGACGCCGTCAACATCGCCCGCATCATCAAGGACGGCGGCACGTCCGCCGACGACGGGGAGTAGACGATGGCCGACCGGCTCGGGGACAGCCTCGACCGCGCGGTGGAAGGGGCGTTCACCCGTCCCATCCCGAAGTCCGCGCAGGCGCAGATGAAGTACCTCGTCAGACAGCTCAAGGGCACCAGGGCCACCGCCGAGGCGCTGGGGGTGTCGCAGCGGACCGTGGAGCGGTACGTGGCGGGCAAGCTCAAGCGTCCGCGCAGGGACCTCGCGGGGCGGCTGGAGCGTGAGGTACGTACACGCTGGCAGCCGCAGATCCGGGCCAGGGCGAAGAAGAAGGCCGCCTCCACGGACGGCATCGTCGTCTACACCCGCGCCCGCTTCGGCTTCACGGCCGCTCCCGGCAGCAGTGACGACGCGCGCGTCCGGCACATCACCCAGGCGCTGTCCCCGCATTGGGCGCAGCAGCTCTTCGACGCCCGCGACACCGGCGCCACCGAGCAGCAACTCCTCGACATCGCCGCACAGGGCCTGGGCGAGCACTACTTCCGCGACAACGGGCGCCGCGCCCAGGACTTGACGGTGGAGTTCACCGACGTGGAGGAGATCGAGATCGACCTCTGACCCGCGCCGGGCGAGCGGGCGAGCGGGCGAGCGGGCGTGAACCGTACAGGGTGATTCGGCGCTTCACTTGGCGAGTGAGCGGCGGGCCAGGCCGGTGAGCGACGATCACGCTGTCAGTGTCTGACTCTAGGCTCAGCACTATGACAGCAGACCTGGTCCAGGACTCATGGAACCGCATCGACGCGTGGCTGCGCGAGCACGCGCCTCGCACTTTCGCCACGCTTCAGCCGCCCGCGGGGAAAGAGGAGATCGCGGCAGCGCAAGAGGAACTGGGTGTCACCTTTCCTCCGGATCTGGTCGCTTCACTGCTCCGGCACAACGGGGCGGTGGACGGGGCGGAGGCTTTCCGGTTCAGCACGGACGACCGGCTGCTCGGAGTGCGTGGGATCCTCGGGGACACCGGGTTCATGCGCGGCGTCGCCCACGACCTCGACGAGGAGGAGGCCGAGCGCTATTGGCATCACGGCTACGTGAAGTTCGGTTCCTACGGGGTGACGTTGGACGGTCTCACGATCGATTGTCGGACTGGGCGGGACTCTTTCGGTGCGATCGGACGGTTCTTCGACGAGACCGGCACGAGTTTCGGGCAGGCCGACTCGCTGGGCGGGTATCTGGCAGAGCTGGCCGGCCGGCTGGAGCACGGGCAGGACGGTGGCGCCGTGACGTTCAACGGTCGGCTGTTCTGGGAGTCGGCCATGTCCGCCCGCCCGGAGTGGGGCAGTGCCGACGATCCCCTTCCCGCACCGGATGAGCAGCTACCGGAGCTGGACCTTTCCTGCGGTCCCACCGACCTCCTCCACGTGAGCTACCTGGACGGATTTGAGGAACTCGGCGCACTGCTCGCTGTCTTGCCACGTGAGCGGGTGGCCGAGGCCGCGCGGAAGCAACTGCGCAGACTGGCAGTCGAAACGGGCCTGAACAAGTATCCCGAGGTCACGTCGGCCCTGGACGCGTGGGAGCGGGGTGAAGCCCCATCACGGCCCGACCAGACCCACCCGCTGGCCCTGCGACTACGCGCAGTGCTTGTGCAGGCGAACACCCACCGGGACGTCACTCGCAGGTGGGCCGCGGAGAAGATGGCACACGGGATCTGGGGGTCCCCCTACAGGTCCGTGTACGAGAGCGCGGGGATCCGGAGCCGCCTCACGGTCGACTGGCGTGCGGATCTGCACGCGGACCTGGGCAATCCGCCACTGCCACCGATACCTGACGATCGATTCTGGGGGACCCTGTGCAACCCCGCCATCGACTCCAGTTGGTACGCGGCTCAGTACACCCAAGATCAGGACTGACCCCAGGGGCTCCGGTTCCGCGTGAGCGCTTCATGCGGCGGGTATCGCCGGATGGAGCGCTCAGCCACATACAGTGACGGCGCCAGCGACGGGCCGACCCGTCGGCACCGATCACCAGGAGCCGTATGCACATCGACCTGCTCGTCATCTACACCGACCAGCTTGAGGCGTGCCACGCCTTCTACGCCGGTCTCGGGCTGTCGTTCACGAAGGAGCAGCACGGTGCCGGTCCTGAGCACTACGCCACCGTGCTGGACGACGGCGCCGTGTTCGAGCTGTACCCGAGCAGCGCAAGCTGCCCGGCCACTGGCTCGCTCCGGCTCGGCTTCACCGCCCCTGCTCCGGCATCTGCCTCCGCCTCCGCATCCGCCGCTGCGGGCGTCGCGGGCCGCCCGCCGGGCCGGCATGTCCTCACCGACCCCGACGGACGCACCGTCGTGCTCACCCATGTCCTCACCCACCCGGAACCGGACAGGCCTTAGCCGTCGAACCCGTCCTGCATGAGCTGTCGGGCGACCTGCTTGCGCGCCTCGGCCAGCTCCGCCGCGATCCGCTGCTCCCGGCCGCTCCCCGTGACCACGAGCGCCGGGACGGGCACGCTTGCCAGCAAGCACTCGCGCCGCAGATGCGTGGGCGGGTGTGACGAATCGACGCTGTTGCCCCGCCGGGCGCCCACGCGTCGCTGACGTTCGTACTCGTGCTCAGGGATCGACTCCATATGGGCCGCGAGACGTTCCCACAGCCCGTCCGCGTTCGCCTCGGCCTGCCGGGAACCGCGCCGCCCGGCCCGGGGGTTGTTGATCTCGCGGCGCAGGGTGATCGCGGCCGAGTCGGCGACGAGGACATGGTCCACCAGTCCCACCGCGGCCTCGGTGGAACCGGCGTGGGCGGCAACGGAGTCGGCGAGGTATTCCGCGCGCTGCCCTGCGTGCGCCGTCAGTTGGTCGAGCAGTGTCTGCACGCCCTGGATCAGCAGACGGGGTACCACGCAGAGCAGGTTGAGGATCGCCTCCAGCCCGGACGGATTCGACATGGGCTGGAGGTAGTAGCGCCATGTCGTCAGCGACCGGTACGCCGTCGCGACGATCAGCCCGCGCCGGGTGTCACCGTTGCTGTAATGGCCGAGTTCATGGCCGAGCAGCGCGACCCGTTGCTGCGGCGGAAGCATTTCCCACATCGGCAGCCCCAGCGTCAGTAGCCGCTGACCGCGCACCCCGCAAGTCGTCACGCTCGCGCCGACCTTGGCGTCGACGGCCACCACGTCCACACCGCGGGTATCGGCCACGCCCGCGATCTCGTCGAGCAGTTCGTACAACGCCGGTGCCTCGGCGCGCCGCAGCAAGAACTCGTCCTTGGGCAGCCGGACCAGCCGGGGCCGCAGAGTCCAGGCCAGGGCCAGAAAGAGAAGACCGAGCACCATCGCCGGGGCGCCCGACGCGCCCACGAAGCACCAGATTCCGATGGCCAACAGGACGACCGTCACCCCGTGTACAGCTCCAGCGACGACATGGGCGAGGACCGTGGAGGTGTCCCACCGGGCACGCGGGGTCCAGCCGACGGTCACGTCGGCCAGCAGCTTCTCTCCGTGCCGCCGGGCCAACGCGCGCCGCGCCCTGTCCAGCCTTCCGGGCGGCTCCATGGGCCCCACCGGGTCCACATTCCAGTCGCAGGCGGCGCACCAGGTGGTGAACCTGCTGTCGGTGCGGATCTCAACTCCGCACTCCGGGCACGGCTGAACCGTCTCTCCCCCGAAGGTACTCATGATCGCGTTCTCCCCCTTTTTCGCGGTCTCTCCCCAGAAGCGCAGGCCCTTCCCCGGACTGAGCCGAGTTCTCCGTAACGTGCCGAGGTGGTCGTGCGCTTCAACAGCGCCCTCGGGAACCGCCCTCGGGAACCGGTTCGACGGCCTCGCGGCGCCCTGGCACGGTGGCCGCACCATGGCGAAACGTCGCGCTTGTCACCGCGACGCTCGGCGAGCCGACCTGGAACTGGGGCTGCCTGCCCTCGCGCCGGGTGCGCCGCAGCGACGGGTCGGTAAACGACGTTACCGGCGCCTCACGCGCGTATCAAGTCCTCCCGAACCGTGGAGAGTTGGGGGCGCGCACAGCGGCCTCGGGTTTCAGGAACGTCAGGTGGCGGCGCCAACGCCCGCAAGGACGACGCGCCGTGACAGGTGTTCACCTGGTCCTGCCGCCAGCTAGATTGGCAGGTACGCCAGGTAATGCCCTTGCTTCGCGGGGGAGTTGTGGGAAAGGGAACTTGATGGACACCGACTGGATGAACGAGCCGCCGAAGCCCCCTGTCCAGTTGGACACGGACAAGGCGCACCCGGCCCGGGTGTACGACTACTTCCTCAACGGCAAGACGAACTACCCGGCCGACAGGGACGCCGCGGAGGCGATGATCGAGAGGGGACTGCCGACCGCTCGTCGCGACGCGCGCGCCTCCCGGGACTTCATGGTCCGGGCGGCGGGCTACATGGTCGACCAGGGCGTCCGGCAGTTCCTCGACATCGGTACCGGCATTCCCACGTCCCCGAATCTGCACGAGGTCGTGCAGTCGCGGGCGCCGGAGTCGCGGGTGGTGTACACGGACAACGACCCCATCGTGCTGGCGCACTCCCGGGCCCTGCACACCAGCACCCCCGAAGGCCGCACCCTCTATCTGCACGCGGACGCGACGGACCCGGACTCGATCCTGCACTCCGAGGGTCTGCGCGACACGATCGACTTCAGCCGGCCGGTCGGGCTGACGCTGCTGCTCCTGCTGCACTGGCTTCCCACGGATGCCGGAGTCCGGCTCGTACGCACCCTGGTGGACGAACTCGCGCCCGGCAGCCATGTCGTCATGAGCTATCTCGCGCGGGACCTGTTCGAAGACGCGGGCGACGCGAAGAAGCTGGAAGGCACCTTCGTCGAAGGCAGCACGAACCAGCTTCGCGGAGCTACCCGCGCCGAGGTCGAGGCACTGTTCGAAGGCCTGGAGATGGTCGAGCCCGGCCTCGTCCCCACCAACCGCTGGCGGCCCCAGACGGTACCGGTGCAGGTCGGCAACCCCGCGCTGGCGGACAGCGGCGTAGTCCCGGCCTGGAGTGGAATAGGCGTCAAGCGCTGACACGCGGCGCGCCGAGCCGCGGCGCCACATCCCGCCCCGGGGCCACCTCCGGAGCCACCCCCGGACGATCGCTCGTGACCGGCTACGGTCCAACGGTCCGGTCGACGAAGGAGTGTTCGTGATCCCGCCCCGCCTGGTCCCGTTGCTGGAGCAGTTCGACTTCGCCGCCGAGCGGCTCAACGACCGCATGGCGGGGCCCGTCATGGACAGCGGTAGCGGGACGGACGTCGAGGTGGGCCCCATGACGGACGAGGAGTATTTCTGGGAGCCGGTGCCCGGGTGCTGGTCGGTGCGGAGGCGCGCCGTGGGGCCCGGTCCTCGGGCGACCCACCTGACTGGCTCGGGCGACTGGGGCCGTGACGCGACACCTCCGCCCCACCCGTCACCGCCGCCCTTCACCACCATCGCCTGGCGGCTGAGCCACCTCAGCGAACTGCTGACCCTGCGCGCCGATCACACAGCAGGTACCCACACTCTGACCAGGGACGACTATCCCGTCAGTGGTGATGCGGCAGGGGCGATCTCGGCGTTCTCCATCGGCGCTGCGGCATGGCGTGAGGCACTGCTCCGAGTTGACGACGCAGCGCTCGACACCGTCGGATACAGCACCTATCCGCACGGAAGCGACCCTGAAGACCCGTTCATCGACATCGTCTGGTGGGTCAACCAAGAACTCCTGCATCACGGGGCCGAGATCGCCTTGATCCGAGACCTCTTTCGTTCACAGCGGTCGTGACCGTGTTCCAGCCAGGTTCCCGGGGAGGATCGCGTCCGCGACGACGTCGAAGAGGTGGTCGGCGCGTGGCGCGGACGAGGGCTGGTCGCTGAGCCATGCCAGCGATGCGGCCAGCGCGAACAGGTCGGTGCCGTCGATGTCCGTTCGCGCCAGGCCATCCGCTTGCGCGCGGTTGAGGAGTCGGGTGCCGGCTGCGCGCATCGTGACGCACGAAGCGTGAAGCGCGGACTCCGGGTCCTCGATGGCGGTCATCATCGATGCCACAGCGCCTCGGTAGTTGTGTGCGCAGGCGACGAAGTCGCGTAGCCACGACACCAGCGCGTCGTCCGGCGGGCTCGATGTTTCGAGGACGTCCGCCTTTGCCGTCAGCTCGTCGAAGCTCGTACGGAGCAGCGCCTCAAGCAGCGCCTCGCGCGTCGGGAAGTGCCGGAGCAGCGTGGCGAGCCCCACGTCGGCCCGGCGCGCGATGTCGCGCAGCGATGCCTCGGCGCCCTGCTCGGTGATGACGCCCCCCGCGACGGCGAGCAGGTGGTCACGGTTCTTCCTGGCGTCGGCCCGCATCTGTCCCCCCTTGACTATCCGGATCAGTGGTCCATATATTCGGATCAGTGGTCCAGATATATGGACCACTGATCCGATAAGCGTATCCCGCGCTGCGGGCAGGAGAAAATGATGCCGACACACACGATGAGGGCGATCCGGCTGCACGCGCACGGAGGCCCCGAGGTGCTGCGTTACGACGAGGCGCCGATTCCCGAGCCGGGGCCGGGTGAGGTGCTGGTTCGCGTGCACGCGGTCGGCGTCAATCCACCCGACTGGTATCTGCGCGGCGGGCTGACGACCATGCCCGGGGAGACGGAATCCTCGGTCCGGCTGCCGGTGATTCCGGGGACGGACGTGTCGGGCGTCGTCGAAGCGGCCGCCGCGGACGTGGACGGCTTCGCCGTCGGCGACGAAGTCTTCGGTCTCCTCCGCTTCCCGAGCTTCCACGGCAGCGGGTACGCCGAGTACGTGGCCGCGCCCGCCTCGGATCTCGCACACAAACCGGCCGGCATCGACCACGTACATGCCGCCGGCGCGCCCATGGCCGGACTGACGGCGTGGCAGTTCCTCATCCAGGTCGGACACGAACACCCGTCGCCCTTCCAGGAGACACCCCATCGCCCGACGGCACTCGACGCCGACACGACGGTACTCGTCAACGGCGCGGCGGGCGGCGTCGGGCACTTCGCGGTGCAGCTCGCGAAATGGAAAGGCGCACGCGGGATCGCCGTGGCATCGGGCGCGCACGAAGCGTTCCTCCGCGACCTGGGCGCCGACCAGTTCATCGACTACACCAAGAACCGTCCCGAGGACCTCGTACACGACATCGACGTCGTGCTCGACACCGTCGGCGGTCGTGACAGCAGCCGCTTCCTGCGCACGCTCAAGCGCGGCGGCGCCATCTTCCCGGTGTTCCCCGGTGAGTACGACGCCGAGGAGACCGCGAAGCTCGGCGTCACGGTCTCGGGCGCACAGGTCCGCTCGAACGGCGCGCAACTCGCCGAACTGGGAAGCCTGCTGGACGCCGGTACGGTCCGCGTCGCGATCGACAGCACATTCCCCCTCGCCGACGCCCGAGCAGCGCACGAACGCGCAGCCCAAGGACACATCCAGGGCAAGATCGTGCTCACGGTCGCGTAAGAACGGGGCCGCCGCACCGCCACTGCCGCGCTCCTCCGGTGCCGTGGCCGGCGAAGCCTTCGAGCGCTGCGTCTCCCCGGAAAAGCACGGCGGGATGAGCTGGAATCCGCGTACGCTCGGCTCCGTGCCTCGCCATCCGAAGAAGGCCCGTCGACTGGTCGCCGACGGCCGTACGTACATGTGGACGAACCGGCACGGCCACCTTGTGCTGGACGGCAGTCGCGGCCCGCACTGCCGCCAGACCCTCACCCTGGTCCCCCGACCCAGCGGCACCGGCGGCCCGTTGCACATCGTCTTCGCCGACGGGCCCGATCGGTTCGTGCCGGGCGGGTTCACCTTCGGTTCCGGGGACGTGGGGTACGTCGACGGCGGCTCCCTGAATCTGCACGAACCCGGCGCGGTCCGGGCGTTGCTCGACGCGGCGTTGGCCCACGGGTGGCAGCCGGGGGAGCGGCGGCCGGTGCGGATCGACGGCTGGCTCCTGCTGGAGGAAGCGGCCTCTCTCGTCGCACGGCGCGTCCAAGCACGCGCCGCACCGGAAACCTGAGGCGGGCGGGGAGCGGGGGCTACGGGGGCTACGGGGGCTACTTCGGCCCCAGCCCAGTCAGGCGCCCGTCGCCGTCGTCAGTGGCCCGTCGTCCTGAGCCGGCGAGTGGTCCGCGTCCAGGATCTCCAGCAGGCGCGTCGCCGACGCCTCCGCGTGCGTCGCTGTAATGGCCGACACGACCCACTGCGGCGTTGATTCCGGGGGCAGTTGGATGGTCGTGAGGCCCGCGGCCTGGGGCTTCGCCGCGATGTGCTGGGGCACGAGGGCGATGCCGAGGCCGCGGTGAATCAGGTCCAGCAAGGTGTGGATGTCGTCCACCGTGCAGCGGACCCGCCGCGTGACGCTCGCCGCCGTGCACGCCGCGTCGTTGAGTGACCGCATGGCCCACGACGGGCGGAAGTCGATGAACTCCCGGTCGCGCAGGTCCGCCCACTCGATGCTCGTACGGGCCGCGAGCGAATGGTCGGACGGGGTCAGCAGGACGACCGAACGCCGGCCCAGTTCCACGCTGTTGGCGATCGCGAGATGTTCGGTCGTCGCCACGAAAGCGACGTCGAGGTCGCCTCTGCGGGTCTGGGCCACCAGGTCGTGCGATCCGGCCTGGGTGAAGTGGATGTCGACGAGCGGGTACCGCCGGTGGAACCGTTCGAGCAGCGGCGGCACATCGACCACGCCCAGGCACTGCTCGGCCCCCACCCGCAGGCGCCCCGACAGCGCGTGGGTCGCGCGGATGACCGCGTCCCGTCCTGCGGCGGCCTGGGCGAGCGCGCCGCGTGCGAACGGGAGCAGGGCGAGACCGGCGTCCGTGGGGTCGACACGCCGGGTGGTCCGGGTGAACAACGGCGTGCCCAGCTCGTCCTCAAGGCTGCGGATCGCGGCCGAGAGCCCGGACTGGGACACCTGGCAGACGGCCGCGGCCCGGGTGAAATGCTGCTCGTCAGCCAGGGCTACGAGGTACTCCATCTGGCGCAAGTCCATTGATCGACCCTGTTTCTTAATCGCATCGGTGACAGTCATTTTACTTCTGATCAGGGCCTGCTTACGGTGGAGATCCACCACCACCGGCTGGAAAGGCCCCCCGTGCAGCGACGCACTGTCGGAACTCGCACCGTCAGCCCGATCGGATTCGGCGGCATGCCGATCTCGATCGAAGGACGTCCCGACGAGGCGAGGTCCATCGCAACCATCCACGCGGCTCTCGACGCCGGTGTCACGCTCATCGACACCGCCGACGCCTACCACCGCGACGCCGGTGAGGTCGGCCACAACGAGGATCTCATCGCGCGGGCCCTGCGCTCCTACGGCGGCGACACCAGCGACGTACTGATCGCCACGAAGGGCGGCCATCTGCGTCCCGGCGACGGTTCATGGACCCTGAACGGCCGGCCGGAGTACCTCAAGCAGGCCGCGAAGGCATCCGCCCAGCGGCTCGGCGTCGAGGCGATCGGCCTCTACCAGTTCCACCGGCCCGACCCCGAGGTCCCCTACGCCGACTCGATCGGCGCCGTCCGGGACCTCCTGGACGAGGGCGTCATCGCGCAGGCCGGCATCTCGAACGCGACGGTGGCGCAGATCGACGAGGCCAACGAGATACTCGGCGGTCGGCTCGTCTCGGTGCAGAACCAGTTCTCGCCGGCCTTCCGATCGAGCCTCGACGAACTCCAGCACTGCGCCGACCTCGGCATCGCCTTCCTGCCGTGGTCACCGCTGGGCGGCATCCGCCACGCCGCCGCGGTCGGCGAGCAGCACACGGCGTTCCAGACCGTCGCCGACGCCCACGGCGTGAGCCCCCAGCAGATCGCGCTCGCGTGGGAGCTGGCCCTCGCACCCGTCGTGATCCCGATCCCCGGTGCGTCCCGTCCCGCCAGCATCCAGGACTCGGTGCGCGCCGCCGAGCTGACCCTCAGCGCCGACGAACTCGCCGCACTGTCGCACGTACAGGCTGACTGACCCCGCCCGTGCTGTGTGCGAATCTGTCCGACAGATCAGCGCATCGGCGGATCAGCGGATCAGCGCATCTGACCATCCGAAAGGAAAACGGCCGTGAAGACCTTCACCCTGCCCGGCACCAAGATCGTCGCCCCGAACGTGGTGCTCGGCTTGATGCGTATCGCCGACAAGACCGACGACGAGATCCGCGAACTCGTACGCACCGCGCGTGACGCGGGCATCGACTTCGTCGACCACGCCGACGTCTACGGCAGCGAGCTGCACGAGTGCGAACGCCGCTTCGCCGAGGCGCTGGCGCTCAGCCCGTCGCAGCGCGACGAGTTCACGATCCAGACGAAGGCCGGAATCGTCACGGACGGGCCGTACTTCGACTTCTCGTACGAGCACATCGTCAAGTCCGCCGAGGCATCGCTCGAAGCGCTGCGGACCGACCACATCGACATCCTGCTGCTGCACCGCCCCGACGCGCTCGTCGAGCCCGAAGAGGTGGCCCGCGCCTTCGACGAGCTCGAATCGTCCGGCAAGGTGCGCGCCTTCGGCGTGTCGAACCACACCCCGCGCCAGATCGACCTGCTGCGCAAGTACGTGCGTCAGCCCATCGTGGCCAACCAGCTCCAGCTCTCGATCACCCACCAGCCGATCATCGCTCAGGGGGTCTCCGCGAACATGCTCGCGGAGCAGCAGTCGGTCACCATCGACGGCGGCGGGATCGTCGACTACTGCCGCCTGAACGACATCACCGTCCAGGCGTGGTCGCCCTTCCAGGCCGGCTTCTTCACGGGCGTCTTCCTCGGCTCGCCCGACTACCCCGAGCTGAACGCCGTCATCGACCGGCTCGCGGGACAGTACGACGTCCCGCCGATCGCGATCGCGACCGCCTGGATCACCCGTCACCCGGCGCAGATGCAGGTCGTGCTCGGCACCACCAGCCCCGAGCGCGTCGCGGGCGCGGCCCAGGGCTCGGAGCTCCCCCTCACCCGGGCCGAGTGGTACGAGCTGTTCCGCGCCTCGGGCCACCTCGTTCCCTGAGTCCAGCCGCATCGCTGACGGCGGCGGCGACGCTCACGACGCTTCCTCGGCGTCGTTCATCATGGCGATCCAGCTATGGGGCGCGTCGTCGCCGAGCATGATGGCGTAGATGTCCTCGCCTCCGTCTTCGGCGGCGGCGCGCCGGAACATCGCCTGCTCGTACGCGGCCAGCGCGGCCTCGATGTCGTCGGGGTGCGCTGCGATGGCCTGGCCGAGTTCGGCGCCGTCCTGCATGGCCGTGTTCGCGCCTTCGCCGTTCGGCGGCGCGAGATGGGCGGCGTCACCGATCAGGGTCACCCCGGGAACGCGGTCCCAGCGGTGCCCGACCGGCAGCGTGTAGAGGGGACGTACGACAGGCGCGGTGTCGCTGTCGGTGATCAGGGCGGTCAGCTCGGGCGCCCACCCCTCGAACTCGGCAGCGACCCGCGCCGACACAGCAGCAGAACGGGCATCCTCGGCGTCGCCGGGCAGAACGCCGCCAACGCCCGCGCGCTCGCCAGCAGCAAGATGGACCGGGCGGCGTTCCTCGCCTCCGTCGCAGAGCGGTGGGCGCGGCTCGACCCCGCCAGATACCCGTTCGTGTACAACGCCAGGACGCACCTGCGCGAGCACGACGACCGAGCGCAGTTCCTGGCCGGGATCGATCTCATCCTTGTCGGCATCGAGACGGTGCACGGCGCGGGCAAGGACAGCGGCTCGGACGGGGACAGCGGCACAGGCAAGGACAGCGGCTCGGGCCACTCGCCTCGCTGACGAACCGTGGCCTCCGCGATCCGACCGTCGCACAAAAGTCTTGTGTCCCGGCGTTTGAAAACGCCGGAGCGGTACAGACGGTGTTCTGACACAGCCTTTATACGACCAGGTAGGAGACGTTCATGGGCATCATTGCCTGGATCATCATCGGGTTGCTCGCCGGCCTCATCGCCAAGGCGCTGATGCCGGGCAAGGACCCGGGTGGCATCATCATCACGATGCTCATCGGCATCGCGGGAGGTCTCCTCGGCGGCTGGCTCGGCAAGGTCATCTTCGGCGTCGACTCCATAGACGGCTTCTTTGACCTCTCCACCTGGATCGCCGCCATCATCGGCTCGATCATCCTGCTCATCCTCTACCGGGTGATCACCGGAAACCGCCGCCACGCCTGACCCCGCGTCGGTACACCTTCCGCGAACGGCTCCGCCCCCGAGGGCGGAGCCGTTCGCATGTCCCGGGCAGGCGGCGGCCGATGAGTTCCGCCATCATCGGCAGTCAGAGTCATCGTTCTGGCACGCAGGCAGGCACGTGACATGGAGGAACCTGAAATGCGCACCTTGATCAGCACCGCCTTCATCTCGCTGGACGGCGTCGTGGAGGCCCCGGGCGGCGAGCCCGGCTACCGGAACGCCGGATGGACCTTCAAGGAGGTCGAGTTCCTCCCCGAGGCGTTCGAGATCAAGGGCCGGGAGCAGCAGGAAGCCGCCGCCATGCTGATGGGCCGGACCAGCTACGAGAGTTTCAGCCCGGTGTGGCCCGACATGCCGGACTTCGCCGACTACAAGGCGATGCCGAAGTACGTCGTCTCCACCACCCTCGGCGAGGACGACCTGGTGTCGAACTGGGGCGAGACGACGATCCTGCGCTCCCTCGACGAGGTCGCCGCGCTGAAGGAGACAGAGGGCGGCCCGATCATCGTCCACGGCAGCGCGACCCTGAACCAGGCCCTCTCGGACGCCGGCCTGATCGACCGCTACCACCTGCTCGTCTTCCCGCTGCTGCTCGGCGCGGGCAAGCGGCTCTTCAGCGCGGCGGACAAGGACACGCAGAAGCTGAAACTGGTCGAACACGAGGCCTACGCCAACGGCCTGCAGAAGAACGTCTTCGACGTCGTCCACTGACACACGCACCCGCCCCCGTACGGCACCCGCCCCCGTACGGCACCCGCCCCCGTGCGGCACCCGCCCCGTGCGGAAGGCGCGCCGTGCGGCACCCGGCCGGCGCAACGCGTCCCGCCCGGCGTCGGGTCGGAAATCCGCGAGCCTTCTTTTCGGCGGCTCCCTAGTCTGTGCGGCATGATGAACCCGCTTCGTGCCCAATCGCCTCACCGTCGCGCGCAGTTGCTCGCGGCCGGCGCTGCGGTCGTGACCGTCTGCCTGTGGGCCTCCGCCTTCGTCTCGATCCGCAGCGCGGGCGCCGCGTACGCGCCGGGGGCGCTCGCGTTGGGGCGGCTGCTCGCGGGGGCCCTTGTGCTCGGCGCCGTCTGTGTCGTACGGGGTGAGGGGCTGCCGCCGCGCGGGGCCTGGCGCGGGATCGTGCTGTCCGGCGTGCTGTGGTTCGGCCTCTACATGGTGGTGCTGAACTGGGGCGAGCAGCAGGTGGACGCCGGTACGGCGGCGCTGGTGGTGAACATCGGCCCGATCCTGATGGCGCTGCTCGCCGCGCGGCTGCTGGGGGAGGCGATGCCGTCCCGGCTGGTGGCGGGGATGGCGGTGTCGTTCGCAGGCGCGGTCGCTGTGGGCCTGTCGATGTCCGGTGACGGCGGTTCCTCGGTCCTGGGCGTCCTGCTGTGCCTGGTCGCCGCCGTCGCGTACGCCGGAGGTGTCGTGGCGCAGAAGCCGGCTCTGGGACACGCGAGCGCACTTCAGGTGACGACGTTCGGCTGCCTGGTCGGGGCTGTGCTCTGCCTGCCGTTCGCCGGTCAGCTCGTCCACGACGCGGCCGACGCACCCGTGTCCGCGACGCTCAACATGGTGTATCTGGGCGTCTTTCCGACCGCGCTCGCGTTCACGACCTGGGCGTACGCCCTTGCCCGTACCAGCGCGAGCCGCATGGGCGCGACGACCTACGCGGTGCCCGCCCTGGTGGTCCTGATGTCCTGGCTCCTCCTAACCGAGGTCCCGGGCCTTCTGACGCTTGCGGGCGGGGCACTGTGCCTGGCGGGCGTGGCGGTTTCCCGCTCCCGGCCCCGGTCGGGAGCGGCAACGGAGCCAGCAGTACGAGAAGGTGACACCACGTCAGGTGCGACGCCCCACGCCGGGGCGGCTACTGGTAGCAGCCGCCCCCGCACAGGGGAGTGAACACCGCCCGTGCCGGTCCCGGGCCACCGGGTCTCTCCTACCGGGACTCTCCTACCGGGTCTCTAGAGCTTGGGTCGGGCCGTCCGCCGGCCCGGTCCTCCGTACGTGCAGCACGCTCCCGTCCAGAGGCAGCGGCGCCACGCCCACCAGGGTGAGGCCCGCGTCGGCGAACAGCCGGGCGTAGTGGTCGGCGCGCCGTTCGCGGCCGCCGACGTTGCACATCATGTGCAGGTCCCAGGCCGTGGCCAGCGACGCCGAGCCGTCGGTGGGCAGCACACGTTCGACGACGAGCAGATCGGCCGTGTCGGACATCGCGCGGGCGCAGTAACGCAGAATCTCCCGGCAGCGGTCGTCGTCCCAGTCGTGCAGGACGCGCGACAGGACATAGACGTCGCCGTCGGCGGGTACGTCCGCGAAGTCGCCCGCATGGAAGGCGCATCGCGCCGCGAGGCCGGCCGCTTCGAGGCGGCGTCGGGCGGTCTCGACGGTGTGCGGGCGCTCCAGCAGCAGGCCGTGCAGGCGCGGGTGTGCGGAAAGGATTCGCCCCAGCAACTCGCCTTCGCCACCCGCGATGTCGACCACGGTGGCCCCTTCCGCAGCCGCACTGAGGACCGGGTGTGCGGGCAGCGGATCGAACATCCGCGAACCGGCGGCCATCGACCGGTCGAAGAGTTCGGCGAGTTCGGGATCGCGGGCGAAGTGGTCGAAGTGGTTCTCGCCGAAGCGCAGTTCGAAGGCGACCTGTCCGGTGCGTACGGTGTGCCCGAGACCGGCGAAGGACTCGTAGAACGGCCCGCCGTACATCAGCGCCAGCGGCCGCATCGACCCTTCGGCGTTCGCGCGCAGCAGCCCGCCGGTGTCCGTGAGCCGGAAACCGTCGCGGTCCTCGCCCACCACGCCGAGCATGGTCAGATAGCGCAGCAGCGTGGCCAGGTTCGGTGCCAAGACACCGACCTCACGCGCCAGTTCCGCCACGCCGACGCCGCGCTCCGCGTCCATCGCCTCGGCCACTTCCAGCCGCGCGAACGCGGACAGGGCCTGCGTCGTCCACGCACCGGTCAGCAGGCGCAGCAAGGTCTCGGCGGGCTGCCGCGTACGGTGCGCTTCGAGGTGGGCGGCCAGGACGTCGCGGTGGTCGCCGGGGACGTACAGCTCCACACGCCGGTACCCGGCCTTGGCCTCGGCGGGCGCGGTGAAGTAGAAGACCGTGCCGTTCTCGTGCGGGTTGTAGCCGCCGCCGTCGGGGGTGGCGCCGTACCGTCCGAAGGTCGCGCACAGGCCGCGCAGCACCAACGGGTCGGCCGCCTCGATCTCGAAGGCGACATGCGCCTCTTGCTGCCGCTCCCGCTCCTGCGCGGCGACCGTGCCGAGGTCCGAGCCCGGCGGTACGGTCAGCGCGAACACCTCCACCATCCGCCGGGCCCCGTCCGGGCACTCCACGGCGGGCCGCAGAATACGGACGTCCAGCGCGTCCGCGGACCGGTGGTGGCGTACGGCGAGACGCTCGCGCACGACGACGCTCGGCCGCGGCGGCACGTCGGCGACAAGCCCGCAGTCGGCGAGCGCGGCGTCCAGCGCCGACTCGTCGGGCGGGAAGACGAGCAGCGCCGCGTGCGAGAAGTCGCAGCGCTCCGCCAGGGCCCGCAACTCCGGTCCGTCGAGCCCGGGAAGCAGCAGCGGAAGCAGTGTGTCGGTGCCCTGTTCCTTGACGAAGTCGACCGTCGCGCGCAGGCGGGACGTATCGCCCGACAATGCCGTGATCATTGCGGGGGGATCCTCATTCCGGAGTTCGGATGTACGGATGTACGGATGTACGGATGTACGGAAACGGATGCGCCTGCGCAAAGACGTACGCACAGACGTAGATACGTACGTACGCGGGTGCGGAGTGGGAACGACGGGCTAGACGCCGACGTAGTGCTCGGCGAACCAGTCCTGCTGACTGCGCGAGGTGCGCAGCGAGGTGAGGCGGGAGCGGCGCAGGGAGTTGTGGAACAGCGACTCGCCGTCGGCGCCGGACGGGCCGTGCAGCAGCCCGATCATCCAGTGCGAGAACTCCTGCGCGCGCCAGATGTGCGTGAGGCACCGCGCCGAGTAGGCGTCAACTCCGGTCGGATCCGCGACCGTAAGGTCGTCGGTCAGCGCGTCGGCCAGTACCGCCGCCTCCAGAACCGCGAGGTTGGCGCCCTTCGCGGCGGACGGGCTGATCAGACCGGCGGCGTCGCCCACGAGGAACAGCGCCCCGTGGCGCAGCGGTTCGAGCACGTCCGACTCCAGATCGACGACGGAACGCTGCACGACGCGTCCGCGGCGCAGCGGGCCGTACTCCAACGCCCGCATCCGCAGCTCCAGTTCGTCCCAGATCCGCTCGTCGGACCAGGCGTCGGCCGGGGCACCGCGGTCGTACTGCAGGTAGTAGCGGGTGATGTCGCTGGTACGGGCCATGTGCCCGGCGAACCCGCGCTCGTGCACCGCGTACCCGACGGCGTCCAGACTGGGCGGCGCCTCGGCGAGCAGTCCGAGCCAGGTCACTCCGTGATCGCGGTGGTGGCGAACCGTTCCGGCAGGGAGCGAACGGCGGGCCGCGCCGTGCCGCCCGTCGCAGCCGGCCACGTACCGCGCCCGCCACAGGCCGGGCCGCCCGTCGGACTCGCGCACGGCCACCTGGGGCCGTGCGCTGTCGGCGTCGCGCACGGCCACGGCCTCGGTGTTGAAGCGGAGCTGTCCGCCGCGTTCCAGGAACCGCGTCAACAGGTCCGTCACCAGATGCTGTTGGGGGTAGACGGTGTGCTGCTCACCGTGCCCGAGCTCGCTGTAGTCCAGCCGGAACCGGCCGTCCTCGGTGCGGAACTCGCAGGTGCTGTGCGGCTGTCCGTGCTGGTGCAACCCGTCGGCGAGCCCATGCCGCTGGAGGATCCGTACGGTGTTGGCGGCCAGGAACCCGGCCCGCGCCCGCGTCTGCACATGGGCGCGCTCGGCCCGTTCGAGAACGACGCAGTCGATCCCCCGATCCACCAGGATGTTGGCGAGCACGAGCCCGGCCGGCCCGGCACCGAGGACGACCACATCGGTCGCGTGGTCGGCGGGTTGATGCCGACTCTTCCTGTCTGTCACGGAACCAGATACTAAGCAGGCTAAAGTGAATGTTCGCACCGAAATCACCTGAATGCCGAGCCTGAACGGCAAAGAGATCACCAGACCGGACCGCGCCGTGCGGGCGGTCACATGACAGGGCCGGGTCAGCGGCCGTCACTCGAAGAACTTGAGGCTGAACCCCACGGTGCTGGTGGCGCCAGGGACGTTGGCCCGGCGGTAGGTGGTGTTGCCCCACCAGACGGCCGTGCCGGTGTACCAGTAGCGGTTGGCCCACGAGTACGGCGTGCCCTTGGCGACCGCGTGGAACATGGTCGGGAACCGGTTGCCGGCCGGCGGACCGGCGGCGGCGTCACCGCGCGGCAGCACGAACGTGTGGTGGCCGGGGCCGTCGACGTTCAGCGTGGTGTCCCAGCCCGACATCATGGACGGGGCGTACGAGCCGAACAGGCAGCCGTTGCTCTTGTACCAGTCCCACACGTACGTCGGATCGCCGCCGGCCCGCAGCCGCAGGTCGGCGATGCAGTACTTGTCGCTCCAACTGCCGTTGGCGGAGTACGTGATGTGCAACTGCCCGTTGGGGTCGACGATCGGCTCGGGCGCCTCGTTGATGTACGGGTTGCCCACGACCCGTTCCCACGACTCGCGCGGCTGCGAAATGACGTAGCGGGCCCCGGTGGCGGCGGTGGGACTGCTCATCCTGGCGATGTACAGGTTCTGCTCGACGTTGGTGTCACCGGCCCAGCCGGACCATACGAACCAGCGCTGGCCGCCGAAGGTGAACGGCGCCCCGTCGATGGCCCACTTGTCGTCGGGCAGCGCGACCTTGGTGGCGCCCGAGTAGCCGGTGTCCGGACTCGCCGAGCTGATGTGGTACATCCGGTGGGCGGCGCCGGTGCCGGCCCCGAAGTAGATGCGGTACTGGCCGTCGTACTGCACGATCTCCGGGGCCCAGACCTCCCCGAGCTTGCCGGTGTCGTTCCACACCTGATGCTTGGGCGCGGTCGCGATGCCCTCCAGGGTGGACGCCGTGCGCACCGCGATGCCGCCGTCCACGGACTTGGCGGCGACGTAGAGATCACCGACCTTGATGACGCTCGGGTCGGCGCCGCCGAGGGAAGTGCGCCCGAGCGCGGACGATTCGCCGTCCGCCGCGGCGGTGACGGCCGAGGCGGTCCCGGAAGAAGCCGCCGTTTGCCCGAGGGCCAGTGCGCCAACGAGAAACAACGGAGCGATGCCGGCGAGCCATCGGGTGGGGGCCATCAGGTTCCTCCTGGTCATGTCCGCGCCAAAGAGTGCTTCTCGGATCATCCCCCTGTGGTGAACGACCGTAAACGAGTTGGCAGGCGGGTCGTACCGGCTCCGCTCATCCGAGGCCCTGGAGCAGCAGGTTGGCGGCCACCGCCGCTCCGTCGGTGCGGATCTGGGTGCCCAGAGCCCGTGCCCGCGTCCGGGTCTCGGGGGCCAGGGCCGTCTTGAACGCGACCGACAGCGACTCGGTCGTCGGATCCGGACCGTCGTGCGCGGCGCCGATGCCCAACTCCGCCACCCGGCCGGCCCAGTACGGCATGTCCGACATCTGCGGAGGCACCACGACCTGGGGCACACCCGCCCGAGCGGCCGTCGTCGTCGTACCCGCGCCGCCGTGGTGCACCACGGCCGCCAACTTGCCGAACAAAAGCTGCTGGTTGTGCTCGCCGATCGCGAAGCAGTCCTCCCGGCCGGCTACCAGGTCCAGGTCCGCCCAGCCGCGTGAGACGAGGGCGCGGTGGCCTCGCGCCCGGATCAGCTCGACGGCGCTGCGGGCGGTGTCCTGCGACGGGTGCATGCTGCCGAAGCCCACGTAGACCGGGGGTGTGCCCGCCTCCAGGAACGCCACCAGGTCGGCGGGGAGCGGGCGTTCGTCCGGCAGGGTCCACGCACCTGTCTGTACGACGTCGAGGCCCGGGGTCTCCCGCCACGGTCCGAGGACCGGATCCGCCGCCAACCACGGGCGGTCGGTGACGACATGGTCCCGGACGCTGTCCACCGGTGGCAGGCCGAGCGAGGCGCGGTGGCGGTTGAGCGGCTCGCGGAACTGCGCGTTCACGTTCCGGGCGTCGACCTCCCACAGCGTTTGGTTGTCGTGCGAATCCGACTCCGGCCAGCCAGGGCGCGGCGGCGGCCGGTGTCGCGGCGACGGCAGGTTGACCGCCGAATAGCTCGCGTACACGTAGCGGATCCCCGCGGCCTCGGCCACGGACCGCGCGGCGATCTGCGCCAGCCCTGCCGCCACCAGTACGTCGCATCCGTCGGCCGCCGTCGGGAAGATCTCGAACTGTCTGGCAACCATCTCGTCCCGGTACCGGGACAGATCCGCCGCCGACGGCAGAGTCGCCCCGCGCATCAACTCCCGCACCGGCGGCCCGACCGGCACCAGTCGTACGCCGAGACCTGCCAGCCGCCGCGCGAACTCCTCGTCGGGCGGGGCGCACATCCGCACCTCCGCGCCGAGCGCCCGCAGCCGCACCGAGAGTGCCACCAGTGGTTCGACATCGCCGCGCGTCCCGTATGTGGACAAGAGCACCCGCATGGTGCGTCCTCCTTCGTCAGTCCGATGAGCCAACACGGCTGCGCAGGTGTTGACTTCCGCCTCCTGGGTAGCGTTGCGCGTAGCCGCCAGGCCGTCTCGGCACCGTGCCTTCCCGACCGACACCGCGACGTCGGCCCCGGGCTGCCCAGAGCAGGCGAGGCGCGCAAGGTTCCCGATCGTCACCACACCCTGGAGCCAGTCGATGCACAGTTTGTCCGCGCCCATCCCTGATGTTTCGATTATCTTGCCCTGCGCCGGATTCGCCACGCGCTTCGGGGCGCCGTACTCGAAGGAACTGCACTGCCTGTCTCCTGGGGTCACCGTGCTTGACCGCAGTTTGGAGGCCGCTGTCGAACTGGCGAAGAGCGGACTCAACGTACGGTTGGTCGTGGTATTCAGGACGCACAAGCTGGACACGGTCAGTTATCTCGCGCGCTACGCCGAAATGTTTCAAATAGTTTTCGTCTACCAGGACGAGTCGCTTGAATCGGGGCTCGACGGTGCGATCCGGTCGGGTCTGCCGATGGCGCAAGGGCCGGTTGCCCTCGTCCTGCCCGACATCGTCGTCAGCGGCGAGGGTAGTGCCGGCAGTCTTCTCGCCGCAATGAGACAAATTGGCAGAACGGGCTGGAGCGTCGTGGCCGCCGAAGAGCTGGACCCCGACACGCTAAGGCAGATGGGCGCGCTGGCGGTGATCGAGGAGGGCGGCGTGCTGACGGTCAAGGCGGCGGTCGACAAGCCGGCGGATCCCTCGGGCTACAACGCGTTCTGGGGCATGGTGATGGCCTCCGAGCAGGAGGCCCACCGGTTGCCCGACGTGGTGAGCGAGGGGGTGGACAGTCCGCTGGCCGGGGCTGTCGCCCTCATGGCGGAGCGAATCGTGAACTACAACACAACAGGCGGCTGACTGCGGTGTGACCCGCAATGCCGGAATATCTCCTTGTTGGCGGCCCCTTGTTCCAGGATCAGGGGAAAGGCGGGTAATCGCCCCGGCACCGAAGGCCGCCTATTGACATGTCCCGCGCCCTTGATCAATCATATGCGAAGACGTTCCGCGACGTTCCGTCAAAAGATTGTGTACACGACCGGCCAGAATCGCCGAACGGGGAGCAGCCCTATATGGGGCCGCAGGTGAAGGCCGGAGTCACCGATTTCTTCGGGTGGCAGCGAGCAATGTCCCATGTTGTTTCCGCGTTTCTCAAACCCAAAACTCCGTCAAGAAAAAGTCAGGTAATCGGCGGGGGCCGGGGTATTGAGCGTTGCCGGAGTGTCATTGCAGCGCATTTCGAAGAGAGGGCGAGGTCTTGTCGAGGACACCCCGCTTCCACAACGCCACGACCGCACCGAACCCAACGACCGACCTGAACCCGTCGTCCCCACCGAACCCAACGACCGAAGCGAACACATCGGACGAGCCGGTGGTCGGCGGTGAGGCGGCGTCCTTCGGTCAGCAGCGGATCTGGCTGATCAGCCAGATGGAAGGGGCCGGCGCTGCGTACAACGAGCCGTTGGCATACCGGCTGCGGGGGAGCCTCGACCACGACGTTCTGCGCCGGGCGTTCGACGCGCTCGCACAACGCCACGACACGCTGCGGACCCGGCTGGTGGCCGCCGAGGACGGACTGCGGGCGGTCATCGACCCGCCGGACCGCGGGTACGCCGTCGAGATCGACGACCTGAGCGAACTCCCCGATCCGACAGCCCAAGTGGCGGTGCTGCGGCAACAGGAAGCGGCCCAGCCGTTCGACCTCGGCCGGGGGCCGCTCACGCGGGCGCGGCTGATCGTCCTGGGTCCGCAAGACCACATCCTGCTGGTGACGGTGCATCACACGATCTTCGACGGCCGCTCCATGGAGGTGTTGCTGACTGAACTCAGCTCCCTCTATGCGAACGTGCTGCGTGACGACGGGACCGCTCTGCCGCCGTTGCCCGCGCGGTACGCCGACTTCGCCCGCAGGCAGCGCGATGGGAGCCTCGGCGGTGAAGCAGTCGAGCAGGAAGCCTTCTGGGCAGCGACACTCGCCGGCGCCCCGCCCCTGCTCGAACTGCCCACCGACCGTCCGCGACCGGCCCGGCAGGACCACGACGGCGGCCGGGTCCCGGTCCGGCTGGAGCCCGAACTCGTCGCAGCGCTCGGCGCGGTCGCCCGGCAGCATCGCAGCACCCTGTTCGGTGCCGTACTGACCGGCTGGGCCGCCCTGCTCTCACGGCTGACCGGACAGACCGACATCGTTGTCGGAAGCCCCGTCGCCAACCGCCGTCGTACGGAATACACCGGGCTCATCGGGTTCTTCGTCCAGACACTCGCCCTGCGCGTCGACCTCAGCGGCGAGCCCACCGGCTCGGACCTGCTCCAACGGACCCGCGCCGTACTGCGGGCCGCACTCGACCATCAGGACGTGCCTTTCGAGCGGGTCGTGGATCTGGTCAACCCGCCCCGCAGCGCCGCCCATACGCCGCTGTTCCAAACCATGCTCGCCTGGGCACCGGCCCGCGCCGACCTGGTCAGCTTCCCCGGCACGGAGGCCGAGGCGCTCGACATCCCGCATGCCGCAGCCAAGTTCGACCTCGCGCTGTCGCTGGAGCAGGACGACAGCGGCGTCCACGGCTATCTCGACTACGCGACCGCACTCTTCGACCGCGACACCGTCGAGCGCTATGCGCTCTACCTGAAGCGGCTGTTGGCGCAGATCGCCCGCGATCCCGGTGCGGAGATGGCTGACCACGCGCTGACCGACTCGGCGACCGAGGAGCACATCCTCCGACAGTTCAGCGGCCTCGGCGCGGACAGCACCCGGGCGGTCACCACCGAGGAAGTCGACCCCACCGGCATCGTCGAGCGGTTCGAGGCGCAGGTGCGAGCCCGCCCCCACGCTCCCGCCGTCGTCGCGGGCAAGGACCAGCTCGACTACGCCACCCTCCAGCGGCGTTCGGCGCGGCTGGCACACGCCCTCGTCGCACGCGGTGTCGGCCCCGGTGCGTGTGTGGCGCTGCACTGCGGGCGTACGGTCGATCTCGCCGTGGGAGTGCTGGGCATCCTCAGCGCGGGCGCCGCGTACCTGCCCCTCGATCCCGCGCAGCCACCGGACCGTATCGCCGCGATGGTGACGGACGCCGGCCCCGCGCTGGTCCTCACCGATGCGCCCATCGCGCTCGACACGCCGGGATCCGGCGAGGGTTGGGAAGAGATCGCCGCCGTCGAGGCGGAGGGGGAGCGCGACGACCCGCCCGGCGTCCGGACCGGAGACGCGGACCTGGCCTATGTCATCCACACCTCGGGCTCCACCGGCCGCCCCAAAGGCGTCGCCGTGACGTACGGCAGCATCCGCAACCTCTTTGCCGCGTGGCAAAAACACTTCCCTGACACCCCGGGCGAGGCCACCTCAGCCTGGTCGGGCATCGGCTTCGACGCCTCCATCCACGAACTGCTCCTGCCGCTGACCACCGGCGCCGTCGTGCATCTGGTGCCTGACGAGGTGCGCGGCGACCCCGCCGCCCTCTTCGACTGGCTGCGGGAGCACCGCATCGTGCAGGCGTTCCTGCCGCCGTCGTACGTGAAGTGGCTCGACGAGGACCCGGAAACCCGACTGGCGGGGCTGGTCCTGCGGCAGTTGCTGACCGGCGTGGAGTCGCTGCCCGAGCGCGCGTTGCTGCGCATGACACGCGCACTGCCCGGATTGCGGATCTGCTTCGGCTATGGTCCGACGGAAGCCACCCTCTACAGCACGGCCTACTACGATCCGCAGCCGCTGGACCGGCCAGCGCCCATCGGCCGGCCGTTGCCGGGAACGCGGCTCTACCTCCTGGACGAGCGGCAACGCCCCGTGCCGGTCGGTGTGCCGGGAGAGGTGTATCTCGCAGGAGCGAGCCTCGCCCAGGGATACCTCAACCGCCCTGACCCGACGGCCGAACGGTTCCTGCCTGATCCGTTCGTGCCCGGTGGGCGGATGTACCGTACGGGCGACCTCGCCCGCTGGCTCCCCGACGGCAACGCCAGCTACCTCGGCCGCCGCGACGACCAGATCAAGTTGCGGGGCTTCCGGATCGAACCCCGCGAGATCGAGGCCGCGTTGCTCGCGCTGCCCGATGTCGGGGAGGCCGTGGTACTGGCCGACCGGGACGACACCGGCGAGGCGCGGCTGGTCGCGGTCGTCGCGGGCAGGGAGGTGGAGTCGCGTACGCCGTCGGAGTGGCGCAGTGCGCTGTCCCGGCGGCTGCCGGACTACATGATTCCCGCGCAGTTCGTACGACGCCCGGCGCTGCCGCTCACCCCCAGCGGCAAACTCGACCGCGCGACACTGCTCGCCGAGGCGCGTGCCGCTCGCGGCGACGGGGGCAACCAGGTGAACACCGCCAGCCCCCGCGACCATGTCGAGATGGCGCTGTACCGCATGTGGCGGCGGATATTGCTGCATCCCTCCATCGGCGTCACGGACAACTTCTTCGACCTCGGCGGTACTTCACTGTCCGCCATCAAGGTGGCCGGTGCCGTCCGCGAGGAGTTCGGCCGGGAGCTGCCGATCCGCGAGATCCTGCTGCATCCGACCATCGAGGCGCTCGCGGAACTGCTGCGGGCCGGGGCCGTGCCGCGCGGCGCGGACAGCGATGTGATCGAGTTCCGGCGCGGGGACGGTCACCGGCGGGTGGTGTGCGTGCATCCGGCGGGTGGTACGGCGTTCTGCTACCTGTCGTTGGCCACCGCGCTGCCTGACGAGGTCGGTGTGATCGGGCTGCAATCACCGGGGCTCAACCCCGGTGAGTCACCGCTGCCGGACGTGGAGTCGATGGCGCAGAGGTATCTGGAGCTGGTCGATCCGTTGCCCGGTGAGTCGCTGGTGTTGTGCGGGCTGTCCTACGGCGGTCTTGTCGCCTACGAGATGGGTCGGCGACTGGCAGCGGCAGGGCACAGCGGCTTCAGCGTGGTGCTGCTCGACACCATCGCGACCGACGACGCGGAGGTACGGGGCGCCCTCGGGCCGGTGGACGAGACGGAGTTCAGGGAGAAGCTGGTCCGCTTCAACGGCATGTACCCGGGCATCGACGCCGACCAGATCGACCGCTACTTCCGTATCTACAACCACAACCGCATGACCGCCCGCGCCTATACGGTGCCCAGCACTGCGGCGCGGGTCGTCTTCGTCGAGGCCGCGCCCGAGCCTGATGCCGGAACGTTCCCGGATACGGACGAGGCGCCCGGTGCAGAGGCGCGGGCGGTGGCCGAGGCCCGCGACTTCTGGCGCCGCAAGGTCCGTGGCGGCTTCGCCGTCGAGACGGTGGGCGGTGGCCACTGGGACCTGCTGGAGAGTGACGAGGTGCCACGGATCGCCGGGATCATCACCGCCGAACTGGATGAACTGGATGAACTGGACGAACTGGGCAGGACGTCCGTCCGAGGATCGCTGTCCGGCGCCGTGGCCCCGGCCGCTCCGTCCGCGACGCTGGAGCGCTGATGCGAGTCTCACAGGATTCCGCCGACGCTTCTCCCGTCGGCCTCGCCCGGCGCGTCCACGAGCAGGCGCTGCGCAGCCCGTACGCTCCTGCGGTGGTGGACGACGGGCGGACGCTGGACTACGCGTCCCTCGACGGCGCCGGTGCCGCCGTGGCGGACGCACTCAGCCGCGCCGGTGTGCTCCCCGGGCAGGCGGTGGCAGTGTGTCTGCCCCGCTCCTGGCAGTTGGTCTGCGTCATGCTGGGCATCCTGCGGCTCGGCGCGCGTGTCGTACCGCTCGACGCCCAGAGCCCGCCCGCGCGCCGCGACCACATCCTGCGGGACAGCGACAGTGTGCTGGTCGTCCATACCGGCGGGGTGCCGCAGGGGCTGCCGGAGACGGTCCGCCCGCTGGCAGCCAACGCCCTCCTGCCGTCCGGGGCGACCGGGGCGATCGGGGAGTCCGAGTTCGGAGAGGCCGGGGCGAAAGTGGTGGCACCGGCCGCCCCCGGCCCGGTCTCGTTCCTCTTCTACACCTCGGGAACCACCGGGCGGCCCAAAGGGGTTGAGGTGCCTGACGCGGGCATCCTCAGGTTGGCGCTGCCCGGATACATCGACCTGCCGCCGGGTGCGCGATACGCCTGCCTGTCCAACCCCGCCTTCGACGCGCTGAGTTTCGAGGTCTGGGCCCCGCTGCTGACCGGCGGCTGCTGCGTGATCCTCGGCGACGACGCCGTGCAGACACCGTCCGAACTGGCAGCGGCGCTGCTGCACGAACGTATCGACACGGTGTTCGTGACGGTGGCGCTGTTCAACGCCGTGGTGGAGGCGGTACCCGACTGCTTCGCCGCCGCCCGGCAGGTGCTTGTGGGCGGGGAACGGCTCAACGGGCGCATCATCCGCGACTGGTACCGCCACAACGCGGCGAGCACGACCCGGCTGCACAACGTCTACGGGCCGACCGAGACCTCCACTTTCGCCCTGTGCTACCCGATCCCCTGGGACTTCACCGGGGACGAGGTGCCGATCGGGCGTCCGCTGCCCCGGACCACAACACTCCTGGTCCCCGCCGACGGTGGTCGCGCCGCCGCCCCGGGCGAGGTCGCGGAGCTGTATCTGTCCGGGGAGGCGGTGGCGGTCGGCTACCGCGCCCTGCCGCAGGAGACCGAACGGCGCTTCGTGACGCTGCCCTGGTACGACGGCGGCCGGGCGCGTTTCTACCGCACCGGGGACCTGGTGAGCGCCGACGCCGACGGGGAGTTGGTGTTCGTCGGCCGTGCCGACCGGCAGGTCAAGGTCCGCGGCTTCCGGATCGAGCCGGGCGAGTTGGAACGGCACATCACCACCCACCCCGCGGTACGCCAGGCATACGTGTGCGTCCGCCGGGACAAGGCCGGGGCCAACGAGCTGCTGGCCTACGTCGTCCTCGGGGGTGAGGTGGCGTACGAGGAGTTCGACCACCATCTCGCGGCCGGTCTGCCCGCCTACATGCGGCCCCACCACACGTACCGGGTCGGCGAATTGCCGTTGAACGCCAACGGCAAGGTCGACCAGGAGGCACTCCTGGGGCGCGCCGATCCGCCGTGGCGGCCCGCCGGCGACGACGGGCCGGCGTCTCCCTGGCAGGGTGAGGTACTCGATCTGGCGGCCGAGATGCTGGGGACCTCGCGTCCACGCCTCGGCGACCGGTGGATCGCGGCGGGAGGCGACTCCCTCAAGGCGCTGCGGCTGCGCTTCGAGGTCCGCCGCCGCTGGTCCTGTGAGCTGTCCTCATCGACCGTCATGCGGGGGGACTTCGCGGAGATCGCCGCCGAGATAGCCGGCGCGAGGCAGCAGGGCGGCTCGGCCGACTCGCCGTACCCGCCGGTCCCGGAACCGAGCGTTGCCAGCTCCGCGCCGGCCACGGCCGAACAGCAGCGTCTGTGGCTGCTCCAGCAGCGCTCGCCGTCCTCCCGCGCTTATCACGTGGGGGTGGCCTTCCGGGTGGCGGGAGTCGTCGATGCAGGTGCGCTGCGCCGGGCGCTGGCCGAACTGGTCGAGCACCATGTGGCGTTGCGTACGGGTTTCGAAGCGCGGACGGACGGGTTGTTCCAGGTGGTGGGAGACCCGTACGACCCGTGGACCGAGCCCGACGCGGTCGGCGAGGTCGGCGAGGTCGACGGGGAGCCGGGTCGCGCTGCCGCGGAGCGCTTCTTTGCCGAGCCGTTCGATCTCGCGCGGCCCCGTATGCTCCGCGCCTGCTGGCTGCCGCGTGCCGACGGCGGCGAACTGCTGCTGCACCTGCACCACATCGCGGTCGACGGCTGGTCCCTCAACGTCCTGTTCCAGGAGCTGTCGGCAGGCTACGCGAGGGCAACAGGCGGCGCGGACACGACCCCGCCCGTCGACCGGCGTGCGCCCACCCCCTTGGACTTCGCGGTGTGGCAGGCGCAGTGGTTCACCCGCCCCGCCTACCAGGTGCTACGGGACGAACTACGCGCCCACCACGCCGGGTTGCAGGATGAGCCCGAGCGGCTGCCGTCCCGTGGCGAGGGCGGTCCGGGCGCGGCCCGACTGCTGCACACCTCACTGGACGCCGCCCAGCGGGCACAGGTCGACCGGCTGTGCGCGGAACTCGGCCTGACCCGTTTCGAGTTGCTGCTCGGGGTGTTCGCCTGGGGCGTGTACGGGGCCACCGGTCTTACCCGGCCACGGGTGGCGGCGCCCGTCGCGAACCGGCCGGTCGGGGAGTTCGCCGACAGTGTGGGGATGTTCGCGAACACGGTACTGCTGCCGCTCGCGGTCGAGCCAGGTGAGCAACTGCGCGACCAGGCGGCGCGGTTGGGCGTCGGCATCCGTGAGGTGTTGGACCGGCAGGATGTGACGCTCGCCGACGTCCTGGCCGATGGGCGGCCGTACGGGGACGGCGGGCCGTTCGACTTCCTCTTCGTCCTGGAGAACACCGATTTCCGCGCCCTGGACCTGCCTGGTTGCGGGGTCCGGCCGTGGTGGCCGGTACCGGCCGAGGCCAAGTGCCCCATGACGCTGAGCGTGGTCGAGGACGCCGGCGCTCTGGAGTGCCTGTGGGAGTACGCCGACGGTTACTTCGCCGCCGGTGAAGTGGCGGCCATGGCCGACATGTTCGGACGGGCCCTCGACCTGCTGGCCCGCGACCTGCTGGACGACGGCAACGCAGCCGACGCGACGGACGTGGCGGCGCCCTACCGGCGCTCGCTGCCGGACCACGGGCGCGGCGCGGCAGTCCCGTTGGCCTGGTCCACGGTGGCTGAGGGCTTCGCCCGTCAGGTGGCGCGTACGCCTGGCGCGCCGGCCGTGGTGTCGGGCGACCGGGTGGTCGACTACGCCGAACTCGACGCGCTCGCGCAGACGCTGGCGCTGCGGCTGTCGGCCGCCCATCCGGAGGACGCGGACGACGGCGGCCCGCGGAGTGTCGCCCTGCATCTTGAGCCGTCGGTGGAGCACGTGGTGGCGTTGCTGGCGCTGGCCCGGCTCAATTGGACGATCGTGCCCCTCGACCCGGCCTATCCGGCCGGGCTGCTGCGGCATGTGCTGGCGCAGGCTCGACCGCTGTGCGTGCTGGTGCCGCCCGGCGGCGCGGCACCCCTCGAAGCCGTCGACCTGCATGAGCTGCCCCGCTACGAGGTCGACCTCTCCGCGTCCGCACCAGCAGGACAGGGCCCGTTGCCGGGGCACGACGGTGCCCGGCCGCTGTACACGTTGTTCACCTCCGGCTCCACCGGTACTCCCAAGGGGGTGCAGGTGCCGGACCGTACGCTGAGCAATCTCCTCCAATGGCAGGCCGCCGCAGGCGGCCTCGGGGCGGCTGCCGTCACCCAGCAGTTCTCGATGCTCTCCTTCGACGTCTCCTTCCAAGAGATCTTCGGCACGCTGTGCGGCGGTGGCCGGCTGCATCTGGTGCGGCCGGGGTGGCGGCAGGATGTTGCGGCGCTGCTGGAGCAGTTGGAGTCGGCCGGTGCGGAGCGCATCTTCATGCCCTATGTGGCCTTGCAGTTGGTGGCCGAACACGGTGTCCATCTGGGCCGTTTCCCTTCCCGGCTGCGGGAGGTGATCGTCGCGGGCGAGCAGTTGGTGTGCACCGACGCGGTGCGGCGGTGGTTCGCCGGACTGCCCGGGGTGCGGCTGTTCAACCACTACGGCCCGACCGAGACCCATGTCGTGAGCAGCCTGTGCCTGGACGGTGATCCGCTGCGCTGGCCCGAGCGTCCGGCCATCGGCGCACCGGTGGCGAACACGCTGCTGCGGGTGGTCGACGAGGGCGGGCTGCCGTTGCCGCCCGGCCGGGCCGGGGAGTTGCTGATCGGCGGTCTGATGGCGACGCGCTGTTACCTCGGTGCCCCGGCCTCGGACACCGGGCGCTTCGTGGAACTGCCGGAGCTGGGGCTGTTCTACCGCACCGGCGACCGCGCCCGCTTCGATGATCAGGGCGTGCTGCACTACCTCGGCCGGACCGATCAGCAAATCAAACTCAGCGGCCACCGCGTGGAGTTGGCGCAGATCGAGGCGGCCCTGCTGCGGCATCCGCAGATCGTGGGCGCGGTCGTGACGCATGACGGCAAGGAGCTGGTGGCCTGCCTGCAGTGCCGCGAGGAGACCCCTTCCGTAACGGAGTTGGCCGCCCACCTGTCGGCACTGCTGCCCGCCTTCATCCAGATCCGCCGCTTCCGCGAGTTGGCTGCCCTGCCGCACACGCCCAGCGGCAAACTGGACCGCGCGAACGCACTGCGCGCACCAGGCAGGGAATTGGGCGCGGGCACTGCTACGGGTGCCGCCGGCCTGTCCGGGATCGAGGCCCGGCTGGCAGCGGCGTTCGAAGAGGTGACTGGCCGGCCCATCGGGGCGGACGAGACGTTCTTCGACGCGGGCGCGTCCAGCCTGTCGCTGATGCGGTTCCATCTGCGGTGCACCACCGAGCTGGAGCTGCGCTTCACCGTCGCCGACCTTTTCGAGTACGTCACCGTTCGGCGCCTGGCGCGTTTTGTCGAGCAGGGCCGCGAACCGGCCCGCCCGCCGCAGACGCCTACGGCGGTACGGGACGAAGCCCTCCCGGCCACCGCGTCGTATGACGAGGGCGCTCCGCACGACGAGGGCGTTCCGGCCGACGAGCCGATCGCGGTGATCGGGATGGCGGTCCGGCTGCCCGGCGCCCGCGATCTGGCGGAGTTCTGGGAGCTGGTGGAGACGGCGGGCCGAGGTGTGGAGCACTTCGAGGCGGCCGACGGACTGGTCGGTGCCCGCAGCCAGATGGACGGGCTGCTCGCCTTCGACCCGGAACGCTTCGGGATCAGCCGGCAGGAGGCGCGGCTGATGGATCCCCAGCAGCGGCATCTGCTGATGAGCTGCGTCGAGGCGCTGTCCCACGCGGGGATCACCGGAGCCACGGCCGGGCGGGTCGGCCTGGTGGCGGGGGCCGGTGAGAACACGTACTTCAAGGAGATGCTGCGCGAGGCGGACCCCGAGCGGCTGCCCGACGCCTTCCAGTGGGCCTTGCACCATGAGAAGGATTTCCTCGCCACGAAGGTGGCCTACCGACTGGACCTGACCGGGCCGGCTTTCACCACCCAAGCGGCGTGCGCGAGTTCGCTGGTCGCGGTGCATGTCGCGGCGGGGCTGCTGCGGCAGGGCGACGCGGATGTGATGCTGGCCGGCGGTGTTCTCGTGGACACCACGATGCGGGACGGATACCGCTATCAGCCGCAGCACATCTTCTCTCCGGACGGTCACTGCCGCCCTTTCAGTGATGACGCGGGCGGCACGATCGGCGGCAGTGGTGTCGGTGTGGTGGTGCTCAAACCGCTACGGGCAGCGCTGCGTGACGGGGACACGGTCTACGCCCGGATCACCGGTTCGGCGTTGAACAACGACGGTGCGCAGAAGCTGAGTTACAGCGCCCCGTCGGTGGCAGGGCAGCGCGAGGTCATCCGCTCGGCGCTGCGGCGCAGCGGCCGTACCGGCTCCGACCTCGGTTACGTGGAAGCCCACGGCACCGGCACCCGCCTCGGTGACCCCATCGAAGTGGAGGCGCTGCGCCAGGCGTTCGGCGTGAGCGAGCCCAACAGTGTCGCGCTGGCTTCGGTGAAGAGCCAGATCGGCCATCTGGGCGCTGCGGCAGGGGTGATCGGTCTGGTCCGTGCCGTGCTGGCCGTGCATCACGGCCTCATCCCGCCCAACGCCGACTTCCGCGCCCTGAATCCGGCGATCGGCCCGGACGCCGGGCCGTTCTACATCCCGGTCCAGCCGCGCCCGTGGCCGGCGGACCGTCCCCGGGTGGCGGCGGTGAGCAGCTTCGGGATCGGCGGGACGAACGCGCATGTGGTGTTGGAGGCGCAACAGGCTTCTCCGACTGTCCCGGCAGCTTCCGCCGCGGCGCCGGCGTGTCTGGTGCTGGCGGCCCATTCCCGTATCGCGTTGCGCGCCGACGCCGAGCGGATCGCGGACTACCTCACCGCGCGGCCTCAGGCATACCCGCAGGTGGTACGGCACTTGCAGGCGGGCCGGGCGCAGGGCCCCTGGCGGATGGCCACGGTCTGCGAGGACCCCGCCGCTGCGGCGACATGGCTACGTACGGCCGAGCCGATCCTGGTCCCGGGCGCCTCGGCAGCCGAGCCGACCCTGGTCCCGGACTCCGCCACTCCCTCTCCGGCCGGCCCGGACGGCCGGCCCGCGCCGGTCCTGGTCGCCGCGTGGCTGGCGGGGGAGTCCGTCGGCTGGCCCGCAGGACCGGCACAAGCGCCGTGGGACTTTCCGCCGCCTTCCTTCGACCTGGCTGACTACGACTACGCACGCCTCCCGGCACCGGCGTCGGCCGCAGAGGGTCCCACGCGCCCTGCCCCCCTACCGTCGCGGCTGCCCGAGACGGAATGGCTGCGGCAGCCGAGCTGGACCCGGCTGCGCCGCGCCAACGCCGACGCGGCACCACCCGTCCCCCGCCTGCTCGTCCTCGTCACCGACGAGACGCCCGCCGCAGAGACCGTCCGTGCCTTCGCCGCCGGGTACGCCCGGGTCGTACGAGTCCGCGCGGCGGAGAGCTTCGCCCGCCTCGGCGAGAACGATTTCGCGGTGGACCCGGCCGATCCGAGAGCACTGCGCCAACTCCTCGACGGGCTTGGGCTGGACGGACCGTACGACGGCATCGACTGGGTACACGCGCTGCCGCTATCCGTGCGCGGCCCGGTCGGTACGCCGACCCTGGACCGCGCCCGGTGGGCCTGCCTCGACGCACCCGCCGCACTGGCCCAGGCCCTCGCGGGGCGCACGGATGTGCACTGCTGGTGGCTCTCCTACGGCGCCCGGCCGGTCCAGGGTGCGGTGTCACGTCCCGAACTCGCCCTGCTGGCAGGCATCACGGAGGTGGCCCCGCAGGAATCCCTGTCCGCGGGCACCTGGTTGGACCTCCCCACCGCCGAGCTGACGTTGTGGGCCGCCACGGTGGCCCACCTCACCACTGCCGCATCAGAGGTGCCACGGCAGTTGGCCTTGCGGGACGGCTACTGGTGGGAGGAGTCGTCCGTAGCCGTCCCGGCCGTGGCGGGTACGGGTCCGGCCACCGTCCCCGAGGGCGCTGTGTATCTCGTGCTCGGCGGGACGGGGGCGATAGGGCGCGCCGCTGCGCGGTGGGTGCTGGAGCGTGGTGCGGCGCGGGTGCTGCTGTTGGCAAGGGAGCCGAAGGTGCCCGAAGAGCTGAACCTATGGGCCGAACAGGTCGAGTTGGTGACGGCTGATCTGTCCGAGCTGACGCCCGAGGAGGTGCTGGCCCGGATCGGTGAGCGTACGGACCGGTTGGACGGTGTGGTGCATGCGGCCGGGGTGGCGGCCGGCGGCCTGATAGCCCGGCGCGACGCTGCGGCGGCGCGGAAGGCCACGGCGGCGAAGCTGAACGGGGCGCTTCTGACGGAGGAGTTGGTCCGCCGTTACGCACCGGCCGTGGTCCTCTCCTGCTCGTCGATGTCGGCGCAGCTCGGCGGGGTCGGCCAGCTCGACTACGCGGCAGCGGGTGCTGCGTTGGACGCCTTCGCCCACCACCGGTCCGCCGACCCGGAGACGACCGTGCGGATGACGGTCGACTGGGACGTGTGGCGCGAGTCGGGGATGGCGCTGCGGGCCCCCGTGGCGGACGTACGGCATCAGGCGCACCTGGCGGTGGGCCTGACGGACGCCGAGGCGGAGCGGTTGTTCGACCGCGTCCTCGCCTCGGGGCTACCTCATCTCCTGGTCTCCACCACGGATCTGCGCGAGTCCGAGGCGTTCTACGCCCCGCCGCAGGTCCCGCCGGAAGTCCCCGAGGCGGACGCCGCCGCCACCGCACCTACGCCCCCACCCGCGCCTGCCGACCCGGCGGCGGGGGAGGACCCGGCCGGTCTGCTGACGGGCCTGCTGTGCGAGTGGCTGGGGGTCGAGGACCTGGACCCTGCCGCGTCGTTGTACGACCTGGGCGCTGACTCGCTGACGATGCTGGACCTGATCGGCGCGGTCAAGCAGCACTTCGGGGTGGAGCTGGAGCTGTCCCGGCTGAGCCACCGGGTAGGCCTCGACGAGGTGTTGGAACGTCTGCGGGAGGCGGCGCCGCAGCCGATGACCGCGGACGGTGTTCCGCTGGAGGTGTGGCAGGAAGGCACCGGATCGGATGTGCTGTGTCTGGTGCATCCGGTCGGCGGCGACATCCAGGCCTATCGGACGCTGGTGTCCGCTCTCGACCCGCGGCTGACGGTCTGTCTGGTGGCGGACCCCGCGCTGCGCGGTGCCCAGGGTCCCGAATGGAGTCTGACGGAGCGGGCCCGGCGCTACGACGCGGCGCTGCGGGCCCAGTTGGGGGACGGCGTACACCGGGTGAGCGTGGCCGGTTGGTCGTTCGGCGGCTGGGTGGCGCTGGAGATGGCGGCGCTGGCCGAGCGGGAGGGGCGGCCGGTGGACGGGGTGTTTCTCCTCGATCCGCCGCCGCCGGGTTCGGGCGCGCGGTTCCAGGACTACGACGAACCCCAGTTGGAGGCGTTGTTCGCGCACGAGCTGGGTCAGGCACCGGGGGAGACCCCCGGCGGGGAGGCGGGTGCGTACGCCGAGCGTCTCGCCCGCTGCTGCCGCGCCAACCTGCGCAGCATGGCCGCGCACACCCTGCCGCGACTGACCACCACCCCGGTACGCACCTGGCTGGCCACCCGACCTGTCGCGGGCCTGCCACTCGCGGCCGGCCCGGCACAGGACCATCCCGCGCTCTGGCGGCCGCATCTGCCGGACGGAAGCGTGTGGCAACTGCTGGAGACCACGCACTACGGCATCGTGACCGCACCCCACGCACAGACGGTGGCCGACGCGATCAACTCCGCGTCGGCGAACCGGCCCCCCGCGCCTTCCACGGGTCCTTCCGCCCCCGTCACGCGTCACCCATCACAAGGAGCATGAGCACATGGAGAGTTACGAGCTGGAGGCTGTCGGCGCCGTCACCACCCGGCCCGCCGCGCAGTACCGGACGATCGAGGTGGCGCCGATCACGCCGGTGATCGGCGCCGAGATCAGCGGCGCCGACCTGTCCGCCGAGCTGCCGCCGGACCAACTGGCCGAGATCAAGGAGGCGTTCCTGCGCCACCATGTGCTCGTCTTCCGCGACCAGACCATCACCGAGGACGACCAGAAACGCCTCGCCGGGCACTTCGGCCCGCTGCGCCCCGTCAACCCGCCCCCGCCGGACGGCGATCCGTACATCCTGGAGATCAGTACCGACAAGGCGGCGGGCAACGTCGCGGGCAACGGCTGGCATGCGGACGGTACCGCCGACGCCGAGCCTTCGCTCGGCTCGATGCTGTACATCACGCGCGTCCCCGAGGGCGGCAGCGGCGGCGACACACTGTTCGCCAACATGCACCTGGCGTACGAGATGCTGTCACCGGCGCTGCGGGGCCTGTTGGAGGGCATGACGGCGATCCACGACGGCCTGCTCGCCTTCAAGGGGTACACCCCTCCGGCGGACTACGTCATTCCCAAGGCGGAGCACCCGCTGGTGGTGCGCCACCCGGAGACCGACCGCAGGGTCCTCTACGTCAACGGGGCCTACACCGCCCGGATCCCGCAGTTGTCGCCGGACGAGAGCGAGGCGCTGCTGGCCATGCTCTGCGAGATCCCCGCCCGCCGTCCGATGCTGAGCTGCCGGGTCCGCTGGACCCCGAACACACTGGTCTTCTGGGACAACCGCTGTGTTCAGCACCACGCGGTGTACGACTACTACCCGCTGACGCGCTACGGCCGTCGGGTGGCCATCGACGGAGGCCCCCTGAAAGCCTGACCCCCGAGGCACGCCTGACCCCCGAGCGCAGGCCGACCCTCGCGCGAGATCCAGACCAAGAGCAAGGTCTACGGCCGGAGGTCCCGCTGGTACCAAGTGCCGGACCCGCCGCCGAGATCAGCCGGGGTGGCAGGGCCGGCCGGGACGAACCCGGCCTTGGCCAAGACCTGCTGCGACGCGGCGTTGTCGTGCGAGGTGGCCGCCCGCAGCGTACGCAGGCCGTGCACGGCTGCCGCCGTCCGGCACAGCTCCCGGACGGTCGCGGTCGCCACGCCGCGGCCGGCTACCCGCTCCGCGACCCGGTAGCCGAGTCTGGCGGTGCCGTCCGCCATGTCGTACAGGTTGAACCTGCCGAGTACCGAGCCGTCCTCGGCGACGAGCACGTAGAAGGCGCAGATGCCGGCCTCCTGCTCGGCCAGCGACGCGGTGTGCCGGTCGGCGAACCGGTCGAAGAAGTCGTCGCCGCGGTCGGAGACCGAGGCGGCGAAGTAGGCGCGGTTCGCCAGCTCGAAGGCCAGGACCGCCGGGCCGTGGGCGGCATGCAGCAGCGTCAGCTCGGGCATCGTCCGACCCTACCCGGAACGCGTGCCGAGGCCACCTGAGTTTCCCCCCGGCGGCACACAGCCCCAGGGACCAGGGCCAGTGCTCACAGCACATCCCGGTGCCGCTCCCAGTGCCGCTCCCCGCGCCGCTCCGGGTGCCGAAGCGGTCCAGATCACATTGCGCCGCCCATTGACGCCTGCGCCTCAAACCGGTTTAGTGAGCGCCGGTCGGTCGTTTAAAGCGGTTTAGCAACCGGTCGAACGGTCCGATCCCAGGACGAAACGGGAATCGCAGAGAACAGCGAACAGAGAGCGGAGGGCGTCGTGGCTCGCAGGCCCACCATCGCCGACGTCGCCCAGCGCGCGGGTGTTTCGCGCAGCTCCGTCTCGTTCGCCCTGAACGACCGTCCAGGGATCGCCGGGGAGACCAAGGAGCGCATCCTCGCGGTCGCGGCGGAGATGGGCTGGACCCCGAGCCACTCCGCCCGCGCGCTGTCCCTCGGCAAGGCCGGGGCCTTCGGCCTCGTCCTCGCCAGGGAGCCCGACCAGATAGGCGCCGACCTGTTCTTCCCCGCCTTCATGGCGGGCGTCGAGGTGGCCCTCGGGGAGCGCGGCGACGGGCTCATGGTGCACCTCACCACCCCCGAGCGCGAGCAGTCCGTGTACGAACGCCTCGCCGCCGACCGGCGGGTGGACGGAGTGCTCCTCACCGACCTGCGCTACGAGGACCCGCGCCCCGCCCTCATGCACCGGCTCGGCCTTCCGGCCGTCGTCGTCGGGCAGAGCGAGTGGGGCGACGGGCTCACCTCGGTGAGCCTCGACGACCGGCCCGCCTACGTCGACGCGGTGCGCTGCCTCGCCGGCCTCGGGCACCGCCGTATCGCGCATGTCGAAGGCCCCCAGGAATTCCGCCACGCACACCGGCGCCGGTCCGCCTGGGAAGAGACCCTGCGCGAACTCGGCCTGCCCGAAGGACCCGTACTGCCCGGCGGCTTCACGGCGGAAGGCGGCGCGCTGGCCACCCGCGAGCTGCTGTCCCTGGCCGAGCCGCCCACCGCGATCGTCTACGGCAACGACCTGGCGGCGACGGCCGGTCTCTCCGTGGCCCAGGAACTCGGCGTGCCGGTACCGGAACGCCTCTCGGTGGTCGGTTACGACGACACCCCCCTCACCCGCTACACCCATCCGCCGCTGTCCTCCGCCCGCGCCGACGCGCGCGGTTGGGGAGAAGCGGCCGCCCGCGCCCTGGACCGGGTGCTGGAAGGCGCGGAGGTCGCGCATGTCGTGCTGCCGCCCGCCGAGTTCGTGCCCCGCGCCTCGATAGGTCCGGCCCCCGGTGCCTGACCACCGGATCGGCCGCCCTTCGGGGCGCGGTCAGCAGTTCCCGTCCGGCGACGAGGCCGGGCGTGCACAGTTCGGAGAGTTTTCATGCTGAGGAGAACCGCGTACTCGCTGCTCGTGCTGGCCCTCGCCGGGGCCGCGACCGCCTGCGGCCGGTCGGCCCCCGACCAGGCGACCGCCGCGAACGCGCGCGGCCCCATCAGGGTCTGGCTGTCGAACAACGCCCAAGAGGTCGCCTGGGGCGAGGACATGATCGCCGCGTGGAACAAGAGCCACCCGGACCAGCACGTCACGGCGCAGCAGATCCCTGCGGGCAAGACCTCCGAGGAGGCCATCAGCGCCTCGATCATCGCGGGCACCAGCGCCTGCCTGGTCTTCAACACCGCGCCCGCCTCGGTGCCCACCTTCCAGAAGCAGAACGGCCTCGTGCCGCTCAGCGACTTCCCGGACGGCGACAGCTACGTCAACAAGCGCGGCGGCGCCCTCACCGAGCAGTACAAGTCGCAGGACGGCAAGTTCTACCAACTGCCCTGGAAGAGCAACCCGGTGATGATCCTCTACAACAAGAAGATCTTCAAAAAGGCGGGGCTCGACCCCGAGCACCCGCAGCTCGCGACCTACAGCCAGTTCCTGAAGACCTCCCGCACCCTCGTGCACAGCGGAGCCGCCAAGGCCGCCATCTGGCCGGCGCCCAGCAGTGAGTTCTTCCAGTCCTGGAACGACTTCTACCCCGCCTTCGCCGCGCAGAGCGGCGGCAAGCAGCTCATCGAGGACGGCACGCCGCAGTTCGACTCGCCGGCCGGCCGGCAGGCCGCCGCGTTCTGGCACACGCTGTACGCGGAGAAGCTCGCGCCGCAGGAGGCGTACCCCGGGGACGCGGTCAACGACGGCAAGGCCGCCATGGCCACCGTCGGCCCGTGGGCGGTCTCCGCCTACAAGGACAGCGTCGACATCGGTGTGGCGCCGGTGCCGACCGCCGAAGGGAAGTCGGCGCAGGACACGTACTCCTTCAGCGACGAGAAGTCCGTCGCGATGTTCAGCGCCTGCGAGAACCGCGCCACCGCCTGGGACCTGCTGAAGTTCGCCACCTCCGCCCAGCAGGACGGGAAGTTCCTCGACGCGACCGGCCAGATGCCGATGCGCGAGAACCTGACCGCGCGCTACCCGGAATTCTTCGCCAAGAAGCCGGTCTACAAGGCGTTCGCGCGCCAGGCCGACCACGTCGTCGAGGTGCCCAACGTGCCGGGCTCCGTCGACATCTGGCAGGCGTTCCGCGACGAGTGGACCAAGTCCGTCGTGTTCGGCGACGAAGCGACGGACACGGCGCTGCGCCGGGCCTCCGACAAGATAACCAAGCTGCTCGACGAGTACGGGGACCCGTCATGACGAACCTTCGCCCCATCGCCGCCACGCCCGCCGCGACGACTGCCACCACCGGCGGCGCGCCCCGCGAGCGTCGCGAGGGTGCCGCCACCCGCCACGGCCGGACCCGCTCGCGCACCGGCGCGCTGTTCGTGACGCCGTACGTGCTGTTCCTGCTCGTCGTGTTCGCCGTCCCGATGGTCTACACGCTCTGGATATCCGTCCACCGCTTCTACTTCACCGCCCCCGGCACGCACATCGACTCGCCGTGGGTCGGACTCTCCAACTACCGGGACGTGTTCACCGACCCGGTGGTCGGCCGCGCCTTCCTCAACATCGCGGTCTTCCTCGTGATCAACGTGCCGCTGACGGTGATCCTGGCGCTCGTCCTTGCCGCGGCGCTCAACGCGAAGATCCGCTTCCGCGCGTTCTTCCGCGCCGCGTACTACCTGCCGTACATCACGGCGAGCGTCGCGCTCGTCGCCGTGTGGCAGTTCCTGTTCGGCTCGGACGGCTTCGTCAACAACCTCCTCGGCTCGCACGCCCCTGACCCCTCCTGGCTGGTCAACTCGCACCTCGCGATGCCGATGATCGCCTTCTTCGTCACCTGGAAGCAGCTCGGCTTCTTCGTGATGCTCTACCTCGCCGCCCTCCAGAACGTCGGCAAGGAGCTGTACGAGGCCGCCGCCGTGGACGGCGCGGGCCGGATACGGCAGTTCTTCTCGGTCACCGTGCCCGGAGTGCGGCCGGCGACCACCCTCGTGGTCATCTACGCGATCATCACCGGCGCCAACCTGTTCAGCGAGCCGTACCTGCTGACCGGCGGCGGCGGACCCGACCACGCCTCCACCTCACCCGTACTGCTCATGTACCAGAAGGGCATCGAGCAGGGGCACCCCGACTTCGCCGCCGCGCTGGGCGTGGTCCTGGTGGCCTTCGTCCTCGTCATCTCGCTGGCCGCCCGCAAACTCACCGAGAGGGGCAACTGACATGAGCGCCGCCACCACGACCCCCGACGCCCAGGCCCCGGACGCCCCAGCGCCGCACATCCCGGACCGGGGCAGGGCCGCCGACCCGCGCCGCCCCTGGGGCACGGCCGTCAAGTACATCGTTCTCGCGCTCGGCGCCGTCGCCTTCCTCTTCCCCTTCTACTACATGGTCGTCGGCTCCCTGCGGAAGACGACGACGGGCGACCTGTCGTCGGCCGTGCCCAGCGGGCTGACCGGCAGCAGCTACACGGCGGTCAACGGTGCCATCTCGCTGGGCCGTTCGCTGGTCAACTCGGGGATCATGACGGTCGGCGTCCTGGTGTGCACCCTCGTCTTCGGCGTGCTCGCCGGGTACGCGCTGGCCCAACTGCACTTCCGCGGCAGGGGAACGGTGTTCGCCTCGCTGCTGCTCGTGCAGATGGTGCCCTTCCAGCTCCTGACGCTGCCGCTCTACGTCCTCGTGGTCCGCGACTACGGGCTCGGCGACAACTACATCGGAATGATCCTGCCGTTCGCGATCAACTCGACGGCCGTGTTCCTCTTCCGGCAGTTCTTCCTCCAGTTGCCGCAGTCACTGTTCGAGGCGGCCCGTCTCGACGGCGCCGGCGAACTGCGCATCCTGTGGAAGGTCGCGCTGCCCATGGCCCGGCCCGCCGTGCTCACCGCCATGCTGCTGACCTTCATCGGCCCGTGGAACGAGTTCCTCTGGCCCTTCCTGGTCACCAAGAACGCCGACATGCAGCCGCTCGCCGTGTCCCTCGCGAGCTTCCTCTCCAACCTCCAGGGCACGGTCAGCAACCCGACCGGCGCCCTGCTGGCCGGCGCCTGCGTGCTGGCCGCCCCCGCGGTGGCGCTGTTCCTGCTGTTCCAGCGCCACTTCACCTCGACCGACATCGACTCCGGAGTAAAGGGCTGATTCCCTCCATGAGCACCACCGGCACCACCAGCAGCACCACCAGCGCCGCTAGCGCCGCCTCGCCCATCCCGTACCGCCTGATACGCAAGGGCCTGGTCATGTCCCCGCAGCCCGGCGACGCCAACGAGGCCGAGGGAGTCCTCAACCCCGCCTCCGGCCGCACCCCCGACGGCCGTCTGCACCTGCTGCCGCGCCTGGTCTCCGAGGGCAACGTCTCCCGCGTCGGCCTCGCCGAGGTCACCTTCACCGACGGGGTCCCCAGCGGCGTCGAGCGGCGCGGGGTCGTCCTCGCGCCCGACGCGGGATGGGAGCGCGGCAAGAACAACGCAGGCGTCGAGGACCCCCGGGTCACCTGGATCCCCTCCCTCGGCAAGCACGTCATGTCGTACGTGGCCTACGGCCCGCTCGGCCCCAAGCCGGCGCTGGCCGTGTCCGAGGACCTGACCACGTGGACCCGGCTCGGTCCCGTCCAGTTCGGCTACCAGCCGGACCTCGACACCGACCTCAACCTCTTCCCGAACAAGGACGTCGTCCACTTCCCCGAGCCCGTGCCAGGACCGGACGGCGAACCCGCGTACGCGATGCTGCACCGCCCGATGTGGGACCTCGGCTGGTTCCGGCCGGGCGAGGGAATCCATCTGCCCGCCGGAATCACCGACGAACGGCCCGGCATCTGGATCTCGTACGTGCCCGCCGCCGAGGTCGAGGCCGACATCCGCGCCCTCACCCGCCCGCGCGACCACCGGCTCGTCGCGTTGTCCGCGCACCCCTGGGAGGAGCTGAAGATCGGCAGCGGCCCCGCACCGGTCCGCGTGCCCGAGGGCTGGCTGCTCATCCACCACGGCGTGTCCGGCGCCATCGAGGACCCCTTCGCGCAGAACCAGAACGTGTCGTACGCGGCCGGCGCGATGATCCTCGACCCCGCCGACCCCGCGAAGATCCTCGCCCGCTCCGACGAGCCGCTCATGGCGCCCGAGACCGAGGAGGAGCGCGCGGGGACCGTCCCGAACGTCGTCTTCCCGACCGCGATCGAGGAAGTCGACGGGCAGCTCTACGTGTTCTACGGCATGGCCGACGCGCACATCGGGGTGGCCCTGCTGGAGCGCACGGCATGAGAGCTGCGACGGCCCCGCTCGGCGGCCCCGGGGCGTACGTCCCGAACGCCGCGGCCTGCCTGCCCGCGCTGCGCCCCCTCGCCGACCTCGCCCTCGTACGGGCGAAGGCGTCCGGGGAACGGCACGGCACCCTCGCGCCTGGTCACCTGGACAAGCTGACGGAGCGCGAGGGAGCGGCGGCCGTCGCGGCTACCACCTCACCGGCCCTGTACGCCGTCGCCGCCGTGGCGGCCGTCAGGTCCCGGCCGCCCGGCGGCGGTCGTGCCCCGGCCGCCGTCGTACGCGACGCGAGCCAGGCCCGCGCGCACGGGCGCGGACCCGGAGACGTACGCGCGGTGCCGCACCCTGGGCGGCTCACGCCGGGCCTCGGCGTCGCGGAGGCCGCCGGTGCCGGTGCCCGCACTGGACAGGCCGGCACCGAGCAGTCCGTACCCCCGCCCCCGCCCCCGCACCCGGGCGCGGCGCCCCGCCGCCAGGAGTCCTCATGAGCTGGTGGCAGGAGACCGTCTGCTACGAGTTGTACCCGCGCGCCTTCGCCGACGCGGACGGTGACGGCACCGGTGATCTCGCCGGGGCGACCGCGCGGCTGGACCACATCGCGGAACTGGGCGCCGACGCCGTGTGGATCACGCCGTTCTACCCCTCGCCGCTCGCCGACGGCGGTTACGACATCGCCGACCACACCGCCGTCGCTCCCGACCTCGGCACCACCGAGGACTTCGACCGGCTCATCACCCGCGCCCACGACCTGGGCCTCAAGCTCATCGTCGACCTCGTGCCCAACCACACCTCCGACCGGCACCCCTGGTTCCAGAAGGCGCTCGCGGCAGGGCCCGGCTCCGCCGCGCGCGGTCGCTACCTGTTCCGTCCCGGCCGCGGGTCGTCCGGCGAACTCCCGCCCAACGACTGGCAGTCGGCCTTCGGCGGCCCCGCCTGGACCCGGGTGGCCGACGGCGAGTGGTACTGCCATCTGCACGCATCCGAACAGCCCGACCTCAACTGGCGCGACACGCAGGTGCGTTCCGCCTTCGCCGACGTCCTGCGGCACTGGCTCGACCGGGGCGTGGACGGCTTCCGCGTCGACGTCGCGCACGCTCTGTTCAAGGCCGAGGGACTGCCGGACGCCGGACCTGGGCAGCACCAGGACCCGCTGCGCAACCACCTCATGCCGTACTACGACCAGGAGGAACTGCACCCGCTCTACCGCGAGTGGCGCGCCCTCCTCGACACCCACCCGGCGCCGCCCGGCTCGGTGCCCCCGCAGGACCGGCTCATGGTCGCCGAGTCCGCCGTGTTCGACCCGGCGCGGCTGGCGCGCTACATCCGGCCCGGCGAGATGAACCAGGCCTTCAACTTCGCCTTCCTGGAGGCCGCTTGGGATCCGGCGGAGCTGCGCCGCGTCGTCGACGCCTCGCTGTCCGCCCCCGGCGGCGGAGCCGTCACCTGGCTGCTCTCCAGCCACGACGCGGTCCGCCCGGTGACCCGCCTCGGCTCCGCCGAACGCGCCCGCGCCGCCGCGCTGCTCATGCTCGCCCTGCCCGGCTCCGCCTACCTCTACCAGGGCGAAGAGCTGGGCCTGCCGCAGGCGTTCGTCCCCGACGACCGGATCCGCGACCCGCTGTGGGAACGCTCCGGCCGCACCGACCGGGGCAGGGACGGCTCGCGGGTGCCGCTGCCCTGGCGCGGTGACCATGCCCCGTACGGCTTCACCACCGCAGCCCCCGAACACACCTGGCTGCCGCAGCCGGACGGCTGGGGGCCGTACACCGTCCTCGCCCAGGGACAGGATCCCGACTCCACACTCGCCCTCTACCGCCGTGCCCTCCGCCTGCGGCGCGCCCACCCCGCGCCCGACCCCACGGCTGCACCGCACTGGTACTCGGCACCGGGCGAGGCCCATCTCGCCTTCCAGCGTGGCGCGTTGGTCTGCGTCGTCAACCTCGGTACCCGGCCGCTGACATGGTCCGCGATCGGCGTACCGGGCCGCCCGGTACTGGCCAGCGGCCCGCTCGACGGCGACACCCTCCCGCCCGACACCGCCCTGTGGCTCCTCGACACCCCCGAGCCGCAGCGCCCCGAAGGAGAGCACCATGGCCGCGCCCACTGACCCCGCGCAGCGCACCGACCTGTCCGGGCTCGTCAAGGCGTACGACGTGCGCGGCCTCGTGCCCGAGCAGTGGGACGAGTCGACGGCCGAACTCTTCGGCGCCGCCTTCGTCCAAGTCACCGGAGCGCGTGCGCTCGTGACCGGACACGACATGCGCGCCTCCTCGCCCGGCCTCGCCCGAGCCTTCGCACGCGGCGCCGCCGCACAGGGCGCCGACGTCACCGAGACCGGACTGTGCTCAACCGACCAGCTCTACTACGCCTCCGGAGCGCTCGACCTGCCCGGCGCGATGTTCACCGCTTCGCACAACCCGGCGCGCTACAACGGGATCAAGCTGTGCCGAGCGGGCGCCGCCCCCGTCGGCCAGGACAGCGGACTCGCCGAGATCCGCGCCCTCGTCGAGCGGTGGACGGACGCGGGCGGCCCGCCCCGACCCGCCGGCCGCACCGGCACCGTCACCCGTCACGACACCCTTCAGGAGTACGCGGGGCATCTGCGCACCCTGGTCGACCTCACCGGCATCCGCCCGCTCAAGGTCGTCGTGGACGCGGGCAACGGCATGGGCGGCCACACCGTGCCGGCCGTCTTCACCGGCCTGCCCCTCGATGTCGTCCCGATGTACTTCGAACTCGACGGCAGCTTCCCGAACCACGAGGCCAACCCGCTGGACCCGGCGAACATCATGGACCTCCAGGCCCGCGTACGCGCCGAACAGGCCGATCTCGGCCTCGCGTTCGACGGGGACGCCGACCGCTGCTTCGTCGTCGACGAACGCGGCGAACCGGTCTCCCCTTCCGCGATCACCGCCCTCGTCGCCTCCCGCGAACTCGCCCGCAGGCCGGGCGCCACCGTGCTGCACAACCTGATCACCTCACGCACCGTGCCCGAGGTGATCAGCGAGGCGGGCGGCACACCCGTACGCACCCGCGTCGGTCACTCCTTCATCAAGGCCGAAATGGCCCGCACGGGCGCGGTGTTCGGCGGCGAGCACTCCGCGCACTACTACTTCGCCGACTTCTGGAACGCCGACACCGGCATGCTCGCCGCCCTCCACGTCCTCGCGGCTCTCGGCGGCCAGGAGGAGCCCCTGTCGGCCCTCACAGGCAACTTCGAGCGCTACGCCGCCTCCGGGGAGATCAACTCCACGGTCGAGAACGCGGCCGCCCGCCTCACCGCCGTCCGCACCGCCTGGAGCGGCCGGCCCGACGTCACTCTCGACACCCTCGACGGCCTCACCGTGAACGGCCCCGACTGGTGGTTCAACCTCCGCCCCTCCAACACCGAACCCCTCCTGCGACTCAACACCGAGGCCCGCGACCCGCACACCATGCGCGAACTGCGCGACGAGGTCCTGGCCCTCGTGCGCCGCGCCGAGGCGCGGCCGGAGAACTAGAGCGTGTCTCTTTGGTCGGTTGGTCAGTTGATCGGATGTGTCTGTCCGATTAGTGATCACTGATGCGATGTGGGACCGGATCGAGCCGCTGATGCCGGCCGCGTGGTCGTCAGGCTCGCCGTCCGACCCGGTCGGCCACAGGCTGCGGCGAGGCCGCGACGGAGGCCGACCACCGTCCTTCGGCCCCGAGGCGTACAGGCAGCGCAACGCTGTCGAACGGTGCATCAACCGACTCAAGCAATGGCGCGGCCTGGCCATGCGAGCGGACAAGCTCGTCATCACCTACCAGGCCGCACTCCACCTCGCCGCCATTCTCATCCGGACAGCCGCGTGACTGCCGAAGGAAGCAGCCTGCCTGCGAGGATGGCCACATGGACGATCTTGTGGAGTTCCTCGTCGCACGCATCATGGACGACAACCATGCCTACGCCTACGTGGTCGGCACCCTGGGCGGCGAGGCTCTTCTCGACAGCCACCTCCCCATGCTCGACCTGATCGAGCAACTGGCGAACGACTACAAAGCCATGGACCCCTCGGACTCCCGCTCGGCCGGCCTGGCATACGCGCTGCGAGTCCTTGGCCAGTCTTACGCCGAACACCCCGCCTACCAGCAAGAATGGCGCCCATAGCCTTTCAAGGAGACAAGTCCTAGGGCCCGTTCGGCCGATCTTCAGGGCCCGCGACGCCTGGCACGGCATTGCATAGCATGGCCTCATGAGTGTCAACGTCATGCTCGACTTCGAAGTGAACGGTCTCGCCGACGAGGCACAGACCGTTGCCGTCCTGCACTCGCTCACCACATTCCTCCGCGAGGACGAGCGGTTGGAGCAGCACGAGGTCGGAGTCGGACGCAGCGTGGAGAACGGCCGCCACCGGATCACCGGTGAGACGGACCACCCGATCGCCATCGCCCGCATGTCCGTGTGGCGACCGCATTTCGAAACGTCCGTCCGCGAACGCGTCCACGCCCTCGCGCCCGCCGCCACCGCCACCATCAACTGGCGCTATCCGGACGCCGACTGACCAGCAGGGTTCCCCGCGTCTTGCGGGCCACCATGAGCACCGGGCCGCCCGGGACCGTACTGACCGCGCGAGACGCCTCGCCGTCAGGTGCCGGTCTGTAGCCGGAGGCCGGCCAGGGTCAGCTCCAGTCCGGCGAGGAACTGCTCCTTGTCGTCGTGCCCGTCGAACTCGTCGACGATGTCGTGCAGGAACGGGAACTCCTCGGCGTCGAGTGTGCGCCACGTCGCGGCGTAGCGCCCGAGGAATTCGTCGCGGTTCACCAAGCCGTCCAGTACCTCTTCGGGCGGCTCCTGCCCCATGTCGGCGGCGTTGGCGACCACAACGCCCACGATCGCCGACACCGCGTGGAAGCGCTGCCGCGGCGTGAGGTCGAGTCGAAGCGTCTGCTCCCCGAGCTTTTCGTAAAGACGCAGCGAGTTGCCCGGGACATCGATGTTGCGCATGAAGTGCGCCCCCAGCCACGGCCGGTCCACGATCGCGTCGAACAGTGTGACGGCCATCACGCGCAGGTCGTCGATCGGGTCGCTGCTGCCGGTCTGCTTCTCGACGGCGGTCAGCGCCCCGCCGAGCACGTGGTCCATGGCCCGGTCGAGCAGGTCGTCCTTGCTCGATACGTACCAGTAGATGCTGCCGACGCCGGTGCCCAGCCGGGTCGCGAGGGCGCGGAGCGTCAGGGCCGACGCGCCCGACTCGTCGAGGAGAGCCACAGCCGCGGTGAGAACTGCCTCGATGGAGTGCGAGGCCCGTTGCCGTCCTCGGGCGGGACGGTCGGCGGGGCGTGGTCGCGGGCCTGTCATGGTCCCCATCCAATCACAGCTTGCGCATTTATCGAACCGCGTTCTATGGTCGAACGTCGTTCGATACTCGACGACGTTCCGAGAGGAGGCCCGCCATGACCACGACCGCCACCGCGCCCGCCGCATCGCGTACCTATCCGTCCCTGCGCGCCGCATGGATTCCCCTGGCCGCGCTCTGCCTGGCCTTCTTCGTCGAGATGGTCGACAACACGCTGCTCTCGATCGCGCTGCCCACGATCGGCCGGGACCTCGACAGCAGCACGACCGCCCTGCAGTGGGTCACCGGCGCGTACTCGCTGACATTCGGCGGCCTGCTGCTGACGGCAGGATCGATGGCCGACCGGCTCGGACGCCGCCGGGTGCTGCTGGTCGGCCTCGCGGTGTTCGGCCTGCTGAGCCTGGGCGTCGTCGCCGTCACCACAGCGGGGGAGCTGATCACCCTGCGGGCCGGCCTCGGCATCGCCGCGGCGGCGATGGCCCCGATCACGAACTCGCTGGTCTTCCGGCTGTTCGACGACAAGGCGCTGCGGATGCGCGCGATGACCCTGATGATCATCGTCGGCATGTCCGGCTTCGTCCTCGGCCCGCTGCTGGGCGGCACCGCGCTGGCCCACGTCCGGTGGCAGTGGCTCCTGGTCGTCAACGCCCCGATCGCGCTGATCGCGGCCATCGGCGTACGTCTCGGCGTCCCCGCCGACCGGCCGCAGGACCTGACCCGCGACAAGCTCGATCTGCCGGGCGCGGGGCTGAGCGTCGCCACCATCGGCCTCGCCTGCTACTCGCTGACCAGCGGCGTCGAGCACGGCTGGCTCACCGTGACCACACTCGCCTCGATCATCGGTGCCGTCGCCGCGGGGATCGGCTTCGTGTGGCACGAGCGCCGCAGCGCCTCGCCCATGCTGGATCTGCGCCTCTTCGCCAACGGCACCGTACGCGGCGCCGCCATCGCGCAGATCGGCACGGCCATCGCGATGGCCGCCGTGATGTTCGGGCTGATCCTCCACTTCCAGTACGCCTACGGCTGGAGCCCCGTACGGGCAGGCCTGGCGAACCTGCCGCTCATCGTGACCATGATCGTCGCGACCCCCCTCTCCGAATGGCTCGCTGCAAGGTTCGGCCACCGCGTCGCCTGCCTGGTCGGCGCGGCCTGCCTGGCCGGCTCATTGGCCGGCCTGTCCTGGGGCGTCGACCACGGGTACGGCGCCATCGCGGCCTGCATGGTCGTGATGACGGTCGGACTGCGCACCGTCATGACCATCTGCGCCATCGCGCTCGTCGATGCGATGCCGAGCAACCGCACATCGATCGGCACGGCGCTCAACGACACCACCCAGGAGGTCGGAACCAGCATCGGCACCGCCGTGGTCGGCACGATGATCGCCGCACTGGTCACCACCCAGTTGCCCGCAGGTACCTGGAGCGACGCACTGGTCGCGTCGTTCTTCCACGGCGAGCGGGTCACCTACGCCGTGCTGGCGGTCGTAGTCGGCCTGATCGCGGCGGGCGGTGCTCTCACACTCACCAACTCCCACGCCACGGAAGAGCCCGACCAACTGTCCGCATCAGAATGAGGTTTGCGGAAGGGCGAGGCTGAGGTCGCCGCACAACTGAATCAGCGGCGGGCTTCGATCGCCATCTCGCCCGTGGTGACCGTACGGATATGGTCACTGGCCAGCAGGCCGTGCGGAATGCCGAGGCCAATCGCGCTGACCTCGTCGAGGCGGGCCAGTTGGGAAGGCGTCAACTCAACTTGCAGAGCGCCCAGGTTGTCCTCCAGTTGTGCGACGGTCCGGGCACCGACGATGGGCGCCGTCACGCCCGGCGCGTTCAGGGACCAGGCCAGGGCGACCTGGGCGGGGGTGCGGCCCAGCTCCACGGCCACCTCCTTCACCGCATCGGCGATGATGAGGGTACGTTCCGTGACCATCCCCAGGGCGGCGTTGAGGCTCTTGCGGCTGCCGGCGGTTTCGCCGGCAACGGGACCGGCCGGATCCAGGTCGCCCCGGCCGTACTTGCCCGCGAGCACCCCGCCGCCCAGCGGCGAGAAGGGCACCACGCCCAGTCCCATCTCGCGTGCCATGGGAATCAGGTCCCGCTCCCCGGTACGCTCGATGAGGCTGTACTCGATCTCCAGTGCGACCAGCGGCGACCAGCCGCGCAGGTCGGCGATCGTCTGCATACGCGACACCTGCCAGGCCGGAGCGCTGGAGATCGCCACGTACAGCACCCTGCCCTGCCGCACCAGGTCGTCCAGGCCGCGCAGAATCTCCTCCACCGGCGTCCTGAAGTCCCATACGTTCAGGTAGAGCAGATCGATGTAGTCCGTGTTCAACTGCCGCAGACTCGCTTCCACCGACGCCAGCATGCTCTTGCGAACTCGCCCAGCAGCCGCTCGGAACTGCCGTTGGTGTACGTGCTGGCGGTGTCGAAGAAGTTGCCGCCCAACTCGGTATAGCGGTCGAACAGCTTGCGCGCCTCGTCGCGCTCGGAGCCCCAGCCCCACTCGGTGCCGAAGGTCGCCGTGCCCAGCGCCAGCGGTGAGACCCGCAGCCCTGAGCGGCCCAGCAGCCGGTACGTGTCGAGAGTCAGCGGCATCGTGTTCTCCTGGGCTCGTGTGCGCTGGTGATCTTGCATGGGTCACCAGCCTGCGGCCGCCGGCAGCGGGGGAGAAGGGAAGACGCTTCCTGGGAACAGCACTCCTACCCGGCCTGTTGGACAGGCCATGACGACCCGCACGGTGGACCCGACCCGGGAGCTGGCCGCGTTCCTGCGCACCCGGCGCGAGCGCCTCGACCCGCGCGAGGTCGGACTGCCCGCGCGGCGGCAGCACCGCCGCACCCCGGGACTGCGCCGCGAAGAGGTCGCCGAACTGGCCGGGATCAGCATCGACTACGTCGTAAGACTGGAACAGGGCCGCCCGCTGCGCCCCTCGGCCGACGTGGTCGAGGCCCTGTCCCGCGCCCTGCGCCTGGCCCCGGACGAACGCACGTACCTCTACGACCTCACCCAGCAACGCCCCCGCGTCCCCGCCAAGCCGCCCACCACGGCGGCACCGCCGCTGGCCCGGCTCGTCGCCGACCTGTCCCCACTGCCGGCCATGCTGATGAACCACCGGTTCGACATCCTGGCCTGGAATCCCGAAATGGCCAGGTTGCTCATCGATTTCGACACCCTGCCGCCCCAGCAGCGCAACGCGATGTGGCTCTGTCTGATCCATCCGCAGATACGCGAGTACTACGTCGACCGCGAACGCGTCGCGCGCGAGGGAATCGCCCACCTGCGCGCCGCGTGGGCCGCGCGGCCGGAAGACGAGGTGCTGAACGAACTCATCACCCAAAGCCTCACGCACAACGAGGAGTTCGCCCGCTTGTGGGCCGAGCGCGACATCAAAACCAATGGCCGCGGACACAAGGTGCTACGGCACCCCGGCGCCGGCGAGATCGCGGTCCACTTCGAGGTGCTCATGCCGCTTCAGGACCCCGAGCAGCGGCTGATGATCTGCCGAGCGGCGGACGACGACAGCCAGGCGGCGATGGACCGGCTGCAAGCGCGGTGATCATGCTGCCGGGTCCCGGAACGCGCTGGGCTTCCCGCAAGCTGAAGGGCCCGAGCTGACGGTTCCCCGTCAGCCTGGCGGAATGTTCCCCGCGACCTGGTCCAGATGCTCCAGCTCGATGGAATCGATGCCCGATACCTCGGCAACCTCCTCGACCGGTTCCCCTTCGCGGACCGCGGCCACAGCCTCAAGCTCTACATCGGCACGGGCCGCGTCCACGGCAGCCTCAGCGCTGCGCTGACGCTGCGCAGCCAGTTCGACGGAGGAGATCGCATCCATGAACCCCATATTTCCACATACTTGAGCCACACCCGCGCCGACACATGGGGCTGCACCTCGCGGAATGGGCCCGACGCACTACAACCTGCGCGATGTCGATCCGGCAACCATCACCGTTCCGTGGCGCGATCAGCAGGACCCCGGCGTGTTGGACGAGCAGGCTTACACCGCCATGTGGCGGCCCAAGTCGCGCGACTTCTGCGGCCGACTGCCATGTCACGTCTATGCGCGCCCTCTCCACCAGGACCAGCACCGTGAGAACGAACCTCTCGGACAGGGCGGCTGAAGATCCCCTTCTCCGGCGGTTCGCATTTAATTCGGTACCGAGCGGTCCGGAAGTGCTACAGTCCTCTCGCATCGATCCGTACCGATCGATCCGTAAGTGTGAGGAGGGGGCGCGCGGTGACAGCGTCCCCAGCAATCGGACCCGCCAAAACCCCGTCAACGAAAGAGAGTTACGCAGATGGGACACCAGAAGCTCGACGCCCCAGAGCCCGCACGCCGCCCCAGCAGACGCACCATGCTGGGCGCCACCGCAGGTACCGCCGCAGCGGGCCTGCTCGGGCTGCCAGTTGGCACAGCGGTGGCCGCCTCGAACCCCAGGTCTCCGAAAACACCGGCACTGGACGGTTTCACGAGCCGCTTCGCCAGCGTCAACGGCACGCGGCTGCACTATGTCAGCGGAGGCCAGGGCGCCCCGCTCGTCCTGCTTCCCGGGTGGCCGCGCACCTGGTACCAGTTCCACAAGGTCATGCCACGACTGGCTCGGCACTACCGGGTGATCGCCCCGGACCTGCGCGGTATGGGTGACTCCGACAAACCCGCCGGCGGGTACGACAAGAAGACCATGGCCAGGGACATCTACGAGCTGCTACGCGCCCTGGGGCACCGTCAGGCGTACATCGCGGGCGAGGACATCGGGTCGATGGTGGCGCACAGCTTCGCCGGGAACCACCCCGAGGCGACCCGGAAGGTCGCGTTGTGGGAGGCGGGACATCCCACAGAGGTCTTCAACGACATACGCATGCTGCCCCAGCCGGGCCAGCCGGCTCCGTGGTGGTTCGCGTTCAACGTGCTCGACCAGTTGCCCGAGCAGCTCCTCGCCGGGCGATTCCGGCTGCTTGTCGACTGGTTGATCGACTTCCAGGGCGGCGACCCCAGTGCCTTCAGCGAGAAGGCCCGAGCCGTTTACGCCGCCGCGTACGACACGCCCGACGCGATCCGCGGGGGGAACGGCTGGTACCAGACCTTCCAGCAGGACATAGCCGACCTCGCGGACTACCCGGCGCTGACCATGCCGGTGCTCGGTATCGGGGGCAAGTACTACGACCTCCTTCGTGCCCAGTTGGACGGGCTGGCAACGGACGTGCGCTACGTCGAGTTGCAGGGGGCAGGCCACTATCTCGCCGAGGAACGCCCCGACGACATCGTGCGGGAGCTCACCGCGTTCTTCGGCTGATCCGAGGCGGCGGCGGGCGCGAGCACCTGTCACTGTCAGTGGGTGGGGCTACCGTGCGTAGACATACGAGTAGAGCGCGAAAAGGGGTAGATCATGACCACATTGGAGAATCGGCCGAACACCGTGCTTCTGGTCGTCGACGTGCAGGAGGGCGTCGTCGCTGACGCCTACCGGCGCGACGCGGTCGTCGCGAACGTCGCCGCCCTTGTCGAGCGGGCCCGGCGGGAAGGGGTGCCGGTGGTCTGGGTCCAGCACTCCGACGAGGGGCTCACGCGGGGGAGCGACGAGTGGCGGATCGTCCCGGAGCTCACCCCGGATGACACCGAGCCGCTCGTAGAGAAGAACTACGGCGACTCGTTCGAGGGCACCACCTTGGAGACCGTACTGTCGGGGCTCGGCGCCGGACGGCTCGTCGTCGTCGGCGCGGAGACCGACGCGTGCATCCGCTCGACACTCCACGGCGCGTTCGCCAGAGGGTACGACGCGACGCTCGTCAGCGACGCCCATACGGCCGGCGACAAGACGGCGTGGGGAGCGCCGCCACCGGACCAGGTCATCGCGCACACGAACCTGTACTGGACGTACCAGACGGCGCCGGGTCGGACGGCCGGGGCGGTGGAGACCAAGGACGTCGTCTTCGGCGGCACATCCTGACGCGCGACGGCAAACGAGAACACCGTTCTTGACGTGGGTCACATCGCATGCGGCCTGACGGCCCTCGACCCCGTAGTCACCGCGGGGTGTTCATCGACGGGTTCGACGCCCCGGCGAACACGCTTTGAGCTGTCGGGTTGTCGGGTCCGAAGGATCGGCAGCGCTCATCAGGCTGCTGATCGTCGATGCGTACAACAAACTCGCCGACGAGGTCGACGCGACCCTCGCGGCAGCGTCGGACCTGTCGTACCGCATCCGATCCCGAAGGGGACGTGCCCGCGTGCCCACCCTTCGCGCACTCAAGACGCCGGAATCGAGTGACCGCCTGCGGGCTCCTCAGTCCAGGACCGTACGTCTCGCCACCGCAATCCCTCCAGAAGCGCAGCTTCTCCAGGATCCAGGCGGCCAGCCCCGCAGGCGAGTTGCCCAGAGCAACCGCCAGCGCCTCGGCCATGGCTACCGACGACATGCCCCGGCGGTCGGCGGGCGCTGCGAACGGAAAGCCCGGCAAGGCTGGAACGATCAGGTGCAGGTCCGACAGCAAGGGCAGGACCTTCTCGAACGCAGGACGGAATCGGGCCAGCCGTGCAGCAGTACGACCGGGACAGTGCCCGCGCCCGCGTCGGCCGGAGCCAGGTCGACCATCCGGAGCGGGGCGCGCCGCCTTCACCGACCAGAACCCACGGCAGATCGCGGATCAGGCCCTCGGCCCGCAGCCGGGAGCGCAGGTCGTCGAGTACGGCTTGCGCGACGGGGGAGGGGCCATGCTCGGCGCGAGGCATCGACGTGGCCTTTCCCCCGGGGGCTGACCAACGGGGAACCGTACCGACCCGGCGCCCCTCAAAGGGGCGCCGGCGCCGTCCGATCAGGTCACGGCAGCATCGCGGCGAAGGCGCGGCGCAACTCGTCCACGTAGCTCTCCGGTACCTCCAGCATCGGGAAGTGCCCGCCGCGCTCGGCCTCGTGCCAATAACGCACATCGCGATACCGCTGCTCGGCCCACGCCCGCGGCAAGCGTTCCATGTCGGCCGGGAAGATCGACACGGCCGCTGGCACTTCCACCGGCTCGTTCCGCTCCGGAGGGTAGTTCTCCCAGTAGAAGCGCGCCGAGGACCCCGCGGTGCCGGTGAACCAATACAGGGAGACCATGTCGAGCATCCGGTCGCGGGAGATCGCGTTCTCCGGATGTCCGTCGCAGTCCGTCCAGCCCTGGAACTTCTCGACGATCCAGGCGAGTTGTGCCACCGGCGAGTCGCTGAGCCCGTAGGCGAGCGTCTGCGGGCGGGTGGACTGCTCAAGCGAATACCCGCCGCCGGTCCGCCAGAACTCCCGCGTCGCCGCGAGCGCACGCCGCTCCTCCTCGGTGAGTTCTCCCTCGTCGTCGGGCTCCCGCACGTAGGGCGTGAAGGTGTGCAGCGCGTCGACCCGGTCGGGATGCCGGACGCCGAGCGCGGTGGTCACCCTGCCGCCCCAGTCGCCCCCCGCCGCCACGAAGCGCTCGTAGCCCAACCGCGACATCAGCGCCGCCCACGCGTCGGCCGTCCGCTCGACCGACCAGCCGATCGTCGAGGGCTTGTCGCTGAACCCGAACCCCGGCAGGGACGGGGCGACGACATGGAAGGCCGGCATGTTCTTCCCCGGCGGGTTCGCCAACCGTTCTGCCACCTCAAGCGGTTCGACGACCGAGCTCGGCCACCCGTGGGTGAGCACCAGCGGCCGCGCGTCGGCGCGCCGGGAGCGCACGTGCAGGAAGTGAATGCCGAGATCGAAGATCCGCGTGCGGCCCTGCTCGTGCGCGTTGAGTCCCGCCTCGAAGCGGCGCCAGTCGTATCCCGTGGCCCAGTAGGCGGCCAGTTCGCTCACGTAGGCCAGTGGCACACCCTGGCGCCAGTCGGCATCGGCCGTCTCCGACGAGCTGCTCACCGGCTCACGCTCGGGCAGCCGGGCGCGGCTCAACCGTTCGCGGAGATCAACGAGAGCCTCCTCCGGGACCTCCACCGAGAACGGCTCGACTCTCTCCTCTGCGGTCATGTGCTCCTCCTCTTGCCGACCCGAAGATCGACTACAGCCGCACCGAACATCTCCTGACCATGGTCCAGGTCCGCGGAGCGACGGCTCGGGCTGGCTACGGTTCGACGAAGGTGCCGTCGCAGAGCGTCGCAGAGCGTCGCGGAGCGTCGCGAAGACTGCGGTGGCTTGACTTCAAGCGCTTCAAGTATCGGAGGCTTCCCCTATGGCAGCAGCGACTACGGCAGCAACGACCGGAGAGCAGGCAGCGGATCTGACCGTTCAGGAGATGGCACGACGGTCGGGTTTCAGTGAACCCACACTCCGCTACTACGAGAAGATCGGCCTGCTGGGACCGGTCGGCCGGGACGAGTCCAGCGGTCATCGCCGGTACGCGCCGGCGACCGTGGCCCGCGTCGAGGCACTGTCGTGCCTGCGCTCGTCGGGGATGACGGTGAGCGGAATGCGCCGCTACCTGGACCTGCTCGCCCAAGGACCATCGGCGGCGGCCGACCAGCGGGAACTGTTCGCCTCGCAGGCGCAGAAGCTGGCCGCCGACATCGAACAGCTCCAACTGCGCCTGACGTATCTGCGGCGTAAGGCGGACATGTGGGACGCCCGGGTCCGCGGGGACGCCACGGCCGAGAACCACGCGGCCGAAGCGGTCATGCGCGTAGTGAAAGAATTCAACCACTGAAGGACTGAACACCATGAGCACCGAAAACCGCACCCCTTCCACTCCCGAGAGCGGGACGGTCCTGGTGACCGGCGCTACCGGCTTCCTCGGCGGTCACTCGGTCGCCCGGCTGCTGCGTGAGGGCTACCGCACCCGGGTGACGGTTAGGGAGCCCGGACAGCGGTCCGAGGTGCTGGCAGCGCTGCGGTCGGCCGAGGTCGACCCCGCGGGTCGGCTGGAGTTCGCTGTCGCCGACCTCGGCGCCGACGCCGGCTGGGCGCAGGCCATGGACGGCGTCGGCCATGTCCTGCACCACGCCTCACCCTTCCCGCTCGCGCCGCCCGAGAACGAGGACGACATCGTCCGGCCTGCCCGTGACGGTGCGCTGCGGGTCATTTCCGCGGCCCGTACGGCCGGGGTTCCGCGCGTCGTCATGACGTCCTCCTATGCCGCGGTCGGGTACACGCTCAAGGCCGACAACCACTACACGGAGGCGGACTGGACGGACCCGGACACCGAGGGTCTGCCCGCTTACCACAAGTCCAAGGTCCTGGCCGAGCGTGCGGCCTGGGACGACGTGCGCACCCACGGGGGCATCGAGCTGACCGTGGTCAACCCCACCGGCATCTTCGGCCCCGAGCTGAGTGACCGGCCCTCCGGCTCGGTCGGCCTGGTGCGGAACATGCTGACCGGGCAGATGCCCACGGTGCCGATCATGTACTTCGGCGTCGTAGACGTACGTGATGTCGTGGACCTGCACCTGCGGGCCATGCTGCACCCCAAGGCGGCAGGCGAGCGCTTCATCGCCGTCGGCGGACCTTCGATCAGCTTCTTCGGCATGGCGCAGATCCTGCGTGAGCACTTCCCTGCCGCAGCCGCCTTGCTGCCGTCCGTCGAACTGACCGTCGAGCAGGTACGCGAGGCCGCGAAGACCCAGCCCGCCCTGCGGGACGCGGCGACCCTGCGGGGCCGGATCCCCGTCATCAGCAACGAAAAGGCCCGCTCGGTGCTGGACTGGCAACCCCGCGATGTCACCGAGACGATCGTGGCGACGGCCGAAAGCCAATTCCGCCGCGGCCTGTCCCTGCCGGAGACCCACGACCACCAAGAATGACCGCCCCGAAAAGGCCCCAGATCTGGGCCGATCAGGGCTTCGCCGGCCGCCTGATCGACTGGACCGCCACGATCCTCGGCCGCGAACTGGAGATCGTCCGCAAGGCGCCCGACCAGCGGGGCTTCCAGGTCCAGGTCGAAGCGATGAACGGTTGGGCGCACATTCTCAAGGGTCTCGGCCCCTCTCCTGCATCCTCAAACCATGACGGGGACCGGCAAGGGGTCTGCTTGGATACGAATATGGACAACGGCGGTCACCAGGGGTCAGGTCTCTCCAGGAGTGCCTGGAGCGATGCCGACTTCGAGGAGATGGGCTGGCACGACGCCACCATCCACGGCCTGTCCGTGCAGGTGACCGAGGAGATTCTGCCGCGGCTTCTTCTTGACCTCGACTACATCGTCCGCTGGATCCACCCGGTCCCGCCGGCGACGCATTTCTCCTTCTGGGTGTCCCCAGCAACGCTCGTCTTCGAAGATGTCTGGGACCTTGAGGGGGACCTGGACTTCAAGGGCACGATCCCGGACCTGGAGATCGACGGCTTGCACCGTCTGGTGCCTGACGACGGCCGACAAGACCTGCCGCTCTGGCACATTGAGGGCCATGCGTTCGAACTGAAGTTCCGCGCGTCCGGATACCGCCAGTACTTCCGGCAGGCTCCGACGCTCATCTCTCGACAGGCGCTGCCATACACAGAGCGTGGGGGTTGCGCCTTCACCGAGGTCGGCTTCAACTGACCGGTGACGCCCCGGACCCTCGACCGAAGAGGGAGCAACAGCAGCCTCTCAACACGGCGCCGGCCAGATCTCAAAGGGGGTCTGAGCGCATGATCTGGTGTGGGGGTGCGCCCCGGCCGGGGCGCCGGGGGTCAGTGCTCGGAGCGCGGGGGCCGCTGCAACAGCGCGGCGGCGGCCTCGTTGAGGCTGACCTTCTCGTGCAGTACCGCAGTAACGACCTCGGTGATCGGCATGTCGACGCCGTGCGCGCGGGCGAGGTCGAGGATCGCGTCGGCGGTCTTGACGCCCTCGGTGGTGGTCCGGGTGGCGGCTGCCGCTTGGCCGACGTTCATGCCCTGGCCGAGGTGTGTGCCGAAAGTACGGTTGCGGGAGAGCGGCGAGGAACAGGTGGCCACCAGATCCCCGAGGCCCGCCAGGCCGGCGAGGGTGGCCGGGTCGGCGCCCAGGGTGGTGGCCAGCCGGGTCGTCTCCGCCAGGCCCCGGGTGATGAGCAAGGCCGCCACGTTGTGACCCAGCCCCATGCCCGTGGCGATCCCGACGGCCAGCGCGATGACGTTCTTCGCCGCCCCGCCGACTTCGCAGCCGATCACATCGGTGCTGGTGTACGGCCGGAAGTAGGGGGTGTGGCAGGCCGCTTGGAAACGGCGGGCGACATCCGGGTCCGGGCAGGCGACGGTGGCGGCTGCCGGGTGGCCGTCGACGATCTCGCGGGCCAAGTTCGGCCCGGACAGCACCGCGATCCGCTCCGCGGGCAGTCCGGTCACCTCGGCGATGACCTCGCTCGCCCGTAGCCCCGTACCGGTCTCGATCCCCTTCATCAGCGAGACGACCACGGTGCGGGGACCGATGTGCTCCGTCCACGCCGCAAGGCTGCTCCGCAGAGACTGGGCCGGGATGGACAGCACCAGGTAGTCCGCGCCGTGAAGCGCGGCTGCCGGATCCGTCGTGGCCGTCAGCGAGGCGGGCAGTTCGGTGTCCGGCCAGTACGACGGGTTGCGGTGGCGGCTGTTGATCGTGTCGGCGATCTCCTGCCGTCGCGCGTGCACGACGACACTGGTGCCCGCGTCGGCGAGGACCTTGGCCATGGCGGTACCCCACGAGCCGGCGGAGAACACCGCCGCACGGGCCTGCTGCTGGCTCATCACGGCATCCTCTCAGCGGGCGCTGCGCTGTCGACTACGCGGCGGCCGCGCCCGCTGATCGTATCGGCCGCACCGGGTGCCGGCCGCGATGTGACGGGACGCTGGAGGCGTTCCCCATCACGGGCTCGCCAGCCCGTTTCGGTGCCGAGCCGTGCGCGCCGCAACCCGAAAACGCAGTGGCCGTCCCGGCTCGGAGTCACATACGTTCGCCTCATGGTTGACGCATCCTTCGGGCATCCGCGACTCGCCGCCATCTACGACGTACTCGATCCGGACCGCAGCGACCTCGACGCCTATCTCGCGATGGCGGAGGAGTTCGGCGCCCGGTCCGCGCTGGACATCGGGTGCGGTACGGGCGTGTTCGCGCTGCTGCTCGCCGAGCGCGGGATCACGGTCACCGGGATCGATCCCGCGCGGGCGTCGGTCGACGTCGCGCGCGGCAAGCCGGGTGCGGAGCGGGTGCGCTGGTTCGACGGCGACGCGGGGGAGTTGCCGCCCATGCAGGTCGACCTGGTGACGATGACCGGCAACGTCGCCCAGGCGATCACCGATCCGCAGGCGTGGCGTACGACGCTGCGCGGCGCGTACGAGGCGCTGCGGCCCGGCGGCCGGTTCGTCTTCGAGACGCGCGATCCGGCGCGGCGCGTGTGGGAGCAGTGGGCCGAGTGGACGCGCGAGACCACTTACCGTGTGACGGACATCCCGGGCGTCGGCCGCGTCGAGACCTGGGCCGAGCTGACGGACGTCAGCCTGCCGCTGGTGAGCTTCCGGGGTACGCACGTGTTCGCTGCGGACGGGGAGGTACTGACCTCGGAATCGACGCTACGCTTCCGCGAACGCGCCGAGATCGAGCGGGACTTGTACGAACACGATCTCGTCGTCGAGGACGTACGCGACGCCCCCGACCGTCCGGGCAACGAGTTCGTGTTCGTCGCGGCGCGCAGCCGCGCGGAGCCCGCCCCTCCCGAAACATCCCGGTAGGGGCGCGTTCGCACCACAGCGCAGGGACGCCCGCCAGTCGACCGCCTCCCCGGCCGCCGCGAGGCGACCGGGGGACAGAACCCGGCGTACTGCCCGACTCGTCCTCCGGTCACCTCATGGCGGCGATCAGCGCCAAGCAGGGGCTATTCCACCGCTGTTGGCCGGCGTGACAGGCTCGTCGCCTGTCGTACGTCCGTGAGGGGACGAAGCCGGTACGTGTACGCGTAGTCCCGGTCGGCGAGCAGCTTGTAGGCGTCGTGCGTCTGTGCGCCCCAACTGTCGTCGCCGCCGATGCCCATCTGCCGGTGGTTGACCCGCAGAACGACCTCGGCGCGGGGGGTGAGTTGGTAGTCGTGGCGGGCGCCGACGGACAGGTCTTCGGGGGTGAAGTGCGAGGCGTTGATCTCCAGGAGGCCGTCGCCGCTGACGAGCAGGCCGTGCCCGCGCCGGTCGGTGAGTGCCGCCCAGCGCACGTCGGTCTTGTTCCCGTTCTCCTGCGGGCGCAGGTACGGAGACCACTGCTCGCTGACGGTGCCGGACCAACGCCCCACGTCGGTGCCGTCGTTGCGGTCCCAGTGGTTCTCCTCGGGTCCGCGTCCGTAGTAGTGGAGCTGCTCCAGAGCCGCTGGCAGGTACAGGATCGTGCCGATCTCCGGGATGTACGGGAGGGTGGCGGCGCCCGGACTCAGGGTGTTGTCGACCTTGATCTCGCCGTTGCCGAAAATGGTGCAGGTCGTCGTGTACGCGGACGCGGTGGTGGTCGGCAGTGTGCCCTTGACCGTGATCTCGACAGCGCGCCCGTCCAGGTCGCGCACGGTCACGTCGGTGACCTTCCGGCGCGCGCCCGCGTCCCGCCAGGTCTGGTTGCGGGTGTGCTGACCGCTGCCGCGGTCGTTGTCGGTGGGGGCGCGCCAGAAGTTGGGGACCGGTCCCGAGGTGAGGAGCTTCGTGCCAGCCGCCTTGTACGAGGTGATGAGGCCGGTCGATGTGTCGACGGCGACCTCGAAGTCGCGGCCGGTGACGGTGGCCGCGGAGTCGCTGCTCCGGTACGACAGCTCCGGCACCTGCGCGAGCGGCACTTTCACGTGCGCCAGCTTCGCGTGCGGCGCCAGCCCAACCTCAGTGCTGCCCGCGGCGAGCGGCAGTTGGACCCGCGCCACCTCGAAGCCTGCGTCGGCCCACGGCGTACGCTCCTTGGTGGTGAAGGACAGTTGGAGGAAGTACTCGCTCCCGGGGGCGGGGTCGCGGGGCAGTCCGACGGGCAGTGTGATGCGTTTGCCGGTCAGCGGTGCCACGTCGAGCTGGGCGCGGCTGAGCGTGCCGCGCCGCACCGTCTCACCGTCACGTGCCAGCTCCCAATACCCGTTGTAGGCACGGAGGTTGGTGAACAGGTTGTCGTTGGTGAGAGTGACCTCACCGGGCGCCGCGCCCTCCGCGCGGGTCGCGGTGATCGGCTGGTAGATCCGTTTGACCTCGGCCGCCTTGCCGGTGTGCCCCCGGTCGGGCAGCACGATGCCGTCGCCGCTGAACGCGCCGTCGTTGGGGTTGTCGCCCCAGTCGCCGCCATAAGCCGGGAACGTCTTCGCGCGGGCCTTCTTCTCCTCGTGCCGGGCCGTCTTCGCGTCGAACCAGAAAAGCACGCCGTCGTCGCCGGGACCGCGCTTCTCGTCGGCGAGTTCGGCCGCGTTCAGGGCGCGCGCGTACACCCGGGCCTGCCGGATCGTACCGCTGAACTCCCGTGTCGGGTTCTCTACTTCACCGGCGAGCGAGAGCGAAGCGGTGTTGCTGCTGGGCCCCTGGGCGCTGGTCTTCGTGGCTTTGGCCGCGCCGTCCACGTACAGGGTCAGTGTCCCGGTGTCCGCGTCGAAGACCCCCGCGACGTGGTGTTCCTTGTCCGTCCATCCGCCGTCCGGGGTGGTCCAGTTGGCCGCGATCCACTGGCCGCCCGCGTAGATGTAGAACTCCAGGCCGTTGTCGCTCTGCTTCAGCGCGTACTGGGTGTCGCCCTTGGCCAGGATCGGCTGGTGGAAACCGCGGACGTGCGGGGTCATCCAGGCTTCAAGGGTGAGCGAGCCGGTCAGCTCGTCGAGCCGCTGGTCGCGTGCGAAGACGGTCGCGCCGCTCACGCCGTGCTCGCGGTCGAACGACCCCGAGGGGTTGATGACTTCGCCCTTCAGCCCGGCGGGCCCGGTCTCCGTGAGCAGCGTCCGCGCCGGCGTGGGCCAGGTCAGGGCCTGGTCGACGAAGTCCCAGATCCAGCCGCCCTGCAGGACGTCGTAGCGGCGGATGACGTCCCAGTACTCCTTGAAGTTGCCGGTCGAGTTCCCCATCGAGTGGGCGTACTCGATCATCACGTAGGGCCGGGTGTCGGAGGTGTCCTTCGCCCGCTCCTCCACCCGGCTCGGCGACTCGTACATCTTGGACCGGATGTCGCTGGTGCCGGGGGAGTTGTCGCCCTCGTACTGGATGACGCGCGTCGGATCGTACGAGTGGATCCAGTCGTGCATGGCGCGGAAGGAGGAGCCGGAGCCGGCCTCGTTGCCCAGCGACCAGATGACCACGCTCGCGTGGTTCTTGTCGCGGTGGACCATGTTCTGCGCCCGGTCCACGCACGCAGTCGTCCAGTCGGCGTGGCTGCCGGGGTACTGGCCGTTGACGCCGTGCGTCTCAAGGTTGGTCTCACCGACGAGATAGAGACCGTACTCGTCGGCCAGTTCCAGCCAGAGAGGATTGTTGGGATAGTGCGAGGTGCGGACCGAGTTGATGTTCAGCCGCTTGATGATCGTGATGTCGTCGACCAGGTCGGCGCGGGTGAGGGCCGAGCCGCGCTCCGGGTGCATCTCGTGCCGGTTCGTGCCGCGGAAGGTGACCGGTTGTCCGTTGATGCGCATCAGTCCGTCGGTGAGGGCGAATTCACGCAGCCCGATCCGGTGCGAAAGGGTCTCCACGATCTTGCCGGCGGGGTCGCGCAGTCGCAGGACGGCGGTGTACAGGTACGGATCCTCGGCGGACCACAGGCGCGGTGAGGGAACGGACTTGGAGCCCTTGGCGGTCGCCTCGCCGGCGCCGGGTGCGGCGCGCCGGCTGAGTGGCCGCGCCCATACGGCATGCCCGTCGGCGTCGTAGAGCTGCGTCTCCACCGTGTACGCCGCCCCCGCGGCGCCACCCGCGTAGTCCCGTACGTGCGCGGTGACCGACAGTTCGGCGCTGCTGTAGCCGTCCCCGAGCGGGGTGTCGAGCTTGAAGTCCCGGATGTGGACACCGGGCGTCGAATACAGGTACACCGACCGGAAGATGCCGCTGAGGCGGATCATGTCCTGGTCCTGGAGCCAGTCGCCGTCGGAGTAGCGGTAGACCTCGACGGCGACCTGGTTGGTGCCGTCCTTCAGGTACGGGGTGATGTCGTACTCGGCGGGGGTGTACGAGTCCTCGTGGTAACCGGCCAACTGGCCGTTGACCCATACGTAGTGAGCGGCTTTGACCCCCTCGAAGTGCAGGAAGGTGCGCCGGTCCGCCCAGCCCTTCGGCGTGGTGAAGGTGCGCCGGTACTGGCCGACGGGGTTGTAGCGGGTCGGCGCGGCGGGCGGCTGCGCGTCCTCGCCGAGGCCGTTGGGACCCCACCACGGGTAGGTGATGTTGATGTAGATGGGGTAGTCGTGGCCGTGCAGTTGCCAGGCCGACGGGACCGGCGTCGTCTCCCAGTCGGAGTCGTCGAGGTCGGTGCGGTAGAAGTCCTCGTCCTTGTCGGCGGGCCGGTCCACGTATGCGAACTTCCAGTCTCCGTCGAGGCTTTGACGCCACGGAGACGTGGTGCGGTCGGCGGCGAGAGCCTGCTTGAGGTTCGCGTACGGCATGAGAGTGGTGTGCGGCGGTTCGGTGCCGAGTCGTACGACGTCGATGTGCCCGTTCCACTCGTCACCCGCGGCCTGGACGCCGTCGCCGGTGGCGGCGAACGCGCGGGCACCGGACAGCGCGCCGGGCAGCGCTCCGGACAGGGCGAGGCCGCCGAGCACGGCGGCGCTCGCTTCGAGGAGGCGACGGCGGCTCACATAACCGCCGGGGGAGTGACGGCTCGGGTTCGGGGACGAGTTCGGGTGCGAGTGTGCCATGGCGGGGGCCTTCCTCGTGTGCCGACATATGCATAACGAGCTATGCATCGGGTGGGGGGCAGGAAACACCTGATGAGCCGCGCCCACCCTAGAGAGCGAACACAATCCCCACAATGAGGACGTCAGATTCTGTGGCTTTTTGGTTCAGGGGGTTCTGGAGTCTCCGTCCGCTTGCTATAACTGGCGGACGTTGAAACGTTCCATCCATCGCCGCGGCGGAACTGCGGACGATGCTGTGCGAAAGGTCCGCATCGTGCTCCGACCCGGCACACCGTCCCTCACGTCGACCGTGGCCGCCCCCTTCTGTGCGATCGCGCTGCTCGCCTCGGCCCTGTTCACCGGCGCGACTCCCGCCACCGGAGCGTCCCCGGCCACCGGAACATCCCTCGCCACCGGACGGTCCCCCGCCTCGGCGCATACGGGGCTGCGCGTCACCGGAGTCTCCGCCGACGGCAGAACGCGCCCCCTCGGTGTCGAGGCCGCCCATCCGCGACTTGGCTGGAAGCTGGCCTCGGACGAACGCGGCACGGAGCAGAGCGCCTACCAGGTCCGCGTCGCGTCGTCCGCCGGAAGACTGGACCACGGCGCCCCGAACGTCTGGGACAGCGGGCGGCAGCCGTCGGCCGAATCCGTCGGCGTGACCTACGGCGGTCGCCCGCTCGATCCGGGCACGCGCTACTACTGGCAGGTCCGGGTCTGGGACACGCACGGCAACTCCTCCGCCTGGAGCGCCCCTTCGTACTGGGAGACAGCTCTCGCCTCGTCCGCCGACTGGCGCGGAGCCCAGTGGATCGGAGCGTCCGACCCCGCCGTCGGCGCGCCCCTGCTGCGCAAGGACTTCACGCTGGGAAAGCGAGTGGCCCAGGCTCGGGCCTACGTGTCCGGTCTGGGCGTCGGCGAACTGCACCTGAACGGTGCCAAGGTGGGCGACCACGTCCTCGCTCCGGGCGCCACGCCCTACGACCGCCGGGTGCTGTACGACACCTACGACGTCACCAAGGCGCTGCACCAGGGCGACAACACGGTGGGCCTGTGGCTCGGGCACGGCTACGGAGAGGGCTACAACCCGTACGGCTTCCGCTGGTTGGGTCCCCGGCAGGCAATCATGCTGCTGGACATCACGTACACCGACGGCACGCACAGCACGGTCAGCACCGATCCGTCCTGGCGGTGGTCGGACGGGCCGATCACCGCGGACGATCTGTACGACGGCGAGTCCTACGACGCGCGCGAGGAGCAACCCGGCTGGGACGCGGCGGACTTCGACGACCACGCCTGGAAGGACGCGGCGGGGGTCGACGCCCCCGACGGAGAGCTGCACGCGAACACCCTGCCTCCGGTCCGGGTGACGGACACCCTTGCACCCGTCACGGTCACTCAGCCCCAACCCGGCACCTACGTCTACGACTTCGGCCAGAACATCGCAGGCTGGCCCCGGATAGGCGCCCGCGGCGCGGCCGGCACGCGCATCACGATGCGCACCGCCGAGGAACTCAACGGCGACGGCACGCTGGACACGGCGACCAACCGCGACGCCGCGGCCACCGACACCTTCACGCTGGCAGGAGGCGGTGGGCGCGAGACGTACGAACCGCGCTTCACCTACCACGGATTCCGCTACCTGGAGATCACCGGATACCCGGGCACCCCGCACGCCGACGACGTCCGGGCCCAAGTCGTGCACGCGGATGTCGAATCCACCGGATCGTTCGACTCCTCCAGCGATCTGTTCGACAGCATCTGGCGCAACAACCGCTGGAGCATCCTCAACAACTCGATGAGCACCCCCACGGACACCCCGGTACGGGACGAACGCACCCCTCCCGCGATGGACGTACAGGCATACCGGGACGCAGCCACACGTGAGTTCGGCATGGACGCCTTCTACGCCAACTACCTCAAGGACATGCCACCCGGAACCGCGCTGCCGTCCGACGACGTCAAGTCGCAGTATCCCGACATGGCGGGCGGCCAGGTCTCGCTGGCCTGGACCCTGTACGAGAGCTACGGCGACCGCGACGCCCTGGAGAGCGCGTATCCGGACATGAAGCGGTTCGTGGACCGCAACGCCGCCGAAGCGCCCGGACTGATCTGGCCCGACGACAAGGGCTTCGGCGACTGGTGCCCGCCCGACCGCCGGCCGGAAGCCAACGACGGCATGGGCGGCCCCGACGCGGGCCAGTGCTTCAGCGAGGTGTCCCTCGTCAACACCGCACTCTCCTACGGCCAGGCCCGCTCCACCGCGCAGGCGGCCGACGCCCTCGGCCACGCTGAGGACGCCCGGCACTTCACCTCCCTGGCCGCCCGCATCAGGGACGCGTTCAACACCCACTTCCTCAACGCCGCCGGTGACACCTACGGCAGCGGGCGCCAGGTCACGAGCATCCTGCCCCTGGCCCTCGGTCTCGTCCCGGAGGACCGCGTACGTGCGGTCGGCGACCAACTCGTACGCACCGTCGTCGACCACGACAACAGCCACCTGGACACCGGCATCTTCGGCACGCGCTACCTGGTCGACGCGCTGGCCCGGATCGGTCGCATCGACCTGGCGATGACGATGCTGAACCAGCGGACGTACCCCGGCTTCGGCTTCGAACTGGCCCACGGCGCCACCACGAGCTGGGAGCAGTGGCTGTACAGCTCGTCGATGGAGACGCACGACCACGCCATGTTCGCGGGCATCAACTCCTCGCTCTACACCGTCCTCGCGGGAATCCGCCCCACGAGCCCCGGATACCGCGACATCACCGTCGCACCGGTCGTACCCGCCGCACTCGACCACGTCTCGGCCACACAGGACACCGTGCGCGGCCGGGTGGCCAGTACGTGGCGCAGGACGGGAACGGGGCTGCAACTGAAGGTCGTTGTCCCCACCAACAGCCGCGCGGTGGTCCAAGTCCCCCTGCACACCGAGGGAGACCAGGTACGAGCACCGGCGGGCGCCCGCCGGATTGTCAGCACGGACCGATCCGTCTCCTTCCAAGTGGGCTCCGGAAGCTGGACGTTCACGGCGGGCTGAGCAGTCGTGGCGGGCGCGGTTGGCCGCTGTTCTGATGGAGCAGCGGCTCTCCGTTGCGGCCCGCTACTGGCATCACCCGGTGTGGCGCCACCAGTAGCGCCCGATGATGAGTTCGTTGAGTGACCGCAGCCTGTCCGCGGCCATCGCCGAAGCCGTGTCGGGCTGTTCGAGCGCGACGCGGAGGTCGGAGGCGAGGTGGGCCGCTTCGCGGACCTCGCATTCCGCACGGAGGGTTTCTGGAGAGGTCGCCGTCACCTGGGCGACGACGTCGAGCACGGTCCACGCGTGCGGGCCGCTGAAACGGGCCAGGAAGAACCAGTCGTCGACAGGCTCCCCGAAGCGGGCCCATTCGAAGTCCAGCAGTGCCGTCACGCTCAGATCCCGCACAAGCCAGTTGTCCCAATGGCAGTCCGCGTGGACCGGGACGACTGCCCGTGCACGCAGTGGTGCCCGCTCCGCGATCGCCGTCAGCCCGTCGAGCAGGCGGCGAGGGATGGTTGCGTGCCGGTCCAGGGCGGCGAGGTTCTCCACCTCGGTGAAGAGCGCGGCCCGGCTGGTGAATCCGCCGTGGTCGAGCGGCTCCCTGAGCACCCGTTCGGCGTCGCCCGCAGGCGTCCAGTTATGCAGGCGGTGGAGCCGCTGAACTGCCTCCCGCGCCAACGAGCGCGCGGTCACGCCGTCAACTCCGGGCATGCCCATACCGGGAGACGTTCCCGGCACGCGTGCGTAGCAGGCGTAGCGGACGTCGCGCGTCCCCAACCGGCGGATCCCGCTGTCGAGCAGAGGGGCTGTGAGGCCGGCAGGCAGGTGGGGCGCGAGGGCGATCTCCCGATTCAGACGCGCGTGCCCGGCGGCGTCAATGAGCTTCACGACGACGTCCGAGCCGACGAACACGTGGTGGGAACTGCTCTCAGCGGTTGCCATAGGACCGGGGTCCCGTCCGAGCGTAGTCGCGGCGATCGCGCGAGCGGCGTCGTGCGCCTGCCGCAAGTCGGTCATGAGTACTCCAGGCGTAGACGGTGGCCTTGCCGGTGGGGCCAACTGAGACATGATCGCGTTCATCATTGATCATTGGCGCGCGCAGACGCGTCAGCCGGGTTGCACGTCCCCGCCCGAACTGGACCTGCCGCAGGTGGCGTACCAGGTGACCGGTGTCAGCGGCGACCTGTGCACACCGGCACCTCCGCGGACGCCACGTACGCGGCCGACGCGTGGGGAGCCAGGCGGTTGCAAGCGGCAGGAGCCCGGCCCGCGGGTCACGTGAGGGCGGCCGCCAGCAGGGCGAACGCGGCGATGATGACGCCGACGCGGGCGTAGTGGAAGCGGAGCCAGCGGTTCAACTGCTCCTTCCAGTCGTCGGGCCGGTTCTCGGGGGTCCACGTCTTGCCCTGGTTGTTGATCGGGACGAGCAGCAGGAGCGACATGATCACGCTGAGGATGAGCAGCGCGCCGGCGGTGATGACGAGACCGGTGCCGTGGTCGTGCCATCCGGTGGCGGCCCAGGTCGCGACGAGGACGACCGAGCCGATGTACCAGACCGGCATCACGGCGCCGAGCATCCGGCCTCCGTGGGCATGGGCGAGTTGGCCGCTGTCGTCGGGGAGTGCGTTGAAGATCGGGTTCATGACGAAGGCGACGGCGAACTCCACCCCCACCATCACGCCGACGACCACGATGGTGACGACCTCAAGAGCGTGGAACATGACGAACCCCTCAAAATCTAGTGTTGCTAGCTGTTGAGGCAACGCTAGACCTGTTGTTGCTCGATTGTCTAGCGATGCTAGGATCAGATCATGTCGGTACAGGAACGCAAGGAGCGCGAACGGGCGGCCCGCGAGCGTCTCATCGTGGCGACGGCCCGCGAACTCGCCGAGCGGCAGGGCTGGGACGCGGTCACCACCCGCCGGCTCGCCGAGCGCATCGAGTACAGCCAGCCCGTCCTCTACAGCCACTTCCGCGGCAAACGGGAAATCATCGGCGCCGTCGCCCTGGAGGGCGCCACCGAGATGGCCGCGGCGGTACGCGCCGCGACCGCCGCAGCGGACGGCCTCCGCGCCCGGGTCACCGACCTCGCCCGCACGTACCTCGACTTCGCCGAGCGCAACCCGGCGGTCTACGACGCCATGTTCCAGCTCGACGGCGGCCTGCCGTTCGCGGCCGAGGACACCCCGGAACCCCTCAAGGACGCCTTCGCCGCATTGCTGGAGTGCCTGGGAGAAGTCGCCGGGGACGGCGTCGACCCGGGGCTGTTCACCGAAGTGTTCTGGGCGGCCCTGCACGGGGTGGCGACCCTGACCCGGGCGGGGCGGCTGCCGCCGGCGGAAGCAGAGCGGAGGGTGAAGCTGCTGGTGGACCGGCTAGCCATGGTCTGACACACCACCCGGCGGCCACGCACCCGAGATCCCGGCCACTCGCACCCCCGCGGATCATCGCTCCGTCGTCGGCCAGATGGTCGCCATCGTCGCCTGAGTTGGCGAACGCCCTTTGCCTAACCTGTCTGACGGCGAGCAGAATGGACGTCTCGACGACGAAGCCGATGCTGCCGCAGCGCGAGGCGTGCCCGTGCTGACATGACGTCAGAACAGTTGGCCGACATCGTGGTTGGTGGTCGCGTGTCGTGTCTGTGCGGTGAGGGTGGCGGTGAAGGCGGCTTGGTCGTTCTGGATTGCGGTGATCTGCACGTGCGTGCGGTCGTGGGGGAGTTCGGTGTGGGTGGCTTGTATCCAGCAGGGGGCGTCGAGTTCGACGTAGTGGTGGAACTGGGCGTGGAGCGCGGAGGGTACGGCGGGGAGGGGATGGAGAGCGTGTGCTGTCGCTTGGCGGGCGGCTTCGAGGAGGATCATGCCGGGGACATGGTCCATGGGGTGATCGAAGTAGAGCGGGTGTGTGACGTCGACCCGCAATTGCCACAGGCCGGACCGGCCGGTCGGGGCGAGGACTACGTCTTTGTCGTGTGCGCGCCCGACGAGGTGGGGTGGGAGCGGCGCGGGTGGACGGGGAGCGTTCGCCATGGCGAGGTGAACGTCGCCGTAATTGCCGCGCAGCCGCTGATAAAGGGCAGGCGGCTGGTTGTGGAAGCGGGTGTCCGCGGTGCCGATGTGCTCGGTACCGCGGTACATGCGCACGTGCATGGTCAGTGAGGCGAGACGGTCACGGCGGCGCGTGATGTCCTCGCAGTGCACGCGTAGGTCCAGGGCGGCGGCACCGGTGTTCTCACGTAATGCCGCGGGGTGCAGGGTGAGGCGGAAGTGTTCCCATATCTGGCGGTGGTCGAGGGACGCCCCGTAGCCGGTGTGACTGACCAGCGGTATGCACTGCCGCACGCTCTCAGCGAGAAGTGTCTGGTAGTGGGTGCTGTCGGCGGCGTGGTGAAAGGGAGGCCACTGGGCTACCGCGGTGAAGGTGTCATCGCCCGTGTGCCGCCAGTTCTGCAGGAGTACCTGTTCTTCGTCCTTCTTGTGTACGAGCGACCTCGGTACCTTCGCCGACTGTGGCGTGAGGGTACCGTCGTTCGGGCGTGCGCCGGACTGGGGAGCGGGGGCGGCGGCAGGCATCAAGGACCCCTCAGGGGAGGTGAACCGGTGGGAGGTGTGTGAGGTACTGGTCGGCGGGGAGGCATATCCGCGTTCCCCCCATAACCTAGAGAGCGCTCTGTTTCTTTGTCGAGGGGAATTAGTACGTGCATCCACAGCAACAGCGGGCGGTGAAGACGAGAGCGGCGCTGGTCCGTGCAGCCGCCGAGGAGTTTGACCAGCATGGATACGCGGGGACGAGTACCACCAAGATCGTCAGTAGGGCCGGCTGCACCATGGGTGCTCTTTACTTCCATTTTGCGTCCAAGGATGAACTGGCCCGCGCGGTGATGGCCGAGCAGGCCGCAGACCTGCCGGTGGTGCCCGGTCCGCTCGGATTGCAGCACCTCATCGACAGGACGTTCGTGCTCGCGCGCGAGCTGCAGCGGAACGTCCTGTTCCGTGCGGGGGTCCGACTGTCCGTCGAACAGGGGGCGTTCGGCCTCCAGGATGACGCCCCCTATCTGTTGTGGATAGAGGCGTTCAAGGACGAACTGATCGCCGCGCAGGCGCTGGGGCAGCTTCGCGAGGATGTGGTGCCCGCCCAGTTCGCCCGGATCCTGGTGGGCGCCTACAGCGGGGTGCAGCTACTGTCCCGGATCAGCGCCCGGCACCAGGACCTCGTGGAGCGCATCACTGATCTGTGGACGTATCTCTTGCCGGCCGTGGCGGAGCCCCCGGTCTCGGGTGCGCTGAAGATCGGACGGCATCCGGACGAGGGGCACATGTGAGGCCGTGGAGCGTCGTACTGGTCGGAGCGACGGGTTTCGTCGGCTCGGCCGTCCTGCGGCGGTTGGCCATGACTGCGGGGCCAGGCGGCCGGCCGGTCAGGGTCGTCGCCGTCTCGCGCCGAGCCGTCCCCGAGGACCCGAACGGCGTCGTGCGCCGGGTGTCCGCCGACGTGAGTTCTCCGGCGGGCGTGCGCGGCCTGCTCGCCGGCGCGGACGCCCTCGTACACGCCGCGTCCTATGTGGGTAAGGACGCGGAACTGTGCCGTGCGGTCAACATCGACGGCACCAGGCATCTCATGCGCGAAGCCGCCGACGCCGGCGTGGAGCGAATCGTGCAGATCTCCACCTCGGCGGTGTACGGGCCGGGACCGCATCGCGGAGCGGACGTGCCGGACCTGGCGCCGGCCCCTTCTTCGGCGGCCAGTGCGAGCCGGCTGACCGCCGAGAGTTTCACGCTGGGCGCCGGCGGACTCGTACTGCGCCCCAATCTGATCGTCGGACGGGGGGATGTGTGGGTGGTGCCCGCGTTCGCCGAACTGGCCCGCCGTGTCCCGCCGCAGTGGGGCCGCGGCACCGGACTGCAGTCGGTGGTGGACGTGGACGACCTCGCCCGCCTGGTGGCTGCCTCCGTCACCGGCGCCCGCCGTGGCCAAGGGGTTCAGCACGCCGCGCACCCCCGTGCGGTCAGTACCGCCGCCTTACGCGAGGAGCTGAGCCGGCACGGCCTCGCGGCCCCCGCGGACGGCGTCGCCGACTGGGAGACCTGCCGTACGCTGCTGCGGCGCTCCACGGGGAGGTTCGGTGAACGTCAGCTTGAGCTACTGACGCTGGATCACCACTACCTCAGTGACGGAATCTGGTCGCTGCTGGGCGTCGACCCGGGCCCCGGCCCCCTCGCCCGACTCGCGCGAAGCGCCGCCTGGTACCGGCGGGCCGCCGAAGTCAGTACCACCTGACGGCGTTGCCCGGGGGCGCGCGGGCCGGCGACGCCTTGGCCGGAAGTGGGACGTCAGCGCGCGTGTGGTGACCTTCGCGGCGGCGCCCTCGTGAGCCGGGATTGTGCCGTCGTAGCCGTGCGCGGCGAACCCGCCGGCCGCACTTTCGGCGATCCGCCGGAGGGACCGTAACCGCCCCGGGGCCTGACACGGTCATGACTTGCTCAAGTCACCTTGCATCTTCGGTAAGTCGCTGGAAAACAAAGAGAGTGCTCTCTATGTTTGTAGCCTGGACCCGACCACAGCGCCCCGGAGGATGAGTTGTGCAGGACAGCGCCGACATCTGTCGCGACGGAGCCGTTACGCCTGATACGGGTGCGGTGGCACGGTTCGCCGACCGAATCTTCGTCGACCTGACGCGATCGGATCAGCGCGCGCGGGCCAGGGAGTACATGACGGGCCTGCTCGCCACCCCGGGCAAGAAGTCGTTGCGGCGGATGGCGGCCGTGGTCTCCTCGTCCCCGAGGACCTCGCAGGCGCTGCAGCAGTTCCTCAACGACAGCCCCTGGGACTGGCGTCCGGTGCGGCGCGCCCTCGCGTACTGGGTCGCGGAACGGGTGGCGGTGTCGAGTTGGACGGTCTCCGTCGCCGAACTCCCCAAGCGCGGCAGCCATTCGGTGGGAGTGCACCAGCGCTACAGCGACGAGGCTCACCGCACGGTCAACTGCCAGCTCGGGGTCGGCCTCTTCCTGGACGGGGAGGGTGTGGCGCTGCCAGTCGATTGGAGGCTGGTGCTCCCCGGTCGGTGGCGGACCGATCAGGGGCTGCGCGAATCCGCCCGCATCCCCGACGAGCACGAACCGCCCAGCGCCGAGGACTGCATCGGTGATCTTCTTCGGACCGTACGGGAGCCCGGTGGCGGCCGCCGGCCACCGTTTGTGGCCGACCTGACTCGGATGCCGCGGGGCGGCCGATTACTGGGCCTGCTGTCGGAGTCGTGTGAAGGGTTCGTAGCCCGGATTCCCGATAGCGCCGTGGTCTTCCCGACCGGCGGCCCCGAACGGCCGGTGACGGTGAGCCAGCTCGTACGCCGTGCCTCGTTCCCCGGTCCGGCGGCGGACCTCGCCGCCCCTCCCACTTCCGGCCGGCACCAAGTGCGCGCCTGCACGGTCCGGCTGAGACCGGACGGTCCGCTGCACCGACTTGTCCTCGGCTATCCGGAGCAGCTCAAGCAGGCGCCGTTCGCGGTGGTGGCCGACCTCGTGAACGAGAAGCCGGCCGAGATTCTCCGGCTCGCGGGAGCGCCGGCGCGGGCACGCCTGGCCCTGCGTTCCATGCGGCGCGACGGGGGATTGCTGGACTTCGAGGGGCGGTCCTATCCCGGATGGCATCATCATATGACGCTGGTCTCCGCCGCCCACGCCTTTCAACTCCTGGGCGACGTCTCGCCCGCCAGGCGGCCGGCTCCCGAACTGATGCGCGTGGCCTGAGTGTTCCGGCGGGACCCGGCCGGGGAAGCGAATCGGCGTGATCCGGCCGGTGTAGCGACGGCGGGTGCCCGGACTTGCCAAGAAGGCGCCGGGAAGCCTCCACGAGACCGGCCTTTCGCCCGATGCGTGATGCACTGACAGTGTCTTGTTTTCCGGTTTGAGGCGGAAGAGAGAGTTCCCGTATGCCGTTCGTGGTGTATGTCCTCGGCTTGGCCACCTTTGCTCAGGGGACGTCGGAGTACATGCTGTCCGGACTCACTCCTGATATCGCGCACGACATGGGTGTTTCCCTTTCTCTCGCAGGCGCGCTGACGTCGGTGTTCGCAGTCGGAATGGTGGTCGGGGCGCCGCTCATGGCCGCCGTGAGTATCGGCTGGCCACGTCGACGTGCCCTGCTTTCCTGTCTTTCGGTCTTCTTGCTCTCCCATGTTGTCGGCGCGCTGAGTGAGGATTTCTGGCTGCTTCTTGCCATGCGGGGTGTCGCGGCGGTCGCCAATGCCGGATTTCTCGCTGTGGGACTGTCCGCGGCCGCTGCGCTGGTCGAGCCCCGGTTGCGTGGCCGAGCGACGTCGGTGCTGCTCGGCGGGGTGACCGTCGCCTGTGTGATCGGGGTCCCCGCCGGGGCGGAACTGGGAGAGCTGTGGGGATGGCGCGCGGCGTTCTGGGCCGTGAGCATCATTTCCGTACCGGCTGTCATCGCGACGATGCGTTCCGTTCCCCCCTCCACCGAAGAAGCCGGCCAACGGCCGGGCGTCCGGCGGGAGATGCGCGCCTTGAAAAGACCGCAGGTCATTCTGATACTGCTGCTCGCCGCAACAGTCAATGCGGCCACCTTCTGTACGTTCACCTATGTTTCGTCCATCGTGGTGCACGTCACCCGAATTCCTCATGGCTGGGTTCCCGGGGTGCTGGCTCTGTTCGGGGCCGGCGCTTTTCTCGGGGCGAACATCGGCGGCCGACTGGCGGACGCTCGGCCCCGGCAGGTGATCGGATTCGGTAGTGCCGTGCTTCTCCTGGGCTGGGTGGCGCTTTCCTTCGCCGTCACCGATGTGATAGCCACTTTGGCGCTGCTTTTCTTCCTGGGCATGTTGTGGTTCGCGGTGGGATCCACCCTCGTCGCCCGTGCCCTGGAGACGGCCGTGGAGGCACCGATGCTCGGTGGCGGATTCTCGACGGCCGCGTTCAATGTCGGGGCGGCCGTCGGGCCGCTGGTCGGCGGTCTCGGCATGGACGCGGGGCTCGGGTACCGTTCGCCCATCTGGGGGAGCGCGATACTGATGGGATTGGCGTTCCTGGTCATGGGCTGGTTCCGGCTGCGCGACGTGAATCCGGTCGAGGCGGGCGGCCGGCCGGACGACGGATCCCGGCGTGAGCACATGCCGCTGCGCGGACCTGACGCCTCGTTCTGACGGTGGGACCGCTCAAGGTAGTCATCGCAGATGTACCCCTGTGAGAGGGATGGCTGACTTCGTCGCATTCCGCCAGGCTTGTCTCTTGGGCATGACGTGCCCGCGGGAGTCACCTGGGAGAACGGGACTGTGATGAAGATCTTGGTGATCGGTGCGACGGGTACCATCGGCGGAGCGGTGTGTGCCGCATTGAGCAAGCGCCACGAGGTGCTGCGGGCGTCGCGTTCAGGTCCCCTCACGGTCGATATGGCCGACTCGGCCACCGTCGAAGCCCTGCTGGCACAGGTCGGCGATCTCGACGCCGTGGTGTGCTGCGCGGCTGGGGGAGGGATGGCCCCCTTGTTCGGCGGTTCGGGCGAGTTCTGGGCCGGGTTGCGGGAGAAACTGGTCGGCCAGGCGGACCTCGTCCGCAGTGCTGCTCCGTTGCTGCGAAGAGGCGGTTCGATCACACTGACCAGCGGCTACTTCCAGGAGCCGGTGGTGGGCAGCGCCCCGGGACATGTGATCAACGCGGGCGTCGAAGCCTTCGTGTACGCGGCGGCGATGGAGATGCCGGCCGGGGTCCGGCTGAACGCGGTCAGCCCGGGGTGGGTGCGTGAGACCCTGCGGGCACTGGGCGAGGATCCCGCCCGTGGCGTGCCCGCCGCCGAGGTCGCGCGTGCCTACGCGGACCTCGTGGAAGGCAGGGAACACGGTCTGACGCTCGCGGTGGGAGCCCCGTGAACACAACGAAGTAGGCATCGGGCGCCCTCGGTCCTGGCGGCGGTGCCGGTCCGGGCGGGAAGGGGCGCCGCCCGGACCGAGGATCGCTCCGCACGCGGGGCGGGAGCGGATCTGCCGTGCTGTGCCGCTACTGCGCCGGGAAAGGTGCCGCAGGGGTGCCGCCGGCCGTCTTCTCGGCGCCGACTTCCGGGCCGCACAGATCGGCGAGCAGGGCCAGCGCCGCGGCCGAGGGCGAGCCGGGGTCCGCGGTGAAGACGGCCATCCGCTGACCCGCGTCGGTGGACAGGTCCAGCAACTCGTTGTTGAGCGTCAGCGTCCCGACCAGAGGATGGCGGAACTCCCGGGTGAGGTGCGGTACGCACCTGTGCACCGGGTGCGACGCCCACAGCGCCGCGAACTCCTCGCTCTTCATGGTGAGTTCGCCGATCAGCTCGGTCAGCACGAGGTCGTCGGGATACCGGTCCGCGATCAGCCGCAGATCCGCCACGGTGTCCCGGGCCTTGGAACGCCAGTCCGCGTACAGCTCCCGCGTGTGCGGGTCCAAAAAGATCAGCCGCGCGATGTTGGGCCGCTGCCTCGGCTGCCAGGGGCCCTCGAACGGCAGGTGACTGGCCAGCAGCGTGTGGGCCGTGCGGTTCCAGGCCAGGACGTCAGTGCTGCGGCCGATCACCAGGGCCGGCAGGTCCCCGAACCCGTCGATCAGCAGTTGCACGCCGGGGCGAAGCTGCTCGGGACGGGGGTGGCGGCGTGGCTTGGGCGGCCGGTACCGGGCGAGGCTCTGCAGATGGGAGCGCTCGGCCTCGTCCAGCCGCAGGACACGGGCGATCGCGTCGAGGACCGCGTCAGAGGCGTTGGGACTCTGGCCCTGCTCCAGCCGCGTGTAGTAGCCGGCGCTCACGCCCGCGAGTTGGGCCAGCTCCTCACGGCGCAGGCCGGGCACGCGCCGCCGACCGCCGTAGTCGGAGAGACCGACTTCCTCCGGCCTCAGCCGGGCCCGTCGGGTGCGCAGGAATTCACCAAGCTCTGATCGGCGGTCCATATCCTCCACCATGCCCTCTCACGCACTGATTCTGCCTGCACCTGTCAGGTGCAGGCAGAATCAGTGTCCCGGCCGACAGGCTCCCGTACCGCGGCCGTCCCGGCAGGTGCTCCCTGCCGGGACCGGTCACTCGCGGGCACCGGCGGCCGGGGAGGCCGGTGGCGGACGGTCAGCGCGGTTCGGGGCCGACGACCCAGTTCTCTCGGACGGCCATGGCGTGCAGGTAGCGCTCGTTGACGAAATTCTTGAAGTCCGCCTCCACGGCAGCGTACTGGGCGGACCTCACCGCGGCCTCAAGGATCGTGGGACTGTCGAACCAGAGGTGGTACGCGGCGTCGAACGGCGGCTCGCTGATCCCGTACCAGGAGTCCCGGGTGAAGGATTGGTCGTAGCGGGCAAGGCCCGGGATCCGGGCCACCAGCGGGGCGTGAACAGTGCGGCTGTGCCGCCGGAACTCCTCCGTGCCCGTGCCCTCACGCCTCTTGGCGAGCAGTACGAGCTTGACGCCGGGCTGCACAGTGTTCTCCGGCACGCCCCTGACCACCGTTTCGGTGTCGGTGTCGAGGACCACCGTGCGCCAGAACGCGGCCCAGTTCGGCTCGTCCAGCCGCGCGCCCTGAAGGAACTCGGGCGTCTGCAGGGAGGCGAGCTGTTCCTCCTCGTTCTTCAGCCAGATCTCGGCGATGCCGTTCCACAGCGGCTCACCGATACCGCTCACGGCAAGTGTTGTGTCGACGGCGTACTTCCTGATCTGCGGGATCTTGCTGGCGAAGCGGACGGCGTGCTGCTCGACCCAGTAGTCGTGAAATTCCTTTTCGCTCATGCCCGGCTTCGGAGCGGCGAAAATGAGCTGATGGATCATGGTGATTCCTCTCGTCGGTCCCGTCGGTTTCTTCGGCGAATCGAGGCGGTGCGGGGGGATCCGTCGGTCAGACGCGGTAGCGGCGCTTGACGTCCTCCGCGAACCCGAGATAGTCCCGCAGCGGCCACACCTCTTCGAATTCGAGGAATTCGCGCATCGGGAGGCGGCCGAGTGCCGTCCGGTCGAGTTCCTCCGCGTCCGGGGAATCGATGATGGCAAGAACACGCTTCTGTGCCGCGACTTTCCAGATACCCACGCAGAAACCCGAGTCGACCGTCTCCTGGGCGTGCTCGGCCTCTTCCTGCTCGATCTCCCACAACTCGTCGAGTGTGATGCGGCCTTCGTGCTTCCACTTCATCTGGACATAGAAAAGCAAGATGACTCCCGGGGGCGTGGCGGACGTCGGCGGTAATCCTGAACGGGTCCGCCGGAACGCTGTCGATGTAACCGCACGCGATGCCGGTAGGAAAAGAAAGAAGAGCCGAAGCGCGGATTTCTCGGCAAGTTGACGCAGTGGGTTCCGTGCCGCGCGGCTGTCCCGGCCAGGACCGCGGGGGCGAAGCCTCTTCCGCGGCCACCGCCCCCCGGATCCTGCACCTGACAGGTGTACCCCCAACAGACGTCTGGGTAAGGCCTCCTGTCCGCTCCAGCCTGGAGACCTGTCCCGCGCAGGGGCCAGGGTGGCCCCGCCGATTTCCTGTGAGAGGCGTTCCGATGGCGGCAACCGATACAAAGCGTGCGACAACCGGGGAGGAGGGGACGACGGACCTCGGACTCCGGGGCTGGCTGGTCCTGTTCACTCTCTGCGGTGCCACGTTCATGACCGGCCTGGACTACTCGGTGGTCACCGTCGCCCTGCCCGCGATCGGCCGCGGCCTGCACTTCGCCGACACCGGTTCGCTCCAGTGGGTGTCGACGGCCTGTCTGCTGCCGACCGCGAGCCTGCTCCCGCTGTTCAGCCGGATATCCGACATGGTCGGCCGGCGCCGCCTGTTCACCGTCGGCGTCGCCCTGTTCGCGGTGTTCTCGCTGTTCGCCGGGCTGGCGGTCGGGCCGGCGATGCTGATCGCCGCCCGGGTGGGACAGGGCGTGGCCGCCTCCATGATCGCCCCCACGGCGATCGCGCTGATGACGACGGTCTTCCCCGAGGGCCCACGCCGCACGAGGGCTCTGGGCATCAACGGTGCCGTGCTCTCCCTCGGTTTCGTGGTCGGCACACTCGCCGGCGGGGTGATCACCAGCGGGCTGAGCTGGCGTTGGACCATGCTGATCCTGGTGATCATCGGTGTCCTGGTGCTGGTCGGCGCCCTTGTCCTGCTTCCCCGGACCGACACGCGCTCCCGCGCCCGACTGGACGTTCCGGGGGCGGCCCTGGCGATGATCGGCCTGTTCGCCCTGGTGTACGGCATCTCGACCGGTGCCCAGGCCGGCTGGGGCAGCGCCTCCACGCTGGCCTCGCTCGTTCTGGCCGTCGTGGCGCTCGCGGTGTTCCTTCTGGCCGAGCGGCGTCACCCGGACCCGCTGATCCCGTTGGCGCTGCTCAACAGGCCGACGGTGAAGTGGAGCGGGCTGCTGGGCTTCATCACCCTGGGCATGTGCGGCGGCACGTCCGTCCTGCTCAGCCTCTACATGCAGGACGTACTGGGCTATTCGGCCCTCGCGACCGGTGCCGGGTTCCTCGCCGAGGGGCTCACCGCTCTCGTGGGCGGCATGTTCGCGGCCAGGATCATCGCGGCTCTGGGCAACGTCGAGACGATGTTCACCGGCCTGCTCGTGCAGGGTGTCGGCACGGCTCTGATGTTCTTCCTGCCGGCGCACGGCGGCTTGGCGCTGCTGCTGGTCACCTCCGGCGCCATGGGGTTCGGGCACGTGCTGACTGTCGTCGCCTTCATCACCACCATGACGTCGGGTCTCCGCGACGACGAGCAGGGCATCGCCGGCGGCCTTTCGCAGTTGCCGCAGTTCCTCGGAGCCATCGGGACCGCCAGCCTTGCCGCTATCGTCACCGCACGGAGCAACGCTCTCGCCGCGACGACGACATCCACGCTCGCCACGCTCGGCGGCCTGCACGTAGCCATGCTGACGGCGGGAATCGTCTGCCTCGTCGGCGCCGTACTGGCCCTGGTCTGCTTGCGCCGTCCCGTGGCGAAAGCCGGCTGACCCCGGCCGCGGCCGGACCTGCCGTTCCGCGCACGCCCCCGTCCGGCCCCGTCCGACACGGTGCCGTGACGGCGTCGCGGCCGGCGCGACGAAAGGACTCGACATGCAGAAATCCGCCCCCGGCACGGACGAGGAGATACGGGCCCGCAACCACGACGCCCTCAGGCGGTACTTCCGGCTGCTGGAGGCCCTCGACATCGACGCGTGGATAGAGCTGTGGGCCCCCGACTGCCAGGTGTCGGCCCCCTACGCCGCCGAAGGTCCCGCGCGCGCCCTGTACGGCCGCGAGGAGCTGCACCGCCACTACGCGGCCGAGGCGGCGAAGTACGTACGGCTGCGCTATCCAGCCACCGAGATCCAACCGCTGCTGCACCCGGGGCGCTTCCTCGCCCGCTGGTTTCCGCACGGCGATCTCGCAGACGGAGGTACGTACCGCAACGAGAACGTCGGCATCTTCGAGTTCGACGCGACCGGGCGGATCAGCCGCTTCGTGGAGTACTTCAACCCCACGTCGCCGTAGTGGCGCACCTGCTCGCACCCGAAAGGGGGCGCCGTCCGGCGACGGCGCCCCCTCATCAGCTCCAGTACGGGCAGGATCAGCTCCAGAAGGCGTCGTTGTCCGCCGCCGCGGTGCCCCCGAACGCCTCACTGCCGGAGACGATGCGGCCGTCCGCCCACTCCAGGGTGTGCAGCACGTCGACAGCCAGGCTGTGCCCGTTCTCCCTCACCGCCGCCTCGCGCAGACGCACCACCACCGTCGTACCGTCCACCAAGGGGTGGCTCCGTTCGGCACGGAAGGTGCCGCCGGTGAGCCGCTCCTGTGCGACGCGGAAGGCGAGCAGTTCCCCGATCCCCTTCTTGACGCCCGAGAGCGGGTGACTGCCGGGCACCGACCAGGTCACGTCGTCGTCCCAGTAGCCCGCGATGAGCTGCCGGTTTCCGCTCGCCAGGGCATCGTAGGCTTCTTCCGTCCGCCGGGCGTTCACCACCTTCTGGTGCTGAAGGGCCGAGGTGGCCAGGGCCTCGAGATTCATCTCGTGGGTGATCACGTTGCCGCCGAAGGCGACGGCGCCGGCCTGCATCTCCTCCACGACGGCGTAGATGTAGGGACGGGACACCTCGCCGAGCACGGAGACGAGGGACTCCGTCAGCTCGCGGGCGACCTCTGCCTTCTGCTCCGTGGTCCAGCCTTCCAGCAGGCTGACGCGAATGATCGGCATCGTTGCGCTCCTCTCAGACCGTCAGGACGATCTTGCCGTGGACATGGCCGGATTCGATCAACTCGTGCGCCTTCGCGGCCTGGTCGAGCGGCAGCACCTCGGCCAGCGTCGGGCGCAGCGCACCCGCTTCCACCAGGGCGGTGATCGACTCCAGATCGGCGCGGTCGGCTTCGACGGTCAGTGACACCGCGCGCAGGCCGCGCCGTTCGGCCTCACGCACGGCCTGCGGCTCCGGCGGCTCCGGCAGGGAGACCAGGACGCCCCCGGAGCGCATGGTGTCCAGCGACCGCAGACCGTACTCGCCGGCCACCGTGTCGATCACCACGTCCACATCGCGGGCGGCGTTCTCGAAGCGGGCGCGGGTGTAGTCGATCGGCTCGTCCAGGCCCATGGCCCGCAGCGCCGAGGCGTCGCCGCGTACCGTGCCGTACAGATACGCGGCCCCCCGCGCGCGGGCGATCTGCACCGCCAGGTGCCCCAACCCGCCGCCGGCGCCGTGCACCAGGACCCTGGACCCTGGCCCCACGCCCCCCACGTTGACCAGGCTCTGCCAGGCCGTCAGCGCGGCAAGCGGCAACGCCGCCGCCTCTGTGTGAGTGAGGGATCCGGGCTTGCGGCCGAGCTGGCCGGAGTCCGCCGTCACGTACTCGGCGTAGCCGGCGCCGACCCGAGGGAAGTTGACCATCCCGTACACCTCGTCGCCCGGGGCGAAGCGGGTGACGCCGGAGCCGACCTCCTCCACGATTCCCGACACGTCCCAGCCCAGGGTCATCGGGAGGCCGCCCTGCGCCGACGAAATGCCGCCGCCCTCACGGGTCTTCACGTCCACCGGGTTGACGCCCGCTGCGCTGACCCTTACGAGGACCTCTGTCCACAGCGGCTCCGGGCGAGGCGCCCGGTCGATCCGCAGTACCTGAGGGCCGCCGAAGGTATGTTGGCGAACCGCTCGCATGGTCATGGCCATGGTGGCTTTCTCCTTTTCTTCCGTCGTACGGAGTGGGGTCAGGAGTGCTGGTCCAGCGCCTTGACCAGACGGTGGTCCCGCCCGAAGGAATCGACGGCGATGTCGCGCGGGGTCTTCCCGTCGTGACCCACCAGGTCACGCCGGGCCCCCGCCTCGATCAGCACGTCGGCGCAGTCTTCGTAGCCGTGCCACAGGGCGTCGTGCAGCGGGGTGTAGCCGTTCGTGGCGCCCTGGAAGTCGAGGTCGATGCCCGCTGCCTCGACCAGGATCCGGGTGATGTCGGCGTGCCCGTTGTAGACGGCCTTGTGCAGCGGGACGGCCCCGAACGTCGGCTCGGTGGCGTTGACGTCGGCGCCGGCCGCGATCAGCGCGCGGACCATCTCGGTTCGACCGTCCCTGGCGGCGACCAGAAGCGCGGTGTGCGCGTCGTTGAAGCCGTTGACCACGGGGAAGCGTCGATCGACGTCGGTACCCTCGCGCAGCAGGTTGCGAACGGTGTGCGTGTCGCCCGCGTTGACCGCGGTCAGGAGCGCGTGTTCGGCACTGCGGCGCTCGTCGCTCTCAGTGCGTCGCCGGAGAAGCCGCTCGGCCTCCAGCAGCTTCTCCTTGCCGCGCGTGTTGACGTTCAGCTCGTACTCGAAGTGTTCCCGCATCGAGAACCCGTAGTGCGTGGAAAGCCCGAGACCGGCGTTCTGCTCGAGAAGGTAACCGACGATGTCGGGCCACTTGTACCAGAGCGCGTCCATCAACGGGGTGTGCCCCGTGGTGGGCGCGACCGCGTCGACGAAGCTCCCTGCCTCGACCAGCGCGGTCACCGTCGCCAGGTCCCCGCCCTGCACCGCCTTGTGCAGGGCCGTACCCCCGGCCCGCGCGTCGGTGGTGTGCACGTCGGCGCCCGCGCCGATCAGGATGTGCACCACGTTGGCGTGGCCCCGGCCGGCGGCTGTCTGAAGGGCGGTCAGGCCCGACTCGGAGTCACGGAAATCGGGATTCGCGCCGATCTCAAGAAGGGCGCGGACCTCATGTGACGCCCCCTTGCCCACGGCGTCGAGCAGGCGGGCGTCCCGGTCGGCGGTAAAGGCAGCCACCTCCCCGTTGGGGTCGAACCAGACCTTCCACCGGGCGATCCGGCCCTGCTCGTCGAGTTCCAGACGATGGCTGTCCTCGATCTCGAAGGGGACCAGCGTGCGGGTGTGCCGGGCCTTGGTGTAGATCCGCGCGTAGGCCGTTCCGCCGTCCACCACGAGCTCGCGGAGCTGGTACTGGAGTACCTCGGTGGTCTCGGCACGGATCCGGAACGCCTCGGCGACGGCGCTACGTCCGACATGTGTGCCGAGGTAGCCGATCACCGCGTTCCATTTGTCCTTCGGGAGTTCGAAGACGACGGACGGAGAAAGGGCGGCGATGATCTCCTCACCGTCGCCCCTGCCGATCGCGTCGAACCACTCCTCAAGGATGGCGCGCGTCTGTTCGCTCTGCATGGGAAACCTCCGAAGGCACGGCTGACGCCGTGAGGAAGAAGAGGGAAATGAGGGGCGAGCCACCCGTCCGGTCCCGGCGGGTCTCGGAGCCGCCGGTGTGCCGTACATGCTGCGCGGAGAGGGAATTCGCCGGCCGCCTGACCTTTCCAAGGCTATGGAGTGATGCGTTCCATGCCAAACACCCGCGGTGAATGCCCGTCGACATATGGGAGTTGACTTTATCGGCCGACCTGTTCCGACTGAGTCCCCACCGTACGAGGCGACTTGGCGAAGTCGCCCTCGATGATTCGGTCCGTCCCGGACGGTCCCTTAGAGTCAGGCGTATGGAACAGATGCCCACTGAGCCGTCCGGTGCGACGGCCGCGCTCACGTTCTCGATCGGCGGAAATCTCACGGTCAACCGGCTCGGATTCGGAGCCATGCGGCTCGCCGAAGGAGCCGGGCACAGCAGCGAGTCGCTCGTATGGACCGGACCGGACGATCCCGAGAACGCCCGCGCCGTCCTGCGACGGGCCGTCGAGCTCGGTGTCGACCTCTTCGACACGGCCGACTCGTACGGTGTGGGAGCCAACGAGGAACTGATCGCGTCCGCGCTCTTCCCCTACAAGGCCGGCACGGTCATCTCCACCAAGTCAGGTGTGGTCCGTCCCTCGCCGGGCGAATGGATTCCGCTGGGACGCCCCGAATACCTCAAGCAGCAGTGCGAGTTGAGCCTTCGCCGGCTCAAGGTGGACCACCTGGACCTGTTGTTCCTGCACCGCGTCGATCCCCAGGTGCCGCTCGCCGAGCAGATCGGCGCGCTGGGCGAACTGCGGGAGCAGGGCAAGGTGCGGCACATCGGGCTCAGCGAGGTGACGGTCGGGGAGATCGAAGAGGCCGTGCGCACCGCCCCCATCGCCGCGGTCCAGAGCCGGTACAACGTCACCGACCTCGACAACGACGCCGTTGTGGACTACTGCGCCGCCAGGGAGATCGCCTTCCTCGCCTACTTCCCCCTGGCGATCGGCGCTCACACGAGCCCGGACAGCCCACTGGCCGAGGTCGCGGGCGAGACCGGTGCGACGCCGGGACAGGTGGCACTCGCCTGGCTGCTGCACCGGTCACCCTGCGTCCTGCCGATCCCCGGGACGAGGTCGCTCGCGCATCTGGCGGAGAACCAGGACGCGGCGAAGGTCCGGCTGACACGGGAACAGCTCGACCGACTGGCCAAGACCGCCTGAACCGAACGTGCCGGCCCGCACCGACCACACGGGCCCTCGAACCACCCCTCACCCGAGTGACATCCATGGAGGAACAATGAGCACCAAAGATCCCAAGATCGAAGCCATCGAGCGGTTCTTCACGGCGTACGCGGACAACGACGTGGACGGCATCGCCCAGGTCCTCTCCCAGGACATCGAGTGGACGATTCCCGGCCACCACCCCCTGGCGGGCACCAAGCACGGCATCACCGAGGTGCGCTCCTTCTTCGAGCAGCTCGGCAAGACCGGCTTCCAGGCGGACCCGTTGTTCCTGGGGGCCAACGAGGAATACGTCGTCGACGTGCACCGCGGCTGGTCCACCGAGGGCGTCGGCAAGGTCGACACCATCTGGGCCCTGGTCTGGCATTTCGGCACGGACGGCAAGGTCGATCGCGTCATCAACCTCAGCGGCGATCAGCACCAGATGGACTCCTTCGTCTGGTCCAACTTCAGCCTCGCGGCGCTGCCGGACCGCCTGGCCTGAGCCCTACGGGGAGCCCGCGGTCGACCGACCCGGAAACCGTGCGTCGCGCGGGCTCCCCACGCACCTAGGGCCTGATCCGATCGACAGGCCCTAGGTGCGGTGAATCTCCGGCTTACCTCACCGGTCTGCCGCGGCTAGTTCTCGCTCCAGCGCCGCCAGCGGTATCCATGTCCAGTGCGGCCGGTGCCGCGTCTCGTACAGCACCTCGTAGACCGCCTTGTCCAGTTCGCAGGCACGCAGCACCGTGAGCAGGTCCGCGTGGAGCGGACGTCCCGCGGTGTAGCCCCGCAGGAATTCCCGCCGGAGCCGGCGCGCCCAGGGCAGCGCGCCGGTGTCGTCATGCCGCGGCCCGTCGACCGGCGTCGGCGGCTCGGTGGGGTCGTGGTGTGCCGCGTAGTCGAAGGAGCGGAGCATCCCTGCCACGTCCCGAAGCGGGGAGTGACGGCCGGTCCGCTGCGCGGGGGAGGCCAGCGGCTCACCCTCGAAGTCGAGCAGCAGCCATCCGGCCCTGGTCCTGAGGGTCTGCCCCAGGTGCAGGTCGCCATGGATGGGGTGGGCGACGCCGGGTACGGCGGGGCGCAGGGCCGCGACCGAGGCGAAGGCCGCACGGAGCGGTGCTGCCAGCGGTTCGAGCCGCGGACACTGCTCCAACGCGTGCTCCAGACGCTGCGAGAACACCTCCGACATCCGCCGGTAGTGGCCCGATCCCATGATCACCTTGCCGCCCGCACGGGCCAGATCGCGGTGGACGGCCCCGACCGCCGCTCCGAGGTCCCGCATCTGCGCGGGGAAACGCGTGTGCGCCGCGTCGGCGCCGCGTGCGGCCTCCACCGCGAGGGCCCAGCCGTCCACCGCGTCCGGCAGGAACCGTTGCAGCGTGGCGAGCGTGGCGCCGGTCGCGGCATCCTCCACCGCCCCCAGCAAAGGTGTGACATGCGGTGAGCCGGCGTCCCTCAGGAGCCGGTGCACCGTCAGGTCCGCACTCGGGCCGGGCCCCGGCCGCCGGAACAGCTTGAGAATGTACTGCTCCCCGGCGATGACGGAGCTGTTGCTCTGCTCGGCGGCGAGCGGCCGCACCGGCAGCCCCGCCGGCGGGACGGGGCCGGCATGCGCCTCGGGGCGGTAGCTCACGCCGTCCATCGTGCGCCCCTCCGCGATGTGCCGGACAAGGGCGTTGACGAGAGCCGCGTCGCCGAGTGCGTCGTACACGGTGATGGCGCCGACGCGCGCCACCAGGCTGCTGCCCACCGGAACGACCGTGCCGCGCGTCATCCCCAGCGCGACAAGGTAGGTCGTCCCGTCAGCGCCGTCGTCGCCCCGGACATGGGCATGGACGAACGCGCCGGCGGAGGGCGCGTCGGCCGCGTCGTGCGTGAAGCGGTGCACACCGGACACCCTCAGCCCCGCGGGCGCGCCGCCTGATCCTGCGAACCAGCGCTGCTCGGGCAGCCACGCTGCCAGGCCCCGGCGGACCTCGGCCGATCGCAGAACAGCCGACGCGCTCGGGAGGGGAGCGCTCACCGGTCCTCCTCCGCTGTCAGCGCCAGCCAGTAGGTGCCGTAACCGGAGAGCGTGAGCCGGTACGGCGTGTCGTCTACCGGTGCGAACTTCGTGCCTCCGGTGAGCTCGACCGGAACTGTGCCTGGCTCCGCGGGCAGATGCAGTGAGACGGGCTGCGGGGAGGCCGAAAGGTTGTTGACGCACACCACGGTGTCCCGGGTGCCGTCGTCCCCCTTGTACTCCCGGACGTACGCGAGCACCTTCTCGTTGGAGGTGGCCAGCTCCCGGTAGGTGCCGAGTCCGAACGCGTGGTGGGCACGGCGAATCGCGAGCATGCGCCGGGTCCAGTGCAACAGCGACGCAGGCGTCTTCAACTGCGCCTCGACGTTGACGGACTGGTAGCCGTAGACGGCGTCCATGTTGACGGGCAGCCGCAGCCGGCCGGGGTCCGCGGTGGAGAACCCCGCGTTGCGGTCGGGAGACCACTGCATGGGGGTGCGCACCGCGTCCCGGTCGTTGAGCCAGATGTTGTCGCCCATGCCGATCTCGTCGCCGTAGTACAGGATGGGGCTGCCGGGCAGCGACAGCAGCAGTGTGGTGCACAGCTCGATCTGGTCGCGGTCGTTGTCCAGGAGCGGGGCGAGACGTCTGCGGATCCCGATGTTGGCCCGCATCCGAGGATCGTGGGCGTAGTTGGCCCACATGTAGTCGCGTTCTTCGTCGGTGACCATCTCCAGGGTCAGTTCGTCGTGGTTGCGCAGGAAGATGACCCATTGGCTGCCGCTCGGGATGTCCGGGGTGGCGGCGAGGATGTCGGAGATCGGCAGCCGGCTCTCCTGCCGTACGGCCATGAAGATCCGCGGCATCAGCGGGAAGTGGAAGGCCAGGTGGCACTCGTCCCCGCCGGCCGCCGGGTCGCCGAAGTAGTCCACGGCGTCACGGGGCCACTGGTTGGCCTCGGCGAGCAGCACCCGGCCCGGATACTCGTCGTCGACGACCTTGCGCACCATTTTCAGGAAGTCGTGGGTCTCGGGCAGGTTCTCGCAGTCGGTGTTCTCGCGGGCGAAGAGGTACGGCACGGCGTCCAGGCGGAAGCCGTCGATGCCCAGGTCCAGCCAGAACCGCAGCACGTCAAGCATGGCGTCCCGTACGCGCGGGTTGTCGTAGTTGAGGTCCGGCTGGTGGGAGAAGAAGCGGTGCCAGTAGTACTGACGGCGCACCGGGTCGTACGTCCAGTTGGAACTCTCGGTGTCCACGAAGATGATCCGGGCCTGGGAGTAACCGCGGTCGTCGTCCGCCCACATGTAGAAGTCGCCGTAGGGGCCCTGGGGGTCGCTGCGCGACTGCTGGAACCACGGGTGGGCGTCGGACGTATGGTTCATGACCAGGTCGATGATGACTCTGATGCCCCGTGAGTGGGCCGCCTCCAGCAGTGTGACGAAGTCATCGATACGGCCGAACTCGCGCAGCACGGTGCGGTAGTCGCTGATGTCGTAGCCGCCGTCCCGCAGGGGCGAGGCGAAGAACGGCGGCAGCCACAGACAGTCGACACCGAGCCATTGCAGGTAGTCCAGCTTGTCGGTGAGGCCCTTGAGATCGCCCGTGCCGTCGCCGTCGCTGTCGGCGAAGGAGCGGGCGAGCACTTCGTAGAAGACCCCGGTCCGGAACCAGTCAGGCTGGTCCGACGCAGCGGGCACGGTCGTCTCAGCCATGGGTCACCGCACTCCATATCTGGGCCGTCGCACGAGCCGGGTCGACGAGGATCTCGTGGCTGTCGCTCCACTCGCTCACCTCGCCGGTGATCTCGTCCCGCAAGGCCGGCCGGCCGGCCGGCCCGAACGCCGGCGAGGACAGTGCGCCGCGCACCGTGCCCTTCTGGACCTCGTGCGGGTCGAGGGTGACCACGCACAGCACAGCGTCCGCCGACCCGGGATCGGTTTTGACGTACGCCAGCAACGCGTCGTTGTCGACGTCGAGGAAGTGGATCCGGCGCAGTTGCTGAAGGGCCGGGTGGGCGCGGCGGACCATGTTGAGACGGGTGATCCACGGTGCCAGTGTGCGGTCCTGGCGTTCGGCGGCCGCGTGGTCGCGGGGCCGTAGTTGGTACTTCTCCGAGTCGAGGTACTCCTCGGAGCCCTGGCGTACGGCCCGGTGCTCGTAGAGCTCGTACCCGGAGTAGACGCCCCAGGCCGGCGAGAGGGTGGCGGCGAGCGCGGCCCGCAGGGCGAACATGGCCGGCCCGCCCGACTGCAAGGACTGCTGGAGGATGTCAGGGGTGTTGACGAAGAGGTTCGGCCGGAGGAAGTCCGCCCCGTCGGCCAGTTCCCGTGCGTAGGAGGTGAGTTCGCGCTTGGACGTGCGCCAGGTGAAATAGGTGTACGACTGCGTGAAACCGACCTTGGCCAGCCCTTGGAGCACGGCCGGCCTGGTGAAGGCCTCGGCGAGGAACAGGGCGTCCGGGTAGGTGTCCTTGACCCGCCAGATCAGATAGTCCCAGAACGCCGGCGGTTTGGTGTGCGGGTTGTCGACGCGGAAGATACGCACCCCGTGGGCGGCCCAGAACAAGGTGACGCGCAGCAGCTCGGGCCACAGCCCGTCCGGGTCGTTGTCGAAGTTCAACGGGTAGATGTCCTCGTAGGACTTGGGCGGGTTCTCCGCGTACGCGATACCCCCGTCCGGGCGCGTGGTGAACCACTCGGGGTGGCTGGTGACCCACGGGTGGTCCGGCGAACACTGGAAGGCGAGGTCGAGTGCGACCTCCATGTCCAGACCCCTGGCCGCCTCGACGAACGCGTCGAAGTCGTCCAGGGTGCCGAGCGCGGGGTGCACGGCGTCGTGACCGCCCTCCGCCGCGCCCACCGCCCACGGTGAGCCCACGTCGTCGGGACCGGCACGCAACGCGTTGTTGGGGCCCTTGCGATGCGTACGGCCGATGGGACTCACCGGCGGCAGGTAGACGACGTCGAACCCCATACCGGCGACGCGCGGCAGGTCCTTCGCCGCGGTGGCGAAGGTGCCGTGCACGGGGGAGCCGGCGCTGTCCGTGCCTCCGGTGGAGCGGGGGAACATTTCGTACCAGGCGCCGTGGAGAGCCCGGACGCGGTCGGCCCAGATGTGATGCACCGTCCCCGGTGTCAGCAGGTCCCGCAGCGGGTGCCGGCTGACGAGTGAGGCGATCTCCGTGCTGAGGGCCGGACCCAGCCGCCGCGCCAGTTCGAGATCGCCGCGCCGGAGCCGGGCTGCGGCGAGCAGCGGAGTCTGCGGCTCGCCGCTCTCCGCCGCCAGCCGCTCCAGGAGCCGCGCCCCTGTCTCCAGGTCGGCCGCCAGCCGCTCCGCCTGCCAGCCCGCCTCGGTCTTGGCGCGGACGGCGTGGAGCCAGCTAGCCCACGGATCTCCCCACGCCTCCACGTGGTAGAGCCACATGCCCTCCCGGTCGGGGACGACCGTGGCCTCCCAACGGTCCAGGCCCTGGTCGGCGAGAGCCATGGGCACCCGCACCACCGTGTCCTGGGTCTCCGAATGGCGCCACACGACGCCGGCGGCAACGGCCTCGTGGCCCTCGCGCCACACCGTCGCGCTCACCGGGACGTGCTCGCCCACCACCGCCTTGGCGGGGTAGTCGCCAACATCCACCACCGGTGCCACGTCCGTGATGGCAAATCTGCCGGTCAATGCTCCCACTCCTTCCACAAGAACCTGCGAATACCTGGAGTAATTCTGCGAGCCGGACCACGCAGGACCGCTCTTTGTCGGCCGGACCGATTGCACTGCGTCAACTCGGGCAAGTCTCCTGTGCCATGCCGAGCGGGAATGCGGGATTGCCTCTCCCGCCACTGGGTTAACTTGCCGAAGTGGCCTCACCGGAGGCCGGTGCTGTTGCCCGCCCGTCGGCCGTCCTGCTCTACTCGAATGGCCCGCAGCAGGGACGTGAAATCCCCGAGATCGCGGAGCATTCCGGAAGGTATCTCCTTCCGCAAACGACGGAGAAGATAATGTCGAAAAGGATTCTTGTCGTCCTGTCCGAGTACGGCTATTGGGGGGAGGAACTCGTCGGCCCGATCGAGGCCTTCGACAAGCACCGCTACCAGGTGACGTTCATGACGCCGACCGGCAAGCGGGCGCAGGCGCTCCCGCCGAGCGTCGACCCGGAGTACATCGACCCTCCGCTGGGCAGGTCGGTCACCACTCGGGACATGGCACGCCGGGCGTCCGAGCTCGACGCGTCCTCCCGCCTGGACAACCCGCTGAGTCTGCAGGACCTGGTGCCGGAGCGCCCCTACTACAGCTCCCTGAACCACCTGCGTGAGCTGGAGAACTATCACCGCCGGCTCGACTCCTCGCTGACCGACCTGGTGTCGGGCTTCGACGCCCTCGTCATCGTCGGCGGCTCCGGCCCGATCGTGGACCTCGCCAACAACGAGCGGCTGCACGAGGTGGTGCTCGCCTTCACCGCCGCCGACAAGCCGATCCTCGCCGAGTGCTACGGCGTGGCCGTCCTGGCCTTCGCCCGCGATCTGGAAAGCCGCGAGAGCATCCTGTGGGGCAGGCACGTCACCGGTCACCCCAAGGAGTACGACTACAAGGACGGCACCGGCTTCATCGGGGTGGACTTCAACATGGGCCCGCCGCCGTACCCGCTCGAGTACATCCTGCGTGACGCCACGGGGCCGGACGGAGCATTCCACGGGAATGTGGGCAAGGAGACCTCTGTCCTTGTCGATTATCCCTTCGTGACGGCCCGTTCGACGCCGGACTCGATTCTCGGCGGAGAAAAGCTGGTGGAGGCCCTGGAAGACGGTCTGCGCCGCTACGGCTGGTAATATCCCCTACCTTCGGAAAGGATTCCCGTTATGCCTGCCAGGCCTGGGAAATCCGCAATCTTCGAGCAATTCGCGGCTGACGGCATCAGCTACATGTTCGGCAATCCAGGGACGGTGGAGCAGGGCTTCCTCGACGAGGGCGAGCGCGCCGGCGACCTCTCCTACGTCCTGGCGCTGCACGAGGGCGTGGCCGTCGGTATGGCCGACGGCTACGCCCGCGCCACCCAGCGTCCGGGCCTCGTCCAACTGCACAGCGGGGTGGGACTCGGTAACGGTATCGGCATGCTCTACCAGGCGAAGCGGGGCGGTTCACCGCTGGTGGTGCTCGTGGGCGAGGCGGGCATACGCTACGACGCCATGGACGGGCAGATGGCCGCCGACCTGGTGGCCATGGCCGATCCCGTGACCAAGTACGCCACCCGGGTGGTCGATCCGCGTTCCACGCTACGAGTCCTGCGCAGGGCGGTGAAGATCGCCATGACCCCGCCGCGCGGCCCGGTCGTCGTCGTCCTGCCCGCGGACGTCATGGACGAGATGACGACGGAACCGGCGACACCCACGTCGCTCCCCGACACGCGGTCCGCGCCGGCACCGCAGGCCGTCGAAGAGGCGGCCCGGCTGCTTCGCGACGCCCGCCGCCCGGTGATCCTCATGGGCGACGGCATCGCCGCCAGTGGTGCGCAGGAACAACTCACCGCGGTCGCCGAGCGGTTGGGAGCCCGCGTGTGGGGTGTCAACTCGTCCGAGGTCAACTTCGACACCCGCCATCCGCTCTACGCCGGGCTGACCGGGCACATGTTCGGCAAGGACAGCGCCCGCGTCGTCGCGGACGCCGACGCGGTACTCATCGTCGGCACCTACGTGTTCCCCGAGGTCTTCCCGCACCTGCGAAGTCCCTTCGCCGACAGCACCCGGATCGTCCACATCGACCTGGACGCCTACGAGATCGCGAAGAACTTCCCCGTCGACGTCGGTCTGGTCGCCGACCCCGCACTCGCCCTCGCCGACCTCGGCCGGGCACTGGGCCCAGGGCCGCGGATCGTCCCCCCGTCGCCGCCGGCCGCGCCGCTGCCGGCGCCGGACGACGAGCCTTTGATGGAGACCTTCGCCAGGGTCCTGGCCGAGCGGTCCCCGGCGGGGCTGGCGGTGTTCGACGAGGCGCTCACCTCCGGTGGCCCGCTCGCCACCCATCTGCCGCCGCGGCAACCCGGCCGCTTCTTCCAGACGCGCGGCGGATCACTCGGCGTAGGGATCCCCGGCGCGCTCGGACTCAAACTGGCCCGCCCGGAACTCCCCGTGATCGGCTTCACCGGTGACGGCGGCAGCATGTACACCTTCCAGGCGCTCTGGACCGCGGCCCGCGAAGGCATCGACGCCAAGTTCGTGATCTGCAACAACGGACGCTACCGGCTCCTCGACCTGAACCTCGGCGAGTACTGGGCCGAGCAGGGCATCGCCCCTCATTCCGTCCCGGACGCCTTCGACCTGAGCCGACCCGCCATCGACTTCGTAGCCCTGAGCGAGTCCCTGGGAGTCCCGGCCCGCCGTGTCGAGAAGCGCGATCAGATCGAAGACGCCATCACGCAGATGTGGGCACACAACGGCCCGTTTCTCGTAGATCTGGTGGTGGACTGATGTCCGCGACATCGACCGAGGCACCGCCGCGTGCCGACTCGGAAGGCCTCGCCCTCACCGCGTCGAAGGCCGAGAACCTGGTGCGTGACTGGCTGCGCAGACTGAGCGGCGGCGCCGTCGCGGAAGAACTCGCCGCCCACCTCGCCAACGGGATGCGCCTGGAGCTGCCGGAGCGGATCGTACGCGGCGTCGAAGAGTTCACCCAGTGGTGCCGGGACGGCGCCCACCACCTGCTCACCGGTCTCCCGCTCGGCGGCGGGGTCCTGGAGGTGACGCTCACCTCGCCCGTGCACGCGCAGGTGGTCGTCACCTCCCCGTCCCCCGAAGCCGGCCACCCCAGCCAGGAATGGTGGGTGGTGCTGTGCGACGGGGTCCCCCGGATCCGGGTCATCACCGTCAACGGGCTGCACCCCGAGCCCTTGCTCGCCTCGGCCACCACCGCACTGGTGTAGGCGCGCACGTGAACCACCGGGCGGGCCCGTTGCACGTGTTCCGTGCCGGGCCCGCCCTTCTCCGTCCACCGACCAGCCAAGGAAGACACCACATGCCCCCCAGCCTCGTCATGCCGCGCCCACGACTGGACGGCCGGCGCATCGGGATCCTCGCCGAGAGCGACTTCGTGGAAGAGGAGATCTCCTACTACCAGCACCGGTTCGCGGAGGAGGGCGCCGAGGTCGTCCTGCTCACCAGGCTCTGGGGAAACCCCTCGCTCACCTTCACCGGGCACGAGCAGCGCGCACCGCTCACCGTCAGCGGCGACCTCGAACGGCTCGACTACACCGAACTCTCCCGCTACTCCGCCCTGCTGGTCCCCTCCGGCATGGTCTCCGACCGGCTCCGCTTCAGCGAGGACGTGGACACACCCGCGCCCGCCGTCGAGTTGATGCGCCGCGCCTTCCGACTGCCCAGGCTGCTCAAGGCGTTCTCCTGCCACGCGCTGTCCCTGCTCTCAGCAGCCCCTGAGCTGATCGCCGGACGCCCCGTCACCTGCCACAACAACCTGGTCGGCGACGTCCGCAACATGGGCGCCGTCTACACCAACCAGGACGTCGTCGCCGACAACGATCTGGTGACCGGACGCACGGTGGCCGAATGCCACCTCCTCGCACGTGCCGTGATCGAACTCCTGGACGACTCCGCCGAGCAGGCGGCGCGGCCCGAGCCGGAACAGGAGGCGGCATGACCACGCCCGCGTCCGCGAAGATCCCGTTCCCCTTCTCCGAAACCACCGCCGGCTACGTGGTCGAACGGCGCGGCTCCGAGCTCGACCTCCGCACTCTCGACGACCGGCGGGTGACCGTCCACCTGACCGACACCACGCACGGGCAGCGGCTGCGGAACCTGGGCGAGCCGTACGACGACGTCAGCGGCCAGCTCCACGAGTTGCTGCGGCCCGGTACGTTCCTCTTCTGCTACGGGCCGGTGTACCCCGAAGCGGGCGGCCCGCGATTCCAGGCCGCACAACTGCTGTTCGTCGGCGACGAGGAGGGCGCCGGCTGGCCCTTCGAGCGCCCCGGCTGGTGGCGCGAGCAACTGGCCCGCATCGCGGACTTCTACCGGCGCTCCCAGTTCGGCAGCGCTCCTGTCGACTTCGGGGACTACCGGACGGTGATCAGCGGCACCGGAGGCAAGACCGAGCAGCACGTCCAGGAGACGGACACCATCTCCCGCATGGTGTACGGCATGGCCAGCGCGTACATGCTGACCGGCGACGAGAAGTCGCTCGAAGTCGCCGAAAGGGGATCGCGATACCTCCACGACCACATGCGGTTCGTCGACCCGGACGAAGGCGTCGTGTACTGGTACCACGGTATCGATGTCACGGGCGGCCGTGAACACCAGCTCTTCGCCTCCGAGTTCGGCGACGATTACCAAGCCATCCCCGCCTACGAGCAGATCTACGCGCTGGTCGGCCTCACCCAGACCTATCGGCTGACCGGCTCGCCGCTGATCCTCTCGGACATCGAGGGCACGGTCCGGCTGTTCGAAAAATACTTCGCCGACCGGCAGTTGGGCGGGTACTACTCCCACATCGACCCGGTCACCCTCAGCGCCCACCACGAGAGTCTCGGTCCGAACCGCGCCCGGAAGAACTGGAACTCGGTCGGCGACCACGCGCCGGCCTATCTGTTCAACCTGTTCCTGGCGACCGGTGAACAGCGCTACCGCGACATGCTTGAGCACACGTTCGACATGATCGTCACGCACATGCCCGACGACACCAGCCCCTTCGTCCAGGAGAGGTTCCACGCGGACTGGACCCCGGACCGCGAGTGGGGCTGGCAGCGGGACCGTGCGGTGGTGGGCCACAACCTGAAGATCGCGTGGAACCTCATGCGGATGCAGGGCACGCTGCCCAAGCGGGAGTATCGGGCGCTGGCCGAGCGAATCGGCAGCACCATGCCGGACGTGGGCCGTGACGCGCAGCGCGGCGGCTGGTACGACGTGCTGGAGCGACGCGCACAGAACGGACGCCACCCCTTCGTCTGGCACGACCGAAAGACGTGGTGGCAGCAGGAGCAGGCGATCCTCGCCTACCTGATCCTGGCCGGCAGCACGAACCGGGAGGACTTCCTCACCCACGCGCGGGAATCCTCCGCCTTCTACAACGCCTTCTTCCTCGACCACGACGAAGGCGGAGTCTTCTTCACCGTCCTGGCCCAAGGCCTACCGTTCCTCGTCGGCAACGAACGGCTCAAGGGCAGTCATGCCATGGCCATGTACCACAAGGCCGAACTCTGCTTCCTGGCCGAGGTGTACACCCAGCTCCTGATCAACCGGGAACCGCTCGACCTGTACTTCTGCCCCGAACCGGGCGCCCGCTTCCCGGACGGCCTGCTGCGCGTCGCCCCCGACGTCTTCCCGCCGGGCCACGTCGTCCTGGACCAGGTACTGATCGACGGAGCGCCGTACCACGACTTCGACGCCGAGACGATGGCGGTACGCCTGCCCGCGAGCGACGAACGGTTACGGGTCAAGGCACGGCTGCGTCCGGTGCGAGATTAAGGGGTCCACACCATGGTCACCAGCGATCTTCTTCCGGCCTCCGCCCGATGGCACGTCGCCGCCGGGCGGGCCCGGCCACTCGGCGCGAGCCCCGTACCCGGCGGCGTCAACTTCGCCTTCCACGTCAACGGCGCACGCGCCGCGTGGCTGGTGCTCCTGGACGCGGCGGACGGCACCCCCGTCGTCGAACTGCCGTTCCCCGAAGGCGGCCGGTTCGGCACGCTGTTCACCGCCACCGTGCGGCAACTGGACACCGGCCGCTTCCACTACGGCTACCGCGTCGAGTACACCTCCGGCGGACTCTCGCCCGTCCTTCTCGACCCCTACGCCACGGAGTTGACCGGTGCGGGGGAGTGGGGTCAACGCCCCCGCTACCGGTCCGCCGTCACCCCACACGACTTCGACTGGGGCGACGACCGCCCGCCGCGCATTCCGCACGGCGACCTCGTCATCTACGAGACACACGTGAGGGGGTACACCCGGCACGCCTCCGCCGCGGTCAACCACCCGGGTACATACGCCGGCCTGTGCGAAAAGATCCCCTACCTGAGCGAACTCGGCGTCAACTGCGTCGAGCTGCTGCCCGTCTTCGAGTTCGACGAGACGGACAACACGTACGTGTCGCCGGCCACCGGCGAGCCACTGCGCAACTTCTGGGGCTACAACAGCGTCGGCTTCTTCGCGCCAAAAGCCGGCTACGCGTCGCGTACCGGCCAGGGAGACGCCTCCCGCGAGCTGAAGTCACTGGTCAAAGCGATGCACGCGGCAGGCATCGCGGTCATTCTCGACGTCGTGTACAACCACACGGCCGAGGGCGACCACCGCGGCCCCACCCTGTCCCTGCGAGGCCTGGACGAGTCCGCCTACTACCTGCTGGACGACGCGGGCCGCCCCCTCAACCTCACCGCCACCGGCAACACCGTCAACTGCAACCACCCGGTGACCCGCACCCTCATCCTGGACAGCCTGCGCCACTGGGCCACCGAATACCGCGTCGACGGCTTCCGGTTCGACATGGCGGCCATCCTCACTCGGGGGACCGACGGCCGGCCGCTGTCCGACCCACCGCTCATCGAGGCCATCGCCCGCGACCCGGCCCTGGCCCACTGCGTGCTCATCGCCGAGGCAACGGACGCCGCCGGCGTCCACCAGATCGGCTCCTTCCCCGCCTACGGGCGGTGGAGCGAATGGAACATGCGCTACCGGGACGCCGTCCGGCGCTTCCTCCTGGGCCGGTCCGGCTCGGCGGGAGAGTTCGCCACCCGGCTGGTCGGCTCACCCGACCTCTACCGGGAACGCGGCGCCACCGCCTCGGTCAACTACATCACCTGCCACGACGGGCTGACCCTGGCCGACTGGACCTCTTACGACCACCGCCACAACGAGCCCAACGGCGAGGACGGAAAGGACGGCATACCCGACGAGGAGAGCTGGAACTGCGGACACGAAGGCCCCACCGACGACCCCGCCGTCCTGCGGCTACGCGCCCAGCAGGCCCGCAACGCCCTCCTGCTGCTCCTGGCGAGTCACGGCGTGCCCATGATCCTGGCCGGCGACGAGTTCGGACGCACCCAGCACGGCAACAACAACACCTACGGCCAGGACGGCCCGCTCGGCTGGGTCGACTGGAACCGCCGCGCCGCGCACACCGGGCTGCTCGCCTTCACCCGGCGCGCCATAGCGCTGCGCCTGGCGCACCCGGTGCTCCGCCGCACCGTACATCCGGACAGCCAGGGCGCGCCCGGCGTGCCCTGCCCCCCGGTGAGCTGGCACGGGGAGGAGCCGTGGGAACCGGACTGGTCGGAGGGTTCGACGCTGCTCGCTGCGATGCTTTACGAGGACCGCGACGACGCGCCTGCGGACTGCGTCTACCTTGCGGCCAACTCGGGCGGTTCCGACCGGACCGTACGACTCCCCGAGCCGCCGCCCGGCCTGCGATGGCATGTCTTCGCCGACACCGGCTCCCCGGTCCACCAGGACGGATACGAGCTGGGCGAGGAGCCCCTCTGCGGCGGCACACACTGGACGCTGGCCGCCCATGCGAGCCTGCTGCTCGTCGCCGGGGGAGTGTGAGTCCGGGACCGGCCGGCGGCTTCCCGCGCCGCGTGTGCGGATGCGGGAAGCCGCCGGCGGTGCGGTGGGCACCGCGGTCACGCGGTGGCGAGCGCGTTCGGCTCGCGGTGGACGATGGTCATCGAACGGTCGAGGCCGGCCAGACGTAGCTGGGACATGAGCGCGGGAGAGGCTCCCTCGACCACCACTTCGGCCGAGTGCGGCACCTGCTGGCCGGCCACGGCCAGGCACCTCACCGCGCCGCTCGGCAGGAGATCCGAGTCGTGCACATCGATCACCAGGCGCCGGGTGACCTGCCGGACGGCCCGGTCCAGGACCGAGCGCACCGTCTCGACATCGTGATCCTCGCCCGCCATGCGTACGACGGTGCTGCTGCCCGCGGTCCCGAGACTCAGCTCAAAGCTCATGACTACTCCATATCCCTACCGGCCGCGGAAAGTCTTGTTCCCGGGCACCAACAATGTCTCTGCATAAAGGATCGCGGAAGTGTCCAAGTCCTGTCCAATAACTTTCATGATGACGTGAACGCATGGATATCGATACGAGACTTCTACGTCACTTCGAGGAGTTGGCGCGGGAGGGGAACCTGACCCGCACCGCGAAACTGCTTTTCATCACACAGCCTTCGTTGACGAAACAGATAAGGAAACTTGAAACCCTCATGGGCGTGCGGCTGTTCAGCCGGAGCCGTCACGGAATGGAGTTGACCCCCGCCGGCGCGGAGCTCGCCAAGCGGCTGCCGGAGCTCCTCGCGGACTGGGACGACCTGGTGCATCGCACACGTGGGGCGGCCCGTGACACCGTACGCGTCCTGCGGGTCGGCTTCGTGGCCAGCGCCGCCAACGAGGACACGCAGTCGATCCTCGCCGAGTTCGCCGGGCGACGACCGCGATGGCGGGTCGAGATGCGGCAGACGCAGTGGAGCGACCCCACCGCCGGTCTCGCCGCGGGGGACGTCGACGTCGCGCTGCTGCGGCTGCCCTTCCCGGGGCAGGAGCGCTTCCGGCACGAAGTACTGATCACCGAGCCCCGCTGGATCGCCCTGCCGGTCGGCCATCGTCTCGCCCATCAGCGTGAAGTCGCCTTCGACGACGTACTCGACGAGCCCTTCGTCGCCGTCCCTGAGGAGTCCGGTTGGTGGCGCGACTACTGGCTCGCGACGGAGGAGCGCCGGGGCCGGCCCGTACGTATCGGCACGGTGGCGCGCAGTCCGGACGAATGGCTGCACGCGGTCGCCGGCGGCTACGGCATCAGCCTCACCCCCATGGCCACCGCCTCCTTCTACCAGCGGCCCGACGTCATCTACCGCCCGCTGACCGGGGTCGCGCCCAGCGACGTGGGGGTGGTCTGGCCGCTGAACGACCAACCCCCGTCCGCCGTCCATGATTTCGTTGAAAGCTGTATTGCAGTCCGTGCCGGGCACGCGCCGGTCATGCCGACCGGAAACAAAGGCGCGGATCTTCCAAAGTCGCATCGGAATTGATTGGCCTGGCGCCGAGTTGGCAACAGGGTAAGCCTGAGTGATCTTGTGACTTTGTACAGTTGGCGTTGCGAGAGGCTTCTGAGGCTCCCGATACTTGCAGCGCCCAGCTTGCGAGGCCCGAGCCCGACCGTTTACGCGGAATCCTGGATTCGGCCCGCAAGAGGTCAACGACTGCATGATTGGAGTGCAATATGCCGGACCATCAGAACACTTCGACACTGCCCAGCAGTACGGACGTGATGATTGTCGGCGCGGGGCCGACCGGCCTGGCCCTGGCATGCGCGCTGCACAGCCAGGGCGTGGATTACGTTCTGGTGGATCGGGCGGCGAGCAACGCCGTTCACTCGCGTGCGGCGGCCGTCCACGCCCGCACACTCGAATCGCTCGCCACCATCGGAGCCGCCGACGCACTGATCGAGAGGGGGAGACCGGGACGTTCCTTCACCGCCAGGGACGGCGAGCGCAGTGTGATCCACACTCCCTTCGACGAACTGGACACGCCGTACCCCTTCGTCCTCGCGGTCCCGCAGCAGACCACCGAGGAGGTTCTTGAGGAACGGCTCGTCCAACTCGGCGGCAGGGTGCATCGGCGCACCACTGTGGTTGCCCTGAACGAGCAGTTCCCCGGGATGAACGCTCTGATCAGCAGCGAGGACACCGGCGAGGTACGAGCCCTGCGGGCGCGCTGGGTGGTGGGTTGCGACGGTGTGCACAGCACCGTCCGTGAGCAGGCCGGTATCCCGTTCACCGGCCACGAGAAGCCCCATAACTTCGCCCTCATCGAGTTCACCATGGACTGGTCCGGTCCCGAGGGGGAGATCACCTTCTTCTTCTCGCCGGCCGGTCTGCTGGCCGTCTCCCGACTGGAGGGAGATACGTTCCGTGCCGTCGCACTCGTCGACGACGACACACCGGCACTCGACGAGCACGCGGTGCAGGCCCTCCTGGAGTCCCGCGGCCCCAGTGCGGCGGGTGCCAAGGTCGGGGAGTTGCGGATGTCGTCCACGTGGCGGGTGCGCCACCGCCTCGCCGAGACCTTCGGAGAGGGGCCGGTCTTCCTGGTCGGAGACGCCGCTCACGTCCACAGTCCGGTCGGGGCCCAAGGTATGAACACAGGACTTCAGGACGCTTTCAATCTGGCCTGGAAGCTTGCGGCCGTGGCCAAGGGAGAGGCCTCACCGGCGCTCCTGCGCACGTACAACGCCGAACGGCGGCCCATGGCAGAGGGGTTGCTCGCCTTCGCGGCCCAACTCCACGACATCTCCACGATGAGCGACCCCGACAAGATCCGGATGCGTAACGACGTTCTCGGTGCCGCAGGCCAACTGCCGGAGGTCCGGGCCTGGCTGGCGAGCCGCCTGGCCCAGCTCTCCGTCACCTACGGCGGTGGAGAAGGCCCGAGTCCGGCGGTGGGCGACAGGATGCCTCCCCGCCCCGGCATGGCCACGGGGCTGGGCTGGTCCCTCCTTGTGCCGTCGGGCGCCGGCCTCGCCGCCGCCGAGGCCGCTGCGGGAGAGATACCCGTCCCGGTCGCGGTGGCCGAGGCGGCCGGCCTTCCGCACGCCGTGCTGGTGCGCCCGGACGGTCATGTCGCACTGACCGCCCCCGCGGCTCTGGTGGCGGAGCTGCCAGGACGTCTGCGCGAGTGGCTCCACCGGGACTGGCCCACCGGCGTCTGACCCCCACCCTCCCGGCAAGAGCCCCACCCCACCCTTCGAACACTCGCAAAGGAGAGCGCATGGCACCGCAGGACACCCCTCCGCGCCCCGTCGCCCCGACACTGATGCACGTCGCCCTCGTGTGCGCCGACATCGACGAGTCGCTGCGCTTCTACCGGGACGGCCTCGGCTACACGCGTATCTACGAGTGGAGCAAGTCCTCCGAGCAGGACCCGCCCTGCCGGCACATCTACGAGGGCCGGGCCCTCTACATCGAGCTCGGCGGCGGCACCTATCTGGAACTGTTCCCCGGCGGCCGTGACGACGTGGATTCCCTGCCCGGCCCCCTCCAGCACATCGCCCTGATCGTGCCCAGCGTCGACGAGGCGTACGCCAACTGCCTCGCGGCGGGAGGACGGGCCTTCCCCTTCGACGAATGGCCCGGCCGGCCGACCAGCGTCGTGCTCAACGGCGAGCCCGAGACGAAGGCCCGGGTCGCCTTCGTCAAGGGCCCCAGCGGAGAACTCGTCGAACTGTTCGAACTGCATACCCCCGTAGTCGCCCGCTAGCTACCGGGCCGCGCTGTTCGCGGCGCGGCGAAGGAGGACACATGCGTTACACCCTGCTGGGCAAGACCGGACTGCGGATCTCCGAACTCGCCCTGGGGACCGTCACATTCGGCGAGGACTGGGGATGGGGTGCGTCACTGCCGACAAGCCGGGCCATCCTCGACCGCTACGCCGAGGCCGGCGGGAATTTCATCGACACGGCGGATCACTACACGGGCGGCACCTCCGAGCGCTACCTGGGTGACATCCTGAAGGGCCGCCGGGACCGGTTCGTCGTGTCCACCAAGTACACCCTTCAGACCGACCCCGACGACATCAACTCGGCGGGCAACCACCGCAAGAACCTCACCGCCTCCCTGGAGGCCAGCCTGCGGCGGCTGGGAACGGACTACATCGATCTGCTCTGGGTCCATGCCCATGACACCCTGACGCCGGTGCCCGAGATCATGCGCACCCTCGACGACCAGGTGCGGGCCGGCAAGATCCACTATGTAGGCATCGCGAACTGGCCGGCCTGGGAGGTCGCCCAGGCGAACACCCTCGCCGAACTGCGCGGTTGGTCCCCGTTCGTCGGTCTGCAGATCCGCTACAACCTGCTGGAGCGGGCACCTGAGCGCGAACTGCTGCCGATGGCCCGGCAGTTCGACATCCCGGTACTGGCCTGGGGAGCCTTGTCGGAGGGTCTTCTCACCGGCAAATACCTCACCGGCGGTACGGGCCGGCTCACCGTCGAACCGCGCGAACACAACAGCCGTCCGGGCACCGAGGCCCTCGTCCGCGAAGTCGTGGCGATCGCCGAGGAAGGCGGCTGGTCACCCGCGCAGGTCGCGCTTGCCTGGCTGTTGCACCGGCCGCAGACCGTCATTCCGATTCTGGGGGCCACCAAGGAGAAGCAGATCGAGGACTCCCTCGGGTGCGTCGACGTCGCACTCTCCGCCGACCAGTTGGCCCGCCTCGACGAGCGCAGCCGGATCGAACTCGGCTACCCCCACGACCTGATGGGCGATCCCGTCACCCTGAAGGACATGTACGGCCGCGACTGGAGCAACATCGTCGACCGGCGCACCACGGTGCGTCGCGGAGTCAACGACGACGCCCACTTCGGTGCCGCGCGCTCCACCTGACCGCTCCCGGGCGCCGGAGTCACCGGACTCCGGCGCCCCGATTCCCAGCCGACCACGTGCGATAGAGAGCAGCCTTCTTACCTATTTCCCATCACCTACAGCCGGGGGAACAGCATGTCCACCAGTACGGCGGCGATGACCACCAGGGACGCCCTCTCCGACTTCGCAGGCGAGGTCTTCCGCTCCATGTCCCGTGTGGACCAACGACGTTGGGCCGAGGTCTACTTGCGGGGCCTGCTTGTGGTCGAGGGCAAGAAATCAGTGCGCAGGATCTCCGAGGACGTCCTGTCCGTTCCCGCGCACCAGTCCCTCCAGCAGTTCATCAACCAGAGCCCGTGGGAGTGGGAACCGGTCCGGGCCCACATCGCGCGCTATGTGAGCCAAGGGGAGCCCGCCAAGGCCTGGGTGCTGTCCCGGGTGGCCATACCCAAGCGCGGCGACCGTTCGGTCGGCGTGGAGCGGCGTTTCCTTCCCGAGGCCGGCCGCACGGTGAACTGCCAGATCGGCCTGTCGGTCGCCCTGGCCGTCCCGTCCGGGAACATTCCGGTCAACTGGCGACTGCTGATGCCGTCGAAGTGGCTGGCCGACACCGCGCTGCGGGAGTCCGCGTACATACCGGACGACGTGCGGGCCAACGTCGAATGGATCGATTTCGTCGCCATGCTGGACGAACTGGAGTTCCAATGGGAGGTGGGCCGTGTCCCGGTGGTGGCGGACCTGACCCACCTCGCCGAGGTGCCCGAGTTCGTCACGGAACTCACCTCCAGGGGAATCGACTTCAGCTTCGAGGTCGACGGCTCGCTCGAAGTCCTCGACTCGGCAGGGCAGCCGCGCCCGGCCCGTTCCGTCCACGCCGCCCGCAGCGCCTTCAAGCGGGCCGGATCCGCCCTGGCCCTGGGCCGCTGGTGCGGCCAGGCGAGTCTGCCCTGCGGACACCGCGACACCATGAAGGTCGTCTCCAGTCTCGTAACGCTCCCCAGCCAGGTGCGCTCTCGCGATGGGCAGGGGCCTCAAGTCCGCCTGCTGACCGAGGTGTCGCCGTCCGGCACGGCGACGCACTCGTGGATCACCAACCTGAGCGGACACCGCGTCGATGACATCGTCGCCCTCAGCAGGCTCACGCAGAGGTCCAAGGAAAATACCCAGGCCATGGAACACAGTTTCGGATTACGCGACTTCGAGGGCCGGTCCTACCGCGGCTGGCACCATCACATGACGATGGTCTCGGCCGCCTACGCCTTTCACCGGCTCGCCGACCGGCGACCGTCCGCCCAGCCGGGGTAGCGGGGCGGTGGCGTACACGTCCACCTTGACGACGTCGGAGATGACTCGTGGAGCGGGCAATCCCAAGGAGTCGCAAGCCATGCCACAGGAAGCCACGGAGCAGCAGGCCCCTTACGGCCACCCCCTCGCCGTCTTCTCCGACGAGCTGTTCGGATATCTGCCCCGGGCGGACCAGCGCCGGTGGGCCGAGGCCTACTTGAGGGGCTTGCTCGTCACCCGCGGCAAGAAGTCGCTGCGCAGAATGGCGGAGACCGTTTCCCCCCTGCCGACCGCGGGCCACTCGCTGCGCCAGTTCCTCAACGCCAGCCCCTGGGACTGGACCCCGGCCCGCCGTGAGATCACGCGCCGGGTCGGCGGGGCGCTCCCGGTCAGAGCCTGGTCCATGGAGTCGGTGTTCCTCCCCAAACGAGGCAGTCACTCGGTCGGTGTGCACCGCAGCTTCGTCCCCGCGTCCGGCCGCACCATCAACTGCCAGCAAGGGGTGGGGATATTCCTCACCACCGAAACGGGAGCTTTCGCGGCCGACTGGCGCCTCGTGCTCCCACCGGACTGGACGGCCGACCCCGCACGGCGCCAACGGGTCCGCATCCCGGATACCGCAGGCCCACAGTCCGCGCTCGACTGCGTTCTGGACCTGGTGCGGGCCCTGGACGCGGAGGTCCAGCACGCCAAGGTCCCGGTCATCGCCGACCTGACCGGCCCCACGAGCCCGCTTCCCGTCCTGCGCGGCCTGAGCACACAGGACCACGAGTTCATCATCGCGGTCCCCGCCGGCCTCCGGGTGGTGCCCCAGCACAGCAGCCGGAACCCGGTGCCCGTCGGTGAATTACTACGGCAAAGCGGTCACCGCAAACTGCACGCCGCCTTCGAACGCAGGGACGGCCTTCCCATGCGCAGGGTGCGGGTCGCCTCGTCGACGGCCTGGCTCACCGGATCAGAACCCCATCCTCCGTACAGCGGGCACACGGCACTCCGCTTCTTCACCACACACGTACCGACCGGGCAGGGACGGATCTGGGTCACCAACGGCCTGCACCGCCGCATCGACGAGTTGCTCGACCTCGTGCGTCTGCATCTTGGCGCCGCCGACGCCATCCGAACGATGAGCGACGAACACGGGCTGCTCGACTTCGAAGGACGTTCCTTCCCCGGCTGGCACCACCACATGACACTGGTCTCCGCCGCTCATGCCTACCGGCGACTGGGCGAGGCGCTGGGCGACCCGCGGTTCCGCCACCGGCAGCCCAGACCGGCCGTCTGACACCTGCCTTTCTGCACCCGAGGCGTCCGCGGCTGAGCGCGGTACCGGGCCGACAGCCGTAGCGGCGGCGGCCAGGCCTGCCGCCGGGACGCAGTTCGGGAGCCCGCTCCACCACGGTCACCTCGGCCCCCCGCCGGCGGGGACCGCTCACCCGAGTTCCCTGCAGGCCTGTCCGGATCGCGTGCCCGGCAGCGTGCGCAGCGCGGCCAAGGCTGCGCCGGCGGGTCACCGCTCGGAGCGCGCTCAGGCGTGAATGATCTTAGGGAAGGCCTTGTCCGTGTCGACGTAGTACTTGCGGACCAGCGGGCCGAATCCGTCCTGCGAGTCGCCGAGGATCATGGCCTTGACGACCTGAATGCTCTTCGCGTCATCGAACTTGAGCGCCTTCGCCTCGGTGCCACCGAGGACCAATGGTTTCCACTTCTCCCGGGACTCCACCGTGGCGCTGACGTCCGGGTCGAAGCCCAGATAGTAGGGGCGTCCGGACGGCTCCTGCCCGACGGCCAAGAAGAGGATCACATGGAAACCGGCGTTGCGCTTGTTGTTGAACTTGCTCTCGCTCCCGCCCACGTGTCCGGTCGAACCGTTGATGATCACGGCACGGTCGGCCTTCACGGCTTCGCCGACAGCGGCCCATTTGCCTTCGATCTTCAACGGCACCGAGAGACCCGAGGGCTCGTACAGCCCACCTGCTCCGGGGCTCAACAGAGCGCCGACCCGTTGAGCGCGCACCTGGCAGTCGTTGTCCATCATTCCCGAGAATATGGAATCCGTCGGCATCTGCAACCAGAACTTGAGGCGATCGAGGGCGGGGCCCGCCGTCGCGTCGACCGCCTGCGAGATCCGAGCCCTGATGGCCTGGATCGTCGGTGTGGTCTGGTCGGCGGTTTGAACGTACGCCTGCTCGATCATGAAAGATCCCCCCCGTTCGACTCTCCTGTTCACTATGGCGTACGGAAGGTGCCTTAGGTAGAGCGGAGAATGAAGAGCGGAGGCCGAGGAACGCGCCGCCGTGGCCGTCAGCCAACTCCTCCTCGGTGAGGCCCCCGTCGACGCCGATGCTCCGTGCTTCATCGCGGTCCCTCCTGACGACACGGTACCGCCGGTCCGCGGCGGGCAGAGCCGTCACCTCGGCGCCGGCCGAGGGCGGCCTACCCGCACCGGACAGCTCCGAGCCGGCCACGGACTCCTGGTAGCAGCCCTCGCCAAGGCCGAGACCCCGCAGTCCGGCGCTGTCGGCTGACCCAGTCTGCGAGAGTGAATTCCCCCTGGAGACCGGCAAGCCTGACGATTACCCGGTGCGGTGGGCGGGCCGGGGGACGGGTCAGGGGCGGAGGTGCTCCGTGAGGCGGGTCAGGAGGCGGGCCGCTTCTTCCAGGTTCCTGGCCGCGGTGGAGAAGTCCGCGGCGAGCAGTTGCTCCTCCTCCGCGTCGTTCTCCTGCTCCGTCGCGAGGACGGGGGCCGGGACGCTCGTTCCGCGGTACCCCATCGGCTCCCTGCCAGTGTGCTGCCGGTAGCCGACGAAGTCGGAGACGCCGGACTGCGCGGGTGTGCCGCCCCCGTCGAAGCCGAAGAACTGCACCCGCGAGAGCTGTGTCTCATCTCCCCCGGAGTTGGCGGTGATGCGCAGCCGGTAGTGCTGGTAGCCCGACGCGTTGAAGAACGAGAACTCCCTGGTGTCGAAGCGCCGGTTGAACTCCTCGTTCTCCCGTGCGTCCAGCCGAGCCCAGGTCCTGCCGTCGTGGGAGCCCTCCAGGTGCCAGTCCGACGGGTCGCGCTCCTGGCAGTCGTTGGCGGAGGTCAGGCTGTAGGCCGTGACCACGGCAGGGCTCTCGAAGGTGAACTCGAGGTCTGCGGCGTTCTCGTGAGCCAGCCATTTGTCGCTCGCCTTGCGCAGGAGGTTGGCCGCGACCTCGCCCCACTCCGCGAACTCCTCGCTGGCCTCCACCTTGGACACCATTTTGGTGAGGTCCTGGCGCTCGCCGGTCGCCGAGGGGGCGGACGTTCCCGTGACGGCGGTCCGCAGGGTGAGCGAGGTCGCGTCGCCCTTGCGGTCGCTCCACGTCACCCGCTCCACCGCCGTACCGCCGTCGTCGAGCAGGAGGCACAGCCGGCCGACGGGCCGCCACACGCCGTCGTGCTCCTCCTCGGTCGCGAAGTACCGTCCGGGGACGCCGGGGGCGCCGGGGGCGCCGGTGCCGGCGGCCCGGCGCTCGGTGAGCGTGCCCCGCAGTTCGCCGATGGTGCCGTCACCGGCCCGGAAATGGCCGTGGAAGCCGGACAGGTCGCTGCGGAACGCGACGGCCGACTCGGCGCCGTCGGTCGTACGCCACGACAGGCGGGTCGCGGATTCCGCGGCTTCGCCGTCGCCCCCGTCGAGGTGGAACACCAGGCTCGGCCCCGGCTGCCAGGTGGGCGCATCAAGGGTGCGCCGCTCGGTGGCGAAGGTGCGGACCGACCGTGCGCCCGTCCTCGCCGCGAGGACACGCTCCGCGCGACCGGCGTCCTCGGCGGGGTCCAGCGTGATCGTGCTCACCCGGAGCAGGTTGTCGCCCCCAGCGTCGGCCTCGGAACCGACATTGCCTATGCGCAGGACGTTCACGCCCGGCCGGAGAACCTTGCCCGGCACGTTCAGCACCAACTCCCGCGCGCCGCCCGGGTCGCCGTCGTCGGGCAGCACGAAGCCTGCCGTCACCGTCTCGTCGTTCAGTACGACGTCCAGGGGGACGGCCGCGCCGAGCACGGCGACGCGCAACTCGGTCTCCGTGACGTCCTCCGAGCCGTCCACCGTGAACTCGACCGCGAGGTGGCCCCCGGCCGCCACCGCGACGTAGGAGGAAGCGATCACACACCGCTGATGGCGGACCGCGGCGTTCAGCAACTCGGCGGGGCGGACAGCGAAATCAACGCGTACTGGGGCCATCTGCGCTTCTCCTCATGGGTGTTGGACCGGTCGACCGTGCCCGACAGGCCGGGCAGTTGCTCTAGACGCTAGCGGTCCCCTCTGACAACGAGGCTCGACTCCTGTCACAGACGCACCACGAACACCGTTGGCGTGCAAGGCAGTTCATGACATGCCGGGCTCGCGCCCCGGGCAACGCACCACAAGGACAGCGCGAAGCCCCGCCGCGTTGCTCAGGAGTCGGACCGGTAGCCCAGCACAGCTCGGGCCCCCGAGAGCCATTCCGTGTCGTTCCGGCGGATCCGTACGGTCGACGGCGGGCGTGCCCGACTCGGACGAAAGCCGTGCGGGCCCGTCCAGAAGGCCGAGATCGCGGCCTCCGGCACCCAGCCGCCCACCTCGCGCTCGCGAACGCCGTTCCTACCCGCCAGAGACACGAGCCGAAGAAAGCCTCGGAGGAAGTATCAGACAACGTCGTCCGTCTCCGCAGGGAGGAACTAGTGACGGCCCCTGGCGAGGAACTCCGTGACGCTCCGGACGAAGTCGTCCGGACCGTCCACCCACGGGTGGTGTGCGGCGTTCGCCTGAACAATGTGCTCGCCGTGTGGGAACAGTCCGGCTACCTCGGCGGCGGAGTCCGGGCGTGGAGAGCCGTCCAGCGCACCGGATATCACCAGGACCGGCGCGTCCAGTTCAGCCAGTACGGCGCGGGCGGCGTCCGCACCGTGAAAGGCGCCCGGAGCCAGGTAGGCATCCGCCGCCGTTTCGTCGAACCACTCCTCGCACAAGGCGGCATGTGTCTGCGCAGCCGTGTCCCAGTGGCCGTAGGCCAGACGGTCGAGCAGCGCGAAGTCCGCGTCGCTCGCCTCCCCGGAGACCGCCCGGTCGAAGGCCGGCCGGACCTTTTCGTACCACCGCTCGTCGCGGCGCAGCTCCAATGCCTCGCGCCGCCGCTCGACAGGGAAGTCGATCCCGGCAGTGCGCGCACGCGCGCAGACCAGGACGAGGGAACGCACCCGCTCCGGATAGCGAGCCGCATAGGCAAGCACGAGATCACCGGCGGCCGAATGGCCAAGAAGATCTAGCTGCTCCAGACCGAGGGTGACACGAAGCGCCTCGATGTCCTCGGCCTGCCGGTCCACCCGCGAGCCCGCGAGGTCGGCGGGCCTGGTCGACTCTCCAGTGCCGCGCAGGTCCAGCAGCACCAACTCTCGTTGCGCCGCCAGCCCACCGAGGTCGCCGAAGTAGGCGGAGCGCATCATCGGGCCGCCGGGGACGCAGACAAGCGGTCTATCGCCCCCGGAGCCCTTTCGGTGGTAGCGAGGCGGGTCCCGTCGGGCATGTCAAAAGTCGGCATGAGCGGATGCTCGCAGGTGGCGCAGTGATCCGCCACGCAATAGTCGGCCCAGCCCCATGACTCTTCTCGTGCTCGCGAACAGTGCGGGACGAATCGGTCTGACCGTGTTGTTCTCAATTGTCGGCCGCCGCATACCGTCCCCGGACGTGGTGCGGGCGAACGGCCTGCTCATCGGGTGCTGAACAGCCCTGGAGGGCGGCCGGCACTGCCCGCCCGCGGGTGACGAATCGTGCTGTGTGAGGTCGGGAGGCCGGGGCACACCATGGTCATGGATCTTCAGGGCGGTCGCGCCTACCCTCTGGGCGCCGAGTATGACGGCGCCGGCACCAACTTCGCTCTGTTCTCGGAAGTCGCCGAGAAGGTGGAGCTGTGTCTGGTCGACGACGACGGGGCGGAGCGCCGTATGGCGCTACCCGAGGTGGACGGGTCGGTCTGGCACGGTTATCTGCCCGGAGTCGGCCCCGGCCAGCGCTACGGGTACCGGGTCCACGGGCCCTTCGACCCGGCGAACGGGCTGCGCTGCAACCCGGCGAAGCTTTTGCTCGACCCCTATGCCAAGGCTGTCGACGGGCAGATCGACGGGGATCCTTCGCTGTGCGGCCACCGCGTGGACGATCCCGGCGTTGCCGATGACCGCGATTCGCTCGGGCACGGCATGTTGGGCGTGGTCACCGATCCCGGTTCGTTCGACTGGGCCGGCGACCGGCCGCCGCAGCGCTCCTACCACGACTCGGTGATCTACGAGGCACACGTCAAGGGCATGACCCGGCTGCACCCCGACGTCCCCGAGGAACTCCGCGGCACGTACGCCGGTATGGCCCACCCCGCAGTCGTCGCGCACCTGGTCGACCTCGGGGTGACCGCCGTCGAACTGATGCCGGTGCACCAGTTCACCCAGGACGGCTTCCTGGTCGACCGCGGCCTGTCGAACTACTGGGGCTACAACACCATCGGTTACTTCGCCCCGCACAACGCGTATGCCGCCACCGGCACCCGCGGCCAGCAGGTCGACGAGTTCAAGTCCATGGTCAAGGCGCTGCACGCGGCGGGCCTGGAAGTGATCCTCGACGTGGTCTACAACCACACCGCGGAGGGCAACGAGCAGGGCCCCACCCTGTCCTACCGGGGCATCGACAACCGGTCGTACTACCGCCTGGTCGACGACGACCCGAGCCACTACTTCGACACCACCGGCACGGGCAACAGCCTGCTGATGCGGCACCCGCACGTCCTTCAGATGATCATGGACTCGCTGCGGTACTGGGTCACCGAGATGCACGTCGACGGCTTTCGCTTCGACCTCGCGGCCACCCTGCTGCGGCAGTTCCACGAGGTGGACCGGCTGTCGGCGTTCCTCGACATCGTGCAGCAGGACCCGGTCATCGGCGCGGTCAAGTTGATCGCCGAGCCCTGGGACATCGGCGACGACGGCTACCAGGTCGGCAACTTCCCCGCCCTGTGGAGCGAGTGGAACGGCAAGTACCGCGACAACGTGCGCGGCTTCTGGCGTGGAGACCAGGGCGCGCTCGGCGAGTTCGCGGCCCGCATCACCGGTTCCCCGGACCTCTACCAGCACGACAGCCGCAGGCCGCGGGCCAGTATCAACTTCGTCACCGCCCACGACGGGTTCACGCTCCGCGACCTCGTCTCGTACGAGCAGCGGCACAACGACGCCAACGGTGAGGACGGAGCCGACGGGGAGAGCGACAACCGGTCCTTCAACTGCGGCGCCGAGGGACCTACCGACGACCCCGGGATCCGAGAACTGCGGCTGCGCCAGCACCGCAACATCCTCACCACCCTGCTCATATCGCAAGGCGTCCCGATGATCGCCCACGGCGACGAGACCGGCCGCACCCAGGGCGGCAACAACAACGTCTACTGCCAGGACAACGAAACCGCCTGGATGCACTGGAACCTGGACGACGATCAGCGGCAACTGCGCGACTTCGCCGCCCACCTCGTGCGACTGCGCCACGAACACCCGGCTCTGCGGCGCCGACGGTTCCTGCACGGCCCCAGCGACACGATCCCCGCCGAACGCGCCGACATCGCCTGGCTGCGCACGGACGCTCAGCTCATGAACCAGGAGGACTGGCAGCGCGGCGACGCCCACGCGTTGACCGTCTACCTCGGCGGCGACAGCGACATCGAACGCTCGGAACCCAACGCCACTCCCGATGATTCTTTCCTGCTGCTCTTCAACGCCTATCACCAACCCGTGGAATTCCGTCTCCCCGCACAGGACTTCGGGCAGAAGTGGACCACCGTGGTGGACACCGCAGAACCCCTGGCCCCGGAAGCCGGGGCGACGGCGTCGGACACCACGCTGACTCTTCCGGCTCACAGCCTGCGAATACTGCAGAGCCCCCGCACGACCTGAGCCCACAACCGCAGCCGCCGTCCGGCCGCTGCCTGTCCCCGGCCGGGCACAGGCAGCGGCTGTGGGCCGGCCTCCTACGTCCGACGCGAGCGGGCACTCTGTCCACGGCGCATGTTCAAGAACTCGTCACCACGGCTCTGGGGGTGGCGGCCGACCACTGGCAGATCTCCCACCCCCCACTCAGCGTGGGGCGCGCTGATCACTACGGCTACGGCCACTACGCCGATCCGACGGACGGGCGGATGGTGTCCCTCTTGCGAGTGCTGACCGCACTTTTTGCTCGACGGATGAGTGCTGGCGGAGTGCCTGCGGGCACCCGGTGCCAAAGGGATCCCGACGGAGCGGCCCGTGAGGTGGCCTCACCGGCGTCGGCACAGATCATGGGCCTGATACGCCAGGGATGTAACGTAAGTTTCATACGCAATTAAGGAGTCTTCATGGCGAACGAGACATCAGGTAATGAACCCTCCGCGACTCGCGATCGAGGCGTAAGTCAGCCCGTGAGCGGCCAGGTGGGCTGGGACGCGGTGGATGTGCGAGCGGTGGACACGGTTCGGCTGCTCGCCGCCGACGCCGTGCAGAAGGTCGGCAACGGTCACCCCGGTACGGCGATGAGCCTGGCGCCGCTGGGCTACCTGTTGTTTCAGAAGGTGATGCGCCATGACCCGAACGACGACCGGTGGCTGGGGCGCGACCGCTTCGTGCTGTCGTGCGGTCACTCCAGCCTGACGCTGTACATCCAGCTCTACCTGTCCGGGTACGGTCTTGAACTGCCGGACCTGCAGGCGTACCGCACGTGGGGGTCGGCCACGCCCGGCCACCCCGAGCACCGCCACACCCCCGGGGTCGAGATCACCACCGGACCGCTGGGGCAGGGCCTGGCCAGTGCCGTAGGTATGGCGATGGCCGCGCGCCGCGAGCGTGGCCTCCTCGATCCGGCCGCCGCGCCCGGCGCGTCTCCCTTCGACCACCACGTCTACGTCATCGCCTCCGACGGAGACCTGATGGAGGGCGTCACCGCCGAGGCGAGTTCCCTGGCCGGACACCAGGAACTCGGCAACCTGGTGATGTTCTACGACTCCAACAACATCTCCATCGAGGACGACACCAACGTCTCGTTCAGCGAAGACGTACCGGCCCGCTACGCCGCCTACGGCTGGCACGTGCAGACCGTGGACTGGACCCGCACCGGCGACTACGTCGAAGACGTGGACGCGCTGCTGGCCGCGATCGAGGCGGCCAAGGCGGAAACCGGCCGCCCCTCGCTGATCATGCTGCGTACCCTGATCGGCTGGCCCGCCCCCACCAAGCAGAACACCGGAAAGGCGCATGGCTCGGCGCTGGGCGACGATGAAGTCGCCGCGACGAAGGAGCTGTTGGGATTCGACCCCGCGCGCACGTTCGTGGTGGAGGACGAGGTCCTGGCGCGGACGCGCGAGGCGTCAGATCGCGGCCACGACGTGCACGCCCAATGGCAGGACCAGTTCACCGCCTGGCGCGAGGCCAACCCCGCGCGCGCCGCGCTGCTCGACCGGCTGCAGGCAAAGGAGTTGCCGGAAGGGTGGGCCGAGACGCTGCCCCAATTCCCTGCCGACTCCAAGGGGATGGCCACCCGCAAGGCATCCGCCGCGGTGCTCAACGCCGTCGCGGACGTCCTGCCTGAGCTATGGGGAGGATCGGCCGACCTCGCCGAGAGCAACAACACCACGATGGAGGGCGAGCCGTCCTTCCTGCCGGCCGACCGGCAGACCAAGGAGTGGAAGGGCGACCCGTACGGGCGCACCCTGCACTTCGGCATTCGCGAGCACGCGATGGGCGCGGTACTGAACGGCATCGCGCTGCAAAGCCTGACACGCCCGTACGGCGGCACGTTCCTCACCTTCTCGGACTACATGCGCCCCGCGGTCCGGCTGGCAGCCCTGATGCGGTTGCCCGCGACGTACGTGTGGACCCACGACTCGATCGGTCTGGGCGAGGACGGCCCGACACACCAGCCCGTCGAGCACCTCGCCGCACTGCGCGCCATCCCGGGCCTGGATGTCGTACGGCCCGCCGACGCGAATGAGACCGCCGCCTGCTGGCGCACCGTCCTGGAGCACACCGACCGGCCCGCCGGGCTGATCCTCACCCGCCAGAACCTGCCGGTCCTGGATCGGGGGAGCGGTGAGTTCGCCGCCGCTTCGAACGCGGCCCGCGGCGGGTACGTCCTTGCCGAAAGCGAGGGGAGTTCGACACCGGACGTCATCCTCGTCGCGACGGGCTCGGAGGTGCAGATTGCCCTGGACGCCCGCGCCCTGCTGGCAGCGGACGGTCTGGCGGTGCGCGTGGTTTCCATGCCGTGCCGGGAATGGTTCGCCGCCCAACCACTGGCTTACCAGGATGAAGTCCTGCCGCCCGAGGTCCGGGCTCGGGTCAGTGTCGAGGCTGCCGTCGGCCAGGGCTGGCGCGACGTGGTCGGAGACGCGGGACGGATCATCAGCCTTGAGCACTACGGCGCTTCCGCCGACTACCAGACGCTCTACACCGAATTCGGCATCACCGCCGAGGCGGTGGCGGCCGCCGCCCGCGACAGCATCCGGGACGCCACCGAGACCCCGCGCCCAGGCGGCCGCCAGCAGGCTGCCGCCCCCACGAGTGGAGGCACGGGCGACCGTCCGTGACGCTCTGCGCCGATCCTCGGCCGGCTACCGCCAGGGCCACGCAACGCCCCGGACAGGAAAACGGCGATAAGCGTACCAATGGTGATGATCAACTCAAATGAGGAGGTGTCGGCGGTAAGCTGCGAAGGACATTCCGGACGGTGAGCTTCTTCCTCATTTCCGCACCGGCGATCAGGTCTCCGGACCCGCCCGCCGGTCGCGGAGTTCGGCGTTCAGGGTGCTGAGGAAGGTGAGGATGGTGCGCCGCTCGTCGGCGGAGGCGCCGGCCAGAGCCGCCCGGGTGCTGTCTGCCAGCGGCTGGAAGAAGGCGCGCGCCACGTCTGCGGCGGCCGGCTGGTGGTCGAGATGGACGACGCGGCGGTCCTGGTTGTCGCGTGAGCGCCGGATGTGCCCGGCGCGTTCCAGGCGGTCGAGGCAAGCGCTGACGGCGCCCGAGGTGAGTCGTAGATGGTCGCGCAGGCCGGTTGGCGTCATGGCGGCCCCCTGTGCGGCCGGGGCGTCCATGATGGCGACCAGTGCCTCCACGTCGGTGGGGTGCAGCCCCCGGGACAGCGCGAAGTCGTGGGCCACCCGGTTGAACTCGCTGTTCATGAGGCGTAGTTGCACGGCGAAGGCGCGGAGGTCGGCTTCGTCACTGACGGCATGTTTGCCCTCGTCGCGGGGTGGCATGCGTACAGTCTATAGAAACTCAATCGTTGAGATACTTCATGATTGAGTGATGCCTGTGCCGCGCCCGCCTAGGAGAGTTCATGGCAACCACCCCCCGATTCGTCCGCTGGCTGATCCCGGTCGTGCTCGTCGTGGCCTGGGTGGGTATCGGCGCGGCGTTCGGGCCGTACGCGGGCAGGCTCAGCGAGGTGTCGACCAACGACCAGGCCGCCTTCCTGCCGCAGAGCGCGGAATCCACTCGCGTCCTGGACGCACAGAAGCAATTTCACCAAGCCGAGACTCTGCCGGCCATCGTGGTGTGGACGACCGAGGCCGCCGCGATCAATCCCGCCCAACGCGACCAGGCGACCAGGGCTCTGACCGCGGCGACCTCGGTCGACGGCGTGGTGGGCAAGCCCTCTCCCGTCTTTGTCTCCAAGGACGGCCGCGCGCTTCAGGGAGTGGTCCAACTCCGGCCCGATCTGGGAAGCGAACTCCCCGACGTGGTCAAGAAGCTGAAGAGTGCGGCAGGTTCCGTGACCGGCACCCGGGCGCAGGTGGCCGGCCCCGCCGCTACCCAGGCCGATCTGTCCGACGCGTTCGCGGGCATCGACGGTCTGCTGCTCGGCGTCGCGCTGCTCGCGGTTCTGGTGATTCTCCTGCTGGTCTACCGCAGCATCCTGATGCCATTCCTGATCATCCTCAGCGCTGTGTTCGCCCTGGGGCTTGCCTCCGCGGTGGTGTACGCGCTGGCCGATCACCACGCTGTACGCGTCGACGGGCAGGTGCAGGGCATCCTTTCCATCCTGGTGATCGGCGCCGCGACCGACTACGCATTGCTGCTCACCGCCAGGTTCCGGGAGGAACTCGCCGTGAGCGGCCGCCGGTTCGCCGCCGCGCGAGCCGCCCTGCGACGCTCCGTCGCGGCGATCACCGCCAGTGCCGCCACCGTGGCTCTGGGGCTGCTCGCCCTGCTGCTGAGTGATCTCACCAACAACCGCGCGCTGGGGCCCGTCGGCGCCATCGGCATCGGGTGCGCGGTGCTGGTCACGCTGACCTTCCTGCCCGCGGTCCTCCTGTTGCTGGGCCGCGCCGCGTACTGGCCCACCAAGCCCCGCCCGTCCGACGCGGACAGCGGCGGGCACGGGCTGTGGCGGCGCGTGGCAGCACGGATCGACCGCCGTCCCCGTATCGTCTGGGCCGGCACGCTGATCCTTCTCGCGGTCTTCGCCGCGTTCGCACCGACCCTCCGCTCCGAAGGCGTGCCCCTGGACGAGACGTTCGTCAACAGGGCGTCCTCCGTCGAGGCGCAGAAATCCCTCGACGCCCACTTCCCCGGCGGATCAGGACAGCCTGTCGTTCTGATCGCGCCTGCCGCCAAGGAGCGTGCGGTGACAGCCGCGGCAGCCCGCACCCCCGGCGTGAGCGAGGCGGCGCCGCTCGGCGCCGGCGGCAAGCCGGGCGGCCCTCCGCAGGAAGCCGCGGGACGCGTCCAGATCGAGGTGACTCTCCAGGACGCCCCGGACAGCGACAGGGCCAAGGCGACGGTCCAGCGCCTGCGGAACACGGTACGGGGCATGGGCGAACCGCGGACGCTGGTGGGCGGCTACACAGCTCAGCAGTACGACACGCAGAAGACCGCGGCACACGACCGGCTTGTCATCGTCCCCGTCGTGCTGCTCATCATCCTTGTCATCCTCATAGGGCTGCTGCGGTCCTTGCTGATGCCGTTGCTCCTGGTCGTCACCGTCGCACTCAACTTCGCCGCGACGCTCGGCGTTTCGGCACTGGTGTTCCGTCACGGCTTCGGGTTCAGCGGCACCGACTCCTCGGTGCCTCTGTACGGATTCGTCTTCCTCGTCGCCCTCGGCGTGGACTACAACATCTTCCTGATGACCCGGGTGCGCGAGGAGTCGCTCCGACACGGCCCACGGGAAGGGGTACTGCGCGGTCTGATCGCCACCGGCGGAGTCATCACCTCGGCCGGCGTCGTGCTCGCGGCGACCTTCGCCGCACTGGTTGTCATCCCCCTGGCGTTCCTGACCCAGATCGCCTTCATCGTGGCCTTCGGCGTACTGCTGGACACCCTGGTGGTCCGCTCCCTGCTGGTCCCCGCCCTGGTCCGCGACATCGGCGGCCGCGCCTGGTGGCCGGGAGTGCTGAGCCGGCCCCGCAAAAGCAAAGCCTGACGTGAAGGCCCGTTCTGGGGAAGTATCGGCAACACACCTGTACCGGGGAGGACGCTCGGTACACCCGTGCGCTGGAAGGGAGATCAGGGTGCCCGTCACGGACGCGAATGTCGTCCTTGCGGGCGGGGGAGCGGCCGGGCTGTCGCTCGCCTACCGGCTCTGGCGCCCCTGCGCAGGGGCCCCGCCGCCCTCGGTGATCGTCGTGGACGCGCCGAGTGGACCGAACAGTCCGCCGGAGCGCACCTGGTGCAGCTGGGAGCCGCCGGGCGGTCCGTACGACTCGGTGCTCGCGGCATCGTGGCAGCAACTGCGCGTCCGTGGTCGGGACGGGGCAATCATCAGCGGCGACCGGCACCGTCGCGGTCGGTGGGACCGCTGCCGGGCAGCAGCATTGCCGCCCGCAGCCGTTGCCCCGCACGATGCTCGGGAACGTGCAGGGTGCCGTACGCGGTCGTTCCGTCGGACGTGAAGACCACCTCGCGGTCGGCGGCAAGCACGAGACCGGGCGTCGCCCCGGCCGGCGTGGCGGTGCCGACGGCCAGAGCCATCAAGGCGGCTGCCAAGTGGCGAAACAGTGGCCCTACTTCCGTCAGACAAGGGCGTTCTCGACCAGGGCAACAGTCGCGCGGGGGTCGTCGACCTGGACAACCAGGCGGGCGTACTTCTCGTCGGCGAGTTCGACCACGACAGCCTTCGACGGATCCTTGACGTCCCAGAAGACCTTGTCACCATCCTGATGGAATGTGCCTGCGGTGATCACACCGGGTACGTGGGAGCCCGGCGCACGGATCCCCTTGGAGTCGGTGGCAATACCGGGATCGGCGGTCGCACCACGGACGTTGGCCAGCGGGATGGTCAGGCGGCGCTTGAAGGCCCAGAGCTTGTCGAGACCCTCCAGCACGACGACGAGGTCGTCGCCGACGATACGTATCAGTGCCATGTCAGGTTCCCTTTTCAGGTGAGAGGGCCGAGGCGCTGGGTCAGCGCGGCGGCGACTTTGTCGGGGTTGCCGCGCAGGAGGAGGCCCAGCGCGGCGGCCGTGAGGGCGGCGGCCAGGTCGGCGGGAACGCCGAGTGCGTCGGCGATCGCCTGGTCGACGGCGGTCAACGCGGCCGTCACCTCGATGGCGACCTCCTCGTCGACCGGTGCGCGTTCGATCGCCGCGAGGAGAAGCAGGCCAAGGTCCGCCGACGTGACGAGCCGCAGCACCGCCCCTGCATCCGTTGCCCCGGCGAGGGCGTCGAGCAACGAGTGAACATCGTCGGCGAGGTGGCGGCGCAGAGCGATCAGGTAGAGGCCGCGCTTGCTGCCGAACGTCTTGTACAGACTGTTGCGATGCACGCCTAGGTGCGCGACGAGGTCGTCAACAGATACACCGTCATACGCGCGCCGGCCGAACAGCGCCACGGCCGCACGCACCGCCTCGTCCTCGTCGAATGCTCTCGGCCTGCCCATGACTCCTACGATAGGCAGTTAAGGAACGATCAGTCAAGAACGATCGTTCCTTAACTGCGGATCTCTTCCCGAGGCGCGGTCCCGGACGGCCCGAGACTGCGGCACCGCGTCAAGCTGCTTGAGGAAGCCCGTCCTCGTTCGATCGCTTCATTCGCTCGCGGGGTTTGAAGATCGGCGGCAGACCTTGCGGTTGAGGTGCCGCTGAACGCTGCCAAAGCTCTTGCCGCGGGAACGGACTCCGTTAGTGCTTCATGCCGGCGAAGGCATGCTCGACGCGGGCACGTACCCGTCGGTGTTCGGTGTTGTCTTCTTCCCCGCCTGGCAGCAGGGCCCGGCCGGGGCGTTTGCGGTGCGGGACGACGAGTCCGGTGTTGATGTACGCGCCGTCGCCGAGGACGGTCAAGCTGGCGCATCGTGAGGTTCGTTCGTGCGCTGATACACAGCCACCAGCAGCACCCGGTCCGCCAAGGGCAGACACCATGGTCGGCCGCCACCCGGCCCGTTCCCGGACGACCTTCAGCATCCGCTCGAGCGCACTGAGGAGTTCGTCTGTTTACTCACTCCCGGCTCTTCCTGCGCGCCGTGAGCGGCTCGAACGCCGACAGCGCGTACCTGCACTACCGCTCGGCCCAACTGGCCGGCGCGAGCGACGCGGTGCTCAGCCCGGTCCGCGCCGCGGTCAAGGATCTCGCCCACATACGCACCGCCGCGGCGTCTGCGGGAGTACCGGACCTGCTGTTGGCGAGGGTCGAGCAGATTTATACCCGCGCCGCGGGCGCCGGCCTCGGCGACCAGGACCTGACCGCGGTCCGCGCGGTTCTGAACGGGCAGGCGTCATGATGCGACAGAGCGTGCAACCGGCCGTCCTGGACGGGGTCCTGACGCTGGAAGGGGGGCGTGTTGGTGTGTGGGGTGCTGGCTGGCCTGGGGTGTTGCTGCTTCTTTTGTCTGTGTGATGGGTGGGGTTAGCGGGTGCGGGGGCGGTGGTGGGTTTCGGCGAGGTAGTCGAGTTGTACCGCATCGAGGGCAGTTTTGGTGATGCGTTCGGTGCCGTCCCAGATAGCGGTGATGGCGGCTTGGGGGGGCACGCCGTGTTCCTCAACTCCGGCTCTCCCGCTCGGGTCTGCACCTAGTGCGTCGTTTCCGTCGCGGTCAGTCCGGTCAGTCGTTCCTGGAACCGCGCTACCTCCCCCTTCTGCCTCGGAGTGGTCACGGCTGTCGGGGAATTCGGCCGGTAGTGGTGGCTGGTCGGATTGTGGGTCAGTGGTCGTTGGGGTGGCGCAGGTGGTGGGTGTGGTCGGTGAGGGTGTCGACGTGGTCGGCGAGTTCGGGGTGGCGGGGTCGCAGGTGCGGGGCGGTGGCGGCCAGGGGGGCCAGGAGTTCGGCGGGGTCGTTGTCGGCGAGGGCCTGGTGCAGGTGGCGGATCGGGTCCCTCGCGGTGGCCGGTAGGTCGGTGAGGGCGGTGATTTGGCCGGCGAGGCGGCGTAGGTCGGCTGCGTTGTCGCGGGCCCAGGTGGTGACGTTGCGGTCTGCGGCCCGGCGGTCGCGTGTTGCCTGTACGCGCTGTTCGCCGGTGCTTCCGGCGGCTCCGGGGCGCTGTCGCAGGTAGCGGCGTTCGGCGGCTTGTCGGCTGGCGACGCCGAGGGGGTGGGCGAGGTCCGCCCAGCTCGCACCAGCGTGGCGTGCCGTTTCGACCAGGCCCGTCTCCCATCCGGCGAGCTGTTCACGTACCTGGCGCAGCAGCAGTAGGGAATTCAGAGCGTCCTGGGGGTCTGCGACAGGGGTGTCAGGCCGCTCGGAGGTGTGGTTCTGGGCGGCCTCAACGGCTTTGCCGATCGCTTCCAGGGCGGCCGCGGCGGCGAGGAAGGAGACCGGGCTCTGCTTGTCCGTCCGGGGTGGGGTGGGCGGATTCGGTGCTGGCATTCGAACCTCCTCCGGTGTTGTCACCCTATCGACGACACCGTTCTTGTCATCCATTGGATGACATGCTACAACGGATTCCAGGTGAAGCGCATGGGCGGTACTGCCCGGACTTTGGAGGTGTTTCGCGATGCTGATGCGCACTGACCCTTTCCGTGAACTCGACCGGCTCACGCAGCAGTTGATGGGCTCTGGTACGTCTTCGCGGCCGGCCGCGATGCCGATGGACGCATACCGTGACGGTGACGACTACGTCGTGGTCTTCGATCTTCCCGGTGTCACGCCGGACGCGATCGACATCGACGTGGAGCGGAATATGCTCACCGTCAGGGCTGAGCGCCGCCCGGTGGGCGGGGCCGACACCGTGCAGATGGAACTGGCCGAGCGGCCCCTGGGTGTGTTCTCCCGGCAGATCGTTCTTGCCGACACGCTGGATACGGAACGCATCGAGGCCAACTGCGAGGCGGGTGTTCTGACGCTGCGGATCCCGATCGCTGAGCGCGCCAAGCCCCGCAAGATCACCATCGGCGGGGCCAGCGGTCGGCGGGAGATCTCCGGCTGAGCCGGGCCCTCCGACAGTGGGGGGCGGGACACGATCCCCGCATCCCGTCCCCCACTGACACTGGCGAGCCTCGTCGATTCACCGACTGACCTCTCCGGTCCTCCACGCGCTGGTGTCCGCAGCCTGTCCGACATCGGCGTCGAACTTCTGCTGTGAGAAAGGTGAGCTGAGAGATGTACCGCCCCGAGCCGACCCAGGACCCTGCGGCGATGTCGTACGAAGAGATGCTGGAGAAGATCCGGTACGAGGGCGCCTATCCCACCCGGGAACGTGCCGAGCACGCGGCACGGGCTGTGCTTGCGGGCCTTGGCCGGCAACTGACCGGCCAGGAACGCTCCGCTCTCACAGCCTGCCTCCCCATCGAGGCGGCCCTGGTTTTTACCGCGCAGGTGCCTGCTGCTGAGCCGCTCACCGGCTGGGGCTTCGTCAAAGACCTTGCCACCCGCACCGGCACCACTCCCGCCGTCGCGCGGTGGGACGCCGGCTCGGTCTTCAGCGCGCTCGGCGCCCTCGCCGGCCCCGGCCTCCTTAGCCGTGTTCTCGGAAGGCTCCCCGCCGGCTACGCGCTGCTGTTCGGACGGGCGGAGCTGGTCCAGGCCGCCTGAGACCCCTGCCTGACACCCGGGGCCGAGCGGTGGCCCAGTCGGCGTCGCCGGTGCATGACAGCGCTGATTTTCCCTTGTCCTTCACGTGTACGGACGGGTCGGCCGGGAACCAGCCGCCCCGAAACGTCACCACCCTGACTCGAAGAGGAACCATGTCCACGCGTATGTCGGGTCCGTCCGCGGTTCTGGTCGGGGAAGCGGCCGGAATATCCGAGGGTGATGCCCGGACCGGCGGCCTGCCGCAGATCGAGGACGCGCAGAAGATCGCACCGAAGGATGCCCGGGACCTGTCGAAGCTGTTCTTCGACCGGCTCCAGGCGCTGGAGGAAGGCACCCGCGAATACCAGGACGTCCGCAACACCCTGATCGAGATGAACCTGTCCCTGGTCAAGTTCGCGGCGAAGCGCTTCCGCAACCGGGCGGATCAGATGGAAGACATCGTGCAGGTCGGAACGATCGGGCTGATCAAGGCGATCGACCGGTTCGAACTCTCGCGCGAGGTGGAATTCACCACGTTCGCGATCCCCTACATCACCGGCGAGATCAAGCGGTTCTTCCGCGACACCACCTGGGCCGTCCACGTACCGCGCCGACTGCAGGTGCTGCGCGTCGAACTCGCGCGTGCCAAAGACCAACTGGCAGTCATCCTGGACCGCGACCCCACGGTGCGCGAGCTCGCCGCGCACATGAGGCTGACCGAGAACGAGGTCATCGAGGGCCTGATCGCGTCCAACGGCTACAACAGCGACTCCCTCGACCTGCCCACCGACTCCAGTTCCGAGCCGCGAACCACATCGCTCGCCGACTTCGTCGGAGCCTGCGATCCCGCCATGGAACTCATCGAGGACTTCCACAGCCTCGCACCGCTTCTGGCCACCCTCGACGAGCGCGAACGCCTCATCCTGGAGCTGCGCTTCGGCCAGGAACTGACCCAGGCCGAGATCGGCGAGCGGCTGGGCATCTCCCAGATGCACGTCTCACGGATTCTGTCGCGCACACTGACCCAACTCCGCGCCGGACTGCTCGTCGAAGAATGATCACTGCGTACTCACACCTGCAGGCCGTGGCAGCCCCAACGGGACGTCCCGGAAGATGTCGGTTCCTGCGTCTTCCGCTGGGCACGGCCCCAAACCCGGTTCATCCGGAGAGGGTAGGGGATTTTTCCATGTGCCCCGAATGGTAGATATCGTCGGACGTCGTGACGATCGCTGACTCCCTGATCGATGACTTCGATCCCGTCGAGTTTCTCCAGGAGTCATGTGCGCTCTGCGTCAACCTGCTTGGAGTCTCAGCCGCCGGCATCCTCCCGGCCAGTGAGAAAGGCATCCTCGACACCGTCGCAGCGTCCGACGACAACGCGCACCTGTTGAAACTTTTCGCCCTTCAGTACGACCAGGGCCCCTGCGTCGAGACTTACCGCAGCGAAACCGCTTGCCTCGACATCGACTTGAGTAACCCCACGGCTACGGCGACGTGGCCCGCCTACGCCGCCCGGGCCTGTCGGAACGGCTTTCAGACCTCCCACGTCTTCCCGCTTCGGCTGCGCAACCGTGCCGTGGGAGCGATGAATCTCCTCCACACCAGCCGGCAGTGCCTGGGCGAGCGGGATGCGTCCCTCGCCCAGGCACTGGCCGATGTCGCCGCCGTCGTCCTCCTGCAGCAGCGCGGTCTTGACCGGGGCATCACGAAAAGGTGCAGATGGAGCAGGCGCTCACCAGCCGCGTCCTTATCGAGCAGGCCAAAGGCGTTCTCTCCGAGCGCTGGAACACCGACCCCGACGCCGCGTTCCACCTCATGCGCAGCTACGCCCGCGGCCACCAGCGCCGTATCTTGGACTGCGCACGGCTGGGCTGGGACTCCGTCAGCCAGGCCGCCGACATCGGCCGGATGCGGAGGAGACGCCCAGATCGCTTCCTCGACTGCGCGGGTCTCCCGGGAGGTCCGGCGAAGCTGAATCGAGGGGAAGAGAGGGCCCGGCACCGGCGGGACATCCGGAGTGCTCTGGCTCATCTCGGCCCGCGGGTGGCATGCGAAATGTTGGTGCTAGCGGGGGAGGAGGGCGCTTACCGTCTTGCCGCCGGACGGCCGGCGGGTCACCGTGGTGGCGTGGGCGAGGTGGTTGACCATCGCCCAGCCGAAGCCTCCGGTCCCACCGTTCAGGTCGGGTGTGCGCATGCGCGGTTCCTGCGGGCTGGGGTCATCGACGGCCACCTCGACATAGTCGGGGTGGGCGGTCAGGCGCAGGGTGTAGGTACCGCCGCCGTGCCGCAGGGCGTTGGTGACGAGTTCGGAGACGACCAGGACGATGGTGTCGGCCGCCTCGGCGTCGAGGGCCCGCTGTCGGAGGGTTTCGAGGAAGGCCCGCGTGCGCTCCCGTGCGTCGGAGACGGCGGTCGCGGAGCGAACGGCTTCGGTGTCGACGCACATCGTCTCCATCAAACTCACCCTGTTCTTTGGCTCGTCCACGGCCGGTCCTGCGTACCCACCCGTTCTGCCCGCCCAGCGACCCTTCAACCCGACGAGGCTCAATTACCTCGCTGACGAAGACGCGAAAATCTATGTTGGCTGGAGTAGACATTGGTGGGTGGTGTGGTTATGGTTTCTCTCGTAGCCGAGATCAGGAAGGCCCGGCAGGGACGAACTGCCGGGCAGTAGTGCAGGTAGTTGCAGTACGCAGAGCGGTGCGGTGGTGGAGTTTCGAAGCCAGGGTTTTTGCAGGACGGCGACGGGGCTGACGACCGGACCGGGTGGCCCGCAGTGATCAGGGGCCGCCGCGAGCGGTACCGCAATGGCGGTACGCGCAGGTGCAGTTCGCAGTATCCAGCAGTGTGGGTAAGTGAGCAGCACCCTGGTGAAGGCGCCGGCTGCGGGCGCGCGCACCGGGAAGTTCGGCAGTGGGGTTCTAAGCCGGAGCGGACGCAGGAGAGGCGACGGGGCTGGCTGCCGAAGAGTGACGCTTGTGCCAGGTCACCAGCAGTACGCAGTACGAGTAGTGCGAAGTATCAGCAGTACGAAGTGAGTTGGTCCAGAGGGAAGAACGGAGGAGCCAGGCGCCATCAGGATCGCCCGGGTGGATGACGTGAGCCCGGGTACCGCAGGACATCGATAGTGAGGTGGTCTCCGGTCAAGCAACCGCGATCCCCGCAAGTCCCGTCCTCTCCCGGGTGGGTGTGCGGACACAGAAGGCCGGCGCGGTAGTCGGCCGGCAGATGGTGTAGCAGTTCCTTCGGGGCCTTGGTGCCGTACGGCACCAAGGCCCCTCCAGCGTGTTCCACAGAGAGGCGAGATGACAGCAGACGACTCGTTCAGCCGTCTTGACGACGACGACTACCCCGCCTACACCATGGGCCGGGCCGCCGAGATGCTCAACACCACCCAGGGCTTCCTCCGCGCCATCGGCGAGGCCCGCCTCATCACCCCCCTGCGCTCCCAGGGCGGACACCGCCGCTACTCCCGCTACCAACTGCGCATCGCGGCGCGCGCCCGGGAACTCGTCGACCAGGGCACCCCGATCGAGGCCGCGTGCCGCATCGTCATCCTCGAAGACCAGCTCGAAGAAGCGAAACGCATCAACGCCGAACACCACCGCACCGCCGCCAGTTGACTGACGTTCAGGCCTTCGTGCTGATGCGTGTACCTACGGTTTAGCGCTCTACGTCGTAGCCATCGCTGAGGGCAAGGACGATCTCCATAGCCGTGCTGACCGATCCGGCCCGGCTCAGCCGCCGCCCCCGGCTGGTCGGGCGACAAGGTCCTCTACAGCGACCACTACCGGGCCGAATTCCCCGACAGGCCCGGCTACACCGACGCCCAGAAGGCGGAGGTGGCACGGTTCCGGGAGCGGCTGATTGAGCTGGCCGTGACGGTGACGACGCACCCGTATCGGGCAACCTTCGAAAGCGGTGTCGTCGCCGGGCGGATGGAGCTCAAGCAGATCACGATGGAGCCGACCCCGTGAATGCCGCGCATGGTGCGGTGACAGATCCACCCACTCGTACCCGGATCGGACTGTGCCTGGAGCCCTCCAGCGCACGGCCGTGATCGCGGGTCAACTCCTGCGCAGCGCCCCCGCAGAGGCGGCCCTGGCCGGTGGCCCGTGGCGACGCGTGCACTGGGCTGCGGAGCCTTTTTCGACCGGGAGCGTCGCCTGTCACTGCAGTTGGCTGAATGCCTGGTCGGCATCGGCTACGGCCTCGGGGTGGACGTCGTGGGCGATTCGACCGTCGGCGATCTTCTGCCAGTTGGTCCGGGCGAGCACCCGTTGGACCGCGAGTACCTGGGCGGCTCGCAGGCGTGCCTGGATGCCTTCGCCGAGGGCGTCTGCCAGTGCCTCCTCATCCTCGAGTTGGTACCGCGTGAGCCGTCCCGCCAGGCTCGGTGTGGTGAAGACCAGCCGATGGAACGCCACCACCTCGGGATGATCGTTGAGGCCGGTGACGGGATCGTACCGATCGAGGCCGTCCCGGAAGTGGCGGTGCAGCGCCGTCATCGGCTTGATGCCGGACCTGCGGTCACGTAGGACGCGTGCCGCCTCGCCCTGGTGGTCCGCGAACCGGTGCAGCACCAGGTCTTCCTTGGTGGGGAAGTACCGGAAGAGGGTCGGCTTGGAGATCTCGGCCGCAGCGGCGATGTCGTTGACCGAGACGCGGTCGAAGCCGCGCTCCAAGAACAGCGCGACGGCCGTGTCGCCGATGGCGTCGCGCGTCCGTTCCTTCTTGCGTGCCCTGAGTCCGGTCGGCTCGCTCATATGACCAGAGTAACATTTATGACCGAGTTGCTTTTTTAACTGAGTAACGTTTCCATGGGTGACATGAATCAGATAGACATTCCTCCCGTGCTCGTAACCGGGGCGACGGGTCGGGTCGGCCGCGTCGTCATCGACCGTCTCCTCGACGCGGGTGTGCCGGTCCGCGCCCTCACCCATCGCTCCGAGGCGGCGGCGAAGCTGCCTGCGAAGGCCGAGGTCTTCACCGGCGACCTCACTGTGCCCGAGTCGCTCGACCCGGCATTGGATGGAGTCGGTGCGGTCTTCCTCGTGTGGACCGCTCCGCCTCAGACCGCCGCGGCAGTCGTCGAGCGGCTGGCAGTCCACGTGCAGCGGGTCGTCTTTCTCTCCTCCCCGCACCAGACGCCGCACCCCTTCTTCCAGCAGCCCAATCCCATGGCGATGCTGCACGCCGACATCGAGCGGCTCATCGGGGCCACCGGACTCGAGTCGACGATCATCCGGCCTGGGATGCTTGCGTCGAACTCGCTGGCCTGGTGGGTGCCCGTCATCCGGGCCGGTGAGGTAGTCCGGTGGCCTTACGGCGCTGCCGAGACGGCACCCGTCGACGACCGCGACGTCGCAGCCGTCGCGGCGCGGACGCTGTATCAGGACGGATACGTCGGAGGCGACTACGTCCTTACGGGCCCCGAATCGCTGACCCACGCCGCGCAGGTGGACGTTATCGCTGACGCCTTGGGGCGCCGGATCGCATTCCAGGAGATGACGCCGGACGAGTTCCGGAGCCTGTCGGAGGGGACGGCGCCCAGCTCGGTCGTCGACATGCTGCTCACCGCGTGGAGTGCGGCGGTCGGACAGCCCGCGTACATCACCACTGCGGTGGCCGACATCCTCGGGACGGCGCCGCGAACGTTTCGCCAGTGGGCCGCCGACCACGCCACCGTCTTCACGGAGGGTTCGGAGGGGTCGTAACCTCGTTGACACCGATCTACGTTCCCGGCAGCGGAGCCCTCAGCCCGCCGCAGCACCTCCCACCGTGTCTGGGGTTACGTCTCGCTGCCCGTCTTACTCTCCCCGCGCGCGGATCATGGGTGAGCTATCCTGCGGGCATGCGCGGACAGTTCGCCGGCTGGCCGGAGCGGGCCATGGACGTGTTGTTGCAGCTCCAGGGCGAACCGACGCATGCGACCCGCGAGCGCTACCGCGCGGACCGCGAACGCCTGGTCCGGCAGCCGATGATCGCCCTGCTCAACGAGGTCGCGGACACCGACCCTCGGTACGAGGACTTCTCCGTCTGGCACTACCGCACCGGCTCCTGGTGGTGGCAGCACCAGGGCGCGGTGATCCGGCTCGGCCGCAAGATCGAGATCGGTCTCCGGTTCGACCTGGACGGTCTGCGGATCCAGGGCGCCTGGTGGTACCCCGATCCCGGCCAGGTGGACATGTTCCGCAAAGCCGTGGCCTCCGAGGGGAGCGGCCGCGAACTGTCCGCCATCGTCGAGGACGTGCGGAAGAAGGGCTACGACATCTCCGGGGACGTGATGAAACGCCCCCCGCGCGACTATCCGACGGACCACTCCCGCACGAACCTGCTGCGCCACCGTTCGCTGATCGCCGCCCGTCCCCTCGGCTGCGAGGAGTGGCTGCATACCTCCGAGGCGCTGGAGCGGGTCCTCTCGGCCGCCGCCGACCTGGACGCCCTGCTGATGTGGCTGGTTCGCCACGTGCAGCGCGCCTGACACGCCCAGCCCCACCTCCAACGCCCGCAGCCGGACAACGCCCCGTGCGGCGTGTTGCCTTGCTTGCGGGGCGGGGCCGGATCACCGTTCAGTTGGATCAGGGATCTTCGCTTCCCGTACACGATCAGCGTGACGCTCGACGAGGTGGTCGGCCGGCAGTACACCAGGGCCTTCTGCTCACCCGCTGTCCTTGGTGACCGGTTGGCCGCTTTCGGCCACGATCTACGCGCCGCCCTCACAGCCGCCGACCCCTCCGGCGCCTTCGTCGACAGCACAGAAGCTCAGCTCCTGTTCGCCTGACGTCCCAACTGACGGCTGCAGGAACTGCCCTGGCCACAAGCCTCGTTGTGGCCCTCTGGCTCACGTGGTTCGTCATCACATGGCTCGGTATGCCGGACTCTTACCCGGTCCCACTGTGCGGAGAGGGCAACGTCCCACCCTGGTGGCCAAGCGTCATCCTCGCCTGACGGCCCGCACCCGTGGACAGCCTCGGCCAAGCCGGACAACGAGGTGCGGGCCGCCCGGCCACGACTACGAGGCCTGCTGGACGCGCTCGGCGTTGCCCTTCTTGATGGTCACTTCGACATTCAGGTTGCCGCTCTTAGCAGCGGCATCAAGCTCGTCCGGACTGCACTTCTCGGCTTCCGACGTCTCGGGATCTCCGCAGATGTCGCCACCGACAATTTCGGTGTCCACGGCGACCCAGAAGGCACGCTCCCCGACCAGCAGCTTGCCCGGTGCCAAGTAGGTCAGTACGCCACTGAACGTCCCGTCGGCACCAGGGGCATCGGGGTTGTCGACAGGACCGTTGTCAGTGCCACTGCCCGCGGCGTCATTGGCATCGTCGTCCGAACCCGAGTTGGCACTGTCGTCACTGTCGCTCGTGGTGGGATCGGCACTCGCGCCGGGACTCGCGCTGGCGCTGGAGTTGGAGTTGCTCCCGGAAGCGTCGGCGACGGAGTCGGAGTCGCACGCCGTGAGGAACAGGCCGGCGGCGCTCAGGATGGCCAGAGCGGCGAGCGTGCGGGTGCGCGTACGGCTGAGTCGCATGTGGAGTGCCCTTTCGGCGTTGTTCCTTGTTGATCTCAATTGATCAAACGCCAGACGCAGCAGCCCGGTTCACCCCCACCCACCCTGTGACACAGTCAGGATGAATCGCAGGTATCCGTTACAAGACACTCCGCCTGGGTATCGGCTCGCTTGGTAGCCGCGGCCGGGGGGGGGGCAGGAACCAGGCAGCAGTGCCATGACGGTGGACTGCGTCCGACCTTCCGTCGATCCCGGCTGCACGACTTCCGCCGATGCGCGGCCCCCTCATGCTCACCGCCGTCATCGACGGGAAGATCATGTCGTGACTCCCTCGGGCACAGTGACACCCGCGTCAGGCCGGACATCTACCAGAGCGCAGATGCTGCGACGTATTGGCGACACAGCAGCGGCAGTCTTCTCGGCATGAATGCCGAGAACCACGAGCCCACCGGATCCGTCTCAGGGAACTTCACCGGTGGGTGAACTGGATCCCATCGCTGTGGCGTGGCGGTGTGCAAGCGCGGTCCGGCTGCGGAGGTTGAGGACACCGAGCAGGCGGGAGATGTTGCGGCGTTCGGCCATGGAGATCAGGGCACACAGGGCGACGGTCGCTGGGACCTTGTTCCTGTCCTGGACGGCGAGGCGCATGAGCCGGATCAGGAAGTCATTGCTGTCGTGGTCCAGTTGGGGGATCGGCTGGTGGTCTCCGTGGGCGGCGAGGCCGAGGGCTTGGCTGATCCACCGGTCGAAGACTTCCACGGTTTCCCAATCGACCTGACTGGCGTCGACGGTGCCCAGGACGTCAGGGGCCAGCGGCACCCGGTGGGCGAGCACGGGCGAACGGTGGTCGGTGCGGGGGGTGTCGAGAACGGCTGCCAGGGGGAGAGTGACGCAGGTGGCGCAGGGGTTGCTGGAGCCCTGACAGGCGAGGTGCCATGCTTCGCGGCTGGGCAGATGGTCACCGTGCGGGGTTGTTGTCCGAAGGGCGGTGATGATCTCGGGGGCGACTTGGTGCGCGGCGCCGGCAAGGAGGTGCCCAGGGCTGTAGCGGGAGATCACCAAGGCCCACAGGTACCAGTTCAGAGTGCCCAGGCAGCCGGATGACTGGTCGGTGCCGGTCAGGATGCCCGTGACGTTGCGCAGAAGGCATCCGGCGATTGCGTGGTGGGACAGGGAGCGGTCGACGCCTTGAGCGTCGAGCTTGCCGATGAGGTAGCGGGCGTGGGTCAGGACATTTCCGTAGGCGCAGTCGTAGGGGATGTCGTAACAGCCGGCTGTCCAGATGCTCAGGCTCATCTCGGTGAGCTCGTCGGGAAATGGGGCGCGGCCGTGCCAGATGTAGCCCGGGCCGGCACAGTCATAGCCGTTGACCAGCCACCACAGGTCGTCGCTCACCCCGTCGGGCATAGCCAGGCCGGTGTCGGGCACGGTCGTGGTAAGGGCGTGCACACATTCCTGAAGGTCGATGTCCATGGCGCCGGCAGTGACCTCGACCGCGCTGACCGGAGCATCATCGGTCCCTGAGCGGGGCTGGGGAAGGTGGATAGCGTGGGAGGTGAAGCCGTCCCTGACGACGAGAGCATGGTCGTCGATTCCGCACATGAACCACCCCATGGCCTCGCGGTCGGCAGTGCCGTAAGTCATTGCCCATGAGCCGGTCCAGCCGTACACGCAGGTCGGGGTGTTGCCGGTCCGCCAGCCGAAGCCCAGGACCTCGCACAGTTCCTCCCAGTCGTCGGGAGGCGCGAAATTGCGGCGTCCCAGGTCCTTGGACGGCAGCGAACACACGGAGGCCAGCCGAACCGGATCCGGTCCGGCGTCGCTGACTTCAACAGTGATCAGTGCGGCGTGCTCAGGTGCGATCACCGGGGCGGCTTGGGCAGCGAGGGCGCTGATCGCGGCGGTCAGGATGTTCATCAGCCATACGTCGAGCACCTCAGGTTGGTCGAGGAGGCGGGTATGTTCGGCCCATTGCCGCACTGCGGCCAGCATGGGCGACATCAGACATACCGGCAGCCGCTGGCTGGCCTTCTCCCTTGCATGGCGGTCCGTGACGCTCAGCGGAACACGTGCACCGCGGCACTCACACCACAGAAGGGTCACGCAGGCGTCGATCATCGCCTCCATGCCTTCGACAGCCATTGAGGGGAGGTACTGACTTCTGCTCTGGCAGTGCCTGACCAGATCCTCGCGCACCGGCCACACCTCGTGCAGCGGGTGAGGATAGCCAACGAGCGGCACCGAACCCCGCTCCAGAGCAAGGCGGATACTCGGCCGCAGCCAGGTCACGACGGGGTGGACCAGATGGGGGTTCATGCACTCTTCTCTCAATGCAGCAGACCTTGCCGTGAGCTAGCGCAAGCAGAGCAGATGCCCACTCACCCGCCTCTTCACCTTCGCCCGCAGCAGGGCGCGAAGGAGATACACCGCTCGATAAACACCCTGAAAGGATGGTCCGCTCACTGGCCGTCAGCATCGACGCAACAGGCAACGTGAAACAGGCGCGAACTGCTACCGCGGCCGCCATGCGGCGGGGAGCCTAGACAGGCCCCTGCAGGTCAGCAATATCGCAGAACGATTTCGGTAAGAGGGCGGGACAGGGTGAGGCTGCGTGCTGGTCGGCGGACCGGGCATCGGACAGGTATGAAGCCCCTCATCGTGGCCGCCTCGGAGCTGGCCCAGGACAACAGGCCGGACGGACCCCCATGGTTCAAGTGGGCGTTCCTGGCCGTGTGGTTCGTCATGGCCTCAGTGGTCATCTACAAGCTGTATCAGGACGGCCATTTCAGAAGACGCCGCTGATAGTCCTGTCACATCGGTGCCCTCGAACGGGCCGGCCTCACCCCCGCCCGGAGGTCCGCCCGTTCAAGGGCCCCAGCCCGGGATGCGCACCGGCCGCGCACAGCTCGAAGCCCTGGGAACGAACGGGGAGGCGTTCCCAGGGCTCCGCTACGGGGCCTGCTCAACGACGGTCTGCCGTAGAGGTCACTGCGGTGGCTCTCCCGCCGTGCATGCCGGTGATCGTCTTCGTCGTGACCCGACGCGTCTGTCTGGGACTGCGGCAGCGCGACCGGGAGAAGGTGCTGCACGGCAGGGAGACCGGCATCGTCAAGCGGCTGCCGCACGGCGAGTTCGTCGAGGTGCGCACGAGCGGCTTTCGCCTGCCGAACTGTTCACCCTGACGCAGGGCGAACAGCCGCAGCCGTTCCAGCTCGGCCCCGCGACGGACAACAACGGCGTGACCCGCAGAACCGGCCTCGCCCAGCGGGTGCGGGTACGGCTGTCGCGGGCTTTCTACGACGAGAAGTCGTGGGTGTGACGGGCGGGCAGGGCAGGCAGGGGAGGGGACCCGTTGCCGTCAGCCGCCCGGCAGTTCCTCCGGGAGCGGGCGCCGCACCCGGCCGGCCCTGCGCTGCTCCGACGCCCCGAACTCGGCGTAGTTCTGCCGCGCTTCGCGCAGCGACACGTGGTTGGGGCCGCCGACGTAGCGGTCCGGGTCGCTGTAGTCCGACCCGTCGTCCTCCCAGCCGCACACCGGGCAGATCTCGTAGAAGCCCCGCTCGGTCAGCGTCAGATTGCCGCAGACGAGGCAGGGCACGCGGGCGGCGGCGGCCGGATCACTCTCGGTCATGGACGGTGGCCTCTCCTGCGACTCCGGCATGGCGACCCGCACCCGCTGCGCCAGGACCCGCATCAGGCTGCGCTGTACGAGGAGGTGCCGCGAGTACGTCCCGGAGTACGTTCTCGAGCGTCACGCCGGCCAGTTCGTGCCTCAAGGTCTCCTCGATGCCCTCGTAGATGCCCTGCATCGCCGGCTGAATGCCGTACCCCACCACGCATCCCTGATCCGGGGTGGCGCGGTGCAACCCGAACAGCGGGCCGGGTTCCACTGCCTGGTACACGTCGAGCAGGGTCATCGACCCCAGCTCGCGCGCCAGGGACCAGCCCGCGCCCACACCCCGCCGGGACTCCACGAGCCCGGCCCTGCGCAGCTCGCCGAGCAGCCGTCTGATCACCACGGGGTTGGTGTTCGCGCTGGTCGCGATCTGCTCGGAGGTGGCGACTTCATGGCCCTGGCGCTGGTATAGGCCGATCCAGGCCAGCGCGTGGGCGGCAATGGTCAACCTGCTGTTGGCACTCATGAGCCCCTCCTCTCGGCCGCAACTCCTTACGTTACGACGGCGCAGTCGTAACAGCAAAGGTTGCAACAGATGGTCGTAACAAGTAGCGTTACGACCATCGGGAGGTCAATCAACGAGGTGAGAAGAATGAGCAAGTCACTCACGGACAAGGTCGCCGTGGTCACGGGGGGTAGCTCCGGCATCGGATTCGCGACCGCACGCGCATTCCGCGACGAGGGCGCGAAGGTTTTCATCACCGGGCGCCGCAAGGACGCGCTCGATGCTGCGGCCGCCGAGCTCGGACCTGCCGTAACTGGCGTGGTCTGTGATATTTCGGTGCCCTCAGACCTCGACGCGTTCTACAGCACCGTGCGCGACGAGGCCGGCCGCATCGACGTGCTGGTCGCCAACGCCGGCATCGGCACCGCGGCTCCGTTCGGCGAGGTGACCGAGGAGCTGATCGACTCGGTGTTCGCCACCAACGTCAAGGGAACGATCTTCACCCTGCAACAAGCGCTGCCACTGCTCAGCGCCAACGCTTCGGTGATTCTCACAGGATCGACCGCCACGACACGGCCCAGTCAGGGACTCGAGGTCTACGCGGCGTCGAAGGCCGCAGTCCGCAACCTCGCCCGCGGTTGGGCCCTCAGCTCGCGCACCCATGGCTTCCGGGTCAACGTCGTATCCCCAGGCGGTACACGCACCCCGGGTCTGCTCGAGCTGGTGCCGCCCGAGGTTCTCAAGCAGGCCGAAGGCGACGTCCCTCTTGGCCGGCTCGCCGAACCCGAGGAGATCGCCGCCGTGACGACGTTCCTTGCCTCGGACGCATCGAGTTACGTCAACGGTGCCGAACTCTTCGCCGACGGTGGTTACGCGCAGGTGTGAGCGCGCCCGTAAAGCCGGCAGGGGAGGCCGGCGTGCGGGCACTCGTCTTCGATCAGAGACGCCTTGATCCCGGCGCCGGTACCGGCCGGCTGTGGTGGGAACCAGCGGAGGACTTGTTGAGAGTGCTGATGCGGTTCGCGGGAGCCGGATCGATTCGCTCGGAATGGACGAGAACGGGTCGCCGGCAATCGTGGGGTACAAGCGCGGTGTCGATGCCGGGGTCATCGACCAGGGTTTGTTTTATCTGGCGTGGTTGATTGACCGCCGTGCCGAGTTCGAGCATCTGGTCCGCGGCCGGCTCGGCGTGACGGCGGCGTCCCAGGTTCGGTGGGGCGGCCCGCGCCTGGTCTGCATCGCGGGCGATTTCACGCGCTACGACGTGCATGCCGTGCGTGAGCACCGGCGATCGATCGACCTGGTGCTGGTCGTCGGCTGGTGTCCACGACGATCAGGTCAGAGGTCACGTGGCCATGCCGCGGGCTCGACCTTGGTCCGCGGACGTCCCCGGGCCACGAGGCGGCCGAGCCGTCGCTGCTCGGCTCGTATAGCGACAGCAGACCCTCGACGTCACTGTCCACGGACCCGCAGGTAGTCCATGGACAAGGGCCCCACCTGCCGAGGTGTCTCGGCACGGCGCCGGGCGGTGAGGGCGACCGGCTTGGCGCCCCGGTCGGCCGCGGCAAGCAGGTCTGGCGGGATACGTATCAACGTGTGGGAGGGCCGGGCCTCAGCCTCGCGCTGTCACGCGGCGGGGCGTCTGGCGGCCGAACTCGCCCTTGTTATGGCTTGAGGGCGGTAGGTCCCGCGCCAGTGAACGGCCGACTCCTGGAAAGTAGTTGAGGTACAGGAAATCCCGGTGAGATTGATCTGCGCACCGGCGAGCCGCGATGGTGAGCCGCAGGCGTCGGTCTGGCCGCCTCCACGGCCAGCAACCGCACGGACAAGCCGCTGCTGACGTTCAAGCAGATCGCCGTGGTGGTCGCGTGGACCGTGGACGTATGAGTGACGCAGCCACGGCGCCGACTACGACGCTCCGCACCCGGCCAGCGCGGTTCGCGCCAGTCCGCGCAGCCAGGCGTGGGCATGATCGGTGTCGTAGCGCTGATGCCATGACAGGTATATCGGTGCCGACGGCAGATCGAGCGGGAGGGGGAGCACGACCAGGCCGAGGTCGGCAACCGCTGACCGCGTGGTGGCTTCGGGGACGCTGATCAGGATGTCGGAGCCGCGCGCGAACTCCAGAGCGGCCCCTTCCGTGGGCGCGGTCGCCACCACACGGCGGGTGAGGCCGAGCCGGGCGAGGGCGTCGTCGATGGCGTTGGTGAGGTTTCCACGGCGCGAGACGGTGACGTGTTCAGCGTCGGCGTACTGCTGTGCGGTGAGGGTCCTGACGCGGGTGAGGGGGTGCCCCATCCTCGCGACGACGACGAGGCGGGTCTCGCCCACGTTCTCGGCACGGATGTCCGGTGCGCTCGGGCGGTTGGAGTTCGCCTCCAGGTCGACCTCGCCGCGCCGCAATTCGGGGGTGTCGATGCTCGATTCCGCGACGAAGCGCAGTCGCACGCCCGGCGCCTGTCCACGCACGGCCGCGAGCAGTGCGGGGCCGCTCAAGGCGACGAGGGAATCGTGCCAGCGGAGTGTGAACGTGCGCTCGAACGTTGCCAGATCGAGTTCACGGCTCGGTGCCAGCACCCCCTGGACCTGGTGCAGCAGCTCGTGCACCTGTTCCCGGACGGCGATCGCATACGGCGTCGGGGTCATCGTGCGGCCGGTGCGCACGAGGATCTGATCCCCGGTCGTGCGCCGGATCCGGCCCAGACTGCGGCTCATCGCGGGGGCGGTGACGTGCAGGCGCGCCGCCGCCCCGGCCACACTGCCCTCCTCCAGCAGCGCGTCGAGCGCGGCGAGCAGGTTCAAATCCAATTGCATGTGAGTAATTCTAACCGTGCCTGACATGCAATTGAAGTTAATCGCCGGGCTGCCTACCGTTGAGGCGAAGCGCAAGAAGTAACGCGCAGTTCGGCCCTCGACCGGCCTCAGCACCCCTCCTCAGACGGGAATACCGCCATGTCCGAAACGCTCCAGACCACCAACGTCGCCGCCTCCGAAGCCGACCTGCTCGCCCAGACCGTGATCGCCGTGCGTGAGGCGGGTTCGGCGCTGCGCGAGCGCTTCGGCGAGGTGGTCCGCCACCGGAGCCGCCAAGAGCTGATGCGCGCGCTGGCCGTCAACGACGACGCGGCTCTCGACATCCTGCGTCCCCGTCTCACGAGCCTGCGTCCGCAGGCCGGCTGGGTGGAGGACGAGCTGGACGGCGGGGCGCTGCCGGCCGGCGAGTGGTGGGTCGTGGATCCGGCCGAGGGCAACGTCAACCACCTGCACGCCCTGCCGGAGTGGGCGGTGACCGCCACCCTCGTGCGAGAGAACCAGCCGGTGCTCACCGCAGTGCACCTGCCGTTGACCGGCGAGACCTACACCGCGCTCACCGGCGCGGGGGCCCACCTCGACGGCCGGCCGCTGCACGTCTCCCAGACCGCCGACCTCGGCCTGAGCATCGTGGCCACCAGCCAGGCCCGGCCGGACGAGGACGAAAAGGTCGTGCGGCGGGTCGGTTCCTCGATCACCGCGATGCTCTTCGACGCGCTCGTCGTCCGCGTCGCCGTGCCCGCCACCCTGCACCTGCTGAACGTAGCCGCCGGCCGGATCGACGCCTTCTGGCAGTTCGCCGGCGCCCGCGCGGACCTGCTTCCCGGAGCGCTGCTCGTCACCGAGGCCGGCGGACGGATCTCCGACGCCGAGGGCCGCCCCTGGACCCCCCAAAGCCAGAGCTTTGTGGCCGCCGCGCCGGGCGTCCACGCCGAGGCCGTGTCCACGCTCTCGCGCTGACCGCGCACTACAACCCGCACGCCCACGGAAGGACCAGATCATCATGACCAAGATCGCAGTTCTCGGAAACGGCCGCGTCGGCGGCAACCTGGCCGCAGCCCTCGCCCGGGCAGGACACGAAGTGACAGTGGCGGACCGCACGCCGGGCACCGCCGCCGACGCCGCCCGGACTGCCCGGATCGTCATCAACGCCACCCCGGGCGCCGGCTCGCTGGACCGGCTCGCCGCTCTGCGCGAAGAACTCCGGGACAAGATCCTCGTCGACGTCTCCAACGCCACCACCGACGGACCGGACGGGCTGCCCGCCGATCTGATCTACCCCGGCTCGAGCCTGGCCGAACAGCTCCAGAAGGCGCTCCCCGAAACGCGCGTCGTCAAGACACTCAACACCATGCTCTTCCCGGTGATGACCTCGCCGGACACGCTCGCCCAGACACCGACCGTGTTCCTCTCCGGCGAGGACGCGCAGGCCAAGCAGTGCGTCCGCGAACTGCTCACCGACCTCGGCTGGCAAAGGGAATGGATCACCGACCTCGGCGGGATTCAGACCGCCCGCGCCACGGAGGCCGCGATCCTGTTCGTCCCTCACATCATCCGTTCCACCGGATTCACACCGTTCGCGATCTCAATCGCCCGCTGACTGTGAGCTGCGCCGGCTGGAGGTAGCCGGAGCCGGCGCGTGGCATGGATGAGTTCCCGGTGGGACACGATCGTGGGATGTACTGTCCGACTTGGTGGCGGGGTCGACGTTGCCCCACGGGCGTCAGGCACAAACTTTTGCCTCGTCAGTCATCCCCAGAACTTGACCCCGGCGACGTCCTCTTCGCCGGCGTTGTGCCAAGCCCGGCCCGCCGCATCAAGGAACCCCAGCCAGACCGCTACCGCAAAGGCGTACTTCCTCTGCGTGCCCGCGCTCGCGTTACGCATCCGCGCTGAGCTTGTCCTACCTCCCAAGCGAGGGTCTGAGACGGTCATTCGTAGGATCGTCGGCCGACCGCACTTGTGTTCGGAAAGTCCGTGGCACGGTCCTCCAGATTGGGGGCGTCACTGCGAGCTGCGCGCGACCAACTGGGTGGGATTGACGAACCGCAGTGCGATCAGGAGCAGCACCGCCATGGACGCGGTGTAGATGACGGCCATGGCGTCGATGGACTGGGGGCTACGGATACCGGCCGAGAAGACGGCGGAGAAGAGGGACACGATGAGGGTCTGGCTGTCGGGTCCTGAGGTGAGGAAGGTCAGTTCGAACATGCCGAACGTGCGGACCAGGACGAGGATACCGGCGGCGAGCATGCCGGGCAGGAGGAGTGGGCCGAGGATGCGGAGGAGGACGGAGCGGGTGGAAGCGCCGCACATCCGGGCCGCGGCTTCGAGGCGGGGGTCGATCTGTTCGATGAAGGGCGTCATCGTGAAGATCACGAACGGGATGGACGGGACGAGGTTGGCCAGGACGACGCCAGTGAGCGTCCCGGCCAGGTGGAACTTGTACAGCACGGTGGCCAGCGGGATGCCGTAGGCGATCGGCGGCACCAGGATCGGCAGCACGAACAGCGTATTGACGATCTTCTTGCCCGGAAAGTCACGGCGGGCCAGGGCGTAGGAGGCCGGCACGCCGAGCAACAGAGACAGGGCGACGACCAAAAAGGAGACCTCGACGGTGACCCACATGACCTGGCCGAGGTTGAACTCGTTCCATGCCTTGCTGTACCAGGAGGTGGTGTAGCCGTGGGGTGCCCAGCCCTTGAACCAGGTCCTGCCGAAGGAGTTGACGACCACGGAGCCGATGACGCCGAGCACAGCCAGGAAGAAGACTGCGAGGGCGGCCCAGACCAGCCAGGCGCCCGGGCGCAGGGTCACGCTCCGGCGTCGCACCGGGGCTGGGCGGCGCGGAGCCTCAACCGGCGATGTGGACATCGTGGGGACGGTCATCCCTTGCCTCCTGTGGAGCTGCGGTAAAGGCGGGAGCGCAGCGCCATCGTGAGGCCGATGACTGCCAGCATCAGGGCAGTCATGACCATCGCGATCGCAGAGCCCTCGGAGTAGTTGAACCGCTCCAGGGCGGTCTCGTAGGCCTCGACGGAGATGACGTGGGTCTTGCCGTCGGGATCGCCGACCATCATCGCGGAGGGGAACACCGCGAAGGCCAGGACGAAGGTCAGGACGAAAGTGGTCATGAGCCCGGGCAGCAGCAGCGGGAAGGTGATGTGGCGAAAGCGCTGCCGCCAGTCCGCGCCGAGGGTGGCGGCGGCGCCCTCCAGAGCCGGGTTGATTCCGGAGAGGTAGGAGTGGGTGAGCAAGAAGGCGAACGGGAAGCCGCTGATGATCAGGGAGAGCAATACGCCCCAGTAGTTGTAGGTGAGTTTGACCGGTGAGTCGGTCAGGTGGAGGGCATGCAGGGTCTGGTTGAACCAGCCGACGGGGCCGAAGAACTCCAGGATGCCTTCGGCGGTCAGTACCGTGCCGAGCGTGATGGGGACGACGAGCAGGGCGAGCAGCAGGCGCTTGCCGCGGAAGTCCTGCCGCATCCGGTAGGAGATCGGCACGGCGGCGCCGACGTTGATGATCGCGGCGGGTATGGCGAGTTTGAAGGTGATGCTGATGGAGCCGACAGCGAAGGAGTTGGTGAAGAAGTCGTGGTAGGAGCCGAAGAAGCCGCCCTTTTCGGGCTGGAAGGATATCTGCAGCCCGTAGAGGAACGGGTAGACGAACAGGGCGATCACCGCGAGCAGGCCCGGCAGGAGCAGCAGCAGGGTGCGGTCGACGCCGCGTTCGGCCAGGCGGTGTCGTAGCGCGGTTCGGGCGGGTGGGTCCGGCGCGGGAACGGGTGGAGGGACGGCGGCGCTCATCCGGTCGCCTCCTGCAACTCCTCGGATTCGCGAACGAAGACCAGGGCCCGCTCGGAGGGGATGGCCAGGGAGACGGTGTCGCCCGGGTGAGCGTGGACTGCTGTCTTGAAGTGGATGCGGTCGCCCGCGCCGGTGAGGGCTTCGACATGGAAGAGCCGGCCGTGGTACTCGACGATCTCGGCCACGGCCTCGATGCCGGCGCCGCCGGTCTCGTCGCCGTCTTCGGCGAGGCGGATGTCTTCGGGGCGGACGGCAACCGCGACTTGCTCCCCGACAGCGGGCGTGCGGTCGCCGACCGGGGTGCCGCGTAGTTCCAAACCACGGCCGCGGGCGAGTACACCGTGGGAGTCTGCGGACGCCGCCTCCAGGTAAAGGAGATTGCGGTAGCCCATGAACGCGGCGACGTGCGGGTTGGCGGGGTGCTCGTAGAGGTCGGCGGGCGTGCCGATCTGGCTGACGCGGCCCTCGTGGAGGACGACCAGGCGGTCGGCGAGCGACAGGGCCTCTTCCTGGTCGTGGGTGACATACAGGGTGGTGAGGCCGAATTCCTGGTGGATGCGCCGAATCTCGCTGCGCATCTCCAGGCGCAGTGCGGCATCCAGGTTGGACAGCGGCTCGTCCATGAGAACCAGCGGCGGTTCCAGTACGATGGCGCGGGCGATCGCGACCCGTTGCTGCTGACCGCCGGAGAGCTGCCCGGGGTGCTTGCGGGCCTGCTCGGTCAGCCTGACCAGGGACAGCACCGCATCGACACGGCGGTCTAGGTCTGCTTTGGGGATCTTCTGCATCTTCAGGCCGAATGCGATGTTCGCCCGCACGGTCAGGTGCGGGAAGAGGGCGTAGTTCTGGAACACCATGCCGAATCCGCGTTTTTCCGGCGGCAGCGTGTCCACGCGCCGCCCGTCCAAGGTGATCTCACCCCCGGTCAGTGGCAGCAGCCCGGCCAGGCAGTTCAGCGCGGTGGTCTTGCCGCAACCCGAGGGCCCGAGCAGGGCGACAAACTCCCCGCCGTGCACGGTCAGGTCCAGCGGATGCAGCGCGGTGTGCGTCGCGTAGTCACGGGTCACGCCCCGCAGGCGCAGCTCGCGCAGCTGTGAGCCGATCCGGTCATCGTCAGTGAGCGGGTTCTTGGGCCGGATGCCGGATGCGGTGGAATTCGTCGGGGTCACCGCGGTCACTTTGACGAGCCGATCTTGCGGTCCCACAGGTCGAAGGCGGTGACCTGGGTGGTGGCCGGCAAGGAATTCTTGATCGGATACTGCTTGATCCACGTGTCGAACAGCGGCTCACCGAACTGCGCGACGACCTTCTGCGACGCGGCGGGCGCTTTGTCCAGCGGCACGTCCTTCACCGCCGGCCCCGGATAGAAGTAGCCCTCGTCATAGGCGAACGCCTGCTGCTCCGGGGTGAGCATCCACGCCAGCAGACGCAGGACCGCCGTCAGCGTGTTCGACGAGACATCTTTGGGAATCACCCCGTACTGGGCGTCACACACCCATGTGAAGGTCTGGAATTTCGACACCTTCATCCCCGGCGGCACTGTGCCCAAGGCCCGCGGATTGATATACCAACCCGTCGTGGAAGCGACCATGTGCACCGTTCCCGCTGCGAGGTTCTTCATCGTGTCGGTCGTCCCGGCCGGGTAGGAATCGACGTACTTGTTCAGCTCCGTCAGATACGCCCACGTCTTCGCCCATCCGTTGGTCGGGTCCGTCGGGTCGGAGTCACCGAGCAGGTAGGGCAGACCCATCAAAAAGGTTCGCCCGGGGCCGGAGTTGGCAGGGCGGGCGTACTGGAACTTCCCCCTATTGGCCTTCGCCCAGTCCAGCAGCGCGTCCGTCGTCGCTGGCGGGCTGGTGACCTTCTTCGGGTCGTACTCCAGCAGCGGACCAGACGGGTACCAGACCAGCTCGATGCCCTGGTCCTGCGCCAGCGACGTCATCGAGGCAGCAGCTGGCTGGTAGTTGGCCATCAGGCCGGGGAGGAAGGTGTCGTAGTACGGCTTGAGGTTGTACCACAGGCCCTTCTGTATACCGGCGGCCAACCCGTCGGTGCCGGTCAGCACCAGGTGGATCTGCACGTTGTCGGCCTGCTGTTGCGCCTGCACCTTGGACGCCAACTGCGGCGCCGTACCCGTGCTGTAGGTGACCTTGCCGACGACTTCGGGGTGCGCGGACGTGAATGCCTCGATCATCGGCTTGGTCAGGGCCAGATTTCCGGCCACGTCCAGGATGTTGAGGGTGACCGGCTTGCTGGGGGTGCTGGCCAGTGACGTGGGCGCGGGAGCCTTGTTGCCGCTGTCGTCGGGGCTGCTCGGGGCGGAGCAGGCCGCCAGGATCGGTGCGGCGACCCCGGCGGCGGCCAGGGTGGACAGCACCCGGCGACGCGGGAGACCAGGGGGGCGCGGGACGGACCTTCCGGGGATCTCAGACATGGCGGATCAAGCCCTTCGCTGGTGCGGTGGCTGAGGAGTGGTGTGCTGTGCGCAGTTGCGGGTATGCCGGTTCAGCGTGGGTCGGGCACCGGATTGCGGCCCTGTGATGCGAGGAAGTCGAAGTCGCAGCCCACGTCGGCCTGCGTGACGTGCTCGTTGTAGAGGGCGCCGTAGCCGCGGGTGGACACCGGCTCCGGCGGGAGCCAGGCGAGGCGACGTTGTTTCAACTCGGCCGGTTCGACGTTCAGTTGAAGCAGGCGTCGCTCGACGTCGAGGGTGATCAGGTCGCCGGTGCGTACCAGCGCCAGCGGACCGCCCGCATGCGACTCGGGGGCGATGTGCAGTACGCAGGTGCCGTAACTGGTGCCGCTCATCCTGGCGTCGGAGATTCGCACCAGGTCGGTGACGCCCTCTTCCAGCAGGTAGGCGGGGATGGGGAGCATTCCGTACTCCGGCATGCCCGGCCCGCCGAGGGGGCCTGCGCCGCGCAGCACCAGGACGGTGTCCTGGGTGATGGCGAAGGCGGGATCGTCAATGCCCTCCCTCAACTGGGAGTAGGAGTCGAAGACAACCGCGGGTCCGGTGTGGCTCAGCAACTCGGGGGCGGCCGCCAGGTGCTTGATCACCGCGCCGTCCGGGGCGAGATTGCCGTGCAGGACGGCGAGGCCGCCTTCCTCGTGGAGGGGCTCGTCATGCCTGCGGATGGCGGGCCCGTGGATTTCGGCGTCCGCGAAGTACTCACCGAAGGAATGACCGGCCACCGTGATGCGGTCCGGGTGCAGCGTTCCCGGAACCTCGTTCAACTGCCGCAGCAGGGACGGGAGTCCGCCGGCGTAGTAGAAGTCCTCCATCAGATGTGCGCCCACCGGGCGGACGTCCGCGAGGACCGGGACGCGGCGGCCGATGACGTCGAAGTCCGCCAGCGAGAAGGGGACCCCGAGCCGTCCGGCCATGGCTGTCAGATGGATCAGCGCATTGGTGGAGCCGCCGAGGGCGAGCACAGTCGCGGCGGCGTCCTCGAATGCCGCCCGGGTCATCACGGCTGCCGGGGTGATGTCCTCCTCGACCAGCCCGACGATCCGCCGGCCTGCTGCCGCCGCCATTCGGTGATGGGCAGAGTCCACTGCGGGAATGGCGGAGGAGCCGGGCAGCGCCATGCCCATGGCCTCGGCGACAGCGGTCATCGTGGAGGCGGTGCCCATGGTCATGCAGTGGCCCGGTGAACGCGCCAGACCGCACTCCACCTGCGACATCTCGCACTCGTCGATGCGCCCGGCCCGGTATTCGTCCCAGTAGGCCCACAGATCGGTGCCGCTGCCCAGGGTCTTTCCGCGGTGGTGGCCGCGCAGCATGGGCCCTGATGGGACGACCAGGGCCGGCAGCCCGGCACTCGCGGCCCCCATGAGCAGCGCGGGCACGGTCTTGTCGCAGCCGCCCATCAGCACCGCGCCGTCTACCGGGTACGACCGCAGCAGCTCTTCGGTCTCCATGGACAGCAGGTTGCGGTACAGCATGGGAGTGGGCTTCTGGAAGGTCTCCGAGAGAGTGGAGACGGGGAACTCCAGCGGGAATCCGCCGGCCTGCCACACACCGCGCTTGACCTGCTCGGCCCGTTCCCGCAGGTGCATGTGACAGGGATTGATGTCGGACCAGGTGTTGAGGATCGCGATGACCGGCTTGCCCAGGTGCTCTTCCGGGAGGTAGCCGAGCTGCCGCATCCGCGAGCGGTGGCTGAAGGCCCGCAGGCCGCCGCCGGTGACGTCGTCGGCGTTGCCGAACCAGGCCGCGCTGCGCAGCGGCTTCAACCCTGGCGACACGGTCCCGGCCACATCAGCGGCGGCAGCTAAGGCACCGGTCTCATCGGCTTCGCTGTTCCCGGCGGTTCCCGCGTTCACAGCCGGCCCTCCGTCCGCCACTGCGCGATCAGTTCACCGATGGTGTCGCGGACCGCAGCAGGCAGGAGCCGGGACGGCGGACGGACCGTCCGTGTACTCAGGCCGAGTTGCGCCAGTGCCTCCTTGACCACGCTGACGTTGTCGGCGGACGCGTCGGCCGCGCGCAGTTCCTCAAAGGTCCGCGCCGATTCCCATACCTTCATCGCTTTCGGGTAGTCCCCGCCCCGCAGTGTCTCCAGCAGCGCGAGTGACAGCCGCGGGATGACGTTGACCAGACCCGAGGTGAAGCCGACTGCGCCGGTCGCCCAGTATCCGGGGGCGTACAGCTCGGCCAGCCCGGCTATCCACGCGAACCGGTCCAGGCCCGCGTCCCGCGCCACGGATGCGAAGCGTGCCGAGTCAGGGAGGGCGTACTTCACACCGACGACGTTCGCGCTGGTGTCGGCGAGCCTCCGGATCTGCTCGCCGCTCACGCGCTCGTCGCGGATGTAGAGGACGACGCCGAGTTCCGGCACCGACTCAGCGATCGCCCGGTGGTAGTCGATCCAGCCCTCTGCGGAGCGGTAGGGGTGGACGGGCTGGTGCACCATGACGGAGCCTGCTCCGGCGTCACGGGCGTGGAGGGCGGCCGCGACCGCTCCTGCCGTGTCCAGGCCGACGCCTGCCATCACCTCCGCCCGGCCTCCGGCCGCCGCGACGGCCGACTCCACGGCCCGCCGGGCCTCCGCAGGGCTGAGGGCGTAGAACTCGCTGGTGTTGCCGTTGGGGGTCACCACCTGCACACCGTGGTCGACCAGCCGACGGACCAGTGCCGCGTGGTTGTCCCAGTCCACGCTGCCGTCCGTGTTGAACGGTGTCACCGGGATGGCGATCACGGTGGCGAGCCGGGCACGGAGATCATCAATACGCGAGGTGTCCGGTGTCATGCCGGTTCTCCTCCGCTGAGGTGGGGGAAGTTGCGCGCCACGAACGCGCCGATGTGGTCGCGGAGCAGGTCGCCTACCAGTTCCGGCTGCCCGCTCTGCGCGGCGCGCAGGATGGCCCGGTGCTCCTGGGCCTCCATCTCCCAGGAGGGTCGGACGGCCCAGGCGGCACTGGACACCAGGGCCGTTTGGTCGCGCAGGTCGTCCAGTGAGTTGACCAGCAGCGGGTTTCCGCAGCCCGCGTAAAGGGCCCGGTGAAAGTCCCGGTTCGCCAGCGAGCGCTCGGCCGCGTCGGCGGCCCGGTCCGCGGTGTCGAGGGCGGCTGCCGCCGCATCCCAGGACCGGTGGTCGGTTGCCGCGGTCCGTACCGCGGCAACCGGCTCCAGCAACAGCCTCATGTCGTACACGCTGCGCGCCAAGGCCTGGTCGACCTCGCGCACCGAAGCTCCCTTGTAGGGACTCATGATGACCAGACCCGTCCCTGCCAGCGTCTTCAACGCCTCGCGTACCGGCGTCTTCGACACCCCCAGCTGAGCGGCGAGTTCGGTCTCCACCAGCGGCTGGCCCGGCTTCAACTCACCTGTCAGGATTCCGTGCTTGACCGCGTCCAGCACCGCCTCGGTACGCGAGGGCAGCAAGCCGGGATGAAAACGGCTGGAATGAGCAAGCACATCGGACACAGGACAGGCCCCCAGGAGATCTCATATATGAAGTGCCGACGACGCTAAAGCTTCGCCGGGTGGCGGTCAAGGTTTCCGTCAGCTCTCGAACCGGAAGTACAGGGTGCGGGTGTACGTCCCCGCCGCGGTGTTGGGCTGGCCGGCCGGCCCTACGTCGGTCGCGGAGTGGAACTTATTGCCGATCGCCGGTATTCCGTCGAGGAAGGAGATGTTCCCCGCAGGGAAGGGCGCGGCGGCGGTTCCCGAGTCTGACGGCTGCGAGGGCGTGAACAGCCGCAGGAAGACGTTCTCCTGGGCGGACACCACGGTGATCGTTCCTTCTGTGGTGTGGAGGGAACCCCAGTACAGGTCGGCGTGGTAGCCCTTGAACTCGGGGTAGGCAAAGCCGGTTTTCCCGGTGGCGGTGTTGTTGTAGTTCTTGGTCCACACGTCGGTGGTCACCCCGCGCAGCCGGTTCTTCCAGACCCGGTAGGGCCCGCGGCCCAGCCATGTCACGCCGGTGACCTTGGACTCGGGATAGTCGAAGTTCACACCGAGGTAGTCGTGCGTCCCGGTGAGGTTGTAGGTGTAGTCCAGCCGGAGCCAGCCGTTGCTGTCCAGCCGCCACCGCACCGTTGTCAGATTGCCCGAGTACGTGGCGGTGACGGTGTGGGCGCTGCCGTCCTGGGCGTGGGTCAGGCCGGTCAGCGTCGAGGACCCGGCCGACAGGGCCGGCCCGTTGGCCAGCGACACCGCGGTTCCGTCCCTGGTGATCCCGGTCAGCCTTCCGGTGGCGCGGGCGATGCGCACCGAGGTGACGCCCGCGGTCATCGTGACCGTGTCGCCGCTTTGGGTCCCGGTCACCGACGGCGCGCCCGGGACCGGGACGACAATCCGGGCCGCGTGGTCGGCCGCCTTCTTGATCGTCCAGACCCAGGTGGCGAGTTCGGCGCCCGAGGCGTCGGCTGCCGTCACGCGCAGCGCGTCCGCGGTCGCCCAGTTCGCCGGCAGTCCGAGAGTGAGCTTCCCGGTGCCGCCGGGAGCGATGCTCGGACTGGCGCACGTGCCCTGCGCCGTCACCGTGTGCCCGGTGCCTCCCGGGGAGGCGTAGGTGACCAGCCGCCAGATGAACCTGCACGTGGAGGTGTTGGTGAAGGCGTAGCGGTTCGTCAGCCCGACGGTGCCGTCGAAACTGGCGGGGAAGGTGGTCTCGTAGTACGAGCGGCTGGTCAGCTGGACCGGTGACCAGATGTCCTTGATGGTGAAGTAGCTGCCCTCCTTCTCGCGGAACGGGCCGACGATGCCGTCAGGCCCCCGGTTGCCGTTGGTGTCGATCGCGCCGCCGCCGTCGTCGCGGCGGATCGACTCGTCGATGAGCGACCAGATGAACCCGCCGGCCGCGTGCCGCGCGGCGGCCATCAGGTTCCAGTAGTCATCGAGTCCGGCGCCGGCGCCGCCGTCGTAGAGGCCGTGCAGGAACTCGGTGGGCATGTAGACCGTCGAGCCGGCCAGTTTGGACTGGACCGCGGAGTAGGTCGGGTAGTGGTTGGTGTCGATGCCGCCGAAGTTCGCCCAGGGGTGCAGCACCGCCCGTTTCTGCGGGTCCCAGGAGCCGAAGAGGCCGTCCAGGGCGGTGTTCCAGCCACCTTCGTTGCCGTTGTCCCAGAACAGGATCGAGGGGTGGTTGACGTCCCGGGTGACCATCGCCTGGACCAACGGGGTGCCGGTCGCCGTGTCATAGCTGTGCTGCCACCCGCCCAGCTCGTCCAGCACGTACAGGCCCAGCTCGTCACAGAGATCGAGGAAGTACGCGTCCGGCGGATAGTGCGACATCCGGACCGCGTTGACGTTCATCGACTTCATCAGCGCGATGTCCTCCCGCGCCAGACGCGGGCTGGAGGCACGCCCCAGGGTCGGATAGAAGGTGTGCCTGGTCACGCCCTTCAACAGCACCCGGACACCGTTGACGTAGACGCCGTCACCGCTGCGCACCTGCACCGTCCGGAAGCCGAACCGCTCGGTGAGCCCGTGCACCTGCGCGCCCGAGGAGTCGGTCAGCACCACCTCCGCCTGGTAGAGGTTCGGGGTCTCGGCGGTCCACAGCTTCGGGTTCGACACGCTCGTGGAGACGGTGACATGGGTGGCGCCCGCCGAGACCGCGGTCGAGACACTGCCGCCGACGTTCGTGCCGTCGAGCGTCTTGATCTGGGCGGTCACCCTGCCGCTGCCCACGTTCCCCGCCAGGTAGACGTCGGCGGCGAAGGTCCCGCTGGACTCGGCCCGCACCGCGATCCGGTCGACCCGCGCCGTGGGGAACGCCTGCAGGTACACCGGCCGGAAGATGCCGCCGAAGTTCCAGTAGTCACCCTCACGTTCGGCCTGGTTGACCGAGCTGCTCGAGGAATCCTTGTCGACGGTGACCTCGAGCAGGTTGCTCTTGCCCAGGAGAATCAGGGACGTGACGTCGTAGCGGAACCGGTAGAAGGCTCCCTGGTGCCTGGGCCCCGCTGACTTGCCGTTCAGCAGAACAGTGGTGTCGGTCATCGCACCCTCGAAGACCAGGAACACCTGTCGGCCCGCCCACGAGGCGGGCGGTGTGAAGCTGTGACGGTACTTCCCGCTCTCACCCGGCGTCAGCGCCCCGCCGTAGTTGTACGTGCCGTAGCCGGAGAACTCCCAGTTCGACGGCGTCGGGACGGTACCCCAGACCCCGCTCCTGCGGCCGGCCGTGCACTGGAAGTCCCACGGCACGGTGCTGTCGACGTCGGTACCGGTCAGGTACATCGTCTGCGTCGCGGCGCCGTCGGCGACGCTCGCCGACGCCGGTAGGGCGACTCGTGTCGCTGCGACGGCGGACAGTCCCATCGTCGCGCCGAGGGCCAGGAACCTGCGTCGTTGCACATCCATCGGAATCCTCCAGGGGGAAAGGGGCACTGGGCAACGGCTTCTCGGCCGTTGCCAGGTCACAGCTCCAGAGTTGGCCGTCCGCCGCCACTTCCACTCCTGCGGCGTGAACGGCCCGGTGTTCGGCGGTGCGGAGGGCGCCCGGCCCAAGGGTGTCGTCGAGAACCTCCTTGGGCCGGGCCCTGGATCAGCCGAGTGCGACGTGGAAGAGCTTTTCGTTGCTGTTGTTGGGGATGCTGTCCTTGTCACCGTTGTTGCTGGTGGTGAGCCACAGGCCCCCGTCCGGGGCGGGTTCGACGGTGCGCAGCCGGCCGTAGGTGCCGTTGAAGTACGTCTGCACGTCGGTCAGCGAGCTGCCGCTGATGACCTCGCGGTACATCCGGGTGCCGCGTTCGCAGGCCACGTACAGGACGTCGCGGACAACGGAGATGCCGGAGCAGGAGCCGTCAGCGGTGACGTAGGTGCGCTTGGGCGCGATGTATCCGGAGGTGCCGCAGGTGCCGCTGGTGCCCTCGCAGGCCGGCCAGCCGTAGTTGCCGCCCTTGGTGATGAGATTGGTCTCATCCATGATCGCGTTGCCGAACTCCTGCTCCCACAGTCGTCCTTGGGAGTCGAAGGCCAGGCCCTGCGGGTTGCGGTGGCCGTAGCTCCAGGCGTAGTTGCCGAACGGGTTGTCCGAGGGCACGGAGCCGTCGGGGTTCAGGCGCAGGATCTTGCCGTTGAGGCTGTTCTTGTTCTGCGCGTTGTCGCCGTTCTGCGCGTCGCCGGTGGAGGCGTAGAGCTTCCCGTCGGGGCCGAAGCGCAACCGGCCGCCGTTGTGGAACTTGTTGCGCAGGATCCCGGTGAGCAGGATCTGCTCGCTGCTGAGGGTGAGCTTGTCGCTGTCCAGCTTGATCCGCACGATCCGGTTGTCGGTCGGGGAGGTGTGCATGATGTACAGCCAGTGGTCGCTGGCGTAGGTGGGGGAGACGGCCAGGCCGAGCAGGCCGCCCTCGCCGTCGGTCTCGTCGACGTTGGGGACGGTGCCCACGGTGGTCTTCGCCCCGGTGGCGGGGTTGAGGTGGACGATGTCGTGGGCGTCGCGGCGGGTGTACAGGATCGTGCCGTCGGGCAGCGTGGCCAGGCCCCACGGGATGTCGGTGTCGGTGGCGATCTGCGTGACCGCACACACCGCACTGCCGCACGCGGCACCGGTCTTCACGCTGACCGTGTTGCTGTGGCCGGAGACGTTCGCCTGTGCGTCACGGGCCACCACGTAGTAGGTATAGGTGGTGTTCGCGCTCAGGCCGCTGTCGATGAACGTCGTCGCCGGCGGGGTCGTGCCGTTGGCGGTGACGGTACCGGCCTTGGTGCTGCCTCGGTAGACGTCGTAGTACTTCACCGCGACGTTGTCACTGGAGGCCGACCAGCTCAGCGACACCGTGGTGCCCGACACCGTGCCGGACAGGTTGCCCGGCGTGGTGGGGGGCTGGGTGTCGACCTGACACTGCGGCGGGGTGATGGCGACCGTGGAACTGGCCTGGGAGACGTTCCCGGCGGCGTCACGGGCGTTGACGTACAGTCCCCAGTTGACCCCGGGGACAACGGTCAGGCTGGTGGACAGCGTCGTGCCGCTGACCGACTTCATCAGCTGGCCGTCGTGGTAGACGTCGTAGAACGCCACCCCGGTGTTGTCGCTGGAGGCGTTCCAGGCGAAGGTCACCGAGTCGCAGAGCAGGTTGCTGACCCGCGGGCTGCCCGGCACGGTCGGCGGCTGGGTGTCGCCCGCCGTGGTCTTCCACTGCTGGTTGCTGCCGCCGTTACAGGTCCACAGGCCTACCAGGGTGCTGTTCGCGGTCGCCCCGCCCACCACGTCCAGGCACAGACCGGACTGCACCCCGGTGATCGTCCCGTTGCTGTTGACCTTCCACTGCTGGTTGGTCCCGCCGTTGCACGTCCAGATCTGCAGCGTGGCGCCCGGGGTGGTGGCTCCCTTGGCCACGTCCAGACACTTCGGGCTGTCGTAGACCCGCAGTTCACCGGCCGAGGTGAGCGTCCAGGCCTGGTTGGTCTGGGAGTTGCAGTCGTAGATGTTGATTCCGGCGCCGTCCGCCGTGCTCTGGCCGATCACGTCCAGGCACCGGCCCGACGCCGTACCCGTTATGTGCGACCCGGTGGCCGCGGAGGCGGGCGTCGCGCTGGTCGTCAGCATGGCCGCCAGGGCCGCGATCGCGGCTAGCGCGGCGACAGCGGCCGCTGACCATCGCCGATGGCGCGGTCTGTGAAGGGGTCTGCGGAACACGGAAGTCTCCTTGCGGATCGATGACGGTCGTGCGACTGGATTCACCAGTCGCGTGCTGGGCTCGGAGCGGAAACCGCAGCGGACTACGCGGACTGTGGCGCCGTCCACTTCTGGTTCGTGCCGCCGTTGCAGTCCCAGATCTGGACCTGAGTGCCGTCGGTGGTGGTGGCGGCGGGGTCGTCGAGGCAGCGGCCGGAGGCGGGATTGCGGTAGCCGCCGTTGTACGCCTCCCATTTCTGGTTGGCGCCGCCGTTGCAGTCCCAGATCTCGGCCTTGGTGCCGTTCGCGGTACCGCCACCGACGATGTCCAGGCACTTGCCGAGCGCGCGCAGTGTGCCGTCCGAACCGGCTCTCCACGAATGGGCGTTGGTGCCGTTGCAGGACCAGATCTGTGCAGCGGTGCCGTTGGCGCTGCTGCCGGTGTTGACGTCCAGGCACTTGCCTGCGACGCCCGAGCGCACCGGGCCCGCGGGGTAGGTCGCTGGTGCGTGTATCCACCCGGCGGCGTCGGCCGCCTGGATCCCGGCGTTGAAGGCGGTGGCCATCTTCTGGTAGCCGCCATCGTTGGGGTGCAGCCCGTCAGACAGGTCTGCTGTGGTCAGCGCGCTCATGTCGACCAGCCGGACGTGCTTGCCAGCGGACTGCTCGGCCTGGACGATGCCGGGGATCGCCTGGTTGAACGCGGGCCGGTTGGGCTCCTCGGTGCTGTTCGTCGACACGATCAGGGTGCCGACCAGCACGGTCGCGTCCGGGGCGTCCGCGGTGATCTGGTCGATCAGCGCGTGCAGCCGGTTGGTGGCGGTGGGCACCTGGTAGTTCTGCCCCAAGTCGTTGGTACCGATCTCCAGGGTGACCACGTTCGGCCGGTACTGGCTGAGCACGGAGTCGGCGATGCCGGCGATCTGGTCGATCCGCCATCCGGAGTGGCCCTCGTTGTCCGGGTCGGACATCGGGCCGTTACGGCCGGAGCCGACGAAGTCCAGGGTGTGTCCCTCAGCCGCCAGTTGGTTCCACAGGAAACCCCGGTAACCGTTTCCCGACGGGCTCCCGAGACCCCAGGTGATCGAGTCACCCAGCGGCATCACCCGCAAAGACGCGGGCGCGGCGGCCGCCGGTGCGGGAGCGGCTGCCGCCGATCCGGCGGCGGCCGCCGGCAGCGAGACGCCCAGGCCGAGCGCGGCCGTCGTCGCTGCAACCAGTCCTGCTGTGTAATACCTCATATATTTGCCTTCTCCGATGTGGGGGGATGATTTCGGCGGACCGGCTCATCCGGTCCGCCTGGACGCGTGTGGTGACAGGGGCGTCCCGCCACGCGGCCACCGGTGTTACGAGGTTGCGGGCACGTTCCATTTCTGGTTGGTGCCGCCGTTGCAGTCCCAGATGGCGAGTCGGGTGCCGTTGGTGGTGTTGGCAGCGGGGATGTCCAGGCAGCGTCCGCTCGCGGGATTGACGAGCGTGCCGTTGGAGACGTTCCACTGCTGGTTGCCCGCGCCGTTGCAGGTCCACAGGTCAACCAGGGAGCCGTTGGCCGTCGCGTTGCCGACCACGTCCAGGCACAGCCCGCCGTTCTTCACGGAGCCGTTGCCGATGGTCCACTGCTGGGCGCCTGATCCGTTGCAGTCCCACACGTCCACGACGGCGCCGGCAGTGGTCGAACCGGTGTAGTCGTCCAGGCACTTGCCGGTGTTCAGGGCGGAGGTGACCGGTCCGGTCGCGGTACCGCCTCCAGTGCCTGAGCCCGGGGTGATGGAGAGGTTGTCGAACTGGTCGGTGCGGTAGCCCTGGATGCCGAGACCGGCCTGGCCGCTCTGGAAGGAGGCGTCGGTGACCGAGCCGATCTGCCTGCCGTCGACCTTGGCGGTGATCTGGGAGCCCTGGAAGGCGAAGGACAGGTTGTGCCAAGTGCCGGTGCCCAGTGCCGTGGTGGTGCCGGTGGCCAGGGTGTGGTTGGACCCGTCGGTCTGCATCTTCTCGATCCACCACTGCCCGGTGTCGCGGATGCGCAGGTAGTACGCGTTCATGTGGGACTGAGGACGCAGTTGGGTGTTGGCCCTCCCCAGCAGTTCGGTGGTGCCTGCGCCGCGCAGAAGGACGTCGGCGCTGACGGTGTAGTTCGACCAGGTCGCGTCGCCGATCAGTGAGTAGGCGTCGGAGTCGTCCTGCCACTCGATCGGCTTGACCGGCGCCATCTGCTGCACGCACTTGCCGCTGCGGCCGGTGCAGGGCTGGACTTCGTAGGAGCCCTGCATGTCGGACAGGTACTTCGCCTCGGTGCCGTTGCCGTAGCCGTCGAAGTTGTCGGAGTAGGGCAGCGCGAGGGAGTGCGCGGCCGGCGCGGTCGCGGTGCCCTTGCCCGCACCGTTCAGAGTGCTGACGGTGTAGGCGTAGCCCGGCTGCATCGTCAGGGAGTACGAGCCGTGGTCCGGCGTGATGTCCTGGGTGTGGAGGAACGACGTCGCGTTGCTGGGCGAGTTGAGCTTGGTGGCCCACACGTGCACCGTGCCGGTGGACAGCCCGCCCTGGACGTGGACGTTGACGGTCTGCGACGAGCCGGAGGTCGTGGTCTCCAGGATCGTGGAGTAGTCCGAGCTGGTGTTTGACTTGATCGTCACGAAGCTGCCGTTGTTCTCCGAGCCTCCGAGGTAGCCGGAGGCGGAGTCGATGAACTTCCATCCGGGTTTGGTGAACTGGGTGACCTGCGCGGTCGCCCAGGTGCTGGCGCCGATGGCGTAGTTGCCGGACCAGGGGGAGCCGGCGGTGGCCAGGCCGACGGTGGAGTAGGGCATGTTGGGCGTGATCGCGGCGATGAGCGGCCAGTTGTAGTAGCTGGTCAGGCGGGCGTCGGTGTAGCCGCGGGTGATCGAGCGGATCAGTGCGGGGGCGCCGCTGTTCATGTCGTTGGATCCGCCCTCGGAGTCCCACAGCGGCTTGCCGTTGTTGCGGGCGGTGGCGGTCGAGGAGCAGGTCTGGGCGATGTTGTCGTTGCCGTAACCGCAGGTGTAGTGGGTCCCGATGATGGAGACGGCGTTGTTGAAGGCGGCATTGCCGGCCATCTCGTCGGCGACGTCCCAGCCGTTGTCGTTGGCGACGATCTGTACGCTGTTGTAGCCGGCGCTGTTCAGGGCGGAGCGCAGTTGGATGTACCAGTTGGCGTCCTGGCCGCGTTCGTTCCAGCCGCCGAGGTACTTGATGCTCAGGCCGTGCTGTTTGGCGCAGCCCAGCCATGACACGATGTAGTTGATGGTGTCGGTGGACCAGAAGCCGCCGTTGATCCAGCCGGGCGCGGTCCATGCCAGGCCGTAGAGCGCGATGTCGGGGTTGCGGGCCTTGGCCTGCTCGGCGAGCCAGAACTCGTAGCCGGCGTTGCAGTTGACCGTGCCGCGGGAGTGCTCGATGGAGGGCTCGGAGCCGTCGGTGGAGTTGGCGTCGCCGCCGATCTCGATCTTCAGCGACTGCAGGCTCGCCCCGTAGCCGGGCTTGAACATGTAGTCCAGGATCTGCGACTGCTGGGCGGCTGGATAGTCCGTCAGCAGACGGGAGTTGCCGCCGCCGCCGCTGATCGCTCCGATCCCGTCGAAGGTCCGGCCACCCTGCGAGCCGTCCACCGTGATGGACGTGGTCGCGGCCTGTGCCGGCGTACTGCTCACCGCCAGCACCGCGGCCAGCAGCGCCAAGACCCACAACGGGGCTAATCTCACAAGTCTCTGCATGTAGGCATCCTTCGGAGCGTAGGGGATGGAAGGAAGCGCGCGTTCAGATGAGGGGGGACGCTACGTACTGTCAGGAGGATGGGGCACAGTGTGCTGTCGTGTTTCTTTTGAGGTCAACCTTCTTGACAAAGAAGCAAGTTCACACAGTTTCCGATCACAGTGACATCACAGGTCACCGACCTGTAAGCCGCCGATACCGAAAATCCTGACCCGCCGCGCCGCTGGCTTGCCCGGCCGGCTGAGCGGCCTTGGCGCGCTGGAACGGGGATCGCAGAGCTGACGCGGCGTCGATCGGTGCGACGGACAAGGCTCTTCGAGCCTGATCTCATGTATGACGCATTTTATCTCGTTGATACTTGTTTCTTTCGGCGCGCGTCTTGACGCAGAAACAAACAGGACCACACACTGTCGCCCAGTCTCCGGAACGGTGACCGTCGGCTCCCTGGCTTGGAGCTCTCGCGAAGCTGTCCTCCCCCGCTGGAGAAGGTATGTGCTGCAACGACGCCTGCGCCCTGTGCCGCCCCCAGTCGCCGCCTCGACGGCCCCGGCCCGGCGGTCCGGTGGACTCATGAACGCCGCGGCAGCTAGAGCGGTCCCAGCGGGGCACCGGCAGCGAGCCGGACGGCACCGGAAGCGGCGGCAGCACCGGCGTGCTGGGCGGGGCAGGCTTCGGCGGCTTTCTTGACTTTCCCAACGCCTCGCAGATCAACGGCACTTAGATCGATTTGTGGCACTGCAACGGTGGCGTCAACCAGACCTGGCCCCGGACAGCACCCTGCGCCGGTAGCCGATCGCAAGTCCATGCGATCCGGGCGGAGACTCGCGAGTAGTTCGACGAGATCGAGAGGCCCAAGGGCAAAGCCACAGACCGGCGTCAGCGGGTCCCCCCGCACAGCTCCGAACCCACCCGCGTACTCGCCAAGGAGAACGCACATGATCGGACGCAGAACATTCCTCACGGCCGCGACGGCGACCGGAATCGCCGTGGTCGGTGCGACAGCCGCACCAGGTTTCGCCAAGGCAAGGGAGCGCCCCTCGGCAGTGGCACCCGGCGCCACGCTGGGAACCGACAACGCCAACGCAGCCTTCACCGCGCTGAACAACGCCTTTCTTATCTCCAACGGCAACCAGCGGTACTACAAGACGTCTCTCAACAACACCGAGAAGGACTATTTCTGGCGTCAGGCACTGGACATCCAAGCAGTGGAGGACGTGTACGACAGCAACCCGACCACCGACACCCGAACGCTGGTCGGCGGCCTGCTCGACACCTTCCTGCAGCAGAACCAAGGCGGGGGCGGGCTGTACGACTGGAACTGGAACGACTACAACGACGACATGCTCTGGGCCGGACTGGCCTTCGCGCGCGGCTACCGGGTCACCGGCAACCAGACCTACCTGAACCAGGCGAAGTATGCCTTCGACCGGGCCTACAACCGTGGCTGGGACAGCGCCCTGGGCGGAGGCATCTGGTGGAGCGTCGGCAAGAACGAGAAGAGCGCTCTGAGCAACGGCCCGGCGGTCATCCTCGGCTGTCTGATCTACGAGTCGAACGGTGACAGCTCGTATCTGACCAAGGCCCGGGCGATCTACGACTGGACGTGGAACACGCTGCTGGACCGCTCGACCGGCGCCGTGCACGAGAAAATACAGGCCAACGGAAACCTTGACAGCGGGGAGACCGTCTACTCGGCAGGCGCCTTCGTCAGCGCGGCCCAGGCGATCTACCGCAACCAGGGCGGAGGAAGCCTGTTCGACGACGCCAAGCGGACCGTCGACTGGGTCATCCGGGACCGCACCACCAACGGAATCATGACCAACGGCCAGCGGGAAGGGACCTGGCAGTCCGAATTCGCCCGGGGTATGGGCGAGTTCGTCAACCAGAACAACCAATGGGGTCAGTACTACGACTTCATGAAGCGCAACGCGGATGCGGCATGGAACGCTCGCCGCACCGACCTGAACCTGACCTGGAACCGTTGGGACGCCCAGACACCGCGCGACGACACCCGGGCTGTCGAATCCATCGGCGCGGTGATCATGCAGGCGGTCACCCCGGCCAGCCAACCCGGCTCCTCGTCCTCCTCCATCGTGTCCGGAGCGACCTACCAGCTGGTCTGCGCCCGCAGCGGCGAGGCCCTGGACAACGGCAGCGCCGGCGCGGATGGCGCGCCCGCTATGCAGTGGGCCAGCGGCGGCGGAACACAACAACACTGGAAGGTCACCGGCGTCGGCGGGGGCTACTACAAGCTCGTCAGCCAGTACAGCGGCAAAGCGCTCGACAACGGCAACAGCAATAATGACGGCGCCGCCGTCATCCAGTGGACCGACAACGGCGGCCCTCAACAGCAGTGGGCCATCACCAGCGCCGGCGGCGGCAACTACAAACTCACCTGTCGTCAGAGTGGCAAAGTGCTGGACAACGGCAACACCACCGCGCAGGGCGCCGCCGTCACCCAATGGACCGCCAACGGTGGTACCCCGCAGCAGTGGAAGTTCGTCCAGATCTGACGAGGCGGAGCCGTTTGTACGAGGTTCAACCGGTACGTCAGGTGCGGGATGAGCACACAGTATGGCGGGAATTCCCTCGCGTGCTGAGAGACCGGGCCTTGCGGAGGCTCCCAACTCCCAGCCACGCAAGTGCGTCTCGCGCTCGCTGCTCGGCGACCGTTCCATAGAAGCCGGCCCCGGATAGTTTAGGTGCCACAGCCCACCGCCGCAGGAACAACTTCGCCGCCACAGGAACCACTTGACCAACAATGACGACCCACCAATCAACGAACTACAAGCGCTGCGGCAGTCCGGAACTGAATGAATCTGTCCGATCAGGTCCACTTAGGTGGATGTATTGACACCTGATCGAACACTAGGGCTCAATACAGAACAGTACGAAACTCCTGACGTGAAGTGAATCGAAGGAGAGTCATGTACAAGCGCGCGCTCGTCGCGACGGTTGCCCTGGCATCGTCGCTGTTCATATCCACCCTGACGGGTTCGACGCCCGCGCAAGCCCAGGACAACGGTGCGTCGCGGACGCCGCCGATGGGGTGGAGCAGCTGGAGCTTCGTCAGAAACAACCCGACCGAGGCCAAGATCAAGGCCCAGGCTCAGGCGATGCACGACTCGGGCCTGATGTCTGCGGGTTACAAGTACATCAACCTGGACGACTACTACATCAAGAACCCCGGCACCACCGTCGATCAGTACGGTCGCTGGGTCGTCGACACCGGCAAGTTCCCGGACGGTATGAAGAACCTGGGCGACTTCATCCACGGCCTGGGTGAGAAGTTCGGCATGTACGTGACGCCGGGTATCCCAGTGGCGGCGTACAACCAGAACACCCCGATCGAGGGCACGTCGTACCACGCACGGGACATCGTCTCGAGCACGTCCACCTTCGAGTCGAACTACGGCGGGTTCGGCGATGTCATGTACTTCATCGACTACAAAAAGAACCCCACCGCGGCACAGGCGTTCGTGAACTCGTGGGCGAACCTGTTCGCCTCCTACGGGGTCGACTACATCAAGATCGACGGCGTGCACACCAGCGACCAAGACGACGTCATCGCCTGGTCGAAGGCGCTGAACCAGACAGGCCGCACCATCCACTACGGCCTGTCGAACACCCTGGACATCAACAACATCAAGACCTGGCAGCAGTACTCCAACAGCTGGCGGACGGGCGGTGACATCGAGTGCTATTGCTCGACTCTCACCACCTGGAGCAACGTCGGGCCGCGGTGGGCGAACCTGGCTCAGTGGGGGCAGTACGCCGGTCCGGGTGGCTGGAACGACCCGGACTCGATTGAGGTCGGCAACGGTGACCACAATGGTCTGACCGTGAACGAGCGGCAGAGTGTGATCACTCTGTGGGCGATCACGCGGTCGGTGATGATGCTGGGGAGCGACCTGACCAACCTGGACGCCGGTGACCTCAACATGCTGAAGAACGCCGAGGTAACCAACGTCAACCAGACCGACTCCGTGGTGGCCAGCCAGATCTCGAACAACAACGATCTGCAGGTGTGGGCCACGAAGCAGAAGAACCCGGACGGCAGCTACACGGTGGCCTTGTTCAACCGTTCCGACCGGGCCGGCAACGAGACGGTGACGGCCAACTTCTCCGACCTCGGGTTCAGCGGTTCCGCCACGGTGCGCAACCTTTGGGGCAAGTCGAACGAGACTCTCACCAACTCCGTCAGCCGGAGTCTGGCCCCGCACGAGTCCGCGTTGTTCAAGGTCACCCCGTCCGGCTCCTCGACTCCGGTCGGCGGCAACCTGACCAGTGGCCTCTCCGGCCGCTGCGCCGACGACCCGAACAGCACCCTGGTGAACGGCACTCAGCTGGACGTATGGGACTGCAACGGCGGCGCCAACCAGAAGATCACCTACAGCTCCTCGGCCAAGACGCTGAAGGTGCTGGGCAAGTGCTTCGACGCCCATGGCGGCGCTACCACCGCCGGTACGCACGTGGAGATCTACGACTGCAACGGCGGCGCCAACCAGCAGTGGAACGTCAACTCCAACGGCACGATCACCGGCGTTCAGTCCGGGCTCTGCCTCGACGTCACCGGGGCCACCAACCCCAACGGCGCCGGCCTGGAGTTGTGGAACTGCACCGGAGGCGCCAACCAGAAGTGGACCCTCGGATCCGGCGTCAAGGTGGCCTGACGAACCGAGTCGTGACCATCGTTCCTGATCGAACGGCCTGTTCGCACGGACCGACTTCCGGTCCGTGCGAACAGCGGATCACTGAACACGTGGGGGTGCTCGGACGCGTCTCGTACACCACCGTCGGCCAGCGCGATCACTCAGGCCCGTAAGCGGCGGGGGTGAGAGGACGAGCGTGGATGGTTCCCACGTTCACGCATCATCGTTCGAACCATAGGTCTGCTCGTCCAGATCACCCTGTCCAAGCTGGACGACGACGCGGAGGCCACCGCGGTCGATGCGCTCACCGACACCCTGCACGGTTTCGCCGCGACCCTCGTGGACAGCGGCCAGGCCGGCGCCCGGGTTACCGTCGGCGGCGAACCGGTGATGGAGAAGGAGTTCACCGAGCAGGCGTCCAAGGACCTGAACGGTGCGGAGTCGCTGTCGCTGCCGGTCACGCTGGTGGTGCTGGTGTTCATCTTCGGCGGTGTGCCGGTGCTCGGGGCAGTCGTGTCGATCGCCTCGTCGATGACGATTCTGCTGCTCATCACCCGGTTCACGTCGATTACTTCGGACGCGGTAACAGTGGTGACGCTCCTCGGCATGGGCCTGTCCATCGACTACGGGCTGCTGCTCGTCGCCCGCTACCGCGAGGAGCTGGGGGCCGGTTTCCCGCCGGAAGTGGCGTTGAGCCGCGCGTGGGCGACGGCAGGGCGGACCATCGCCTTCAGTGCCCTGACGGTGGCCGCAACATTGACCGAGCTTCTCATGTTCGACATCCCCGAGTTGGCGGCGCTCGGTGCGGCCGGTGTCGCGATCGCGCTGACGTCGATGCTGGTGGCGCTGACGCTGACGGCTGCGCTGGTCGGCTTCGCGCGCAACCGGATCAAGCCCGCGAAAGTGCGGACGCGGCGTGGTGGGGCGGGGCGCCGTATGCCGTCGGCGGTGGCTGAAGCGCCGGGGCCGGACGAGCGTGCGGCCTCCGTCGAGACAGGCGTCTTCGCCGGGCTCGCTCGCCGCGTACAGCGCCGTCCTCTGACCACCATGCTGGTCACAGCCGTGGCCCTGGTCGCAGCAAGCCTTCCCGTGCTGTCGATGTCGATGCACCTCAACGACACCGGAGCGCTCCCCAGGACCCTGGAGTCCGTACGGGTCTCCGATCAGCTCGCCGACCGGTTCGACCTGCCGACGGTTCCGACCGTCACGGTCGTCGCCAAGACTGATGCCGCTGCCCTCGACGCGTGGGCGCGACGCTGGACGGACACGCCCGGTGTCAGCCGCATCTACCCGGCCCAGAAGGCCGGTCCGGGGCTGGCGACCGTCGGCATCGACACCACGGGCGACCCCGAGGGCGCCACGGCCCGGGGCCTGGTCCACACGATCCGCGCCGACCGCCCCGACGGTGGCCAGTCGTGGGTCACCGGCGACGCGGCCGGCCTCGACGACGTACTCCAGCAGATCGAGGACCGGCTTCCGCTGGCGATCGCGGTCACGCTCTTCGCAATGGTCGTTCTGCTCTTCGCGATGACCGGCTCCGTCGTCGTACCCCTCACCGCCGTCGCCATGAACACCCTGTCCCTCGGGGCGGCGTTCGGCCTGATGAGCCTGGTCTTCCAGCACGGCTTCCTTGCCGATCCGCTCGGCCTGCTGACCGTCGACGGCTTCAGTCCCTTCACCGTCGTGTGCGTCCTCGCCTTCGCGTTCGGCCTCTCGATGGACTACGAGGTGTTCCTGCTCGGCCGCATCAAGGAGTACGTGGCCGAGGGCCTCGACACCGACGTCGCGGTACGGCGCGGCCTCCAGCACTCGGGCCGGATCATCACCTCTGCCGGGCTGCTGATGGTCATCGTCTTCGGCGGTTTCATCACCGGCCGCATGGGTTCGGTTCAGCAACTGGGACTCGGCCTGGCGACGGCTGTGGCCATCGACGCCACCGTCGTACGTTGCGTCCTCGTCCCCGCCGTCATGACACTGCTGGGCCGCGCCAACTGGTGGGCCCCGGCCCCGCTCAAGCGGCTCCACCGCCACATCGGCCTGAACGAAACGGTGCTCCCGGGGCCCGCGCCGGTAGCGGCACCGGCGCAGCCTCTGACGCAGCCATGGGTGGGACCTGAGATGCAGATGCCGACGCCGCGACAGGTACAGGTAGTTGAACGGGCGGAGCGGCTGGCGGCCCGACGCAGCGAGCAGCCCGAACGGCCGCAATTCACAGCCACTACCGTCTTGGCCGAACCTCGGCCGGTGACGGAGGTGCGGGCGCAGACGCCCGCAGCGGCACCCGCGGAGACGCCGGTACGCCACTGCCGGGCATCGCTCGGGATCGCCTACCTCTGGTGGTTCTTGCTGGGCCTGTTCGGCGCGCACTACTTCTACCTGGGAAGGACCGGCCGCGAAGTGCTCTACCTGTGCACGGTCGGTCTCCTGGGAGTGGGCTGGCTGATCGACCCCTTCATACTGCCCAGCCAGGTCCGGAAGGCCAATCATGACCAGCGAGGGAACTGACGCGACCTGCGGCGCTTTCCCGATGCCCGCAGCACGGGGGTCGACCTCGACCCCGCCCTGCTCACCATAGCCACCCACTCCTTCGCCGACGACCACCGCGTGGCGTTCGTGACGGCCGGCCTCACCGACCCGGACTGGACGCGTTCGCTGCCGGGCCGCTCCTACGACGCGGTCCTCACGGCGACGGCGCTGCACTGGCTGGACACCGAGCCGCTGCGCGCCCTCTACCGTCAACTCCCCGGTGTTTTGAAGGAAGGCGGTGTCTTCCTCAACGCCGACCACATGTTGGACGAGTCCGCACCGCGCATCCACGCGGCGGCCCGCGCCCACAACGAGGCGCGCAAGGAACGCGAGCGCACCTACGGGGCACAGGACTGGACCGCGTGGTGGCACGCCGTCGCCGAGGACCCGGCACTCGCGGAGCCGGCCCGCAGCCGATTCGCCCTGCTCGGCGACCCCCGGAAACCGGCGAGCGACACTCCCCGCCCGGCATGGCCCACCACCACCGAGTGGCACACGCGAACCCTGCGCGAAGCAGGGTTCAGCGAGGCGCGTGCGATCTGGTGCTCGCTCAGCGACGCCTTGGTCGCCGCCTTGTGACGCCCGCACCTCCGAGTGCCTTGAGGGCAGGGAGTGGCCTCAAAGACACGGCACCGCCCGCAGGGCTCCATCACACCGCGGTGGACTGGAGCGCAGGCGCCAAGTCGCTCCCTGTCGGCCGTATCAGGCCTCCATGGGGAGTGAGAGATTCGGCGGCCCTGAGCAGTTCGACAAGTGAGCAGCGGGCACGGGCCACACGTGAGCGGACGGTACCGATCGGGCAGCCGATGGCTGCTGCGGCTTCCGCGTAAGGGAGGCCGAGGAGCTGGGTGAGGACGAACGATTCCCGGCGTTCGGCCGGGAGTACGGCCAACAGGTCGATCAGCGCGATTCCGTCCTCGAAGCCGGGCAAATCGCGCGGCTGTGCCCGTTCAGCGCTGGTCCGCCAGTCGTCATGGCCCGCGATCCTCGGTCGAGCGGCTGCGTGGCGGAGGCTGTCCACGACGGTGCGGCGGGCGATCGACAGCAGCCAGGTCCTGGCGGACGAGCGCCCCTGAAAACGGTGGAGGCTGCCGAGTGCGCGCAGGAACGTCTCCTGAGTGAGGTCGTCCGCCGACTGGGGGTCGGCGCTGAGATGGGCCACGTAGCGCCAGACGTCGCGGTGCAGGGCACGCACGAAACCGTCGACGGCTTCGGGGCAGCCGTCGCGTGCGGCCAGTGCCAGTCGTGTCAACGGCTCGTCCATGAGGCGGGTTTGATGTGTCGTGCTGTTTTCGGCCGTCGGCAGGGCAGGGGGCATCGCCTGTTCTCCTTACGGGGATCGACCATCCGGGACCCGGATCCGCTCGTGAGCGGCCGGTGTGGTGTACGGCATCGCCGATGGGCGTTGCCGATGCCCGAGGCGCGCGGTGCGGGACACCGGCGCGTCGGGAGACCAGCCGTCAGATGACAGCGGTCCCGGAGGGTGGACCTCGTGAGATGAGGGCGTAGCTGAGAAGGAACTGCCGTGGTGTACGGGCCTGGTGGTCGCGGCGTGTCCGGACGCGCGGCCGGTGCGGCGGTGTGGGTAGGCGCAGGAGCAGGCGCAGAGGGGCGACGATCCACCCGGCGAACGTGCGCAGCAGACGGAAGGCCGCCTTCTCGCCGAAGGCGAGCCACAGGCCGCACACCAATGCCGCGAGCAGGTGAGCCGCCAGCATCCCCGTCGGAGACATGCCACCCATGTCCTGGCCGGTGGCCATCGCAGCAGAGTGGTCGGTCATGCCGCGCGTCGCCTCGCGCATGTGCTGACCGCCCGGCATGATCATGCCTGCCATGCCGGGCATCGGCTGTCCCATTCCGCCGACGTGCGTGAGGCCGGCGGCTGCGCTTGCTGTTTCGCCCTGTGCCGTCATGGTGGAGCCGGACATCCCGCAGAGCAGGGACTGCGCCCATCGCCGGGCGAAGGACGCGGTGTCGGTCGTCGAGGAGTCAACGACAGTCTGGGCCAGTGAGAAGAGGGTGTGCAGGGCCGCCTGAGCGAGGACGACCATCGATGTCACCGCGACGCAGCCTCGTTCGCGGCCGGCAAACGGCCAGGCGGCGCCGACCGCGATCGCCAAGGCCGGCACCATCGTCCACCAGGGGACGGTCGTTCCCGACATGAGCACATGGCCGACAGCCGCGAGCAGCACACAAGTCGCTGCGAACACGGCCGCGCGTAGCGCTCGGCAACCTCGGCCCGGAGTCATGGCGGGCCCATCCTCGCATCCCTCGCCCTGACACCAAGGGCACGTCCGGAAAGTCAGGGTGACGGCCTCAACTCGGCCTATGTGGCTGACGACACGGATTGGGTGGGAGCCGCCCTGGTGCCAGGAGCGGCCCCCACGGGTCGGATTACGCGACCGCCGCGAGCGAGGAGCGCCCGGTGTCGCCGGCCGTCTCGCTTTCAGCGAGCAGGGCGGTCAGGGTGGCCCGTGCGCGGGCCACCCGGGAGCGTACGGTGCCGACCGGGCACCCGGCGGCCTGGGCGGCCTCCGCGTACGGCAGCCCCAAGAGTTGGGTCAGGACGAACGCCTCACGCCGCTCGTAGGGAAGTGCGGCGAGCAGTTCCTGGAGCGCGACCCCCTCGTCGAAGCCCGGCAGGCCGGCGGGCTGTGTGCGCTCGACGGTCAGCCGCCAGTCGTCCGTGGCGGCGAGCCGAGGACGCGCAGCCGCTTTGCGGTAGTCGTCGACGACGGCGCGGCGGGCGATGGCCAAGAGCCAGGTGCGCGCCGATGAGCGTCCCTCGAAGCGGTGCAGGCTGCGCAGGGCACGCAGAAACGTGTCCTGGGCGAGGTCCTCGGCGGCCTGCGGGTCCGCCGACAGATGGGCGACGTAGCGCACGACGTCGCGGTGCAGGGCCCGTACGAAGGCCTCGGCCGCCATCGGATCGCCGGCGCGTGCGGCCAGCGCCCAGCCGGTCGATGCGGCGTCGTCCGGCCGGGGCTCCACCGGGTGTGGGGTCCTCACGGGCCGGGCGGCATGAGCCGGCTCGGGCCGGTGGTGTTCGCACGGCTCACCGCGTGTGGTGGGCAGAACGGTTTTCATCGCGTGGTGTCCTTCGCGGATCGTTCCGGAACCGCCTGGCTAGCCGCTTCCGTCGAGGCCCTGCGAGCGCGCGGGAACGAGGTTCGCGCTTAAGGCCCGGGGCCCGGGAGGAACGGATGGCGAGGGGATCCGGTGATGGGGCACCCGTGCCTGCCGGCCCCGGGTGTGCCCGAAGGAAGCGCCGTCCTCTACGGCATGGTGGCGGGCGGCAAGGTCATCAGACCGAGTCCGCGCGCACATAAGCCCTTCGGGATGCCTGCCGCTGCTTTCAGAGCGCGGCGAGGCCCCCGGGCGGACCGCGTGGGTCCAGGTCGCGGATGCACAACAGGCCCTGCGCCAGCAGGTCGCTGAGGCCGCGTCGGGCACTCGTACGGGGAAGAGGAGAGGGCGCGGGGGCCGCGACGGGGACCTGGAGCGGGGCGAGCAGCCAGCCGGCCACGGATCGCAGTATCTGGAAGGCCGCCCGCTCGCCTCTGGCCAGCCACAGCCCGCAGACGAGCGCGGCGAGCAGGTGTGCGGCGAGCATTCCGGCCGAGGACATTCCGGCCATGTCATGTCCCATGTGCCCCATGGAAGCCATGTGGTCCATGCCCTCCACGGGGCTCATGTGACTCATGTGACTCATGGAAGTCAGGTGGCCCATGCCCGCTGTCCGGTCCGCAACCGCCGTCTGCCCCGCGTACCCGGAGCAGAGGTCGGCCATCGGCGGTTGCGCACGGTCCGCTCCCGCCGTGGCCGGGACGACGAGCCGCTGTGCCGTCGCGAAGGCGCTGTGCAGAACGGCCTGAGACGTCACGGTCAGTCCGGCGACGACCAGAGTGCCCCGCTCGCGCGCGGCCACACACCATCCAGGGACCGCCACGCCGAGGAAGGCCGCGGCGAGGCCCCAGAGGGGCAGGGGAGTCCCGGACATCAGGACATGGCCGGTGGCGGCGAGCGTTACGGAGAGGGCCGCGAACATCGCCGTTCGGATCGCACGTCCGATATGTCCCGCTTCCATGGGGCCTCATCCTCCCATCAGGGAGTGGAGTCGGGCGGGGCGGGGCTTCCTGATCGTCGTCAAGGCCGTAGGTCAGACGGTGCTCGCGCCCGGCCTCACGACGGTCGCCAGGAAGGTGACCGGCTTGGCGCGTTCGAAGTGGAGCGTGAAGGGGATGCGCTCTCCTTCCCGCCAGTCGGTGTCGGGGCGGACCGTCACGTCTATGGTGTCCGGCGCCATGACGAGCCCCTCCCCGGCGGGGATGACGGCGCTCGCCACCGGGCCGCGATAGCCGGCCCCCGAGTCCGTCATCCGGTGCCGGCTCAACTCGGGCCGTACCGCTGCGCGCGGGGACGTGACGGACAGGAGCCGGCCGGCCGAGCCACCGGTGTTGGTGATCGTGAAGAAGGCCGCGGTCTCCGGTGTCGCGCCGAAACGCGGGAAGACGTGCCCGGCCGTCACGTTCAGGTGTGCCGGGCTGCCGGCGTTGCCGTTCGTGGTCCAGGCACCGAGCCCGGCCAGGGCGAGCCCGCAGGCGAGCAGGGGGGCGCCGGCGGCGGCGAGCTGGGATCGCAGGCCGGCGGGCAGACGGTATGTCACGGGCGGTTCTCCCTGACGGTGAGGTGCACTGACGACGGGCAGAAGCGAGGCTTACAGGGCGGCGCGCGAGCGGGCGGCCCCAGGTGTGCGCGACCGCCGCCCGGTAGGCGTGGGGGCGGGCTGCCAGCGGCGCAGCCGGAGGCTGTTGAGGACGACGAGAACGGAGCTGAGGGACATCGCGGCAGCCGCCAGCATCGGGTTGAGCAGGCCGACCATCGCGAGCGGGACGGTGACGACGTTGTAGCCGAAGGCCCATAGCAGGTTTCCGCGGATCGTGGCGAGGGCGCGGCGGGCCAGCCGTACGGCGTCGGCGACGGCCTCGATGTCGTCGCGTACGAGCGTCACATCGGCGGCCCCGATGGCCACGTCCGTGCCGGTGCCCATCGCGATGCCGAGGTCGGCCCCCGCGAGCGCCGCCGCGTCGTTGACACCGTCTCCGACGACCGCGACCCGCAGCCCATTCTCCCGCATACCGGCGACCAGGTCGGCCTTCTGCTCGGGCGTGCACCGGGCGTGCACCTCGTCGATGCCGAGTAGGGACGCGACGGCGCGGGCCGGTGCTTCCTGGTCGCCTGTGGCGAGCACCGGGCGTACCCCGAGGCGGCGCAGCCGGTCCACGGCGTGGTAGCTGCCGGGCCGCACCACATCCCCCAGCGCCACGACAGCTTCGGGTCGTTCCGCGACGTGCACCACAACGGTGGTGTGTGCGGCCTTCCGGGCGTCGGCGAGCGCCGCGCCGAGCGTGCCGGGGAGGCCGCCCTCCGGGGCCCGGAGGGCGACGGGCACGCCGTCGACCAGGCCTCGTACCCCGCGGCCGGGCGTCGAGGCAAAACGGGTGAGGACGCCGGACCGCGCGGCTTCCACGCCGAGGACGCGCTCGGCGTGTGCGACCAGGGCCCGGCCGAGGGGATGTTCAGAACCGCTCTCGACGGCGGCGGCCAGGCGAAGGGCGTCGTCGGCCGGAAGGCCGTCCTCCCGTCCCGTCACCCGGACCACGTCGAGGTGTCCCGAGGTGAGGGTGCCGGTCTTGTCGAGGACGACGGTGTCGATCTGCCGCAGGGCTTCGAGAGCTTGGGGGCCGCTGACCAGAACGCCGAGCTGGGCGCCGCGTCCGGTGGCAGCCATGAGGGCGGTGGGCGTGGCGAGTCCGAGCGCACAGGGGCAGGCGACGACGAGCACGGCCACACACGCGGTGACGGCGGGCTGTGTGTCAGCTCCGGCGCCGAGCCAGAAGCCGAGCGCCGTGGCCGCGAGGGCCAGCACGACGGGCACGAACACCCCGGCCACCATGTCGGCGACCCGCTGGGCGCGGGCCTTTCCCGCCTGGGCTTCGGTTACCAGGTGCGTGATGCGGGCGAGTTGGGTGTCGGCGCCGACAGCGGTGGCCCGTACGAGGAGCAGGCCGCCGGCGTTGACGGCGCCGCCCCTCACCGCCGAGCCCTTCGAGACCTCGACGGGCCGCGACTCGCCGGTCACGAGGGAGAGATCCACGGCGGAGGCCCCTTCCACGACCACACCGTCCGTGGCGACACGCTCGCCGGGGCGTACGACGAAGTCCTGCCCCGGGCGCAGCAGTTCGGCCGGGATGCGGCGCTCGGTGCCGTTCTCACGTACCGTCACCTCCTTGACTCCCAGCTCGGTGAGCGAGCGCAGGGCGGCCGAGGTCCCGTGCCGGGCACGCGCCTCCAGGTGGCGGCCGAGCAGGGCGAAGAGCGGGACGCTGACCGCCGCTTCCAGGTAGATGTGCGCGACGCCGTCGGCGGCGGTGGGCAGCAGGGTGAACGGCATGCGCATGCCCGGGTCGCCGGCCCCGCCGAGGAAGAGGGCGTAGGCGGACCAGGAGAAGGACGCGAGGACGCTGAGCGAGACGAGGGTGTCCATCGTGGCGGCGCCGTGCCGCAGTCCGCGCAGCGCCCTGCGGTGGAAGGGCCAGGCGCCCCAGAACGCGACGGGCGCGGTCAGTACGAAGCACAGCCACTGCCAGTTGCGGAACTGGAGTGAGGGCACCATCGACAGCACCAGGACGGGGACCGCCAGCAGCGCCGTCACGACGAGCCGCTGCTGAAGCGTCTGTCCCGGTTCCTTCTCGTCCGCGCTCGCGTGACCGCTGGGCGGTTCCGGCAGGCTCGCGGTGTACCCGGCTTTCTCGACCGCCTCGACCAGCGGCTCGGGACCGAGGTGCGCCGGGTGCTGGACCCGGGCACGGCCGGTGGCCAGATTGACGGTCGCGGTGACGCCTTCCAGCGCCCCGAGCTTCTTCTCCACCCGGCGTACGCAGGCGGCGCAGGTCATCCCGCTTACGATCAGATCGGTCGTGGTCAGGGAGCGTGCTGCGGTCTCCGGTGACATCAGTGACCATCCCCCATACCGTCCATACCGCCCATGTCCCCGACGCCCGGGGCGTCGTCGTGGGTGACCCCTCGCATGCCGGGGGCGACCGGCCCGACAAGCTGTCCCACGCTGTACGAGACGGCGAAGACGCCCGTGAGCAGCAGCAGGAAGCCGGCAAGCGCGGCGTAGGGGACGGAGACGGCGGAACGCCGCCCGGTGGAAGGGGTGACGGGATGATGGTCCATGGACGTGACTCCGGGCTGGGTGCGGGGCCGCGAGCGAGGAGGCCGCGGCCGTACAGTCCAGAGGTCGGCCCGGGGAGGGCGCGAGTTCCCCGATGTCAGAGTGACCTGAGTCACCTGATGCGCATGCGTCGCTCCGGGAATCTCTCGCACCCGCCCACCTCACACCATGATGGCGAACATCACCGCCATCCCCAGCGCCATCACCCCGTGGCAGCCCAGGTCCAACGCGCCCCGCGCGGCGCCGGACGCGCCGCCTTGCGCATCGGGGCGGGGCGCGAGCCGACCGGTGTCGAAGCCCCGAGCCAGCCACCACAGCGCCAGCGCCAGCAGGGCGAGCGCGAGGACGCCCGCGCTCCACCGGTCCCCTGAACCGCTCAGCGACATCGTGCCGGTCGCACCAGGTCCTGACATGACCATCCCCGGCATGCTGTGCGCCGCTCCGCCGCCCGCAGCGCCCATGGACGTACCCCAGGTCATCGCCGCGACCATCCAGGCCATCGCACCGGTCATGACCGCGTGCGGGAGGGCGCTCACCAAGGCCCGGCTCCGGGCGGGCTTCCCCGGCAGGGCCACGGCGGCCACGAGGAACCACCCGGCGGCGAGAGAGAAGAACACCACCTGCGGGACGGCGAGCAGCTCCATCCCCCACGGCCACACCATCGCCACCATGGCGACGGCCATCACGGCGTGCATCAGATGCGCGAGCCGCGCCGCCCACGGCTGCACCGCGTGCGCGGGGGCGAGCGCGTGGGGCGGGGCGGGGGCGAGCGCACGCCACAGTCCGTGAGCGGCGAGCGCGCAGAAGAGCAGGGTCAGAATCCAGCGCAGTCCGGTGGCGGCGATCATCGGGCCATCTCCTTTCGGCGGCGCGCGGACGCGACCACGAGGTCCCCCAACAGGAAGCAGACGAGGGGCAGTCCGAACAGCGGCAGGTAGTAGGCCAGGACAGCCGCCACGACCACGAGCGGCGCCATGACCCTGCCGGGCACGCGGCGCCAGGCTCCGGGTGCCGGAGCGCGACCGGGCCGCAGTCCCGCCGTACGGGTCGGCCTGCGCAGCCACCACATCCGGTAACTCAGCAGCACCATGCCGATCAGCGCCACGGCGATCAGCGCCAGCACGATCTGGTTCGCGAGGCCGAAGAGCAGACCCATATGTGCGTCGATGCCCCAGCGGGTGAGCTTGGCGAGCACCGGGAAGTCGTCGAAACGGAGCATCGCGGTGACCTTGCCCGTCGCGGGGTCGACCGCAACCGAGTCCTGCTGCTCGGGCCACTGCCGAGTGTTCTCGTTGACGACGTACGCGCTCTTGGCGTCGGCGGGCGGGGTGATGACGAGCTTCCCGCGCAGCCCGGCCTCGCGTGCGCTGTGGGTCACGGTGTCGATGCCGACGTCCGCGCCGGCGCCCCCGGGACGGGACGCCGAGTCGGTGGCATCGGCCGCAGGCCGGTCGAGTGCGGTGGAAACAACGGGGGAGCTGCCGCCCAACGAGTCCTGGATCTTGCCGATGTTCGCGCCCGCGTGCGCGGACCAGGTCAGACCGGTCGCAGAAAGGGCGAGAAAACCAATGGCCACCCACAACCCCATCGCACCGTGCCACGACATCGCGCGCCCCCGGCCCTTGGGACCTCGGCGCGGTACGAAGAGCTTGCGAAGCCGCTGCCGGGTACGGGGAGCGCCGATCCACAGCGCGAGGCCGCCGGCCACCTCCACCCACAGCCAGCTCGCGGCGAGTTCGCTGTAGTTGCGGCCGAAGTCACCGAGGTGCAGCGTGCGGTGCAGGCTGTCGAACCAGGCCCTGACCGGCAGCCATTCACCGAACGTCCGCAGACTGCCGAGGACTTCGCCGTTGTGGGGATTCACGAAGGCGGTCTGCGTATAGCCTTCCGGCAACCCCTTCACATTGAAGGTCACCCGGGTGCTGTCGGTATCGCCCGCCCCCACCGTCACCGACGCCAGCTCACCGCGGGGGACAGCGGCGCGCGCGGCGTCGACTTGCGCGGCGAGTGGTTCTCTCCCGCCCTGCGCGGCGACCTTCAGCTCATGCCCGTACACCAGCGACTCGATCTGCGGGGTCGTCGTGTAGAGCAGCCCGGTGACGGCGGCCACCAGCAGAAAGGGTCCGATCAGGACCCCCGCGTAGAAGTGGAGCCGGAGCAGCAGGGGACGCAGCCCGCTCCACGTGGCGGCACTCGGCGGCTGACCTCTCTCGTCGGTGCCGGGAGGGAGCGGGTCCCGTTCGTCCCGTATCCGCCTGGTCGAGGGCGGAGGCTGGGACGGGGGAGAAGGGGCCGGCGTGGTCTCGGTCATGGAGGGTCCTTGTCACGTGGAGGCGGGGAGACGTCTCACAGGAGTCGGCTCCGCCTTCCGCCTAGTTCCCGCCTGATCGGAACCGGTTGGGCTTGCTGGTGATTCGAACTCGGTTCGTGCGCCTTGAGCAGGTGCTTGAAAGGCGCCATTCGCGTCCGGTCGGCAGCCGCCGCCGGCACGGTGTCGGGAGCAACCGCCACGCGCGGCCGACGTCGCCGCCACGACGCTGGCCTTCTTCGACTCCGCCGAACAGGCCGCAGCGACGGACCTGCGTCTCTGCCGGGTGCGCGCCGACAACGTTCACACCGCTCTGGAAGGAAGCGGCGTCATCTGCCCGCCTGTCGACCGGGACCTCTTCTTCCGCCATCTCGACGACTGCGTCACCGCCGGTGCGTGCCCGCCACGGCCGGGCGGCAGCCGCCTCCCGCAGCACTCGGCAAATAGCCGGGACGTGCCGGGAACTCACCGCCACTTCGCCCCGACTACTGCGACAGAACCAATCAGCCCAAGAGCACGTCCCGTACGCAAGGAGCCCGCATGTCGATGAACCGGCCGGTCGCCACCGGTCTGGCCATAGCGCTCTGTCTGCTCACGGCGGCCTGTGGCGACTCCTCGGACACCGACAAGGCGAGCGGGGGGACGACGGAGGCAGCGGCCTCGAAGTCCGGCTACCCGGTGACCCTCGACAACTGCGGGCAGAAGGAGACCTTCGAGAAGGCCCCCGGCCGGGTCGTCGTGATGAACGGAGCCTCTGTCGCCGAGGTTTCCACCCTTCTCTCCCTCGGCGTGCAGGACAAGATCGTCGCCAACGAGCAGAGTTACGGCATGTCCGAGGTGCCGGGCCGCGCCGAGGCCGTCAAGAAGCTGCCTACCGGTGACATCAAGCTCAACGAGGCTTACGACATCCCGCGTGAGGCCATGCTCGGGCTCCGCCCCGACCTCGTCCTGTCCGTTACCACGTACGGCTTCGACCAGAAGAACGGCTTCGCCACCCGTGAGCAACTGAAGCAGGTCGGAGTCAACAGCTACGTCTCCCCGCAGGGCTGCGACGACGATCCCTCGAAGATGACGGTCGCCGACAGCTACCAACTGCTGCGTGACATGGGAAAGATCTTCAACGTCAGTGACAAGGCCGAGAAGCTGATCGCCGCGTCCGAGAAGAACATCTCGGCGGTCTCCGAAAAGGTGAAGGGGAAGAAGAGCCCGAAGGTCATGGTGCTCTTCTCCAACATGTCGATGGGCAGCAACGACTTCAGCTCGGTCGTCGCCCAGGGCATCATCAACGACATCCTCGGCAAAGCCGGCGCCGCCAACGCCTTCGAAAGCACGGCGGACACTACCTTCGCCGACCTGAGCAAGGAGAAGGTGGCCGCCACCGACGTCGACGCGGTCGTCGTCATCGCCTACAACGACCCGAACCCGGCGGCCTACGCCAAGAAACTGCTCAAGGAGTTCCCCCAGTGGCCGGCCGCCAAGAACAACACGTACGTGACGTTGTCCGACTCGATGTACCTCGGCCCCAGCAACGACCTCGCCGTGGAGAAGATCGCCAAGACCCTGCACCCGGAGGCCTTCTGAGCCGTCTCACGGTCCCGCTGGCCTTCACGCTCCTGCCGGCCGCGCTGCTCGCCGCCATGATTGTGGCGGTCAGTATCGGCGCCGTCACCGTCCCGTTGGGTGACGTGTGGGGGATCGTCCTCCACCACGTCACCGGAGCGGGGACGGCGCCGTCCGACCCCGCGCTCGACCAGATCGTCTGGAACTTCCGCACTCCGCGGGTCGTCCTGGCCGCCCTCGTGGGCGCCGCCCTTGCCGTGTCCGGCGCGGTGCTCCAGAGCGTGGTCTCCAATCCGCTGGCCGACCCCACCGTGCTGGGGTTCTCCTACGGCGCCACGCTCGGCGCGGTACTGGTCATCACTCTGGGCGGCGGCGCGGCGCTGGCCGGGCTCGGGGTGTCGGGAGCAGCCTTCGTCGGCGCCTTGGCGGCCGGCGCGCTGGTCTTCACCCTCGGGCAGCGGCGGGGCCGACTGGCGCCTACCCGGCTGGTGCTGGCGGGGGTCGCGGTCGGCTACGTCTTCCTCTCGGCGACCAGCTACGTGCAACTCCAGGCGACGCCGACCGAGCTGCGGACGGTCATGTTCTGGATGCTGGGCAGCGTCGCGGGAGCGCAGTGGGACCAGATTCCCACGGTGAGCGTGGTGGTACTGCTCACCACCGTGCTCCTGGCTCTCTTCGGCCGGCGTCTCAACGTCCTGCTGGCCGGCGACGAGTCAGCCACCGCGCTCGGTGTGGACGTCAACCGGCTGCGTGCCGTCCTGCTGGTCCTCAGCGCGCTGCTGACCGGCACGGTCGTCGCCGTCGCCGTCGGCATCGGCTTCGTCGGTTTGATGATCCCGCACCTGGTGCGGCTGACGATCGGCGCGGACCACCGCAGACTGCTGCCCCTGACAGCCCTGCTGGGAGCCCTCTACCTGGTCCTCGTCGATCTGCTCTCCCGCACACTCGACCGCCCCAACGAACTGCCGTTGGGCATCCTCACCGCCCTCCTGGGCGCCCCCTTCTTCCTGTGGCTCCTGCGCCACAACAAGGGTCTGGACTGACAGCATGAAACTCACCGTCGACCAGCTCCACGTCACCCTGGACCGCACCCCGATCCTGCACGACGTCAACCTGGAGGCCCGCGAGGGCGACATCGTCGGCCTCGTCGGCCCCAACGGCAGCGGCAAGTCGACGCTGCTGCGCGCCGTCTACCGTTCCCTGCGCCCGGCGGACGGTGTCGTCAGGGTCGGAGACGACGACGTATGGGCTCTGTCCGCCCGTACCGCGGCCCGCCGAACTGCCGCCGTCCTCCAGGACGTCACCGGCAACACCACCGGCCTGACTGTCACCGAGATCGTCGCCCTCGGCCGCACACCGCATCACGGACTGCTGGGGCGCGACGGCGCCGAGGACCACCGTGCCGTCGAGGAAGCCGTCGACCGCTGTGGCGTACGGCCCTTCGCTGACCGTGACTACGCTTCCCTGTCCGGCGGTGAACGTCAACGCGTCTTGCTGGCGCGGGCATTGGCCCAGAGCCCGCGGCTTCTCGTGCTCGACGAGCTGACAAACCATCTCGACATCCGGGCCCGCTTCGAACTCCTGGACCTAATCCGTGCCACGAGGATCACCACGCTGGCCGTCCTGCACGACCTTGATCTGGCCGCCCGCCTCTGCGACCACCTGGTCGTCCTCCACGAGGGGGCGGCGGTGGCAGCGGGGCCGGTTCTGGAGGTGCTGACTCCGGAGACCCTCAGGGACGTCTTCGGCGTCCGGGCGAGCGCGGAGCGGCACTCGGACGGCGTCATCCGCATCACCTACGGGGCCCAGCCCCTCGCCGACCACCGGACTGCCGAGGCCGCCCGGGACGACACCGCCAGCCCGAGCGTTGCTCACTGACCTGAACGGTGCTGCACAGACGCCCCACAAGCCAAGGAGACAAAGTCGATGCCTCTACGTGTTCAGATCCTCCTTTACGACGGGGTCGAGGAGCAGGATTTCATCGGACCGCGTGACGTTTTCGGGCACGCCGCGCTGGCGGGCGGCCAGATAGAAACGACACTGGTACGGCCATCGGCCCCCGGCCAGGTGACCTGCTTCTTCGGCACCGAAGTCACGGTGCCGACCGCGTGGGAGCCCACCAGCACCGATCTTCTGATCGTGCCGGGCGGCGGCGACCAGCTGATCAACGATCCGGATGTCCATCGCAACCTTGTACAGGCACACCAGGCTGGAGTCGTCATCGCTGGTGTCTGCACAGGCGTCATGGTGCTGTCCGCGGCAGGTTTGACCGAGGGCCGTCCATGTACGACACACCACCACGCCAAAGCCGAACTGGCCGACCAGGGAGGCAAAGTGATCGACGCACGAGTCGTGGACGACGGGAACCTGATCACCGCGGGCGGTGTCACCAGCGGAATCGATCTCGCACTCTGGATCGTCACTCGCGAGTGCGGAGCATCCATCGCCCTCAGCGTCGAGTCCATCATGGAGTACCAGCAGCGCGGCGTCGTCTGGCGGAGCCCCTGAGCACCGACGCATCGGCAGACAGCCTGCCCATCGACCCGAGCGAGTAGGGAGGAGGTCTCAACGTCCGGCTGCACGGCCGGAACAGGCACGTGCGGTACGGGTGGCACCGGCAGCAGAAAGCGGTGGTCGACGGCTACCCACTCCGCGCAGGCGCCGCCCGTCTGTGCCATCACCCACTGTCCGGCGTTGAACCCGCTCGACTCGGGGCTCACCTCCGGGTCGAAGGCCCGTACCCGGCCGGCCATCACGAAGCCCACGCGGTTCAGAGGCACGTTCCAGTCGGCACTGGTCGGTACGTAATCACCCTGGCGCATCAGGAGATCGGCGCGGTTCAGCCCGGCGGCCGCCACCTCCAACAGGACGTCCTGCGGGCCGATGTCCGGCGGCGGGACCTCTGCAAGCAGCCACGGCGAACTCTTACCTGCGGTGATCAATGTGCGCGTGATCGATCATCTCAGCGGATGCTCATCTCGTCACGTGACCTTGAAGATCTCGCCACCCTGGGCGTCCCCGCCGGGCGCAGGAACGAGACCGACCAGCCCCGCCGCCATCCCCGCTTTCACGTCGAGCGTGGTTCTCGCGCTCACGCCGCTCGTCCTGCTCCGCCTCTTCGCGGGCTGCGTCTACCCACGCCTTCGCTTCCTGGAAGTTCTCGTCACGTAGTGGCACGGTGCGGCCTCGTCCGTACTCGCCACGGTGTAGTCGATTAGTCAGGGCACCTGAACGGAGAGGTTGGCCGCCCCCTTGCCAGCGTCCATCTACTGGGGACCAGTTGGGGACCACACGGTGCTCGCGACCTCGAACAGTACGCGCGGGCACGCTCGCTGTGCACCCCAGTTCTGCGTGATATGCGCAGGTATTTCCTATGGTCCTCACTCCTGGGGGTCAAGGGGTCGCAGGTTCAAATCCTGTCGTCCCGACTCGAAAGAATCGAGGTCAGGGCGGGTATCGCATGGGCTCGGGGGAGACCAGCCCCACCATGGTGACGCTGCACCGGGAACTGGTCGCAGCGCTGGATCCCGGACCTGGGGCGGTGGTCCTGGAGACCCCGTACGGGTTCCAAGTGAACCGCGACGACATCTTGCCCCGCGCCCGGGAGTATTTCCGGCACAGCGTCGGACTCGCCACCGCCCTTATTTCGGACGCGACTGCCGAAGCGCCGGCGCGTCGCAGCCGCGAGACCGCTACTCCTCTCCCAGGCGGGGCTGCGACCGGGTTCAGAGTGCGAGGTGTTGGCCGCGATCATCCTCGCCAACCGCGCGTGACTTGCGTGCTGGCGTCGGCTTGGTCCGGTGGACTACGCTGCGCGACCATGATTACCGGGACGGCCTTGCGCCACACACGGATCGGTGACCCGGTGCTCTTCTGAGCGCCGTACGGGCCGGTGCAGGCCCGCTGTTCGAGCGAGGACTTGGCGCTGCTGCGCGAGCTCCGCCTCTGTCGTGTTGATCGCAGATTTCGACACATCAACCACGATAGGAGGATTCATGCCCATTAAGTCTCTGCAGATTCCCACCGCGGACGGTCAGGCCGACGCATTCGCCGCCTTCCCTGACCACGGCGAGCGGCACCCAGGGGTGCTGATGTATGCGGACGGCTTCGGCATCCGGCCCGTGCTTCGGGAGATGGCGCACGAACTGGCCAGGCACGGGTACTACGTGCTCGTCCCCCATCTCTTCTACCGCCATGGCCCGGCACCGGTGGTCGAGCTTCCCGAGCACATCGGGGAAGAGGTCCGGCCTGCGGTCTTCGCCCAACTGATGCCCTTGCTCGAGGCGCACACCGCCGAACGCGTCCTGAGCGACGCCGACGCCTACATCAAGTTCCTCACCACCCAGCCCGAGGTCGGCGCCGGACCGGTTGCAGTCACCGGCTACTGCATAGGCGGTCTCTACGCGATGCGCACCGCCGCGGCCCACCCCAACCAGGTGGCCGCCGTCGCCGCATTCCACGGCCCCGTGGGCGTCGACGGGCCCGACCTCTTCTCCAGGCTCACCGCCCGCGTCCACCTCGGCCACGCCGAAGGCGACATGACACTTGAGGCACTCGGTGAGCTCAATCAGGCGCTGGATGCCGCTGGTGTCGGCTACACCTCCGAGATCTACCCCGGCACCATCCATGGCTTCACCATGTCCGATACCGACGCTTTCAACGCCTCCGGGCTGAAGCGCCACTGGGATCGCCTGCTCCCCCTCCTGGATCGCACTCTGACCAAGGAGGAGTGATCACCCTTTCGGGTGATCGAAAGTGGGTGTGGCTGTTCGTACTCCAGTGCCCGTGTAACTGTCCTGCGATCAAGGTCCGTTGCATAGGTGCTGGGGACGGATGGTGAATGCAGAGGTGTGTGTTCGGCTTGCCGAGGATGAGGTGTCCGAGGGCCTCTCCTGGGAGTCGGTTCTGCTGGAGATACTCTACGTGGCCGAGCCATGACGGACGTTCCGCTGATACATGGGGCAGAAGCACTACTCGGGTTCGTACTGGACGAGTACGCAGGCGGATCACGTGATCTACGAGTCGCGGCTGGAGCTCGCGCGGTTGCTCTACGCGGACTTCGACCGGGATGTGACAGCGATCGTGGCCCAGCCCTTCTTGCTGCGGGCCGAAGTGGACGGCGTGCTGCGCCGCCACATCCCGGATTACCTGATGGCAACCACTGCACGCCCGTTGGTCGTTGACGTCAAGCCGCGGCACCGTGCGGCCAAGCCGGAGCATGCGTTCATCTTCGCCTGGACCCGCGAAGCGGTCGAGTCCCGCGGCTGGCACTACGAGGTGTGGAGCGAGCCGCCGGACGCCGAGTTGGCCAACGTCCGGTTCCTCACGGGCTACCGCCGCGACTGGCTGTTCGAGCCGGACCTGACCGAAGAGATACACGACCAGGCGGTGGAGGAGGAGTCACCGCCTGAGCGGCTGTTCGACCCGGCGATACCCGACGAAGTACGCGACCGGGTCGTGGATGGGGACACGCCGGGAGAGACGTTCGACTGCCTGCCCGGTCGTCCGGCTCCGCTGGTGGGGGCCGGGGTCCTGCGCCTGCTCTGGAAGCAGCAGTGGCTGACCGACCTGAGCGTTCCACTGAGCGCCCGCAGCGTGCTGAGGACGGCATCGTGAGCCGGACCGCGGTGCGCGTAGGCGTGGGGAGCCGCTTCTCTTACGACGGCGAGGTCGTCGAGGTGGTGCAATTCGCCGGCACGCAGGCGGGCGGCGAGGTGGTCCTCAAGGACGGCCGGGGCCGACTGCTGCGGCTGGCCGTCAAGGAACTGCTCCCTGCGGCACTCGGCGGTCGCCTCCGTCGTAGCGGGCGCCCGCACGGCGGCGGAAGCGAGGTCGGCGGCCGAATGGGCCTCGACCGACCTCCCGTCCGACGCCTGGGCGGACTTGGACTCTTGTGTCGGATTCGGCGGGGGCCAGCTACTGGCTTGACCGGCGACCCGGCGGGAAGTCGCCAAGCACGCACGGCGAGGGACCATCCTCGCGGGCGCGGCGAGCCGTCAGTCCGGCTCACCGACTCCGTGACCGAAGTCCTCGCCGCTCACCCTCCGCTGGAGGCGCTGCGCAGCTGGTTCACGACCTTGACCGGCTACGTGCGCATCAAGCACGGCCTCGGTGAGGCCCTGCACTCCGCCGCAGCCCAAGACGTCATCAGCGCCTCCCGTCACCGTCGCCGTCCAACGCCTCCTCGACGCCTGCGTCGAGGCCGGTGCCGTACGCCCCGGCATCGACCCCGTCGAGGTCATCATGCTGCTCAGCTGCCTGTGGCGTACCCCGGACAGCCCCGAGGGCGCCGCGCAGGCCGACCGCCTCCTGGACCTCGCGATCGACGGCTTCCGCCCATAACAAACTCGTGGGCGGTTAACGGTGAGCTGTCGAAGGTGCGCGGTGCTCGGTGCTCACGTCTAACGAGCAAGGATCCGGTCTGCGGTCTGTTGCTGGGACAGCAGGCCGGCGATGGGTTGGACGGTGACGTCCATGTGCTCGCGGCGGCCGAGGTGGCGGGTACTGCCCGCCGGTGCTTCAGGTGGGCAATGCCATGCTCGACCCGGATGCGCGCCGAGGAAGGGCACTGCCCAGCAGGGCAGGTGAGAGCCGAACCGATGCGACAGATGGCGGTGCGGGCAGGGACCGTCGTGTTCCCAGGCCTGGCCCTGTTCTTCGTCGAGGTGGTCTTGTTTTGTCAGGCTGGCAGGGCGATCACAGGGCGAGCATGAGTTTGCCGCCGGGGCGGCGGGATTGGCTGAGTTTGGCCGCTTCCTGGATCTGGGCGAGGGTGTAAGTGCGGGCGACCGGTACGACCAGGATGCCTTCGCCGGCGAGCCTGGCGAACTCATTCATCTGGTCGTAGCGGATCTCGGTGGTGATCCGGACGCCCAGTTCGGCTGCGGCGGCGAAGTCCGAGACGGTGAGGACACGGTCGGGATCCCCGGTCAGCTCGATCAAGGTCGGTAGCGAGCCCCCGGCCGGGCTGGGCTGGTCGGCGCGGTCGATCCGGCCCCCGGTCGGCGCGGTATCCAGGGCGCGGTCCACGGGGCCTGGGGTCAGTGCGCTGACGCGTTCGGTCATGCCCTCGCCGTAGGTGGTCACCTGGGCGCCGATCTCTTCCAGGGTGGCGGCCCGAGTCGGCCCGGCTGTGGCGATCACCCGAATACCCCGGTGCAGCGCGAAGCGCACCGCCGCCTCACCCACGGTGGTGCCCGCGCCGTGAACGAGCAGCAGCTCACCCGGTTGGACGCCGAGGTCGTCGAGCGCGCGCCACGCCGTCTCGGCCGCCATCGGCAGCGCGGCGGCCTGCTCGGCGGTTACGCCCTCGGGAATGTGTGCCCAGGCCGGCATCAGCGCGTACTCGGCGGCGCCGGCCGTGGGGCCGTCGAAGGTGGCCGGGCCGAACACGTGGTCGCCGATCTGGACGCCGGTGACGCCCTCGCCGAGCGCGTCGACGGTGCCCGCGACCTCGAGGCCGAGCCCGCGCGGCAGCGGCGGCAGACGGTCGGCGAGGAGACCGTCGACGACGTGCCAGTCGGCCGGTGTCAGGCCGCACGCCCGCACGGCGATCCGTATCTGGCCGGGTCCCGGCTCCGGCTGTGGGACTTCGCGGAGCACGATCACGTCCGGGGAACCGAACCGGTCGAATTGCAGAGCCTTCATGACGATCTCCTGACTGATAACAGCATCTGTTGTCATCGACCGTACCAGCCGATAACAGCTCCTGTTGTCGTACAGTGGTGGCTATGCCGCGATGGGAATCCGACGCACAGGGCCGGCTCGAACGCGCCGCGCTCGAGCTGTTCGAGACGCAGGGGTTCGAGGGCACCTCGGTCGCTCAGATCGCAGGCGCCGCCGGTCTGAAGGAGCGCTCCTTCTATCGGTACTTCCCCGACAAGCGGGAAGTCCTCTTCGCCGGCAACGAACTCGAGGCCCACCTCGTCGCCCGGGTCGAGGCCGCCGACGCGGGCCTCACCCCGATCGAGGCGCTGCTGACCGCGGTGGGAACCGCCGAGGAGATCCTCGGCCCACGCGAGTTCGTACTGCGCCGGGGAAGAGTGATCGGCGCCAACCCGGCACTGGCCGAGCGCGATCTGATCAAGCTCGCCGACATCGCCGACGCGCTGGCACCGGCGCTCGAGCGCCGCGGCGTCGAGCCCGGCAAAGCACGCTTCATCATCGACGTGGTGCTGGCGATCCACCGGCGTGCCATACCCCGCTGGCTGGCCGAGCCGGACAAGACCCTCGCTCAGCTCATGGCCCAGGCCGCCGCCGAGCTGCGCGAGGCGGTCACACCGCCAGCTACGACAGTCCGCTGAGTCGACTGTCGCCTGCAGGGTTAGTCCACGACACCGCGGATAGTGCCACATCACTGCAGGTCAGGCATATCCGCCCGTTTTTCGGCGAGTACTACGGGGACCCCTACCGATGTCTCATGCGACATCGAAACGGTGGGGAACGTTGCCAATCCGATCCGGGAACAGGAAACAGGTCTCAGCCCGCTTCATCGGACATGGACCTTAGAGTCGATCGCACAACGGGACCAGCCCAACTCACCGCGGGCACAGAGCTCGTCGAGGACCAGGCGGTAGAGCTTGACCCACACCCTGGCCTTCGTCCACCGATCGGAGCCGGCACCTCCCGGTCACCGTGCCGACGTCGGCCGCCTGTCAAATGCAGAGCGCAAGAATCCCAGGATATCTGTGGCAGGAGACTCATCAGGTGATGCTGTTGTCACGACGGCATGCTTGCACGAGGGACTGGCAGGGCCACCACGGGGCCATCGGCCTCGCATATTTGAACGGGGAAGTTGACCCTGTCGCTGAGGAATTACGTGAACGTCGAGGCATGGCGAAGGGGACGGCGGCTCGTGGGCGGGCGAGGGTAGATGGCTTGGCGCGCGGCCCGGAATTCCAGTGCGCTGCTCCTTGGTGGGGCGGGTCAGGTGGTTGTCAGGGTTGGTGGGGTCGTTTCGGGTGAGGGTGAAGCGGGTGGCGTTGCCAGCTTGCTGGCGGTGGTGGCGGGTGGCAGGCCGCGGACATGGATGAAGTAGACACGGACACCGAGGGCCGACGACGCAGAAGGCGCGGCCGATCTGGCGGTGCTGCTCGGAATCCTGATCACTGCTGCGGAGCGGCGTCTATCCCACGGGAGGCAGTCGTGAAAGGACGCGATGTCCTGCTCAACAAGCTCGCGCAGGGGCTACGCCCGATGTCAGAGGGCATCGAATGGTTCGACGGCCTCGGCCAGAAAGAGCAGTCCGAGGTGCTGCTGTTCCTGCGCCATCACTGCGTCCAGGCGCGCGCAGTCACCGAGGACGCACCAGAGAGCGTCCGCCGTGCCGGGCTGCGCCCGACGCATATACCGCAGTGCTGATCTCACGAGGCCGGATGGACGAGCAATTAGGAAAGATCGCCGGTCTCGCGCCTCTCGATGAACGCCGCAAGGCGTTCCGGCTGCTGATCGCGGTACTCGCGATCGCCGACGGACGGCGCCGCGAGCGCTTCTGCTCCGGCGGCTGCAGTCACTGGTGGCACAGACTGTCCGTCGCCTGACAACCCAGCACCGCGCTCTGGAGGCCACTTCCCAGTCGAACGTCTTCCAAGTAGCGGATCAGTCCCACCAGAAGTCCCAGTGGTGGGCACCGGTGATCCGCTCGGCGTATGCGGCCAGTGTGTACGGCCTACTGCTCTGCCAGATGTTGTCCGGGCAGAAGGCGAAGTGCTCGGCCGCGACCAGGAGAGCTTCGTGCTCGTCCACGGGAGGCGAGGCGACGCTGAGGTGCAGCGTGGAGAAGCCGACCGCTACGACACGAGCACCGAGCCGGTGCTCCCAATCTCGGACGACCGCTGAGAACTTCGCGGTGTCATTGTCGTAGTTGCAGGGGCCGGCCCAGCCCGCGGCCGTCAGCGCCTCGGCACCGGATGCCGCGGCGACAAGCCCCCAGGCGCGTCTGGGGGCGGTCAGCGAGGAACGCCTGCGCGAACTCGGCGGCCAGTTGATCGGGGTTCGTTGTCGTCTCCCGACTGGACGTGAGACCGGGCCAGGTCTGCCCGAAGGGGGCAGTGACGGCGAGGCGTCTGTCGGCGTCGAGCATGTCGTCGTCTTCATCGACGGCTGTGTAGGTCGTCCACCACTGGGCGAGGAGGTCGGCAGGGTCGTGGCTTGCCGGGGAGGACATCTGCTCGGGGAAGACCTCCCCGGATCCCCATGGGCGGAATTCGCTGTCGCTCGGATCCAACGAGTCGAGCAGCAGCGGCCACAGTCCGGAGCGCAGGTGTTCGGCGCGCATCCGCGTCCACAGATCGGCCGTGGCCGGCCCGTCACTGAGCCAGAGGGGTTGTACATCTCCGTCGCCCTCATCGGACGTGAGCATCCGACCGGGCGGAAGCATGCTTTCAAGGCCCAATCGGGTTTCACGGTGCATGGGGCGGATGCTGGCGCTGTGACCAGGAAGTATCACTGGGAGGGTCCCACCACTCGATCGCGGAACTGCTGGAAAGCGTGCCGGCCCGACGTCTGCCCTGGAGCGATCAGGTCCCCTTCGGCGCAGTCGAGCGCCTTGCACCGCAGAGCCTCGGCGAGACGGAGGACGGGCGTCAGCACGTCGTCGCCGGAGCCCCGGATGTGGAGCATGACGGATTCCACCGGGTCTTCTGAGCCGATGTTGAGCTCGATGGACCACGTGGGGCCGGAAAGCTCGCCCCACGCGGGGTCCGAGAGATCAACATCGGGAACGGCCTGGGTGACAGCCGCGAGTACGTCGTGTCGCCGGCCCAGCGGGTCCGGGGTGTAGTTGGCGGGAATCTCCTGCACCGAGGTGACGTCGTCGGGCAGGCGAAGGAGGATCACGTCCCAGCTCATGATGGCCTTCCGGATAAGACTCGAGTAGCAGTTGCGGTGGGGCAGTTCAGGCTGGGCTCTATCGGCATCACGGGATGTTGCCGACTCCTGTCAGTACGAATACAGCGCGGTCAAGGCGGGAAGCCTACGAGCCATCTCTTCACGATCGTCAAAATTGAAGTCCCAGGCAGGGTCCAGGTCCGGGTACCGGATGGTGAAGGCATCGGCGGGGAGTTCCTGGCCGGTGGCCTTCTGGTGTGCGTTCCAGACGATGCTCAGCATGTCTTCGCAGTCGAGGTCGGTGCCCTCAGCCGCGGCAGTGCGGACGTGGGAGAGTTCGGCAAGTGTGTCGGGGGCTGCAAGGACGCGCTCGAATGTCGTACGTCCTTGTGCGATCAGCCAGCCCCGGAAGTACTCGAAGCCGTCGTCCGAGCAGCCGCCGTTGACGACATAGGCGGCAGCCCACAGCCGGTTCTGGTAGGAGTCGGCCATGAGATCCCACAGGGTCTGCTGTGCCGCGGTGATCTCTTGGACTGAGCAGCGAGCAAGCAAAGCGGAGGCACAGTCGGCGATATTGGAACCGTCCCTGGTGTCAGGTACGTGTTCACGGGCTTTCTCGATCAACATCCAGAAATGCTCCTTGTTCATGGCCGCGAGCATGCCACCACGTACTGACATCGGCTCCCGGCACGGTGCCTGTCAGAGGGCACGGCTACCGTGCTGGCGTGTCGAACTCATATACGACGTTGTGGACCAACGACTTGTGCCGAGAGCTTGAGCGGTCTGGCTATGCCGGTCAGCGACTGACGATGCTGTTCGGCGGGCCGCACCAGTCGCTGCCGAGCTTCCAGCGCGCGGGGGTGCAGCCTGGCGACCGCATCTACCCGGTGCGTGTGCACCGCACCCGCCTCCATGTGCTGGGGATGTTGGAGGTAGCTCACATCGTTCCCTACGAGAACGTCGGCTCGGTGCTTCCCGATGATGATTACGTGAAGTTGCTGGACTGGCGCCCGCTCAAGGCTGGATGTGTCACTGAAGTGCTTGTCGGACCGCCAGGTGCCCCGCTCACCTTCGACACGGCCGTCCCCGGGGACCTTCTGGAGCGGCTGACGTTCACATCTCGTCGTGGCGAGCGCCTTCTCAAGTACGTCGAGGACGGGCGGCTGATCCGCTCGGTGAGCCTCCAGGGCATCTACCGCCTCGCCGCCGACTCCGCTGAAGAGCTTCATCAGTTGGTTCGCCGCGACGGCCCGAGTGGAGGAGCCGATGAAGTTTGATGAAATCAAGGCGTCCTTCTGGAGCGGACACACCTACGGTGTTCAGCCCGCCTTGACCCAGGCGACCGTCGCCGACGCGGAGCGCGTCCTCGGGCTGCGACTCCCCGAATCGCTGCTCGACCTTCTGCGTGTGCAAAACGGCGGCGGTGTCACGCCCGACCGGGATGCCTTTCCGACCCATCAGCCAACCTCGTGGAGCGAGGACCACATCCCGTTCACCGAGTTGATGGGGATCGGCACCGGTGGGCACGGCTTGTCGCTGTTGGACACGCCGTACCTGGTGGAGGAGTGGGGACTGCCGTCTCCAGTCGTGCTGCTGTCCGGTGACGGTCACTACTGGATCGGTCTCGACTACCGGGCCTACAGCGCGTTGGGGGAACCGTCGGTGACCTGGTTCGACACCGACTCCGGCGCAGAACTGCCGCTCGCGGCCGACTTCCGGGCATTCGTGGAGGGCCTTCAGCCCCTCAGCCGGTTCGAGTGAGCGGCCGTGGAGCCGGTCGAACGCCCGGTTTTCGCATTCTGCGGCGGGAACGAAAGGCGCTGGTGGGGATGGCCTCCAGGTCTGCTGCGACAGCGTAGATGATGGCGCGGTGACGAGCATCAGCGGAGACCACGTGAAGGTTCATTTCCGCATGGATGTGGATGAGGAGGGCTGGCCACCGGCAAGTGTCGAGAGCTTGTGAGCAGTTGATCGCGGCGACGCTCTGACGCTGGGAGGGGGGTTTGTTGGAGTGTGGGGTGCTGGCTGGCCTGGGGTGTTGCTGGTTCGCTGAGAGGTGGAATTTGCGGTTCGGCCGGGGTGGTCGTGGTGTGTGAGCTGGGGCTGTGTGTTCTGTGCTGAGAGTGGCTGGGTGTGTTGTAGGTGGTTCTAGCGTGTAAAGGCCCGATTGGTGTTTGTGCTGGTCAGGGCTGTTTCGGCTGCATGGCGGGTGGGCTTATCGGCCCCGGGTGTGGGGGCGGTGGTGGGTTTCGGCGAGGTGGTCGAGTCGTACCGCGTCGAGGGCGGTTTTGGTGATGCGTTCGGTGCCATCGCAGATGGCGGTGATGGCGGCTTGGCGGATGAGTCGGGTGAGGGATCCGATGCGGCCTGCGGTGCGCTGGTGGAGGTAGGGGGCGTGGCGGGGGAGGGTGCCGGGTTTGTGGTGGGTGAGGTCGAGGTTGTTTTCGATGTCGGTGATGGCGTCGCGGAAGGGGTGGCTGGTGCCGTGGCGGGCGGGTAGGGGGCCGCAGTCGACGAGGGTGGCGCGTCCGGCGAGTTGGGCGCCGCGGGTGCCGGTGAACAGGGGTGTGTCGGTGACGTTGATGCCGGCGTAGACGAATGTCGCGGCCAGGCGTTCGGTGAGGTCTTTGATGAGGTCGGCGGTTTGGGCGCCGGTGGTGGTGCGGGGGTTGAGGCGGTGGATCTCGTCGATCATCACCAGCTGGACGCTGGCTTGGGTGTAGGTGTGGCAGACGGCGTCGGTGATCTGGGTCTGGGTCATGCGGGCGGTTATGGGGATGCCGAGGTAGCGGGCGAACTCGGTGATGAGGGTTTTCGCGGTCGCGCCGGGCGGGACCAGGACATACGCGACGGGTACCACTGCGTGCGCTGATCCGGACGGTGCGGGGTTTCTGCGTGTGTGGGCGAGATGGCAGGTACGCCCGACGTTCAGGAGCGCGGTCGTTTTCCCGGCTGCGGCGGGTCCGGTGACGATCAGCGAAGGCCGTGCGGTGGTCTGCTGGTGACGGCCGAGGATCATCAGGGTGCGTACCTGGGTGGCCAGGGTGCTGATGGCGGGGGTGCGGATGGTGACGAACGCGGAGTGGTAGGCCAGGCGTTCCTCTGCGCTGCGGGGCGGCTCTCCGGGCCGGGGCGGTGCGGGCGGGTCGGTGGTGGCGAAGCGCTGCCAGCCCTGCCAGGTGGTCAGCGGCCAGGACGGCCCGGCTCCGCCGCTGTCGCCGGCTGGTGTGCTGCTCGCGCCTGGCGGGCTCGGGTTCACCACTTGTCGGCTTCCTCGTGGGCGTCGTAGAGCCCGAATCCGGTGGCCGGGGCGGGGCTGAAGTCGTCGTCGGGCAGGTCGTCGAGGTCGTCGATGCTGTCGTCGTCGTCCTGCTGTTCCGGGCGGTCGGCGGGTGCTTCGGTGTCGTGGTCTCCGTCGCGGGTTGTGGGGAACGGGAGGTGAGCGGTGCGGCCAGGAGAGCCTGCTCCGTTTGGGTGGCGTGGCCGCTGTGGACGCGGCGCATGAGCTGGTCGAGGGCGTCGGCGAGGTCGGCTTCGTGCTGTTCGGTGTCGCCGTAGTTGCTGTGCAGGGCGAGGGTTCTGATGTGCTGCCAGGTGCGTTCGTCGAAGGGCCGGTGGACGTGGTCGCGGTGGATCCACGGAATTTCGGTGAGCTCGCCGTCGGAGAGGCGGACCCAGACCTGGCGCACATCGTGGGGGTTGTAGTGGATCTCCCATTTCCCGCCGCGGCCGGCGACGGAGGATGCCTGGCTGCGGTGCGGGGCGAGGAGGTCCGCGTCGTAGGTGCGGTGATGGATACGGATGCCCGAGGCGGTGATGGCCTGCCAGCGCACGGGCAGCAGCTCGAGGTAGTCGCGCCCGGTCAACGGGACGGGCACGTAACCGGCGACGGCGACGAGCGCGGCCCACATCTGATTCGGCGTGAGTGCCTTACGGGGCATCATGGGGTGGCGCAGGCCTTCGTGGGGCCGGTGGTGGTAGTGCACCAGCCACTCATCAAGCAGGTCCTGCAACTGGGCGACGCTGTAGCAGGCGTCCTTCTCGGTGTCGGGGCCGCGGCGGGTGACGTCGGATCCGGTGTAGCCGGGCAGGTGCTGGCAGAACAGCGCGTTGATGGTGCCGAAGGTGCGCTCGACGATGCCTTTCGCGGTGGGGGCGTGGGGCGGGGCTGGCTGGACGCTGATGCCGAGGCTCTCGCAGGCAGCGGTGAACGCCCGGGAGACGAAGACTTTGCCCCGGTCGACGACGATCGTCTCGGGCAGGACGACCGGCCGGGCCGCCGCACCGGCCAGGCGCTCGTCGAGCGTGGCCAGCCGCTGGTGGGGGAGTGCACGGGCATGGTCCATGCGCAGGATGTTCGGCCAGGTCGGCCTGGCGGGGTGCGGGACGGCCATCTCCGCGAGCAGCAGGGCCGCGTCCACGGCCTTGGTCGCGCTCGGGCAGAGCACGGCGGCGAGGATGGCGCGGGTGGCGACGTCGACGGCGATGGTGAGTTCGGGGCGGGCGAGGGTGCCGTCGTCGAAGAGGGCCAGGACGTCCAGGCGGGTGGTGTCGATCTGGACCTGCTCGCCGGGCCGCAGCGCGATGGCGGGAGTGAAGGCCCGCCCTTCGAAGCTGGCGGGCACCTGGCGGACGGGGCCGGAGGGCAGTTCGCCGGGGCGGGCGAGCGTGGTGACGAGCCGGTACAGCGTGGCCTGGGACGGCACGGGCACCGCACCGGGGCCGTGCCGCTCCTGAAGGATCTGGTTGATAGCGGGAACAGGCCGTTGACGGTGCCCTTGGAACGCCCGCGCCGGCGGCGCAGTGCCTCACGGACGGCTGCGACGACCCGTTCGTCGGAACGCCCGGTGGGGCTGGAAGCGCGGGTGGTGCGGTGGTCCAGGAGCCCCCACAGGCCTTGCTTGCGGTAGGCCAGGCGCATGCGCTGCACCGTGGTGCGCGAGATGCGGCCGAAGCCGAGCGCGGTCAGTTCCTCGGCCTTGGCCTGCTCCCGCTCGGCCAGTGTGTGCCGTGCGGGGTCGTACTGCTCCCGCACCGCTCCAGCACTGCCGGGCCCGTCGGCAAGGCCGCATTCGACTTCTCTCACGTGCCGCTGCCAGGTCAGGGCCTTCTCCCGCGCCGCGGCGGGGGCGGTCTCGAACAGCCCCCACTGCGGGGCCGCCTGGGGCATTTCGGTCCCCATTACGCTGAAGCCGGGGTCGGCGAACAGATACCCGGCGAGCACGGCCTCGCCTTCGCTGTCCGGGCCGACGAGATGGATCACCTGCCCGGACAGGGCGACCACCTGCCATTTCACACCGCGGAAGCGGACCTGCGCCCCGACCTTCACCGCTGGCCGGGCGTTGCGCCGCGCGGTCACCCGGCACCTCCCCTCTCACCGGTGCCGCTCCCGTTCCGCGGGCCGACGAGGACGCGTTCGTGCAGCGGAGTCTCCAGGTCTGCCGTCAGCTGGTCGTGCCACAGAGCGTGGAAGAGCGCGGGGAGGACCTCGATCGGGTCGCCGACCTCTTCGGCACCTTCGATCAGCGGCCGCGGCCGCGGCCGCGCGAACGCCGCCACAACCGCGGCGCTCAGGCCGGGGCGGCCGGCGTTGCGGGGATGGCGGTAGCCGGCCAGCCATTTCAGATTGGCGGCTGGCACATCGGCGAGCGGCGCCAGGCGCCGGTAGGTCCAGCCGATCTCCTCACACGCCGCGCTCACCGCTTCGGCCGCCTTCACAGCGCGTTCGCCGCCGGCTTCCGGGGAGCTGGGGCAGTCGGCCAGCAGACCCGTGCCATCGCGGTACCGGGCGAACATCTGCGGCACCCAGGAATGCACCCGGCCCCGTTCGTCGCGCCACAGCAGCCGTACCGGACGCCCCGCGAGCCCGGCCACATCGGGGTCGCGGTCCAGGACCATCAACTGGGTCCGCATCGCGTTCGACCCCACGGCCACGTGCCGCCCGGTGGTCGCCGACCACCACAAACCCGGCCCCCGCCGCCGCCCCGGGATCACCGGGAACGCCGACACTGGTGGCAACTCCTCGAACGGCATGGTCATGGCGGCATCCGCCCACCGCTGCTGGACCGTTTGCCCCACCGGGTCAAGGAACACCGCCTCGAACCCGATCCCACGATCCACCGCCGCTCGTCCTGTCCGGCCCCCGGGCCGGGCCGCTCCTGTGCTGATCACCTGCGTCAGCCAAACCGTTCCCGCCGACAGACACCGTTGTTTTCAGGATTTCTGCCACAAACGAGTGCCGTTTCAGCTAACAGCCGATGCACCCGTCGGCCCGTGGCTCTCAGCAGTCGTCTTCTTGCCGGCTCGCCGTCAGCATGCTCCTGAGCGTTTCGGTGGGCGTGTCCGCCCACCGGGCGACCTCCTCCAAAGGCACTCCGGCGTTCGCGGCGGCCAGGGCGGTCCGCTTCCAGGCGTTCTCGAGCAGGACAGCGCTGTGGCGGAGGTTGCCCAGGAGCTGCTCGGCAACGTCGGCGGTGGGCCCGGTCTGCACCCCGCGCAGTTGGTGGAGCTGCTCCTCGGCACTCTCGATCGCACGGGTGATCAGCATGCGCTGTTCCGCGGACACCGACGCCCGCCACATCCTCCCCGAGCCCGGCGCCCGCTTCTCCTTGTCCAGCACCCGCAACTGCCCCGCCATCGTTACCGGCTGGTTTTCCTTGCGCACCCACCATGGATCGTTCGCGTACCCGGGCGGGCCGGCGGCTGTGCGGCGCTGGCGGATGAGGCTGCCCATCCAGGCGATCAGCGGACCGCCGTGATCCCCTGCTGCCAAGGGGCCCAGCCACGTGCGCCCGACTCGCTCACCGAGCTGGCGGCAGAACATCCCGTCGGCGGGCAGCGCCCGCGGCCGCCCCGCCCCGCTGTCCCTCCACACCAGTTCGGCCATGGCCGGATCCAGCAGCGCGTCGGCGACGGTGACCACCTCGGGGAAGATGACCGCGTCCCGGCCCACGATCCGCCACCGGTCGAAATCGCCCCCGGCGTCACCGTCCGCGACCTGGTGCAGCCGACGAGGCCAGTCCTTCTCCTGCCCCCAGTGCAGAGCGTGCTCCCACCAGCGGGCAGCCACCGCGTACGCCAGAGCGAACACCCTCTCTGGCTCCGCCCCGGCTCGCACCGCCCGCCGCGCGACACCGGCCCACCGCCGCTGCGCCGTGACCACCTCCGGCACGCCCCGTAGGTCGAGGTACTCGTGGGGCTGGTCGGCGTCAGCGTCTAGCGCCCACCGCCTGTGCCGGATACACACCCGCTCCCAGCGCTTGGCGTAGCGCACCACCCGCCCGGTCACCGCGGTGCGCCGTGCCGCGCACAGACGGCATCCGAACGCCACCGGGCCAACCACCGCGCCCCCGACCCGCCACAGCGCCTGCCCCGCACCAGCCTGCGACTCGGGGAGCTTGGCGTCCTCCAGTGCCCAGGCCGGCAACGCCCGTGCCAGCGTCTCCTGATCTACCCCGCACAGTCCCGCCAGCAGGTGACGCCCGGCCGTATCCAGCAGCACTTCCGCATCTGCCCGCGCACTGCTGCTCTCGTGGCGTGGCCGCTGGCCACGCCACCGCCAGCAGGACAGCAAGGCCTGCTCCTCCAGCCCGTAGCGGGCACCGATCCGGCGCAGGAGCGAGAACGTCGTTTCCCCCGGCAGGGGAGGCACACGAAATACTGGCAGGACCATCTCCCCAGCCTTCCCCAAGAGAGCGCGGCACGAGGCTTGTTCACCCAGCCGGGGCACTATCGTGCGCCAGCAGCCGACCACTCCAGCAGTGCCAGGCCCTCTGCCGCTCTGCAGGCACCCCCCGCCTCCGGACTGCGAAGCCCCTGCCGTCCGCGCCGCGCCTTCGCTCTTGGTTGTGCTGCACCCAGCGGGCTCAGTCCCGGCGGCGGCTTCTGCTGAGGCGTTTGTTGAGGGCGGCTTGCCATGTCTGGTTGGTGGCAGGGAGCGGGAGGGATCCCGCAGGGGCGCAGGTGCCGGTCATCAAAGCGGATGGGTAGGGGTTCGCTGCTGCGGGGGAGGCTGATGTCCTCCAGGCTTCAACCCGTGTCTGCCGCCTCCACCTTCACTCTGCTGCGTCAGTGCGGGCGAGGGTGTCGGCGCTGTCGTAGGGGAGCAGCGATTCGTTTTCGACGAGCGGTAGGACGACCTGTAGCAGATCTTCGGCGGCGGGGCTGCTGGTGCCGGCGTGGCGTGCGGCGATGGCAGCAGTGGCGCCGGCGAGGAGGTCGGCGAGCTGGATGGACGGGTGCTCTTCGGAGCTGCCGCGCAGGAGGTGAGGCAGGGCCATGCCCTTGATGCGGGAGGACGGGGTGGCGCCCTGGGTGACGCGCAGGTTCTGGGCGAGGGTGCCGAGCCGCTCGTCAGTGAGAAGCTTTTGGTCATCGGTGAGAATACTGACGGGGCCCTGGAAGTGGCGGGCCCAGCGGCGGGCTACCTCGGCGATGCAGGGGACGAGCATCTCCAGGGTGGGCAGGGGCCCGGCATCAATGTGTAGGACGTCGCCATGCGGGCGGGTGCTGCGCAGGCGGTAGAGAATGTCGGTGACGTTGCGGCGTGTGGAGTCGGTCCAGGCCTTTTCAAGTTCGGCGTAGAACAGGGCGGTAGTGGCGGCCTCCTTACTCAGGGCACGTTGCGAGGCGAAGGCGATGAACGCGCCCAGCAGGCGCCGGAACCCCTCTGGCTTGAGCGCGCGCCGGCCTTGCAGCGCCAGGAGCCGGGCCAGGCGGCGGGCCTCGCCCCTGTCGTACAGGTCAGTGCCTTCGGCGTGCGCCTGCTCTTCAAGCAACAGGTCGACGATCTTGGCGACAGCCGCGTACTCCTTGTCGACCACATAGGCAGAGCAGCGGCCGTCGAGGGCTCCGCCGGGCTCCCACAGTCGGCGCAGCAACTCGCGGCGTGCGACGTTGCTCTGGAAGGACTTGAACTTCAACTCGGGGCCTTGGATCCGGGCCGCCCGGCGCAGCTCCTCCACGATGGGCGCGGCCTCGACGTCATCGATAGCCACCGAGGCGTACACGAGATAGCGCCCGTTGTTCAGTAGCTGCTCGCCGCCATAACCGGACTCGTCACAGGCGACCCAACGGCCGCTGTCGGCAACGTCCTTGGTGGACTCGGTCCGGCTGTACTGGGTGAAGGCATCTCCGCTAAGGGGCATCCACGTAGTGTCGCGAACAAACTCGGCCCGCTCGACAAGAGGCCCGCTGCGTCGCGGAATTGAGAGCATCGGAACCCTGACCCCGGGCAAGACTTCCGTCGACTGTGTGGGCAAGCCCAAGGTGACCCCTGGGCAAGCCCGTGGTGGTCATGTACCGCCCGTTGCCTGTCGGTGCAGAATAGGAATCGTTGGCGCGGGCTGCTCGGAGCCGGGTAGCGTCCCGGGTCATGCACAGTGACATCGGCACCGATCAGGCGTGGGAGCGGCTGCGGGCCAGCCGGTCGAATCCACCGGGCAGGGCCAGCACTGGCGCCCGCCGCAAGACTTATGCGGCCGCCCTGGAACAGGCCGGGCAGATGTTTCGAGCCGCCGCCGTCGTGGACCCAGCCACACGCCCCTTGCAGGTCTTCTACGGTCTCAGCCAAGCTGGGCGTGCCATCGCGGCCGCTTCCTGGTCCCTCAAGGGCCAGGACTGGAACCTCGAGTCTCATGGGATCAAGACCACGGGCTTCCACCTGCCTTTCCCCGACATCGAGATTCGCACCGACCCGCCCGGTACCCAGGGCAGCTTCGTGCGGGTCAGCGAAGCGCTCGACTCCCCGGTGTGGACGGCCCCCATACGGCTGGAGGACGTCTGGGACCTGCTGCCGCCGAACCAGAGCTACCCGCTCTCCACCCGGGACCGGCTCACCCCGCTGTTCGCGGGCGATGTCATCGTCGGCGACGACGCGCATCCTTTGCTGAGTGTCCCGGTGTACGACATCCCGAACCGGGTCATCGACGCCGTGACCCGCAAGGCGCTTGCTGACTTCCTCACCGCGTACCCGGCCGTCGCTCAGTATGAAAGCTATGTCACCACCCGCGCCCTCAGCTTTGGCTCCGAGGCACCCCCGGACTACGGTCGCCACGACGGCGGTGGCGGCGGGCTGACGGTCAACTGGCAGATGCCCCAGGGGCCAGCCACCACAGTCGAGCGCATCGAGTACCTGCGGAGCATGACGCGCCCCTACGCCGGGGAACGGTACTTTCTGCCCGTCCTCTCCCCGATGGGACGGGAACTGCACCCACTGATGACGTGGTGGGCGGTCCTGTACACCCTGTCTATGCTCGCCCGCTACCAGCCTGCGACCTGGGTCAAGCTCATCAGCGTCGACGACAGCCAGCACGCCCTCCCGATCGAACGGCTCCTGGAACGCGCGATCAGCCACCTCCCCGTCCTGATCGCGGACGCCATTGCCGAAGTCAGCACCTGAGCGAGACGCCCGCAAGCCCCACCGCATGACGCAGACAGCCGGTATTGCGAAATTCGTATGCGACCGACCGTATTGCGGCCTACCGTTTTGGCCGTGACGACAGATGCATGGCATGTGCTGGGCCGATCCCTGCAGACGCTCCACGAGGAATTCGACAACACCTACGATCGGTACAACGGTCTTGCTACGCCCGGGTCGCCCGGCAAGACGGAACTTCGTGAAGATCTTGTCTTGGCGGGGGAGTGGGGGGAGCGGCCGGTGCATGACGCGCATCTTTCCGTCATATCGCCGGTCATAGCCGTCATGGATCACCTCGGCAGCCTCGGCCTGCTGTTCACGTCGCCCGGCGGCCTGATGACATCGCACACGGTTGCCCGGGGTGCGCTCGACATCGCCACCAAGCCCTGGTTTCTCTTGGAGCCAGGCATCGACGCCCGCGAGCGAGTCCGTCGTCATATGAACTACAGACTGCAAAGCCTGAAGGAGCAGTCACTCATGGTCGGAGACCGTGCGGGCGCGGTCGATGCCCAGCGGCATCTGCGAGAACGCACCGAGCGGATTGTGCGCGCAGCCAGGCACCACGGATTCTCTGTCAAGGGAAAGATCGCGGACAGGGTCAGACCCTGCTACCTGGGCCCGCACCCGGCGCCCAACACCACGGGACTGGCTGACGAGATCGTCTCCGCTGGCGGCAGCCCGCTAGGCACTCTGCTGTGGCGGGCTACCTCAGCCGTCGCGCACGGGCAGGCTCACGGGCTGATGATGTTCTGCGCGGACGCGCCAGGAGCCCCGCGTACCGGACCTGAAGATCACTTCGAGTACCGACAGATGCAGTTCAGCCCTCAAGAAGCCGCTCAACGCTGTGCGGGTGCTCCGCTGGCCACTCTGTCGATGCTGCGACGCCTGTACGCCCACTGCGGCTGGCCAGCCGCCGACCTCGAGAGAGTCGGCCAAGACCTTGCTCGGGCTTGGCTGCACATCAGCGGTATGGCAGCAGCGACTGCCGCCTGTCAGTCCTCTTTCTAGTTACGACATCCAGATGGCTCTGACATGCAGTGCTTAGAGTTGGTAGAGAAAATCTTGGTTCTGCCGCTGAGCTGGGATGGCACGTTTTTCTTGATCAACTACGCTGACAGGCAGGGTACTTGACCTGCGGTGCTGTAGTTAGCCGAATAATGTCGCAACTAGACGGATAACTAGCTTGATCGTGCTCGATAGTGTAGATAGGCAAATGCGTCTTATCTGGCATCACCCGTCTTGTGTGGTTTGCGTCTTTGAAGACCCTGTTCTGCAGGGCGTTGAGAGGATCGTGCAGTGCTGCTGGGCAGCCGCTGATCCCGGCGACTTCGTAGAAGCCCCGGTGGAGTCAGAACGGATCGACGTCGATCTGGCGGCAGGTCCGCAGGATCTGCGTCACGGGGGTCGCTGGTGAAGCAGGGGAGCTGGGAGATCGGCATCTGCTCGATGGTCAAGTTCAGCCGCCGCTCCACCTCGTCCTTGCGATGCGGCTGGAACGCGGGGAGGCGATGCATGACCACCGCGGGGCCACCGAGGACTTCCTTGACTGCGGCGGCGGAGAACTTCAGGCCGCGGTCGATGCGTACGAGTTCGGGCACCCCGTCGACCGGCTCCTGCGGGCCCTGCCCGACCTGCGGACCGCGGAACTGACCGCCCGCAGCCCCTCAAGCCGCTGTCCGACAAGGGATGGCCCTGCCGCCGGCGCACCCTTCGACGCCAGCGTCTATCAGCCTCTGACCAGGCGGAAAGGGTGCCCCGCTGGATCGGAGAGGACCCGCCACCTGGCCTCATTCGGCTGGTGATCCGGCTTGCTCGCCCCCAGTTGGAGTAGCCGGGTCTCGGCTTCGTCCAGGTGGTCGACCGCGAAGTTGAGGTGGAACTGCTGAGGAACAGTTTGGTCAGGCCAGCGAGGAGCCCGGTAGTCAAGGAACTGCGGACCTCCCGCCTTCCGATGTAGATCACCGACGACGAACACATCTCACGACAGAACCAATGACGTTCTCGTGGCGGACGACAGCGTCTGGGCTTCTTGGGGCAGGGGACGAGTCCCCGTGTGCGGCCTGCTGAACTGGTGACATGGCGTGGTGCCGGGGGGATATAGCCTTTTCCTGCCCGGCCATGCCCCTGCGGCACCTCAGCCCTTGGTGCGGCACGGCCCCCCGTGTGAAGGAGCGCGATGCGGTTACGTCCCCACCAGCAAGAGGCCCTGGCAGCGATCCGGGCGGCCGCGGGGGAGGGGCGGCCGCGGATGACGGTGGTCGCCGCGAGCGGCAGCGGCAAGACCCTCATCGCCCAGCGTGCCTGTGCCGAACTCGCCCCCCAGGGCGCGACGTTGGTGCTGGTGCCGACGAAGGCGCTGGTGGTGCAGACCGCCCGCAAGTGGCGCGAGGCCGGGTACGGGGGCCTGCTGATCGGTGTGTGCTCCCTGTCCCAGGACGACAGCGGCCTGTCGCCCGGGGAACTGGCCATGACCAGCGACCCGGCCACTGTCGCGGCCTGGATGGCGGGGGCGCCCGGGCCGGTCGTGGTGGTGGCGACCTACGCCTCCCTGCACCACCTGACGGCCGCGCACTCCAGCGGCCTGGACCCCTGGGACCTGCTGATCGCTGACGAGGCCCACCGCACCTGCGCCGCGTTCGGCGAGGGCTGGGGCACCGTCCACGACGACACCCTGATACCCGCCGCCACCCGTCTCTACATGACTGCCACGCCGAGGATCTGGGCCGCCCGCGCCGACGCAGGCCTCCTCGACACCGAGGACCGCCCGCCCTTGGCGACGATGGAGCACGAAGAGGTCTTCGGCCCCACCGTCTACCGCCTGGGCCTAGCCGACGCCATCGAGCGCGGCATCATCGCCGACTACCAGGTCGTGGGGGGGGGGGGGGGGGGGGCCCCCCCCCCCCCCCCCCACCCACCCCACCCCCCCCCCCCCCCCCCCCCCCCCCCCCAAGCCCCAGCGCAAGCACAAAAGCCGACAAACCGAACCCGGGTCGGCGACCAAAAATGGCAAACCGCGCCCCCGGCCGCCCGGGCCGTC
>NZ_JBVJLC010000007.1:0-417492 GCF_055584925.1 Streptomyces sp. NPDC087906
GGCCTCCGGAGGGGGGTGTCCGGACTGCTCGATCGCTAGAACTCCTACGCTTTACGTCCGGACACCCCCCTCCTGCGGCCCCGGCCCCCTCCCGTGGGTGAGTCCTAGCCCACGTCCGCGTGGGCGCGGGTGGGGGTGTTGTGCGGGCCGGTGTCGCGTCCCTGGCGTGGGGGCCCGGCCCCTTCCGGCCGGTGGTCGGGAGCACCCCATCCGGGCGGCTGGGGTGAAGGGGGTCGTGCAGGGGTGGTGTCCGGAGCGTAAAGCGTGATTTGCGGCGCATGTCCGGGTCCACCTCGCGTCAGAGGAGCACGCGCCGTAAATCGTGCAGCGCAGGACACGACCCCGGAACGGCCCCCGGCGACCACCGCAACCAAGACCGGTCACCCCGAACCGCGCCGAACGGCGACACCGCCCCCGGCGACCACCGCAACCAAGACACGTGAACCCCGAACCCCGCCGGACGGCGAGACCGCCGGACGGCGACCCCGGCGACGCTCAGCCCGTCCTTACGTTGCGCCACGCCGACGGCACATGCCTCGCCACGTCGTACGCCGACACTGGTGCTCCCCTCGACGCCAGGCGCGCCGCCAGGCCGTGGAGGTACGCGCCCACCGACGCCGCGTCGCGGGGGGACAGGCCCGTGGCCAGGAGGGAGCCCGTGAGGCCCGAGAGGATGTCGCCGCTGCCCGCCGTCGCCAGCCACGGGGTGCCCGTCGGGTTCACCCGGACCGGGACGCCCTCCTCCGGCGAGGCGATCAGCGTCGTCGAGCCCTTGAGCAGGACCGTCGCACCGAAGCGGGACGCCAGTTCCCGTACCGCGGACAGGCGTGACGCTTCGACCTGAGAGCGGTCCGTGCCCAGCAGGGCCGCCGCCTCGCCCGCGTGCGGGGTCAGGACCGTCGGGGCCGTACGGGCGCGGACCGCCGCCGGGTCCAGGTCATGGAGGCCGTCCGCGTCGATCAGGACCGGTACGTCCGAGGCCAGCACCTCGTCCAGGCCCGGACTGTCGCCGAGGCCAGGACCCGCCGCCCACGCCTGGACGCGGCCCGCGCGGGACGGCGGGCCCTCGTGGACCAGGGCCTCCGGGAAGCGGGCGAGCACCGCGTCGCGGCCGGGGCCCACGTACCGTACGGCGCCCGCGCCGCCGTGCAGGGCGCCCGCGACGGCCAGGACCGCGGCGCCCGGGTAGCGGGCGGAGCCCGCCAGGACGCCGAGGACGCCGCGGCGGTACTTGTCGCTCTCCGCCGAGGGTTCCGGCAGCAGCACCGCCACGTCCGCGTGCTGGAGCGCTTCCACGTCGGGCACGGACGGCAGGTGCGGGCCGAGGCCGATGTCGACGAGCTGGACGGCCCCCGCGTACTCGTGCGCCGGATCGATCAGCAGGCCCGGCTTGTACGCGCCGAAGGTCACCGTCGCGTCCGCCCGTACCGCCTCGCCCGTCACCTCGCCGCTCGCCGCCTCCACGCCGCTCGGCAGGTCGACGGCGACGACGACGGCGTCCGAGCCGTGCGCCGCGCGGGCCACGGGGACGGCGTCCGGGCGCAGCCCGCCGTGGCCGCCGATGCCGGTGATGCCGTCCAGGACGAGGTCGGCGGAGGCCAGTACGTCGAACGGGTCGTCGGCGACCCGGCCGCCCGCGCCGCGCAGGGCGGCGAGGCCCGCGGTATGGACCCGGTCGGGGGCCAGCAGCACCGCCGTGACGGCGGCGCCGCGCCCCGCGAGCCGCGCACCGGCGTACAGCGCGTCACCGCCGTTGTCGCCGCTGCCGACGAGCAGCACGACGCGGGCGCCCCGCACCCGGCCCAGCAGCCCCGCGCAGGCCGCGGCGAGGCCTGCCGCTGCGCGCTGCATGAGCGCGCCTTCGGGGAGGCGGGCCATCAGCTCGCGCTCGGCTGTCCGAACTGTCTCCACGCTGTACGCAGTACGCATGGGTCAACCCTCCGCGATCAGCCGCCGCCACGCCAGTCTCACTCGGGGGTCCAGGCGACGACCAGGTCCAGCAGACCGGGGAAGCGGTCGTTGAGGTCGTCGGTCCGTACGTGGCTGCGGCGCTCCAGACCGTACTGGCGCTGTCGGATCAGGCCCGCGTCCCGCAGCGCGCGGAAGTGGTGGGTGAGCGAGGACTTCGGCCGGTCGAGGCCGAACCAGCCGCAGGTGTGGTCGAACTCCGAGCGCTCCAGGAGGAGTTTGCGCACGATTCCGATCCGCAGCGGGTCGCTCAGGGCGCCCAGCACGGTTTCCAGGCGCAGTTCGGCCGCGGCCGGTTCGGGCAGCGCGGCCGGCAGGTCCGGCGGGGCCGGGATGGCGGGCATGGGTCCTCCTCCGCTGGTACGGGTCCGAGCGTACGGCGCGTCGAAGCGCCGCTCTGCGACACTGGGCGGGATGACCGGAACGACACCAATCACGCAGCGCGGCAGAGCCAGCGCCGAGATCGATCTCGCCGCTCTGCGCGGCAATGTGCGCGCTCTGCGCGCCCGCGTCGGGCCGCGTACCGCGCTCATGGCGGTCGTGAAGTCCGACGCGTACGGACACGGCATGGTGCCCAGCGCGCGCGCCGCGCAGGCGGCCGGCGCCGCCTGGCTGGGGACGGCGACACCGCACGAGGCGCTGGCGCTGCGGGCCGCCGGAGTCGGGGGGCGGCTGATGTGCTGGCTCTGGACCCCCGGCGACCCCTGGCGCGAGGGCATCGAGGCCGACCTGGACATGTCCGTGAGCGCGATGTGGGCGCTGCGCGAGGTGGTGGCGGCGGCGCGTGCGGCCGGGCGGCCCGCCCGTATCCAGCTCAAGGCCGACACCGGGCTCGGTCGCAACGGCTGCCAGCCCGCTGACTGGCCGGAACTCGTCGGCGCCGCGCTCGCCGCGCGTGCGGCGGGCGAGGTGGAGGTGACCGGGCTGTGGTCGCACTTCGCGTGCGCCGACGAGCCGGGCCACCCGTCGATTGCCGCGCAACTGGACGTGTTCCACGAGATGATCGGCTACGCGGAGAAGGAGGGCGTCGAGCCCGAGGTCCGGCACATCGCCAACTCGGCCGCCACCCTGACCGTCCCGGAGTCGCACTTCGACCTCGTACGGGCCGGCATCGCCACGTACGGCATCTCGCCCAGCCCCGAGCTGGGCACCTCGCGCGACTTCGGGCTGCGCCCGGTGATGACGCTCGCCGCTTCCGTCGCGCTGGTGAAGCGGGTGCCGGAGGGACACGGCGTCAGCTACGGGCACACGTACCGCACGGCGGGCGAGACGACGCTCGGACTCGTACCGCTCGGGTACGCCGACGGCATCCCCCGGCACGCCTCCGGGCGCGGGCCCGTGCTCGTCGGGGGTGCCTGGCGGCGGGTGGCCGGGCGGGTCGCCATGGACCAGTTCGTGGTCGACATGGACGGCGACACGGTCGAGGCGGGCGCGCCCGCCGTGCTGTTCGGACCCGGCGACGACGGCGAGCCGACCGCCGAGGACTGGGCGGAGGCCGCGCAGACCATCGCGTACGAGATCGTCACCCGGATCGGCGCGCGGGTGCCGCGGGTGTACGTGAACGAGGATCCCGTGTGATCGCGCTCGGGTGAACCACCGCACGGAGGGGAAGACAAGGCAGGACAGCGAGGAGCGGCACGGTGAGCAAGGGAAGCGCGGTGGAGGACGCGGCTGCTGTCGCGGCCGCCACGGTCACGATGTCGAGGGACGCTGCCGCCGGCAACTGGAGCAGGGCGGGCGTGGCCGGCGTCGCCATAGGCGTGATCGCCGCAGGCGCTGCCGCCGGTATCGCGATGGACCGCCTCGCCGTGGGCCGCGGCATGCGGCGGAAGGCGCGGATCGCGCTGGACGCGACGGGCCCGTACGGCGCGCTGCGCGGCGCCCCGGGCAAGGCCGTCGCCGACGACGGCACGCGGCTCTACTACGAGACCGACGAGCTGGACGACCTGCCCGACCCGGCCGCCGAAGCACCCCGTAAGCGGCGGCTGTTCGGCCGCAAGGCGCCCGCGCCCGTCACGGTCGTCTTCAGCCACGGCTACTGCCTCAACCAGGACTCCTGGCACTTCCAGCGCGCCGCGCTGCGCGGTCTCGTCCGTACCGTCCACTGGGACCAGCGCAGCCACGGCCGTTCGGGGCGCGGGGTCGCCCAGAGCGGGCCCGGCGCCGTGCCGGTCACCATCGAGCAGTTGGGCCGCGATCTGAAGGCCGTCATCGACGCGGCGGCGCCCGAGGGGCCGCTGGTGCTGGTCGGGCACTCGATGGGCGGGATGACGATCATGGCCCTCGCCGACCAGTACCCGGAGCTGGTGCGGGAGCGGGTCGTCGCTGTCGCCCTGGTCGGTACGTCGAGCGGGAAGCTCGGCGAGGTCAACTACGGGCTTCCGGTGGCCGGGGTGAACGCCGTACGGCGGGTGCTGCCCGGGGTGCTGAAGGCGCTGGGCTCGCAGCCGGAGCTGGTCGAGCGCGGCCGGCGGGCCAGCGCGGATCTGTTCGCCGGGCTGATCAAGCGGTACTCGTTCAGCTCGAAGGACGTGGATCCGGCCGTCGCGCGGTTCGCGGAGCGGATGATCGAGGGCACCCCGATCGATGTGGTCGCCGAGTTCTACCCGGCCTTCGCCGACCACGACAAGACCGGGGCGCTGGCGGAGTTCCGCGACGTGCCCGCGCTGGTGCTGGCGGGCGAGAGCGACCTGGTGACGCCCAGTACGCACAGCGAGGCCATCGCCGACCTGCTGCCGGACGCCGAGCTGGTGCTCGTGCCGGACGCGGGCCATCTGGTGATGCTGGAGCACCCGGAGGTGGTCACGGACCGGCTCGCGGACCTGCTGACCCGGGCCGGGGCGGTGCCCGCCGGGGCTAACGTTGACCCCCATGGAAGCACCGCACGGCCCGGCGGCTGACGCCGGCACCACCACCGCACACACCCTCACCGTCGATTCGCCCGAGCTGATGGCCGCGTTGGGCCGCGCCCTGGCCGCCGTGCTGCGCCCCGGCGACCTCGTCATGCTCACGGGTGAACTCGGCGCGGGGAAGACGACGCTCACCCGGGGGCTCGGCGCCGGGCTCGGGGTGCGGGGCGCCGTCACCTCCCCCACCTTCGTGATCGCCCGCGTCCACCCGTCGCTGACCGGCGGGCCCGCGCTGGTGCATGTCGACGCGTACCGGCTCGGCGGCGGACTCGACGAGATGGAGGACCTCGACCTCGACGTGTCGCTGCCCGATTCCGTGGTGGTGGTGGAGTGGGGCGACGGCAAGGTGGAGGAGCTGTCCGACGACCGGCTGCATGTGGTCATCGACCGGGTGGCGGGCGACACGGACGACGAGCGCCGCCAGGTCACGCTGACCGGGTACGGCAGCCGCTGGGCGGAAGCGGAACTCGCCGCGCTGGTGCGGCCGGGCCGCTGATTCACCCCGCCGCTTACCCTTCGGGGGAAGATTCCGACAAGACGTCGGTAAAATGTTGCGCGCGCACGTCCTGGCGTGTTCACATGGTTGGAGAGACATGGTTAGGTCTACCTAACCAGGCCTGCCCCCGGAGCCCCAGGAGGCATCCATGCCGGCGCCAGACAGCGAACCGCGCACGCCGCGTCGCCCGCAGCCGTCGGACGTGTCGATGAAGGACCTGCTGGCGGCCTGCGCGGCTGCTTCGGCCGTTTCGACACCGCCCGACGAGCCGTCCGCCGTGTCGGCCCTGGCCGAACGGGAACGGGCCGGGGCGCGGCTCGACGCCGCGTAACCGCGCCCGGGGTTACGGCGTCACGGGACGACGACGACCTTCGACGTGACGGTCGTGAACGACCACAGCGCGTCGCCGTCCGCCCGCTTCATCCGGACCCCGCCGGTCTTCGACGTGGGATCCGGGGTCGGCATCGTATTGTCCAGCGCCGCGCTGAATCCGACCGTCGCCCCGTCCACCGTCGCGAACCGCACCACGTGCTCGATCGGGACACCGTCCGAGCCGGCGGTCTGTCCGGTCCGGCTCGTCACCGCGTACGCGCCGGGCTTCGGGTTGATCGTGCTCGGCATGACGGGGAAGGTCCGCTGCGCCTTGCCGCTCGCCGACACGAGCCACACCCGGCGGGCCTTCAGCGCGTACACGACCCGCTTGCCCGTGCCCGACTTGGCCGGGACGACCAGCGGGTCGGGCTTCTTGACGGGGGAGCCGGACGGGCCTGGGGCCGCCGCACTCGGCGCTGCGGGCTTCGCCAGGCTGTCGGGTACGTTCGCCGACGCCTGGTAGGCGAGGAAGCCCACGGCGGCGAGAGCCGCAGCGGTGAGCCCGGCCACGATTCCCGAGCTGCGCTTGGGCACCTTGATCCACCTCTCGTACGTATGACTGCCTGGTGACGGTAGCAGCAGCCGGGTGACGCTCAGGGGCGCCGTGCCTGGCGCTCAGGAGCCGTAGGCTGTTTGCGTGCTTCTGCTTGCTGTCGATACCGCCACACCAGCCGTGACCGTCGCCCTCCACGACGGCACGTCCGTCATCGCCGAGGAGAGTCAGGTCGACGCGCGCCGCCACGGCGAGCTGCTGCTCCCCGCCGTCGACCGGGTGCTCGCCGGCGCCGGGATGCGGCTCGACGCCGTGACGGATGTGGTCGTCGGCGTCGGACCAGGACCGTACACGGGCCTGCGCGTGGGGCTCGCCACCGCCGTCACCTTCGGCTCCGTGCTCGGCGTTCCGGTGCACGGGCTGTGCACGCTGGACGGCCTCGCGTACGCGGCGGGGCTCGAAGGCCCGTTCGCCGTCGCGACCGACGCGCGCCGCAAGGAGGTCTACTGGGCGCGGTACGCGGACGCCCGTACCCGTACCGGCGAACCGGCGGTCGACCGCCCTGCCGACCTCGCGGAACAGCTCGCCGGGCTGCCCGTCGTGGGCGCCGGCGCGCTGCTCTACCCGGACTCCTTCCCCGACGCCCGCGCCCCCGAGCACCAGTCGGCGGCGGCGCTCGCCGCGCTGGCCGCCGAGCGACTGGCGGCGGGCGGGGAGTTCCTGCCGCCGCTGCCGCTCTACCTGCGCAGGCCCGACGCGCAGGTCCCGAAAAACTACAAGGTGGTCACCCCGAAGTGACCGATACCGAGCGCCCGTCCGTGCCGTTGCGCGAGATGCGCTGGTGGGACATCGAGCCCGTACTGACCCTCGAACACGAGCTGTTCCCCGAGGACGCCTGGTCCACGGGCATGTTCTGGTCGGAGCTGGCCCACGCGCGCGGCCCGCACGCCACCCGGCGCTATGTCGTCGCCGACGACGGCGAGCGCATCGTCGGATACGCGGGCCTCGCAGCGGCCGGCGGGCTCGGCGACGTCCAGACGATCGGTGTCGCGCGCGACCACTGGGGCGGCGGTCTCGGCGCCCGGCTGCTCACCGACCTGCTGCAGCACGCCACCGCGTTCGAGTGCGAGGAGGTGCTGCTCGAAGTGCGGGTCGACAACTACCGCGCGCAGAAGCTGTACGAGCGCTTCGGCTTCGAGCCCATCGGCTTCCGGCGCGGCTACTACCAGCCGGGCAATGTGGACGCGCTCGTCATGCGCCTCCATATGCAAGGACTCCACATACAAGGAACTGAGAACCATGGCTGACGAACCTCTCGTCCTCGGCATCGAGACGTCCTGCGACGAGACCGGCGTCGGCATCGTGCGCGGGACGACCCTGCTCGCCGACGCCGTCGCCTCCAGCGTGGACGAGCACGCCCGGTTCGGCGGAGTGGTGCCCGAGGTCGCGTCCCGGGCCCATCTGGAGGCCATGGTCCCCACCATCGAGCGGGCCCTGAAGGACGCCGGGATCTCCGCCCGCGACCTGGACGGGATCTCCGTGACGGCGGGTCCCGGGCTCGCCGGGGCGCTGCTGGTGGGCGTATCGGCGGCGAAGGCGTACGCGTACGCGCTCGGCAAGCCGCTCTACGGCGTCAACCACCTGGCGTCGCACATCTGCGTCGACCAACTGGAGCACGGGCCGCTGCCCGAGCCGACGATGGCGCTGCTGGTCAGCGGCGGCCACTCGTCGCTGCTGCTCGCGCCGGACATCACCGCCGACGTACGGCCGCTGGGCGCGACCATCGACGACGCGGCGGGCGAGGCGTTCGACAAGATCGCGCGCGTGCTGCAGCTCGGCTTCCCCGGCGGCCCGGTGATCGACCGGCTGGCCAGGGAGGGCGACCCGGCGGCGATCGCGTTCCCGCGCGGTCTCACTGGCCCGCGCGACGCGGCGTACGACTTCTCGTTCTCCGGCCTCAAGACGTCCGTCGCGCGCTGGATCGAGGCGAAGCGGAAGGCCGGCGAGGAGGTTCCGGTACGGGATGTGGCGGCGTCGTTCCAGGAGGCGGTCGTCGACGTGCTGACCCGCAAGGCGGTCCGCGCCTGCAAGGACCAGGGCGTCGACCATCTGATGATCGGCGGCGGTGTCGCCGCCAACTCCCGGCTGCGGGCGCTGGCGGCCGAGCGCTGCGAGCGCGCCGGCATCCGGCTGCGGGTGCCGCGGCCCGGACTGTGCACGGACAACGGGGCGATGGTCGCGGCGCTCGGCGCCGAGATGGTGGCGCGGGGGCGGGCGGCCTCCGACTGGGACCTGTCGGCGGACTCGTCCCTGCCGGTGACGGAGACGCACGTACCGGGCCACGAGCACGCTCACGACCATCTGCACGAGCTGAGCAAGGACAACCTGTACACATGACGGTCGCCCTGATGTGGGAGGCGAAGGCGGCGCCCGGCCGGGGCGCCGAGCTGCTGGCCTGGGTGCGTGCACTGGAGCGCCCCTCTCCGCCGCCGCTGCGCAGCGAAGTGCTGCGCGCGCCGCAGGACCGGGTCCTGGTCCTCACCTGGTGGGACGCCCCTTACGACGCGGAGCTGCCCGAACTGCCCGAGCCGGCCGACGACTTGGTGGCGCGGGCGGTGCACAGGTGGCGGTTCGAGACGGTGGACTGACGCGGGAGCGAAAATATCCTCCGGCGTGTGTCGAAGCGAGCGGCTCCCGATCGACGTAAGGGTGAGAGGCGGGGAACAGCCCGCCCGCCCAGCACATCGAGGAGTCACCATGCCGCGCTTTCTGTCCCTGATCCGCAACGACGAGAACAACCACCCCGCGGGCGGCCCGAGCGACGCGCTCATGGAGGGCATGGGCAAGCTGATCGAGGAGATGACCGAGGCGGGCGTCATGCTCGAAACCGGCGGCCTCCTGCCGACGTCGAAGGCGGTACGCGTGGGGCAGCGCGGCGGCCGTGTCGGCGTGACGGACGGGCCCTTCACCGAGACGAAGGAGGTCGTCGGCGGCTACATGATCCTGCGCGCGGACGACTTGGCGGAGGCGGTGGCGTGGTCTCGGCGGTTCGTGGAGCTGCATGAGTCGGAGTGGGAGATCGCTTGCGAGGTCCGCGAGATCGTAGGCGGCTGAGGCTGTCGCCGTCGGGGTCTTGGTTGCGGTCCGCTTATCTGGTTCCGGGGTCCGGGGCCTCCGGAGGGGGGTGTCCGGACTGCTCGATCGCTAGCGCTCCTACGCTTTACGTCCGGACACCCCCCTCCTGCGGCCCCGGCCCCCTCCCCCCGGTGGGTCCCGGTCTCAGCGCCCGCGTGGGCGCGGGGGTGTGGGTGCGTGCGGGCCGGGGCCGCGTCTCTGTCGTGGGCGCCCGGCCCCTTGCGGCCGGTGGCCGGGAGCACCCGATCCGGGCGGCGGGGCTGAAGGGGGTCGTGCAGGGGTGGTCTCCGGAGCGTAAAGCGTGATTTGCGGCGCATGTCCGGGTCCACCTCGTGTCAGAGGAGTACGCGCCGTAAATCGTGCAGCGCAGGAGGCCACCCCGGAACGGCCCCCGGCGACAACCGCAACCCAGACCGGTCACCCCGCCGGACGGCGGCACCCCGCCGGACGGCGAAAGGCGTCAGCTCGTCGCCAAGTCGTCCGTCGCCGCCCGGCCCGCGTCGACCGTCCGGCGCAGGAAGTCGGCCAATACCTCCAGCTCGCCGTCGGCGTACTCCGCGCAGATCGAGTCCATCGCGCTGTTCATCCCCGCGTAGAGCCCGAACAGTTCCCCCGTGCGGTCGCGCAGCGCCCGTACCAGGACCGCCCGCCGGTCCGACGCGTCACGCTCGCGCGCGATCCAGCCGCCGCGCTCCAGCCGGTCGAGGATGCCGGTCATGGTCGCCGGATGCAGACCGGCGCGGCGCGCCAGGGAGCTGGGGCCGATCGGTCCGTGCCGGGTGATCAGGTCAAGGCAGTCCACGTCGACCTCTTTGAGGTCCAGCCGGGCGCCGACCCGGTTGTTCAGCAGCGAGAGCTGGACGCTCAGCTCCCGGAGCGACTCCTTCACCGAGACCCCGAGCCGCCTGCGGCTCCGCGCGCCCTCGGTCTCCGCTGATTCTACGGAACTCATATGATATTCTCCACGTAAGATATGGACTCCATGGACCAGGGTACCCCGAGGGGTGCCTGGAGAGGTACGCCATGATCTTGATTACTGGAGCGACGGGCAACGTCGGCCGCGCGGCGGTCGACCTGCTGCTGGCCGCGGGTGAGCAGGTCACCGCGGTCACCCGCGATCCGGCCGGGGCGGCCCTGCCGGCCGAGGCGCGGGTGATCGGCGGCGATCCGTCGCGGCCCGCGACCCTCGCGCCCGCGCTGCGCGGTGTGGGAGCGATCCTGCTCAGCCCGCGCGCGGTCGGCTCGGCCGCCGCCGAACTGCTGGCGCTCGCCGCCGACGCGGGGGTACAGCGGGTGGTCGTGCTGTCGGCGGTCACTGTGGAGTACGGCGGTGGCTACCGGCGGTTCGCCGAGGGGTTCAAGGCGGTGGAGACCGCCGCCGAGGCGTCGGGACTGGCGTGGACGCATCTGCGCTGCGCGGACTTCGCCGCGAACTCCCTCGTCTGGGCGCCGCAGATCCGTACGACCGGAGTGGTCCGGGGGGCGTACGGAGCTGCGGCGACCTCGGCGATCCACGAGCGGGACATCGCCGAGGTCGCCGCGCTGGCGCTGACCGGCGAGGCGCACGCGGGGCGTGCGTACGCCCTCACCGGACCTCGGTCGCTCAGCCAGCGCGACAAGGTCGCCGCCATCGGCGCCGCGCTCGGCAGGGAGGTGTCCTGGGAGGAGGTCCCGCCCGACCGGGTCAGGGAGGCGATGCTCGCCCAGGGTGTCGAGGAGAACGTGCCGGACCGGATGCTCGGCTATCTCGCCGCGTGCCTGCGCGAGCCGGGTCCGGCGACGGACACGGTCGAGCGGCTGCTCGGCCGCCCCGCGCGCACCTTCGCCGACTGGGTGGCCGACCACGCCGACGCGTTCCGGCGCGCCGTGCTCACCTCGCGGCGGGCGCAGGGCGTCGGGGACCCCGCGTAGGACACGACCGGCCCCGCTACTGTCATGTCCCATGATCAACCGCCGTCCGCTGCCGCCACCCCCGTACGAGCTGTCGGCCGTGGCCGACGACGCGACGGACCTCCTGCCCGAGGACGACGAGGCCGTCGTCGAGGCGCGGGGTGCGGCGATGCTGGAGCTGGCGACCCGGGGGCTCTCCGTGTGGCGGCTGCTGGCGCTCTGGCTGGCGGCCGGGGTGGCGGTGCTGGGCTGGGCGGCGCTGGGGCTGGCGAGTGACAGCTTCGAGCAGGGCGGTCTCGGGGCGCTGTCCGGACTGATCGGGCTGTTCCTCGGGGCGCTGTTCCTGCTGCCCGCCTCGATCGGCATCGCGATCTGGGTGAGCACGGGCCGCGAGATACGCGACCGGCTCGACGACTGGGCCGATGTCGGCCCCGATCCCGTCACCGACGAGCGGCTGCGGCTGGAGCGCCGCTGCACCGGCTGGCTGCTGTCGTCGGCCGCGCTCTGCGCGCTCGGGGTGTGGACGTTCCTGCATAAGGGCGGCGCGACAGAATCGGTCACCGTCGGTCAGATGTTGTACGCGTACGGTCTCGCCGCGACCGTCCTGCTGGCGGGGGTTCTGGGCTTCGTCCGGGCGGCCGGACATCTGCGCTGGTCAGGGCGGTTGCTGCGGCCGGAGTCGATACGAGGCAGGGGCGGCGCCCATCGCTGAGGCGGTTCCTACCGTGTCCGGCCTATCCTGGAGTGGGAACGCATGCGCCATTCAGGGTTAAGGGGCGGCGGATGGACTGGTTTTGGTGGGTTTTCGTCTTCTTTATGGTGGGCGGCTTCAGTTGGATAGCCGACACCGGGCGTACGGCGCTGAAGACCCGGCATGAGCGAAGGATGGAACGGCTCAAGCTGGGCGAGAAGGAACGGCTGGCTCTGGAGGAGGCACACAAGCCACCCGAGCCGGTATGCGGATGCTCACACCATCTGGCAAAGCACGACCGCAAGGGCAAGTGCCACGAGGACGTGGAAGTGCCGACGGAGTGGGACGAGAACAAGAAGCCGCTGCGGTACGAACGCAGGCAGTGCAACTGCCAGCAGTACATCGGCCCGCAGCCGCTGTCGCAGATCTACGCGGACGAGCTTACGGACCTGGCGTGAGGGCAGGCACCGTCGTGCGGGTGTGCGGTCGCCTTCTGCGCGACCGCACACGGAAAAGACCACGCGCGAAGGGATGACTCCATGCAGGTGCTCTGGGTGTCGGCCCACCCCGACCCGCGCTCGCTGAACGGCGCACTGCGCGACGAGGGGATCGCCGTGCTGCGCGAACACGGGCACGAGGTGGTGGAGTCGGACCTGTACGCCATGAAGTGGAACCCGGTCGTCGACCATGCCGACTTCCAGCACGACCCGGTGAAGCGGCTCGACGTACTCAACGAGTCCCAGCAGGCCTTCGAGTCGGGGACGCTCAGCGACGACATCCGGCGCGAACAGGCCAAGCTGGACCGGGCCGACACCCTGATCGTGCAGTTCCCGCTGTGGTGGTTCAGCATGCCGGCCATCCTGAAGGGCTGGTTCGACCGGCTGTTCGTGCAGGGCTACGCGCAAGGCGTCCTCGACCCGGAAACCGGCCGCGCCCAGCGCTACGGCAACGGCGGCCTGACCGGCAGGCGGGCCATGGTGGTGACGACGGTCGGCGCGAACGCCGCCACGACGGGCCCGCGCGGGATCCACGGCGACATCAACGAGGTGCTGTTCCCCGTCCTGCACGGCACGCTCTGGTACACGGGCATGGAGGTCGTCCCCCCACTGGTCGTCAACGGCGCGGTAGCCCTGTCGGACGCCGACTACGCGACGGCGGCGGCGCAACTACGCGAGCGCCTGCTCACCCTCCCGGACACCGCCCCGATCTCGTACCGCCACCAGAACGGCGGCGACTACGACGACCACCTCGTCCTGCGCCCCCAACACGCCGCAGGTGCCACGGGCATCCGCATCCACTGCCGGTCCCCGGAAACGGACACCAGGCACGAACGCGCGGGCGGCGGCGACGAGGCGGACCGCTGAGCCGGAAGCCGGGTCATCTGAGCCGCGCGGCGAGGGCGGCGAGCCAGCCGCTGGGCGAGTAGGGCTCGGGAGGATCCATCTCCATGCCCAGCTCGGCGACGGCGACGGCATGGTCGGACTCCCCGAGCGGCAGCGCCAGCAGCTCGGCCAGCTCGCCGGCGAGCGCGGCGACCAGTCCGGGGTCGGTGGTGTCGAGGTAGTCCTGGAGCGCCGCGTCGTGATCCTCGAACTCGTCCGGCATGTCCTGCGAGAACCACCCGCCCAGGAACTGCGCGAGTTCGGGGAAGCGGGCATGCCACTCGCCATGGGTCCGCGGAGTCGAGGCCAGCGGCGCCGCGCCGTTCTCGACGCTGACTTTGATGCGATCGGCGAGGGACAGCAGCCACGCCTGGATCTCGGAGTCGGCCAGTCCGACATCGGGCACCGGATAGAACTCACCGAGTCGCAACCGCAGCCGCCCCGGCGGATGTTCGGCGTATTGCCGCAACTGCTCCTCGGCCACGGCGAGCGCCCACGGCCGGGTACGCCAGGTGTGCCGCAGATAGCCGGCCAGCGCTTCCTCGTCGTCGGCGGTCCTGCCCACGAACGCACGGATGACCTGATCCAACTCGCCGTACCTACGGTCGTGTTCGAGGGGCTTCAGGGACATGGACGGCCTGCCTCTAGAGGTGGATCGGGAAGGTGGCGTGGACGGTGAAGCCGTGCGGACTGCCGGCGTCCCGCTTGAGCACGACCCGAGCGGCCCGCACATCCACAGGCTCCCGCCCGGCCAGCATCATGGCCTGCAACAACACCCGCCCCACGGGCTCGGCCCGCGAAGGCCAGGCGGCCTCGACGGTGAGCCGCTGCCGGGTGTTCTGCGCGAGCCACCGATGAATCACCTGCTCGTTCCAGGTCACGACCTGCTGGGTGGCCCACTGGGCGGTCTCCCGGTCGGGATAGCTGGCGCTGCGCGTTCGCATGATTGATAGCCCTGCCTGGATGTGGTCAGCGTCCGTCCCAGGTGACTGGGTGGAACTCCGTCATGTGGTCGATGCAGGCTTGCGCGAGCATGGGGAAGAATTCCGTGAAGTCGGCGTAGCTGGAGCCGCCGTGGATCACGCCGGAGAAGAACAGATCCAACCGCTCCTCGGTCTGGAACGTGGCCAATGCCTCGTAGCACTCACCGGCCACGGCCGGCAGGTACCACGGACATGCCGGGTGGCCTTCGTTGATCACCATGGCGATGCCCTCTTCGGTGGTCGCGTCGCTCATGTCGTCCGAGACGGCGAGACCGTCCTGACCGAAGTAGATGGGCAGGATCTGACTCAACCGGGGGAACCGGAATTCGAGTTCGGTGGCTGTCGTATTGACGGAATAGGGTCTGCCTCCGATGGGGAATGGCTTCCATGTGTCGAGATGCTCTGCGATTTCCCTGAGAACGGTGGGTGTTTTCTCGGGGGTGACTGTCCTGGGGATGTTCGCCAGCGCCGGTGCGTCGGCGTCCTCGGTGTACAGATTGGCAGCGGAACGTAGTTGGGCCGCGACCTCGTGCAGGGTCCGACCGCCGCTCCGCTGTGCGTAATGGAGTCCTCGGATCGGTGATGCCAGCGCGGGCTCCCATTCCGCGCGGTCGTCCGGAATGCCTTTGTAGTCGATGATCGACAGCAGCTCCCTGGCGCCGGACAGATGCCAGTAGTCGAAATTTTCTCGGTTCGACACCAGGTGCCTCCTCTGCTTCTGGCAAGGTATTAAGGTTCGATGCAGGGTTATTTGGGCACCGGCATGGACGTCACCACGGTGAAGGGGGGATCCAGGTCCGGATCATACGCCAGTCGTGCTTCGACACCCTTCACGTTCGTTGCCTTGTCCGAAGGGAAAGGTGAAGTCTGCATCTCCGTCTTTTTGATACTGCGTCCGCTGAATTCGTTCGGATCCGCCGGATGATCAACGCTGATATCAAGGCGAGAGTTATCGGAATCGGGTTGCTGTGCGAGCCAGAGTTTAATCTTGTCCTTGTTCTTGTCGATGGTGTACTGCGTGAGTCGTTGTGCGGAGTCAATGTCCGTGAAGGTGGATGCGTTTCCCACCTTCGGCTGCCCGAACGGCCAATCCGTACCGGGCCGCGGCGGCTTCTTCAAATCGTCCCGCAGCCGCTGGGCGAGTTGCTCGTCCGTCAGCCCGACATGTTTGTTGAGCGTGTGCGAGTTGTTCAGCCACTCCGTCGATGCCAGGTCGATCTGGTAGCTGCCGTTGGCGGTGTCGCCGTCCTTCGTCCAGCGGTGCCGTGGTTTGAACTCGTCCAGGGACCGGGCGCCGAAGCCCTCGGCCCGAGCCTCTTCCGACTGGTAGGTCGGCGCGCTCTGGTACGCCTCATCCAGCTCGGGGAGCAGGCCGCGGAGCGTCGCGGCGGCGTCGTGGAAGGCCTGCTGGTAGGCGTCCACGGCCGCGTCCGCACCCGACTTGTCCATGTGGGACCGGAACGTCATGACGATCTCGCCGAAGGCCATGCCGGCGCCCAGTCGCGTCAGCTCCCAGAGGTCAAGACCGATAGTGAGGTCCTTCACGGTCGCCTTGGCGGCCTCGGAACCGAGCCGGGACGTGGTCTCCTTTGTGGTGTCCGCCGTGGTGGCCAGGTCGTCGCACGCCTTCTTCACGGCGTTCGCCGCCTTCTGCAGCACATCGATGACGGGCTGCCGCTCGCCGGGTTTCTTTGCCGGGTTGGTGCGCCATTCCCGTCCTCCGGAGGAGCCCTTGGGCACCGCTGTGCCGTCCGCGTTGCGCGGTTCGCCCCACGGTGTCGTTCCCCAGATGGACTGGCAGAAGCCGTTCATCGCGGCCTGCCACTCGCTGTTTCCTTCGTCCGTCAGATAGCCGATGATGCCGGCGAAGTTCCCGGCCGATGTCTTCGCGGAGTCCCCGGTCCGCTTCCAACCGTCCCCGATGCCACGCAGGTCGTCACTGTCCGCGCCTGGCGTGATGTCGTACGTCTTCCCGAGCCGCAGCCCCTCTTTGATGGCCGGCTCGATCACGTCGGAGAGAAAGTCGGGGATGTTGCCTATCCCCGCCACGAACGGGATGTCCGTGCCGTCTCCTGTGCCTGTCCACTTGATGGAGGCGACCGGGCCGTAGTGCGTGTTGCCGACGCCGATCGGCGGGTCCCTGCGGGGCGGCGGGCCCTGTATTTTGCGCGCCGACCAGTCTGCGGCCTGGTAATGATTGGCCGTTTCGGTGAGCCCGACGGCCACGCCGCCGATGCTCTGGACGCATCTGGCCCACACGTCGAGGAACCGTTTGGCGACATCCTCGTACGCGGCGGCGAACGCGTCGGGGCCCTCGCCCTTGCCCGCTGCCTGGCGATGGTCGACGTCCTCGACCATCTGCTGCCCTGCCTTGTGGAACGTGAACTGCTCGTCACGTACCAGCGCGGACGTGTAGTAGACGTGGCCGGGCCTGACGTCGAAGCCGCCGCCCGCGTCCGGCGCAGGCTGCTTGAGCTGTTCCCGCTCCCACTTGCGGCGCTTGTCGCTGGGCAGACCGTCCGCCCCGGTGGGCGGCGGTGGCGGCGGTTCGTAGTTCGGGTCGGGGGAGGGGCCAGGAGTAGGACTGGGCGTCCGGTCCGGCATCGGCGGCACCGGCGGTGTGTCACCTGCCGACGGAGAAGCGGACGGTGAGGGCTGGGGCGGTGGTGGGGTGGCCATCAGGCTGCTCCCCAGCCGCGCAGCACCGCCCGGTGTGCCGCCGCGTAGTTGGCGTGGCCCGTCGTCACGACCTCGTGGAGCCAGGCCTGGGCGGCCTGGAGGTCCTGCATCGAGCGGTCCCAGGTGTCGAGTTCGTCGACGAAGGCGTCCCGCGCCTGGCCGTCCCAGCTCAGGACGACCTTCTCCGTACGGTCGTAGAGCGAGTCAAGGCGCTGGTTGAGCTGTTTGAGTATGTCCTCCAGCTCACCCGCGAGTTCGCGCAACGTGGCGAAGCTGACCTTGATGTGGTCGTCGTCCGGCATCTGTTCCCCCCGGTTGGATGCGATGGCTCAGATCGGTCAGATGTCGAGGATGCGGCTCTGGGGCGGGGTGGGGTCCCCGGACAGGGCTGCCGCCTCGCCCGCCACGTCGACCTGGGACTCGGCCGTGCGCATTCGACGTAGCGTCTCCAGCTCCTGGTCGGTGAAGCCGTCCCGGCTCAGGCGGACCGCCTCTTCGATGACGGCCAGGACCTCGCGGATGCGTACCGCGTCCTCGGACGCGCCGCGGTGCAGGTCGCGGTAGCCGGTGGCGGCGGCGCTCTGCCAGCCTGCCTCTATGCGGTCGACGATCGCGTCCATCCGGCGTACCTGGCTGTTCAGATGCTGCTGCATGTCGTCCAGGTCGCCCGACAGGCGTGTCAGGTCGTCCGCCGAGACGTCGAGATCGGGCCGGTCCACCATGATCCCCCCGGACAGTCGTCCATCACCCCGTACGGATCTTGCCGTCCATACTATAAACAGGGGGCGGTGAGGGGGCGTCAGGGATTTTCGGCCCCTTTGGCGGGGCCGCCGATCAGCATCGTCGGGGCTCCGGCGACTCTGGTCAGGAAGACCGTCGTGGCGTTCGGGCCCTTGAGTTTCATGCGGCGGCGGAGTTCCTCCGGTTCCACCGCCGAGCCGCGTTTCTTCACCGTCAGTACGCCTACCTCGCGTTCGCGGAGCAGGGCCTTCAGTTTCTTGAGGCCGAAGGGGAGTTGGTCGGTGATCTCGTACGCCGTCGCGTACGGGGTCGGGCGCAGGTGGTCCGAGGTGATGTACGCGATCGTCTCGTCGATCAGGCCGCCGGACAGGTCTTCGGCCACCTCGGCCACCAGGTGGGCGCGGATGACGGCGCCGTCCGGTTCGTACAGGTAGCGGCCGAGCGGGCGGACCGGGGGGTTCGGGAGGCCGCGGGTGGTGAGGGTCGCGCCGGTGGGGAGGAGCGTGGCGCGGCGGGTGCCGGGGGTGATGTCGGACGGGGTGTCCGGCGCGTACCAGAGCACCGCCTCCTTCACGTCGCCGCCCGCCGAGATCCACTCCGCCTCGAAGTCGTCGGGGACGAGTTCGTGCGGGATGCCGGGGGCGATCTTGACGGCGCCCGTGCCGACGCGGCGTACCGCCTCGATCGCCCAGGACAGCGGCGGCGCGTACGCCTCGGGGTCGAAGATCCTGCCCCGGCCGCCGCGCCGCGCCGGGTCGATGAAGACGGCCTCGGCGTCCGACAGGTCGTGGGTCAGGACGTCGGCGTTGAGCACGGTCGCCGGGGGTGCGGCCGGCGCCAGCGTACGGAGGTTGGCCGCCGCGATCTCGCACGTCGGGCCGTCCAGATCGACGGCCGTCACCGCGAATCCCGCGCGGGCCAGGGCGATCGCGTCGCCGCCGATCCCGCAGCACAGGTCGGTGATCCGGCGCGCGCCGGTACGGCGGAGACGTGCCGCCCGGTGGGCGGCGACCGCGGTGCGGGTGGCCTGCTCGACGCCGTTGGGCGTGAAGAACATCCGGTACGCGTCGTCGGCGCCGAACTTCGCCACCGCCCGCTGCCGCAGCCGCGCCTGCGCCAGCGCCGCCGAGACCAGCTCGGCCGGGTGGTCGCGGCGCAGCCGGGTCGCGAGGGCGAGTTCCGTCGCCGGGTCGTGGTCGCGCAGTTCGGCGAGGAGCGCCTGGCCCTCGGCCGACAGCAGCGCTGCGAGGCCGGCGGGTGCGGAGGGCGACGGGTGCGGGGCGGGCGTGCGGTCGGTCACCCGGCCATTGTGGGCCAGCCGGGGGACGGCGCGCTGCGGGCGGAGGTGTCTGCCGGGCGGCGGCGCCGTCCGCTGACAGGATGCGGGGCCATGCGACTAGTAAGACAAAAGGACGATGCGGTGACCAAAGGGACGGTAAGGGCGCAGTCGAAGGCGGAGGTCGCAGCCCGGCGTACCCGTACCGCACTCGCCGTCCTGCTGGTCGCCGCGCTCGGCTCCGGCTGCGCGGCGGCATCGGACGGTCCCACGACCCGGCCGATGCCCCTGCCGCTCGGCGTCCCCCCGGTCACCTTCCCGCCCGCCGCTCCCGCCGCCAAGCCGGCCCCGCGTCCCGTACCGGCCAAGCCCGCCGCCGGGCCGCAGGCCGCGCCGGTACGCGGCGGCCTCGGCGCGGCGGTCGTCGCGCAGGCCGACCTCCTCCGGCGCGCCCAGGTCGCCCGCGTCGCCATGGCCAAGAAGTGGGGGCTGCGCAAGGTCCCGCTGCTCGCGCCCGCGCCGCCCGCGGTCAAGCCGAAGATCACCACCCGCAAGGGCTTCGAGGTCAGGGGCGGCGACGCCGGACTGCCGCCGGTGTTCACGACCGTCCCCGTCAAGGACAAGGTCGTCTTCCTGACCATGGACGACGGCGCCGAGAAGGACCCCCAACTGCTGCGGATGATGTCCGAGCTGCGGATCCCGTACAGCGCCTTCCTCAGCGACTACCTGATCAAGGACGACTACGGCTACTTCAAGAAGGCGCAGGACCTCGGCGTCTCGCTGGACAACCACACCCTGCACCACCTCTATCTGCCCAAGCTCACCCCCGCCCAGCAGCGGCACGAGATCTGCGACCAGCAGGACAAGCTCGCCCAGCACTACGGGAAGCGGCCGACGCTCTTCCGGCCGCCGTTCGGCAACTACAACGCCGACACGCTGCGGATCGCCAAGGCGTGCGGAGTGACCGCCGTACCGCTGTGGGAGACCGAGGCGTTCCCCGACCACATGGACTGGCGCGACGCGGACCAGCACCTGGCTCCCGGCGACATCATCCTCACCCACTTCAGGGGCCGTTCGGACTGGAAGGCGTCGATGCCGGACCTGATCAGGTCGCTGATGAAGCGGATCACCGACAGCGGCTTCGCCGTGGCCAAGCTGGAGGACTACGTCTGAGCCCCGGCCCCGCTTCGGCGCCCGCGCTCAGCCCCCCGGGCAGTCCCCGCTGCCGCTGTAGCACGGCACGTAATGACGCTGCGGGGGCCGTGGCGGCGGGTGCGCGTGCTGGTAGTCGCGCGCCGTTCCCGCCAGCACCGCGCCGCCGACCGCCAGCGCCACCAGGACCTGTACGCAGACGGTGATCGGGCGCCCGCTCCGCGCGAACCACCAGACCGACACCGCGATCAGCAGCACCGGGATGCCGTACGAGAGCAGCGGCGACCAGTCCATCTTCGGCACGGCGGGCGGCGGCAGGTCCTGCGGGCCGACGTCCAGTTGGCCGAAGAGCAGCAGCAGGGTGCCGACCGCCAGCAGCAGGGCGTCGCCGAGCAGGGCGAGAAAGGCCAGGAACACGTCGGAGTCGGGAAGGGTCCGGGCCGGCAGCGGTGGGTCGATCGGACTTGTCACGCTCGTACTCTCGTACGGAACCGGCCCCTCCGGCCAGCGGTTTCGTGATTCACACCGATCCGCCACGCGCCCCCCGCTGGCACTCCGCTTGACCGAGTGCTAACCGCGGTCATAGTCTCAGGTCTGGCACTCCCCACTGGAGAGTGCCAAAGCGCGACAAGCAGGTCCGGCTCCCGCGACGACGGATCCCGGCTGTCGCCACCCCAGACAGTTAACCCCGTGAGATCTCCGAAGGGGGAGGTCGGATCGTGACGACCGCCAGCACCAAGGTTGCCATCAAGCCGCTCGAGGACCGCATTGTGGTCCAGCCGCTCGACGCCGAGCAGACCACGGCCTCTGGCCTGGTCATCCCGGACACTGCGAAGGAGAAGCCCCAGGAGGGCGTCGTCCTGGCAGTCGGTCCGGGCCGTTTCGAGAACGGCGAGCGGCTTCCGCTCGACGTTTCCGTCGGCGACGTCGTTCTTTACAGCAAGTACGGCGGCACCGAGGTGAAGTACAGCGGCGAGGAGTACCTCGTCCTCTCGGCTCGCGACGTTCTCGCGATCATCGAGAAGTAATTCACCAGTTCGTTTGCTTTTGATCTGCGCCCTCGGCCCCCCTGCGATTGCCGGGCGGACGGGGGCGCAGTTCATTTGAGAGGACACAGAAGCTCTAATGGCGAAGATCCTGAAGTTCGACGAGGACGCCCGTCGCGCCCTCGAGCGCGGCGTCAACAAGCTTGCCGACACGGTCAAGGTGACGATCGGCCCCAAGGGCCGCAACGTCGTCATCGACAAGAAGTTCGGCGCCCCGACCATCACCAACGACGGTGTCACGATCGCCCGCGAGGTCGAGCTCGACGACCCGTACGAGAACCTGGGCGCGCAGCTCGTGAAGGAGGTGGCGACCAAGACCAACGACATCGCGGGTGACGGCACCACCACCGCCACCGTGCTGGCCCAGGCGCTGGTCCGCGAGGGCCTGCGCAACGTCGCGGCCGGCGCTTCCCCGGCGGCCCTGAAGAAGGGCATCGACGCCGCTGTCGCCGCCGTCTCGCAGGAGCTGCTGGCGACCGCCCGTCCGATCGACGACAAGTCCGACATCGCCGCCGTGGCCGCGCTCTCCGCGCAGGACCAGCAGGTCGGCGACCTCATCGCCGAGGCGATGGACAAGGTCGGCAAGGACGGTGTCATCACCGTCGAGGAGTCCAACACCTTCGGCCTTGAGCTGGACTTCACCGAGGGCATGGCCTTCGACAAGGGCTACCTGTCGCCGTACATGGTGACCGACCAGGAGCGTATGGAGGCCGTCCTCGACGACCCGTACATCCTGATCAACCAGGGCAAGATCTCCTCCATCCAGGACATGCTGCCGCTGCTGGAGAAGGTCATCCAGGCGGGTGGCTCCAAGCCGCTGCTGATCATCGCCGAGGATGTCGAGGGCGAGGCGCTCTCCACCCTCGTCGTCAACAAGATCCGCGGCACCTTCAACGCCGTCGCGGTGAAGGCCCCCGGCTTCGGTGACCGCCGCAAGGCCATGCTCGGCGACATCGCCACCCTCACCGGTGCGACCGTCATCGCCGAGGAGGTCGGCCTCAAGCTCGACCAGGCCGGTCTCGACGTGCTGGGCTCCGCCCGCCGCGTCACGATCACCAAGGACGACACGACGATCGTCGACGGCGGTGGCGACAGCACCGAGGTCGCGGGCCGCGTCAACCAGATCAAGGCCGAGATCGAGTCCACGGACTCCGACTGGGACCGCGAGAAGCTCCAGGAGCGCCTCGCGAAGCTGGCCGGCGGCGTGTGCGTGATCTCCGTCGGTGCCGCCACCGAGGTGGAGCTGAAGGAGAAGAAGCACCGTCTGGAGGACGCCATCTCCGCGACCCGCGCCGCGGTCGAGGAGGGCATCGTCTCCGGTGGTGGCTCCGCCCTGGTGCACGCCGCCAAGGTGCTCGAAGGCAACCTCGGCAAGGAGGGTGACGAGGCCACCGGTGTCGCCGTCGTCCGCCGCGCCGTCGTCGAGCCGCTGCGCTGGATCGCGGAGAACGCGGGCCTTGAGGGCTACGTCATCACCGCGAAGGTCTCCGAGCTCGACAAGGGCCACGGCTTCAACGCCGCGACCGGCGAGTACGTCGACCTGGTGAAGGCCGGCGTCATCGACCCGGTCAAGGTCACCCGCTCCGCGCTGGAGAACGCCGCTTCCATCGCCGCCCTGCTGCTCACGACCGAGACCCTGGTCGTCGAGAAGCCGGCGGAGGAGGAGCCCGAGGCGGCCGGCGGCCACGGGCACAGCCACTGACGCGTCGCACCGTACGTACAGCGAAGCCCGGTGTCCCCTCGCGGGGGCACCGGGCTTCGCTGCGTACGTCCTTCAGGGCTCGGGGTCACGCGGAGAGGTGCAGCGCCGCCGGGTGTACGGGATCGGCGAAGGGCAGCCCCTTCGTGTAGCGCTCGATCTCGTCGAGCGCCTGGTCCGCCATGCGGTGGATCTCGTTGCCCAGCGAGCCCGCCACATGCGGGGTGAGCAGCACGTTCGGCAGGTCGTACAACGGCGAATCCGCAGGCGGGAGTTCCGGCTCCGTCACGTCCAGTACGGCGTGCAGCCGGCCCGAGACCAGCTCGGGCAGCAGCGCCTGCTCGTCCACGAGCGAGCCGCGCGAGGTGTTGATCAGCGTCGCCCCGTCCGCCATGGCCGCGAGCTGCGCCGCTCCGATCATGTGGTGCGTCGCCGCGAGCTGCGGGGCGTGTACGGAGACGATGCGGCTGCGCGCGCACAGCTCGTCGAGCGGTACGGCCACCGCGCCGAGCGCGGCGGCTTCCTCGGCGGCCACGTACGGGTCGTACAGCAGGACGTCGAGATCGAACGGCCGCAGCAGCTCGGCCACCCGGCGGCCGATGCGGGAGGCGCCGACGACGCCGACCGTACGGCGGTAGTTGCCCGCGCCGTCCAGCTCCGCGCGCCAGTCGTGCCCGGTGCGCAGCTCCCGGTAGCGGCGGGCCGAGCCGAGGACGTTCTTGCCGGCGAAGAGGATCGCGGCGAGTGTGTACTCGGCGACCGGTACGGCGTTGGCCGCCGCGGCGGAGGTGACCATGATGCCGCGCTCCCAGCACGCCTCGGTGATGTGGTGCTTGACGGTGCCCGCCGCGTGCACGACGGCGCGCAGCCGGGGCGCCGCCGCCAGCACCTCGGCGGTGAGGGGCGGGGCGCCCCAGCTCGTGAGGAGCAGTTCGGCGTCGGCGAGCGCGGCGGCGACCGCCGGGGCGGGGTCGGTGAGCTGATGGGCGATCAGGGCGGGGTCGGTGCGGACGAGACCGGTGAGCCGGGTGCGGTGGCCGGCGGTCAGCAGCCGGTCCGCGATGCCCGGACTCATGGCGAGCAGCGCGGCCGGCCGGCTGTCACGGTGACTGTCAGTGGTGTGGTGCATGGTGGGACGTGTGCTCCTCGTAGTCACTTGGGGCCGGTCATTTGACGCTGCCTGCGGTGAGGCCGGCCTTCCAGTGCCGTTGCAGCGCGATGAAGGCGACGATCAGCGGGACGACGGCGAGGAGGGACCCGGTGACCACCATCGGATAGAAGTCCGGGGTCGCGTTGGCGTTGCTGTGCCAGTTGTAGAGCCCGAGGCTCAGCGGATACAGGTTCTTGTCGGAGAGCATCACGAGGGGGAGGAAGAAGTTGTTCCAGATCGCGGTGAACTGGAAGAGGAAGACGGTCACGAACCCCGGCATCACCATGCGCAGGCCGATCGACCAGAAGGTGCGGAATTCGCCCGCGCCGTCGATCCTGGCCGCCTCCAGGGACTCGTTCGGGATATAGCCGGCGCTGAAGATCCGGGACAGGTACACGCCGAACGGATTGACGAGCACGGGTATCAGCACGGACCAGTACGTGTTGATGGTGTGCGTCTTCACGGCGAGCAGGTACAGCGGGAGCGACAGCGCGGTCGACGGCAGCAGCACCCCCAGCAGGACGACGGCGAACAGCTTCTCCTTGCCCCGGAAGCGGTACTTGTCGAAGGCGTACCCGGCGGCGATGCTCACCAGCGAGCAGCCGAGGGCGCCGATGCCCGCGTAGAGCAGCGAGTTGCCGTACCAGCGGAAGTAGATCCCGTCCTGGTAGGACGACAGCTCGGAGAGGTTGCTGCCGAGGTTGAAGCCTTCGAACGAGAAGACGTCACCGCCGAGCAGGTTTCCGGCGTCCTTGGTCGAGGCCGTGATCAGCCAGACGAGCGGGAAGAGCGTGTACGCGGCGGCCAGCACCAGGACGCCGTTGACCGCGGACTTGGACAGCCAGCGGCTGGTGCCGGGGCGGCGGGCGGCCCTGACGGGGGAGCGGCGGCCGGTGTCGCCGCCGCGCCGCGAGGTGAGCTGGGTGGCCGGGTCGGCCACGAGAGGAGTCGTCATGACGCCGACGCCTCCTTCCGGTTGGAGAGTCGGGTGACGACGAAGGACAGCACGGCCGCCACGAGCGCGATGAAGACGGAAGCGGCGGCGGCCAGTCCGTAGTCGTTGCGCTGGAAGGCCGCGCTGTAGGCGTACATGTTGGGGGTCCAGGCGCTGGTGACGGCGGCGCCCGAGCCGCTGAGGATCAGCGGTTCGGTGAAGAGCTGCATCGAGCCGATGATCGTGAAGAGCAGCACGAGCAGCAGGGAGGAGCGGATGAGCGGGATCTTGATGCTGAAGGCGAGCCGCCACTGGCCCGCGCCGTCCACGGTCGCCGCCTCCAGCAGGGAGCGGTCGACGGCCTGGAGGGAGGCGTAGAAGATCACGACGTTGTAGCCGAGCCATTCCCACAGGGCGATGTTGACGATGGACGGCAGCGCGCCGTCCGACGAGAAGAAGTCGAAGCCGATACCGCCGGAGTGCATGGCGTTGACGACGGGGCTGAGCCCCGGTGTGTAGAGGTAGATCCAGATCAGCGCCGCGATCAGGCCGGGGATGGCGTGCGGCAGGAACAGCGCGAGCTGGAAGAAGCGGCGGGCCCTGGCCAGGGCCGTGTCCAGCAGCAGCGACAGGACGAGCGCGCCGCCGACCATCAGCGGGATGTAGAACACGCAGTACTTGGCCAGCACCCAGAACCCGTCGCGGAACGCGGAGTCGCCGAGGGCCGCGGCGTAGTTGCCGAGGCCGTGGAAGACGGTCGTGGGTCCGTCGAAGCCGAGCCCGGTCGACTTCTCGGTGAACAGGCTCAGCCAGAGCGCGTAGCCGATGGGGACGACCATCGCGACGGTGAACAGGACGAAGAAGGGAGTGAGCAGGACACCGGCGGCAAGGCCGGTGCGGGCCCGGTTGGTCTTCAGCCGTTTCGTGGTTCCGCCCGTGCTCGGCGGGGTGTTCGTCTCGGTGCTCATGAGGGGTCCTCGACCTTCAGGCCGCGCTTCTTCAGATCGGCGACAGTGGCTTTCTGAGCCGTCCTGACCGCCTCGGGCAGGGTGGACGTGCCGCCGACGACCTTGGTCAGCGCGTCACCGAGGGCGTCGTTGGTCGCGCCGGTGCTCGGGCCCCAGATCCAGTCCGGGTCGATCGTCGCGCCGGCCTTCTCGTACAGGGCGTAGAGGTCCTGGCCGCCGTAGAAGCTGGTGTCGAACGCCTTCTGGGCGACCGGCACCATGGCAGGGGCCGCGGGCAGGGCGCTCGACGTGCTCGCGCCGATCCTGGCCTGGACGGCTTCCTTGGACGTCGTCATCCACAGCGCGAACTGGACGGCGGCGGCCGTCTTCTTGCTGTTCTTGCTGACCGCGAAGGACGAGCCCTGGATCATGCCGCTGGACGGCTTGGCCGCGTCCCAGCTCGGCATCTGCACGGCCGCCCACTTGCCCTTCTCCTCGGGCACGATCCCGGCGAGGGTGCCTGCGCTCCAGGAGGCGCCGAGATAACCGAGTGTGGTGCCCGCCTTGAGTGAGCTGGTCCACTCGGGGCTGTACGAGGAGGCGGTGCTGATCAGTTGGTCGTCGATCATGCCCTGCCAGTACTTCGCGGTCTTGAGCGTCGCCGGGTCGGTCGTGTTGATCTGCCAGGCGTCGTGGTCGGTCTTGAACCACTCGGCGCCCGCCTGCCAGGCCATCGACTGGAAGAAGGTCGGATCGTCGGGGAAGAACGTGGCGATGCGGGTGTCCGGCGCGATCTTCTTGACCTGCCGCGCCGCCGTGCGGAACTCCGCCCAGGTGCGCGGCAGCGCGATGTGGTGCTGGTCGAAGAAGTCCTTGCGGTAGTAGAAGATCTGCGGCGAGGCGTCGGACGGGATCGCCCAGTTCTTGCCGCCCAGCGTGGTCAGCTCGATGGTCTGCGGCAGGAACTTCCGCTTCTCGGCCGGGGTGAGATAGCCGCTGAGGTCTTGGAGCGAACCCTGGCTGACGAACTGCCCGAGCTGCGGATACTCGATGGAGAGCAGATCGGGCGCGATGCCCGCCTTCACCGCGTTGGCGATCTTGGGATAGCCGCCGAGACCGCCCGACGGTATCTCCTCGAACTTCACCTTCACCGTGTCGTGGGAGGCGTTGAACGCGTCCACGACCTCCTGCGACCCCTTGGTCCAGGCCCAGAAGGTGACGGTGACCGGGTGCTCGGCGGTGCCCTGGGCCGGTGATTCGGCGCCGCCACCGCACGCCGTCAGTGCCACGAGTGCGGCCAGCGCGGTGGCGGCGCCGGCCAGGGCATGGATGGGACGGGACCAACTGCGACTCACGGCGCGGCTCCTGATGCGTGCGGGGACAGGCGTGCCGCGATACTTCGAGGAGCCGTGAGCGAAGTCAAGAGCGAAAGATTGATTGATCGAAAAATGAGCGAATTGGCTTCGCTCAGCCCTGTTTCGATCTTGCCGCAGCCGACCGTGCCGGGGCGCCGCACGATTCCCGTACCCGCAGCCGCGGCAGCAGCTCCAGATGGCGCCGGGTCACCTCACCGCCCGGCCCCGGGGCGCCGCCGGCCCCGCCGGTGAGCCGCTCGATCAGCAGCTCGGCCGCCGCCGCGCCCACCTCGCGCTTGGGCGGCGCCACGGCGGTCAGCGGGGTGTCGGCGAGGGCGGCCACCTCGTCGTCGTACGTGATCAGGGCGAGGTCGCCCGGCACCCGTACGCCCAGTTCGGCCAGGCGCCGCACGATCCAGGTGGCGTCCTCGTCGTTGTGCGTCAGCGCGGCCGTCGCCGCACCGGACCTGACGGCGTCGCGCAGCGCGAGCGCGGCGCGCTCGAACAGCTCCGGGTCGCGCTCGGGCGAGTTCGAGTCGATCACCGGTCCCGGCGCCGTGAGCCCCAGGGCGTCCAGCGCCCGCCCGTACCCCGCCCGTACGGCCAGGGCGGTCGGGCTGTCCCAGCGCGCCACCAGCAGCGGCGCGCCGTGGCCGAGCCCGACCAGGTGCCGGACGGCGATCAGCACACCGTGCGCGTGGTCGGACCTGACCTGGTCCATGTCGTCCAGCGGGCCGCCGGGCACCCCGGCCCGCTCCACCAGCACCGCGGCCACCGGCAGCCGGGCGATCCAGTCGCTGTACCGGGCCGGATGGTCGGGCGCCGTCCAACTGGGCGCGATCAGCAGGCCCTCGGCGCCGGCGGCGAGCAGCCCCGCCGCGTGCGAGGCGTCGTCGTCCGGGCGGTAGTCGGAGACCCGCAGGATCAGCCGGGCGCCGAGCCTGGCCGCCGCCTCGTGGGCGCCCCTGATCACCTCGGCGAAGTAGTACGCGGCTGCCGGGGCCAGCATCCCGATGACCGGGCCGCCGCCGCCCGGCGCCGTGCCGGCCGGACCCTGCCGCTCGGGCCAGGACACCGAGCCGTGCGCCCGGTCGAGCAGCCCGCGGCCGGCCAGCGTCTCCACGTCGCGGCGGGCGGTGACGGGTGAGACCCGCAGCGCGACGGCGAGGTCGGCGACCCGGACGGTGCCCCGCTCGCGTACCAGGTTCAGCAGGCGGTCATGACGTTCAGCGGCACCTTCGCGCACGGTGGCAGACCCTTCGCAATGTGATGTCACGCGCCACGGCATGGCCCGGACGCGACGAGCCTAATGCGTACGATCGAAAGGCGGGCATCCGATCATTCGATCACCTGTAGCGATCGCACCGGCGGCGCGGGCGGTCACCGCGACCGGTCACCGGCGACGCGGGCGGTCACTGCGGGCCGTACTTGCTCCGCGCCTTCGACGTGATCCCGCCGAGCAGTCCGCGCGGCGCGATCTTCACCGCGCCCATCAGCGCCTTGTAGCGCGGATCCGGCACCGACACCGTCCTGCCGCGCGCCAGGTCCGCCAGCGCCACCGTCACCAGCTTGTCCGCGTCCAGCCACATCCAGTCGGGGATCTTGTCCGTACCGAGCCCGGCCCGCTCGTGGAACTCGGTCCGTACGAACCCCGGGCACAGCGCCATCAGCCGTACGCCCGAGTCCGCCACGTCCTTGGCGACGCCCTGGGTGAACTGCACGACCCACGCCTTGGAAGCGCCGTACGTACCGCGCGGCAGGAAAGCGGCGACCGAGGCCACGTTGACGACTCCGCCCCGCTCGCGCGCCCGCATCCCGACGACGGCGGCCGAGGTCAGCCGCAGCACCGCCTCGCAGTGCACCTTCAGCATGGTCAGCTCGTCGGCGAGGGAGACTTCGAGGAAGGCGCCCTTGCTGCCGAACCCCGCGTTGTTGACCAGCAGATCGACCGGGTGCCTGCGGTCGGAGAGCCGCTTCTCCACCGCTTCGATCCCCGCGTCGGTGGCGAGATCGGCGGTCAGCACCTCGGCCTCGATGCCGTGGCGGTCGTGCAGTTCCGTGGCGTGCGTGCGCAAGCGCTCGGTGTCGCGGGCCACCAGGACGAGATTGTGCCCGTCCGTGGCCAGCCGCCGCGCGAAGGCGGCGCCGATACCCGCCGTCGCGCCGGTGATGAGAGCAGTCGTCATGCGACGGCACGTTAGCGCCCCGCGGCCACCCCCCGATCCGGCAGGGCGCCGCTCAACTGCCGTACTTGGCCACGTACTCCCTGGCGGCCTTCAACTCCTCCGTGTGCAGGGCGTCGGCGGCGGCGAGGATCTGCGGCAGCAGCTCGCGCTCCAGCGTGACGGCGCGGAAGGCCAGCGCGACCGTGACGTCATGGGCCGGGCGGTGCACGATCTCGATCGGGTCGCCCGAGCGGATCTCGCCGGGCGTGATGACCCGCAGATACGCGCCCGTCACGGCATGGCGGGTGAAGCGCTTCATCCAGCCCTTCTCGCCGAGGCTCGCCTGGAACGTACGGCACGGGATGCGGCCGCTCGTCGCCTCCAGCACCAGCTCGTCCCCGATCCGCCAGCGCTCACCGACCTTCGCCGCCGCCATGTCGAGACCCGACGTGGTGAGATTCTCGCCGAACGCGCCGTTGGCCAGGGGGCGGCCCAGCTCCCGCTCCCAGTGGTCCAGATCCTCCCGCGCGAACGCGTACACCGCCTGGTCGCTCCCGCCGTGATGCCGCAGGTCGCACACCGCGTCCCCGACGAGACCGCTGCCGCCCTCGCCCTTGGCGCCGGGATCCCGCACCCGCACGGGGCCCTCGGCCGGCTGCTTGCCGATGCCCGTGACCTTGCCCGGCGTGTCGGTGTACGGGACGACCTCGGGCCGCCCCACATTCACGGTCAGAACCTTCATGGCAGCACGGTATCCCCAGCCACCTCAAAGCATCCACCGATTATTTTCCGCCTGGCCCAAGCTTTGCTTATAGTCGAGGAATGATCGAGGCCCGCCATCTCCGCGTCCTGCGCGCCGTCGCAGCCACCGGTTCCTTCTCGGCCGCCGCGCGCGAGCTGGGCTGTACGCAGCCCGCCGTCAGCCAGCAGATGAAGGCCCTCGAAGCGTCGGCGGGCACCACCCTGCTCGTCCGCACCGGCCGGGAGACCCGGCTCACCCAGGCCGGCGAGGTGCTGGTCCGGCACGCGACGGGCATCCTCGGCGGGCTCACGGCGGCCGAGGAGGAGATCGCCGCCCTGGTGGGGCTGCGCGCGGGCCGGGTCAGGCTCGTCTCGTTCCCCAGCGGCAGCTCCACGCTCGTCCCCGCCGCGCTCGCCGCGCTGCGCGCCGCCCACCCCGGCACCCGGGTCTCGCTCGTCGAGGCCGAACCGCCCAGCTCGGCGGGGATGCTGCGGGACGGCGACTGCGACGTGGCGCTGGCGTTCCGGTACGGGGACGGCGGCGACGCCGACGCGGAGTGGGACGACCTGGTCGTACGGCCGCTGCTGGTCGACCGGCTCGTCGGACTCGTACCGGAAGGGCACCGGCTGGCGCGCGCCGGCGCCGAAGCGGTCGCCATGGGGGATCTCGCGGGCGAGCCGTGGATCGCCGGCTGCCCGCGCTGCCGTACCCAACTCGTCGCCGCCTGCGAGGAGTCGGGGTTCACCCCCCGGATCGACTTCGCCACGGACGACTATCCGGCCGTGGTCGGCCTGGTCGCTGCCGGGCTCGGGGTCGCCGTCCTGCCCGAGCTGGCGCTGGCCTCGGTACGCACCGAAGGGGTCCGTACGCTCGCGGTCGAGCCGGCCGTGCACCGCGAGGTCGTCGCGCTCACCCTGCCGGACCTGGCCAGGGTGCCCGCCGTCGCCGCCACGCTGGACGAGCTGGCCGTAGCCGCCGCCCGCTGAGGCGGCCCCCGCCGTACCGGCCGAAGAGAGCGTGCAGAAACGTTTCTTCTCGGCTGTTGAAGGCTGCCTCAGTCGTCGAAGTGGTCGAGGTGGCCGAGGTGGTCGCCGAAGCCGTGACCGTTGTGCCCGCTGTGATCGCTGTGGCCGCCGTGCCCCGGGCCCGGGTCGTGCGGTGGCGGCGGGCCCTGCTGCGCGCCGCCCGCGTGCGAGGCGGCGGTGGACGCCGTGATCAGCCGGGTGCGGGCGCGGCCCATCAGCTCCTCGCGCTCGTCCTCCGTCAGGCCGCCCCACACGCCGTACGGCTCCCGCACCGCCAGCGCGTGCGCCGCGCACTCCGCGCGGACCGGGCACCGCATGCACACCTCTTTCGCCGAGTTCTCACGCGCGCTTCTCGCCGCGCCGCGCTCCCCCTCCGGATGGAAGAAGAGTGAACTGTCGACGCCGCGACAGGCCGCGAGGAGTTGCCAGTCCCACAGATCGGCGTTCGGTCCGGGAAGGCGGGAGAAATCTGCCATTGCTTAAGTCCCCTTGAAACCTGGACGGCGTTGGATCACTCATGACCGTACATCTGCAGTGTAAGTAGATGTAAATATGACTCATTGCGAATCTAGCCACAGACACCAGCAAAAGGGAAGAAAAGCCACTAAATGGTGCATACCCCTAACGGGGGAAACGGGCGGCCCGCGCTGTGCATCTCTGTGTGCGCCCGCTTACAAAGAGTGTTGAAGTCGATCGCCGGACCCGTAACTCTTTCGAGTGACCGTCGTTGAATGTGCGAGGCGGTTGAGAGAACGAGCGATCGGGCACATGTCCGAGAGCCGTCAATCGCACAGGTGACGAAATGTAACCAGCCTGGAGGCCCAAGGTGACGCGCATTAGCTGCGGAGGACGGTCATGACATCCGTCCTCGTCTGCGACGACTCCCCGCTTGCCCGAGAGGCGCTCCGCCGCGCGGTCGCGACCGTGCCCGGCGTCGAGCGCGTGACGACCGCGGCCAACGGCGAGGAAGTCCTCCGCCGCTGGGGTGCCGATCGCTCGGACCTGATTCTGATGGACGTACGCATGCCGGGTCTCGGCGGTGTCGAGACGGTGCGCAGGCTGCTCTCCGCCGACCCCGGCGCCCGGATCATCATGCTCACGGTCGCCGAGGACCTGGACGGGGTCGCGCTCGCGGTCGCCGCCGGTGCCCGCGGCTATCTGCACAAGGACGCCTCGCGCGCCGAACTGCGCGCGACCGTCACCCAGGCGCTCGCCGACCCGACGTGGCGGCTCGCCCCGCGCCGGCTCCGCTCGGCGGAGATGGGCGCGGCGCCCACGCTCACCGCGCGGGAGATCCAGGTGCTCGAAGGGATGAGCCACGGCCGCTCCAACGCGGAGATCGGCCGGGAGCTCTTCCTCTCGGAGGACACGGTGAAGACGCACGCCAGGCGGCTGTTCAAGAAGCTCGGCGCATCGGACCGCGCGCATGCCGTCGCGCTCGGCTTCCGCTGGGGCCTGGTGCGCTGAGCCCGCCGGGCTCAACGGCCCGCGGGCCGCACGATCTGCCGCACCCTTCCGGGCGCCGGTCTCCCCGGACCCCGGGACCGGACCCCGGGACCGGACCCCGGACCGGACCCCGGGACCGGCGGTCCCTCAACCCCGCTCGCTGCCATAACCCAGGGTGGGCGGGGCAACGTATGCCCGTACGCGACCGTTTCCCGCGCGATGCCGCATCCTTGGAGATGTGGAGTTCCTCGGGAACGAGTCGGACGAGCGCGAGGGGAGGGCACAGGGCATGAGTTCCGCCGCACCTGCTCATAACGCTTCAGTGCACAACTACGGACGCGGTGCCACCAATCAGGAGCCGCCAAGGCACCATGGACCGATGCGCGACGACGAGCCCACAGTGATCGGTGCGCTCGTCCACCGTGCCGTCGACGGCGACCAGCAGGCGACGCACGACCTCCTCGCCCGGGTCCATCCACTGGCGCTGCGCTACTGCCGTACGCGACTGAGCAGGCTCCCCGGCGACGCCCGGCACTTCGTCGAGGACCTCGCCCAGGAAGTGTGTGTGGCGGTCCTCATGGCCCTGCCGCGCTACCGCGACACCGGCAGGCCCTTCGAGGCGTTCGTCTTCGCCATCGCAGGACACAAGGTCGCCGATCTCCAGCGGTCCGCCATGCGGCACCCGGGATCCACGGCCGTACCGTCCGACGAGATGCCGGAGCGGCCCGACGACTCGCTGGGACCCGAGGAGCGCGCGCTGCTCAGCAGCGACGCCGAGTGGGCCAAGAAGCTGCTCGCCAACCTCCCCGACAACCAGCGCGAACTGCTCGTGCTGCGGGTCGCCGTGGGCCTGACCGCCGAGGAGACAGGGCAGTTGCTCGGTATGTCGCCCGGTGCCGTACGGGTCGCGCAGCACCGCGCGCTCAGCAGACTGCGCGCCCTCGCCGAGCAGTAGGCGGCGGCAGCGGCCCGGCGCGCGGCCCTTCCGCCGCCCGCCGACCGCCCGCAGGCCCTGATCGTGACGATCGTGGAATGAGACCGCCGTGGAGCCCGTTAGCATGGACATCCGCACCGATCAAGGCCATCTGGGGAAGGTGTCATGACTGCAAACGTCGACGGAGTGCCCGAGAAGTTCGCGACGCTGGGGCTGACATACGACGACGTGCTGCTGTTGCCTGGCGCCTCGGAGGTGCTGCCCAACCAGGTGGACACGGCGTCCCAGGTATCCAGGAACGTACGGGTCAACATCCCGCTGCTCTCCGCGGCGATGGACAAGGTCACCGAGGCGCGGATGGCCATCGCGATGGCCCGCCAGGGCGGGGTCGGTGTGCTGCACCGCAACCTGTCCATCGCCGACCAGGCCAACCAGGTCGACCTCGTGAAGCGCTCCGAGTCCGGCATGGTGACCGACCCGATCACGGTCCACCCGGACGCCACGCTGGCCGAGGCCGACCAGCTCTGCGCCAAGTTCCGGATCAGCGGCGTCCCCGTCACCGACGCGGCGGGCAAGCTCCTCGGCATCGTCACCAACCGCGACATGGCCTTCGAGACGGACCGCGGCCAGCAGGTGCGCGCCGTCATGACGCCCATGCCGCTGGTCACCGGCAAGGTCGGCATCTCCGGCGTGGACGCCATGGAGCTGCTGCGCCGGCACAAGATCGAGAAGCTGCCGCTCGTCGACGACGGGGGCATCCTCAAGGGCCTCATCACCGTCAAGGACTTCGTCAAGGCCGAGCAGTACCCGAACGCGGCCAAGGACGCCGAGGGCAGGCTGCTCGTCGGCGCCGCCGTGGGCGCCAGCCAGGAGGCGCTGGAGCGGGCCCAGGCGCTGGCCGAGGTCGGGGTCGACTTCATCGTCGTGGACACCTCGCACGGCCACAACAGCAACGCGCTGAGCTGGATGTCCAAGATCAAGTCGAGCGTCTCCGTGGACGTCATCGGCGGCAACATCGCCACCCGCGACGGCGCTAAGGCGCTCATCGACGCGGGCGTGGACGGCGTCAAGGTGGGCGTGGGACCCGGCTCCATCTGCACCACGCGCGTGGTCGCCGGCATCGGCGTCCCGCAGGTCACGGCGATCTACGAGGCGGCGTCGGTCTGCATGGCCGCCGGTATCCCCGTTATCGGCGACGGCGGCCTGCAGTACTCGGGCGACATCGGCAAGGCGCTCGCCGCAGGGGCCAGCACGGTCATGCTCGGCAGCCTGCTCGCGGGCTGCGAGGAGTCCCCGGGCGAGCTGCAGTTCATCAACGGCAAGCAGTTCAAGTCGTACCGCGGCATGGGCTCGCTCGGCGCCATGCAGTCGCGCGGCCAGGCCCGCTCGTACTCGAAGGACCGCTACTTCCAGGCGGACGTGTCGTCCGACGACAAGCTCGTGCCCGAGGGCATCGAGGGCCAGGTGCCCTACCGGGGCCCGCTCGGCGCCGTGCTGCACCAGCTCATCGGCGGGCTGCGGCAGACCATGGGCTATGTGGGCGCGGCCTCCATCGACGAGATGGAGCGCAAGGGGCAGTTCGTCCGGATCACGGCGGCGGGGCTCAAGGAGAGCCACCCCCACGACATCCAGATGACGGTCGAGGCGCCGAACTACAACCAGCACTGACACCTCCCGATGCCGCCGGTGGCCCGTCACCGGCGGCATCGGTGTGTCGGGGATACTGGGACGCTGACGTAGAGGGAAAGGCACATCGTGACTGAGATCGAGATCGGGCGCGGCAAGCGCGGCCGCAGGGCGTACGCCTTCGACGACATCGCCGTCGTCCCCAGCCGGCGCACCCGGGACCCGAAGGAGGTCTCGATCGCCTGGCAGATCGACGCCTACCGGTTCGAGCTGCCCTTCCTGGCCGCTCCCATGGACTCGGTCGTCTCGCCGCAGACCGCGATCCGCATCGGTGAGCTGGGCGGGCTCGGGGTGCTCAACCTCGAAGGTCTCTGGACCCGTTACGAGGACCCGCAGCCGCTGCTCGACGAGATCGCCGAGCTGGAGGAGGCCACGGCCAACCGCAGGCTCCAGGAGATCTACGCCGAGCCGATCAAGGAAGAGCTGATCGGGCTGCGCATCAAGGAGGTGCGGGACTCGGGCGTCGTCACGGCCGCCGCGCTCTCGCCGCAGCGCACCGCGCAGTTCTCCAAGGCCGTGGTGGACGCGGGCGTCGACATCTTCGTCATCCGCGGTACGACGGTCTCCGCCGAGCATGTCTCGGGTGCCGCCGAGCCGCTGAACCTGAAGCAGTTCATCTACGAGCTGGACGTGCCGGTCATCGTCGGCGGCTGCGCCACGTACACGGCGGCGCTGCATCTGATGCGTACCGGCGCCGCCGGTGTGCTCGTCGGTTTCGGCGGCGGCGCCGCGCACACCACCCGCAACGTGCTCGGGATCCAGGTCCCGATGGCGACGGCCGTCGCGGATGTGGCGGCGGCGCGCAGGGACTACATGGACGAGTCCGGCGGCCGGTACGTGCATGTCATCGCGGACGGCGGGGTCGGCTGGTCCGGCGACCTGCCGAAGGCGATCGCCTGCGGCGCCGACTCCGTGATGATCGGCTCGCCGCTCGCGCGCTCGTCGGACGCGCCGGGCAAGGGCAGGCACTGGGGCATGGAGGCCGTCCACGAGGACGTGCCGCGCGGCAAGCTGGTGGATCTCGGTGTCGTCGGGACGACGGAGGAGGTCCTGGCGGGGCCCTCGACCATCCCGGACGGCTCGATGAACTTCTTCGGCGCGCTGCGCCGGGCGATGGCGACGACGGGCTACAGCGAACTCAAGGAGTTCCAGCGCGTCGAGGTCACGGTCGCGGACTCGCAGCACCGGCGCTGACGCCGCCCACCGCTCGTACGTGGCGCTTGTACGTGAGGGTGCCCCGGCCGGATTCCGGCCGGGGCACCCTTCTGCGTACGGGCTCTACTCGGCGGTCTTCCGCGCGGCGGAGAACGCGGCGAACGCGCCCAGCGCCAGGAAGACGATGCTCATGAAGTCCATCTCGTCGCTCCACGCGCTGGTGAGGTCGCCGAAGTGGTCCATCACGATGCTCGTCGTCGACACGTTCACCTGCTTGCCGATGAGGGCGGCGAGGCCGAAGAGCTGCCCCGCGTAGACGGCGCCCAGCGCGAGCAGCGCGCTGATGCCCGCCAGCACCTGGTTGCCGCCGCCGACCTTGCCGGCGGCGAAGCCGATCAGGGCGCCGACACCGAGGGCGGCCCAGCCGATCTCGCGCTCGGTGAGTCCGATGATCCAGCCGTACACCAGGGCGGCCACGATCGCGGCGATCACCGCGGCGACCACACCGCCCGCGATGTTGTTGCGGAGCCTGGCCGGCGGCGGGGCCGGCAGGAACGGCGCGGGCGGCACGGCGCCGGCGCCGGCGGCGAACGGGTTGCCGGACGGCGGGACCGACGAGTTGCCGGGCGGCGGGACCGACGGGTCGCCGGACGGCGGGACGGGCTGGTTGCCGGGCGGCTGAACGGGCTGGCTCATGGTGGAAATCCCCCCCAGGGATTATGGCGTGCGCATGACTTGCACACGATGGCCCTGGAGAGTAACAGCCGCCACTGACAGCGCGGTACGCGATTCCAGCTCAGCGCCGGTGCGGCCGGTTCAGAGCCGGTGCGCGGCGCCCGCCGGGCTCGCGCCTCTGGTGTCCAGGAGCAGTTGGGCTTTGACGGCGAGCCCCTGGAGGTCGTACGTGCGGTGGTGCTGGAGCAGCACCGTCAGATCCGCGTTGGCCGCCGCCTCGTACAGCGAGTCGGCGCGCGGTACGGGCTGGTCGCGTACGCGCCAGTCGGGGACGTACGGGTCGTGGTAGCTGACGGCGGCGCCGAGATCCGTGAGCCGGCAGGCGATCTCGGTGGCCGGTGAGCTTTCCTGGTCGGCGAGGTCGGGCTTGTACGTGACGCCGAGCAGCAGCACCCGCGCGCCGCGCGCCGACTTGCCGTGCTCGTTGAGCAGGGTCGCGCAGCGCTGGATGACGTACTGCGGCATCCGCGTGTTGATCTCCTGGGCGAGCCCGACCATCCGCAGCGGATGGCCGGGGGTGCGCCCGGCGTGCGGCAGATAGCTGGGGTCGAGCGGTACGCCGTGGCCGCCGACGCCGGGTCCTGGCCGGAACGCCTGGAAGCCGAACGGTTTCGTCTCGGCGCAGCGGATGACGTCCCACAGGTCGACGCCGAGGTCGTGGCAGAGCACCGCCATCTCGTTGACGAGGGCGATGTTGACGTGGCGGAAGTTGGTTTCGAGGAGCTTGACCGTCTCGGCCTCGCGCGGGCCGCGGGCCCGTACGACCTTGTCGCTGAGCCGGCCGTAGAACGCGGCTGCCGACTCGGTGCAGGCGGGGGTGAGGCCGCCGATGACCTTGGGGGTGTTGGCGATGCCGTGGGTGCGGTTGCCGGGGTCGAGCCGGCCGGGGGAGTACGCGAGGTGGAAGTCGCGGCCGGCGCGCAGCCCGGAGCCCTCTTCCAGGACGCCGCGCAGGAACCCTTCGGTGGTGCCGGGCGCGACCGGGGACTCCAGCAGCACGGTGGTGTGCGGGCGCAGCCGCGCCGCGAGGGCGCGCGCCGCTGTGCCGATGGCGCTCAGATCGGGGGTGCGGTCGGGCCCGAGGGGGGCCGGAGCGCAGATGACGGCGGTGCGGACCCGGCCCAGCTCGGTCGGGTTGGTGGTGGGGCGGAAGCCGCGTGACAGCATCCTGCGCACGTCGGACGCGGTGAGTGAACCCTCGGCCGGGGTGTGGCCCGCCGCGAGTTCGGCGACCGGGCGCGGGTCGGTGTCGTAGCCGATGGTCTCGATACCTGCGGCTACCGCGGCCTGGGCGAGGGGCAGGCCGAGATGGCCGAGTCCGATGACGGCGAGATCTGCGGGCATGGCGGTGGCCGTCCTTCCCTTAGCCGGAGTGGACAGTGAGCGCAAGCCAGGTTGGACAGAACGAGCAAGCGCAATGTCAGACTAGGCTTAAATATGACCGTTATGCGGCATTGCGTGGCCCGGGGAGTCGGCGTCGGATCCGGATCTTCGACCGGAGTTATCCACAGGCGGTGGCTGAAGTCGGCGAGGGCGGACAGAATCGAGTGGTGGGCCTGACCAGTGGTGGGCCCGACCGCACGGGGGCGACGGGAGGCAGACAGTGAGGACAGCGACACTGGGACCCGCTGAGCGCGAATCCGCGCTCGCGGCGATGGCCGAGCGCGAGCTGGACGTGCTGGTGGTGGGCGCGGGCGTGGTCGGTGCGGGGACCGCCCTTGACGCGGTGACGCGCGGCCTGGCCACCGGCATCGTGGAGGCGCGCGACTGGGCCTCCGGCACGTCGAGCCGGTCGAGCAAGCTGATCCACGGCGGCCTGCGCTATCTGGAGATGCTCGACTTCGCGCTGGTGCGCGAGGCCCTGAAGGAGCGCGGTCTGCTGCTGGAGAAGCTGGCGCCGCATCTGGTGAAGCCCGTTCCGTTCCTCTACCCGTTGCGGCACAAGGGCTGGGAGCGGCTCTACGCGGGCTCGGGCGTCGCGCTGTACGACGCGATGTCGGTCTCGTCAGGCCATGGCCGCGGCCTGCCGACACACCGTCATCTGACGCGCCGCCACGCGCTGCGCGTTGCGCCATGCCTGAAGAAGGACGCCCTGGTGGGCGCCTTGCAGTACTACGACGCGCAGATGGACGACGCGCGCTATGTGGCGACGCTCGTGCGTACGGCCGCCAGTTACGGCGCGCATGTGGCGAGCCGGTCGCGGGTGGTCGGCTTCCTGCGCGAGGGCGAGCGGGTCGTCGGCGCCCGGGTGCAGGACGTCGAAGGCGGCGGCGAGTACGAGATCAGGGCCAAGCAGATCGTCAACGCCACCGGGGTGTGGACGGACGACACGCAGTCGCTGATCGCCGAGCGCGGCCAGTTCCATGTCCGGGCCTCCAAGGGCGTCCATCTGGTCGTCCCCAAGGACCGGATCCACTCCACGACGGGGCTGATCCTGCGCACGGAGAAGTCGGTGCTGTTCGTCATCCCCTGGGGGCGGCACTGGATCGTGGGCACCACCGACACCGACTGGGACCTAGACAAGGCCCACCCGGCGGCGTCCAGCGCGGACATCGACTATGTGCTGGAGCATGTCAACGCGGTGCTGTCGGTGCCGCTGACCCGTGACGACGTGCAGGGCGTGTACGCGGGCCTGCGGCCGCTGCTGGCCGGCGAGTCGGACGCGACGAGCAAGCTGTCCCGCGAGCACACCGTGGCGCATCCGGTGCCCGGCATGGTCGTCGTGGCGGGCGGCAAGTACACGACGTACCGGGTGATGGCGAAGGACGCGGTGGACGAGGCGGTGCACGGCCTCGACCAGCGGGTGGCCGAGTGCGTCACGGAAGACGTGCCGCTGCTCGGCGCCGAGGGCTACCACGCCCTGTGGAACGGCCGGGCCAGGATGGCGGAGCGCACCGGCATCCATGTGGTCAGGGTGGAGCATCTGCTCAACCGCTACGGGACGCTGGTCGAGGAGGTGCTGGAGCTGATCGAGGCCGACCCCCGGCTCGGTGAGCCGCTGCCGGCGGCCGAGGACTATCTGCGCGCCGAGATCGTCTACGCCGCCTCGCACGAGGGCGCGCGCCATCTCGACGACGTGCTGACCCGGCGCACCCGCATCTCGATCGAGACGTTCGACCGGGGCACCCGCAGCGCGCAGGAGTGCGCCGAGCTGATGGCGCCGGTGCTCGGCTGGGACAAGGACCAGATCGCCAGGGAGGTCGAGCATTACGAGAAGCGGGTGGAGGCCGAGCGCGAGTCGCAGCGCCAGCCGGACGATCTGACGGCGGACGCGGCGCGGCTCGGGGCGCCGGACATCGTGCCGATCTAACCGATCCGGACGGGGGGTGCTCTCCACGTGCGGGCGGATCGGGCGGCGCGGGCGGATCGGGTACGGGATCCGGCTCAGGATGCGCAGAACTCCGCGTCGAGGAGGGCCGGTTCGAGCGAGTCGTCGGTGAGGGCGTCCGTGTCGATCCGGTACGTCAGGGTGTGGCGGCCGTCGGCCGTGGCCGCCGTGCGGACGTAACTGCCCGCGATCCGGCCGTTGTGGCCCCACACCGTGACGCCGCAGGAGAGCCGCTGCGGATAGACCCCCATCCCGTAGACGCCGCGCGTGGAGCGGGTGTCGAGCAGTTCGCGCCGCTGGGCGGGGGCGAGGAGTTCCCCGTCCAGCAGCGCGGAGTAGAAGCGGTCGAGGTCGTCCAGCGTGGAGATCAGCTCACCGGCCGCCCCGGCCGTACGGGGGTCGAGTTCGGTGACGTCGCTCAGCGGCCCCGCCGGGCCCGAAGTACGGCTGTAGGCACGGCCGTGCGGGTCGGGGAGCGTGGTGCGGCTCCCGGGGAACGAGGTGCCGGTGAGACCGAGCGGGACGATGACGCGCCGCTCGGCCTCGGCGGCGTAGGACCGGCCGGTGACCTGGCGGATGATCAGGCCGAGCAGTACGTAATCGGTGTTGGAGTACGCGTAGTCGCCGACCGGGCCCGGCGGACGGGCCAGGGCGATGCGCACGGCGGCCTGCGGGGTCGTCGGGGCCGGCGCTGACCGGTCGGCGGTGTAGTCGTACAGACCGCTGGTGTGGGTGAGTAGCGCGCGTACGGTCAGCCGCCGCCCGTCGTTGCCGTGGCCGCGCACCAGCCCCGGCAGCCAGCGCTCCACGGTGTCGCCGAGCCGCAACGCGCCCTCGGCGGAGAGCTGCAGAACGACCGTCGCCAGCAGGGACTTGGTGACGGACCCCGCGCGGAAGTGGTCGGCCCTGCCGATCCCGGCCCCCGCGCTCTGGAAGCGGGAGGCGCCCGGTGTACGGGACAACTGGGCGGCGGCGGGGGCCCCGCCCGCCGAGACCAGCAGCGACAGGGCGGGCCCGCCGGTTCGCACGCCCGTCCCCAGCACGCTTGCGCCAAGCCCGAACAGGGCTATGACCAGCGGGGTGACCAGTCGGAGCCGGGGTAGTGGCATGGTGGGGGTCCTCTCCTCCGGACCCATCCTTACCGACGCGGGACCCGGGAGCGGCAGTGGTGCCGGAGTGAGGGACAATGGAGCCTCTGCCAGGGCGCGTTACGGCATCGCGCGGGCCGGGCCAGACAAGCGCCTGGCGGCGGTCGCGGGCCAGGATCAGGGAACGCAGAGGGGACGCATGTCGGAGGCGGAGCAGTCGCGGGACACGGCGCAGGATCCCCAGCACGAATCGGAACCGGAACCGAAGCAGGACGCGCCGCAGGACGTACGACGAGACGCGTCCCAGGACGCACCGGAAGACGCGCCCCGGGACGTGCCGCGAGACGCGCCCGACGACGCGGTGGCGGACACACCGGCGGACGCGCGTGCGGACGCGTCGGCTGCGGACGCGCCGGCTGACGTGCCGCGCGGCGCCGGCAAGAGCACGACCTCCGAGGGGCGGCTGCTCGCCGGCAGGTACCGGCTGGGCGGTGTGCTCGGCCGGGGCGGCATGGGCACCGTCTGGCGGGCGCTGGACGAAACCCTCGGCCGTACCGTCGCGGTGAAGGAGCTGCGCTTCCCCTCCAGCATCGACGACGACGAGAAGCGCCGGCTCATCACCCGCACCCTGCGCGAGGCCAAGGCGATCGCCCGGATCCGCAACAACGGCGCCGTGACGGTCTTCGACGTCGTCGACGAGGACGACCGGCCCTGGATCGTCATGGAGCTCATCGAGGGCAAGTCCCTCGCCGAGGCCATCCGCGAGGACGGCACGCTCACGCCGAGGCGCGCGGCCGAGGTCGGTCTTGCCATCCTCGACGTGCTGCGCGCGGCGCACAGCGAGGGCATCCTGCACCGCGACGTGAAGCCGTCCAACGTGCTGATCGCGGGGGAGGACGGCCGGGTCGTCCTCACGGACTTCGGCATCGCCCAGGTCGAGGGCGATCCCTCCGTCACCTCCACCGGCATGCTCGTCGGCGCCCCCTCGTACATCTCGCCCGAGCGCGCACGCGGCCACAAGCCGGGCCCCGCCGCCGACCTGTGGTCGCTCGGCGGTCTGCTGTACGCGTCGGTCGAGGGCTCGCCCCCGTACGACAAGGGCTCCGCCATCGCCACGCTCACGGCCGTGATGACCGAGCCGCTCGACCCGCCGAAGAACGCGGGCGAGCTGGCCGAGGTCATATACGGGCTGCTGGCCAAGGACCCCGCGCTGCGGCTCGACGAGCCGGGCACCCGACGGCTGCTGCTCGACGTGATCAACGCGCCGGAGAAGCCGGCCGCACCGCCCGCCCCCGTACCGGCGTCGGAGAAGACGCGTGTCGTGCCGCTGCCGCCGGTCCCCCCGGCGGCGGGCAAGCCGGCGAAGGCCGAGCGCGCCCCCAAGCCCCAGAAGACCCCGAAGCCGGTGAAGACCACGGCATCGGCGTCGGTGGGAGCCGGTACGGGCCGCACGGCCACCCGGCCGACGGCGCAGCCGGCCACGCCCGGAGCACCCACCAGACCCCTGCCCCGCGCCTCCCTCACCGATGTGGTGCCCCGGCGCACCCTGGTGATCATCGCGGCCGTCGTCGCGCTGGCGCTGATCGCCACGATCCTCGCCATCACCCTCAGCGGCGGTGACTCCGACGGGTCTGCGTCCGGCAAGGACGACCCTTCGGCGTCGGCGGGGACCAGCGCGGGCGGTCAGCCGGCGGGCGACGACAAGGACGACGACAAGGGCCAGGGGCAGAGCGAGGCACCGGGCAAGGCGGGCGGCAGCGGTGACACCCCGTCGGCCCCCGCCTCCCCGGCGGACACCGGCGAGCCGGGTGACGGCGCGTCGGACAGCGCGGGCGGTACGGGCGGCGGCGGTGCCGAAGTGCCCGCCGGTTACGCGACGGTGACCGACAGCAGGTTCCACTTCTCGATGGCGCTGCCCAAGGGCTTCCACCTCACCGACGTGGCGGGGCAGAACTCCGGCGGCATATACAGCGAGAACGGCGGATTCCCGCGCGTCCAGGTCGACTTCACCAGCAGCCCCACGGGCAACGCCCTGCTCGCCTGGCAGCAGTTGGAGTCGGCGGTCCGGGGCAGCAGTTCGAACTACAAGCTCGTCGGGATGCGCAAGGCCGACTACAACGGGTACCCGACCGTGGCCGACTGGACTTTCGAACGGCGGCAGAACGGCGAGCAGATGAAGGTGCTCGACCGGGGTTTCCGGATCGACTCCAAGCACGGATATTCGATAATGGTGAGCTGCAAGGCGAGCGAATGGGACGGAGCGGAATGCAAGACGCTGCGCGACACGGCCTTCGCCACGTTCAAGCCGAAGGACTGACGCCTTTCAGCCGTCGGGGCGCAGGGGCGCGGCTCCGGAACGACACGTTCCAGATTCGGTTGCCGCGACCCTGCGGCGGGTTTGCCTGCGGCCACGTATCGTGAGAGTACGCGAACCGTACGCAGCCACAATGGGCCGGTAATCGACCGGAATTGGCGGTTTCGTAGGTCTTCAGGATCGGGAGACCCGAGAGGTGAGGGGAGGCGCTGTGGACGAATACGCGGGTCGGGTGCTCGCCGACCGCTATCGCCTGCCCCTGCCGCCCTCCGACGAGTACGACCTCGTCGAGACCCGGGCCTTCGACACCTACAGCGGCCAGGAAGTCCTCGTCAGGCAGGTCCCGTTACCTGAAGTCGTGGACGCCGAGGTGGTGGAGGCGGAGAGCGGTCCCGCGCCGCGCCGGGTCTCCGGACGCTCCACCCGGCGGCCCACCGACCCTGCGGTGCGCCGGGCCATCGAGGCGGCGCAGAGCGCGGCGCAGATCCCCGACCACCCCCGGCTCGACCAGGTCTTCGACGTGTTCGCCGAGGGCGGCTCGCTGTGGATAGTGAGTGAACTGGTCGCCGCCAGGCCGCTCGCGGCGCTGCTCGCCGAACGCCCGCTGAACCCCTACCGCGCCGCCGAGATCGCCTCGGACGTGCTGACCGCCGTACGGGTGCTGCACGGCCACGGCTGGACCCACCGGAACATCACGGTCCGTACGGTGCTCGTCTGCGACGACGGGCGCGTGGTGCTGACCGGCCTCGCCGCCGGAGCGGCGGAGGAGGCGCTGTGCGGATACGCGCCGGTGCCGGAGCCGCCCGGTGTGCCGGGACAGCAGCAACAGCTCGGCCCCGTCGGGCCACTTGGCGCGCCGGGACCCATCGGCGCACCCGGCACCTTCGGCGCGCCCGTGCCGCCCGTCGGCCCTTCCGGCGCGCCCGGCGCGCTGGGGCGCACCCCGCCGCCGGCGCTGTCCGAGCCGGTCGAGCAGGCACCGGGCCAGGCGCAGGGCCCGGCACAGGACTACGCACAGGACTACCCGCAGGACTTCCCGCAGGGCGGCCGGCAGCAGGGGCCGCCGCAGCCGCAGCCCGGTCTGCCGTACCAGCCGGGGGTGCCCGGTCCGGCGGGTCCTTACGGTCCTGGCCCTGGCCCGTACGGTCCCGGGCCCGGCGAGACCGGCTCGACGGCCGGGGTGCCGGGGCCGGTCGGCCGCCCTGCGCTCGACCCCGTACCCGCCCCCGAACCGCCGTACAGCGCGGGGTCGTCCGGTACGTCCGGTGCGATGCCCCGGCCGCAGCAGGGCACGCCCGGGGTGCCCGCCCCCTACGGCAATCCGTCGGCCCGACCCGCGCTGCCGAGCGGCGGCAACGCCTCGGGCGACATCCGCGCCGCGCGCGCGGGGGCCATCGCCGCGTACCGCGCGGGAGCCCGTGCGGCGGCCCGCGTCACCGAGGACGAGCAGCGCTCGGCTGCGGCGCTCCCCGCGCCGCGCCCGCAGGACGGCCAGGACGGTCAGGACGGACCGGGCCCGCAGCCCCAGCCGCCGGGGCCCGGCACGGAGTCCGGCGCGCTCGGCGGACCCGGCGTACCCGCGGCGTCCGACGCGCCCGCGGCACCGCAGGGCGGCAACCAGGACTGGTGGGCCCAGCCGCCGCGCGGCTTCGCCGACCCCGACAACGACGCGGAAGCCGACGACGACGAGGACCCGCCGCCGCCCTACCGCGCCGAACTGGCCGGCACCTGGCGCGACGGACCGGCCTCGTGGCAGGACGGCGGCGGGTCCGTACCGGCCGGCGGTACGTCAGGCATCCCCGTACCCGGTGGCCGCCACCCCGCGCAGGGACCCGGCCCCGAGCCCGAGGGGCCGTACTACGGCCCGGACGCGGGCAGCCCGTACGGCGACCGCCCGGCCCCCGGCCGTACGCCGGGCCGTACGCCTCCTGCGCTGCCCGCCGGATTCACCCCGGCGCCCGGCAACCCCGGCGCCATGCCCGCGCTCCCGCCCGGCGGCAGCGGCCAGGGCGCACAGGGCAGTCAAGGCGCGCAGGGCAGCCACGGCGGCCGGGGCGACGAGCACGGAGTCGCGATGGCCCGTACCGGTGGCGGCGGCGAGGACGCCCCGTACTCAGGCCCCGGCAGCGGCAGCAGCCGGTACACGACCTCCGGCGCCTACGACGCGATGCGCGCCGACGACCAGCGGCATTCCACCCAGCTCCCCGCCGTCGTGGGAGCCGCGCCCGGCGCGGGCCGGTGGGACGACGTCGTCGCGAGCGGCGGATCGGTCCCCGCCTACCGGGGCCCGGCCACCCCGCTCGCTGCCGAGCGCGCCCGGCAGGCCCGGATCGCGATCGTCGGACCCGTCACCGAGCGCTGGGCCCCCGAACAGGCAGGGCCCGTCCACGAGAACTGGCAACTGGCCCCGCCCATCGGCCCTGCGACCGACCTGTGGGCGCTCGGCGCGCTGCTCTACCGCGCGGTCCAGGGCCACGCCCCGTACCCCGAGGAGAACGCCGCCGAGCTGGTGCAGCTCGTCTGCGCCGAGCCGCCCGCCTTCGCCGAGGAGTGCGGTCCGCTGCGCCCCGTCGTCGAGTCGCTGCTGCGCCAGGACCCCACGGAGCGGCCGGACTTCGAGGAGCTGCGCGGCTGGCTGCGCTCGCTCGTCAGGTCGGCGCCCGAGCCCGACGCGGGCCAGGACGTCGTGACCGTACCGACCATCGACGGCCGGCTGCCCATAGTCCGCCGCAGGGGCGAGCTGGTCCGCAGGCGCCGCTGGGGCAGGAGCAAGAAGCGCGACATCGACCGCGGCAGGCACCGCCAGCACCGGGGCAGGGACCGCGACGAGCAGGACGAAAGGACCTCCCTCGGCGAGCTGTTGGGGGAGCAGACCGACGAGCGGTACGAGCGCCCCGCACGCTACGAGAGCGCGCAGCGGCGCGAGGCACCGCAGCGCCGCGAGAGCCCCGAGCGGTACGAGCCCGTCGAGAGCTACGACCGCTACGAACGCCAGGGCAGGCCCGACCGCGACCGGGACCCGGACCGCAAACCCCGTTCCCTGGGCCGCACTTTGCTGATTCTGATCCTGCTGGTGCTGGTGGCCGCGATCGTCTACGCGGTGATGTTCATGCCCAAGTCCTCGGACAACGAGGGGCAGAGCGTCACCGAGGCGAGCCCCGGCGTCACCGCGTCGCAGGCGCCGCCGCCCGCGTCGGACGAGCCCGCGCCCTCCACGTCGGGGCCGGCCAAGCCGCCGGCGTCACCGGCGGCGCCGACCGCGCCGGCCGGCAATCTCGAAAAGGGCTACGTCCTGCGCAAGGACACCGAGGGCTTCCAGGTCGCCGTCGACAAGGACTGGCAGCGCAGCCCGATCAACGACAGCGGGCAAGTCCGCTACGGCAACTCCGACTTCACCCTGATCATCGTGCCGGGCCGGGACACCGTGCAGGCCAACGGCGGCGACCCGCTGGCCTACCAGCGGGACAAGGAGCGGGAGTTGCAGCCCTTCCGGGACTCCTCCTGGGCCACCGCCTCCGGCCTCCGCCGGATCAACGTGGGTCAGCAGGCCATGGCCGAGGGGCAGTTCACCTGGCAGGACAGCACCGGGCGGCAGGTCTACGTGCGCAACCTCGCCCTGATCATCGGCGGCCGCTACCACGTGATCCAGGTCATCGGCCCGGACAGCCAGCGCGACGCCGTCAGCGACATCTACCAGCAGGCCACCAGCTCCTATCGTGCGACCGGCTGACCACGCACCGGAGTTGACCGCGCCTCAGCACCACCGGTCCGGCAGAGCCGACGGTCACAGTGCTGTCTCCGTACGCCACCCGAGGTTCCCCGCGCGCCGGTGTCATCCGTAACCTGTCAACTCAAAGATCAGGGCGGGAGACGTGGAACATTCACAGAGCACGGGTGCCGGTCTGCTGCTCGCCGGGCGCTACCGGCTCGGCGAGACCATCGGCAGCGGCGGCATGGGCCGGGTGTGGCGCGCCCAGGACGAGCTGCTCCACCGGACCGTCGCCGTCAAGGAGTTGACCGCGGGGCTCTACGTCTCGGCCGACGACCGCGCCGTTCTGCACGAGCGGACGCAGAAGGAGGCGCGGGCCGCCGCCCGGATCAGCCACCCCGGCGTCGTCACCGTCCACGACGTCATCGAGTACGACGGCCGCCCCTGGATCGTCATGCAGTACGTGGACGGCCCCTCGCTCGCCGACGCCGCCCGCGAGTCAGGGCGCGACGGCGGCAGGATCGACCCGCGCGAGGCGGCCGGGATAGGCCTCCAGATACTGGGCGCGCTGCGCGCCGCGCACGCGGCCGGGGTGCTGCACCGCGACGTGAAGCCCGGCAATGTGCTGCTGGCCCGCGACGGGCAGGTGCTGCTCACCGACTTCGGCATCGCCGCGATCGAGGGTGACTCGACGATCACCAGGACCGGTGAAATCGTCGGCTCGATCGACTACTTGGCCCCCGAGCGGGTCCGGGGCTCCGACCCGGGACCCGCTTCCGACCTGTGGTCGCTCGGCGCGACGCTCTACACCGCCGTACAGGGCAAGTCGCCGTTCCGCCGCAACTCGCCGCTCTCCACCATGCAGGCCGTCGTGACGGACGAGCCGCCCACCCCTGACCGGGCGGGACCGCTCACCCCGGTCATCGCCGCGCTGCTCTGCAAGGACCCGGCGGCCAGACCGGACGTCGCCGAGACCGAGCGGATGCTGCGCGCCGTACTGGAAGGCCGGCCCACGGGGGCCGAGGCGTACGTACCGACGCGGAACATGCCGCAGGACGGCGGCCCGACGGTCGCGTACCCGGCCGCGGCCGGCTATCCGCCCGGTTACCAGGCGACGCCGGTGCCGGGCGCCGGGCAGACGGGGCCGCAGCCCGCCGGACCGCACACCGCCCCCTCGGGCCCGTACCCGGCGCCCTCCCCGGCGCGGCGGGAGAGCGGCCGCAGACGCTGGCGTACGACCGTGACGGCCATCGCCGTCGCTGCCGTGCTCGGCGCCGGTATCGGGTTCGCCGCCATGCACTTCCCGGGCGACGACCGCGACCCGGGTCCCGGACCGACCGCCTCGGACCAGACGGGTGACGGCGGTACGGGCGACGACACGGCGGGGGACGACACGACGACGCCGAGCCCGACCGGGGATCCCTCGGGCGACGCCGGGGCCGCCCCCGACGGCTACCAAGAGGTCAAGGCCGACGAGGGGTTCGGCCTCTGGGTGCCGGACGGCTGGACCCGTCAGACCGACGTCAGCACCATCGACTACAGCCCCGACGGCGGCAATCACGTCCTGCGGGTGAGCATCGACGCCGAACCCGACTTCGCGACTCCCGAGGCGCACATGCGCGATCTGGAGAAGGGGCTCGCCGTCCTGCCCGACTACCAGCAGCTCCAGTTGGGTCCCGCCGACTACCGGGACCAGAGGCAGGTGGCGCGCTGGGAGTTCAGTTGGACCCAGTCGGCGAAGAACGGGGTGCCGGGACCCCGGCACGCCGTCGACCAGATGTACTTCGACGACGAGACCGGCGCCGAGTACGCCATCTTCATGTCGGGGCCCGCCGACGACTGGGACGCCACCCAGAAGCAGTTCGCGACCGCGCTGCGCGGCTGGCAGCCGCCGGGCTCGGGCGGCTGAGCCGCCGGCTCTGTCACGGCTGTGCATCCGCTCGGTCTTCGCGGTGGTCACGGGAAGGGCCGTTGGTCAAGATGTCCCCATGACCAATGACGGGGGACGGGCGAACGAGCCCACCAGCTACGGACTTCAGCCGCCTATCGCGCCAACTGTGCCACCGCAGAGCCCGGCCCGGACCGTGACGTCGGCGGCCGACCCCGCCGTCGGGCGGGTGCTCGGCGGCCGGTACCGGCTCGTCTCGCGGCTCGGGCACGGCGGGATGGGGACGGTCTGGCTCGCGCACGACGAGGTCGTGGACCGCGATGTGGCGATCAAGGAGCCGCGCGTTCCCGACCACTTGGGCGAGCGCGAGCGCGGCCATGTCTATCTGCGGATGCAGCGCGAGGCGCGGGCAGCCGCGCGGATCGACCATCCCTCCGTCGTCACCATGCACGACGTGGTGATCGAGGACGCCAAGCCGTGGATCGTCATGGAGCTGGTGCGCGGCCAGTCGCTGGGCGACCGGCTCCAGGAGGGCACGCTCGACCCCCGCGAGGCGGCCAGGATCGGGCTCGCCGTGCTGGGCGCGCTCGCCGCCGCCCATGCCGTCGGCGTACTGCACCGCGACGTGAAGCCCGACAACGTCCTGCTGGGCCGCGACGACCGGGTGGTCCTCAGCGACTTCGGGATCGCGCAGGTCGAGGGCGAGCAGGGGCTCACCGAGACCGGCTCTTTCGTCGGCTCGCCCGAATTCATCGCGCCCGAGCGGGTGCTGGGGCAGCGGCCGGGCCCCGAGTCGGACCTCTGGTCGCTGGGCGTCGTGCTGTACGCGGCGGTCGAGGGGATGTCCCCGTACCGCCGCTCCAACGCGCCGGCGACGCTCCAGGCCGTGCTGTCCGCCGAGCCGCAGATGCCCGCGCGGGGCTCCGGCGCCTTCGGCACGCTCGTGATGCGGCTGCTGCGCAAGGACCCGGCGGCCCGCCCGGACGTCGCGGAGATCCGGCGGACGCTGGAGTCGGTGGCGCGGCCCCCGCAGGGCGGCCCCGGCGAGACGCGCGTGGTCACGGCGGGCGCCCCGGCCTCCGCGCCCGCGCCCGTCACCGGCGCGGCCGGCTGGGTGCCGCCGGTGCTGGCCCGCAGCCGGCCGGCCCGCTACGGACTCGGCGGCGCTCTGCTGGCCCTCGCGGTCGTCCTCGTCCTGATCATCGCCAACCCGTTCGCGAGCAGCGGCGGGCTGCCGTCCGGCTGGGGCGTGCGGACGGAGAACGAGATCCTGCACGCCAAGATCGCCGTCCCCGACGACTACCTGCGCGTCGAGGACGCCGACGAAGGCAACGTCATCTACTACGACCCGAGCGCTGTCTTCGACGTCTACGCGGAGCGGGTGCGCCCCGACGCCAAGGCGAAGATCCTCGCGCCGACGCCCGCCGTCTGGAAGAGCTTCTACCAGCGGGGCGGCAGGAACGGCACCGAGATCAAGGACGCCACCGTCACCACGAAGGACGCCGTCGTCCAGGGCCGGAAGGGGTTCGAGACGGTCATCGACTACGCGGACTACAGCGCGTCGGACGACGACACGTTCCGCTCCCGCTGGCGTGAACTCGTCATCCCCGATTCGGGTGGTTTCTATCTGCGGCTGCGGGTGTCGATGCCCGCCAAGGGGTGGGCGGCGAAGCCGGGCGAGGAGTTCTACGCCACCGTCGTGGACCAGCTCGTCCTGGAGAAGTCCTGAGGTCGGGCGGGTGGAGCGGGCATGACGCCAGTGATCACTGGCGCTTTTGTGAGCGGCTGGTGAAAGGTGTTACCGCCGGGTACCCAAAGCCGTGACAGGCGGCATACGCTCGGCGCCATGACGGACTCGCAGGCACCCGCTCCCGGCACCGCTCCCGGCACCAACCCCGTGGCCGCGGCCCCGGCCGGCGCGCGCACGGCGGCCGACGTGGTCACCCCCGAGGTGGTCGCCCGGCTCACCCGCGACATCGCAGGGTCGGGCCGTACGGTCAGCCACACCCCGTACACCGGGGAGAAGCTGGCCGACCTGCCCGAGTCGACGCCCGACGACGTCGCGGCGGCCTTCGACCGGGCCAGGGCCGCCCAGCCCGGCTGGGCGGCCGTGCCGGTACGGCAGCGGGCGGCGGTGCTGCTGCGCTTCCACGACCTGCTGCTCGCCCGGCAGGGCGAGGTGCTCGACCTGATCCAACTGGAGACCGGCAAGGCCAGGCAGCACGCCCACGAGGAGGTCCAGGGCCTGGCGGTGGAGGCGCGGCACTACGGCCGCGCCGCCGCCTCGTACCTGAAACCGAAGCGCCATCTGGGTGTCGTGCCGACGCTGACCAAGGTCACCGAGCTGCGCCAGCCGCGCGGGGTCGTCGGCCAGATCGTCCCCTGGAACTATCCGCTGGAGCTGTCGGCGGGCGACGCGCTGCCCGCCTTCGTCGCGGGCAACGCCGTCGTGATGAAGCCCGACACGGAGACGGCGCTCACCGCGCTGTGGGCGCGTGATCTGCTGATCGAGGCCGGACTGCCCGCCGAGGTGTTCCAGGTCGTCATCGGCGAAGGCCCGGTGGTCGGGCCCGAGTTGGTCAAGCACGCGGACTACGTCTCGTTCACCGGCTCCACCCGCACCGGACGCGAGGTCGCGCGCGGCGCCGCCGACCGGCTGATCGGGGTGTCGCTCGAACTGGGCGGCAAGAACGCGATGCTGGTCCTGGACGACGCCGACGTCGAGAAGGCGGCTGAGGGCGCGGTGCGCGCCTGCTTCTCCTCCGCCGGCCAACTGTGCATCTCCATCGAGCGGTTGTACGTGCACGAGGCGGTCGCCGACGCGTTCACGCAGCGCTTCGTGGCCCGGACGAAGGCCATGCGGCTCGGCAACTCCCTTTCGTACGGGGCCGACATGGGCTCCCTCGTCGGCGAGCGCCAACTGAAGGCCGTCACCAGCCATGTCGAGGAGGCCGTCGCCAAGGGCGCCACGGTAGCGGCGGGCGGTGTCGCCCGGCCGGACATCGGCCCGTACTTCTACGAGCCCACCGTCCTCGAAGGCGTCGAGGAACCGATGGCCGTGTGCGCGCAGGAGACCTTCGGCCCCGTCGTCTCGCTCTACCGCTTCAGCGACGAGGACGAGGCGGTCCGGCTGGCCAACTCCACGGCGTACGGCCTCAACGCGAGCGTCTGGAGCAGGAGCGGTCGGCACGCCCACGCGGTCGCCGCCCGGCTGCGCACCGGGACCGTCAACATCAACGAGGGGTACGCGGCGGCCTACGGCAGCGTCGGGTCGCCGATGGGCGGCATGAAGGACTCCGGGCTCGGCAGGCGGCACGGCTCCGAGGGCGTACTCAAGTACACCGAGGCCCAGACGGTCGCCCACCAGCGACTGCTGCCGCTGTCCCCGTCGTTCGGGATGGACGACAGGCAGTACGCCGCCCTGATGAGCCGCGGCCTGCGGGCGATGAAGGCGTTCCGGCTGCGCTGAGCCGGCTCTCCACGACAGCGAGGAGGACGAGTGTCGGACGACGACGAGACGTACGGCGCCTCGGGCGACGACGAGGCGGTCGGGGCGCCGGGCGACGAGACGTACGACTACGACGTGATCGTGGTCGGTTCGGGGTTCGGCGGTTCGGTCGCCGCCCTGCGGCTGACCGAGAAGGGGTACCGCGTCGGGGTGCTGGAGGCGGGCCGCCGCTTCACCCGCGAGACCCTGCCCAAGAACTCCTGGGACGTGAAGAACTACCTCTGGGCCCCGGCCCTCGGGCTCTACGGCATCCAGCGCGTCCATCTGCTCGGCAACGTGATGGTGCTGGCGGGCGCCGGGGTGGGCGGCGGCTCCCTCAACTACGCCAACACCCTCTACGTACCGCCCGCCGCGTTCTTCGAGGACCCGCAGTGGGCGTCGATCACCGACTGGCAGGGGGAGTTGGCGCCGTACTACGACCAGGCCAAGCGGATGCTGGGCGTACGGCTCAACCCGACCATGACCCCCTCCGACGTCCATCTGAAGGCGGCGGCCGAGGCGATGGGGGTAGGCGAGAGCTTCCATCTCGCCCCGGTCGGCGTGTTCTTCGGCGACGGCGACGACGCGGAGGGCGGCGCTCAGGCGCGGCCCGGCGAGCGCGTCGCCGACCCGTACTTCGGCGGCGCCGGCCCCGCGCGCAACGCCTGCACCGAGTGCGGCGAGTGCATGACCGGCTGCCGGCACGGCGCGAAGAACACCCTCACCGAGAACTACCTGTATCTCGCCGAGCGCGCCGGGGCCGTGATCCACCCGATGACCTCGGTCGTCGCGGTGACCGAGGACACGGCGGGCGGCCACCGCGTCACGACCGTGCCGACCGACGCCCGCAAGAAGGGCAAGGACACGTACCGGACGCTGCGCGCCCGCCAGGTGGTGATCGCCGCAGGCACGTACGGCACGCAGACCCTGCTGCACACGATGAAGGACAAGGGGCTGCTGCCCCGGCTCTCGGCGCGGCTCGGTGAGCTGACCCGTACCAACTCCGAGGCGCTGGTGGGCGCGCAGACCGACGACCGGCGCTACCGGGCGCGGCACGGCGCGGCGAAGGCCGACTTCACCAAGGGCGTCGCCATCACGTCCTCGATGCACCCGGACGCCCACACGCATGTGGAGCCGGTGCGTTACGGCAAGGGCTCCAACGCGATGGGCGCGCTGTCCATCCTCCAGGTGCCGCACAGCGACCGGCGGGTGCGGGGCTGGCTCGCCCACGCGGCCAGGCATCCGCTGCTGCTGGCGCGTTCGCTCTCCAACCACCACTGGTCGGAGCGGACCATCATCGGCCTGGTCATGCAGTCGCTGGACAACTCCCTGACCACGTACCGCAAGCCGGGCGGTGTCGGCAAAGGGCTGCTCACGGCGCGGCAGGGCCACGGCGCGCCCAACCCGAAGCAGATACCGGAGGCGACCCGGGCGGCGACGCTGATCGCCGAGGAGATCAACGGCTTCGCCGGCAGCAACGTCGGTGAGCTGATGGGCACCCCGCTGACGGCGCACTTCCTGGGCGGCTGCCCCATCGGCGCCTCGGCGGACGAGGGCGTCATCGACCCGTACCACCGGGTGTACGGGCACCCGGGCATCTCGGTGGTGGACGGTTCGGCGGTCTCGGCGAACCTCGGTGTCAATCCGTCGCTGACGATCACGGCGCAGGCGGAGCGCGCGATGGCGCTCTGGCCCAACAAGGGTGAGGCGGACGGGCGTCCGGAGCAGGGCGCCGCGTATGTCCGTACGGCCGCGGTCGAGCCCGTCGCGCCCGCTGTCCCCGAGGGGGCGTTCGGCGCGCTGCGGCTGCCGTTCCTGGGGATGCCGAAGGTGCCGCCGCGCTGATCCGCGCTGATCCGCGCCGACGCGTGTCGATGAACGAAAGAGGCGCTGCACCCCCCTCCGAGTGCAGCGTCTCCCGCGTTGGTCTCAACGCATAGAAGACCGGTGACCCGCGTAGATGGTTGCTGCCGAGATCGCGTTCTTCTTGAGTGATCTGCGTCACATCATTGAACCGATGTCCGAACTGGCCGCCGGCTCGAAACGGCCGGCCCCGGGCGTCCCCGGAGCCGGCCGTCCCTGGGTGACCGGGCTGCTGTCCCCTGCCGTCCGGTCACGGGGCGCCGGGGCGAGGTCCCACGGCGCACCTTCCGGTGCGCCACACGCCCCAACGGACGCACGGTCCAACGACGGCCTTCGGGACCCGGTCACGCGCCGTACGGGTGAGAGCGGTGCTCGAACCCAGGTACGGGAGAAGTGTCCGCGCGGCGGCTCAGAGCCGGCCCCTGGACAGCTCCAGCAGCGTCATCGCGAGCGCGGTGCCGGGCTTGCCCAGCTCCGCCCGGTAGTGGCCGAGGACCTCGTTCTCCCTGGAGAGGCTGACCCGCCGGCCGCCCGCCGCCAGCCGGGCCTGTTGGGCGACGGCCGAGACCGCCGTCCGTTCCCGCACGAGGGCGATGATCCGTTCGTCGAGCGCGTCGATGCGGGCGCGTGCGTCGGCGATGAGGGTGTCGGTGCTGTCCGTGGTGCCTGTGCTGTTCGTGGTGCCTGTGCTGTCCGTGGTGTTCGCCGTGCCCGTGGTGTCCATGGCGGTCATGGGGGTGCTCCTTGTCGGGAGGGATCGCTCCCCGGACCCTGCCCAGGCCCCGAACGCGACAGGCGCCCCGGGCCTGGCCGGCCCGGGGCGCCTGTCGGAAGTCGCTTGTCAGCTCAAGCAGCACGACCATGGCAGCCGGACGGGCCGGTGCCATAGGTAAAGACGTACGTGAGCTGCTTGTGCATGCCGGAAGTATGAACCACGGATCCGGAAGCGGACCAACCCGGTTCCGGATGGTGAGACGGACGAGACGGAAAGTGGTCCGCCGGCCGCCGTTAGAATCGTAGGAACAGACCTCCTTTTTGTTCCCGCCGGAAGGCCGCCCCGTGCCAGCAGCGCCCCCCGCCGCCCCCGAGATCGCCACTCCCGACGCCGTCCTGGTCGTCGACTTCGGCGCGCAGTACGCCCAGCTCATCGCGCGCCGTGTGCGCGAGGCCCGGGTCTACAGCGAGATCGTCCCGTCCACGATGCCGGTGGCCGAGATGCTGGCCAAGAACCCCCGGGCGATCATCCTCTCCGGCGGCCCCTCGTCCGTGTACGCGGAGGGCGCCCCGCGCCTGGACCCCGCGATCTTCGAGGCGGGCGTGCCGGTCTTCGGCATGTGCTACGGCTTCCAGCTCATGGCGACGGCCCTCGGCGGGACCGTCGACAACTCGGGCGCGCGCGAGTACGGCCGTACCGATCTGCATGTCTCCAAGACCGGCTCCACGCTCTTCGAGGGCACCCCGGCCGAGCAGCCCGTCTGGATGTCGCACGGCGACGCCTGCTCGGCGGCCCCGGCCGGCTTCACCGTGACCGCGTCCACCGACGTCGTCCCCGTCGCCGCATTCGAGAACGACGAGAAGAAGCTGTACGGCGTCCAGCACCACCCCGAGGTGCTGCACTCGACCTACGGCCAGCAGGTCCTGGAGCACTTCCTCTACCGGGGCGCCGGCATCGAGCCGACCTGGACCACGGCCAACGTCGTGGACGAGCAGATCGCGCTGATCCGCGAGCAGGTCGGCACCAAGCGCGCCATCTGCGGGCTGTCCGGCGGTGTCGACTCGGCGGTGGCCGCCGCGCTGGTGCAGAAGGCCATCGGCGCGCAGCTCACCTGCGTGTACGTCGACCACGGCCTGATGCGCAAGGGCGAGACCGAGCAGGTCGAGAAGGACTTCGTCGCCGCCACGGGCGTCCAGCTCAAGGTCGTCGACGCGGAGGAGCGCTTCCTCACCGCGCTCAAGGGCGTCGCCGACCCCGAGCAGAAGCGGAAGATCATCGGCCGCGAGTTCATCCGCGTCTTCGAGCAGGCCCAGGCCGAGATCGTCGCCGAGGCGGGCGCCGAGGGCGAGGACGTCGCGTTCCTCGTCCAGGGCACCCTCTACCCGGACGTGGTCGAGTCGGGCGGCGGCACCGGCACCGCCAACATCAAGTCGCACCACAACGTCGGCGGCCTGCCCGACGACATCGAGTTCCAGCTCGTCGAACCGCTGCGCCAGCTCTTCAAGGACGAGGTCAGGATGGTCGGCCAGCAGCTCGGCCTGCCGGAGGAGATCGTCCAGCGCCAGCCCTTCCCCGGCCCGGGACTCGGCATCCGCATCGTCGGGGACGTCACCCGCGAACGCCTCGACCTGCTGCGCGACGCGGACGCCATCGCCCGCGAGGAACTGACGGCGGCCGGCCTGGACCGCGACATCTGGCAGTGCCCGGTGGTCCTCCTCGCCGACGTCCGCTCGGTAGGCGTCCAGGGCGACGGCCGCACCTACGGCCACCCCATCGTGCTCCGCCCGGTCTCCTCGGAAGACGCGATGACCGCCGACTGGTCCCGGCTGCCGTACGAGGTACTGGCCAAGATCTCGACCCGGATCACGAACGAGGTCGCGGAGGTCAACCGAGTGGTCCTGGACGTGACGAGCAAGCCCCCGGGCACGATCGAGTGGGAGTGACCTCCGATACCAGATGACCCCGGCCCGGCCTGTCCCCTCGGGGTCAGGCCGGGCCGTTTCGGGGTCAGGCCGGGCCGCCTCGGGTCAGGCCGGGTCGTTCTCGTCGAGGGTGAAGTCCGTGAAGTCGAAGCCCGGGGCCACCACGCACGAGACCAGCGTCGGTTCCGTGCCCAGCGGTTCGGCCGACTGCCAGGCGTTCGCCGGGACCAGCAGTTGGGGCTGTTCGCCCGACTCGACCGACGGGCCGAGGATGTGCGGCCGCGCCGTCGACGCGTCGGTGTCCGTGCCGCCGATGTGCAGCCGCAGCGGGCCTCCGCTGTGCCAGAGCCACAGTTCGTCGGAGCGCACCTTGTGGCGGCGGGAGCGTTCGCCGGGGTGCAGCAGGAAGTAGATACCGGTCGCGAAGGAGCGCTCGCCCGGGTGGCCGGGCGGGACCGCCGCCGCCTCGGTGCGCCAGGTTTCCTTGAACCAGCCGCCCTCGACGTGCCGTTCGAGACCGAGGAGCGCGACCAGCGGTGAGATGTTGTCTGCCATGGCCGCCATTGTGGTACGTCCCTTCCCGCGCAGGTCGGCGGCCCGCGTCAACAACGTAATCGTGTCGTCACCCGCCACAGCCGGGACGGCGGCCCGTACCCCCCGTTCCGTGCGGCACAATTCGCAAGCGGCACAAGGAAGTTCACCGGGCATGGCGGACAGGGTGGGGAAGGCGGCATTCGGCGTGGCGGTGCAAGAGGCGCGACAGGGCACGCACGGCGGCGGCTGTATGTGCGGCAACTGCCCGCACGGGGCGCGGGAGGGGCACCGGCAGGCGGTCGCCGCCTTCCTGGCCAAGCGGGAGGAACTGGCGGCGGGACAAGGGCTGCCGGCCGCCGTCGCGCACTCGGCGGGCGCGTCGCGGCAGTGGGTCTCCGACGAACTCACCCAGTCGGCGCGGGCCGTGGCCGACCGCAGCAGGGAAGCGGGCGAGGCCTGGCTGCAGGCCGTCTGGCGCTACACGCTGTTCGCGGTGTGGGGCGGAGTCGTCGTCCTCGCGCTCGCCCAGGCCGCCACCGCCATCAGCGCCGGCTGGACCGTGGCGCGCACGGCGGGGCTGCTCGGCGCGCTCGTCGTCGGCGGGCTGCTGACCGGCGCCGCGGCGCTGCACCGCGCACGCGGCGGGCTGCTCGCGCCGCTGATCGGCGAGGACAACCGGCTCTCGACCTCGCGCGCCGTCGCCTCCGCCTGGGTGCTGTTCGTCGTCTTCGCCGTGCTCGTCCTCGCCCTCGAACTGGCCGGTGCCTCAGGACACAAGGACCGCGACGCGCTCGTCGACGGACTCGAACTCGCCCGGGGCGCCGGGATCTTGACCGTGCTCGCGATCGTCTGCGCCATCGCCGTCGTCGTACGGCGCGTCGTCGCCGTACGGGTGCTGGCGCAGCGGCTGCAGAAGGTGCGGGCCGACCGGCCGCGCGCCGCCGACCTGCTCTGCGACGACGCTGGGCGCGGCAGCTTCACCGACGTGCAGTACGCGGCTCTGAACGCGGCGGCCGTCGTCTTCAGCGGCGTACGGCTCGCCCGGCGCCCCGAGCAACTGCCCGATCTGCCCTGGGCGTTGGCGCTGCTGGTGGCCGTCTCCGCCGCCACGTACTTCGCGGGCAAGTACACCGAGGGCGGCCGGCCCGTCGTGCTGTCCGTCGTACGGGCCAGGGAAGCCGGCGATCTGGACGCGCCCATCCGCACCGGCGACGACATCGAGATCCGCGGAGCCGGCTTCGTACCGCCGGGCGCCGGGACCCCCGACCGGCTCGCGAAGATGGTCGTACGGATCGGCGCCGTGCACGTACACGTACCGCTCGTCCCGGTCCCGGGCGGTTTCGCCAACCCCTCGGACGCGGCGCTGACCGTGCCCGTACCGGTCGACGTGGAGCCCGGTGAGGTCGACGTGCAGGTGATCACGGCGGCCGGGGTGGAGACCAACAAGGTCACCGTGGACGTTCTCGACTGAGGGGTGAGCGCCGACCGCGCCGGGTCCGTATGCATCAATGAGCACGCAGGGGAAAGCGGAACCTGCGGCCGCGGCGTGGGACACGAAGGGCAGGTCGGCCATGACTCAGGACTACCGGACGGACAACTACGGGACGATAGGCGGTGACCGGCAGGCGCAGGGGTGGCGGGAGAACTCCGTACGCTACGCGCTGCTGCCGCTGCGGCTGTTCCTCGGTATCACGTTCATCTACGCGGGCATCGACAAGCTGACCACCAGCGGCTTCTTCCAGGCGAGCGGCGCCGGCTCGGTCGGCGAGATGATGAACGGCGTCCGCGACAGCGCCGCCATCCCCGCTCTGGTCGACCTGGCACTGAAGAGCCCCGCCGGGTTCGGCTACGCCATCGCCTTCGGTGAACTCGCCGTCGGCCTCGGCACCCTCTTCGGCGTCCTCGGCCGGCTCGCCGCCTTCGGTGGCGCGCTGATCTCGCTGAGCCTGTGGCTGACGGTGAGCTGGCAGTCCACGCCGTACTACTACGGCAACGACCTCGCCTACTTGATGGCGTGGCTGCCGCTGGTGCTGGCCGGCGCCCCGATGTTCTCCCTCGACGCCCTGTGGGCCTCGCGGCGCCGTCGCATGCGCTGATGGCCGAGCGCGACGACGGCGCTCAGGAACAGGCTGTCCCCGACGATCGTCAGGACGAGGAACCAGGGGACCTGCCAGGCGCCGGCGGCGTCGCCCGCGTAGAGCGCGGCGGCGCCCAGCGCCGCGAGCCCCACGACCAGCCGGCCGGGCTTGGCCTCATGACGCGGCACGGGTGACCTCCACCTGGCCGAGGTCGACATGGAGCCGCAGGACGAGCGAGCCTGCGGGACGGGAGCCGGCCGGCGGCGGCAGCACCTGCCGCGCCGCCCGGTCGCCGTCCGTCACGAACCGGTCGGACGGGCCGCCGGGCAGCCGCAGATTGGCGAGGTTCGCGGAGACGAACACCTTCACCGTGGCGTCCGGCGGCACGACCACCTTGAGCTGTCCGAGACGGGCGTCGGCGGACGTCACCACCGTCTGCCCGCGCGGGACGGCCAGCCTCCCCAGATCGAGCGTGCCGGCGCCGTTGCCCAGCGCGTAGCCGGGCTTGACGGCCGCCGCCGATGTCGCCGTCCAGTGCTGCCGGCTCCACCCGGTGCCGATGTCCTTGGGAACGGCCGAGGCCCCGGCGAGCAGCAGGGCGGTGACCACGGTCAGGAAGACCGTGCCGAAGCCGGTGCGGCCGAAGAGGCAGCTCACGGCGAGGCCGAGACCGAAGACGGCGAGCGCGGCGCTCAGCCCGATCTGCAGGCTCGTACCGAGCGGCTGCGTGTGCCAGGTCAGGCCGGTGCCGAGGCCGCCCGCGATCAGGGCGAGGAGGAAGAGCAGGCCGCCGATGGAGCGGGGGCCGCGTACCCGGGTGGCGCGGACGTGCCCGCCGTATCCGTACCCGTGCCCGCCGTACCCGTACCCGCCGTACCCGCCGTGCCCGTATGCCCCGAGGCCGTACCCCCCGAGGCCGTAACCCTCGTACCCGTGCCTGCCGGGCCCGTACCGCCCGTGCCGGTGGCCGCCCCACCGGTGGCCGGGCGGCGCGGTCTCCTGCGGGGCCGCGTCCGCCGGGCCCCAGAGGTAGCCGGTGGGCACCGGGCCCGTCGTACCGTCCTTGACGATCGGGTCCCGCCACCACGACGGGCTGCCGGGCGACGGCGGCGCCTTGGTCTCCGGCGGCGCGTCGACCGTGTGCACCACCGGCGGGCGGGGCGCCGCGGGGTCGAGCGGCTGCCCCGGCGGTACGGCGCCGCGGCGGCGCTGGGACCAGACGGCGGAGCCGACGACGGCGAGCGACAGCAGCGCGGCGAAGCCGAGCGTGCCGCCGTTACCGAGCATCGACAGGAACAGACCGCAGCCGATCAGGGCGAGCAGGACGGCGATGAGCGCGGCGCCGTCGACCCGGCCGGCCAGCAGCCTGCGCGCCTCGTTCTCGTCCTCGCCCTCCATCGGGACGAGCAGCCAGGCGAAGCCGTAGAAGATCAGCCCGAGGCCGCCGGTCACCGACAGCACGCCGATGACGATCCGGAAGATGACCGGGTCGATGTCGCAGTACCGCCCGAGCCCGCCGCAGACTCCGGCCACCACCTTCTGGCGCGGGGCGCGGTGCAGCGGCGGCCGTGCGGGGGGCGCGGCCGGCGGCTGCGGCGGGGGCGCCGGTTCGGCGACCGGGGAGGCGGGCGGCGGAGTCATACGTTCATGGTGAAGGACAGCGGGGCGCCGTCGCATCGGCCGGGACCCTGGACGATCCCTGATTTTGACCGCCGTGGCCTCATCGACCGCATCAGGGTCGGCTCAGGGGCGCGACCCTGATGCCCCGACCCCGCCCGCCGTGTGACCATCAGTGGCATGCCAGCCGCCACGTCCGCCGCCGGAGCGACCTCTGCCCGCGGGTCCGCCCACGGGTCCCCGCTCGGGTCCGCCCGCGGCTCCGCGCGTGCCTCGGTGCCCGACGAGCCGCCGCAGCGCAAGCTCTACCGCAGCGCCGACGGCCGGATGCTGGGCGGCGTGGCGCGCGGCCTCGCGGGACATCTCGGGCTGCCGGTCATCTGGGTCCGGCTGGTCTTCCTCGGCCTCTTCTTCGCCCAGGGCCTGGGCGCGCTGCTCTACGCGGTGTTCTGGATCGTCGTCCCGCTGGGCGTCGGCGGTACGGCGGCCCAGCCGCGCTCGGTCTTCGAGACGGGACCCGACGGCAAGCGCCGGCTCCGCAAGCCCGACAAGGGGCAGATCTTCGCGCTGATCGCGCTCGTCATCGGCGCCGGGATCTTCATCGGCAACGTCAACCTCGGCCGCGGCCACGCGGGACGGTACATCTGGCCGGTGCTGCTCATCGCGGTGGGCGTGGTCCTGGTCTGGCGGCAGGCCGACAACGCGCGGCGGGCCCGCTGGGGCGAGATCGGCCGCCGCCGCCGGGTGCTGCAACTGGCGCGCGGCCTCGCGGGGGTGGCCCTCGTCGGGCTCGGCCTGACCGTCTTCGTGGTGGTGCGCGGCTCGGCGGCGCAGTTCGGCAACGTCCTGACGGCGGCCATCGCCATCCTCGCCGGGGTGGGACTGCTGGTCGGGCCCTGGCTGGTCCGGATGACCCAGGACCTGTCGGAGGAGCGGCTGATGCGCATCCGCGCGCAGGAGCGTGCCGAAGTCGCCGCGCACGTCCATGACTCGGTGCTGCACACCCTCACCCTGATCCAGCGCAACGCGGACGACGGGGGCGAGGTCCGCAGGCTCGCCCGCGCCCAGGAGCGGGAGCTGCGGGCCTGGTTGTACAAGCCGGAGGGCACGGGCAAGGACGAGGCGGACGAACCGGCCACGCTCGCCGAAGCGGTGAAGAAGACGGCGGCCGAGGTCGAGGACTACCACGGCGTACCGATCGAGGTCGTCGTCGTCGGCGACTGCCCGCTCGACGACAAGCTGGCGGCGCAACTGCAGGCCGCGCGCGAGGCGATGGTCAACGCGGCCAAGTACGGTGGCGAGGGGGGCGCAGTGCAGGTGTACGCGGAGGTCGAGGGCCGGACGGTCTTCATCTCCGTACGGGACCGCGGCCCCGGGTTCGACCTGGACGCCGTACCCGACGACCGGATGGGAGTCCGCGAGTCGATCATCGGCCGGATGCAGCGCAACGGCGGTACGGCCAGACTGCGCGCGGTGCCGGACGGCGGCACCGAGGTCGAGCTGGAGATGGAACGGGCAGACGAATGAGCAGCCGGGCGACCCGACCTGCGGACGATCGAGGGGCACACACCATGAGCAGCGAGGACGTACAGGCCGAGAGCACGGCGGACGGCCGCAGGGTCCGGGTCGTGCTCGTCGACGACCACCGGATGTTCCGCACGGGCGTACAGGCCGAGATCGGCCGTACGGAGGAGACGGGCGTCGAGGTCGTCGGCGAGGCGGCCGACGTGGACCAGGCGGTCACCGTCATCACGGCGACCCGCCCCGAGGTGGTCCTGCTCGACGTCCACCTGCCGGGCGGCGGCGGCGTCGAGGTACTGCGCCGCTGCGCCCCCTTCATGGCGGCGGCCGAACACCAGGTCCGCTTCCTGGCCCTGTCGGTCTCGGACGCGGCGGAGGACGTCATCGGCGTGATCAGGGGCGGCGCCCGCGGCTACGTCACCAAGACGATCACCGGCACGGACCTGGTCGACTCGATCTTCCGCGTCCAGGACGGCGACGCGGTCTTCTCCCCCCGCCTGGCCGGCTTCGTCCTGGACGCCTTCGCTTCGACGGACGCCCCACCGGTCGACGAGGACCTGGACCGCCTGACCCAACGCGAACGCGAGGTCCTGCGCCTGATCGCGCGCGGCTACGCGTACAAGGAGATCGCGAAGCAGCTCTTCATCTCGGTGAAGACGGTGGAGTCCCACGTCTCGGCGGTCCTGCGCAAACTGCAACTCTCCAACCGCCACGAACTGACCCGCTGGGCAACAGCCCGCCGCCTGGTCTGACCGGTCTCGAACTCATGTCCAGTTGATTACCTGAACGGATGATGATCGCTGGTTGCCAGTGATCCGTCACTCCGCGCAGTCATATGCTCCTGGCATGGTCACTTCGTCGCATGAGGCGGCACACCGGATCCTCCTGAACCACCCGACGTTACTGTCGCCGGTCTTCGAACTCCTGGGCGTATCACTCCCGGAGAAGGCCGAGATCGAAGTGCTGACGGTGGACGTCACGGAGATCAAGCCCCTGGAACGCCGGGTGGACAGCGTCCTGAGGATCGCGCCACCCGACGGCCCCGGCTTTCTGCTGGCCATCGAGGCGCAGAGCCGCCGGGCCGTGGAGAAGGAGATGAGCTGGGCGTACTACGTCGCGTACTTGCAGGCGAAGTACCGGCTGCCGACGCTGCTGCTCGTGATCTGCCACGACCCGCAGACGGCAACCTGGGCCTGCGGCCCGTTCCGCATGGGCACGCCCGACTGGACGTCAATGGCGGTGTACCCGCTGGTCCTCGGCCCGGACAACGTCCCGATGATCACCGATCCCCAGGTCGCGAGCCGCGAGTTGGCGATGGCGACGCTTTCGGCAATGACCCATGGCCGGGACGACAAGGTTCAGGCGATACTGAAGGCGCTGGCACGTGCCCTGGGATCCGTGGATCAGGCGTCCCTCTCGTTCTACTCGGAAATGCTGGAGATCGGCCTGGGAGACACCCCGGCGCGAGAATTCTGGAGGAAACTGATGAGCGTAGGCAGCTACTTCCCCGGTCGCGGAACCCTGGTCGAGGAGACGTTCCTGGAGGGCAAGGCAGAAGGCAAGGCTGAGGCCAAAGCCGAGATGGTGGTCCATCTGCTTGAGAACCGGGGGATCGCTGTTCCTGCGGAGGTGCGGGAGCGCATTACCGCGTCAGGCGATCTGGACGAGCTGACCCGCTGGTTCAACCGCGCAGTCACTGTCGCCGATGCCAACGACATCTTCCTTGATTCTGGAGGGACCGATGAGCGTAGGTAGCTACTTTCCCGGTCGCGGAACTCTGGTCGAGGAGGCGTTCCTGGAGGGCGAGGCCAAGGCCAAGGCGGAGTGGGTGGTGCGTCTTCTGGAGACTCGGGGGATCGCTGTTCCTGCCGAGGTGCGGGAACGCGTTATCGCGTCCGGTGATCTGGATCAGTTGACCCGTTGGTTCGACCGCGCCGTCACCGTCTCCGAAGCCAACGACATCTTCCTCGATTCGGGAGGGAACTGATGAGCCCAGGCAGTTACTTTCCCGGTCGCGGAACCCTGGTCGAGGAGACGTTCCTGGCGGGCGAGGCCAAGGGCAAAGCGGAAGGCAGGGCTGAGGGCAAGGCTGAGGCCACGGCGGAGTGGGTGGTGTGTCTCCTTGAGAACCGGGGGATCGCTGTTCCTGCCGAGGTGCGGGAGCGCGTTATCGCGTCCGGTGATCTGGATCAGTTGACCCGTTGGTTCGACCGCGCCATCACCGTCACCGACGCCCGCGACATCTTCCTCGACCCCGAGAACTCCTAGCGCCCCGCGGGCGGCTGCGCGCAGTGCCAGGTTGTTGCTCTTGTGTGGCCCTGGGGGTCGCGTAGGACTCCTCTGATGCATTCGTCCGGGAGCGTGGCCAGGGTGCCCGTCAGTTCCGCGCGGCCCCCGTGGGTGCGGGTCGTGCCGAACCAGTCGGCGAAGGCCCGCAGGCGGTGGTCCTTGCGTTGGTAGCCCAGCTCGACCCGGGTGGGCGGGTGGCCGGGGTGTTGGGTGTAGCGGGTCGTGAAGGTGCCCCTCGTGCCGATCGGGCCCTCGATGCACAGGCGGCCTTCGGGGGTGTCGTCGCAGCCTGCCGGGGGTGCGCCTACCGGGGCCAGTACGAAGAACGCGGCCGCGACCAGGGCCAGCCCCGTCGCGCCGGCGGTGCTGGTTCGTCTCACGGCTCTCACGGCTGTCCCTTCGCGGGCCTGCGGGTGTGCTGCCCGCCCATCGTGGCCCGGGGGACCGCCCGGGGCATCCCGGCGCCAGCCAAACGTGCGGGCTCAGGCCGGGCGGGTCGCGCCCGCGAAGGGCATCTGGTCGATCGGGGCCACCCGGACCGGGGTGCCGGGGCGCGGGGCGTGGATCATCTGGCCGTTGCCGATGTAGAGCCCGACATGGCTGACCCCGGAGTAGAAGAACACCAGGTCACCCGGGGCCAGCTCGGAGCGGGACACCCGGCGGCCCGCGTTGATCTGGGTGTACGTCGTACGGGGGAGCGAGACACCGGCCGCCCGCCAGGCCGCCTGGGTCAGCCCCGAGCAGTCGAAGGAATTGGGTCCCGTCGCGCCCCACACGTACGGCTTGCCCAGCGCCCCGTACGCGAAGGCGACGGCCGCGGCCGCGCGAGACGTCGGCGCCTGCGTCCGGGCCGGGGCCTGGGAGGCGGAGGAGGAGCGGTACGTCGAGCGGCTGGCGCGGGTGGTGAGGGCGGTGGGGGCGGTGGAGGACTGCGCGTACGCCGCCCGCTGCGGCTCGCTCAGCCGCGCCAGCAGTTGCCGCGCCTCGTCCAGCTTCGTCCGGATCGTGGTCTTCCGGTCCGCCAGTTCCTTCTGCCGCGCCTTCAGGTCCGCGAGGTCGCCGTCGGCCTGGTTCCGCAGGCGGCCGATCGCGGCGAGTTCCCCGCGGACCCTGCTGAGCGTGTTCGCCTGCCGCGAGCCGACCCGTTCGGCCAGCGACGCGCTGTCCAGGTAGTCGTCGGGCTTGGACGACAGTGCGAGCTGTACGGCCGGGTCGAGGCCGCCCGAGCGGTACTGCGCCGTCGCCATCGAACCCAGCGCGTTGCGCGAGGTGTTGAGCCGCTCCGTCCTGCGGGTCGCCTGGTCGCGCAGCGACGCGAGCGAACGGCGGGCCGCGTCCGCCTTCACCTTCGCGCCGTTGTACTTCTCTGTGGCGGCCTCCGCCTCCTCGTACAGCTTGTCGACCTTGGCCTTGACCTGGGCCGGCGAGAGCTGCGGCTCCGCGTGCGCCGCACCGCCCGAGGCCGTCGCCGTCGCCGCTCCCGCGAGGGCGAGGGTGGCGGCGGTCCTGCGGGCCGGTCCTGTGAACGGGCGGTGCTTGCGTTTCCGGTGCGCTGCCACGGGGGCGTCCACTTCCTTACGTCATATGTCCGTTGCAAGGAGGACGCTAGGGCGCAAGGTCACGAAGAGGCATCGACAAGCCAGGTATTGGCGCGAGATGAAAGTACAAAGCTGTTTTCTGACCGGATGACCGATGGCAAGATCATCGCTTCCGCTCCGGACCCGACCGATACGCCGAGAACGCCGCGCCGGAGCCGGAGGGGTGATACAGACGGCGATCGGTGGGTCAGGGTGCGTCAGGTGGGTCAGGCGGGTCAGGTGGGCCCGGGTGGGGCGGCTTGCGTCAGGCGGGGCGCACGCTGCCGTAGATCGGCATGTAGTAGATCGACTCCTCGCGGACGTTCGCCCCCGGCTTCGGCGCGTGGATCATCATGCCGTCGCCGATGTAGATGCCGACGTGGCTGATGTCGTCGTAGAAGAAGACCAGATCGCCGGGGAGCAGATCGTCCGTCGCGACGCGCGTACCCGCGTTCACCTGGTCGTACGTCGTACGGGGCAGCTCCACGCCGGCCGCACGCCAGGCGGCCTGGGTCAGCCCCGAGCAGTCGTACGAGCTGGGGCCCGTCGCGCCCCACACGTACGGCTTGCCGATCTGCGAGCGGGCGAAGGCGAGCACCTTGGCGGCCTTCGCGGCGTAACCGGTGGTGGCACCGCTGCTCGATCCGGCCGAGGAGCCCGAGGAGCCGGTGCTGGTGCCGGAGTCGCTGGTCGACCCGCCCGCGGCCGGCTTCTTCTTCGCCTTCGCCGCCTCCTCCGCCCTCGCGCGCGCCTCCGCCTTCGCCTTGGCCTCGGCCTTGCGGCGCGCCTCGTCCTCCTTCTTGCGCTCCAGCGCGGCGAGCCGCGCCTTCTCCTCCTTGGTCAGCTTCGACAGCAGCGTGCGCGCGGCACCCAGCTTCTGCTGGACCTGCTCCTTGCTGGTGCGCAGCGAGCTCTGCGACGCGGTCAGCGACGCGAGCTGCTTCGACGCCTCCGCGCGCTTCTCGGCCGCGGCGGCCTGCTGGTCCTGGAAGTCGGAGACGGCGGCCTGCTGGCGGTCGGTCACCCGCGACATGAGCTGGCTCTGCTCGAAGAACTGCTGAGGGCTGTCGGAGAACATCAGCGCCGCCGTCCCCGAGACCGCGCCCTCGCGGTACTGCGCCGTCGCGAACATCCCCAGCGCGCGGCGGGCCTCGTTGACCTTGTCGGCGCGTGCGGCGACCTGGTCGAGCACCTCGTCGACGGTCTTGCGCTGCTTGTCCGTCGACTCCTTCGCCTTGTTGTACCGCTCGGTGGCCGAACCGGCCTGCCGGTAAAGGTCGTCGACCTTCTTCTGCACCTCTTCGACGGACGGCTTCGGGTCGCGTGGTGCCGCGTACGCGCTCTGCGAGGAGAGCAGGGTGACCGAGGCGATGGCCGCGGTGGTGAGCCCGACGGCGGGCGAACCCGCGCGAATTCCGGTGCGGCTGCGCGTTTTGCGATGCGACGACAAGGCCGGCATCTCCTTCCGTGAACCGCCCGCCGGGGCGTGAGCCGTCCGGCCGGCGTGGCTCGCCTCATGAGGGGACGGGCTGCCTGATCGAGCACGCTAGCCAACCGTGGACACTCTGTGAAGGTTGATGTGCGATATGCCCGATACATTTTCGTGACCTTCGGCGTGAAGTGCGTCTCGTCACACTCCGTGGTTGAGTGAAGGCGGGCGCCGGGTGTCAGTGCCAGACCCTAGACTCTGGAGGCGATGAGCAGCCTCTTTGACGACAGCTTCCTGGCGGACCTCCAGCCCTCCGGCGACGAGCCTCCGCCGCCGCCCGAGGACACCGCGCCCGAGCAGGTGCCCGACGACCTATTCGAGGGGGCGTTCCACGTGCCCGCGGCCAGGGATGCGTACCACCGCGACGGCGCTCCGCGCACCGTCGTGGATCCGGCCGCGCTGCTCGACGGGCTCAACGAGGAGCAGCGCGCCGCCGTCGTGCACACGGGCTCTCCGCTGCTCATCGTCGCCGGCGCCGGGTCGGGCAAGACCCGGGTGCTGACGCACCGGATCGCCCATCTGCTGGGCACCCGCAGTGTGCACCCCGGCGAGATACTGGCGATCACCTTCACCAACAAGGCCGCGGGCGAGATGAAGGAGCGCGTCGAGCAGCTCGTCGGGCCGCGCGCCGCCGCCATGTGGGTGATGACGTTCCACAGCGCCTGCGTACGGATCCTGCGGCGCGAGTCGAAGCGGCTCGGCTTCACGTCCTCGTTCTCGATCTACGACGCGGCGGACTCCAAGCGGCTGATGGCCCTGGTCTGCCGCGATCTGGACCTGGACCCCAAGCGGCACCCGCCGAAGTCGTTCAGCGCCAAGGTCTCGAACCTGAAGAACGAGCTGATCGACGAGGAGACGTTCGCAGGACAGGCCACGGACGGCTTCGAGAAGACGCTCGCCGAGGCGTACCGGATGTACCAGTCCCGGCTGCGCGAGGCCAACGCCCTCGACTTCGACGACATCATCATGACCGCCGTCCATCTCCTCCAGGCGTTCCCCGACGTCGCCGAGCACTACCGGCGCCGCTTCCGGCACGTCCTCGTCGACGAGTACCAGGACACCAACCACGCCCAGTACACGCTCGTCAGGGAGCTGGTAGGACCGTCGGGCGAGGGGCACGACCCGGGGGAGCTGTGCGTCGTCGGTGACGCGGACCAGTCGATCTACGCGTTCCGCGGCGCCACGATCCGCAACATCCTCCAGTTCGAGGAGGACTACCCCGACGCGACGACGATCCTGCTGGAGCAGAACTACCGCTCCACGCAGACCATCCTCAGCGCGGCCAACGCCGTCATCGAGCGCAACGAGAGCCGCCGCCCGAAGAATCTGTGGACCAACGCGGGCGCGGGCGCCCAGATCACCGGTTACGTCGCCGACACCGAGCACGACGAGGCGCAGTTCGTCGCCGAGGAGATCGACCGGCTGACGGACGCGGGCGATGTGAAGGCGGGCGATGTCGCGATCTTCTACCGGACGAACGCGCAGTCGCGTGTCTTCGAGGAGATCTTCATCAGGGTCGGCCTGCCCTACAAGGTCGTCGGCGGTGTGCGGTTCTACGAGCGCAAGGAGGTCCGCGACGTGCTGGCCTATCTGCGCGTCCTGGCCAACCCGGAGGACAGCGTCCCGCTGCGCCGCATCCTGAACGTACCGAAGCGCGGCATCGGCGACCGCGCCGAGGCGATGATCGACGGGCTCGCGCAGCGCGAGAAGATCACCTTCCCGCAGGCGCTGCGCCGGGTGGACGAGGCGTACGGGATGGCGGCGCGCTCCGCCAACGCCGTCAAGCGGTTCAACACGCTGATGGAGGAGCTGCGCACGGTCGTCGAGTCGGGCGCCGGGCCCGCGACGGTCCTGGAGGCCGTGCTGGAACGGACCGGCTACCTCGCGGAGTTGCAGGCGTCGACCGACCCGCAGGACGAGACCCGAATCGAGAACTTGCAGGAACTGGCCGCAGTGGCACTGGAGTTCGAGCAGGCCAGGCAGCAGGCGGCGGGTGACGCCGGAGACGGAGACGGAGACGGAGCCGGAGACGGAGACGGAGCCGGAGACGGAGACGGAGACGGAGCCGGAGACGGAGACGGAGCGGCGGCGGCCCCCGGCACCCTGACGGCCCCCGGCACCCCGGCAGCGGCCCCGGCCGCTCCTGCGGCGCCCCCCGCCACCCCCGGCACGCTCGCCGAGTTCCTCGAACAGGTCGCGCTCGTCGCCGACTCGGACCAGATCCCCGACGAGGACGAGGACGGCTCAGGGGTCATCACGCTGATGACGCTGCACACCGCCAAGGGCCTGGAATTCCCCGTCGTGTTCCTGACGGGCATGGAGGACGGCGTCTTCCCGCACATGCGCGCCCTGGGCCAGGTGAAGGAGCTGGAGGAGGAGCGCCGGCTGGCGTACGTCGGCATCACCCGCGCCCGCGAGCGGCTGTATCTGACCCGTTCCGCGATGCGCAGCGCCTGGGGGCAGCCGTCGTACAACCCGCCGTCGCGGTTCCTTGAGGAGATCCCGGGCGCGCATCTGGACTGGAAGCGCACCGGCGCGCAGATCCCGGCGGGCCCCACCTCGGGGATCACGTCGTCGCTGTCGTCCACCTCGGCCCGTTCCCGCTCGGGCGGCGGCCCTTCGGGCTTCGCGACCCGGCGCGCGACCGACAAGCCGGTGATCCAGCTCGCGGTGGGCGACCGCGTGACGCACGACCAGTTCGGTCTCGGTACGGTCGTGACGGTCACGGGGCAGGGCGCGGACGCGCAGGCGACGATCGACTTCGGGGACACGAAGCCGAAGCGGCTGCTGCTGCGGTACGCACCGGTCCAGAAGCTGTAGAGAGGGCCTTCGGGGGGGCGGGGTTACTCCGGGTTGACCCCGTGGCTGCGCAGCCACGGGAGCGGGTCGATCGCCGCGCCGCCGCCCGGCCGCACCTCGAAGTGCATGTGCGGGCCTGTGGAGTTGCCGGAGTTGCCGGAGTACGCGATGACGTCACCGGCCTTGACCGAACCGGAGCGGATCTTGGTGCTGCTCAAGTGGCAGTACCAGGTCTCCGTGCCGTCCGGCGAGGTCACGATGGCCATGTTGCCGTAGGCGCTGTTGTACTGCGTGCGCACGGTGCCGTCGGTCGCCGCCATCACCGGCGTGCCGTACGAGACGGGGAAGTCGATGCCGGTGTGCACGGACATCCAGTTGACGCCGGCCTGCCCGAAGTAGGCGCTGAGCCCGTGCTGGGCGACGGGGAGGACGTACTTGGGCCGCAGCGCCTCCTTGCGCGCCGCTTCCTCGTCGCGCTTCTTCTTCTCCGCCTCCTGCCGCTCCTTCAGGTCGATGCGCTCCTGGGTGCGGCTGGCGCGGTCCCCGAAGTCCCTGGCGTCGGCGCTGAGCGCGGCGAGCTGGGTGTCGACCTTGTTGTTGGCGGCTACCGGATGCACGGACGCGGCGTCGGCCGCGGCCTGCGTGGTCCGGTCGTCCTGCGTCTCGTCGCCGCCGCTCATGCCGCCGACGGAGGCGGCCGCGATACCGGCGACGCCCATCACGCAGGCGGAGGGGACGGCGATGGTGAGGAGCGCGGAGCGCTTGCTGGGCGTACGGCGCCGGCCGCGGCTGCCGCCGCCCGAGCCGACCCGGCGGACCGGGATCTCGGGGCGCGGCGCGGGATCGAGGTCGACGTCGAGGCCGGAGGCGAGGTCAATACCGGCGTCGAGATCGAGTCCTGAGTCGACGTCGAGGCCGGGCTCGTCGCCGGGGTCGAAACCGTGTTCCGGCTCGGGCTCGTACGGTGCGTACGGCTCGGCCGCGTAGGCGGCGTCCGACTCGTGTGCCGCGGGCTCGTGTGCCGCGGGCTCGTGGGCCGCGGGCTCGTACGGGTCGGCCGCGGCGTACTGCTCCGCCGGCTGCGGCTGCTCCTGGTGCTGCTGTTCCGGCACCCGCTCGTGCTCGTACGGCTCAGCCGCGTACTGCTCCGTGAGCTGCGTCGCGTTCCACGCGGTGGCGTCGTAGGCGCCGGTGTCGAAGGTGGGAGTGCCCCACTGCCCTGTCGTGTCGTAGCCGTACGGCGCGGTCTGCACCTGCGTCTGCGCCTGCTGTACGGGTACCTGCTCCACCGGGGCCTGCGGTACGGGGGCCTGCTGTACCTGCGTCGCGCCCTCGGGCTGGTTCCAGGCGCTCGCGTCCCACTGGCCGCTGGTGTCGTACTGCGGCTGCGCGTAACCCGTGGCGTAGGCGGTGGTGGCGTACGTGTCGTAGCCCGCCGCCTGCTGTGCCCCGGTGTTCCACTGCGTGCTGTCGTACTGGCCGGTTCCGTACTGGTCGGTGCTGTACTGATCGGTTCCGTACTGACCGGTGTCGTAAGCGATACCGGTCTCGTAGCCACCCGGAAGGGAGCCGAAGAGCGGGTCGGTGTCGAAACTGCCAGTGGTGTCGCCGCCATATGCGGCGTACCCGGCGTGGGTGTGCTGGTCGTTCACCAACTTCTCTCTCGCCTCGGCAGCAGAACCAGGGCCTCTCGGCGACCGTCCCTGGAAGGGAAGGCCCCGGGAGGGGAAAGCAGTGGCCGCGACTGTACCCGGCGGTATACGACGGCGACAATCTTCGGCGGGTTTCGGGCCCTGCGGAAAGGGGCATTCGGCCGTCTTTCGGCGGACTGCGGGCACAGCTTTGGCCCTATGTTCGAAACCTGTTCGAGGTAGGTGGCGTCTCGCTCAGGCCACGGAAACCGCTCCGGGGACCCCTGCGGCGCTCCGCTCGGATCCGAGGACGCGTCGGATGCCGGCCGCCACCGCCGGGTGGACGGGCAGGGCGAGATGGCCCACGCCGGTCACCCGCACGTTCTCGGTGTCGAGGTCCGGGTGGTCGATCCGCGCCGTCCCCACGGGGGTCATCAGCGGGTCCAGATCGCTCCAGAAGCTGACGAACCGGGTGCGGCAGCCGGGCGCGGGCAGCCGCAGCTCCTTGATGACGGCCGATCCGGGCCGCATCTGCCGCACGATCGGGTGCGCGCTGGCGATCGGGACGACGGACGTGCCCTCGTGCGGCGTGCCGAGCGTGACCAGGGTCCTGATCCGCGCGTCGCCGTCCAGTCGCTGGACGTAGTAGCGGGCGATCAGGCCGCCCAGGCTGTGCCCGATGACATCGACCCTGCGGTGTCCCGTACGGGCGCAGATCTCCTCGATGCGCTCGCCGAGCGTCGCGGCGGCGGTCGGGATGTCGCAGGTCAGCGGGGAGTAATTGATGAATTCCAGATGCCGCCAGCCGTGCCGGGACAGGGAGCGCCGCAGCAGCACGAAAACGGAGCGGTTGTCCACGAATCCGTGCACCATCAGGACCGGCGGGTGGGCGCGGCCCTCCGTGGGGAGTTCCGCCGTGTCGGCCGGCAGATCGCCGTCACGGCGCTCCTGGGTGATGCCGGTGGGGTAGAGCAGCAGGTGACCCGTGAGAATCGCCAGGTCCAGAGCGGTGGCCTGGAGCCACATCAGCGGTGGCCATTGGAACGGCGGAATCCTCATGGTCACCTCCGAACGGCGCTGCCGACTCGTGCGCTAACGCCATAAAGCGAACATGTCCTCTCTGTGATTTCCCCCTCCCGGCCTCCGCGAAACAGCAGCGTGCGGGATGCTGTGGATAACGTTCGTTCACATCTTCGTACCGTCGCCGGTTCGAAGACCCGTGCCAATGACAGCGCAGTCGGTAGGTGGAGGCAGTGATGGGTGTGTCCGGTCCGATCCGAGTGGTGGTGGCCAAGCCCGGTCTCGACGGCCACGATCGTGGGGCCAAGGTGATCGCGCGTGCGCTGCGGGACGCGGGGATGGAGGTCATCTACACGGGTCTCCACCAGACGCCCGAGCAGATCGTGGACACCGCGATCCAGGAGGACGCCGACGCGATCGGCCTGTCCATCCTGTCCGGTGCGCACAACACGCTCTTCTCGAAGGTCATCGAGCTGCTGAAGGAGCGCGAGGCCGAGGACATCAAGGTCTTCGGCGGCGGCATCATCCCCGAGGCGGACATCCCCCCGCTGAAGGAGCTTGGCGTGGCGGAGATCTTCACCCCGGGGGCGACGACGACGTCGATCGTCGACTGGGTCAACGCGAACGTCCGCCAACCGGCCGGCGCGTAAGCGCGTAGGCCGCGTGGCTAGGGTGCGGTCTCGGCCAGTTCCGTCAGCATGTCGGCGCGCAGGCGCAGGGTCGCGACCAGGCGGCGGAACGCTTCCGACCAGTAGCCGCCCGCTCCTGGGGAGGCGCCTTCCGGTTCGTCCGGTATCGCCGTGAGGAGTTCGAGCCTGGCCGCTTCCGCCGGGTCCAGGCACCGCTCGGCCAGGCCCATCACGCCGCTGAAGCTCCAGGGGTAGCTTCCGGCGTCCCTGGCGATGTCGAGGGCGTCCACGACGGCCCGGCCCAGCGGCTCGGACCAGGGGACCGCGCAGACTCCGAGCAGTTGGAACGCCTCCGACAGGCCGTGGGCGGCGATGAACGCCGCCACCCAGTCCGCGCGAGCGTCGGCCGGGAGCGCGGCGAGGAGTTTGGCCCGCTCGGCGATGGACGAGGCGCCGGGGCCCGCCGCCGGGGAGACGGCGGGCGGGCCCAGCAGCACCGCCGACCAGGCGGCGTCCTGCTGGCGCACCGCTGCCCTGCACCAGGCCGCGTGCAGTTCGTCCGCCCAGTCGTCGAGGACGGGCAGCGCGACGATCTCCGCTGGCGTCCGGCCGCCGAGCCGGTCCGGCCAGGTCGCCAGCGGGGCGGCCTCCACGAGCTGCCCCAGCCACCAGGACCGCTCGCCCCGGCCCGCCGGCGGCACCGGGGTCACGCCGTCGCGCTGCATGTCGGCATCGCACTCGTGCGGCGCCTCGACGACCACGGCCGGACCGCCGCCCGGACCGCCCGCGGTGCGGTCCAGGCTGACGCAGGTCGCGGCGCGGGTCGCCATCCGCAGGGCGAGCGCCGACCCCGGCAGGGCGGACAGCAGCTCGGCCGCCGTCGAGCGGACATTGCGGCTCCGGTCGGCGAGCGCCTGCTCCAGGAACGGCTCGTCGGCCGCCGACAGCCCCGTACGCAGCGAGTCGAGGAACATCAGCCGGTCCTCGGCGCGCTCGGTCGACCAGGTGGAGGCCAGCAGCGCGGGCGCCGCGCTCGCTTCCCTCGCCCGTACGGCACCGAGCAGCGCGACCCGCTCGGCGAACAGGCCCTCGTCCCAGAGCCTGCCGACCGCTTCGGCGTCCGCCAGGTCGGGCAGCGCCGAACCGCCCGATGCGCCGCGCAGGGCGAACTTCCAGTCCGGGTTGAGCCTGGCCAGCCACAGCCCGCGCGGCCCCGCGAAGGCCAGCGCCTGCGGCCGCAGATCGGTGCGGCCACGCGCCGCGTCGAGCAGCGCGGGCAGCGCGGCGGCGGGTGCCCCGTAGCCGTGGCTGTTGGCGGCGGCGAGCCACTGGGGGAGCAGCTCGGTGAGATCGGGGGCGGTGCCGCGCCTGCCGCCGCCCGAAGGCGCCGACCGGTCGGCGAGGAGCTGCGCGAGCCGCTTGCCCGCCTTCTCGGGCAGCCTGCGGCGCCCGTCGTGGGGCGCGCGCCCCGGCAGCGCGGCGGCGGGCGCCGGCAGCAGGCCGGCCCGCCGCCGTACGGTGTGCAGGGCGGCGGCGTCCAGCAGCGCGACCGGCGCTTCCTTGCCGGGGGCCATGAGGTCCGCCGGCGGGGTGCGGCGGTCGGTGCCGAGCAGCGCCGAGGTGACGAGTTCTTCCCAGAGTGTGGCTGTGGTGCCGGGGTCGGTCATGGGTCAGTCCTCCCTGTCAGATGAGCGGAACCATCGCCGAGGACTCCTCGGACCAGGCGGCGAGCGGGTCGAAGCCGCGGTGTCCGCACTCGCCGAAGACCGTGACGGGGGCGCCGCCGGAGAGCGCCGCGAGCTTCCACAGGCCGGGCCTGCCGAGCGCGGCCGGTGCGACCGGAAGGGCGGACTGCCCGTCGGCATCGGCCAGTTGCCAGCCGTCCGCCACACCGGGCACCGGTATGACGCCGGTCAGGGTCACCGGCCAGGAGTCCAGCCACGGGTCGTCCCGCAGGGCCGATCCGTACGCGGCGACGGCCGCGGCCGTCGGCCCGCCGGGCGGCGGCGCCGGGACCGGCACCGGCGGGCCCAACTGCTCGCCCCAGTCCGCCCGCAACTGCCCCGCGCCGCCGTGCGGGGTGATCTCCGCGTCCACCATCAGCCCCACCGGCAGGGCCAGTTGCGGTGCCCTGCCCGCCGCGCCGAACGAAAGGAGCAGGGCCGAGCGGCCCGAGTCCCTTCCGTACAGCCAGATCCGACGCGTGGTCAGCTTGCCGTCCGAGGTGTTGTACTGCGCCAGGACCAGCCAGTGGTCCCGCACCGGCGGGCCTTCGGCCGGCGAGGGCAGCCCCGTCCTCGTGCGGACCGTCGTCGCCAGCGGCTCGGGCAGCCGGTCGAGCCCCAGCCATCCCGCGGTCAGCAGCCGCAGCAGCGCGGACTCTTCGAGCAGCCGCACCGGCCAGCCGGGACCCGAGCCCGGGATCGCACCCAACTCCCGTGCCCGGCCCGCGAGTCCCGGCGCCTGCGCGTCGACCATCCGGGCGGCCGTCTCCTCCCACAGCCCGTATCCCGTCTGCTCCGCCGCCGCCAGACCGCCGCGCAGCAGGTCCGCGAGACGCTGCTCCAGCTCCCTCGCGCCCGCCGTGATCCGCGCGGCCCTGCGCTCGGCCCGGCGCCTGGCGGCCGCCGGATCCGCCGGCTTCGCCGATCCCGCCGCGTCCGGCCCGCCCTCCTGCCCGGCCTTGGCCTCGTCGCGCTTCCTGCGCCCCTCCAGCCACTGCCCGGCCCAGTCGGGCGGCTCGGCCGCCGCGACCGCCTCCTCGCCCTCCGCCCACAGCATCAGCAGTCCCAGCGCGTGCTTGCACGGGAACTTCCTGCTGGGGCAACTGCACTTGTACGCGGGGCCCGTCGTGTCCACCACGGTCTGGTACGGCTTGCTGCCGCTGCCCTTGCACAGGCCCCAGACGGCACCCTCCGCCGTGCTGCCCGCCTCCGACCACGGCGCCGGTGTGCTCAGCTTGGTCCCCGCCTTGCGTGACGCATGGTCAGGAGCCAGGGCCAGCACCTGCTCCGACGTCCAGCGCACCCCCAGTTGATTCATGTGTACGACGGTAGGACGCCCCACTGACAAACCACTCCCACCTGCGGAAACAGGTGGGCGCCGGTCGATTGTCAGTGCCGTGGTGCACGGTGGGACCACATCCGGTCGAACGATCTGGAGGGGGATCCATGACCATGCCCGAAACCACCGCCGAGGTCCTGCGGCCGCACGCCGAGAACCAGTTCGCGGACGAACTCACCGCGCTGGCCGCCGCCGACGACCGGCCGAGGCCGGCCCGCTGGCTGCTGTCGCCGTGGGCCGTGTCCCTCTATCTGCTCGGGGGCACGCTCCCCGACGGGACGGTCATCTCGCCGAAGTACGTCGGGCCGCGGCGGATCGTCGAGGTCGCCGTCACCACACTCGCCACCGACCGGGCGCTGCTGCTGCTCGGCGTGCCCGGCACCGCCAAGACCTGGGTGTCCGAACATCTCGCGGCGGCGGTCAGCGGCGACTCGACGCTGCTCGTGCAGGGCACGGCAGGCACACCCGAGGAGGCGATCCGCTACGGCTGGAACTACGCGCAGCTCCTGACCAACGGCCCCAGCAGGGCGGCGCTGGTGCCCAGCCCGCTGATGCGGGCCATGACCGAGGGCATGACGGCCCGGGTCGAGGAGCTGACCCGTATCCCCGCCGACGTCCAGGACTCGCTCATCACGATCCTGTCGGAGAAGACCCTGCCCATCCCCGAACTGGGCCAGGAGGTCCAGGCGGTGCGGGGGTTCAACGTGATCGCCACGGCCAACGACCGCGACCGCGGGGTCAACGACCTGTCGAGCGCGCTGCGCAGGCGCTTCAACACCGTCGTGCTGCCGCTGCCCGCGACCCCCGAGGCGGAGGTCGAGATCGTCTCGCGCCGTGTCGACCAGATCGGGCGCTCGCTCGAACTGCCCACGGGACCCGAGGGCATCGACGAGATCCGCCGCGTCGTCACGGTCTTCCGCGAGCTGCGCGACGGAGTGACGACCGACGGCCGTACGAAACTCAAGTCGCCTTCGGGCACGCTCTCCACGGCCGAGGCGATCTCGGTCGTCACCAACGGCCTCGCCCTCGCCACCCACTTCGGCGACGGCGTGCTGCGCCCCGCCGACGTCGCCGCGGGCATCCTCGGCGCCGTCGTCCGTGACCCGGCGGCCGACCGGGTGATCTGGCAGGAGTACATCGAGACGGTCGTGCGCGAGCGCGACGGCTGGAAGGACTTCTACCGCGCCTGCCGCGAGGTGAGCGTGTGAGCGCCGCGCGGGAGGCGGCCGGGCGGGGGCCGCTGCTGCTCGGGGTGCGGCACCACGGCCCGGGGTCGGCGCGGGCCGTCCGGGCGGCGCTCGAAGCGGCGGCGCCGGGCGTCGTGCTCATCGAGGGGCCGCCCGAGGGCGACGCGCTGGTGGCGCTGGCCGCAGAGGAGACGATGCGCCCGCCCGTCGCGCTGCTCGCGCATGCCGTGGACGACCCGGGGCGCGCCGCGTTCTGGCCGCTCGCGGAGTTCTCCCCGGAGTGGGTCGCGATCCGCTGGGCGCTCGGCCATGACGTACCCGTACGGTTCATCGACCTGCCGGCGGCCCACACCCTCGCCGAGGAGACCGAAGAGGCGGGCGACGGGCCCGACGAGCCCGTCGAAGAGCTGCGGATCGATCCGCTCGCCGTGCTCGCCGAGACCGCGGGGTACGACGACCCCGAGCGCTGGTGGGAGGACGTCGTCGAGCACCAGGGCCCGGGAGCCGGCGACCCCTTCGCGCCGTTCGAGGCGCTCGCCGAGGCGATGGGGGCGCTGCGGGAGGCGTACGGCGTCGGCGGGCACGGCCGCGATCTGGTCCGCGAGGCCCATATGCGTATCCAACTGCGCGCGGCGCAGAAGGAGTTCGGCGCGGCCGAGGTCGCCGTCGTCTGCGGGGCCTGGCATGTGCCCGCACTGATGGAACGCACCACGGCCACCGCCGACCGGGCCCTGCTGAAAGGGCTGCCGAAGGTCAGGACGGAACTGACCTGGGTGCCCTGGACCCATCGCAGGCTCGCCCGGCACAGCGGCTACGGCGCGGGGATCGACTCACCCGGCTGGTACGCCCACCTGTTCGGGGTGGCCGACCGGCCCGTCGAGCGCTGGCTGACCAAGGTCGCCGGGCTGCTGCGGGAGGAGGACCGGATCGTCTCCTCCGCCCATGTCATCGAGGCGGTACGGCTCGCCGAGGCCCTGGCCGTCCTGCGCGGCCGCCCGCTGCCCGGTCTGACCGAGACGACCGACGCCGTCAGGGCCGTGCTGTGCGAGGGGTCGGACGTGCCGCTCGCTCTCATCAGGGACCGGCTCGTCGTCGGCGACGTGCTCGGTGAAGTCCCGGACGCCGCGCCCGCCGTACCGCTCCAGCGCGACCTCACCCGCGCGCAGCGCACCCTGCGGCTCAAGCCCGAGGCGCTGGAGCGCGAGCTGGACCTCGACCTGCGCAAGGAGACCGACGCCGGTCGCAGCAGGCTGCTGCACCGGCTGCGGCTGCTCGCCATCGGCTGGGGCGAACCGTCGGCCGGACGGGGCAGCACCGGCACGTTCCGGGAGAGCTGGCGGCTGCGCTGGGAGCCCGAGCTGTACGTACGGGTCGCCGAAGCCGGCGTCTGGGGCACGACCGTGCTCACCGCCGCCACCGCCAAGGCCGCGTCGCGGGCCGTCGAAGCGACCGCGCTCGCCGAGATCACCGCGCTCGCCGAGCACTGCCTGCTCGCCGAACTGCCCGAAGCGCTGCCCGTCGTGATGCGCGCCCTCGCGGACCGCGCCGCGCTCGACGCGGACGTCGGCCATCTCGCCCAGGCCCTGCCCGCCCTCGCCCGCTCGCTGCGCTACGGCGACGTGCGGTCCACGGACACGGCGGCGCTCGGCGAGGTCGCCGCCGGACTCGTGGAGCGCGTCTGCGTCGGACTGCCGCCCGCCTGCACGGGACTCGACGAGGACGGCGCCGCCGAGATGCGCGGCCATCTCGACAGCGTCCACACCGCCATCGGACTCCTCCCGGACAACTCGCCGGCGATGGGCGAGCGTTGGGGAGCGGTGCTGCACAAGCTCGCCGCCCGCGACACCGTGCCCGGTGTGATCAGAGGACGGGCCGCCCGGCTGCTGCTGGACGACGGACGGCTCGAAGAGGACGAAGCGGCGCGGTTCATGAGCCTCGCGCTGTCCCCGGGCACGCCACCGGCCGACGCGGCGGCCTGGGTCGAGGGATTCGTCGGCGGTGCCTCGGGCGGCGGGATGCTGCTCGTGCACGACGAGCGGCTGCTCGGCCTGCTCGACGCCTGGCTGACCGGCGTACCCGACGCGGCGTTCACGGACGTGCTGCCGCTGCTGCGGCGCACCTTCGCCGCGTACGAGTCCGGAGTGCGGCGCACTCTCGGCGAGTTGGTCAGACGCGGCCCCGCGACATCCGACGGCGGCGGCGCTCCCGCGCAGGCCGAAGCGGGCGCCCCCGGCTTCGGCGCCGGACTCGACGGACCGCGGGCCAACGCCGTACTGCCCGTGCTGCGACTGCTGCTCGGCGACGAACTGACGGAGGTGGCCCGATGACGGCGAACGGCACAACAGGAACCGGCACAGGCAGCGTGCGCGACGGCGCCGTGGACGAGCGGCTGCGCCGCTGGCGCCTCGTGCTCGGCGGGGGAGCGGCCGACGGCACGGGCCGGGGGCTGACCGGCCAGGACGCGGCCATGGACGGTGCGCTGTCCGCGCTGTACGGCGCGGGGAAGGGCGGCGGCGGGCGCTCCGACCGCTCGGCCGGGCTCGGCGCGTCGGCGCCGTCCGTCGCGCGCTGGCTCGGCGACATCCGTACGTACTTCCCCACCTCGGTCGTCCAGGTCATGCAGCGCGACGCCATCAGCAGGCTCGGGCTCTCCGCGCTGCTCCTGGAGCCGGAGATGCTGGAGGCCGTCGAGGCCGACGTGCATCTCGTCGGCACCCTGCTCTCGCTCAACAAAGCCATGCCCGAGACGACGAAGGAGACCGCACGCGCCGTCGTGCGCAAGGTCGTCGACGACATCGAGAAGCGGCTCGCCACCCGCACCCGCGCCACCCTGACCGGCGCGCTCGACCGGTCGGCGCGGATCAGCAGGCCGCGCCACCGCGACATCGACTGGGACCGCACGATCCGGGCCAACCTCAAGAACTACCTGCCCGAACACGGCACGATCGTGCCCGAGCGGCTGATCGGATACGGGCGGGCCGCCCAGTCGGTGAAGAAGGACGTCGTGCTCTGCATCGACCAGTCGGGGTCGATGGCGGCCTCCGTCGTCTACGCGTCCGTCTTCGGCGCGGTCCTCGCCTCGATGCGCTCCATCGCCACCCGGCTCGTCGTCTTCGACACGGCCGTGGTCGATCTCACCGACCAGCTCGACGACCCGGTGGACGTGCTGTTCGGCACCCAGCTCGGCGGCGGCACCGACATCAACCGCGCCCTGGCGTACTGCCAGTCGCAGATCACCCGGCCCGCCGACACCGTCGTCGTGCTCATCAGCGATCTCTACGAGGGCGGTATACGCGACGAGATGCTGAAGCGGGTGGCCGCGATGAAGGCGTCGGGCGTGCAGTTCGTCGCTCTGCTCGCGCTGTCCGACGAGGGAGCGCCCGCGTACGACAGGGAGCACGCGGCGGCGCTCGCCGAGCTGGGCGCCCCCGCCTTCGCCTGCACCCCTGACCTGTTTCCCGACGTGATGGCCGCCGCGATAGAGAAGCGTCCGCTGCCCGTACCGGACGAGCCGGTCGCCCGTTCGTACGATCTGTGACAGGTATCACCGCTCAGGTGTGATCTGCGATTTAGGGTCCCACCGCCCTCGGGGATAACCTGCGAGACGGACATGCCGCGTACCGGACAGCGTGTACGCCTCCCTCTGTGACAGCGCAGTCACGTTGCCCTTCGCGGCACGCCCACGCACCCAACGAACCCGCGATCACCAGGCTGCGGAATCACAGACATAGGGACGGAGCGGACACGCGTGGACCTGTTCGAGTATCAGGCGAGGGACCTCTTCGCCAAGCACGGTGTACCGGTGCTGGCCGGTGAAGTCATCGACACGCCTGAGGCGGCCCGAGAGGTCACCACGCGTCTCGGCGGCAGGGCCGTCGTCAAGGCGCAGGTCAAGGTCGGCGGCCGGGGCAAGGCCGGCGGTGTGAAGCTGGCCTCCGACCCGGCGGACGCCGTCGAGAAGGCCGGCCAGATCCTGGGCATGGACATCAAGGGCCACACGGTCCACAAGGTGATGCTGGCCGAGACGGCGAACATCGCGGACGAGTACTACGTCTCGTTCCTGCTCGACCGCACCAACCGCACGTTCCTCGCCATGGCGTCCGTGCAGGGCGGCGTGGAGATCGAGGTCGTCGCCGAGGAGAACCCCGAGGCGCTCGCCAGGATCCCTGTCGACGCCAACGAGGGCTGCACCCCCGAGAAGGCCGCCGAGATCGTCGCCGCCGCGAAGTTCCCGGCCGAGATCGCGGACCAGGTCGCCGACGTCCTGCAGAAGCTGTGGGTCGTCTTCATCAAGGAGGACGCCCTCCTTGTCGAGGTGAACCCGCTGGTCAAGTCCGGCGACGGCAAGATCATCGCGCTGGACGGCAAGGTCTCGCTCGACGAGAACGCGGACTTCCGCCAGCCGGAGCACGCGGCGCTTGAGGACAAGGCGGCAGCCAACCCCCTTGAGGCCGCCGCCAAGGCGAAGAACCTCAACTACGTGAAGCTCGACGGCGAGGTCGGCATCATCGGCAACGGCGCGGGCCTGGTCATGTCGACCCTCGACGTCGTCGCGTACGCCGGTGAGAAGCACAACGGTGTGAAGCCGGCCAACTTCCTCGACATCGGCGGCGGCGCCTCGGCCGAGGTCATGGCGAACGGCCTGGAGATCATCCTCGGCGACCCGGACGTCAAGTCCGTCTTCGTCAACGTCTTCGGCGGCATCACCGCGTGCGACGAGGTCGCCAACGGCATCGTGCAGGCCCTCGAACTGCTCGCCTCCAAGGGCGAGAAGGTCGAGAAGCCGCTCGTCGTGCGGCTCGACGGCAACAACGCTGAGCTGGGTCGCAAGATCCTGTCGGACGCCAACCACCCGCTCGTGCAGCGCGTGGACACCATGGACGGTGCGGCCGACAAGGCCGCCGAGCTCGCGGCTGCGAAGTAAGGGAAGAGGGAAAACCACAACCATGGCTATCTTCCTCACCAAGGAAAGCAAGGTCATCGTCCAGGGGATGACCGGCGCCACCGGCATGAAGCACACCAAGCTCATGCTCGCCGACGGCACCAACATCGTCGGCGGTGTGAACCCCCGCAAGGCCGGCACGTCCGTCGACTTCGACGGCACCGAGGTCCCCGTGTTCGGCTCCGTCGCCGACGCGATCAAGGAGACCGGCGCCGACGTGTCGGTCGTCTTCGTACCGCCGGCCTTCGCGAAGGCCGCCGTCGTCGAGGCGATCGACGCGGAGATCCCCCTCGCCGTCGTCATCACCGAGGGCATCGCCGTCCACGACTCCGCCGCCTTCTGGGCGTACGCGGGCTCGAAGGGCAACAAGACCCGGATCATCGGCCCGAACTGCCCGGGTCTGATCACCCCCGGCCAGTCCAACGCCGGCATCATCCCGGGCGACATCACCAAGCCCGGCCGGATCGGTCTCGTGTCCAAGTCCGGCACGCTGACCTACCAGATGATGTACGAGCTGCGCGACATCGGCTTCTCGTCCGCCGTCGGCATCGGTGGCGACCCGGTCATCGGTACGACGCACATCGACGCCCTTGAGGCGTTCGAGGCCGACCCCGAGACCGACCTGATCGTGATGATCGGCGAGATCGGCGGCGACGCCGAGGAGCGCGCCGCCGACTTCATCGCCAAGAACGTGACGAAGCCGGTCGTCGGCTACGTCGCGGGCTTCACCGCGCCCGAGGGCAAGACGATGGGCCACGCGGGCGCCATCGTCTCCGGCTCCTCCGGCACGGCGCAGGCGAAGAAGGAAGCCCTGGAGGCAGCGGGCGTGAAGGTCGGCAAGACCCCGACCGAGACCGCCGAGCTGGCGCGCGCCATCCTCGCGGGCTGACGGCTGACTGCTGACGGCACGCGCCGTCACAGCGCACACACGCGGCCGGTCCCGCACCCCGGACATCAGGGGTGCGGGACCGGCCGTGCGCGGTTCCGCAGGCGATCAACGCGCATCCATCAGTGCGCCGTCGGCACCAGCCGGGGAGGGCCGCTCAGCGGCTCGTCCATCAGCTTCGCGCGCAGTTTCAGGTCCGCGCCGGTCAGTTGCTCGGGGCCGCCGCGCTGCGGCACCCCGCCGACCCGCTCGCTCGGCGCGCGCGGCGGCTCGTACTGCCTCGGCGCCGTGGCGACGGTGAACGCGGTCGCCCCGATGATCAGTACGGTGAGGGCGACGGCCGACCGCGTCCAGAACTTGGCCCGCCGTTCGCTCGCGGTCCGTACCGCGCCCGCCGGTGCGATCGACGGCGGGGCGACGGTACGGGTGAGGCTGCCGAGCTTCGCGTGCAGCTCGTCCGGGTCGGCCAGCTCGGGCACCCGCTCGGCGACCGCCTCCCGCGCGTGCAGCAGCCGGTTGGCCGCCGTCGGGGTGCTCGCCTCCGTCTCGGCCGCCGTCTCCGGCAGGTCGAGGCCGAGACCGTCGTAGAGCAGCAGCGTGCGCCGGTGCCGGGGCGGCAGCCGCAGCAGCGCCTCACGCAGCGGCCGTCCTTCGCGCTCGGCCGCCGCTGCCGCCGGGTCCGGGCGCCGGTGGGTGAGCCGCAGCCGGTGCCACGGCGACAGCGCGTACTCGTAGGCGGCGGCCCGCACCCAGCCCGCCGGATCGCGGTCGACGGCCACCTCGGGCCAGCGGTGCCAGGCGAGGTGGAACGCGCGCTCGACGGACTCCTGGGAGAGCGCGCGCCGGCCGGTCAGCAGATACGTCTGGCGGACGAGGGCGGGCGCCGCGTACGCGTACAGCGCGTCGAACGCCTGCTCGGCCGTGTCGGCCTTGGTGTACGGCGGGGACTTGGTGATGTTGACCTTCACGGCGGGCGGCTCGATCACCGCCACCGCGCCCGCCGCGGGTGCCGCAGGTGCGGAAGTGTCGGGCGCGAGGGCCGGTGCGGCGGCCGTCGTGGCGGCGGCCGTCGCGGCGCGTTGCCGGGCCGCCGCGCGGACCTCGGCGGCCTCCCGCTCGTCCTTCTCCTCCTGCTCCCGCAGCTCGGCGGCGTAGCCGGCCAGCAGTCGCGCGTACGCGTCACGCTTACGGCCCCGGGGAGCGGCCCTGCCGGTCTCCCAGCCCCGTAGCGTCGACTGCGTGACGCCCAAGGCCGCAGCGACCTGCTTGGCCGTCATGGACTTCGCCTCGCGCAGCCGGCGCCGTTCCTTGGGGACGGGCAGCGGGGGCGCGGGGGCGCTGTCCTTGGTGCTCTGTGTCATGACGGACTCCCCGCAGCACTGTACTGGGCGAAAAAGTACATAAGCGTATATTGAGCGACACGGCGACCATTCGCCCGTTACGCGATTAAAGCGCGTGTCGTTGGCAGCATGGCGGCGTGACCCAGGTGACTGATCGCGGTATGCCGCTGTCCTCGGCCTCGGCCGCCGAGCGTGGCCGGGCCGCCGCGCTGACCGCGTCCTTCCTGCGCGGGATCATCGCGGCGGGGCTCGGACTCGGCGCCATCGCCGTCCTCGTGATGGCGCTGTGGATCAGCTCGCCGTACCCGGACAGCGGCGCGGGGGGCGCCATGCACGTCGCAGCGGCGCTCTGGCTGCTCGCGCACGGCGTCGAGCTGACCCGGCCCGACACCCTCTCGGGGACGCCGGCGCCGCTCGGCGTCGTCCCCCTGCTGCTCGTGCTCCTGCCCGTCTGGCTCGCCTACCGGGCCGCGCGCGACACGACGGAACCCGACGAGGGCCGGCCCCAGCTCACGGCACTCGGCGCCGTGACCACGGTGGCCGGCGGATATCTGCTGGTCAGCGCCGCTGTCGTGCTCTACGTGACGGGCGGCCCGCTCACCGCGTCGCCGCTGCGCGCCGCTCTCACGCTGCCGCTCGTCGTCGTACCGGCCACCGTCGCAGGCGCCTGGTCGGGCACCGGGCGCTCGGCGGGAGCGCTGCCGCTGTGGCTGCCGGAGGCCGTACGGGCGTTCCTCGTCCGTACGGTCTGGGCTCCCGCGACCCGGCGCAGGACCGGCGCCGCGCTGCGCTCGGGGGCGGCGGGCGCCGCCGTCCTGCTGGGCGGCGGGGCGCTGCTCGTCGGGGTCTCGCTGGTGTGGCACGGCGACGCGGCGCAGGAATCGTTCCTGCGGCTCTCCGGGATCTGGTCGGGGCGGTTCGCGGTCATGCTGCTGGGGCTCGTGCTCGTACCGAACGCGGCGGTCTGGGGCGCCGCGTACGGCCTCGGCCCGGGATTCGCCCTCGGTACGGGGGCGACGGTCGGCCCGCTCGGCGTCACCGGCAGCCCGGAGGCGCCCGCGTTCCCGCTGCTCGCTGCCGTGCCCGGGACGTCGGGCACGCCGGTGCACTGGGCCGCCGTCGCGGTCCCGATGGTCGCGGGACTGGTGGTCGCCTGGTTCACGGTGCGGGTGGCTGCGCCCCCGTACGCGCTGCGCGAGGAGTCCTGGACCGCGCGCCAGACGGCGGTGGCGGTGCTGGTCGGCGGCGCCGGCTGCGGGGCGCTGACCGCGCTGCTGGCGGCTGCCGCCGGCGGCCCGCTCGGGACCCACGACCTGGCGGAGTTCGGGCCGCTGTGGTGGCTGACGGGCGCAGCGGCGCTGGTGTGGACGCTGGCCGTCGGCCTGCCGGTGGCGCTGGGGCTACGGGCCTGGCGGCTGCGGGAGCGGCGCGTCAAGGACGTGGACACGGCGGAGCACGAAACGGTCCCGCCGGTGGAGGTACGGGGGGCGGTGGAGCCGGTCGCGGCTGCCGGGACCGGGACGAAGACGGCCACCGGGGCGGCTGCTGCCGCGGAGACCCCGAAGGTGGCCTGGTGGCGGGCGCTGCTGTGGTGGACCGGCGCACGGGCCGACGGCGCACCGGCCGTGGCCTCGGCGGTCGCCGCCGTACCGCAGCCCGCGCATCCGGCGGCGGAAGGGCCCGGGGCCGACGCCGACCTGGACGCCGACTACGACTTCCTGCCGGCCGAGGCTTGGCACGACGACGACGCGCGAGAGGCCCGCTGGGCCGCGTTCAAGGAGGTCGCGGACGGTCCGGTGCCCGATCTGCCCGCACCGGCTCCACCGGTCGTACCGGCCCCACCCGCCGTACCTGTGACGCCGCCCCTTCAGCAGCCGGAGCCGCCCTCCACGGAGGAGAGCGAGTCCAAGACCGATCAGGCCGACGCCGACGAGGGCGACACCCCGCCGGGTGCTACTCCTTGATCCCGAAGACCGAGACCAGCGAGTGCGGCAGTTCGTCGTTGCAGGAGATCTGACCCGTCTTGGTGAGGGCGTCGTCCACGCACGTGTAGTAGTCGCGGTAGACGAGCTGCACCGTGAACGTCGCCGCCACGATCGCCAGCGCGAGCCCGGCCGTCACGATCCCGCTCACCGCGGCCGTCGTCTGCGGCTTGCCCGTACCGGTCGCACCGCTCGCACCGGTCGCACCGCTCGCACCGGCCGCCGGTCGCTGCCCGCCCCGGGCCGGCGACCGCTGCGGTCCGTCGTCGGCAGGCGCGCGGTCCGAAGGATCGGCCGACGGCTGCGCCGGGGCGTTGAACGGGTCGGGCCGGCCGGCCGTCGCGCGGCCCTCCGTACGCTGCGCGGGCTGCTTGTTCCGCAGCGAGCTGATGCCCCAGTACAGGCCGAGCGCGCCGAGCAGCAGCGCGATCTCGGGGAAGTTGAACAGCGCGAAGAAGAAGGCCCACATTCCTGCCAGCAGGGCGTAGCGGGCGCGCCGCTGGGCCGGGTCCGTCGGGTCCCAGCGCAGCCCGCGGCCCCCTTCGGGACCGCCCTGGCCAGGCCCCTGGCCCGGCCTGCCGCGCTGCGGATCGGGGGTGTTCCGGCTGCCGGGACGGCTGCCGAAACCGCCCTGCGAACGGCCCGGCTGCCGGCTGCTCCACTGGCTGCCCCAGACCGGACGGTCGCCGTCGGCGCCCGAACCGTCGTCGGGGGAGTCACCGCCGCCGTGGTGGCGGGGCCGCCACGGCTGGTCGGGTCTGTCCTCGGGCGGAGGCGCGAACGGATTGTCGTCGGAAGGACCGGAAGGACCGGAAGGCCCTGAGGAGCCCGATCCGGAACCCGAGCCCGATCCGGAACCCGAGCCGGAAGCGGAACCCGAGCCCGAGCCCGAGCCCGTGCCCGAGTCCTCCGGTTCGGCAGGTCCCGACGACCCGGACGACCCCGAAGGCCCGGTGGAAGAGGACTGGCGTTCCCGCTGCAGCAGCACCGGCCCGGAGGGCGGCGGGAGGTGGAGTGCCGTGCGGCGGCGTCGGTCCGGCATCTGGTGAACGTCTTCCCCTCAGACCCTGCGCGCGGGGGTCTTGGTCTCGTATGGCCCGTCGAGAGACGGAACCCTGTCCCCTGACGCTACCTCCCGGCCACGCCCCCGTCCCGTGGGGGCGTCTCGGTGTGCCGGTATCGTTGCTGACGGTCGGCTCCTTCGTAGAGTTCCCCAGATCGCGGGACACGATTTGTTCGTACGACCACACAAAGCCCGCAGGGACCTCTCTCCGAGGCCGTGCTCGCGCACAGAAAGGCGCCCGTCGTGGCCTCCGCGCCCCTCTCCCGTCTCGTGGTCCTGGTCTCCGGATCCGGTACGAATCTGCAGGCCCTGATCGACGCCATCGGCGACGATCCGGAGTCCTACGGCGCGCGGATCGTCGCTGTCGGCGCCGACCGCGGCTCCATCGCCGGTCTGGAGCGCGCCGAGCGCGCCGGGCTGCCGACCTTCGTCTGCCGGGTGGCCGACCACGGGACGCGCGAGGAGTGGGACGCGGCGCTGGCCGCCGCCACCGCGGCGTACGAGCCCGATCTGGTGGTCTCGGCCGGCTTCATGAAGATCGTGGGGAAGCATTTCCTCGCGAGGTTCGGCGGGCGCTTCATCAACACGCACCCCGCCCTGCTGCCCAGTTTTCCCGGTGCCCACGGCGTACGCGACGCGCTCGCGTACGGGGCGAAGGTCACCGGCTGCACCGTCCACTTCGTCGACGACGGTGTCGACACCGGCCCGATCATCGCCCAGGCGGTGGTCGAGGTGCGGGACGAGGACCACGAGGACGGTGGCGAAGCGCTCCATGAGCGCATCAAGGAAGTCGAGCGACGGCTGCTCGTCGATGTCGTGGGGCGTCTGGCCCGGCACGGCTACCGCATTGAGGGACGAAAGGTGTCAATCCAGTGACCGCCGAAGGTACCAAGCGGCCGATCCGCCGCGCGCTGGTCAGTGTCTACGACAAGACGGGCCTCGAAGAGCTGGCCTGCGGGCTGCACGAGGCAGGCGTCACGCTGGTCTCGACAGGATCGACGGCCTCGAAGATCGCCGCCGCCGGGGTGCCCGTCACCAAGGTCGAAGAGCTGACCGGCTTCCCCGAGACGCTGGACGGCCGGGTCAAGACGCTGCACCCGCGCGTGCACGCCGGCATCCTCGCCGACCTCCGGCTCGACTCGCACCGCGAGCAGTTGGCCGAACTGGACATCGAGCCCTTCGAACTCGTCGTCTCGAATCTGTATCCGTTCCGCGAGACCGTCGAGTCCGGGGCCACCCCGGACGAGTGCGTCGAGCAGATCGACATCGGCGGCCCCTCGATGGTGCGCGCCGCCGCCAAGAACCACCCGTCGGTCGCCATCGTCACCAGCCCCGACCGGTACGCGGACGTGCTCGCGGCCGTGCGGGACGGCGGGTTCGACCTGGCGACCCGCAAGCGGCTGGCCGCCGAGGCGTTCCAGCACACCGCCGCCTACGACGTGGCCGTGGCGTCCTGGTTCAACGAGGACTACGCCGCCGACGACTCCGGCTTCCCGCAGTTCCTCGGTGCCACGTACGAGCGGTCGGCGGTGCTGCGCTACGGCGAGAACCCGCACCAGCCCGCCGCGCTGTACACGAGCGGTACGGGCGGCCTCGCCGAGGCCGAGCAGTTGCACGGCAAGGAGATGTCGTACAACAACTACACCGACACGGACGCCGCGCGCCGGGCCGCCTACGACCACGCCGAGCCGTGCGTCGCGATCATCAAGCACGCCAACCCGTGCGGGATCGCCATCGCCGACGACGTGGCCGAGGCGCACCGCAAGGCCCACGACTGCGACCCCGTCTCCGCGTTCGGCGGGGTGATCGCCGTCAACCGGCCGGTGTCGGTGGCGATGGCCGAGCAGGTCGCCGAGATCTTCACCGAGGTCATCGTGGCGCCCGACTACGAGGACGGCGCCGTCGAGGTGCTGGCCCGCAAGAAGAGCATCCGGGTGCTGCGCTGCGCCGGTGCCCCGGCCAACTCCGTCGAGGTGAAGGCCGTCGACGGCGGTGCGCTGCTCCAGGTCACCGACCGGCTCCAGGCGGACGGCGACGACCCGGCCACCTGGACACTCGCCACCGGCGACGCGCTGTCCGAGGCCGAACTGGCCGAGCTGGCCTTCGCCTGGCGCGCCAGCCGCGCCGTCAAGTCCAACGCGATCCTGCTCGCCAAGGGCGGCGCCTCCGTCGGCGTCGGCATGGGGCAGGTCAACCGCGTCGACTCGGCGAAGCTCGCCGTCGAGCGCGCGGGGGAGGAGCGGGCGCGGGGTGCGTACGCGGCGTCCGACGCGTTCTTCCCGTTCTCCGACGGTCTTGAGGTACTGCTCGAAGCGGGCGTCAAGGCCGTGGTGCAGCCGGGCGGTTCGGTCCGTGACGCGCAGTCGGTCGAGGCGGCGGAGAAGGCCGGCGCGACGATGTACTTCACCGGGACGCGGCACTTCTTCCACTGATACGTACGTGAGGGACCCGCACGCGATACGTACGTGAGGGACCCGCACGCGATACGTCCATGAAGGACCCGCACGCACAGGGGCCGCGCCTCCCCTCCAGGGGAGCGCGGCCCTCGTGCGGTCCTGCGGCTGTCGTCAGCGCACGCGTCACTTGGTCCGGATGACGATGGACGAGCAGACCTTGTCGGCGAACGTCTGGCTCTTCTCGTCCCACGCCGGCCACAGCCAGCCGATGTAGCACGGAATGCTGTCGAGGAAGTGCGCGAGGCGGCGGACGAACGCCATGCCGACGCCCAGCGGCTGGCCGTCCGACTCGCGGACCAGACGGATGCCCACGGCCTTCTTGCCGATGGTCTGCCCCGTCCTGCCCTCCTTGATGAGCTGCCAGATGGCTATCCCGATCAGTACGAGGGTGCCGATGACCGCGAAGATCGCGGAGACGGCGCCGTCGCTGCTGTAGCCGATGAGGGCGATGAGGTACGGGACGAGGAAGACGAGACCGTCGACGAGCGTGCCGAGGAAGCGCTGGCCCCAGTTCGCGTAACTGGGGGCCGATCCGTAGCCGTATCCGCCCTGGCCGGGTGCCTGCGGGTAGCCGTAGGGCTGGCCGGGCTGCTGCTGCGGGTAGCCGTACCCCTGCTGCGGGACGCCCTGCGGGGTCTGCTGGGGGTAGCCGTATCCGGGCTGGCCCTGGGGTGTGCTGCCCGGCTGACCCTGTTGCTGGCCGTACGGGTTGTTCGGGTCGCCGAAGCTCATTGCGGTATTCCTCCGTCGGTGGTGCGGGGTCGGCGCGGCCCGCGCGGAGGAACAGGACATGACTGAGCGGATCGTTCCCCCGACACTTTCCGCGCTCTGCGCGGTCATCGTGGTATTCCGTCCGACTTTCTGTCCAGTCGTATGACGTATGCGTTGTGTAAGTGCAACCTATGCACCGGTCCGTGCGGGCCTTGAATTGGAACAGGGGAGGGGTCATCCGCGAGGATGGGGCCATGAGCGCCCAGATTCTCGATGGCAAGGCCACCGCAGCCGCGATCAAGTCCGAACTGACCGTCCGAGTGGCGGCTCTCAAGGAGCGAGGCTTGACCCCGGGCCTCGGCACCCTGCTCGTCGGGGACGACCCGGGCAGCCGCTGGTACGTCAACGGCAAGCACCGCGACTGCGCGGAGGTCGGTATCGCCTCGATCCAGCGCGAACTGCCGGACACGGCAACGCAGGAGGACATCGAGGCGGTGGTCCTGGAGCTGAACGCGAACCCCGACTGCACCGGTTACATCGTGCAGCTCCCGCTGCCCAAGGGCATCGACACCAACCGGGTGCTGGAGTTGATGGACCCGGACAAGGACGCCGACGGACTGCACCCGATGAGCCTCGGCCGGCTGGTGCTGAACGAGACGGGGCCGCTGCCCTGCACCCCGTACGGGATCATCCAACTGCTGCGCCACCACGGCGTGGAGATCAACGGCGCGCATGTGGTGGTCGTCGGCCGCGGCATCACGGTCGGCCGGTCGATCCCGCTGCTGCTGACCCGTAAGTCGGAGAACGCGACCGTGACCCAGTGCCACACCGGCACCCGCGATCTGTCGGCGCAGCTCAGGCAGGCCGACATCATCGTCGCCGCCGCGGGTGTGCCGCACATCATCAAGCCCGAGGACGTGAAGCCGGGCGCTGCCGTGCTCGACGTCGGCGTCAGCCGGGACGAGAACGGCAAGATCGTGGGCGACGTGCATCCGGGCGTGGCCGATGTGGCGGGCTGGATCTCGCCGAACCCGGGCGGCGTCGGCCCGATGACACGTGCGCAGTTGCTGGTCAACGTCGTCGAGGCGGCGGAGCGTACCGTCGTCGACGCGGGCTGAACGCGAGCCGAACGGGAAAGGGGCACCACACATGGGTGCTGGTACGAGCGCGGGCGACGCGACGGGTCCGCAGGTCGCGGCGGAGCCGGCGGCACAGCACGGTACGGCGGCAAAGAACGGTACGGCCGCGCAGAACGGTACGGCGGCGGGTACGCCCGCGCAGACCGGCGCGGCAAGCGGTACGCCGGCGCAGCACGGCGGCGCGGCTGCTCAGAACGGCAGCGTGAACGGTACGGCCGCGCAGAACGGTGCCGTGAACGGTACGGCCGCGCAGTCCGCCGCCGCCGAGGCGGTTCCCGAGGCCGTTCCCGAGGAGGTCCCCGCGACCACGGCGCGACCCGAGGGCAGTGGCCGCGCCGCCGCACCCGACGCGCCCGCGCCGGTCCGGCAGTGGCCGCTGATCAGTGTGCTCGGCACGACAGGTCTCGGCCTGCTGATCGTCGGTCTGCACCCCTTCGACGAGGCGTTCCGGATCGGCACGATGCTGATCGGGATCGCCCTGATCGGCGGCGCCGTGCTGCGCCGGACGATCCCGTCCGTCGGCATGCTCGCCGTGCGTTCACGCTTCACGGACATGGTCACGTACGGCCTGCTGGGCATCGCGATCGTGCTGCTCGCGCTGATGACGCAGCCCGATCCGTGGCTGGAGTTCCCGTTCCTGGAGGACGTCGTCCACTCGACGGTCAAGACGCCCACGCCGTGAGACGCCAGGTCGGGTGAGTGCGGCGGCGCCTGTCTTCTCCCCCGAGATGATGACGGGCGCCGCCGACCTCCACAGCGTCATGGACGTGCCAAGCGGCTACAAGGGCTGCCTGCTCGCTGTGGCACGGAGGTGACCATTCCGCCACCGTGTGATCCGTGCGCAACGGAAGTGGGACACGAGGGTGAGGCGGATGCCGGGCTGTGCGGCAAGTCCGTGAGGCGTGCCACAAGGGGCCGGAGCGGCTGGGGGTCCTGGGTCCGATAGCCTGACCGCCGGATGTCTCTTCACGTCAAGATTCGGATCCGCGACCCGGAACCGGACTCCTGGCGGCGCCGGGACGTCCCGCACCAGGGGCAGGGACCCCCACCGCCAGATGTATTACGGAGACCGCCATGACCCGCACTCCCGTGAATGTCACCGTCACCGGCGCGGCCGGCCAGATCGGCTACGCGCTGCTCTTCCGCATCGCCTCCGGTCACCTGCTCGGCGCGGACGTGCCGGTCAAACTGCGTCTCCTGGAGATCCCGCAGGGTCTCAAGGCGGCGGAGGGCACCGCGATGGAACTCGACGACTGCGCCTTCCCGCTGCTCGGCGGCATCGAGATCACGGACGACCCGAACGTCGCCTTCGACGGCGCGAACGTGGCCCTGCTCGTCGGCGCCCGCCCCCGTACCAAGGGCATGGAGCGCGGCGACCTCCTCTCGGCCAACGGCGGCATCTTCAAGCCGCAGGGCAAGGCCATCAACGACAACGCGGCCGACGACATCAAGGTGCTCGTCGTCGGCAACCCGGCCAACACCAACGCGCTCATCGCGCAGGCCGCCGCCCCCGACGTACCGGCCGAGCGCTTCACCGCCATGACGCGCCTGGACCACAACCGCGCCATCTCGCAGCTCGCGCGGAAGACCGGCGCCGCCGTCTCCGACATCAAGCGGCTGACGATCTGGGGCAACCACTCCGCCACCCAGTACCCGGACATCTTCCACGCGGAGATCGCCGGCAAGAACGCGGCCGAGACCGTCAACGACGAGGCGTGGCTGGCCGACACGTTCATCCCGACCGTCGCCAAGCGCGGCGCCGCGATCATCGAGGCCCGTGGCGCCTCGTCCGCCGCGTCCGCGGCCAACGCGGCGATCGACCACGTGCACACCTGGGTCAACGGCACGGCCGACGGTGACTGGACGTCCATGGGCATCGTCTCCGACGGCTCGTACGGCGTGCCCGAGGGCATCATCTCGTCCTTCCCCGTCACCACGAAGGACGGCGCCTACGAGATCGTCCAGGGCCTGTCGGTCAACGACTTCTCGCGGGCGCGGATCGACGCGTCGGTGAAGGAGCTCCAGGAGGAGCGCGACGCGGTGCGCGAGCTCGGCCTGATCTGACATCTGACACCTGACACCTGTCAGCTTCTGAGAAGCCCCGGCCCATCTGATGGGTCGGGGCTTTTCGCTGCCCGCACTGTTGCGCCCCTGCGATCGAATGTAGTACTTCTTATACATGAGCGAGCACGTGCACAACAGAATGGCGGTTGTCAGGGCGGAGCGAAAAGTGTCCAGACAACAGTTGGCGGAAGCCGTCGGGGTGCACTACCAGACGGTCGGGTACATCGAGCGGGGCCAGTACAACCCCAGCCTCGATCTGGCCCTGCGGATCGCGGAGTTCTTCGGTCTGCCGGTCGAAGCCCTCTTCTCCCTGGAGCCGTTCAGCCCGCTCACGGACGAGGTCTACGGGAGGAAGCAGCGATGAACGCACGCGAGATGTCAGGCCCCACGCGCTACGACCGGCGCATGCGGGCACTGATGAACAGGCCCGAGGGGCGGGGCCTTTACGCGACGACCGGCCGCAGGCGCCTGGTCGTCGGCGCGCACATCGCGCTGACCGCCGTCGGGGCCGGTGCCTGGATCGCCGGTGTCTTCACCGAGGCGCGGTGGCCGCTCTTCGTGACCCTCGGCGTCCTGCTGCCGTGGTGCCTCGCCACCGGGCTCATCAACGCGGCCACCCGCGGCCTGCTGGAGCTGCGCGCCCGCGTCCTGGACGAGCGGCAGCGCGTCGAGCGCGACCAGGTGCTCGCCCGCTCCCACCGGACGACCTCGCTGCTGGTCGCAGCCGCCGCCCTCGTGGTGCTGGCCGTCGGCCGGATCAGGGACGTGGAGGTGGAGGCGGCGCTCGTGCCGGTCCTGGTCGGCGTCTTCGTCGTGCACTGGATGATGCCGCTGTGGACGGCCGGCCTGCTGGTCAGGGACGACCCGGCGGACGACTGACGCGGGACGGTCGGCGCGGGACGACCGACGACTGACTCCGTACGAACGGCAGATGGACGATGATGGCGTGATGCTGATCCGTATCGAGGCCACCGCCCTGCCGGGACGCACCATCGGTCCCGGGCCCACCTTCGACGCGGTCGACAACGTCCATGTCGGGGTGCAGCGCAAGGACCAGCCGGGCGAGGTGCTCGATCCGCAGCCGGGCGACGCCCGTTCGGTGGCCTGGACGCTGGAGTGCGCCGCGGCGGCCTCGGACACCGGCATCGACATCACGGGGCGCTATGTGCAGAACCGGCTCGGCGGGCGGTTCGTGTACCTGTCCTGGGGGACCCTCGACGACGCGGGACTCTTCACGATGTTCCGCCGGGCGAAGCTGATGTTCGCCGCGGTGCCGCCCCGGACCGTCGAGGCGGCGACCCGCACCGGCTGCCTGACGGCGAAGCTGCGCCTCACCGACGGCGCGGGCCACCCGCTGTGCGGCGCCGTCCGGCCGCCCCTGGTGGCCTGGACCGCGACACCACGCTGATGTCCCACGCTGACGTTTCGTACGAACTGATCGGCCGAGCCGCCGGGGGGCGGCTCGGCTTTTTCGTTGCCGCCGAGCCGACAGGCCGTCAGGCCGTCAAACCGCGTGCTGCGGCGGGACCGACCGAGCCGCCCCCCGACGGTCGGTCAGCCCCGCAGCCCTGGCTCAGCCCCGCAGTCCCGCCGCGATCTCGGCGACGGCCGCCATCGCGCGGCGCTGGAGGCCGGGGCCGTAGGTGATCCTGGTCGCGCCGAGCCGGCCGAGCTCCGCCACCGACGGTCCGTCTGGTCCTGCGGCCGTGTTGACGGGACCTTCGACACCGGCCCGCAGTGCCGGCAGGCTCTGCGGCGGTACGCCGATCGGATAGACGCAGTCGGCGCCCGCCGCGACATAGAGCCGGGCGCGGGCGACGGCGTCGGCCAGGTCCCCCGAGCCGTGGATGAAGGTGTCGACGCGGGCGTTGACGAACAGCGCGTCGCCCGCCTCCGCCCGTACCTCCGCCAGCCAGTCGGCGTGCGCCTGCGGGTCGTTCATACCGGCGGCCGTCGAGTCCTCCAGGTTGCAGCCGACCGCGCCCGTACCGAGCACCCGGGCCACCAACTCCCCGGCGGAGAGGCCGTAACCGCCTTCGACGTCCGCCGACACGGGTACGGAGACGGCCCGTACGATCCTGGTCACCGCGGCGAACATCTCGTCCGGCGGGGTCGAGCCGTCCTCGTACCCGAGGGACGCGGCGACCCCCGCGCTCGGGGTGGCGAGCGCGGGGAAGCCCGCGTCGGCGAAGACGCGCGCGCTGCCCGCGTCCCACGGGCCGGGCAGGACCAGCGGGTCGCCGGGGGCACGGTCGTGGTGCAGGGCGCGGAAGAGGGCGGCGGTCATCGGGCGGCTCCGGCTCAGTGGGTGTGCGCTGCGGGCACGTGGTGGCCCGGCACGAGGCGGGCGGAGACGCCGAGCCTGTTCCAGGCGTTGATCACCGTGATCGCGGCGATGACCTGCGCCAGTTCCGTCTCGTCGAGGTGCAGCGCCGCCTTCTCGTAGACGGCGTCCGGCACGAAGCCGTCGGTCAGGACGGTGACCGCCTCGGTCAGCTCCAGCGCGGCGACCTCCTTGGCGGTGTAGAAGTGCTGCGACTCCGCCCAGGCGCCGAGCTGGATGATCCGCTCGACGGACTCGCCCGAGGCGATGGCGTCCTTGGTGTGCATGTCGAGGCAGAACGCGCAGTGGTTGAGCTGCGAGGCCCGGATCTTGATCAGGTGGTGCAGCGCCGGATCGATGTCCCGACCGGTCGCCGCCTCCAGCCGGACCATCGCCTTGTAGAAGTCGGGGACGAGCTTCGCGAGATTGAGCCGGGGGGTGTGTTCGGGGAGCCGGTCGTCCGTCGTAGCCGCCGTAGTGGCTGGCGCTGTGTGCCCTGCTTCGCTCGTGGTCATGGGTACGAAGCTACGCGCCCGGTGGCGCAGCGGTATGGTCCACTTTCATGACAGATTCCTGGGCCAGTGGCACGGCCGGTGGAACGGCCGGTGGAACCGCCTTCGGTGCCGATCTGCATCTGGAGCTGCGCGGCGGCGGCCTGCGGGCCGGGCTGATGGACGCCCTGCGCGAGGCGGTACGCAGCGGCCGGCTGACCCCGGGCACCCGGCTGCCGTCGTCCCGCTCGCTCGCCGCCGACCTGGGGATCGCCCGCAACACCGTCGCCGACGCGTACGCCGAACTCGTCGCGGAGGGCTGGCTCACCGCGCAGCAGGGCTCGGGGACCCAGGTCGCCCGGCGGGCGGCGCCGCGCAGGCCGGCCAGGACGGCGCGTACGACCCGGCCGGTCAGCCGCAAGGTCACGTACAACCTGATGTCCGGCAGGCCCGACCTCGCCGCCTTTCCCCGGGCCCAGTGGCTCAAGGCGGCCCGCCGCGCGCTGACCGAAGCGCCCGACGACGCGTTCGGGTACGGGGATCCGCGCGGCCGTATCGAACTGCGCACCGTCCTCGCCGACTATCTGGCGCGGGCCCGCGGGGTCTACGCGGACCCGGACCGGGTCGTCGTCTGCTCGGGCTTCGTGCACGGGCTGATGCTGCTCGGCCGGGTGCTCAAGGCGCGCAAGGTGCGGGCCGTCGCCGTCGAGGCGTACGGCTTCGGCGAGCACCGCGACCTGCTCACCCAGGCCGGGCTGCGCACCCCGCCGCTGGCCCTCGACGGGCACGGCGCCCGTACGGGGGAGCTGGCCGATGTGCCCGGCGCGGGCGCCGTACTGCTCACGCCCGCGCACCAGTACCCGACCGGCGTCGCGCTCCATCCCGACCGGCGCGCCGCCGCCGTCGACTGGGCGCGCGCCACCGGCGGACTGATTCTGGAGGACGACTACGACGGCGAGTTCCGCTACGACCGCCAGCCGGTGGGCGCGCTCCAGGGCCTCGATCCGGAGCGGGTGGTGTACCTCGGCACGGCGAGCAAGGCGCTCGCGCCGGGGCTGCGGCTGGGCTGGATGGTGCTGCCGCAGGAACTCGTCGCCGAGGTGGTCGCGGCCAAGGGGAGCGACTGGGCGTCGAGCGCGCTGGAGCAGCTCACGCTCGCCGAGTTCATGGGCTCGGGCGGCTACGACCGGCATGTGCGCGCCGCCCGGCTGCGCTACCGGCGCCGCCGCGACCAGTTCGTCGAGGCGCTGGCCGAGCGCAACCCGGGCATCCCGGTGCGCGGCATCGCCGCGGGGCTGCACGCCGTACTGGAACTCCCGCCGGGCACCGAACGCGCCGTGGTCGAGGCCGCCACCTGGCAGGGTCTCGCCGTGGACGGGCTGAGCCGCCACCGCCACCCGGAGGCGGGGCCCGGCAGGCGGGTGCCGCTGCCGGCGGCGGACGGGCTGGTGATCGGGTACGGGACGCCGAGCGACAGCGCCTGGGCGGGCGCGCTCGACGCGCTGTGCCGCGTACTGCCGGACCCTGTCCAGGACTGACCTTTAGGATTGCCGGACGGCATCGCGTGCCGGTCACCGACCGGGTGAGGCATGGAGGTGCCCGTGAGTTTGCCTTACGGAGGCATTCCACAGTGTCGATCCAGTTGAACCACACCATCGTCCACGCCCGGGACAACCGGGCATCCGCCGAATTCCTGGCGGGCATCCTCGGCCTGAAGGCCGGGGACACCTGGGGCCCGTTCGTCCCCCTCGAACTCAGCAACGGCGTCACCCTGGACTTCGCGACCGTCCCGGCCGGGTCCATCGTCATGCAGCACTACGCGTTCCTCGTCACGGAGCGGGAGTTCGACGGGATCTTCCGGCGGATCCAGGACGCCGGGCTCACGTACTACGCCGATCCGCACATGAAGCAGCCCGGCGAGATCAACCATCACGACGGCGGCCGGGGCGTGTACTTCCTCGACCCGGCGGGCCACGGCATGGAAGCCATCACCCGGCCGTACGGCAGCGGTCCGGTGAGCTGAACCGCCGCCCCCTGCCCCTGCCCTCTCCCTGCCCCTGCCCTGCCCCCCGCCCCCGGTTCGCCCGGGGGCGGGGCGGCGGCGTACGGCCTACTCGCTGAGCACACCGCGCAGTTGGTCAAGACCCCAGTCCAGGTCCTCCTTGCTGATCACCAGCGGCGGGGCGATCCGGATGGTGGAGCCGTGGGTGTCCTTCACCAGCACACCGCGCTCCATCAGCCGCTCGGAGATCTGCCGGCCCGTGCCGTGCGACGGTACGACGTCGACCCCGGCCCACAGGCCCCGGCCGCGCACCGCCTCGACGGCGCCGCCGCCCACCAGCAGCCCCAGTTCGTGGTGGAGATGGTCGCCCAGCTCCGCCGCGTGCTGCTGGAACTCCCCGGTCCGCAGCATCGCGATGACCTCAAGGGCCACCGCGCAGGCCAGCGGATTGCCGCCGAAGGTCGAGCCGTGCTCCCCCGGCCGGAAGACCCCGAGCACCGCGGCCGACGACACGACGGCGGACACCGGGACCACCCCGCCGCCCAGCGCCTTGCCGAGCAGATACATGTCGGGCACGACCCCCTCGTGCTCGCAGGCGAAGGTCTTGCCCGTCCTGCCGAGCCCCGACTGGATCTCGTCAGCCACGAAGAGCACGTCGCGCGCGCGGGTCAGCTCCCGTACCCCGGCGAGATAGCCGGCCGGCGGCACCAGCACCCCGGCCTCGCCCTGGATCGGCTCCAGCAGCACGGCGACGGTGTTGTCGGTCACCGCCGCTTCGAGCGCGGCCAGATCGCCGTACGGCACGATCTCGAACCCCGGCGTGTACGGGCCGTAGTCGGCCCGCGCCTCCGGGTCCGTGGAGAAGCTGATGACCGTCGTCGTACGGCCGTGGAAGTTGCCGGCCGCGACGACGATCTTCGCCTGGCCGTCCGGCACGCCCTTGACGCGGTACCCCCACTTCCTGGCGGCCTTCACCGCCGTCTCCACCGCCTCGGCCCCGGTGTTCATCGGCAGCACCATCTCCATGCCGCACAACTCGGCGAGCTGGGTGCAGAAATCGGCGAACCGGTCGTGGTGGAACGCCCGCGAGGTGAGCGTCACCCGCTCCAACTGCGCCTTGGCCGCCTCGATGAGCCGGCGGTTGCCGTGGCCGAAGTTGAGCGCGGAATACCCGGCGAGCATGTCGAGGAAGCGCCGCCCCTCGACGTCGGTCATCCAGGCCCCCTCGGCCGAAGCGACGACGACGGGCAGCGGGTGGTAGTTGTGCGCACTGTGGGCCTCCGCCGAGGCGATGGCGCTCTCCGTTGTCGGCACGCGTTCTCCGTTCGATCGGGACAAGGTGTCCTGCGTGGGCGGGTACATACCCCAGTTTCTCTCGCCGCGAAGACCTGTGGAGAAAAAACGTCACCGTCCACATGATCGGGCGGGGGAGCCCCTACCCTGGGCGGGCACGGCGACTGGCGAGCGCGGAACGGACCGCGGGGGAGCCGTGCGGGCACGACCGCACGAGGCGCCGCCCGCCTGGGCGCCCCGGGACCACGACCGAGCAGCACCGAGTCGTCCCGGGAGGACGCCATGACCCTGCCCCCGCACCACCCCGCCCTGTCCGCCGCCGACCCCGAACTGGCCGCGCTGGTCGGCGCGGAGGAACGGCTCCAGGCCGAGACGCTCCGGCTGATCGCCAGCGAGAACTACGTCTCGGCCGCCGTGCTCGAAGCGTCCGGCACGGTCCTGCAGAACAAGTACAGCGAGGGCTACCCCGGCCGCCGCTACTACGAGGGCCAGCAGGTCATCGACCAGGTCGAACGGCTCGCCGTCGCCCGCGCCAAGGCCCTGTTCGGCGTCGAGCACGCCAACGTCCAGCCCTACTCGGGGTCTCCCGCCAACCTCGCCGTCTATCTGGCCTTCGCCGAGCCGGGCGACACCGTGATGGGGATGGCGCTGCCCATGGGCGGCCATCTCACCCACGGCTGGGGTGTCTCGGCCACCGGCACCTGGTTCCGGGGCGTCCAGTACGGCGTGCGCGCCGACACCGGCCGGATCGACTTCGACGAGGTGCGCGACCTGGCGCTCAAGGAGCGCCCCAAGATCATCTTCTGCGGCGGTACGGCCGTCCCGCGCACCATCGACTTCGCGGCCTTCGGTGAGATCGCGCGGGAGTGCGGCGCCGTACTCGTCGCCGACGTCGCCCATATCGCCGGGCTGATCGTCGGCGGCGCGCACCCCTCGCCCGTGCCGCACGCGGACGTGATCTCCACGACCACCCACAAGACCCTGCGCGGCCCGCGCGGCGCGATGCTCCTGTCGCGCGAATCCCATGCGAAGGCCATCGACAAGGCCGTCTTCCCCGGCCTCCAGGGCGGCCCGCACAACCAGACCACCGCCGCCATCGCCGTCGCCCTCCACGAGGCCGCCCTGCCCTCCTTCCCCGCGTACGCCCGGTCCGTCGTCGCCAACGCCAAGGCCCTCGCCGAGGCGCTGCTGGAGCGCGGCTTCGACCTGGTCTCCGGCGGCACCGACAACCACCTGATCCTGCTGGACCTCACCCCCAAGGACGTCCCGGGCAAACTCGCGGCCAAGGCCCTCGACCGCGCGGGCCTCGTCGTCAACCACAACGCCGTCCCGTACGACCGGAGGAAGCCCTTCGACCCCTCGGGCCTGCGCATCGGCACCCCGTCCCTCACCTCACGCGGCCTGGACACGCACCACATGCCCACGGTGGCCGACTGGATCGACCGCGGCGTCACGGCGGCCGGCGCGGGCGACGAGGACACCCTGGCCAAGATCCGCACCGAGGTGGCCGCCCTCATGAAGGATTTCCCCGCCCCGGGCCTGCCCGTCTGACCGGACAACCCGCCGCTCACAGCTCCAGTAGCTGCTGACGCGGCCCGTTCTCCTGCGGCTCGCCGCTCCGCCCGAACGGTGGGCGCGGCAGCCGCGGGAGCTGCCGGCGCAGCAGCAGGCCGAGCACCACACCTGCCGCGACACCGGGTATCGCCCACCACCACGGACCCCAGCCGCCGTCCGTGCCGGGCGCAGGCGCCTCCGGCCGCGCCGCCCGCCCCCACGAGGAGGACGAGAACGGTACGCCCGGAGCGCCGTCGGGCGTTTCCTTCCCCATCACTCCGATCTCCGTCAACAGGCCCTGCAACCGGGCCGGGTGGTCCGCCTTGTGCCACACACCGCCCCGGGCGCTCGACAGTTCGGTGGCGGAGAATATCCAGACCGTCGGGTCACCCGGCGTGATGTACACCTGGTCCACCCGCCAGGGCGTCATGTCATGGACCATCCAGGTCACATTGATCTGCCGTTCCGCGGCCCTGCCGCCGATCGAGAACGGCCGCTCCCGCTGCCCCTTCAGGGCCGAATCGCCCACCAAGGCGCCAGGCCCCGCCAGTTGCTCCAGCAGCTTCGGATAGTCCGCACCGCTGAAGTAGAGAGCGGCCGTCTCCTCACTCTCCGGCGAGACCACCAGCACGCTGGTCGGGCCGCCCGCCACCGCGCCCGGCGCGAAGGCCCAGGACAGCGCCAGCACCGCCACGAGCACCATCGGCCATCGGGCCATTTGCACATCCGGCCGTCGCATCTCTCCCCCTGCCGACGCGGCCGAGGCGCCGCACGGACCGTCCGCACCGCCTCCGCGTCACCTTCTGTACACCGCCCAAGTCCGGCCGGTTCCGCTCTCAACGCACCGATTCCGCGATGGACTTCGCCCGCGCAGGCGAGGCCACCCCCTCCAGTCGCAGGGTGACGGCGCCGTCCTGCACATCGCCTTCCGTGCCGCCGTCCGGCCCGCGCTCCTCCCACAGCAGCGTGGGGCCCGCCGTACGCACGGACTCCGTCCAGGTGACGCCGTTGCCGCCGAGCAGCCGGAAGCGCAGCAGATGCGGCTGCTCGAACCAGAGCCCTGTACGGGCGCCGCTCAACTCCACCCATCGCGGCGGAACCTGGACCTGCTTCACGAACCCGATGTCCAGCCACGCGCCGAACTCGTCCAGTCGAACCGTCCGCCCCTCCTCCCGCCAGCAGAGGCTGAGCACGCCCCCGGATCCGGAGGCCGGGGACAGGGACACCGCGTCCGGCGCACCCAGCTCCGCCGGCATACGCGGGGCGATCCCCGCGCTCCGCGCGGCCTCCGCCAAGCCCACGGACCGGCCTCCCGGCCGGCCGCATCCCGGCACCTCCGCACCCGGCCGCGGACTCGCCGACGGGTCGTACCGCACGCGCACCCCGCCGAAGTCGAACCAGTCGGCCACGGCGGCTCGTACCGGCGGGGTCAGCACCAGTACCACCAGCAACCCGGAGAGCGCCGCAGCGAGGACTCGCCGCTGCCCACGCAGCCGATCCCGCAGCCGAGCCCACCGCCCGGGTGGCTCCACGACCGGTACCGGCACGGCTTCGGCCAGCAACTGCGCCAGCACCCGCTCCGCCATCGACGCGCCGTCCACCGACGGGACGTCCGCACCGCGCCCCAGCGCGCGCAGCTCCTCAGGCAGTCGCTCCTCCCGCAACCGCTCCTCGCTACCGCCGTCAGTCACGTGCGGGCACCCCCCTCCGGCCCCTCAGGCACCGCCACGATCCGGCTCAGCTTCCGCAGCGCCCGATTCAGCCGGGACTTGACCGTGCCACGCGGCCAGCCCAGGGCCTCCGCCGTCTCCGCCTCGTCCAGCTCCAGCAGATACCGGTACGTCACGACCTGCCGCTGCGTCTCGCTCAGCTCCTCCAACGCCGCCACCAGGAGCGCACGCCGCTCCTCCGCCAGCGCCGCGACCGCCGGGTCAGCCGACTCGGGTATCACCGGCTCCGCGCGCAGCAGCGACGCCTCCCGCCCGGCGGCGGCCCGGAGCCGGACCGTCGAGCGCACCATATTCCTTGTCTCATTCACGACAATCCGCAGTAACCAGGGGCGAAACAGCGCACCGTCCTTGAACTTCCCCAGCGCCCGGTACGCCTTGAAGAACGCGGCCTGCACCACATCCTCGGCGTCGGCCCCCGCCCCGCAGGCGACAGCGGCCCGCAGCGCGACGCCCGTATGGGCGCGGACCAGCTCCGCATACGCCTCCGGCTCTCCGGAGCGCACCCGGGCGATCACCGCCGCCTCATCCGCAGCCGTCAGGATGCGGCCCCCCTCCCGGGTCCCCTCCCGTGTCCTCACGCCTTTGATACACCGGTCACCGAAGATCGGTTCCACCTCGGTCCGGTCCCGGGGTCCCGTCGCCGCGTTCTGTTCGCGGACGTTCGCGGACCGTCGCCGGGGCCGCACCCCGGGACCGGACCCGAGTTGTCCGCCGTACCTGAGAGAATGGTGAACATGCCCTCTGACCGTCCCCGCGCGCTCTCCGGTATCCAGCCCACCGCAGGTTCGTTCCATCTCGGGAACTACCTCGGGGCGATCCGCCAGTATGTGGCGCTGCAAGAATCCCACGACGCCTTCTACATGGTCGTCGACCTGCACGCGATCACGGTTCCGCAGGTTCCCGCCGAGTTGCGGGCCAATACGCGGCTCGCTGTCGCCCAGCTTCTCGCCGCCGGGCTCGATCCTCGGCGGTGCACGCTGTTCGTGCAGAGCCATGTGCCCGAGCACGCCCAGCTCGGCTGGGTGATGAACTGCCTCACCGGCTTCGGTGAGGCGTCCCGGATGACGCAGTTCAAGGACAAGTCGGCCAAGCAGGGGGCCGACCGGTCCACGGTCGGGCTGTTCACGTATCCGATCCTGCAGGTCGCCGACATCCTGCTGTACCAGGCCGACGCCGTGCCCGTCGGGGAGGACCAGCGGCAGCATGTCGAGCTGACGCGCGATCTCGCCGAGCGGTTCAACACCCGCTTCGGTCAGACGTTCACGGTGCCGGCGCCGTACATCGTCAAGGAGGTCGGGAAGGTCTTCGACCTCCAGGACCCGACGATCAAGATGAGCAAGTCGGCGTCCACGCCCAAGGGCCTGGTCAATCTGCTGGACGACCCGAAGGTCACGGCGAAGAAGATCAAGAGCGCCGTCACCGACACCGGCTCGGAGATCGTCTTCGACGCCGCGGAGAAGCCCGGCATCAGCAATCTGCTCACCATCTACTCCACGCTCACCGGCACCGGAATCCAGGATCTGGAGACCGCGTACGCGGGCAAGGGCTACGGTGCGCTGAAGACGGACCTCGCGGACATCGTCGTTGATTTCGTCACACCGTTCAGGACCCGCACCCAGGAGTATCTGGACGACCCGGAGACGCTGGACTCGATCCTCGCGGAAGGCGCTGACAAGGCCCGTACGGTCGCGGCGGAGACCCTGGCGCAGGCGTACGACCGCATCGGCCTGCTGCCCGCCAAGCACTGAGCGGGCACCGAGCGGGCCCTGAGCACCCGGTCCGGCGACCGGGCACGCTGGTAAGCGCGGCGGCGGCGAGTCACACTGGCGGACGGCGCCGGGCATATCAGATGACCGGCGAAGCGGTAGACGACGTGCACACGGTGCGAGTGGTGCGAGTGGCGCATCAAGTGAGGAGAACGACGTGGGGACCGTAACGCTCGGCGTTTCGATCGCGGTCCCGGAGCCGTACGGCAGTCTGCTCCAGGAGCAGCGTGCGGGCTTCGGTGATCCCGCGGCGCACGCCATCCCCACCCATGTCACGCTCCTCCCGCCGACGGAGGTCGACCACGCGTCGCTGCCGGCCGTCGAGGCGCATCTCGCCGCCGTCGCGGCGGCCAGCAGGCCCTTCCCGATGCGGCTCTCCGGTACCGGCACCTTCCGTCCGCTCTCGCCGGTCGTCTTCATCCAGGTCGTCGAAGGCGTTTCGGCCTGTAGCTGGCTCCAGAAGCGGGTCAGGGACGCCTCGGGGCCCCTGGTACGGGAACTGCAGTTCCCGTACCACCCGCATGTCACCGTGGCGCACGGCATCGCCGACGACGCCATGGACCGCGCCTACGAGGAGCTGGCCGAGTACGGCGCGCAGTGGAGCTGCACCTCGTTCGCGCTCTACGAGCAGGGCACCGACGGCGTGTGGCGCAAGCTGCACGAGTACGCGTTCGGCGGCGGCGGCGAGACGCGCGGGGTGCCCTCGCAGAGCAGCCCGCGCGACCACCCCGCCTCCTCCCTGCGGCCTTAGGCGCGCCGGGCGGGGCTCGCCTCAGAGCGGCAGGTTGCGGAACAGCGCCCTCGGCAGATGCCGCAGCGCCGACATCACCACCCGCGCCGCCCCCGGCACCCACACCGTCTCCGAGCGCCGCCGCAGCCCCAGCTCCACCGCCGTCGCGACCGCCCCGGGCGTGGTCGTCACCAGCGCCTCCACGGGCCCGGCCGGCCGGCCGGCCGTCATCCTCGACCGGACGAACCCGGGCCTGACGATCATCACGTGCACGCCCGTGCCGTACATGGCGTCGCCGAGTCCCTGCGTGAACGCGTCCAGGCCCGCCTTGCTCGACCCGTGGATGAAGTCCGTCCGCCTGGCCCGCTCGCCGGCCGCCGCCGTCAGCACCACCAGCGAACCGCGCCCCTGCGCCTGGAGCGCCGCCCCGCACACCAGCGCCGCCGAGACCGCCCCGGTGTAGTTCGTCTGCGCGACCCGCACGGCCGCGAGCGGCGCCGCCTCGTCGCGCGCCTGGTCGCCGAGGACCCCGAAGGCCAGCAGCACCAGATCGATGTCGCCCTCGGCGAACACCTTGCCCAGCGCCTCCTCGTGCGCGTCCGTCTCCAGCGCGTCGAAGGCGACCGTACGGACGTCCAGGTCCGCGTGCAGCCCCCGCAGCGCCCCCGCCGCGCTCTCCAGCCCCGCGCAGGGCCGGCCGGCGAGCCAGACCGTACGGACCCCGCGGGTGATCAGCCGGCGCGCCGTCGCGAGTCCGATCTCCGACGTGCCGCCGAGGACGAGCAGGGACCGCGGGGAACCGAAGGCGTCCTTCATCGGGCTGTGCTCCTTCGTCAAGACAGACATGAAGGTGACCGTATCGCCCTATACCTCATAATTTGTCGCCTTCGCCATCCGGCGCGTATGAATGGGTGGCTGACAGGGCCCGACGGTGTCCGTCGGCCGAGAGGGGCCGAGATGTAACCGCTGGACTTCCGATTCGGGGGTAAATCTCCTTCCATGGACTGGCTGAAAAAGCTCCCCGTCATCGGCCCCTTCGTGGCCCGGCTGATGCAGACGCACGCGTGGCGGTCGTACGAGACACTCGACCGGGTCCACTGGGCCAGACTCGCCGCCGCCATCACCTTCATCAGCTTCCTGGCGCTCTTCCCGCTGATCACCGTGGGCGCCGCGATCGGCGCGGCGCTGCTCAGCCAGGGGCAGCTCGACCGGGTGCAGAACAGCATCTCCAAGCAGGTGCCCGGCATCTCCGACCAGCTCAACATCGACACGCTCGTCGCCAACGCGGGCACGGTCGGGCTGATCGCGGGCGCGCTGCTGCTGTTCACCGGTATCGGCTGGGTCGGCTCCATGCGCGAATGCCTGCGGGCCGTCTGGGAGCTGGACGACAGCCCCGAGGGCAATCCGATCGTCCTCAAGGGCAAGGACGCGCTGGTCCTGTTCGGCCTCGGCGCCGTCGGCCTCGCCTCGCTCGGCGCCTCAGGGTTCGGCTCGACCGCCGTCGGCTGGACGGCCGACAAGCTCGGCATCCCCGAAGGCGGCGCAGGCGGGGTGCTGCTCCAGGTCGCGGCGATCGCCGTCGCCGCCGTCGCCGACTTCCTGATCCTGCTGTACGTGCTGACGCTGCTGCCGCGCGTGAAGCCCGAGCGGCGCAGGCTCGCGGTCGCCGCCCTGCTCGGCGCCATCGGCTTCGAACTGCTCAAGCTGCTGCTCGGCGGCTATATGAAGGGCGTCGCTTCGAAGTCCATGTACGGCGCGTTCGGGGTGCCCGTCGCGCTGCTGCTGTGGATCAACTTCATGGCGAAGCTGCTCCTGTTCTGCGCCGCCTGGACGGCCACCCCCAGCAAGGAGCAGGAGAAGGAGCGCGCGGCGGAGCGGGAACAGGAGCGGGAGCACGAAGAGGAGCGGGAGCGGGCGGCGGAAGAGCGGGCCGGGCAGGTCAGGGACGCGAACGGCGACGGACCAGGTCCGGCAGCGGCCAGCGCCGGTTGACGAGATAGGCGGCGGCAGCCAGCACGATCAGCGCGCCCGCCGTGATGGAGAGCGCGATACCGACGCCGCTCGAACCGTCCGAAACGTCGGCCGAGGCGTTGGCCCGTGCACCGGCGTCGGGCGAGGGCTTCGCGGCGGCGCTGGGCTTGCCGCCCGCCTGCTGGGTACCGGTCTTCGCCGACTTCGGCGGTACGAGCTTGCCGATCGGCGTCACCTTGCCGGCCGAGGCGAAGCCCCAGTCCAGCAGCCTCCCCGCCTCCTCGTACACCGCCTGGTTCTCGTCCGACGACGGGTTCATGACGGTGACCAGCAGCACCTTGCCGTTGCGCTCGGCGACTCCGGTGAAGGTGGCGCCGGCGTGCGTGGTGTTGCCGTTCTTCACCCCGGCGAGGCCCTGGTACGGGCTGACGCCGCCGGCGCCGGTGAGCAGCTTGTTGGTGTTCTGGATCTCGAAGGTCGAGCGCTTCTTGCTCGGCTTCTTGCCCTTCTTGGGCTTCACCATCTCGCCGGGGAACTTGGCCGTCGCCGTCGAGCAGTACGCGCGGAAGTCCTTGTTCTGCAGCCCCGACCTGGCGAACAGCGTCAGGTCGTAGGCACTGGAGAGCTGGCTCGGCTCGTCGTACCCGTCCGGCGAGACGACGTTGGTGTCCAGGGCCTGCAACTCGTCGGCGTGCGCCTGCATGTCCTGGACGGTCTTCTTGACGCCGCCGTTCATGGCGGACAGCACGTGCACCGCGTCGTTGCCGGAGCGCAGGAAGACACCCAGCCACAGGTCATGGACCGAATAGGTGAGATTCTCCTTCACCCCGACCAGGCTGCTGCCCTCGCCCATGCCGGCCAGATCGGCGGGCGCCACCTTGTGCTGCTCGGTGCTGGGCATCTTCGGCAGCAGCGTGTCCGCGAAGAGCATCTTGAGCGTGGAGGCCGGCGCCAGCCGCCAGTGCGGGTTGTGCGCGGCCAGTACGTCGCCCGACTCGGCGTCCGCGACGATCCAGGACCGCCCCGACAGCTTCTTGGGCAGGACGGGCGCACCGAGTCCGAGATCCACCTGCGTGCCCGCCATGGCGAGCCTCGTCCCGCCGACGCTCGACATCGAGGCGGGCGGCTGGGGCTGCTTGCCGTCCGCCCAGGAGGGCGCGGCGGTCAGAACGGGCAGCAACGCGGCGGAGACGACCGTCAGGGCGGTCTTTTTCAGAGCGGACACGCACCAGAACGTACATGCCCCGCCCATGGATCCCCACCCCAGCCTCTTCGCACCGGGGACCGGCGGCGATACTGGGTCCATGAAGCTCAGCCGCCGCGTCTCCTGGTTCCTGCTCGCCTTCGGAGTCTGGAGCTGGTGGATCTGGATCACCTTCGCAAAGAATCTCTGGCAGGACGGCAGCGGACTCGCCTTCGACGAGGCGGGCGATCCGACCGCCTACTTCTGGGTGCATCTGCTGCTGGCTGTCGCGTCCTTTGTACTGGGGACGGCGATCGGGGTCATCGGGTTCCGTAGTGTGCGCACCCTGCGGCGCGAACGGGACGAGAACGAGCCACAGCCGGAACCGGAAACGACGCACGTGCCCTGACCGCGGTCGCCGCTGACCGCGACCATGGCTGACCACGACCGCCGCTGACCGCAGGCCGCCGCTGACCACGGCCCGCCGTCCGTGCTCCGGCGGGCGCCCGGCACACTGTCCCGACGGGGTGCGTCGCGCGGCGCGGCCGACTGGGGCAGGAGCCGTTCGTGATCGTGTTGGCCGTCTTGATGGTGCTGCTGGCTGTCGCTGTGGTGGGTGCGGCCCACTGGTACCTGTGGCGGCGGCTGGTCCGCGACACTACGGCCGACGGCAGCGGCTGGCGCCGGGCCGGTACGGCCGTCGCCGTGCTCATGCCGGTACTGGCCTTCGCCGCGCTGGGCGTGGGCCGGTCGGGGGCGCCGTTCCTGCTCCAGCGCGTACTCGCCTGGCCGGGGTATCTGTGGCTCGCCGTCCTGCTCTACCTGCTGCTGGCGCTCGCGGTCGGCGAAGTCGTACGGCCGTTGCTGCGGCGACTGTTGGCGCGGCGGGATTCGGCGCGCCGGGAGTCGGCACGCGGGGGGAGCGGGGCCGAGCCGGTCCCGCCGGCCGAGTCCGGCTCAGAGGCAGCGCGCGGCCTCCCGGAAGCTGACGCACCGTCAGGAAGCCTCGCCACAGCGACCGCCACCGTTCCCTCACGCCGCCTCTTCGTCGCCCGTGTCGTCGGCGGCGCGGCGACCGCCGCGGCCCTCGGCACCGTCGGCTACGGGACGTACGGCGTGCTGCGCGGCCCGCGCGTCAAGCGCGTGACCGTACCGCTCGCCAAACTGCCGCGCGCCGCGCACGGGTTCCGGATCGCCGTGGTCAGCGACATCCACCTCGGGCCGATCCTCGGCCGCTCGCACACGCAGCGCGTCGTCGACACCATCAACGCCACGAACCCCGATCTGATCGCCGTCGTCGGCGACCTGGTCGACGGCAGCGTCGAGGACCTGGGCCCGGCGGCCGAACCGCTCGCCGGACTCCAGGCGCGGCACGGCTCGTTCTTCGTCACCGGCAACCACGAGTACTACTCGGGCGCCGCCGCCTGGGTCGCGCACGTACGCGAACTGGGCCTGCACCCGCTGGAGAACGACCGGGTGGAGATCGCCGGGTTCGACCTGGCGGGCGTCAACGACGTGGGCGGCGAGAGCGAGGGGCAGGGCCCCGACTTCGACAAGGCGCTCGGCGACCGCGACCCGGCCAGGGCCGCCGTGCTCCTCGCGCACCAGCCCATCGTTATCGACGAGGCCGTGGACCACGGCGTGGACCTGCAACTTTCCGGCCACACGCACGGCGGTCAGCTCTGGCCGGGCAACCTTGTCGCCCGGCTCGCCAACCCCACCGTCGCGGGGCTCGAACGGTACGGCGACACCCAGTTGTACGTGTCGCGCGGCGCGGGCGCCTGGGGCCCGCCGGTACGGGTCGGCGCGCCCTCCGACATCACCGTGGTCGAGCTGGCGTCCCGGCAGGCATGACCGCCCGGATCGTCGATTTTCAGCCAACTGCCGCGAAGAGGTTTCAGTGACCTGACCGTTGTGCGGGACACCTCTGTTTTCCCTTCCCCATGTGAAGTCCGTGTGATTGGGTGAGCGCCATCACGGTCAGGGGTGGGCGTGTGACAGAGGGGCACAACAAAATGCGGTCGATCCGTCTTCGGATACTCATCACATGCGTCGTACTGGCGATAGTCGGTGTGGGCGGGTGGCAACTGCTCCCGTCCGACAACTCGGGGCAGAAAGTGATCACCGTCGGCACGACGGACGTCGTCACCTCGCTCGACCCGGCGGGGGCCTACGACGCCGGCTCCTGGGCACTCTTCGGCAACATCTACCAATCGCTGCTGACGTTCAAACCCAGTTCGGTCACACCGGTGCCCGACGCCGCCGAGAAGTGCGACTTCGTGGGCTCGGGTCTGATGACCTACCGGTGCGAGGTGCGCGACGACATCACCTTCGCCAACGGCCACAAACTCACCGCCGAGGACGTCAAGTTCTCCGTCGACCGGGTCGCCGCGATCAAGAGCGACCAGGGTCCGCTGCCGCTCTTCAGCACCCTGAAGTCGACCGAGGCCAAGGGCCAGACGGTCACCTTCCATCTCCGCTCACGCGACGCCACGTTCCCGCTGAAGATCGCGACCGGGGCGGGCGCCATCGTCGACCACAGCGAGTACCCGGCGGACAGGCTCCGTACGGACCACAGCGCCGACGGCTCGGGGCCCTACGTCATCAAGTCGTACGACGACGGCTTCCGCGTCCGCCTCGCGCCCAACCCCTCGTACCACGGGGCGATCGGCGAGACCGGCGGCCCGGTGGACATCCGCTACTTCAAGACCTCCGCCGACCTCGCCAAGGCGTGGCAGGCCAAGAAGCTCGACGTCACGCACCGGCAGATGCCGCCCGCCGTGATCGCCGGCCTCGACACCAGCGCGGACGACATCCGGATGAACGAGGCGGACAGCGCCGAGATCCGCAACCTCGTCTTCAACGTGCGCGAGGGCTCACCGATGTCCCAACTGCCGGTGCGCAAGGCCATCGCCGCCGCCGTCGACCGGGACAAGATCGTCACGAACGTCTTCGACTCGACGGTCGACCCGCTCTACTCGCTCGTGCCGCAGGGCATCACCTCGCACAGCACGGCCTTCTTCGACGAGTTCCCCGAGCCGAGCGCCGACAAGGCGAGGCAGTTGCTGGCGGACGCCGGGATCCCGACACCCGTCGAGTTCTCGCTCGGTTACGCGCCCGGCGGCACGGCGGGACCCGAGGCCGCCGAACTGCGCAAGCAGCTCGAAGCGACCGGGCTCTTCAAGGTGAAGACCATCGGCAAGCCGTGGACGACCTTCCAGAAGGACTACGCCAAGGGCGAGTTCGACGCGTACACGGTCGGCTGGCTGCCTGACTTCCCCGACCCCGACAACTTCATCGCGCCGCTGGTCGGCGCCGACAGCGCGCTGCAGGGCGGCTACCAGAGCAACCGTGTCGACGAACTGATCAAGGCCACGCAGCAGTTCGCCGAGCGGGGACAGGCGGCCGACGACTTCAAGCAGCTCCAGCAGGTGGTCGCGCAGGACGTGCCGGTGGTGCCGCTGTGGCAGAAGAAGGACTACGTCCTGAGCAGCGCCGATGTCACGGGCGCCCAGTACCTCTCGGACGGCACCGGCATCTGGCGGCTGTGGGAGCTGGGCTGGATCTGACCCGCAGCGCCGTCATCGGTGCCGGGAGCCGCGGCTCAGCTCTTCTTGCGGGCGACCGCGGCCTCCGCCATGCCGGGCAGGAAGTCCGTGAACAGCTCGTGCACGTCCTTCACGAGCGGTCGCAGCACCCGGAACCGGGCGAGCGCGACGCCCCGCGTGGTCAGCCGGGCGCCGCGCTCGGCCAGCCGGCGGCTGCGCTCGCTGCCGTCGGAGCGGTCGAAGACCCAGTACAGGACGAGTCCCATCTGCGACAGCCACATCAGCTCGGGCAGGATGTCGACCAGCTCGTCGGCGACCTTCGCCTTCGATCCGGCGAGCACTTCGCGGTGGACGGCGATGGCCGCCTCCCGCGCGTGTTCCGACTCGGGGGAGAAGGGGCTGAGCGGGGACTCCGGGTCGGCGGCGTTCTTGAAGAACTGCGCGGCGAACTCGTGGTACGGCGCGGCGATGTCGAGCCAGGCGGTCAGTACGCCGGAGAGCCGGGCGTCCAGATCGGTCTCCCGGTCGAGCACCGGCCGGACGGCGTCCCGGTGCTCGGCGGCGATCCGGTCGTAGAAGCCCTGGACGAGATGTTCCTTGGACGAGAAGTAGTAGTACGCGTTCCCGACCGAGACCCCGGCCTCCCTGGCGATGGCCCGCATCGTGGTCTTGTCGTAACCGTGCTCCTGGAAGAGCCGCAGCGCGGTTTCGAGGATGAGCGTGCGGGTCTGCTCGCTCTTGGGAGGCCTGGTGTCCTTCGTGTCTTTCGCGTCCATCTCGTCCATCACGGTTCCCGAGCCTAATGCCCTCCTGAGTGCCTTCCCGACCTCCCTCCGCCCCCGTCAGCGCGGGGTCCCCGGCACCTCGCACTGCCCGTCGCAGTGCGCCGCCCCCGCCCCGCCGGCGGCCGGCCCCGCCGCTCCCGTCGCCGCCCGGTACTTCGCCGCCGCGAGGACGGTGACCCGGGCGAACGGGAGGCCGGCGGGGGTGGCCAGCCAGTGGGACTTGGGCCGGTGCTCGGCCAGCGCCCACAGGCAGACGATCCAGGCGGCCGTCCCCCGGTAGATCTGGCCGCTGTCCCCGATGACGGTGATCTCCCGCAGCGTGCTCCGGTGATCGAGGTCGGGGAAGCGCCTGCGCGCGAGCTGCGAGGCCGCCGGTACGAGCTGGAGGGGGACAAGCTGGCGCTGGCGCTTCAGCCAGTGCCGCAGATGGACGCAGAGCGGGCACTGCGCGTCGTACAGCACCGTCAGCCCGCGGACCGGTACCCGCCGGAGCGGGTACCGGTCCTGCGCCGGTCCGGCCGGCGCGGTCGGCACGGTGCTCACGCCCCGGTCGCGGGAGCGGCCCACGGCCCCGGGCCCTTCGGCCCGCCTGTCCAGCCCTGCGGCGGCACCGGCGGGGTCTGCTCGCGATCCATGATCCCGCGCCGCCGCATCTTGTTGAGCACGAACACGTTGCCCAGGTGCATCACGCCGAGGACGAGCAGGACGACACCGACCTTCACCGAGATCTCCTCGACGACGGCGCGGGAGTCCGCGACGGCGTTGCCCGTCTTCAGATACAGCGCGACGAAGCCGAGGTTGACCAGGTAGAAGCCGACCACCAGCAGGTGGTTGACGGCGTCGGCGAGCTTCTCGTTCCCGTGCAGGACGTCGGCGAGGAAGATCCGTCCGTTCTTGCTCAGCGTCCGCGCCACCCACACGGTGAGCGCCACGCTGATGACCAGGTAGACCACGTACGCCACAACAGTGAGGTCCATACCTCACCCTCCCCTTGGCTGCGCTCTTGAACGTGTTCAAAAGCTGTTGTCGTTGACAGTAGCCCTACTTTTGAACATGTTCAAGCCCGGGTGTGGCGGCCCTGAACCGCCGTACGCCCGGCACCGCGGCCGTGCCGAGGCAGGCGGCCCCGACCGCCACCGCGGCGACGGTCAGCGGGAGTTGGGGACCCCAGGCGGCGGCGGCCAGCGGCGCCAGCGTGTAGCCGAGCGGCACGGCCGCCAGCGACAGCAGCCAGTCGTACGAGGTGGCGCGGGCGAGCGCGTGCGGCGGGATCGCGAGCTGCACCGAGGTCTCCCAGAGCGGGCCGAGGAAGCCGAGCCCCGCCTGGGCCACCCCGTACGCGGCGATGGTGACCGGCGCGGGCGCCGATGCGGCCAGCATGGCGAGCGGCAGCGCGTAGGTCGCGAGCCCCAGATTCGCCGCGAGCACCGGGCGCCGCGGGCGCGCCCGGCCGGCCAGCAGCGACCCCAGCAGCAGCCCGACCGTGCCGGTCTGGACCATCGCGACCCAGGCGCCCTCGCCGCCCATGCTGGTCAGCGCGATGGCGGGGCCGAGTGTCAGCAGGACCGCCGCCGCGCCGTTCCAGGTGGAGTGGGCGATCAGGCTCGTCCAGTACCAGTCGCGGCTGCGGACCTCGTACCAGCCCTGTTTGAGGTCGGCGAACAGCGAGCCGCGCGGTACGGTCACGGGCGCGACCCGTACGCCTATCAGCAGCGCGGCGCTCCCGGCGAACGTCAGCCCGTCGAGGACGAACGCCCAGCCGCCGCCCGCGGTCACCACGAGCGCGCCGCCGATCGCCGGGCCGCCGAGCCGGGTGAGGCTCTCCGCGATCCCGATCAGCGTGTTGGCACGCTGCAATTCACCCGGCGCGACGGTGCCGGTGACCAGGGGCGCGACGGTCGGCATGGCGAAGGCGCCGGCGGCCCCGCCGATCGCCTCGGCGACCGCGAGATGCCACAGCACCGGCTCGCCCGCGAGCAGTTGCGCGCCGACGAAGAGCTGGGTCGCGCCGCGTACGAGATCCGTGGTGAGCGCGACGGTACGGGCGTTGAAGCGGTCGCCGATCACCCCGCCCACCGGCAGCAGGAGCAGTTGCGGCACCATCGCGCAGCCGAGTACGAGCGCGAGCGCCGCTGTCGATCCGGTGGCATCGAGGACGGCCAGGGCGAGGGCGACGGGAATGACGGCGCTGCCCATCAGGGACAGCACCCGTCCGGTGAAAAGGAGTTGGAAGGAGCGGGCGCGCAAGGGATGCGGCGGGCGCGGCGAGGAAGGCATGCGCGCAACATACTTCGGTGTCGAACTATTCGCTACCGAAATACCTGATGTTGAAATGTCCGCCGCCGAAGGGTCCCGACGTACCATCGGCACCATGAAGTCCCGCGACTGGACCGACGATCACGTGGCGCGCTGGCAGCCCGTACTCCCCGGGCTCGACGCCGACATCGAAGGCGCCGTCACCCGGATCGACAAGATCAGCCTCCATCTGCGGCGCTGCCGCGAGCAGTTCCTCGCCGCATCCGACCTCGAACGCCACGAGTTCGAGACCCTGCACGACCTCGCGGGGCACGGCGGCGCCGCCACCCCCTCGGCGCTCGCGGCCGATCTCGGCCTCGCCCCCGCCTCGGTCACCGGCCGGCTCGACGCGCTGGAGCGGCGCGGCTTCGTCCGCCGTACGCCGTCGGCGGCCGACCGCCGCAAGGTCGACGTCGAACTGACCGAGGAGGGCAGGGCGAACTGGCTGCGCGCGATGGCGGTGGTGGGCAGCGAGGAGCACCGGCTGCTCGGCGTGCTGACGGCCGAGGAGCGGGCCCTGCTGAACGGCCTGCTCCGCCGCGTCATGCTCGCGGCCGAGGAGCCCTCGCCGCCTGCTCCCTCGTCACATACTGCTGAGTGAACGGGCGTAGTTGACCTGGCCCATCACGGCCATGAAGTCGCCCGGACGGCTCGCCGGGATCATCGTCGCGTGGTGCTTGCCGCCGCTGGTCACCGTGACCTGGATGAAGCCCGTGGTCTTCTTCTCCTTCATCAGCAGGAAGAGCAGACCCAGCAGGCAGAAGACGAAGAAGACGATCGCCAGCACGATGGCGTGCGCCGGGATGTTCTCCTCCGTACGGGACATGTCCGTGGCGCTCCACACCGCGCCCCTGAGCGGCAGCGTGCCCGACGGCGTCACGATCGTGTCGTTCAGGACCGTGATGTCACCGATCGACACCAGCGGCGCCCCGCCGGGCTGCGGCGGGCCGCCGAACGGCACCCCTGCGGGCAGCGTCGCGCTGTAATCGGGGCCGGGGCCCGGATAGCCGTAGCCCGGGGCCTGACCGGGATAGCCCGGGGCCGGGTTGGGGTAGCCGTAGGCCGGATAGCCCCGTTGCTGCTCGGGTCCCCACGTGTACTCGCCGTCGCTGTACGGATTCGGCTCGGTCATCGCTCTTCCCCGTTCCCCCGGCAGGTGTCCGGCATCGATCCTGACACACAAAGGCCCGCCTCCGTACTGCCTGTGTACGGAGACGGGCCTTTCGGTGACGCCGGGCACGCCCGGACCACCGGAACGCTCAGAAGCGGCGCGTGATCAGCGCGCGCTTGACTTCCTGGATCGCCTTCGTGACCTCGATACCGCGCGGGCAGGCGTCCGTGCAGTTGAACGTCGTGCGGCAACGCCACACGCCGTCCTTGTCGTTGAGGATCTCCAGGCGCTGCTCGCCGGCCTCGTCACGCGAGTCGAAGATGAACCGGTGCGCGTTGACGATGGCGGCCGGGCCGAAGTACTGGCCGTCGTTCCAGAAGACCGGGCAGGACGACGTGCACGCCGCGCACAGGATGCACTTGGTGGTGTCGTCGAAGCGCTCGCGGTCCTCGGCCGACTGGTACCGCTCACGCGTCGGCTCGTTGCCGGTCGTGACGAGGAACGGCATCACGTCGCGGTACGCCTGGAAGAACGGGTCCATGTCGACGATCAGGTCCTTGAGGACCGTCAGGCCCTTGATGGCCTCGACCGTGACCGTCTTCGGCTTGCCGTTCTTGCCCGGCGTCGCGATGTCCTTGATCAGCGTCTTGCAGGCGAGCCGGTTCTTGCCGTTGATGCGCATCGCGTCGGAGCCGCAGATCCCGTGCGCGCAGGAGCGGCGGAAGGTCAGCGAGCCGTCGATCTCCCACTTGATCTTGTGCAGGGCGTCGAGCACCCGCTCCTTGGGGTCGATCGACAGCTCGAAGTCCTGCCACTGCGACTCGTCCGAGACCTCGGGGTTGAAGCGGCGGATCCGGAACGTGACGGTCATGAGGTGCGAGGCGGCCGAAGCGGCCTCCACCCGGTCCACGGTGGCTGTAGACATCAGTACTTACGCTCCATCGGCTGGTAGCGGGTCTGGACGACCGGCTTGTAGTCGAGACGGATGGACTCGCTGCCGTCGTCGCCGACCTCGCGGTACGCCATGGTGTGGCGCATGAAGTTCACGTCGTCCCGGTTGGGGAAGTCCTCGCGGTAGTGACCGCCGCGCGACTCCTTGCGGGCGAGCGCCGACACGGCCATCACCTCGGCCAGGTCGAGCAGGTTGCCCAGCTCGATGGCCTCCAGCAGATCCGTGTTGAAGCGCCGGCCCTTGTCCTGGATGGAGACGTTCAGGTAGCGCTCGCGCAGCTCGGCGATCTTCTCGACGGCCGTCTTGATGGTCTGCTCGGTGCGGAACACCATCACGTTGGCGTCCATGCACTCCTGGAGTTCGAGGCGGAGCGCCGCGACGCGCTCCTTGCCCGTCGAATCGCGCAGGTGCTCCACCCGGTCCCTGACGAACTGCGCCGGGTCCTCGGGCAGTTCGACGTAGTCGTTGGCGGCCGAGTACGCGGCTGCGGCGATGCCGGAGCGGCGGCCGAAGACGTTGATGTCGAGCAGCGAGTTGGTGCCCAGCCGGTTGGCGCCGTGCACCGAGACGCAGGCGACCTCGCCGGCCGCGTAGAGGCCCGGTACGACCGTCGTGTTGTCGGCCAGCACCTCGCCCTGGACGTTGGTGGGGATGCCGCCCATGGCGTAGTGCGCGGTCGGCTGGATCGGGATCGGGTCGGTGTACGGCTCGATGCCGAGGTACGTGCGCGCGAACTCGGTGATGTCGGGCAGCTTGGCGTCGAGCTGCTCCGGCGGCAGGTGCGTCAGGTCGAGGTAGACGTGGTCGCCCTCGGGACCGCAGCCGCGGCCCTCGCGGATCTCCGTGTAGATGGAGCGCGAGACGACGTCGCGCGAGGCGAGGTCCTTCATGACGGGCGCGTACTTCTCCATGAAGCGCTCGCCGTCCTTGTTGCGCAGGATGCCGCCCTCACCGCGGGCGCCCTCCGTGAGCAGGATGCCCATGCGCCAGATGCCCGTCGGGTGGAACTGGAAGAACTCCATGTCCTCCAGGGGCAGCCCGCGCCGGTAGCAGGCGGCCTGGCCGTCGCCGGTCAGGGTGTGCGCGTTGGAGGTCACCTTGAAGAACTTGCCGGTGCCGCCCGACGCGTAGATGACGGCCTTCGCCTGGAAGATGTGGATCTCGCCGGTGGCCAGCTCGTAGGCGACCACACCGGCCGACCGCTTCACCCCGTCGACCTCGACCATGATCTGGTCCAGCACGTAGAACTCGTTGAAGAACTCCACGCCCTCCTTGACGCAGTTCTGGTACAGCGTCTGGAGGATCATGTGACCTGTGCGGTCCGCGGCGTAGCAGGAGCGGCGGACCGGCGCCTCGCCGTGGTTGCGGGAGTGGCCGCCGAAGCGGCGCTGGTCGATGTTGCCCTCGGGCGTCCGGTTGAACGGGAGACCCATCTTCTCCAGGTCGAGGACCGCGTCGATGGCCTCCTTCGCCAGGATCTCGGCGGCGTCCTGGTCGACCAGGTAGTCACCGCCCTTGACCGTGTCGAAGGTGTGCCACTCCCAGTTGTCCTCCTCCACGTTGGCGAGCGCCGCGGCCATGCCGCCCTGCGCAGCCCCCGTGTGGGACCGGGTCGGGTAGAGCTTCGTCAGCACGGCGGTACGGCTGCGCTTGGTCGACTCGATGGCCGCGCGCATACCGGCGCCGCCGGCGCCGACGATGACGGTGTCGTACTTATGGATCTTCATTGGTCTCGTCAGCCCCGGCTTTAACTAATGTTCGGGTCGAAGGTGAAGATCACCAGCGAGCCGAGAAGAATGGTGAACACCGTGGCGGTGTAGAGCAGGCCCTTGAGCCACAGCCGCGCCGTCGTGCTCTCCGCGTAGTCGTTGATGATCGTGCGGAGGCCGTTGGCGCCGTGGAGCATGGCGAGCCACAGCATCAGCAGGTCCCAGACCTGCCAGAACGGGGACGCCCAGCGGCCGGCCACGAAGGCGAAGCCGATCTTGGAGACGCCGCCGTCCAGCACGAGCTGGATGAGCAGGTGACCGAGGACCAGGACGACCAGCACGACGCCGGACAGCCGCATGAAGAGCCAGGCGGCCATCTCGAAGTTGCCGCGCGTCGACTTCGGGGTCTTCGCGGTGCGGGCGCGGGGCGCCTGGATGAACGGCGCCGGGTGGTCGACGTCGTACAGGCTCACGCCCTCGACGTCGCTGATCACCGGAGTCGATCCGGCGGAAGAGGTGTCTGTGGACATCGGACTCAGCTCCCGAACAGTTCGCGCGCGGCGTGGCCGAGCACGGGGTAGAGGGCGCCGGCCATCAGGACGACCCAGATGGCCACCGCGGTCCACAGCATCTGCTTCTGGTAGCGGGGCCCCTTGGACCAGAAGTCCACGGCGATGATGCGCAGGCCGTTGAGCGCGTGGAAGAGGATTGCGGCCACAAGGCCGTACTCGAGCAGCGCGACGACCGGGTTCTTGTAGGTCGCTACGACATCGTCGTACGCCTCGGGTGAGACACGTACGAGAGCGGTGTCCAGTACGTGTACGAACAGGAAGAAGAAGATGAGGACGCCGGTGACTCGATGAGCCACCCAGGACCACATACCTTCCCGGCCGCGGTACAGCGTTCCAGCCGGCACGGAAAAACCCTCCGGGAGCAAGGATCGGGGCCGGCCGCCATCTTCTGCTCGGGCAAGCACAGTGGTGTCGGTCGCGCCCGGCCGGGTACGGTCCACCGGCCCCGGCCATCGTAGCGACGACTTGTCGGTCCGCTCGCCCGGGGTCCTCCCATGTGCCCGAAACCCCCTCGAACAGCCACGGACGGACCAACGGCGTGCGTCACGAACAGCCCTATCGGGACACCTGCGGGACGGCCGGACCGGCGGACGGCCAGTCCAGGTGGTGGGCGACGAGGTACGCGATACGCGTCCGGGCGAGTCGGCGCAGTTGGTCGGCCGAGACGGACCGCTCCTCGTCGGGGTCGTGCGGCAGCCGGGCCCGCAGCCCGGCGAGCACATGGTCGAGATGCTCCTCGGTCCTGTGCCCTTCGAGGCTGATCACGAAGGCGTGGCCGAAGCTGGACTCGTACGCGGCGTGCGCGGCGCGCAGCGCCGTCCTGGCGGCGGGCGGCGCGGTGTGCACGGGGCCTGACGAGGACTCGGCGGCCAGCGCCTCGGCCAGATCGGCCAGCGACAGGTCGTAGCCCGCCTCGTCGGCGGCGGCGAGCAGCGCGTCCAGATCGGGGTACGGGCGGTGGGCGACCAGCCGGGTGGCCCAGCGGCTGCTGCCGCAGCAGGTCAGCAGCGCGGCGCGGACGGTCTCCGCGGGGGCCGTGTTGAACCGGCGCAGACCCGCCTGGACGTCGGGGGAGTCGCGGGTCTGGGCCGGGAACCTCGGGGGCCCGGCGGGGGACTCGCTGGACAGCGTGGGCTCCTCGGAAGCGGGGTTACGGCTGAGAGGGACAAGCTGAGGGAGAAGGCGAGGGAGAAGTGGCGGACAAGAGAGCGAAGTGACACAACGTTATCGACGCGTGGCGGGAACTGTCCGACGGATGCGCGAATTTCACCCGGAAGAGAGAGTTTCAACGCGCGGAGTGGACGACTCCGTGGGACGTTCGCCGTGTACGCCCGCCACACCTAGGAGGTTTTCGACCGATGCGGCACCCCCGGAACGCCCTGCGCCTCACCGCCGCCGGTCTGGCCGCCGCGGTCGGCGCGCTGACGCTGGCCGCCTGCCAGGACCAGTCGTCGGACGCGGGCGGCGCGGCCACCCCTGCCCCGTCGTCGTCCGCCGCCTCGGCCGCCTCGTCGGCCGCCGCCGCTTCGGCGTCGTCGGCGCCGCCCCAGCCGTCACCCTCCCGGTCGTACCCGCTCTCCAGCGCGCCGCGCACCGTTCCGGCCGTACGGAGCCACCAGGCGGCCCGCGGCCCCGGCTGGCGTCCCTCGGCCGGCAGCGGCGTCGTCGTCGCGCGCGGCAGCGCGGGCAGCGGGCTCGCCGACGAGGCGAAGCTGCTGGCCCAGGAGCTGAAGATCGGCTACCGGGGCGCGGTCGCCGCCAGGGCGGGCGACGTCGAGCTGGCCCTGAAGCCGGGCGGCGGCGCCGAGTCGTACACCCTTAACGCCGCGAACAACCGGGTGCTGATCACCGGTCCCGCGCAGGCCGGGGTCTTCTACGGCACCCGCACGCTCAAGCAGGCGGTACGGGCCGACGGGGCGATGCCCGAGGGCGTCGTACGCGACACACCGGACCGGCCGCAGCGCGGACTGAATCTGGACATCGCACGGAAGTTCTACAGCGAGGGCTGGATCGAGGACCGGCTGCGGGAGATGGCCGACCTCAAGCTCAACCAGCTCGCGCTGCACTTCTCGGACGACCAGGGCTTCCGTATCCAGTCGACCACCCACCCCGACATCGTCTCGGCCGAGCACTTCACGAAGGCCCAGATCCGGCAGATCCTGGCGGTCGCCGCCCGGCTGCACATCACCGTCGTGCCGGAGATCGACTCGCCGGGCCACCTCGGCGCCGTACTGGCCCCGAACCCGACGCTCAAGCTGCGTAACACGAGCGGCGTGGTCACCAAGGGCGCCATCGACATCTCGAAGACCGCTTCGGCGCGGCTCATCGACGACCTGGACCGCGAGTTCGCCGCGCTGTTCCCCGGCGCGTACTGGCACCTCGGCGCCGACGAGTACCAGGCGCTGACGGTCAGCGACCCGGCCGCCTCCTTCCCGCAGCTCGCCACGGCCGCCCGGCAGAAGTACGGGAGCGGCGCGAGCGTGAAGGACCTGACCGCGGGATGGACGAACGACCGCGCGGGCGTGGTCACCAAGCTCGGCAAGACGCCGAAGGTCTGGAACGACGGCGTGTTCGCCGGCGGCACCGTGCACGCCGACAAGGACCTGCAGATCGAGTACTGGACGGGCAAGGAGAACGGGGCGCGGCAGCCGCAGTCGTACCTGGCGGAGGGTCGCCCGATGGTGAACGTCAACGACGAGTACATGTACTACGTACTCGGCCAGCCGAACGACTTCACCTACCCGACCGGGCAGCGCATCTACGAGCAGTGGACCCCGCTGGTGCTGCGCGGTACGACGGCGGTGCCCGCGCGCTACTCGAAGCAGATCCTGGGCGGCAGGTTCGCCGTGTGGGGCGACTTCCCGAACGCCCAGACCCAGGACCAGGTGGCCGCCGGCATCAAGATGCCGCTGGCGGCGACCGCCCAGAAGCTCTGGAACCCGGGAAGGCCCGCGCTCTCCTGGACCGGTTTCACCGCGCTGGCTGCAAAGCTCGACGTCGGCTGAAACTGACCGTTCACTTTACGGGATTTATCTGGGCATAACGGGCTGAACGGTCTCGGTGTGCGCCCCTTGTGGGAGATGATCACCGAGAGCGGAGTGACGTAATCCGGCCGCTCGGCGCAGTACAGGGCAGTAGCGCGTCCGTGACAGGAGCCGTCCATGAGCCTGGTGAAGCTGATCGCACAAGCGGATGAGCGCGGCCTGGCCGCGAGCGGTCTCGCCTGCCTCGACCGGTGCCTGCCGCTGCTCGCCGAGGAGAGCGACGTCCTGCGCCCGCTGTGGGCGGGTATCGCGGCCGGTCCCGAGGGCTGGCCGGGCAGGCTGGTGACGGCCAGGGGCGCCCTGGACGACGCCATCGACGCGGAGGCCGTGACCAACGTCGAGATCGCGCTCGTCCGCACCCTGCTGAACTCGGCACCCTCGGCGTGGGCGCTGGAGCCGCTGCGGGCCTGGGCCGACACCTGCTCGCTCGTCGGCCTGGAGATCCACCAGAAGTTCGACACCGGCGCCGTGGCCGCGGGCGAGGAGCTTCAGGCGCGCCTCACGCGCTGCCGCGAGGAGCCCGTCGACACGGTGGCGGGTATCGCGGGGGTGGGCCCGCTCGTCGCCGGCGAACTGCGCCGCCAGGTGGAGATCCTGGAGATGCTCGCCGAGTCGGACGGCGCGGGGAGCGGACTGCGCCAGGCGCTGGACCTGTCGACCGAGGGCCAGCGGGTGCTGCGCGCCGTGGTCTCCCGCAGGGCGCGTGCGCGGAGCTGATACGCGGCGGGCGCGGCCGACGACACCTGGGGTGACCGGATTCAGGCGGCCACCCCAGGCCGTATGGGCCTGCGCGCCCTAAAAGGGCCTCTGACCAGGCGTTTCGTCGTCGAGACCGAGGTCTGGAGTTTATCCGATTCCGCCGGACTTGGACAGACCGGAACGGCCCCGGGTGATCGCCGGGGCCGCCGCCCGCTCGGTCAGCTCGCCGTGACCCGCACGCCGTCGATCACCCAGTACCAGTTGTTGCTGCCCGTGTAGCGGAACCGGAAGCTGACGCTGGTCGCTCCTGACGGGACGGCCAGGCTCAGGGACTGCGGCTGTGAAATGACGTCGGCGGTGTACGACGTGACGGCGACGGGCGTGCCGCCGTTCCACGACGCGAGGATCTGCGCGGTCTGACTGCCCTCCTGGCGGTAGAGCGTGGTGAAGTCCAGCCGGACCTTCGCCTTGCCGCCGACCGCGTACGCCGGGGAGACGAGCGTGGAGTCGTACGTACCGGACGACGCCTTGTCGTCCCACTCGTCGGAGTCGGCGACCGCGAAGACGCCGCGCGAGCGCACGTTCAGCTCGCGGGACTGGTCGCGCTGGGACCTGCTCCAGAACTCGTCGGTGGCGAAGGCCCAGCCGCGCCACTCGGTGACACCACCGGTGCCCATCGCGGAGTTGATGACGGACCAGCCACTGGGCGCGGTGTGGGTGTAGCCGAGGACCCCGGCCGGGATCCCCGTCTCGTCGACGCGCCCGGAGAGGGCCGGGTACAGGGCGTCGAAGGGGTCCGCCGACCGCTCCTGGACGGGCTTGCCGTCGAGACCCCAGGCGGGATCGGGGACGATGCCGAGCTGCTTGAACACCGTGGCGGCGACGTCCACGAGGCGGGTGTCGAAGGGGCGTGCGCCCGCGGCGATCCCGGGGCCCTGGGCGAGGACGAACGTGCGCCGCTCCTCGATGGTGCTGCCGCCGTGGCCGCCCGGGTCGGTGTGACCGTGGTCGGTGGCGACGATGACGGTCCAGCGCTCGGAGGCGTACGTGGGCCGGGCCTTGACCGCGGCGAGCAGCCGCCCGACATAGCCGTCCTGGACGTCGATGGCGCTCAGGTAACTCGCGCTGCCGGCGCCGGAGTTGTGGCCGACGATGTCGGTGTTGCCGAAGTAGACGAAGAGCACGTCGGGGTTCTGCTGCCGCAGCACCGCCTCGCTCTGGGCGGCGATGGTGGCGTCGTGCCCCACGTACCCGTCCGCGTCACCGTCGAGGACGAGCGCGGCGTCGGCGCCGGGCGTGACGGTGCCCTCCGTGTGCAGCGGCTTCCAGTCGACGGCGGCGAACGTGGAGAGCTGGGGCCGCACTTGTGCCAGCCGGGCGAGGAAGCCGGGGTAGGTGCCGTAGTTCTTGCCGGTGAAGGCGTTGTCCTTGACGCCGTGCTTGTCGGGCCAGACACCGGTCGAGATGGTGGACCAGCCGGGCCCGGACAAGGTGCCGGCCATGGGGCTCGCGTACAGCAGCGAGGTGCCGTACGTCCCGTTCGCCATCAGGGACTTGAGGTTCGGCGCCTGGGCGGCGGTGATCCGGTCGTGGCGCAGCCCGTCCATGCCGATCACGAGCACCTTGTCGAGGCTCGTACCGTTGGGCAGCACAGGCGCCGCGGCAACGGCGAGCGCGGCAGCACGCGCCGCCCCGCCACCGAGCAACGGGCCGACGGCTGCGGCGACGGCCGCGCTGCCGGCGAGCACGGAGCGCCTGGGGATTCCGCTGGGCATGTGATCTCCAAGGGGTGGTGGGTGAACCGCATTTGGACGAGACCCGTTACCTTGCGGTGACACAAGGCGACACGGATGCGGCGACCACGTTCCTGGCGGCGGATGGCTCTCGCGGATCCGGTCGGCGACGGCGCGATGAACGGCCACTCAATTATGGCCTAGACTCGTTATGTTCCCGTGATCTCAACGCCGAGTCGTATCGCCGAGCGCCCCGCCCCTCGTTCAAGGGGCTTGGCGCTTCTGCGAGTTGGTGGCACGGAGTCCGTCAGGGCAGGTATGTCTTCTGCCATTCCACGGAGGTCATGTGCAAAGCGGCCTCGGCGAGCGCCTGGGCCGAGGCCGTCTTGAGCTTCTCAAGGCTGCTGTCGATCCAGCCCTGAACGTTCGCGCAACCCTGTTCGCGGTATTCGACAGCCTGAATCAGGCATTCGAGCTTGTCTGCGTCGTGCGCACAGATGACCTCAAGGGAGTCACCCGTCTCGTACTCCTCAACGATCCGCTGTGCGGCGGTCCGTACTGCCGGATGGGCCGCCGACACCTGGTCCGCGGTGACCTTCTCGTTCGATGCGGCGTCGAGGTACCGCCGGCCGATGTGCGGAATGTCGCTGACTCGCGTCTCCTGCGTGTCGTGCCAGAGGCCGAGTAGCGCGGTCTTCGCGGGATCGGCGCCTTCCATCATGGCGAGGACGGACCCGATGAGGCCCACGCGGAAGGAGTGCTCGGCGATGGTCTCCGGGTCCTTGACGCCGGCGATCCACCAGCCGGAGCGTTTGGCTCGCTTCAACATCCCCATCTCGAACAGGAATCCCACGGTCCCATTCGCCTGCTCCGTGTCGTCCGCCATGTCGTCCGCCTCCTGTTTCACCTGCGGTGCTCGCGTAGAACGTAGTGCAACTCGCTGAGTTCCCGCCTTGATCGCGGGGAGATTCGGCCGCCGTCAAGAAGCAGCACCGCCCTCTCGCCGAGCCGGTCAGCGAGGTCGGGCGACGCCAGAGGGAGCCAGATGTGCGCTGAGAGCAGTGCCCACAGGGAGTGGACGTACAGGTCCACGTATCCGGGTGCCAGATGCAGGCCCTCGACCAACAGGCGCAAGAGCGTAAGAGGCTCCCAACTCGCAAGCTCGCGCCTGTGCATGAAGCCGTCGTTCGCCTGCGGTACCGGCAAGGCGCCGAGCCAATAGGCCCAGTAGTTGAGGTTGGCGACCTCGGCGGTGTCGTCGTCCGCCATGGAGCGCTCGATGAAATCAACCAAAGGCTGTGGATCTCCAAGGCGGGCGAGGGCCGTTGCGGTCGAACGTGCCTCGGCCCAGCGCGGTGTCCAACCTCGCGCCGCAAGGACGCCTCGGCGGTCGTGGAGAGCCTGAGCCCTCCACGACGATGCTTCTGGAGTCCGGTCGTACGACGTGAGGTAGAGCGTTTGGCGGCGCAGGAGCGCACCGGCCTCCCCTGAGCGGTCGGCGGAGTCGGCTGTATCCCGGAGGTGGGTGAAGAAGGTCCTGCGCGCCTGGGCGCTGAGCAGCGGGGCTGTCGCCGCGGGGCCTCGCCGGGGCGGGACAGGGCGATTGGCCAGGGCGGCCGGCGTGGTGCCGTTCACGGCCCACGCGATCATGTGCGCCGTGTCGCGGGTGTGGACCCACCAGGCAAGCGGATGTGTGTGCGCCGGACTTACCGGGCCGAGGCCATTTCCGACAATCCGATCCGCGTCCATGGCGGCATCGAGAAGTCGCACGACGGACGAGTCCGCGCCCAGTGCCGCCAAGCGGCGCCTCAGGTTCAAGAGGGTTCCCGCCTTCACGTTGGCCAGCGGCCGCCGACCGGACTCCCATCCCTGCACCGTGGCGAGATCCGCCTCCAGTCCTTCCGCCATCCCGGCCTGGGTGAGCGGGACGCTCTCCCGAGCAAGACGCAGGACGAACCCCGCGATGGCGCCCGTGGAAGCGCTCCGTCTTGCCGGTGCTCCAGCGGTCATGGGGCTCTCCGGTGAACTCATTCGCTCAACCCGTACTGACAGTCAGTCCTCCTGCACTCAGGGCAACGTTACGGTCGTTTCGGCGGAGTCGGCCAGTGCCTTTGCGGGCCCATGGTTCGTATCGGCCGCAAAGGCCGTCCATTCGCTTCGATCCACCTTCCACTCCGCTTCAAGGAGACCCATTGACGACCGTCGAACGGCCCACCGCACCCTGGGGCGTCAGCCGCCTCGCGCCCTACCCGACCACCGTCCGGCGCCCGCACGCTTCGGTCACGATCGACCCCGGCACACAGCTCGGCGTGTTCCGCGACCGTGCCGGCCTGGTGGTCGAGATGGGCGCCCACGGCACCAGCAAGGGCACCGAGACCTCGACCACCACGAACTCGGATTCCAAGAACGACCAGGGGCACGACCAGGACTCCGAGCAGGACTGACGACATGGCCGAGGAGAGCCCGGTCCTGGTGGCCACCGAGGCGGACGACCTGACCGCCGACATGGTGATCACCGAACTCAATCGGCGAAACGTGCCCGTGGTCAGGTTCAACCCCGTGGACATCGGCACCGGCCTGACACTCTCGGCTCGGTTCGGCACCGGCCCGGCCCCCATGGTCGGGCAGGTGCGCACCCCGTCGCGGGCCGCCGACCTGACGCGCGTCCGAGCGGTCTACTGGCGTCGCCCCGAGTGGCCCGCGTTCTCGCACCTGGAGCCGGACGACGCCCGGTTCGCGGCTGCGTAGGTCCGCTTCGGACTGGGAGGCTCCCTCTACGGGATGGATTGCCCCCTCTGGGTCAATCACCCCCTGCGTAGCGCTGCCGCCGACTACAAGCCCGCTCAGCTCGCTCTCGCCCAGCGGCTCGGCCTCGCCGTTCCCCCTACCCTCGTCACCAACGACCCGGACGCGGCACGTGAGTTCATCGGGAACCAGCGCGACGTGATCTTCAAGACCTTGCGCTGGACCCCGTACGCGCGCAACGGTGAGCCGGTGACCGGCTGGGCCGACCCGGTGACTGCCGAAGAGATCGACGAGAGCGTTCGCGTCGCCCCGCACCTCTTCCAGGCCCGCGTGGACAAAGTCGCCGACCTCCGCGTGCTGGTCGTCGGGCGGCACACGTTCGCCGTACGCATCGACTCCGACATGCTGGACTGGCGTAAGGACTACGAAGCTCTCGCCTACACCGTTGAACACCTCTCCGACCGGGTGGCCAAGGCGCTGCACCGCTACCTGAAGTATCTGGGCCTGGTATCGGGGAGCTTTGATCTCGCAGTGGACCGGAGGGGCACCTACTGGTGGCTGGAGCTGAACCCGAACGGCCAGTGGGGGTGGCTGGAGACGGAGACCGGCCTTCCGATGTCCTCGGCGTTCGCCGACCTGCTCACCCAAGGAGAAAGCTCATGACCGACTCCGCGCCCGAGCGCCGCCGCCTCGCCGCACTGCTGGCGGGGAACGGCGTCCTCACGTCCGCGTGGCTGCGCGGGGCCGTCGAAGCCGTGCCGCGCGAGCTGTTCCTTCACCCCGGGGTGTTCCTTGACGAAGGGAGCACTTGGCGGCCCGTCCCGGCTACCGGCACCGACCCGGCCGAGTGGCTCAGGACCGCGTACAGCTACGACACCCTCACCACTCAGCTCGATGGCCATCTGACCGCCGACCAGACCGCCGCACCCGTTGCGGGGGTACCTACTTCCTCTTCCACGACTCCGGCCACGGTGGTCGGAATGATCGAAAGCCTGGAACTGGAAGCAGGCAACCGGGTGTTGGAGATCGGCACCGGCACGGGTTACTCCGCCGCTCTGATGTGCCACTGCCTCGGCGCGGACAACGTGACCACGGTCGAGGTCGACCCGGCAGTGGCGGAACGCGCCGACACCGCCCTGGAGACGCTCGGCTTCTCGGCCTGGACCGTCACCGGCGACGGCCTCCTCGGGCATCCGCGGAACGCTCCGTACGATCGCGTGATCGCCACCTGCGCCGTCCGGCGCATCCCGTACACCTGGGTCCGGCAGACCAGGCCCGGAGGCGTGATCCTGAGCACCGTGGGTTCCTGGCCCTACGGGACCGGTCTGGCCAAGGTGACCGTGGTTGGCAACGGCGCTGCCGAGGGCCGGATCATCGGCAGGTCTTCGTTCATGCAGGCGCGTTCCCAAGCCGTCGTGACCGTGGCCGGCGACCTGTCGGCCCGGACGGCCTACGTGGACAGCGAGCGGGAGACCAAGGCGCCCCCGACCCTGCTGGACGAGTGGATGCCCGCCTTCCTCGCTCAGCTCGCCGCGCCCGGGGCTCACCTCGTCCGTGCCGCTCGGAGCGACGGAACCAAGCTCCTGTATCTCTTCGACCCGGAGCGTGAGTCCTTCGCCCAGTTCGTCGCGGAAGGCGACGGCTGGACGGTCCGGCAGGGCGGCCCGGTGGCTCTGTGGGACAACGTCGAGGAGACCCTCGTCGCCTGGCAGGACGCGGGCAGCCCTGGCATCGACGCCGTACAGCTCCGGATCACCGCCGACTCGCACACCTACTGGATCGGGGACAACCCGTCGCGGCGCTGGGAGCACCGCATCGTCTGAACGACGGCGAGGAGGTGCGCCGGGCCCGTTACGCTCGGCGGGGCAGGCGCCGAACCGTAAGGACCGTGGGGAACGAGATGGACGACGACCAATCTCTGTCGGAATGGGCGGAGCGACGTGACGCGAAGATCGGGCGACTTCGTGCCGTCCCCCTCGTACCCGGCGACGGTCCCCAGGGGTCCCACCTGAACGGCGACGCGCCCCGGGTGATCCAGCGGTGGAACGGGCACGCGTGGGAACCTCATGGGTTCGCTGCCAACCTCGCGGAGACGAACCGAATCCTGTACCCGCAGGCAGGCGAGACTTCTGCTGACGCGGTACCCGAACCCGCGCGCGATCCACTGGGGGCGGGTACCGGCAGGCATCGCAAGCCACAGAGGCCGGGGCCCGGCAAGCACTGACTTCCCGCCCCGGTAGGGAGGACGGCCGAGGTCGCCACCCCCCACAGGAGAGACCCCGGCCGCCGTCCGACTACGGGTCGGCAGTGCCGCCCCGTACTCCCCTCAGCGTCAAGGGTGCGTTTTCTGTCACACCGCATAACGTCGCGAAGTTGTTGCAGGTTGTACAAGCCGTGGACGCCGGACCCGGAAAGGCCGTAGCGTTCAGATTCGCGTGGGGTGGCGCGGCAGTGACCAGGCTGCGATTCAGGACGGGTTGTGGAAGTGCTGGGGGACGACGCGGAGCTGACCGCCGCGGTGCTCGCGGCGCAGACGGGGGACGAGTACGCCTTCCGGACTGTGTACCGCACGGTGCACCCGCGGTTGTTGGGCTATGTCAGGACACTGGTGGGGGAGCCGGACGCCGAGGACGTGACGTCCGAGGCGTGGCTGCAGATCGCGCGTGACCTCGACAGCTTCAGCGGTGACGCCGACCGCTTCCGCGGCTGGGCTGCCCGGATAGCCCGCAACCGCGCCCTCGACCACATACGGATGCGCGGCCGGCGGCCCGCCGTCGGCGGGGACGAGAGCGAACTCGCCGGACGCGCCGCCGATTCGGACACCGCCGACGAGGCGATGGAAGCGCTGGCCACCGGCCGGACGATGGCGCTGATAGCGCAACTGCCGCAGGACCAGGCCGAGGCCGTCGTACTGCGTGTCGTGGTGGGGCTCGACGCGAAGAGCGCGGCGCACACCCTGGGCAAACGGCCCGGCGCTGTGCGGACCGCCGCGCACCGGGGGCTCAAGCGGCTCGCCGAACTGATCGGCGCCGACGCCGCGGGTGGGCTGGACGGCGCGGGCGGGGCCGGCGGGGACGCGGGCGAAGGCGCCGCGAGCGTGCCGGACGAAACCGCTTACCGTCCGCATGAGGAGACCACACACGGTACGGGCCGCAGCGCCGCAGGTCAGGGTGCGGGGCTGGCAGCCGTACCGCCGCAGCGGGTCTTTCGACCGGGAGCTGCGGCGTCCGCAGGTGTGACGCATTCGCGCCTGCGGACGCAGAAGGACATGTGATGGCCGACGAGCGTTACCCGTGGCTCGACAAGGACACAGCCGAAAGATTGCTGCGCGGTGAGCCGGTCGAGACCGCGGACGAACGCACCCAGGCACAGGCGCGGCGCCTCTCGGACGCTCTGCGATCTGTGGCCGACGTCACATACGCAAACGCAAACGTGGCAGAAAGCGCCGGTGAGGCGGCGGCGTTGGTCGCGTTCCGGCGGGCCCGCGCGGCCGCGGCGGTGCGGGGCGGCCCCGACGGGCTTACGGCGGAACGGAGTTCGCGGCGGAGCGCCGCCGAACAGGACCCCCGCCACGGCCCTTCCGACGCCACGCTCGGGACGATACGGCTCGCCCCGCGCCCCCGGCCGCATCCGCGCGTCGTACCCGTCACCCGGCTCGGCCGCCCGGTACGGCGGGGATTCGCCGCCGCCGTCGTGGGCTGCACCCTGGGCGCCGTGTTCGTGGCCGTCGGCGGCACGATGCTGGCGGCGCCGTTCGCCGGTGACGACGGACCGCTGCCCGGTGGGACCGTCTCGGCGCCGACGACCGGAAGACCCCTGGCGTCCGGGAGCCCCGACGCGGGACTCCGGCCGGAGGGCACTTCCGGCGCACCGCAGCTTCCGCTCCCCTCCTTCCCTGCCACGGCGGGCAGTTCACGCACGAGCGCACCCAACTCCGCCGCCTCGGCGTCCGCATGGGCCGGGGCCGCGCTCGGCGGCCAGGACAACGTTGCCGCGCCGAACAGGGCGTCGCCGTGGTACCACAAGGCCGTCAAGGTCTGCCGTGACTACCGGGAGGGCGACATCAACGCCCGCGCCAAGAGCGACCTGGAGGCGGCGGCCAAGGGAGTGGCGGGCGCCGTGCAGTTCTGCGACACGCTCCTGGGCATCCCCGAAGGGGGCAACGACCCCAAGAACGGCGGCCTGCTCACCGACGGCCCCTCGGCGCCCTCCGGTGGTCCCTCGCCGTCCGACGACCCGTCGTTCCCGTGGGGCCCGCACGTGACATCGTCACCCGACCCTTCGCCGTCGGACTCCGCTTCCCCCGACCCCTCATCGCCGGACCCGTCGGCCTCCGATCCCGCGTCGCCGTACGCCGGTTCGCCCGAGCCGTCGAAGGACCCGTCGAAGGACCCGTCGTCAACGACCCCCGCACCGGGGCGCACCTCGCGCGCGCCGCTTCCCACCGCGTCATCGACTCTGCTCTGAGCTGCGGTTCTTCGCCCCGCGGCGCGAGGTGTGACGTTTTTCCGCCCCATGGCGCAGTAAAGAGTGAGCCGACTGGTCATCGGCAGCGCAACGAGCCGGGGGTTCCCCCCGTACCTTCGGCTCAGCGCATATGGCGCGGGCGGGACACGTTCCCCCGGTCCCGCCCGCGCCTCTCAACTCCCCTTCGCCGTCTACTTGTAGACGACGACCTTGTCGCCCTTGCGGACCTGCGCGAACAGTGAGGCGATCTTCCCCTCGTCGCGTACGTTGACGCAGCCGTGCGAGGCGCCCGCGTAGCCCCGGGCCGCGAAGTCCGAGGAGTAGTGCACCGCTTGGCCGCCGCTGAAGAACATCGCGTACGGCATCGGTGAGTCGTACAGCGTCGACACATGGTGCCGGGACTTCCAGAACACACTGAACACGCCTTCGCGCGTCGGTGTGTACTGCGCGCCGAACCGTACGTCCATCGCCGAGCGCACCTTGCCGTCGATCATCCACGCGAGCGTGCGGCTGGTCTTGTTGATGCACATCACCCGCCCCGTCATACAGCGGGAATCCGGCTTCGGCAGCGGGTTGACCGTCGGCGGCCGCAGCTCGTCGCCGGTCGGCTGCTTCGTCATCGCGAGCAGCCGCTGCCAGGTGACGGTGTCGGTCGTGCCGGTGCGGGGCAGCCCGCGCTTCTTCTGGAAGGACGAGACGGCGGCGGCGGTGACGGAGCCGTAGTAGCCGGTGGGGTTGCGGTCGAAGTGGCCGATCTGCCGCAGCCGCGCCTGCAGTTCCCGCACCTGGCCGTTCTCGTCGCCGCTCGCCAGCACCGTCGCGGGCCGGGGCGCGGCGGGTTCCGCCGACCGGCTGGGGGTGCTCTTCGGCGGCGCCGGTTTCGAGGGCGCCGGCTGCGACGCCGCCGGGGCCGAGGGCGAGGCGGCCGGCGCCGGGGTCGAGGGCGACGCGCTCGGGGTGCCGGACGGGCTCTGCGCCGCCGGCGTACCACCGCCCGGCTTCTGGTCGAGGCGCACCGGGCCTCCTGCCGCCGGGTCGACGGAGCATCCCGCGGTCACGGCCAGCACGGCTGCCGCGGCCAGGACCCGGCACAGAGCGGGCGATCTGAGCATTTTCTTCCCCTGTATCTCCGGGATCTCATGTCTTGTCGAAATCTCGTGGCTTCGGTGTCGCGGCGACATTCTCCCCCGAAAAACCGGTCCGATGACAACGCGCCTTGACGGGAGATGAACTACAGCAGGCCGTTGCCCTAAATAACCGTTCGAATCACCATGCGGCAGACCAGGAATGGCAGGATCGCGGGCACTTCCCGTCGGTTTCGTTTGAAGGTTGCCACGATGAGCGCCACGAATGACATCACCAAAGACACCAAGCCCCTTCCGCAGAAGCTCAACGATGTGTCCGGCTGGTTCCCGCCGCTCGACCAGACCCTCTTCGCGACGCTGCTCAGCCACCAGGAGAAGCGCGGAGAGCGGGGTGATCTGCTGGAGATGGGCGTCTTCATGGGCAAGAGCGCGATCTTTCTCGGCCGGCATCTGCAGGACGGCGAGAAATTCACCGTGTGTGACCTCTTCGAGTCCGACGCCCCCGACGAGGCCAACAACGCCGAGACCGACAAGTCGTACCCGACCCTGACCAGGGACGCGTTCGAGAGCAATTACCTCTCCTTCCACGACGAACTCCCACGGGTCCTGCACGCTCCCTCCTCTGTCGTACCCGCCGAGGTCGCGCCGAAGTCCTGCCGGTTCGTGCACGTGGACGCCTCGCACCTGTACGAGCACGTGTACGGCGACATCGGCGCCGCGCGGGAGGCGCTGCTGCCCGACGGGGTGGTCGTGCTCGACGACTTCCGCAGCGAGCACACCCCGGGTGTCTCCGTCGCCGCCTGGGAAGCGGTGGTCAACCGCGGCCTGCGGCCGATCTGTCTCAGCACCCAGAAGCTGTACGGCACGTGGGGCGACCCGGAGCCGCTCCAGGAACTGGTCATCGCCATGGCCGAGGCCGACGAGACGTGCAAGCTGTCCATCCAGGAGGCGGCCGGACACCGGATCGTCCGGGTCTCCGGGCGCGGCATGAAGGCACCGGAGTTCCCCTTCTCCCGGCACTACGTCGCCCCCGAACCGGCTTCCGAGCCCGCTCCCCGGGCGGCGGCCCCGGCGGCGGTCGCGGCGCCGAAGAAGCCCCGGCGGTCCCGGTCGGCGCGGCTCGCCATCGACGTACTGCCGCCGTTCGTCACCCGCTCCGTCCAGCGCAGCCGGGCACGCAAGCGCGCCCAGAGCTGAGCCGCCGCTACCGTCCCGCCGCTACAGTCGGGCCCGGGGATCCTGACGCGGGAGGCACGGCAGATGGCGGAAGACACGGCACCCCGGGTGACGCTCGGGGTCTGGCCGACCCCGTTGGAGCCCGCGCCGCGGCTGGCGCGGGCGCTCGGGCTCGGGGCCGACGACCTGTGGCTCAAGCGGGACGATCTGACGGGCCTCGGCGGCGGTGGCAACAAGGTCCGCAAGCTGGAGTTCCTCTGCGGCGCCGCCGTCGCGGCCGGGGCGCAGACCCTGGTCACGAGCGGGGCGCCGCAGAGCAACCACGCCCGGCTGACGGCGGCGGCGGGGGCGCGCCTCGGCCTCGACGTGGTGCTGGTGCTCGCCGGCTCGGCCGCCGGGCAGGATCTCGGCGTCGGCAATGTCGCGCTCGACGGGCTGCTGGGCGCTGAGATCGTCTGGGCGGGCGACGCGGACGCGGCCGACGTCGTCCAGCAGGTGGTGGAGCGGCTGCGCGGCGAAGGCGCCGAGCCCGCGCTGATCCCGTTCGGCGGCTCCAGCGCGACCGGGGCGCGCGGCTACGCCGAGTGCGGCCGCGAACTCCTGTCCCAGGCACCGGACATGGCCCAGGTGGTCACGGCGCTCGGCTCCGGCGGCACGATGGCGGGCCTGGTCCGCGCCCTGGGCCCCGAGCGGGTACTGGGCGTCCACTGCGGCGCGGTCCCCGACCCGAGAGCGACGGTGGCCGCCCTGGTGCCGGGCCCGCCCGAGGCGCTGCGGCTGCGGCTGGACCAGGTGGGCGCCGGATACGCGACGCTCACCGAACCGGTGAAGGCGGCCATCAGAACGGCCGCCCGCACCGAGGGCATCGTCTTGGACCCGATCTACACCGGCCGCGCGCTGGCGGGCCTGATCGCGGCGGCGGCCGAGGGCGACGTACGTCCGGGCGACCGCACGGTATTCCTGCACAGCGGCGGCCTCCCGGGCCTCTTCGGCAACGAGCCGGTACTGCGCTGGGCGGGCGCGGGCGCGCCGTAGGACCGGCCGGGCGCGCCGCAGGTCCGGTCCGGCCTGTTGCGGTCCCACGGTCCCGCAGCCTCGGGTCCCGCAGACCCGCAGACCCGCAGACCCGCAGACCCGCTGTCCCGCTGTCCGGCTGTCCGGCTGTCCGGCTGTCCGGCTGTCCCGCAGTCCCGCAGTCCGCAGTCCGGCGTTCCCGCGGTCCCGCAGGCTCGTGGCGGCACCGGCGGCACCGGCGGCACCGGCAGGTCGCTGTGGTGTAGACCCGCGGCTCGGGCCCTCACCCGAGCCGGCTACGGGATCTGCCAGCAGCCGGCCGCCGGCTGTGACGTCGGCTTCGACGCCGGGCCCGCCGCCGTCGCCGCCCGAATCGCGCCGGACCCTGCCGCCCCACCGGGACGGCTGAGCCCTGCCCAAGGGTCGGAACTCGACGTTTGCTCTTCCGACGGGCCGAGTTCACCTTCGGGTCGCCTGCACTCTCTAGCCTGTCCCGGTCCCGCCCATCCACCTGAAAGGCAGAGGACGCTGCGAGCAGTAAGGCAATGGCCGCCCGTAACCGATGGCCGAGGCAGGACAACAGAGTGAGCCGCGACACGCCGTCCGCAGGTGTCGAGTCCGGGACCCGCGCCGAGGACCGGATCACACCGACCGGGCTCGACGAGTGCCTGCGCGCCTGCGCCGTCCACAGCGGCAAGCTGGTGGCAGGGCTCGACCCGCGGCGGGGCGAACTCGCCGAGAAGCTCCGGTCGCTGCTCGCCGGCCTGGTGACCGCGCAGAGCGCGCCGGCGCCGGCCGAGGTGCGGGCACCGGCAGCCGCCCGGGGAGCCGCCGGACTGCTCAGACGCGCCCCCAAGGCGCCCGCCCCCGTCGGCCCCACGCTCGACGCCGACCTGCTCGACGCGCTGCTCGCCGTCGGCAACAAGGCCGTCGACTGCGGTTACGACGACGAGCTGAAGTTCGCCCGGCTGGTCAGCGACACCGTGCTGACCCAGCGCAAGGGCTCCCGGGCCGGCTGGCGGCTGCGCGGCCGGGTCCTGGAGGCCGCGGGCGACGAGGCCTGCGCCATCGAGGCGTACGAGCGGTATCTGGAGCTGACCGACAAGGACGGCTTCGCCATCGCGCCGAGGAACGCGGCGCTGCGTGCCGCCCGGCAGCACCAGGCCGACCTGCTCGCCCTGCTGCGCCGCGAGTGCCCCACGGCCACGCTGTACGCGGAAGGCCCGGCCACCGACGCCTGGGCGGAAGGACTCGCCCGGTACGACAGCGGCGACCGGGAAGGCGCCGAGCCGAGGCTCGTCGGCGCACTGCTCGCGATGGCCGCGGACGACAGCAGCCCGGCGCAGGACCTCCAGGAGTGCCTGGGCCAGTACCTCGGCCTGCGGATCGGCGCGACGAGCCCGCACATCGCCGCGCTGCGCGAGCATCTCGGCCTCTACGCCGAACAGCGCAGGATCCGGATGCGCGGCCCGGTCGAGGACCCCACGTACGCAGGCGTCACCTGGCTGCGGCTCGGCGAGTTCCGCAACCAGATCGCTGGCAAGTCCATCTGCTTGGTCGCCAACTCCCCCCGGGTGGGCAGCAGTTCGCTCGGCCCGCAGATCGAGGACTACGACCTGGTGGTGCGCTTCGACGCGTACCGGATCGACGCGCCTGCCACCGGCAGCCGCACCGACATCCACGCCTCCACCGTCAAGCCCGGCGCCCACTGGGCGAAGCGCGCCACGACGCGGCTGGTCTTCGGCGGCGTGCTGAACGACTGGCGCCACGCCATGCGCACCCGGCTGGTGCCCGGCGCGCAGGAGTACGTCGGTGAGGACTCGCTGCGCTGGCCCGTACGCAACCTCGGCGGCGTCGCCACCGAAGGCTGGCCGGCCAACCCGCCCAGCGACTTCATCATGCTGTGGCTGCTGGACTTCCTCGACGTCAGTCCGACGCTCGACCTGATCGGCTTCGACGCCCACGAGAGCGCCGCCCACCCGGTCGGCGGGGCGGCGCCGAGCACCGCCGTGCCCGAGTTCATCAGCGAGAAGGCATGGGTCATGGAACGGGCCCAGAGCGTGACCGACGCGAGGATTTCCTTGAGATGACCGTCACTTCAACCAGCACCAACGCTCTGACGGGCAAGCGTCGCATCGCCTTCGCCAGCTTCGTCGACGAGAACTACCTGCCGGGCTTCCTCGTCCTGCTGCGCAGCCTCGCGCTCACCAACCCGGGCGTCTGCGAGGACTTCATCGTCCTGCACGACGATCTGCGCCCGTCGTCCGTCGCCAAGATTCGCGCCCTGCACCCCCGTATCGAGCTGCGCAGGGTCGACGCCGCGCGCTACGACACGTACGCCAAGGGGGACCAGGACAACTACCTGGTGCGCAAGGCGTACTTCATCCTCGACGTGTTCCGGATACGCGACTACGACACCGTGATCACCCTGGACACCGACATGGTGGTGCTGGGCGATCTGCGGCCCCTGCTGAAGCTGCGCGAGGGACTTGCCGCCGTACCGCAGTTCTACTTCGACCAGAACAAGCTCAACAGCGGGCTGCTGGTCATCCAACGCGAGTATCTGAGCGACGAGTTCTGCGAGCGGCTGGACACCACGGGCCGCACCGGCGCCTACGAACTCGACAAGCACGACCAGGGCATCCTCAACGCCGTGCTCGACGGCGACTTCGTCCGCCTCGACAACCGCTACAACTTCGTCAAGCGGCGGCTGTCCGGCGACAAGCCGGTGCCCGCGGACACCGCCGTCCTGCACTTCACCGGCCGGCACAAGCCCTGGCAGGGCGGCGAGGCCGGCTACGGCAAGGCGCAGGACCGGTGGGCCGAATTCGACCTGTCCGACGCCGAGTTCCACGCCGCGTTCCTGGCCCGCTCCAAGAACCCGCACCACGACCTGATGGTGCACTTCGGCACCCCGCACGTCGCGCGCACCGGCGACGTCGTGAGCGCCCGCAGGCTGGCGCTCGCCCGGCTCGAGGACGGCGAGTACCAGGAAGCGGTCGACGTCCTCAGCTCCGTCGCCATCCCGGTCGACGAGGCGTGGCCGCACGAGGTGTTCGGGCACGCGCTGATGAGCGTCTCCCGGTACGAGGAGGCCGAGGCCCAGCTCCTGCTGGCGACGGCCGCCCCCAACCGGGCGCCCACGGCCTTCGCCCGGCTCGCCCAGATCGCCTGGATCCACGGCGACGACACCACGGCCCACCGGTACGCCATGGACGGTCTGTCCGTCGACCCGACCCACCGGGGCAACCGGCAGATGCGGCTGCGCACCGAGGCCCCCGCGGGTGCTCCCGACGGACCGGCCGCCGAGCAACTGGCCCATGTCGCCTTCTACATGCCCCAGCAGGGCAACGCGGGCGACAAGCTGCTGCCCGAGTCCGTGCGGCTGACCTTCGGCCCCGAGACAGGCCCGCGCCGCTGGCATTCGATCCACGCGCACCGCCTCTTCGACAAGGCTGCGCTTGAGCGGGTCAACGCACGCCGCGGCCTCGTCATCGGCGGCGGCGGGCTCTTCATCCCGGACACCGCGCCCAACGGCAACAGCGCCTGGCAGTGGAACGTCCCCGACGAGACACTGAACCGCATCGATGTGCCGATCATGGTGTACGCGGTCGGCTTCAACGCGTTCGACGGGCAGTCCTACCGGGCCGGCCGCTTCAACGCCAGCCTGCGCCAACTGGTCGAGCGCTCCTCGTTCTTCGGGCTGCGCAACCACGGCTCGATCGAGAAGGTACGCGCGCTGCTCCCCGCCGAGCTGCACGACAAGGTGCGCTTCCAGCCCTGCCCGACCACGGTCACCCGGCAGCTCGTCGACGGCTGGACCGACCCGGCGGACCGCGAGAACACCGTGCTGGTCAACGCGGCGTACGACCGGGCCGGGCTGCGCTTCGGCCACGACTACGGGCACTTCCTCGCCGAGATGGCCAAGGCCGTACGGGCGCTCGGCGCGCACGCCGAGGTCAGGTGTGTGGCGCACTCGCTGGACGACGAGCGCATCGCGTTCGACCTGCGGCGCGAGCACGGCATCTCGCTGCCGGTCATCCCGATGTACGACTTCGAGAACGACGCGATCAGGGACACCTACGCCCGCACCAAGCTGGTGATAGGGATGCGCGGCCACGCCGGGATGATCCCGTTCGGCTGCGGCACCCCCGTCATCAGCCTGATCTCGCACCCGAAGATGGCGTACTTCCTCGCGGACATCGACCGCCCCGAGTGGGGTGTCTCCGTCCATGAGAAGAACCTCGGCGCCGTGCTCACCGAGCGGGCGGTGGGGATCCTGAACGACCACGCGGCGACCGTCGCCGACGTGCACGGCAGGCAGCAGGAACTGTGGAAGGTCACCCAGGCGAACGCGGCGGATCTGCGGGCGATTCTGGGCCTCCGGGTGCCGGTCGGCCGCTGACACACGCGGGCCGGTGAACGGCACACGTAAAGCACCGCACCCGAGAAGGACCACACCGGAGAAGGACCGCACACGTAAAGCACCGCACGCGAAAGGGGCGGGGCGCCCGGCGCCCCGCCCCTTCTCGTACGTCTCAGCCGTCTCAGCGCGCGCCCAGCACCTTGCGCCGCAGCCGGCCCGCCCGCCGCACCAGGCCGCGTGCCGTCGCGTTGCGCGGGATACCGGCGAGCTGCCCCGGGAGCCCGCCGGGCAGTCCGAGCGCGGTGAGCCTGCGGCGTTTGAAGTAGCGCAGGGTCCGCTCGTCGTGATGGGCCGTGAGATAGCGCTCGGCCTCGGGCCGCAGCGCCAGGGCGACCTCGGGCTGCATCGCGAAACCGACGGCCGTGATCAGCCCGGACAGCTCAGGCTCCGGACGGAACGAACCGTCGTCGTCGAGCGGCGCCAGCAGCGCGTCCACGATCGTCACCGGCACCCGGTTGCTGTTCTGGAACGGGGTGAGCCGCTCCAGCAGTATGCCGGTGCCGACCCGGGCCACCGGGATGTCGTAGAAGGCGGAAGCGGTGAACAGCGCCGTGGAGAAGCAGCCCACGACGAGCACCGGCTTCAGCCGCTGGTACAGCACCTCCGCCAGCACCGGCGTCGCCAGGACGGTCAGTTCGACCCCGGCCTGCTTCGCCTCGTCGGCCAGCCGTGCGGACCAGGTGGCCGGCGCCGCCGGATGCGGCTTGAACACCACCTGGGTGTGGCCGCGCGCCGCGCAGCCCCGCACCATCTCGACGTGCAGCTCCTCCTCCTCGTCGGGCGTGAGGATGCCCAGTTCGGAGAGGTACTGGCCGAGGACGAGCGCGGGCGGCTCCGGCAGCTCCGTGATGCCCTGCGCCGTCCCGGCGAGCGAGTCCAGCACCCGCAGGAACACCTCGGTCGGCACGATCGTCGGCTCGACGCCGAACTCGGTGAGCAGCAGCGGCCGCAGCCCCGGTACGAGATCGAGGTGCAGCAGCTCGCGCACCCGGCCGCCGATCAGCGTGTCGATCCGGGAGCGGGTCGGGCCGTAACTCATCAGGCCGTCCGCGTACACCCGGATGGGCGCGCCGGTGAAGATCTCCGTGATCGCGAGGGCCGGGGTGACCTGGATCGACTCGACGACCAGCTCGACGCGGGCGTCGCCCAGGTCCCACAGGAGCCGCAGATGGCGCTCCCAGATCGGCGCGTCGTCGGGCCGGGGGGCCCAACTGCTGGGGTGGAACGGCGCGATGGCCTCGTTCCACGACACCAGGCCGTCGAAGCGGTCACGCAGTTGCTCGAACCCGGGCATCTCGGCGATGGACGGGGACAGTTCGGGGGACGTGGCGTTGTTGCAGACGACCAGCAGCCGCCGGTCGGCGGGACCGACCAGCCCGCCGTCGATGATGGCGGCCAGGGTGGCGGCTCCGTACAGCGTGGAGGCGCAGAAGATCTGTGTGACGGGGGCGGGAGTCTGCATCAGGCTGCCGCCGTTCCGCCGCCGGGCAGGGGCCTTCGGCGCAGCCGTTGCAGCCGGCCCGAGCGCTCCAAGTCCATCGAGTTCAGCGCTTCCTTGAGGAGGTCCTGGGGCAGCCTGCGCAGCGCGGCGGCGCTCAGGGCGCGCAACTGGCGGGCCACGGCGGGCTCGTAGCGCACACTGGAGCCCAGGTGGTGGGCGATGATCGCGCAGTAGGTCCTGATGGCCTTCGCGAGGAACCTGTCCGCTTCGTCGTCCTTCGAGGTGTCCGCGATGACCTGGTCGAACGCCTTGATGAAGTCGAGCTGCCTGACGTCGCCGATCTGGGTGAGCGACGAGGCGACCCCCCGCCGGTAGAAGACCCCGAGGAGCCCCACGGCGGCGAACGACTCGGCCTCGCGGTGCAGCCGCCAGATCCACGGCCGGTCCTCGGCCGTGCGCAGCCCGTCGGTGAAGTGCACCAGACCGCGCTCGACGATCCGGCGGTGGTAGATGCCCGCCCACGCGAAGGCGTAGTCGACGGAGGTCGTCCGGTTGGCCGGCAGGATCGCGTCCCTCGGCCGCAGCACCTCGCCGCGCCTGCCCACCGGCACCCGCTTGATCGTGCGGGTGCGCCCGGTGAACTGCACATGGTCCGTACGGACGAAGTCGCAGCCGAGATCGTCCATGGCGGTCAGGAGCTGCTCGAAATAACCGGGGGCCACCCAGTCGTCACCGTCGAGGAACGTCACATAATCGCCGCGAGCCGCGTCGAGACCCGTGTTACGGGCGGTCGCGAGTCCGCTGTTCTTCTCATGTCTGAGCACAACGGCGCCGGGCAGCTCACGTTCGGCCCGTTCGAGGATCTTTGAGGTTCCGTCGGTCGAACGGTCATCGACCAGCAGGAATTCGAAATCGCCGCGCGCGTTGGCGCGCAGGCTTCTGAGGGTTTCGGGCGCGTATGTCTGCACGTTGTAGAACGGCACGACGACGGAGAGCTTGACCACCCAGGTGAGGCTAGGGCGCCGCCCGACCTCGGGCCTGACATCGGCACAGACTCAAGGTGAACGAAATATGACTGAATCATGAATCCCGCAGCGGCAGACCCTCCCACCCCATTCGTAGACCTGCTGTTAACCCTTTATTGCCGTTGAGTTGGGCCGCTCAGCGAATTGGCTTTCTAACGTCCACGATGTGCCATCACGTACCAGTCACGCCGTCCGGGTCGCTGTGCTCGCCGACTCCGACACCCGGTGGAAATGGGGCGCGCTCACCGCGCGCCGCATAGCCGCCGGGGAGAGCGACATCGAGCTCAGCGGATTCCTGCTGCGCGGACGAGCGACCCCCACCACACGGCAGCTCGCCGAGGTCGGAGTGGACACCGCCGCGCTGCGAGAAGTGACCGGCACCGAATTCCTCAGCGCGATACGCGACGAGAGCGACGCGTACGACGTGATCGTGCTCGCCCTCGTCGGCGGCGCCGTCCAGGCGATGCTGCACGGCATCGCGGCCCTGGGACTGGCGGACCGGCCCGTCCTCGTCACCGGCTACGTCGGGGTCGTCTACGAGAAGCTCGCCGACGGGCTGCTGCTGCGGCACGGCGCCGATGTGGTCCTCGCCAACTCCCGCCACGACGGCCGGCGGTTCCGCGACGTGTACGAGGGCGTCGGCGCCGACGCGTCCTGCGTCACCGAGGCCGCGCTGCCCTTCCTCGGCGGCGAGCGCTACGCACCCGAAGAGGACCGCGACACCGTGGTGTTCGCCGCGCAGCCGTCCGTGCCCGAGACCCGCGCCGACCGCGCCTACCTGCTTCAGCGGCTGGTGGACCACGCCCGGCTGCACCCCCGGCGCGAGGTGCTGCTGAAGCTGCGCAGCAAGGTCGGCGAGCACACCACGCACGTCGAGGAGTACCCCTACCAGGTCCTGGCCGAGAAGGTCCCCGGCGGCCTGCCGCCCAACTTCCGCCTGGTGTACGGGAACATGGGCGAGGTCCTGGACCGTACGGACCTGCTCGTCACCGTCTCCTCGACGGCGGCGCTCGAAGCCCTGCACCGGCGCATCCCGACCGCGATCCTCACCGACCTCGGCGTACGGGAACCGCTCGGCAACCACCACTTCATCGGCTCCGGCTGCCTGGCCTCCTGGGACCAGCTCGACAGCGGCCACCGGCCGCGCCACGACGCCGTCTGGGCGGACCGGCAGGGCGTCGCCGCCGACGGCTCGTACGGCACGGCCTTCGACGAGGCACGCGCCCGCGTCGCCAAGCTCCTCACCGGGCCCGACCTGCCGCCCGTCGCGCCGTACTACACGGCCACCACAGCGCCCCGCTATCTGCCCGCGCTGCTCGCCCGCTACCACCTGAACCCCGACGGCACACCGAAGACGACGGCCCCGGCCGGCGCGGGTGCCACCACCGGGGTGCGGCGCGCGGTGCGCAACGCCGTACGCGGCGCTGCCCGCGGCGCCTACCGCCACGGCGTGCAGCGCGTCGCGCCCGTCATCCGCCGGATGGGCGAGCTGTGAGGCGCCGGGCCGCAGGGCCGAGCCCCGCCGATCAACAAGGAGAACCGATGACCGTCCTGGCAGTGATCCCCGCACGCGGCGGGTCCAAGGGCGTCCCCGCCAAGAACCTCGCCCAGGTGGGCGGCGTACCGCTGGTGGTGCGCGCGGTGCGCGCCTGCCTCAAGGCCCGCCTGGTCACCGACGTCGTCGTCTCCACGGACGACGAGGCCATCGCCGACGCGGCGCGCGCCGCCGGCGCCGAGATCGTGCTGCGCCCCGCCGCCATCGCCGGCGACCTGGCCACCAGCGAGGCCGCGGTGCTGCACGCCATGGACGCGCACGAGGCGACGCGCGGCGAGGTCACCGACGTCGTGCTGCTCGTGCAGTGCACGAGCCCCTTCATCACCGCCGACGACCTGGACGGGGTCACGGCCGCGCTCACCGAGGACGGCGCGGACACCGCGCTGACCGTCGCCCCGACCCACGGCTTCATCTGGCGCCAGGGCGGCGCGCACCTCGGCGAACTCGACGGCTACGGCGTCAACCACGACAAGTCGAACCGGCCGCGCCGCCAGGACCGCCCGCAGGAGTTCCTGGAGACCGGCGCCGCCTACGCGATGCGCGCCGGCGGATTCCGCGAGGCCAAGCACCGCTTCTTCGGCCGCACCGCGCTCGTACCGACCGACCCCGCGCGGGTCCTGGAGATCGACGACCCGCACGACCTGGCCCGCGCCCGCGCGCTGGCGCCGCTGCTCGACCCGGCGCTGCTGCCCACGCACGGCGACATCGACGCGGTCGTCCTCGACTTCGACGGCACCCAGACCGACGACAAGGTCTACGTCGACTCCGACGGCCGCGAAATGGTCGCCGTGCACCGCGGCGACGGACTCGGCATCGCCGCGCTGCGCCGCTCGGGACTCGACCTGCTCATCCTCTCCACCGAGCAGAACCCGGTCGTCGCCGCGCGCGCCGACAAGCTGAAGGTGCCGGTGCTGCACGGCATCGACCGCAAGGACATCGCACTGAAGCAGTGGTGCGACGAGCGGGGCATCACCCCCGAACGCGTCCTCTACGTCGGCAACGACGTGAACGACCTCCCCTGCTTCGGGCTCGTCGGCTGGCCGGTGGCCGTCGCGAGCGCGCACGACGCGGTACGCGCAGCGGCCCGCGCCGTCACCACAACCCCCGGCGGCGAGGGGGCGATCCGTGAGATCGCCGCCTGGCTCCTGGGTGAGGGGCTGCACGCCCCGCGACACGCGGCTCAGGCCGCGGTTCCCCACACCCCCCACAACACCCCCGACAAGTAAGGACAGTTCCATGAGCACCGAGTCCACCTCCAGCCGCCTGCGCACCCTCGGCACGCGTACGGCAGGCCCCGGTCGTCCCGTCTATGTCACGGGTGAGATCGGCATCAACCACAACGGTGACCTGGACAACGCACTCGCCCTGATCGACGTGGCCGCCGAAGCCGGCTGCGACGCGGTCAAGTTCCAGAAGCGCACCCCGGAGATCTGCACCCCGCGCGACCAGTGGGACATCGAGCGCGACACCCCCTGGGGCCGGATGACGTACATCGACTACCGGCACCGCGTCGAGTTCGGCGAGGACGAGTACCGCTCCATCGACGAGCACTGCAAGAAGCGCGGCATCGACTGGTTCGCCTCCCCGTGGGACACCGAGGCCGTCGCCTTCCTGGAGAAGTTCGACGTCCCCGCGCACAAGGTGGCCTCCGCCTCCCTCACCGACGACGAGCTGCTGCGCGCCCTGCGCGGCACCGGACGCACGGTCATCCTCTCCAGCGGCATGTCGACGCCGAAGCAGATCCGGCACGCGGTCGAGGTGCTCGGCAGCGAGAACATCCTGCTCTGCCACGCCACGTCGACGTACCCGGCCAAGGCCGAGGAGCTGAACCTGCGCGTCATCAACACCTTGCAGGCCGAGTTCCCGAACGTGCCGATCGGCTACAGCGGCCACGAGACGGGCCTGCAGACCACGCTGGCCGCCGTCGCGCTCGGTGCCGCGTTCGTCGAGCGCCACATCACCCTCGACCGCGCCATGTGGGGCTCGGACCAGGCCGCCTCCGTCGAGCCGCAGGGCCTGCAGCGCCTCGTGCGCGACATCCGCACCATCGAGGCGTCCCTCGGTGACGGCGTCAAGAAGGTCTACGAGTCGGAGCTGGGCCCGATGAAGAAGCTCCGCCGCGTCGCCGGCGTCGTCGCCGAGACCGAGGCCACCGCGCCGGCATCGGTCTGACGCCATGCCGAGCCCGAGCGGGGACCGTCCCCAGCACCCACGTGACAAGCACAGCTCCCGCGCGATCGCCTTTGTCGAGAGCCCGGTCCAGCTTCTGAACGTGCTGGAGTGGGCGGGTGCGAGGAACCTCGGTGAGCAGTTGACCATCGTCGTCCTCTCGCCCACCGATCCCATGTCGCGTGGCCAGCTCCGCCGGATGGCGGAGCTGGGCCGCGACGAAGGCTTCACCGTGCGCTGGCAGGAAGCGCGCGGTGGTGCGGGGGCGCCCCTGCGGACCGTACGGGAACTGGCACCACTGCTGCGCAAGGCGGACCGGGTCGTGATCGGCGACCCGTTCTCCCGCTACGTGCAGTTGCTGCTGACGCTCGTCAGCAGCAAGCAGCTCACCGTCGTGGACGACGGCACGGCGACCATCGAGTTCATCGGGCAGGTCGCCCGCGGCGAGCGCCTGGTGCGCTGGCACCGGCGCGGCGGTCACCGCGGGCCGCGTGAACTGGTCCTCGCCCCGGTCTCGGCCGCGGCCCGCCGCCGGCTCACCCCGTCGGCGGCCCGCTCGGTCGAGGTCTTCACCGCGATGCCCGTCGACAAGGTGCCGCCCGGCATCACGGTGACGGTCAACGACTTCTCCTGGACCCGGGCCACCTTCGGGCCGCCCAAGGTGCTCGAAGGCGCCGACATGGTCGGTACGTCGCTGGTCGAGACGGGCGTGGTCGACGCCGACCAGTACCTGGAGGCGGTGGCGGCGCTGGCCCGCACCCACAACGCGGGCCGCTACTTCGCCCACCGCAGGGAGGGCGTCGACAAGCTGCACCGGCTGCATGCGGAGACCGGTCTGGAGATCGTCCGCCCCGACCTGCCCCTGGAGCTGATCGCCCGGCGCGGCCCCATCGGCAGCACGGTCCTCAGCTTCCCCTCCACGGTGGTCCACACCCTCCCGCTGGCCCTCGCCGGCACGGGGGTCAGGGTCGCTGTCTGCGACATCGCACCGGAGTGGCTCAACGACACAGCGTCACCCCGCGCCCACGGCTTCCTGACGGATGTCACGGGCACGGCACGCGACGTGCACCGGCTGCCCCGGCTGCCGTCACCGGCGTGATCATCGGCCTGAGCACCGGCGTGAGCACCGGCGTGATCCGGACAGAAGGGCCGGGTTTCGTCTGTGTGGCTGAAATTTTGGTGATCGATGGTTGGTTGATCCATGGAGAGAACTACTCTTCAACGGGTGAGCCAGTTGATGTCGCTTGAGTCAGAAGCCGAACTGCCCGGACAGACCGTGGTGCCCGGGACCAACCTCGCAGGTGCGCTTCCGGAGGCCCTGCGGGCCGAGCTGATCGCGTTCCGGCGCGACATGCACATGCACCCGGAGCTGGGCAATCAAGAGGTCCGCGCCACGGCCGCGATCAAGGAGCGCCTTGAGCGCGCCGGGCTCGCGCCGCGGGTCCTCGCCTGCGGCACCGGCGTCGTCTGCGACATCGGCACGGTCACGGCCGGCAGACCCGTACTGGCCCTGCGGGCCGACATCGACGCGCTGCCCATCCCCGACACCAAGATCGGCGTCCCGTACCGTTCCACCGTGCCGGACCGGGCGCATGCCTGCGGGCACGACGTGCACACCACCGCCGTACTCGGCGCCGGGCTCGTCCTGGCCGAGCTGGACCGCAAGGGCCAGCTCCCGAACGCGGTGCGGCTGATCTTCCAGCCCGCCGAGGAGGTGCTGCCCGGCGGTGCGGTTCAAGCCATCGAGTCGGGGGCGCTGGAAGGCGTCGGGCGGATCATCGCCGTGCACTGCGACCCCAAGGTCGACGCCGGCCAGGTCGGGCTGCGGCCAGGACCCATCACCTCCGCCTGCGACCGGCTGGAAATCACCCTCGACGGCCCCGGCGGACACACCGCGCGGCCGCATCTGACCACCGACCTGATCACCGCCGTCGCCAAGGTCGCCACCGAGGTGCCCGCGCTGCTGGGCCGCCGCGTCGACGCCCGCTCCGGGCTCGCCGTCACCTGGGGCCGTATCGAGTCGGGCCACACCTGCAACGTGATCCCGCAGCATGCCGAACTCTCCGGGACCGTCCGCTGCCTCGACCTCGCCGCCTGGCACCAGGCACCCGACATGGTGCATGCCGCGATCGACGAGATCGCCGCGCTGCACGGCGCGAAGACGCAGATCAACTACGTGCGCGGGGTGCCGCCCGTCGTCAACGACCCCGGCGTCACCGAGCTGCTGCGGGCCGCGCAGACCCGGCGCCGCGGTGCGACGAGCGTCGAGGACACCGAGCAGAGCCTCGGCGGCGAGGACTTCTCCTGGTACCTGGAGCGGGTACCGGGCTCGATGGCGCGCCTCGGTGTGCGACCGCCCGGCAACGGTGCGGGATACGACCTGCATCGCGGCGATTTCGACGTGGACGAGCACGCGATCCAGGTCGCTGTGGAGCTTTTCACCGCCGCTGCGTTGATCGACGGCAACCATTTGTAATCGGCCAGGACACCCGACGTTCGCGACGATCCGATAACGGACTCGGTACAGGTCCTTATCTGACATCTACGCGCGTTACGATCGCCGCGAAACCAGCGCCGGAAGAGGCGCTTCGGTCAGGTTGAAGGGACCCCTCTTGCGCCGGGTAACCAAGTTCGCTTCGGCGGGGATCGCCTCCGCCGCGCTCTGTCTTTCTGTCACCGCGTGTGGCAGCACGTCGGCCGACAAGGCCAAGGACGACGAGCCGTCCAGTTCCTCATCCGCCAAGGGCGGCGTCAAGGTCGGTATGGCCTACGACGTCGGCGGCCGCGGCGACCACTCCTTCAACGACTCCGCCGCTCGCGGCCTGGACAAGGCGAAGACGGACTTCGGCGGCGAGATCAAGGAACTGACCGCCAAGACCACGGACACCGAGGCCGACCGGGTCGACCGCCTCTCGCAGCTCGCCGAGGCCGGTTACAACCCCGTCGTCGGCATCGGCTTCGCGTACGCCAACTCGATGACGAAGGTGGCGGCCAAGTACCCGAACGTCACCTTCGGCATCGTCGACTCGGTCGTCGAGCAGAAGAACGTCGACTCGATCGTCTTCACCGAGGAGCAGGGCTCCTACCTCGGCGGTGTCGCCGCCGCGCTGAAGACGAAGAAGGACCACGTCGGCTTCATCGGCGGCGTCGACGTACCGCTGATCAAGAAGTTCGAGGCGGGTTACGTCCAGGGTGTCCACGACACCAACCCGAAGATCAAGGTCGACGTCCAGTACCTGTCGCACGGCTCCGACACCTCCGGGTTCGCCAGCCCCGACAAGGGCAAGGCCGCCGCCCAGGGCATGCTCGACAAGGGCGCCGACGTCATCTACGCGGCGGCCGGCTCGTCCGGCTCCGGCTCCATCGAGGCCGTCAACGGCGTCAAGGGAGCGTGGGCGATAGGCGTCGACTCCGACCAGTACAACCAGGCGCAGCTCGCCAAGTACAAGAGCTCGATCCTGACCTCGGTCGTCAAGAACGTCGACGTCGGTGTCTACGACCTGATCAAGTCCGTCAAGGACGGCAAGCCGATGGTCGGCACGAACACGTACTCGCTCGCCAAGGGCGGTGTCTCGCTGACCACCAGCGGCAACTTCATCACGGACATCCAGTCCAAGATCGACGAAGCCAAGAAGAAGATCATCGACGGTACGGTCAAGGTCAAGACCACCCCGTGATCCGAGCAGGGCGCGGGGATTCAGGCCCCGCGTCCTGACGTGGACATGGGCCCGGTGGGAGGTGCCCATCCCCCCTCCCGCCGGGCCCATAACGATGTGTCAACTCTACGCGCGTAGGCGGGAGTTGACGCGCTAGCGTCACCCAACGCCCCCCGCCCCAACGCTCCTTCCTCCGAGGAGAGTGCGCCATCAACGCGTCCAGCCCGCCCGCCGTCGAACTGCGCGGCATCACCAAACGCTTCCCCGGTGTCGTCGCCAACAGCGACATCGACATCACCGTCCGCCGAGGCACCGTCCACGCGCTCTGCGGTGAGAACGGGGCCGGCAAGTCGACCCTGATGAAGATCCTCTACGGCATGCAGAAGCCGGACGAGGGCACCATCACCGTCGACGGCAGTCAGGTCACCTTCGGCAGCCCCGCCGACGCCATCGCGCGCGGCATCGGCATGGTGCACCAGCACTTCATGCTCGCCGACAACCTGACGGTCCTGGAGAACGTCGCTCTCGGCAGCGAGAAGCTCCACGGCATCGGCTCCGCCGCCCGCGCCAAGATCCAGGAGATCTCGGACGCGTACGGCCTGGGCGTACGCCCCGACGTCCTCGTCGAGGAGCTGGGTGTCGCCGACCGGCAGCGCGTCGAGATCCTCAAGGTGCTCTACCGGGGCGCCCACACGCTGATCCTCGACGAGCCGACCGCGGTCCTTGTCCCGCAGGAGGTCGAGGCGCTCTTCGACAACCTGCGCGGGCTCAAGTCCGAGGGCCTCACCGTCATCTTCATCTCCCACAAGCTGGGCGAGGTGCTGTCGGTCGCCGACGAGATCACCGTCATCCGCCGCGGCACCACCGTCGGCACCGCCGACCCGCGCTCCACCACCTCCAAGCAGCTCGCCGAGCTGATGGTCGGCAGCGAACTGCCCTCCCCGGAGACGCGCGAGTCGACCGTCACCGACACCCCCATGCTGCGGATCGAGGACCTGACGCTCACCGCGACCGACACCGACGGTGTCGTACGGGACGTGCTCGCAGGGATCAGCTTCACCATCCACCAGGGTGAAGTCCTCGGCGTCGCCGGGGTCGAGGGCAACGGGCAGGCCGAACTGGTCGAGGCCATCATGGGCCTGCGCGACCCGGACGGCGGGGTCATCACCCTCGGCACCGCCGACATATCCCACGCGCCGACCCGCAAGCGCCGCGAGGCCGGCATCGGCTACATCCCCGAGGACCGCCACCGGCACGGACTGCTGCTCGAAGCGCCGCTCTGGGAGAACCGCATACTCGGCCATGTCACCGAGGCGCCCAGCTCCCGGCACGGACTGCTCGACGGCAAGGCCGCGCGCGCCGACACCGAGCGGATCGTGCGCGAGTACGACGTACGCACCCCCGGCATCGAGGTCACGGCGGGCTCGCTGTCCGGCGGCAACCAGCAGAAGCTGATCGTCGGCCGCGAGATGAGCCACACCCCCAAGCTGCTGATAGCCGCCCACCCCACGCGCGGCGTGGACGTCGGCGCGCAGGCGCAGATCTGGGACCAGATACGCGCGGCCCGCCGCGAGGGCCTGGCCGTCCTGCTGATCTCCGCCGACCTGGACGAGCTGATCGGCCTGTCCGACACCCTGCGGGTCATGTACCGGGGCCGGCTGGTCGCCGACGCCGATCCCGCCACGATCACCCCCGAGGAACTGGGCTCGGCCATGACGGGCGCCGCGAGCGGCCATCTGGACACGAGCGCCACGAGTCCCACCAGCGCCACGAGTGGCACGAGCGGCACGAGTGGCACGAGTGGCACCGGGGAGGAGAACCGATGAAGAAGACCCTCACCTCCCGGTTCGACAAGGAGCGGCTGGCCCTCGCGGTCGCCGCCCCCGTACTGGCCCTGGTCGCCGCGCTGATCGTCACCGCGCTGGTCATCCTCGCCACCGGCAAGAACCCCTTCGACGCCTTCAACGACATGCTGTCGTACGGCTCAGCGAGCGACAGCCAGGTCTACATCCTCAACAAGGCGACGACGTACTACCTCGCCGGTGTCGCCGTCGCCATCGGCTTCCGGATGAACCTGTTCAACATCGGGGTCGACGGCCAGTACCGCATCGCGGCCTTCTTCGCCGCCGTCGTCGGCGCGACGCTGCATCTGCCGGGCATCATCGAGATCATCGTCATCATCCTGGTGGCCATGCTCGTCGGCGCCATGTGGTCGGGCATCGCGGGCATCCTCAAGACGTCCCGCGGGGTCAGCGAAGTCATCTCGACGATCATGCTGAACTCCATCGCCACCGCGATCATCGCCTATCTGCTCCAGCCGGAGCGGCTCGGCCAGCTCGACCAGGCCGGCACCCTCGTCTCCACCAAGAGCCTGCCCGAGTCGGCGTGGTTCTTCAGCATCAACACCGGCGCCGCCGGTGAGCTGTGGGGCTTCATCGTCATCGCGGCCGTCGCCGGGATCGGCTACTGGTTCGTGCTCAGCCGTACCCGCTTCGGGTTCGACCTGCGCGCCGTCGGCCAGTCGGAGTCGGCAGCGGCGGCCAGCGGTGTCAGTGTCAAGAAGATGATCGTCACCAGCATGCTGCTGTCCGGCGCCATGGCCGGCCTCATCGGCATGCCGACGCTGCTCAACGACAGCCACCAGTTCAGCAACGACTTCCCGCTCGGCATCGGCTTCACGGGGATCGCCATCGCCCTGCTCGGCCGCAACAACCCCGTCGGTATCGCGCTGGCCGCACTGCTGTGGGGCTATCTGGAACGCACCACCAACCATCTGGAACTCATCGGCTACGACAAGGAGATCCTCGGCGTGATCCAGGGCGTCATCGTCCTGTGCGTCGTCATCGCCTACGAAGTCGTACGCCGCTACGGCCTCAAGCGCCAGCAGCAGCGGGTCGGCGCCGAACTCGCAGGCCAGGCAGTCACGACCGAGAAGCTGGAGGTGGCGCGATGACCGCCACGATGACCGAGACCCCGCCTCCCGCGGCCCCGAAGGCACCGGGCGCCGGATCCCGCCGGTCCAAGCTGTCCTTCTCGCGAATCCTGCTGATCATCGCGGGCGCGCTGATACTGATCTCCGCCGTCCGGGTGCTCACCGGCTCCGACCAGCTCGACTCCGTCGGCCAGATCAGCGCCGCCCTCGGGCTCGCCGTACCGATCGGCCTCGCCGGCCTCGCCGGGCTCTGGTCCGAGCGCGCGGGCGTGGTCAACATCGGCCTCGAAGGCATGATGATCCTCGGCACGTTCGGCGCCGGCTGGATCGGCTGGCAGTCCAGCCCCTGGCTCGGACTGCTCGCCGGCGTCGGCTTCGGGGTGCTCGGCGGCCTGCTGCACGCCGTGGTCACGGTCACCTTCGGTGTCGACCACATCGTCTCCGGTGTGGCGATCAACCTGCTCGCCCTCGGCGTCACCCAGTACCTCGCGAAGATCTTCTTCAACTCCGGCAAGGCACTGGAGGCGGGCGGCAACCCCAAGCAGTCGCCGCCCGTCGACTCGATCCCCGACGTCACGATCCCCGGGCTCTCCTCGGGGCTCAACTCCCTGGCCGGCCACCACTGGTTCCTGATCTCCGACATCGCCGGCATCCTCGGCGGTCTGATCACCAACCTCTCGGTGCTGACGATCTTCGCCGCGCTGCTCTTCGTCGCCACCTGGTGGGTGCTGTGGAAGACCCCGTTCGGGCTGCGGCTGCGCTCGTGCGGCGAGAACCCGATCGCGGCCGAGTCGCTCGGCGTCAACGTGTACTCGTACAAGTACATGGCCGTGGCGATCTCCGGCGGGCTCGCCGGGCTCGGCGGGGCGTTCCTCGCGACCGTCCCCTCGCACATCTACCTGGAGAACCAGACCGGCGGGCGCGGCTACATCGGTCTCGCCGCGATGATCTTCGGCAACTGGCGGCCGGGCGGACTCGCCATGGGCGCGGGCCTGTTCGGCTTCTCCGACGCGCTCCAGCTCCGCAACGGCGGTGACACCGTGCACGCGCTGCTGCTCCTGCTGGTGGTGCTGCTCGTGCTGCTCGCCGCGTGGAAGGCGTACAAGAAGGCCAAGGTCCAGGCGATCGCGAGCGCGGTCATGGCCGCGGTCATCCTGGTCTGGTACCTGCTGACGGACACCGTGCCCGACGACTTCGTCGGCGCCACCCCGTACGTCGTCACACTGCTGGTGCTGTCGCTGTCCGCGCAGCGGCTGCGGATGCCGAAGGCCGACGGGATGCGCTACCGAAGGGGGCAGGGCCAGTGACGGCGGGCGCCGTCGACTGGGAGGCCCTGCGCGCCGCCGCGCGGGACGCCAAGTCCCGCGCGTACGCGCCGTACTCCCAGTACCCGGTCGGGGCAGCGGCGCTGGTCGACGACGGCCGTACGGTCACCGGCTGCAACGTGGAGAACGCCTCGTACGGCATCAGCCTGTGCGCGGAGTGCGGCCTCGTCTCTGCGCTGCTGCTCAGCGGCGGCGGCCGGCTCACCCACTTCACCTGCGTCGACGGGGCCGGCGATGTGCTGGTCCCGTGCGGGCGCTGCCGCCAGTTGCTGTACGAGTTCGGCGGCCCCGCCCTGGTGCTGGAGACCCCGGAGGGGCTCCGCACCCTCGATCAGATGCTGCCGCAGGCGTTCGGCCCGCAGCATCTGAACTGAGACCGGTTCCTCCGTCGCCGCGATCCGGCGGCGGAGGGGCCGCTTTTCCCTGCACGTGTGAATTTCGAAAGGACCGTCATGGACGTCATCTCAGTCATCCGCACCAAGCGGGACCGGGGCGAACTCAGCCCGGAGCAGATCGACTGGGTGATCGACGCCTATACGCGCGGCGAGGTCGCCGACGAGCAGATGTCGGCGCTGGCCATGGCGATCCTGCTGAACGGCATGAACCGGGCGGAGATCGCCCGCTGGACGGCGGCGATGATCGCCTCCGGCGAGCGGATGGACTTCTCGGCGCTGTCGCGGCCCACCGCCGACAAGCACTCGACGGGCGGCGTCGGCGACAAGATCACCCTGCCGCTGGCCCCGCTCGTCGCCGCGTGCGGCGCGGCCGTGCCGCAGCTCAGCGGACGCGGCCTCGGCCACACCGGCGGCACGCTCGACAAGCTGGAGTCCATCCCCGGCTGGCGCGCCACCCTCAGCAACGCCGAGATGCTGGACGTCCTCGACACCACGGGCGCGGTGATCTGCGCGGCGGGTGACGGTCTCGCCCCTGCCGACAAGAAGCTGTACGCGCTGCGCGATGTGACGGGCACGGTCGAGGCGATCCCGCTGATCGCCTCGTCGATCATGTCCAAGAAGATCGCCGAGGGCACGGGCTCGCTCGTCCTGGACGTGAAGGTCGGCTCCGGCGCCTTCATGAAGACCATCGAGGACGCGCGCGAACTGGCTTCGACCATGGTGGGCCTCGGCAACGACCACGGCGTCCGCACGGTCGCCCTGCTCACGGACATGGCGACCCCGCTCGGCCTGACGGCGGGCAACGCGCTCGAAGTCCGCGAGTCCGTCGAGGTCCTGGCGGGCGGCGGCCCGGCCGACGTGGTGGAGCTGACCCTCGCCCTGGCCCGCGAAATGCTCGACGCAGCCGGCCTGACGGACGCCGACCCGGAGAAGGCCCTGGCCGACGGCTCGGCGATGGACGTCTGGCGCCGCATGATCGCAGCCCAGGGCGGCGCCCCGGACGCTCCGCTCCCGGTGGCCCGCGAACAGCACGTCATCACCGCCCCGGCCACCGGCGTCCTCACCCGCCTCGACGCGTACGGCGTAGGCGTAGCGGCCTGGCGCCTGGGCGCGGGCCGCGCCCGCAAGGAAGACACGGTCCAGGCAGGTGCGGGCATCGAACTCCACGCGAAGCCGGGCGACACGGTGACAGCGGGCGCCCCCCTCCTGACCCTCCACACGGACACCCCGGAAAAGTTCGCCTACGCGCAGGAGGCACTGGCGGACGCGTACGACATCGCGGCGTCGGGAACGGCGTACGAGCCGACCCCGGTGGTGCGGGAACGTATCGCCTGACCCTGGGGGCGCAGCACTCTGGCCGGGGCCTTCCCGCCGTAGAAATACGGCGGGAAATGGCCGCCGTCAGTTCACCGGGCGGCCCGTCAGCAGGGCCGGGAGGTCGCGCATGTCGCGGAAGACCACTGTGCCTGGGCCGATGAGGCGGTGGGCCGGGGTGAGGCCGCCGCTGTAGCCGAAGGCGCGCATGCCGGCCGCTCTGGCCGCCGCTATGCCGTACGGGCTGTCCTCCACCACCGCGCAGCGCGCCGGGGGGACGCCCAGGGTGCGGGCCGCGTGCAGGAACAGGTCCGGGGCGGGTTTGCCCCGCGCCACGTCGGAGGCGCAGAAGACGCGGCCCTCGAAGTGGCCGTACAGGCCCGTCGTGGTGAGATTCCGGCGGATCCCGTCGTGGCTGTTGTTCGAGGCGACGCAGAACGGGATGCCCAGCCGTTCCAGGACGTCGCCGACTCCGTCGATCACCGTGAGACCCGCGGCGAACGCCGCGTCGTAGAGGTGCGTGAACTCGCGGTGCCAGCCCGGCTCCAGAGGGCGGCCAAGACGCTCCTCGACCGCCGCGTCGAAGTCCTCCGCCGAGCAGCCGACGAACCGCTCGACGATCTCCGCCTCCGTGAAATGGATGCCCAGCTTGGCGAAGACCTGGGCGTCCACCTGGACGGCTATGCGCTCGCTGTCCACCAGGACACCGTCGCAGTCGAATATCACCAGTTCGACAGGATCGTGGGTCATGACCGGCAGCGTACGGGCTGTGTACGAGCGGCTGCGATGAGTTCTGGCCGTTGCCCCGGTCACTGTAGATGTGGCTGACACGAGACCGATCGTCCTCGTCCTGACCGGCCGGCCGACCCCGGCCGATGTGCGCAGGCTCTGCGACGACTGGGCGGCGCTGGACGCGCGGGCCCCGGCGGGTGCCGATGTCGTCTGCGACGTCGGCGGCCTCACCCGGCCGGGCCTCGACGCCGTCAGCGCCCTGGCCCGGCTGCGGTTGCTCGCCGGCCGCAGCGGGCGCCGGGTCCAGGTGCGGGGCGCGGGCCGGGAGCTGCGGCTGCTGCTGGATCTCGTCGGGCTCGCCGAACTCGCCGAGGACGGCGAGTGAGCCTCACTCGGTCGCCTCCAGCCGCATCGGCAGGTCGAACATCGGGAACCAGCGGTCCGTGTCCAGGAAGGAGTTGATCCCCGTGATCCGGCCGTCCACGATCTCGATGACCATCAGCGCCCACGGCGTGTGGCCGTTGCCGTCCTCCGCCTGGTGGTAGTGGGCGAACGCCGGTGAGCCGTTGGCGACGACCGGGACCAGCCGCGAGCCGCGGCACACCGATCCGACACCGAGCATCCAGCCGACGATGTTGTCGTGGCCCTGCAGCCACAGGTCGTACGGCGGCATGGACAGCGTCGCGTCCTCGTGGAGCAGCGCCGTGAGCGCCTTCATGTCGTAGCCCTCGAAGGCCGCGACATAGCGCTCCAGCAGCTCCTTCTGCTCTTCGTCCAGCGGATCCGCCGTGTCCGTCGCGGCCGGCGCCGACTCGGCGAGCGTCGCCCGCGCCCGCTGGAGCGCGCTGTTCACCGAGGCGACCGTCGTGTCGAGCAGCTCGGCGACCTCGCTCGCCTTCCAGGCCAGCACCTCGCGCAGGATCAGCACCGCCCGCTGCTTCGGCGGCAGATGCTGCAACGCCGCCATGAAGGCCAGCCGGATCGTCTCGCGCTCCACAGCGGCCTCCGCCGGGTCCGTCACCGAAGGCAGCACCCGGCCGTCCGGCACCGGCTCCAGCCAGGTGACCTCCGGGCGGCTGTTGAGCTGCGCCTGCGCCACCGGCGTCGGAGCCGACAGGTCCATCGGGCGGGCCCTGCGATTGCCCGCGTTCAGCATGTCCAGGCAGACGTTCGTCGCGATGCGGTACAGCCACGACCGCAGCGAGGACCTGCCCTCGAACTTGTCGAAGCTGCGCCACGCCCGCACCATCGTGTCTTGCACGGCGTCCTCGGCCTCGAAGGCGGAGCCGAGCATGCGGTAGCAGTAGCCGGTCAGCTCCGTCCGGTGCTTCTCCAGCCGGACGTCCAGATTCTCCGTCGTCGCCAGCTCAGTCATGAGTCACCTCGGTGCCGCTCGGTCGCCTGTCCTTCGGAAGCTACAGCAGGCCACTGACAATCGCGGCCGCACGGCGAAACTCCCAGGTGACAGCGGTGGCCGGCGAGGTCAGCGGCGGGCCGCGTACGTCCCGTACAGCGTGACGGCGGCGACGCCGGCGACCGCGAGCAGCCCCAGCAGCACCGTCGCGCCCCAGCCGGCCGCGTGGAAGGCGGCGGCGCCCAGCGCCCCGCCCGCGCTGCTGCCCAGGTAGTACGCCGACTGGTACAGCGCGGACGCCTGCGCGCGGCCGGTCCGCGCGGTACGGCTCACCGACGACGAGGCGACCGCGTGGCCGGTGAAGAAGCCCGCAGTGATCAGGACGAGCCCCAGCAGCACGGCGGCCAGCGCGTCCGACAGCGTCAGCAGCAGCCCGGCCGCCGCCGTACCGGCCCCCAGATACAGCGCGCCGCGCCTGCCGAGGCGTTCGACGAGCCGGCCCGCGGTCGCCGAGGAGACCGTACCGACCAGATAGACGAGGAAGACCGAGCCGACGATGCCCTGCGGGAGGCTGAACGGCGCCGCCACCAGCCGGTAGCCGATCACCGTGTAGACCGCGCCGAACACCGTCATGAACAGCGCGCCGATCGCGTACAGCCGCAGCAGCAGCGGATCGCTCAGATGACCGCGCACGGTCCGCGCGAGCCCGGCCACGCTCAGCGGGCGCGGGGTGAAGTGCCGCGCCTTCGGCAGCAGCGCGCGGAAGACGGCAGCGCACACCACGGCCAGCAGCCCGACCACGCCGAGCGCCACCCGCCAGCCCCAGAGCTGGGCCACCCAGCCGGTCAGGATCCGGCCGCTCATCCCGCCGATGCTGTTGCCCGCGACGAACATGCCGATCGCGGCGACCAGCGCCTTCGGCCGTACCTCCTCGGCGAGGAACGCCATCGCCGACGCCGGAAGCCCGGCGAGCGCCGCGCCCTGCACGGCGCGCAGCGCGATCAGCGAGTCGAGGTTCGGCGCGAACGGCACGAGCAGGCCCAGCGCGACGGCGACGGCCAGCGACGCGGTCATCAGGGTGCGCCTGCCGAACCGCTCGCTGAGCGCGCTCAGCGGCAGCACGCACAGCGCGAGCGCGCCGGTCGCCGCCGACACCGTCCAACTGGCCTGGCTCGCCGTGGCCCCGAGTCCGGCGGACACGGCGGGCAGCAGCGCCTGCGTCGAGTAGAGCAGGGCGAAGGTCGCGACCCCCGCGGCGAAGAGCGCGAGGCTCATCCGGCGGTAGCCGGGCTGCCCGGGGGACAGCCGGGTGTCGGCGGGCGCGGCGGGCGCGGTGGGTGCGGTGGGTGCGGCGGGCGCGGCGGCCACCCGGCCACCGCTGATCTGCTCGGTGCTGACTGACGGCATGACCCGAACGTAAGGACCCGCTCACTCATGCGTCCAATGCGCGGAAACGCCATAATCGTTCCCATGGTGCATGAACCCAGCTCACGGCCGCATCAGGACCCCGAGTCCTGGTCCGAACTGCTCGCGCCGCGCCTCGCGCACTTCGCCGCTGCCGCCCGCCACGAACATGTCACCCGGGCCGCGCAGGAGCTGGGCGTCCCGCAGTCGACCCTCTCCCGGGCGCTGGTCAGGCTCGAACAGGACCTGGGCGTCAGCCTGTTCGCCCGCACGGGCCGTACGGTCGCGCTCACCCACGCGGGCCGGACCTTCCTCGCGGCCGTCGAGCGGGCCCTCGCCGAGGTGGAGCGCGCGGCCGAGACCGTACGGGCCGACGCCGACCCGGCGTCCGGGCGGGTCGTCTTCGGCTTCCTGCACACGATGGGCTCCGAGACCGTGCCCGCGCTGATCCGCGCCTTCCGCGCCGACCACCCCCGCGTGCGCTTCCAACTCGTGCAGAACTACGGCGAGGCGATGCTGGAGGGGCTGCGCGCCGGGACGCTCGACCTCTGTCTGACCTCGCCCGTGCCGCACAGCCCCGACCTGGTCGGCCACCGGCTCGACGAGCAGCGGCTGCGGCTGGTCGTCCCCGACGACCACCCGCTCGCCGCCCGGCGCCGGGTCCGGCTGGCGGAGGCGGCCGACGAGGCGTTCGTCACCCTGGAACCCGGCTACGGGCTGCGCAGGATCACTGACGACCTCTGCGCCGAGGCCGGCTTCCGGCCGCGCGTCGCCTTCGAGGGCGAGGAGGCCGAGACCCTGCGCGGTCTGGTCGCCGCCGGGCTCGGCGTCGCGCTGCTGCCGCCACCGGCGGTGCCGCGCCCGGGAGTTGTCGAGCTGGCCGTCACGGCGCCGCGAGCCGTACGGGAGATCGGCATCGCCTGGCTCGACGGCCACGAGGACACCCCGCCGGTCGCCGCGTTCAAGCGGTTCCTGCTCTCCCGGCGCGGCCAACTGCTCCCCGACTGAGACCCGTTGAGGGCCGTCAAGGGGCCGTGACAGAGCGCGCCGGAACCCCCGGCGGCTCTACGGCCGCAGCGACCGCCCGAAGCCGGCGGCCAGCGGCATCCGCAGCCCCAGCGGCGGCGGCGCGGCGAACGCGTCGGCGACCGGCCGGGAGTACGCCCGCGGCAGCAGCGAGCCCATGACGAAGTCCGTGGCCAGCGCGAGGACTTCGGCGTGGTGCTGGCGCAGCGCGTGGCCGTCCGAGTGCACCTCGAACCGGCAGGTGTCGCGGTTCGCCTTCTTGGCGCGTTCGGCCAGCCGGAAGGAGAGTTCGGGGTCGGTGCGCGTGTCGTTCGTGCCGTGCACGATCAGCACCCGCCGCCCGACCAACTGCCGCACCGGCTCCGCCGTCTCGGCCGCATCGTCCGCCGGCAGCCAAGGCGCCATCGCCAGCACGGAGTTGACCGCCGGATGCCCGGCGGCGCGCAGCGCGGTCCGGCCGCCCATCCCGTACCCGGCCAGGCAGACCGGCACATCGCCGTAGCGGCGGCCGACTTCGTCCACCGCCCACTCGGCGTCCGCCGACGGATGCGCGTCGGGGCCGTTCCAGCCGCGGCTGCGGTAGCGCACCACGTGCACCAGCAGCCCCTCGGGCGCGCCCGCTCTGCCGAGCGACTTGGCGAGCGGCAGCGCGGCGGCCCGCGACACGCGCGTCGGTCTGCGTAGGGAGAAGGCCTCGCCGGCGGGGAGCACGAGCACCACGCCCCCGACCGAGGCGCCGCCCGGCGCCGCCACGACCGCGCGCCCCAACTGCGCCTGTGGTTCTGTGTGCTGCATATGCCCCGATCCGCCGCCCGCGGGAACTGACTGCTGTCCCATAACAGAACAGTCTCAGAAGGTCAGGTGTACGCCACCCCTCGGCACGGTCACTGTTACGTATCGACCCTCCTGGTTCTACGCGCGTAGGAGCTACCATGTGCACATGACGAGCCAGACCTCCCGACCGCCCACAGCCGACCAGATCCGCCGTGCGCCCAAGGTCCTTCTCCACGACCATCTGGACGGCGGACTGCGCCCCGGCACGATCATCGAACTCGCCCGCGAGGTCGGCTACGAGGCGCTGCCGGAGCACGAGTCGGACAAGCTGGGCATCTGGTTCCGCGAGGCGGCCGACTCCGGTTCGCTGGAGCGCTATCTGGAGACGTTCGCGCACACCTGCGCCGTCATGCAGACGCGTGACGCGCTGTTCCGGGTGGCCTCGGAGTGCGCGCAGGACCTCGCCGAGGACGGCGTCGTGTACGCGGAGGTGCGCTACGCGCCCGAGCAGCACCTGGAGCGCGGGCTGAGCCTCGAAGAGGTCGTCGAGGCCGTCAACGCGGGCTTCAGGGAAGGCGAGCGGCTGGCCAGGGAGAGCGGCCACCGGATCAGGATCGGCGCCCTGCTCACCGCGATGCGGCACGCGGCGCGCGCCCTGGAGATCGCCGAACTGGCCAACCGCTACCGGGATCTGGGCGTCGTCGGCTTCGACATCGCGGGCGCCGAGGCCGGCTTCCCGCCCACCCGCCACCTCGACGCGTTCGAGTATCTGAAGCGGGAGAACAACCACTTCACGATCCACGCGGGCGAGGCGTTCGGACTCCCGTCGATCTGGCAGGCGCTCCAGTGGTGCGGCGCCGACCGGCTCGGGCACGGGGTGCGGATCATCGACGACATCACCGTCGCCGACGACGGCTCGGTCACCCTGGGCAGGCTCGCCGCTTACGTACGCGACAAGCGCATCCCGCTGGAGCTGTGCCCCAGCTCCAACCTCCAGACCGGCGCCGCCGCCTCGTACGGCGAGCACCCCATCGGGCTGCTGCGTAAACTGCATTTCCGGGCGACCGTGAATACGGACAACCGGCTGATGAGCGGTACGAGCATGAGCCGCGAATTCGAGCTGCTGGTCGACACGTTCGACTACGCACTCGACGACATGCAGTGGTTCACGGTCAATGCGATGAAATCAGCATTCATTCCTTTCGATGAACGACTCGCCATGATCAACGATGTGATCAAGCCCGGATATGCCGAGTTGAAGTCCGAATGGCTGTTCAAGCAGACCGCTGTGACCAGCGAATCTCTCGCCTGAATACGTCCATCATATATATCCGGAAGTGGCGGGAAACACGAAATTCCCGCCGCTTCCAGGTGTTTGCGGGACGGGCGCGGCGCTGACTAACTTGCAGAGCCGCTCAGATTCCCCATTCCCCAAGGACGAAATCTCAGATGAAGCAGTCCGCCGTCAAGACCATCGGTGCCGTCGCCCTCGGTGCCGCCTTCGCAGCCACCGCAGCGGGCAGCGCGTCCGCAGCGCCGCTGCCCGACCCGGCCGGCGCGCTCGACACCGTCACCCAGACCCTGCCCGTCGACGAGGTCGCCTCGCAGCTCCCCGCGGGCGCGTCGGACGGGGTGACCGCGAGCCGCAGCGCGCTGGGCACCGTCCGGCAGACGTCCCCGCAGGTGCTCGACGCCGTCAAGACCGCCAACCCGGTGGGCGGACTGCTCGGCGGGCTGCCGGTCAACGGGCTCGCGCAGGGCGGGCTGCCCGTCAACGGAATCCCGCTCGGCGGCTGACCCGAGCCCGGCGCAGCACCAGCCAGGCACAGCACCGGCACAGCAGTGGGGCGCGTACCCGGACACCGGGTGCGCGCCCCACTCGTCGTGACGACTACCAGGCGGCGGACGCCGTCTTCTCGCCCGGCAGCAGGATCCACAGCGCCAGGTAGAGCAAGAACTGCGGCCCCGGCAGCAGGCAGGACACCACGAAGATCACGCGCATGGTGTTCGCCGAGGTGCCGAAGCGCCGCGCCAGCGCCGCGCACACTCCGCCGATCATGCGCCCTTCGCGGGGGCGGACAAGTGATGCGGCCATGGTGGGCTCCTTCGTGAGACCGTCCGGGGAGCACCTTCCGTGTGCTCTCCCATTGCTTCCATGGTCGCTCCGGAAGCGGAACGGTGCCTCGCTCTACGGTGCGATGCGGACCCTGGGAATCGTCGGGGTCGCGCCCGCAGGGGTCTCCTCCTGCGGGATGCCTTCCGCCGCCCGTACGTCGTCCCGGGTGCCCAGCCGCTCGCGGCGCAGCCTCGCCCGGCCCGCCGGTACGAACGCGAGATGCGCCAGCGCCACGCCGAGCGTGCCCAGCAGCACCGAGTCCACGTCAGCGACCCGGCCCGGCACCCCCGTCTGCAACAGCTCGATACCCAGCGAGATCAGCGCGCCGGCCGCGACCGTACGGGCCAGCGAGGCCCAGGGGGAGACCTGGAGCCGGCCGCCCGCCATCGGCAGCAGCACCCCGAGCGGGGCCAGCAGGACGACACCGCCGATGATCCGTCTCGCCGCCTCGAAGGGGCCGAGCGCCACATCGGCCCTGATACCGGCGAAGGGGCGCAGATTCGCCGCGCTCACCCACGTCACGTCCAGGGGACGGAGCGTCAGCCACCCCACGAGCAGCAGATGCATGAGGAGGAGAGCGAATCCCGCCCTACGCAAGCGGGTGACGGCATTGCCGTCCGGACCATGGCGCACGAATTTCAAGACGCGGCGGCCGTCAGTATCGGTTCCGCCGGGTCGTGGCGAACAGGCTCATGAGACCGGAGTCACTCATTCGGCGGATGCGGACGGCAGTGGCCCGAACGTCGGCACGGGCGCGTCGGGCCGGGTCTTCAGCTCTTTGTCGCACCGGTAGCCGTGCGCCGGGTAGTCGCCAGGACCGCCCAGCACCACCTGCCCGGCCTGGGCCTGCGACTCGTCCGTCGCGCCGTTCTCCACGAACGTGCAGACGATCTGCGCCAGCGCCGACGACGCCAGATCCTCCGGCTGGCGGCTGATCCGCAGCGTGCCCGGCGGATCGCCCTTGCGGTCCGAGCCGAGGATCAGCGGCGGCTGGACGTACGTCGTGAAGCCCGCGGCGTGCTCGCTCGACGACGGCTGCGCCTGCAACTCGTCCAGCAGCGCCTGCGCGATCTTCTCCCGGTCGCCGGCCGTCCGCTGGAGCGGGATCTGCGCCGAGCGCTCCACCGACACCAGCCCTGAGGCGCACACCAGATAGACCCGGACCGGCACCCCGGGGCTCGACCGGGTGATGACGTCCTTCTTGTCCACCTCGCACGGCATCCGCGAGGGCGCGGCCCCCGCGTCGACCGGTACGGACGTGGTCCTGATCCCGCAGCCGGCGAGGACGGTGACACCGGCCAGCGCCAGCGCCGCACCGCTCAAGCGCACCTTCGTCCGCCCCTTCACCGCGCCTCGCCCCGTCCGGTCGCCCCGCCGCTCGCCCCGCCGCCGTCGGCGTCCCGGTCGGCGTCCCGGTCGGCCGCCTCCGACCCGTCGCGCGGCAGCCGCAGCACGAACATCGCGCCGCCGTCCGGCACGTTGCGCGCCGTGATGTCGCCGCCGTGGATGTGCGCGTTCTCCATCGCGATCGACAGCCCCAGGCCACTGCCCTCGGAGCGCGGCCGGGAAGCGCTCGCCTTGTAGAAGCGGTCGAAGACATGCGGCAGGACGTCCTCGGGGATACCCGGGCCGTGGTCCCGCACCTCGATCACCAGCTCGTCGTCCTCGGTGCGCACCGCCACCCGCACCGGCGACCCGCCGTGCTTGAGCGCGTTGCCGATCAGATTCGCCAGGATCACGTCGAGCCTGCGCGGATCGAGCCGCGCCATCGTGCCCCGCTCGGCGTCCAGTTCCACCGCGTCAAGCCAGGCGCGCGCGTCGATGCACGCGGTGACCTGGTCGGCGACATCGACATCGTCCAGGACGAGCCGCGCCGTACCCGCGTCGAAGCGGGTCACCTCCATCAGGTTCTCCACCAGCTCGTTGAGCCTGCGGGTCTCGCTGACCACCAGCGTCACGGCCGGCGCGATCATCGGGTCGAGGTTCTCCGCCTCGTCCTCCAGGATCTCCGTCACCGCCGTGAGCGCGGTCAGCGGCGTACGCAGCTCGTGCGACATGTCGGCGACGAACCGGCGGCTCGACTCCTCGCGGGCGCTCATGTCGGCGACCCGCTTCTGCAACGACTCGGCGGCGCTGTTGAACGTCCGGGAGAGATCGGCCAGTTCGTCGGTGCCGGAGACCCGCAGCCGGGTGCCGAGCCGGCCCTCGCCGAGCCGGCGCGCCGCCTCGCCGAGCCGCTGCACCGGCCTGAGCACGGTCGTGGCCGCCGCCTGCGCCAGCAGCGCCGAGCCGATCAGCGCGAGACCCGTCGCGATCCCCAGCGACCAGGCGAGCGAGTTGAGATCGGCCCGCTCCTGGTCCAGGGACTTGAACAGATAACCGGTCGGCCCGCCGCCGGTGATCCGGGTGCCGCCGACCAGATACGGCTTGCCGTCGCGCTCGGTGCGCTGCCAGAAGAGGTGGTACGGATACCGGTTGCCCGACGTGACCTTCTGCCGCTCGTTGACCGCGTGCCGCAGGGCGTCGGGTACGTCTTTCAGCGCGAAGGCGTCCGGGTCCGACGCGCCCACGATCTGCTTGCCCTCGCTGTCCTCGCCCAGCAGCAGCACGTCGTCCCCGGTGTTGTCACCGGCCATCTGCCGCGCCGTGGTGCGCAGATCGTCCTGGCGCGGCCGCAACGGCAGTACGGCGGCGCGGTTCTGCATCTCCTGCTTGAAGCTGTCGAGCGCCGAATCCTGCGTACGGGTCAGCACCGCCTCGCGGTTGAGCCAGTACGCGATGCCCGAAGCGGAGACGGCCGCCGTCAGCGCGACGGCCCCGAAGACGACGACGAGCCGCAGCCGCAGACTGGTCCAGCGCAGCCCCGCCAGGATCGCCTTCTTCGTCGGGCCCGCAGGATCCACCGGGACGGTGTCCGTCCCGCCCCCCACCGGTGCGTCGGTCACGAAGGCGCGTCCAGCCGGTAGCCCACGCCGCGCACCGTACGGATCAGCGTCGGCGACGACGGCACATCCTCGACCTTGGCGCGCAGCCGCTGCACGCACGCGTCCACCAGCCGCGAGTCACCCAGGTAGTCGTGCTCCCACACCAGCCGCAGCAACTGCTGGCGCGACAGCGCCTGTCCCGGCCGGCGGCTCAGCTCCAGCAGCAGCCGCAGCTCGGTCGGCGTGAGCTGCAGATCCTCGCCGTTCTTCGTGACCGTCATCGCCGAGCGGTCGATCACCACCCCGCCGAACGTCGCCGAATCCGTCGACTCCCGTTCGCCGCGCCGCAGTACGGCCCTGATCCGGGCGTCCAGCACCCGGCCCTGGACCGGCTTGACGACATAGTCGTCGGCGCCGGACTCAAGGCCGACCACCACATCGATGTCGTCGCTGCGCGCGGTCAGCAGAATGATCGGCAATTGATCCGTACGCCTGATGCGCCTGCACACCTCGAAACCGTCAATTCCGGGCAGCATCACATCCAGCACGATCAGATCGGGCCGCTGCTCTCTGAGCAGCTTCAGGCCGTCCTCTCCCGTCGCCGCGGTGGCCACTCGATGGCCCTGGCGTGACAGCGAGAGTTCGAGGGCCGTGCGGATGGCGTCGTCGTCCTCGATCAGCAACAGGAAAGGCACAGAGGTCATTCTGGCCCATGGGGGGACCGGAGTTCGACAGTTGGAGCGCTCCCAGCTCTTCGTCCCTTGTTCAGCCGCCTGTTTCCCGCTCGGTTCCACAAGGGCGGCGACCCCCTGTGACAGCCCTGTGACAGTCGAAGGACAGGGCCATGAAATCGCGTGGGCAAGCTTTTCGACACACGGCAAGCAGACTCCAACCGACGGGGGGCGCGAGATGAACGCACTGCACGAGACGAGTTCGAGCGCGGTGGTCACGCGTCTGCACGACGTCGTACGGAGCGCGGAGAAGTCCGGCGCCGTGAACGGGCGGGGGTGCGTTCGCGGCGCCGGGCGCCAGCACAAGCCGGCGTACATGACGGTCGTGGACGCGGCAGGGGGGACGCCGAGGGCGGCGGAGCGTTCGGACGCCCCGGCCGCCTCCGACGCCGAAGCCGCGTTCACCGCCTACGTACAGGAGCGCCGCGCCTCGCTGTACGCGACGGCGTACCACCTGACCGGCGACCGGTTCGAGGCCGAGGACCTGCTCCAGAGCGCCCTGTTCTCCACGTACCGGGCCTGGGACAGGATCAGCGACAAGGCCGCGGTCGGCGGCTACCTGCGCCGCACCATGACGAACCTGCACATCAGCGCCTGGCGGCGGCGCAAGCTCAACGAGTACCCGACGGAGGAGCTGCCGGAGACGGCGGGCGACACCGACGCGATGCGCGGCACCGAACTGCGCGCCGTGCTCTGGCAGGCGCTCGCGCGCCTCCCCGAGCTGCAGCGCACGATGCTGGTACTGCGCTACTACGAGGGCCGCACCGATCCGGAGATCGCGGACATCCTCGACATCAGTGTCGGCACGGTCAAGTCGAGCATCTGGCGGTCACTGCGCCGGCTGCGCGAGGACGAGGTCCTCAGCTTCGGCCGTGACGAGGAAGAGTCCTTCGGCGAGTTGGTGGCCTGAAGGCTGCGGGGGGCCTGCCGTTTCGGGGGAGACGGCGGGAGCGGTGGGGGAACACCGGGGGGAACGGGGGAACACCGGGGGAAAGCGGGGGGAATCACGGGGGGCAGCACCGGGGGGTGCGGCGGAGCCAGCCAGGCCGGGGGGTCTTGGCTGGCTCCGTTCGTATGTCTCCGTGTTACGAAGTCACCGTGACGGAGCGGCCCCTGGCCGCTTCCGCTATCCGGCCCAGCGCCTCGGGCCCCGCGCACGGATACGCGCCGAGCGCCGTCTGGCGCGCCACGATCGACCGCTCGGCGCGCATCAGCCGCCAGCCGCGCCGCAGCAGGAACGGTACTGACTTCCGCCCCTCGCGCAGATCGCGCAGCAGCCTGCGCCGGAACGTCGTCGAAGGACGGCCGCGCAGACACAGCGCGTCGGCGAGCAGCCCCAGTTCGCCGCACCGGGCCACGATGTCGGCGGCGAAGATGCCCTCGGCGACGAACAGCGGCGCGCCGGCCGTGTCGAGCGTCTCCGTGTCCACCCGCGAGCTGGTCGCGATGGAGTAGACGGGCACGGTCGTCCGACCCGTACGGCACAGCTCGGCCACCGCGGCGACGGCGGCGTCCGCGTCCCAGGACCGCACCGAGTCCCAGTCGATGTCCGCGCTGTCGGGGACCAGCGGAAGTGTCGGGTCGTCACCCTCCTTGTAGAAGTCGTCAAGACGCAGGATCGGCAGCCCCGTACGGGCGGCCAGGGACGACTTCCCCGAGCCCGAGGGGCCGGCGAGCAGCACAACGAGGGGCAGGGCGGTTCGGTAGCTCACGGGACACCAGTCTGCGGCATGCGCCCGCGCAGGGGATCCCCGGGGACCGATTCGGCCGATGAAGTGGTACGGGGAGTCAGCGGTCAACTACGCTTCGTGTCATTCCGCTCACCCCCGGCCAGGCAGGACATCTCATGGCACGTCACGCAGCCCGCACCTCCCAGCGCCGCACTCTGCTGCGCGCCGGACTCACCGTCACCGCCGCGGGCGCCGCGCTCGGCCTGGCAGGCACGGCGGCCCAGGCGTCGGCCGCCGACACGGACGCCCCCCTGCTCGCGGGCGCAGGCTCGGCGGCCACCCAGGGCCTGACCGGCGCGCTCACCCACTCGACGACGGGCGCCGTCTCGCCGCTGACGAGCCTGAAGCTCGACCCGCTGGCCAACACGGGCGTCGACCCGCTGGACAATGCGGTGGGCACGCAGGTGGCCGACTTCAAACCGCTGTCGACGGCCCTGGTCACCGACCCGGTCACCAACGGCGGTGCCCTCCAGGACCTCCCGGTCATCGGCCGGGCGACGCACCTGCTCCCGGGCTGAGGTCAGGGGACGCGGCCTACATGGATGACGGCGATCGTGATGGTCGCGTCCTCGATCTCGTACAGGACGCGGTACAGGCCGATATGGATGCGGCGGACGTCCCACGAGCCGAACGAGGTCGAGCCTTGGGGACGGGGTTCGTCGGCGAGCAGGAACAGGGATTCGTACACCTGTAAGAATCCGGCTGGATCCTCGGTCATGAAGCGCTCGGCGGCTTTCGTGGCGACCTGACGCCACTCGATCCGGTACCTCACGAGTCGTGCTCGATCCCGAGCATGCGCTTCACTTCTTCGTGGGGCACGGTAACGAGCGTGCCGTTCGCCTTTTCCGCCTGGTACTCGGCGAGCGCGCGCGCGTCCTCAAGGTCCTCCAGATCGTGCGAGTTGATCAGCACGGCCGCCACATGCCCGTGATCCGTGATCGCGATCCGCTCGTGGGAGTGCGCCACACGGCGAACCAGCGTGCCGAACTTCGCGCGGGCGTCGGTCATGGTGAATTCGCTTATCCCGGCGGGCTCAGGGCCGTCCAGTATGGGTGCTTCGCTCATACGGGAAGTGTAATCTTGCGTACGCTACTCCACGACAAAAACGGCCCGCGTTCCCCCAAATGAGGGAACGCGGGCCGTCGTTGTTGCCCGGTGGCTACGCGCTCAGTACGACGAGCCGGAGGCGCCCAGGGCGCCCGTCGGGTGCCAGACCGTCTTCGTCTCCAGGAACGCCGTCATACGGTGGGTGCCCGGGTCGGTCAGCCAGTCCTCGTCGGCCGGGCGCAGCACGCGCTTGAGGTTGTCCGCCGCCGCGATCTCCAGCTCCTTCGCGAGCGCCTCGTCCGCGCCCGCCAGGTCGATCGCGTTGACGTCCTGATGCGCCGCCAGGGGCGCGGCCAGCTCCGCCGTCCTGCCGGACAGGACGTTGACCACGCCGCCCGGGACGTCGGACGTCGCCAGCACCTCGCCCAGCGACAGCGCCGGCAGCGGCGCCCGCTCGCTCGCGATCACGACCGCCGTGTTGCCCGTCGCGATCACCGGCGCCAGCACCGAGACCAGGCCCAGGAACGACGAGTCCTGCGGGGCCAGCACCGCGACCACGCCGGTCGGTTCGGGCGTGGACAGGTTGAAGAACGGACCAGCGACCGGGTTCGCCCCGCCCACGATCTGGCCGATCTTGTCCGTCCAGCCCGCGTACCAGACCCAGCGGTCGATCGTCGCGTCCACCGCCGCAGCGGCCTTCGGCTTCGACAGGCCCTCCGCCTCGGCGACCTCCCGTACGAACTGGTCCCTGCGGCCCTCCAGCATCTCCGCGACCCGGTACAGCACCTGACCGCGGTTGTACGCGGTCGCGCCCGACCAGCCGCCGAACGCCTTGCGCGCCGCCACGACCGCGTCACGCGCGTCCTTGCGGGACGACTGCGGCGCGTTCGCCAGCCACCTGTCCTTGGAGTCCGTCACCTCGTACACCCGGCCGCTCTCGCTGCGCGGGAACTTGCCCCCGACGTACAGCTTGTAGGTCTTGAAGACGGTCAGTCGTGACTCAGACATCTAGGTACGCCTCCAGGCCGTGCCGACCGCCCTCGCGGCCATGGCCCGACTCCTTGTAACCGCCGAAGGGCGACGCCGGATCGAACTTGTTGAACGTGTTGGCCCACACGACGCCCGCCCGCAGCTTGTTCGCGACCGCGAGGATCCGCGAACCCTTCTCCGTCCAGACGCCGGCGGACAGCCCGTACTGGCTGTTGTTGGCCTTCGCCACCGCCTCGTCCGGCGTACGGAACGACAGCACCGACAGCACAGGACCGAAGATCTCGTCCCGCGCGATCGTGTGCGCCTGCGTGACGTTCGTGAACAGGGTCGGCGCGAACCAGTAACCCGACGACGGCAGTTCGCACTCCGGCGACCAGCGCTCCGCGCCCTCCGCCTCGCCCTGCTCCGTCAGCGTCCTGATCCTGCCGAGCTGCTCGGCGGAGTTGATCGCGCCGAGGTCCGTGTTCTTGTCCAGCGGGTCGCCGACGCGCAGCGTGGACAGCCGCCGCTTCAGCGAGTCCAGCAACTCCTCCTGGACCGACTCCTGTACGAGCAGCCGCGACCCGGCGCAGCAGACCTGGCCCTGGTTGAAGAAGATGCCTGTGACGATGCCCTCGACCGCCTGGTCGATCGGCGCGTCGTCGAAGACGATGTTCGCGCCCTTGCCGCCCAGTTCGAGCGTGGCCTTCTTGCGCGTGCCCGCGATCTGCCGGGCGATGGCCTTGCCGACGGCGGTCGACCCGGTGAAGGCGACCTTGTCGACGTCCGGATGCTCGACCAGCGCCGCGCCGGCGCTGCCGTCACCCGTCACGATGTTCACGACGCCCTTCGGCAGGCCCGCCTGCCGGCAGACGTCGGCGAAGAACAGCGCGCTGAGCGGAGTCGTCTCGGCGGGCTTCAGCACCACGGTGTTGCCGGTGGCCAGCGCGGGTGCGATCTTCCACGCGAGCATCAGCAGCGGGAAGTTCCACGGGATGATCTGCCCCGCCACACCCAGCGGGCGCGGGTCGGGTCCGTACCCGGCGTGGTCCAGCTTGTCGGCCCAGCCCGCGTGGTAGAAGAAGTGCGCGGCGACCTGGGGCAGGTCGAAGTCGCGGGTCTCCTTGATCGGCTTGCCGTTGTCCAGCGTCTCCAGGACCGCCAGTTCGCGCGAGCGCTCCTGGATGATCCGGGCGATCCGGAACAGGTACTTCGCACGCTCGGCGCCCGGCAGCACCGACCACTTCTCGAACGCCTTGCGGGCGGCCCGTACCGCCCGGTCCACGTCGGCAGCCCCGGCCAGCGCGACCTCCGAGAGGACTTCCTCCGTGGCCGGGCTGACCGTCTTGAAGACCTTGCCGTCCGCCGCCTCAGTGAACTCGCCGTCGATGAACAGGCCGTAGCTCGGCGCGATGTCGACGACGGAGCGGGACTCGGGTGCGGGTGCGTACTCGAATGCCATGTCAGTCCACCGTCACGTAGTCAGGGCCGGAGTACCGGCCGGTCGCCAGCTTCTGACGCTGCATCAGCAGATCGTTGAGCAGGCTGGAGGCGCCGAAGCGGAACCAGTGGTTGTCCAGCCAGTCGGCGCCCGCGGTCTCGTTGACCAGCACCAGGAACTTGATCGCGTCCTTGCTGGTACGGATGCCGCCGGCCGGCTTCACCCCGATCTGCACCCCGGTCTGCGCCCGGAAGTCGCGCACGGCCTCCAGCATCAGCAGCGTGTTCGCGGGGGTGGCGTTGACGCCGACCTTGCCGGTCGAGGTCTTGATGAAGTCCGCCCCGGCGATCATGCCGAGCCAGGAGGCGCGGCGGATGTTGTCGTACGTCGACAGCTCGCCGGTCTCGAAGATCACCTTGAGCCTGGCCGCGCCCGCGGCCTCCTTGACGGCCCTGATCTCCTCGTACACCTTCAGGAAGTGCCCGGCGAGGAACGCGCCGCGGTCGATGACCATGTCGATCTCGTCCGCGCCCGCGGCGACGGCGTCGCGGGTGTCCGCGAGCTTCACGTCGAGCGAGGCGCGCCCTGCGGGGAACGCGGTGGCGACGGAGGCGACCTTGACGCCGGACCCCTTGAGCGCGGCTGCGGCTGTCGCCGCCATGTCCGGATAGACACAGAGCGCGGCGGTTCTGGGGGCGGTGCGGTCGGTGGGGTCGGGGTTCATCGCCTTGCCGGCGAGCGAGCGGACTTTACCGGCGGTGTCGGAGCCTTCGAGCGTCGTCAGGTCGATCATCGAGATGGCGAGGTCGATGGCGTAGGCCTTGGCCGTGGTCTTGACGGAACGCGTACCGAGCGAAGCGGCACGCGCCTCAAGGCCGACGGGGTCGACGCCGGGGAGCCCGTGCAGGAAGCGACGGAGCGAGCTGTCGGACGTGGTCACGTCGGTGAACGGGGGTGCGGGTGGCGGCATGGTCACCACCCGAGCATATCTACGCGCGTAGCGGAATGTACAGGGGGGTGTTCGTCTTCCCGGCGCGGTTGCGTTGGCGGGTCTTGGTTGCTGTTGTCGTTGCCCGTGCCGGGGGCCGGGGTCTCCGGAGGGGGGTGTCCGGACTGCTCGATCGCTAGCGCTCCTACGCTTTACGTCCGGACACCCCCCTCCTGCGACCCCGGCCCCCTCCCGTTGGCGGTCCCGTGCGCCCGTCCACGTGGGCGCGGGTGGCTGGGCTCGTGCGGGCCGGGGGTACGCCCCTGGCGTGGGCGCCCGGCCCCTTGCGGCCGGTGGCCGGGAGCACCCGATCCGGGCGGTGGGGCTGAAGGGGGTCGTGCAGGGGTGGTGTCCGGAGCGTAAAGCGTGATTTGCGGCGCATGTCCGGGTGCACCGCGTGTGGGACGAGTACGCGCCGTAAATCGTGCAGCGCAGGACACGACCCCGGAACGGCCCCCGGCGACAACCGTAACCAAGACCGGTCACCCCGACCGCGCCGGACAAGCGGGCCAGCCAAGACCCGCACCCCCCGCCGGACGGCGATGCGGCAGAATCGGGGTATGACGACCCCCGACCCCGCCTCCCCGCCGACCTACGCCGATCGCGTCTTCCGGTCCGGTGCCGGGCTCGCCGGGGGTGTGCTGTTGCTTGTGCTCGCGTTCTGGCTCGGGGGTGACGCGCTCGTCCGGGGGAGCGGGCGCGCCCCGTGGATCGCGCTCGCCGGGCTGATCTTCGCCGTGCCGCTGATCTTCGCGTACACGCTGCGGCCCGCCGTCTTCGCCGGCGCCGATCTGCTGCGGATCCGCAACCCGTTCCGCACCATCACCGTCCCGTGGGCCGCCGTCACCGGGGTGGAGGCGCGGTACACGACCGACGTGCAGGTCGAGGGCGGGCGGTTCCCCATGTGGGCCGTGCCCGTCTCGCTGCGGCAGCGCAAGCGCGCTTCGCGGCGCCTGGCACGGGCCCCGCAGGACGTACCGCAGGACCCGTACAACAGGACCTCGGCGCGGCCCCGGGTCGACCACGCGGCGCAGGCGCAGCTCGCGCTCGCCGACCAGGCCGTGGTCGATCTGCGCGTGCTCGCCGAGCGGGGCGCCGAGCGGCCCGGTGCGCAGGGCGCTCCGGTGGTGCGCTGGGCGTACGAGCTGATCGCTCCGAGCGCCGCCGGGCTCGTCGTCATGATCGTGCTGTTCCTCACGGGCTGAGCCACGGGCCGGGGCCCGACCGGAGCCTTCGGGTCAGAGACCCGCCGCAGCGGCCAGGTCCCGCTTCAGCCCGGCAAGCACGTCCGCGGCGGCCGCCCTGACCGTGTCGAGTTCGCTCGCCGCCGCCACCGGGACCACCACCTCCAGATAGCACTTGATCTTCGGCTCCGTCCCGCTGGGGCGGACGATGACCCGGGCCCGGTACGCGCCCTCCAGGCGGTAGCGCAGCCCGTCCGTCGGCGGCAGTTCCGCCGAGCCCTCGGCCAGGTCCTCGGCCGAGACGACCCGCAGCCCCGCCAGCTCGGCCGGGGGCTGCTCGCGCAGCCGGCGCATCGCGTCGGCGATCAGCGACAGGTCCTTGACCCGGACGGCCAACTGGCCGGTGGCGTGCAGGCCGTGGGTGACCGCGAGGTCGTCGAGGAGATCGGTCAGCGTACGGTCGGTCGCCTTCAGCTCCGAGGCGAGTTCGGCGACGAGTAGCGCCGCCGTGATGCCGTCCTTGTCGCGTACGCCGTCGGGGTCGACGCAGTAGCCGAGCGCCTCCTCGTACCCGTACCGCAGCCCCTCGACGCGGGCGATCCACTTGAAGCCGGTCAGCGTCTCCTCGTACCCGAGCCCGGCGGCCGAGGCGATCCGGCCGAGGAGCGAGGACGAGACGATCGACTCGGCGAAGGTGCCGGTCACGCCCTTGTGGACGAGGTGCGCCGCGAGCAGCGCGCCCACCTCGTCGCCGCTGAGGCTGCGCCAGCCGGCCTCGGCCGTGTCGTCGGGTACGGCGACGGCGCACCGGTCGGCGTCCGGGTCGTTGGCGATGACCAGGTCGGGACGCGCCGCGCGGGCCGTGGCGAAGGCCAGGTCCATGGCGCCCGGCTCCTCCGGGTTGGGGAAGGCGACCGTCGGGAAGGCCGGGTCCGGCTCGGCCTGCTCGGCCACCAGCACCGGCTCGGGGAAACCGGCCCGTGCGAAGGCCGCGAGGAACGTCTCCGTGCCGACGCCGTGCATCGCCGTGTGGACGACGCGCGCGGTGCGGGGCGTGCCGGGCGTCAGCACCGAGCCCGCGCGCTCCAGATAGGCCGTCAGGACGTCCTCGCCGAGGATCTCCCAGCCGTCCTCGGGCCGCGCGACCGTGTCCAGCGCGCCGATCGCCGCGATGGCCGCCGCGATCTCGCCGTCGGCGGGCGGCACGATCTGCGAGCCGCCGCCGAGGTAGACCTTGTAGCCGTTGTCCCGGGGCGGGTTGTGGCTCGCCGTCACCTCGACGCCCGCGACGGCGCCCAAGTGCTGTACGGCGAAGGCGAGTACGGGGGTGGGCAGCGCGCGGGGGAACACGGCGGCGCGCAGCCCCGCGCCGGTCATCACGGCCGCGGTGTCCCGCGCGAAGTCGGCCGACTTGTACCGCGCGTCGTAACCGACGACGACCAGTCCGCCGCCGTCGCCGCGGGCCTTGAGGTACGCGGCGAGTCCCGCCGCCGCCCTGATGACGACGGCGCGGTTCATCCGCATCGGCCCGGCGCCCAGCTCGCCGCGCAGCCCTGCCGTACCGAACTGCAGGGTCCCGGCGAACCGTTCGGCGAGGGCGTCGAGATCCCCCGCTTCGATGAGCCGGCCCAGTTCCTCGCGGGTGTCGCTGTCCGGGTCCTCGGCCTGCCAGGCCCTGGCTCGCGCGACGATGTCCTGCTGCACGACGGTGAAGCCTCCTCGCGCCCGTTCGGGCGCCGCTCGCGAATGGCCCGGTGTTCGTCCCTGCCCGGACCCGATGTCATTCCCCGCCGGGGCCGCTTCAGACCCTCCGGAGCCGGTCTTCGGACCGGTTCGGGGTTCTTCAGACCCGTTCGAGCACCTTGGCCAGCAGGGCGCCCATCTGCTTGGCCGAGTCGCGTCCCGCCTGCAGGACCTCCTCGTGGTTGAGCGGCTGCCCCGAAAGCCCCGCCGCCAGATTCGTCACCAGCGAGATGCCCAGCACCTCGGCGCCCGCCTCACGGGCGGCGATCGCCTCCAGCACCGTCGACATGCCCACCAGGTCGCCGCCCATCACCCGGACCATGTTGATCTCGGCGGGCGTCTCGTAGTGCGGGCCGGGGAACTGGACGTACACGCCCTCTTCGAGCGCGGGGTCGATCTCCTTGCACAGCGCGCGCAGCCGCGGCGAGTACAGGTCCGTGAGATCGACGAAGTTCGCGCCGACGATGGGGGAGACCGCGGTCAGATTGATGTGGTCGCTGATCAGCACCGGCTGGCCGGGGCGCATGCCCTCGCGCAGTCCGCCGCAGCCGTTGGTCAGCACGACGGACTTGCAGCCGGCGGCGACCGCGGTCCGCACCCCGTGCGCCACGGCGGCGACGCCCCGGCCCTCGTAGTAGTGCGTGCGGCCGAGGAAGACCAGCGCGCGCTTGTCGGCGATCCGGTACGAGCGGATCGTGCCGCCGTGCCCCTCCACGGCGGGCGCCGGGAACCCCGGCAGCTCCGTCACGGGGAACTCGGCCTCGGGGGTGCCCAGCGCGTCGACGGCCGGTGCCCAGCCGGAACCCATCACCAACGCGATGTCATGGGTCTGCGCGCCGGACAGCTCGCGCAGCCGCGCGGCGGCTCCGTCGGCGGCGGAATAAGGGTCGGCGGGGCCCTCGGCGAAGGCCGGAATAACAGATGCGTTCACGCGGATGAGGGTAGCCGGTCATGCCCTACGCGCGTAGATGATGGCCACACGTACTTCGGATCGTTGTGTTGTCGTTTCCTACAAACGCCCGCGAAACTACTGACGGACACGCCTCAGCAAGGGCGTTTGCGCAGCTCCATCACGTAGTCGTGCGGGGCGCCCGCCGAGTCCGCCGCGTCGGCCAGCTCGCCCAGATACCGGGCCGAAGGCAGCCCGCCCTCGTACCCGTTGAGCACGTACAGCCAGGCCGGCTCCTCGCCGTCCAGCGTGTCGACCCGCACCCGCATCCGGCGGTAGATGTCGAGGCCGACACCCTCCCAGCGGTCCATCGAGTCCTCGTCCATGGGCGCGATGTCGTACAGCGCGACGAAGACCTGCGAGCGCGGCGCCTCCACGATCGTGGCCAGCGCACCCTCCCAGCCCATCTGCTCGCCGCCGAAGGTGAGCCGCCAGCCGTTGAGCCAGCCGGTACCGCGCAGCGGGGAGTGCGGGGCGCGGCGGGACATCAGCCGCGCGTCGAGGTTGCCGGCGTACGCGGCGTAGAGCGACATGGGGACGAGGGTACGGGAGGTGCGGCCGGGGTGCCCGGACCCCCGGATGGTGGGACCCGGGGCGAAGCCACTTGAAGCGTGCGGGACAATGGAGTACGAACTGCATCCCGAAAGACAACCCGAGGCGGACGTTTTCGTGACCCGGATCGTGATCATCGGTGGCGGACCCGGCGGCTACGAGGCGGCGCTGGTCGGCTGCCAGCTCGGCGCCGAGGTGACCGTGGTCGACATGGACGGACTCGGCGGCGCCTCGGTGCTCACCGACTGCGTACCGTCGAAGACCCTGATCGCGACGGCCGAGGTGATGACGTCCTTCGACTCCTCGTACGAGGAGCTGGGCATCATCGTGGCCGACGACACACCGCCGCTGGAGCAGGCGGCCCGGGTCGTCGGCGTCGACCTCGGGAAGGTCAACCGGCGGGTGAAGCGCCTCGCGCTCGCCCAGTCCCACGACATCACCGCGTCCGTGACGCGGGCCGGCGCCCGGGTGCTGCGCGGTCGGGGGCGGCTCGACGGGCGGCAGGCGGTGGACGGCTCCCGGCAGGTGATCGTGACGTCCCCGGAGGGTACGGAGGAGTCGCTGACCGCCGACGCGGTGCTGATCGCGACCGGCGCGCACCCCCGGGAGATCGTGGACGCGCAGCCCGACGGCGAGCGCATCCTCAACTGGACCCAGGTGTACGACCTGGAGGAGCTGCCCGAAGAGCTGATCGTGGTCGGGTCGGGTGTCACGGGCGCCGAGTTCGCCGGCGCCTACCAGGCGCTCGGCTCGCGCGTCACGCTCGTCTCCTCGCGCGACCGGGTGCTGCCGGGCGAGGACCCGGACGCCGCGGCGGTCCTGGAGGACGTCTTCCGGCGGCGCGGCATGAACGTGATGTCGCGCTCCCGCGCCCAGTCGGCCAAGCGCGTCGGCGACCGCGTGGAGGTCACGCTCTCCGACGGCCGGGTCATCTCGGGCTCGCACTGCCTGATGGCGGTCGGCGCGATCCCCAACACCGCCGACATGGGCCTGGACGGCGCGGGGGTCAAGGTCAAGGAGTCGGGGCACATCAAGACCGACCGGGTCTCGCGCACCTCGGCGCCGGGTGTGTACGCGGCGGGCGATGTCACCGGCATCTTCGCGCTGGCGTCCGTCGCCGCCATGCAGGGCCGGATCGCGATGTACCACTTCCTCGGTGACGCGGTCGCCCCGCTCAACCTCAAGACGGTCTCGTCGAACGTCTTCACCGACCCGGAGATCGCCACCGTCGGCTACAGCCAGTCGGACGTCGACAGCGGCCGGATCGACGCCAGGGTGGTGAAGCTGCCGCTGCTGCGCAACCCGCGCGCCAAGATGCAGGGCATCAGGGACGGCTTCGTGAAGATCTTCGCCCGGCCGGGTACGGAGATCGTCGTCGGCGGGGTCGTCGTCGCCCCCCGTGCGAGTGAGCTGATCCATCCCATCTCGATCGCCGTCGACAACAATCTGACCGTCGAACAGATCGCGAACGCCTTCACCGTGTACCCGTCGCTTTCGGGTTCGATCGCCGAAGTGGCACGGCAGTTGCACACCCGGAAGACGGCAGAAGAAGTCTGAGTTCACGGCCCGGAACGCGTATACCACCGCCCGGTCCGATCTGTGCGCAACTTCTGTAAATCGGCGCAAACTGCTGAAAGCAGACGGTCGTTGGGGTTACTGTCAGTTTCGTGTTCGCTGCAGAACGTCGCCAATTGATCCTCGAAATGGTGCGCGCCAACGGGGCCGTGTCGCTCCGTGAGCTCGCCCGCGTCGTCCAGACCTCCGAAGTGACCGTACGGCGGGACGTGCGCGCGCTGGAGGCCGAAGGACTCCTCGACCGCAGACACGGCGGTGCGGTACTGCCGGGTGGATTCACGCGAGAATCCGGCTTTCCGCAAAAGTCCCATCTCGCGACGGCCGAGAAGACGGCCATCGCCGACCTCGCCGCGAGCCTCGTCGAAGAGGGCGAAGCCGTGGTGGTCGGCGCCGGTACGACCACGCAGGAGCTGGCCCGCAGGCTCGCGCGTATCCCAGGACTCACCGTCGTCACCAACTCCCTGCTGGTCGCCCAGGCCCTGGCGCACGCCAACCGCGTCGAGGTCGTCATGACGGGCGGCACGCTGCGCGGCTCGAACTACGCGCTGGTGGGCAGCGGGGCCGAGCAGTCCCTCCAGGGGCTGCGGGTCAGCCGCGCGTTCCTCTCGGGCAGCGGTCTGACGGCCGAGCGCGGCCTCTCCACCTCCAACATGCTCTCGGCCAGCGTCGACCGGGCGCTGGTGCAGTCGGCTGCGGAGGTGGTGGTCCTGGCCGACCACACCAAGCTCGGTACGGACACGATGTTCCAGACCGTGCCGACCGACCTGATCAGCAGGCTCGTCACCGACGAGCCGCCGGCGGGCGACGACCGCGCGGCCACCGAACTCCAGGCGCTGGCCGACCAGGGCGTCCAGATCACCGTGCCGGGTCCTGGCGCGGCCGGCGGCGCCCCCGGCCCGGGAGGGGCCCCGACCGACGGCGCACCACCGGGCGCTGCCGCCCGGCGCGGGCGCGACATGCCCCTGCCGGCCCAGCGCCGCACGCAGGGCGGCGGCCAGGGCGTACCGCAGTTGCGCAGCGCGGTACTGGCCACGGAACAGGGCGCCCGGGTGGCGGACCTCCGCCGCCGCTGACGTACCTCGTCCGGCTTTCACTGTCCGACGGCTTCGCCGTCCGGCGCGGGTTGCGGGTCGGGTCGCGGTCGCCGTTGCCGTGGTCGTGGTCGCCGTGCGACCGGTGGTCGCTTACCGGGGTGGTTGCGGTGGTTGCCGGGGGCCGTTCCGGGGTCGTGTCCTGCGCTGCATGATTTACGGCGCGTACTCGCCTGACGCGGAGCCACCGCCGAGATGCGCCACAAATCACGCTCTACGCTCCGGACACCACCCCTGCACAACCCCCTTCAGCCCCCGGCGCCACGGGTCTGGCCGCACGGCTTCGACTACGCCGCCGCCCCCTTGCGGGTCGCGATCTCCCGTGCGCGCTGTTCCAGGGCGCGGACCGTGCGGGATGTGCGATGGGTGCGGATGCGGGTGCGCATCGTGTCGAAGTGCTCGTCCCCGCGCGAGGACGACACCTGCTCGTAGTCGTCCAGGAAGAGCCCCCACGTCGCGCACGCGGCGTCCAAGTGGCCCAGTTCGAGCTGGCGTTGGGCCAGGAGACCGTTGGCGTGTACGCGGCCCTGCCGTTCCTGCGGGGGCTGGACGCGGATGCAGTCCTGCATGGTCTTCACGGAGCCGGGGAGGTCGCCGAGGTGGTAGAGGACCGTGCTGGTGTGGAAGAGGAACGCGGAGGTGTCGTACCCGCCGACCGCGTCCTTGCGGGAGTCGGCCTTGGACAAGGCCGACTCGGTTTCCTCCAGCCGCGAGAACGCCTGGGCCCGGTCGCCGGTCATGGCGGCCGAAGCCGCCTGCTGCCCGGCGAGGAAGGCGTGGAGCCGGGGTCCTGCCTGGGGTGACGCTTCGGCAGCGGCGTCGGCCAGTTGCAGCGCCTTGGCGCCGTAACCGAGGTTTCCGGCCTGCAGGCTCATGCCCCGCAGGGTCCGGCAGTACGTGAGGTGGTCCTCGGCGGCCCCGGCCAGCTTCAGGGCCTTGACGTAGTAACGCTGGCCAAGCCCGTGCTCCCGCTCGTACATCGCCATCCAGCCCGTCAGATACACCAGATCAGAAGCGGCGGACAGCATCGCGGAGCGATGGGCGGTACTGGCATCCGCCCGTAGGTACGGGGAGACGGTGTTCACAAGGAAGGCCGCCGCCATCGGGCGGGCGTGGCCGCCCCCGAAGGTGTCGAGGATGTCCGCGATCCGCTCCGTCATGGACCGTACGATCTCGACTTCCCCGTCCCCGATCCGTGAGGTCGGCCGTGCTGTGGACGCCCTGTCCACGCCCTCGTGGGCCGGGAACCCGGGGACGGCGAGCGCCGCGGAGTAGAGGGCCGTGCTGAGTACGCCTCTGCGGGAAGGATCCATGTCCGCCTTTCCGAGTTCGAGGAGATCGTCAGCAGTCTCCCCTTCTCCGGAGGGCATCACAGGATCGATACTCGCCAATCCCGCTTCCCGCAGGGTGACCGGACGCTTCAGCCGCCGCGCGAACACCTCCACGATGACCGGCCGCACCTTGGCCCTCGGCATCGTTCCGCTCAGCCAGTGGCTCACCGCGCTCTGATCGTAGTGAAGAGCCATGCCGGCCTCCTGGCCGGCGCGATTGACCGCCAGAGCGCACTGGGTCCTGGACCAGTCCGCCTCGTCCAACAACGCGGCGAGGCCGAGATTACGCGCGGTGGGATGGGTCATCCGTACCAACTCCCCCGGAGACGCGGGCCGCTTCATGACTTTCATGGTTGCCCCTTCGCTTCACGGTACCGCTCAGCGTGTTCACACGGTTGCGTAGTGCGTACAACGAGCACCACACGAAGCCCACCCGTGCGCACCGTGCTCGTCCCGAACGAGTGAGGAGGTGTGACCGTGGTTCCCGTGTACAGGCCGCTCATCAGCAGCCTGGATCTCGCTCCCGAGTTGCAGTCGGTCCGAGTGGCCCGCCGCTACGCGACGGCCGCGTTCCAAGGCTGGCGGGTCCCCGCCGACACCATCGACAACGCCGTCACGATCATCTCCGAGCTGGCGGCTAACGCCCTTCGGCACGCCGGACCGACACCGGAAGTGGAGCAAGCCACAGGTTGCCCTGCGACCAGTTCGTGCACCCTCGTACTGCAACTGTGGCCCTGCTACGTCCTCATCCTTGTCTGCGACCAGGACCGCCGACCGCCGGTCCTCCGGCGGCCCGCGCCGGACGCGGAAAGCGGCCGTGGCCTGCAACTGGTGGAAGAACTCAGCGAAGCCTGGGGATACGCGCTCCCCGAACCCGCCGCAGGCAAGGTGGTGTGGGCACAGGTCCTGCTTCCTGATGCCCCGGGGCCCGCGAACTCCACTCGGCAAGGTCGATCCAAGCACCCCCAGAAAGCCGCACCATGACACTCACACCCCCAGCCACCCGCCCGGTCTGCGGAGCGACGATCGCCCTCCCTGCCTCGCTCGTCGTGCGAGCCGTCGCCCTGGCCACCGCACACGGTGGAGCGGCAGCAGAGGACGTGGAGAGGTATCTCCGTTGTCTCCTCCAGGCTCACGAGTCCAACGAGCACTACGCGTTCGTCGTGGAGCTTCCCGGCGCCGAGACGGGAGCCGTCTGGGCCCGTTGGAAACCCGAGGAAACTTCCCGCCCTGTACTGAAGGTGCTCCCCGATTGCCCGGCCACGGACCAGAAAACGCACGAGCCGTGCGGCGAGTTCGTCGGCCATCACGGCGGTCACACGTACCAACTCGCCGATCTGCGGCCCGCCCACGCGAAGGCCCCGGGCGCGATGCCCGGGGCCTTCGGTGGAAGGGGCTGAAGTCCCTAGTCCTTGATCTCGCAGATCTTCGCGCCCGACGTCAGCGACGCGCCTACCGTCGCCGCCAGGTCCACGACCGTGCCGGAGCGGTGGGCGTTCAGGGGCTGTTCCATCTTCATGGCTTCCAGGACGACGATCAGATCGCCCTCCTTGACCTCCTGGCCCTCCTCGACCGCGACCTTGACGATCGTGCCCTGCATCGGTGAGGCGAGGGTGTCGCCCGAGGCCGCGACGCTGGACTTCTTCGCCGCGCGGCGCTTCGGGCGGGCGCCGGCTGCCAGGCCGGTGCGGGCCAGGGTCATGCCGAGCTGGGACGGCAGCGAGACTTCGAGGCGCTTGCCGCCGACCTCCACGACGATGGTCTCGCGGCCCGCCTCGTCCTCGTCGTCGTCCGCGCCGGGCGGGGCGAACGGCGGGATGGTGTTGTCGAACTCCGTCTCGATCCACCGGGTGTGGATCGTGAACGGGTCACTGGTGAAGGCCGGGTCGACGACGACGGCGCGGTGGAAGGGGATGGCGGTCGCCATGCCCTCGACGTTGAACTCGGCCAGGGCGCGCGCCGCGCGCTGGAGGGCCTGTTCGCGGGTCGCGCCGGTGACGATCAGCTTGGCGAGCAGGGAGTCCCAGGCGGGGCCGATGACGCTGCCGGACTCGACGCCCGCGTCGAGCCGTACGCCGGGGCCGCTCGGCGGCGCGAACACCGTCACCGTGCCGGGGGCGGGCAGGAAGCCGCGGCCCGGGTCCTCGCCGTTGATGCGGAACTCGAAGGAGTGGCCGCGCATCTGCGGGTCGTCGTAGCCCAGCTTCTCGCCGTCGGCGATCCGGAACATCTCCCGGACCAGGTCGATGCCGGTGACCTCTTCGGTGACCGGGTGCTCCACCTGGAGGCGGGTGTTGACCTCGAGGAACGAGATGGTGCCGTCCGCGCCGACCAGGAACTCGACCGTGCCGGCGCCGACGTAGCCGGCTTCCTTCAGGATCGCCTTGGACGCCGCGTACAGCTCCGCCGTCTGCGCGGCGGAGAGGAACGGCGCGGGCGCCTCCTCGACCAGCTTCTGGTGGCGGCGCTGGAGCGAGCAGTCGCGGGTGGAGACCACGACGACATTGCCGTGCGAGTCGGCGAGGCACTGGGTCTCGACGTGCCGGGGCTTGTCGAGGTAGCGCTCCACGAAGCACTCGCCACGGCCGAAGGCCGCGACGGCCTCGCGTACGGCCGAGTCGTACAGCTCCGGGATCTCCTCAAGCGTGCGGGCGACCTTGAGGCCGCGGCCGCCGCCGCCGAACGCCGCCTTGATGGCGATCGGCAGGCCGTTCTGCTCGGCGAAGGTGACGACCTCGTCCGAGCCGCTGACCGGGTCGGGCGTACCGGCGACCAGGGGAGCGCCGGCGCGCTGCGCGATGTGCCGGGCGGCGACCTTGTCGCCGAGGTCGCGGATCGCCTGCGGCGGCGGACCGATCCAGGTCAGCCCCGCGTCGAGGACGGCCTGGGCGAACTCGGCGTTCTCCGACAGGAATCCGTAGCCGGGGTGGATGGCGTCGGCGCCCGAGTCCTTCGCCGCCTGGAGCACCTTGGCGATGTCCAGATAGCTGGCGGCCGGGGTGTCACCGCCCAGGGCGAAAGCCTCGTCGGCCGCGCGGACATGCAGGGCGTCCCGGTCCGGGTCGGCGTAGACGGCTACGCTCACGATCCCGGCATCCCGGCAGGCACGGGCGACGCGGACAGCGATTTCGCCACGGTTGGCGATGAGCACCTTGCGCACGATGGCTCCCTCCGAAATAAAACAAGCTGAGTTTAGGGACTGCCGACACGGTCCTCCGACGCGCCCCAAATGGTGAACTTGTCCATACGGAGAGTGATTCGAGGCTCGTTCAGACTGCGAAATCCCTAGTTGCACCAAGGTACGCCGCGATTCAGCCCCGCACAGCAATGCCTGGATGTGGCCCGGATCTCTGTGCCAGTGCGCCGTGAGGGATCCCGTTTCTTTGTGGAGTCCCTACGAATGGCCGAATGATTCTTTGCCCCGGCCCCAGCTCTTGTCCGGGCGTTTACCCGTGAGTAGCGTGCCGGGTGCAACGTACTGGCGGTAACAGACGGAAGAGGGTGGGGCGGGTGCCGCGCAAACCGGTGGCCTGGGTGGCCGCGGCGGTGCTGCTGGCGGAGGCGCTGGGCGTCGTACTCGTCAACGCCCTGCTGGCGACGGTCGTCGACAACCAGCAGATGTCGCTCGCGGGTGTCGACCCGGGCGCGATGTCGCTGGGCGCGTGGGTGATGGGCGCGCTGGCGGCGCTCTACCTGGTGGTGTGCGCGGTGATACTGCTGCGGATCGCGCTCAGGGACCGCGCGCCCGGCCGGGTCGGCAGGATCACCTTGATCGTCTGCGCGGTCGTGCACGGGGTGCTGGGCGCCCTGACCGTGGGGCTGATCGGCTGGGCCGCGTTCGCGTTCATGATGGTGGTGCTGGCGCTGCTGGTCCTGGTGCTGGTGGGGTACGGGCCGAAGCCGGCGCCGCAGGAGAACGCGACCCCGGCCTGACGACCCGGACCGGTCAGACCCAGAGGTCGGTGATAGCGACGCCCAGTTCGCCGAGCAGCGCGCGCAGCAGCGGCAGCGACAGGCCGATCACGTTGCCGTGGCTGCCGTCGATCGCGTCGACGAACGGCGCGGACCGGCCGTCGAGGGTGAAGGCCCCGGCGACGTGCAGCGGTTCGCCGCTGGCCACGTACGCGGCGATCTCGGCGTCGGTCGGGCTGCCGAAGCGGACGGTGGTCGAAGCGGTCCTGGCGGCCCGCGCCCCGCTCGCGGTGTCGATCACGCAGTGCCCGGTCTGCAGGATCCCGTCCCGCCCGCGCATCGACTTCCAGCGCGCGGTGGCCTCTTCGGCGTCGGCGGGCTTCCCGTAAGCCTGCCCGTCGAGTTCGAGCACGGAGTCGCATCCGACGACGAGCGCCCCGGCGGCCTCGGACCGCCCGGCCACGGCCTCGGCCTTCGCCTGGGCGAGCACGAGGGCGAGTTCGGCGGGCGTCGGCGCCGACAGGGCGTCCTCGTCGACACCGCTGACGATCACCTCGGGATCGAGCCCGGCCTGCCGGAGCAGTCCGAGACGGGCGGGGGACTGGGAGGCCAGGACGAGACGGCGCTGATCGGTCATGCGGAAACAGTAATCAACAACCGGCACCCGGCGAACGCAGGTCAGCGAAGCCCGAGGGCGATCATCAACACGACCACCACCAACGCGATGAGCACACCGGCCCGCCGCACCATGGCCTGCGTCTCGCGCATCTCCTCGGGCGGCTCATTCTTCGGATCGGACCACAACATGCCTCCGATCCTGCGGCCGCCCCCGGGTGACGTGCCTGAGTACGCGTACTCAACTGAAGGTGGACCCCTCAGTCGTACGGGCCGGCAGCGCCGCCCATTCGCGGTCCAGGACCGACATCCGCACCGCGTCGTGCCACTCACCCTCGTACAGCAGCGTCTCGCGCTGGGTGCCCTCGGCGACGAAGCCGGCCTTCTCGTAGGCGCGCTTGGCCCGCGGGTTGAAGGTGAAGACGTCGAGCGCGATGCGGTGCAGACCGACGTGTTCGAAGCCGTGACCGACGGTCAGCCGGACCGCTTCGGAGCCCAGTCCCCGATCGCGCCCCGCCGGGCCGATGAGGATGCGGAAGACACAACTGCGGTTGTGCTTGTCCCAATCGAACAGGACCGACTCGCCGACCAGCCGGCCGTCCGCGCGGTCGGTGACCGCGAGATCGAGCCGGCCGGCCTGGTCGTTGCGGCTGCCGTACCAGGCGCGGAGCTGCTCCGCGCTGAAGGTGGTGTGCGACGAGCCGGTGAACCGGCTGATCTCCGGATCCGCCAGGATCTCGGCCATCACCGGTGCGTCGTCGGCGGTGAAGGGCCGCAGCACGGCCCGGTCACCGGTCAGGGTCGGCTTGAGCGAGAAGTCTCCCGGCACCGGTGTCACGGCCAGTACGTGCGGGCCCAGGCCGCCGGGCCCGGTTGGGGGAGGTGGGTGCGGGCTATGCGGGTGGGGGCCGACCATTCCGTGGGGGGTTCGGGGGCCGTCGGTTCGGCGCCTGCCTTGGCCGCCGCCGTCGCCTGGACCACCGCGAGCGCGGCGGCCAGTTCCTCCCTGGTCGGGTTGCCCCTGAGGACCTTGATCATCGTCAGCTCCCTTCCTAGAGCGGGATGTTGCCGTGCTTCTTCGGCGGCAGGGTCTCCCGCTTCGTACGCAACTGGCGCAGCCCCTTGATGATGTGCGCCCTCGTGTCGGACGGCATGATCACCGCGTCCACGTACCCGCGCTCCGCTGCCGCGTACGGGTTGAGCAGCGCGTCCTCGTACTCCTGGATCAGGGTGGCGCGGGTCTGCTCCTGCGCCGCCTCGTCGCCCGCCGCCGCGATCGTGCGGCGGTGCAGGATGTTGACCGCGCCCTGCGCGCCCATCACCGCGATCTGCGCCGTCGGCCACGCCACGTTCAGGTCGGCGCCCAGGTGCTTGGAGCCCATCACGTCGTACGCGCCGCCGAACGCCTTGCGGGTGATCACCGTGATCAGCGGGACCGTCGCCTCCGCGTACGCGTAGATCAGCTTCGCGCCCCTGCGGATGATGCCGCCGTACTCCTGGTCGACGCCCGGCAGGAACCCCGGCACGTCGACGAACGTCAGCACCGGCACGTTGAACGCGTCACACGTACGGACGAAACGCGCCGCCTTCTCCGACGCGTTGATGTCCAGGCAACCCGCGAACTGCATCGGCTGGTTGGCGACGACCCCGACAGGCCGGCCCTCGATCCGGCCGAACCCGGTGATGATGTTCGGCGCGAACAGCGCCTGCGTCTCCAGGAATTCGGCGTCGTCCAGGACGTGCTCGATCGCGGTGTGCATGTCGTACGGCTGGTTCGCCGAGTCCGGGATCAGCGTGTCCAGCTCGCGGTCCTCGTCCGTCGTCTCCAGCGCCGCCTCCTCGGGGAAGGCGGGCGGCTCGGAGAGGTTGTTCGACGGCAGGTACGACAGCAGGGACTTGATGTACTCGACGGCGTCCTTCTCGTCCCCCGCCATGTGATGCGCCACGCCCGACGTCGTGTTGTGCGTGCGGGCGCCGCCCAGCTCCTCGAAGCCCACGTCCTCGCCGGTGACCGTCTTGATCACGTCGGGGCCCGTGATGAACATGTGCGACGTCTGGTCCACCATCACCGTGAAGTCCGTGATCGCGGGCGAGTAGACGGCGCCGCCCGCGCACGGGCCGACGATCAGGCTGATCTGCGGGACCACCCCCGACGCGTGCACGTTGCGGCGGAAGATCTCGGCGAACAGGCCGAGCGCGACCACGCCCTCCTGGATCCGCGCGCCGCCGCCGTCGTTGATGCCGATGATCGGGCAGCCGGTCTTCATCGCCAGGTCCATGACCTTGACGATCTTCTCGCCGTAGACCTCGCCCAGCGACCCGCCGAAGATCGTGAAGTCCTGCGAGTAGACGCAGACGGGGCGGCCGTCGACCGTGCCGTAGCCGGTGATCACACCGTCCCCGTACGGGCGGTTGTTCTCGATGCCGAAGCTGGTCGAGCGGTGCCTCGCGAACTCGTCCAGCTCGACGAACGACCCCTCGTCGAGCAGCAGACCGATCCGCTCGCGCGCCGTCAGTTTGCCCTTGGCGTGCTGCTTCTCCACGGCGCGCGCCGACCCCGCGTGGGTGGCTTCCTCGATGCGGCGCTGAAGATCGGCGATCCTGCCCGCTGTGGTGTGTGCCGCGCCGTCGTCGGCGGGGGCGGGGACGGTTTCCGGATCTGACATCGGGGTGCGGCTCCCTGCGGTTGTCAGCGGGTGTGAACGTGGTGGACGCTACTGATCCGTAGGGTATCGGCGCCGATACCGTTCGGCAGTGCGGTGTTTGCCACACCTAGGCTGGCTTGCATGATGGAGCCGAATACCCCAGCGAGCCGCTGGTCCGACCTCGAACGTCCGCCGCTGAACGAGGACGGGCTGCGCCGCGCCCTGGTGCGTCCCGGCAGCCTGTGGACCGCCCTCGACGTCGTCGCGTCGACCGGATCCACCAACTCCGACCTGGCGGCGCGGGCCGCCGCCGGGCCGGTGGAGGGCGCCGTGCTCGTCGCCGAGGAGCAGACGGCCGGCCGGGGCAGGCTGGACCGCGCGTGGTCGGCGCCCGCCCGCTCCGGGCTGTTCTTCTCCGTACTGCTGCGCCCCGGCGACGACGTACCCGTACAGCACTGGTCCTGGCTCCCGCTGCTCGCCGGGGTGGCCGTCGCCTCCGGGCTCAGCAGGGCCGCCGGGGTCGACACCGCACTCAAATGGCCCAACGACCTGCTGGTGACCGTGGACGGCGCGGAACGCAAGGCCGGCGGGATCCTCGCCGAGCGCACCGCGCAGGACACGGTGATCATCGGCATCGGCCTCAACGTGTCGCTGCGCGCCGAGGAACTCCCCGTACCCACCGCGGGATCGCTCGCCCTGGCGAACGCCGTCTCGCTGGACCGCGAGACGCTGCTGCGCGCGGTGCTGCGCTCGCTGGACCAGTGGTACGGCGACTGGCGCGCGGCCGGCGGCGACCCCACGACCTCCCGCCTCCAGGAGGCGTACGCGGCGGGCTGCTCGACCCTGGGCCGCCAGGTACGCGCCGACCTGCCCGGCGGCGCGGCGCTGGTCGGCGAGGCGGTCGCCATCGACGGCGAGGGGCGGCTGGTCATCGCCACGGAGCGGGACGGCCGGCAGGCGGTGGCGGCGGGCGACATCGTGCACGTGCGCCCGACGGGCTGAGGAGAACCGGCGCCCGCGACAGCGGAGCGTGGCGCCCCGCCGGGCGCGCGTCCCGTGACAGGGCGTACGGGCGGCCGTCCTGGTCGCCCGGTCGGGCGCCGTGCGGCCATCCGCGCCACCGGGACGTGAGCCAGGGCACATCTGCCGTATCGTTGAGCCCGTTCGGGGAAGATCGGACAGATCGGCAGGGCAGTGCGCAGGGAACGGGCAGGAGGCGGCCGGTGACCGTCGACGACACGACGTCCGGCGCGGACGACACACCGCCGCCGTCGGACTCTTCGGCCCACCACACACCGCACCACGTCGTCGATCACACCGCGGAGCCGACCGACGACCCGCTGGCGATCAGGCTCGAACAGCTCATCCTCGGCGCCGACCGGCAGTACACCCCCTTCCAGGCGGCCCGCACCGCCGGCGTCTCCATGGATCTCGCCTCCCGCTTCTGGCGCGCCATGGGCTTCGCCGACATCGGCCAGGCCAAGGCGCTGACCGAGGCCGACGTGCTGGCCCTGCGCCGGCTCGCCGGGCTCGTGGAGGCGGGACTGCTGAGCGAGCCCATGGCGATCCAGGTCGCCAGGTCCACCGGGCAGACCACCGCCCGGCTCGCCGAATGGCAGATCGACTCGTTCCTGGAAGGGCTCACCGAGCCGCCCGAGCCCGGCATGACGCGCACCGAGGTCACGTACCCGCTGGTGGAGCTGCTCCTGCCCGAGCTGGAGGAGTTCCTCGTCTACGTGTGGCGGCGCCAGCTCGCCGCGGCCACCGGACGCGTCGTCCAAGCGGCCGACGACGAGGAGATGGTCGACCGCCGGCTCGCCGTCGGCTTCGCCGACCTCGTCGGCTTCACCCGGCTGACCCGGCGCCTCGAAGAGGAGGAACTGGGCGAGCTGGTCGAGGCGTTCGAGACGACATCGGCCGACCTGGTCGCCGCGCACGGCGGGCGGCTGATCAAGACCCTCGGCGACGAGGTGCTGTTCGCCGCCGACGACGCGGGCACGGCCGCCGAGATCGCCCTGCGGCTCATCGAGACCATGACCCACGACGAGACGATGCCCGCGCTGCGCGTCGGCATCGCCTTCGGCACGGTCACCACCCGCATGGGCGATGTCTTCGGCACGACCGTCAATCTCGCCAGCAGGCTGACGTCGATAGCGCCCAAGGACACCGTCCTGGTGGACGGCGCGTTCGCGGAAGGGCTGATCCGTACGGGTGAGGCCCCGGCCTCCGAGTCGCAGGCGGCCGAGGCGACGGCGAAGGCCGAGAAGGAGGGCGAGGCCGCCCCCTCGTACCGCTTCGGGCTCCAGCCGATGTGGCAGCGGCCCGTGCGCGGCCTCGGCGTCGTGGAGCCCTGGCTGCTGGCCCGCCGTCCGGGCTGACGCCGCGCCGTCTAACATCTGCCGGTGAACCATCGTTAACCGAGAGGGTGGGGCCATGGCGGAGACCGAAGAGGCCGAGCTGCGGTTCGGGGAGTTCGTGGGCGTACGGCGCTACGACCATGTCGCCGAGCTGGTCCTCGACCGGCCGGCGGCGATGAACGCCGTGTCGACGGAGATGGCACGGTCCGTCGCGGCGGCCTGCGAGGCGCTGGCCGCCGACCCGTCCGTACGGGTCACGGCGCTGACCTCCACCCACCCCCGGGCCTTCTGCGTCGGCGCCGACCTCAAGGAGCGCAACTCCTTCAGCGACGCCGACCTCATGCGGCAGCGGCCCGTCACCCGCGCCGCCTACACCGGCGTACTCGAACTGCCCATGCCCGTCGTCGCCGCCGTGCACGGCTTCGCCCTCGGCGGCGGCTTCGAGCTGGCGCTCTCCTGCGACCTGATCGTCGCCGACCGCACGGCCGTCGTCGGACTCCCCGAGGTGTCGGTCGGCGTCATCCCCGGCGGCGGCGGTACGCAACTGCTGCCGCGCCGCGTCGGCGCCGCCCGCGCCGCCGAGCTGATCCTCACCGCGCGCCGCGTGGAGGCCGCCGAAGCCGCCGAGCTGGGTCTGGTCGACCATCTCGTGGACGCCGGCACCGACCGCGACGAAGCCCTCGCCCTCGCCGCCCGTATCGCCCAGAACTCCCCCCTCGGGCTGCGCGCCGCCAAACGCGCGCTGCGCCTGGGCCAGGGGCTCGACCTGCGCGCGGGCCTCGACGTCGAGGACGCGGCCTGGCGCTCGGTCGCGTTCTCCGGCGACCGGGCCGAGGGAGTGGCCGCGTTCAACGAGAAACGCGCACCGCAATGGCCGGGCGAGTGAACGCAGAGTAGTCGTCGATCGCTCCGAGTGATCAAACACCCGGACCCCTCTAGGGTGGGGTGATGGGAGTGGATGTGCGATTGCGGGCCGTCGTGGCGCTGGCCCAGGCCATGGCGGCGGCCCACACACCCCGCGAGTCCTGGCTGGCCGCGGCGCAGGGCGCCCGCGAAGCGCTCGGCGGGAGCTTCGGCGCGCTCTCCGTCTGGGAGCGCGACCTCGGCCGGCTCAAGGTCCTCGTCAACGCGGGGGAGCGGACGCCGGACGAGGAGGAGTTCCCCGAGGACGAGACGTACCCCGTCCACCAGTTCCCCGAGATCGCCGAGTTCCTGCACGAGAAGTGGGCGGGCGGCGGCGGCCCCAACGCCTGGGTCGAGACCTCGGAAGGCCCGACCGGCGGCGACCCCGGCTACTGCCACCAGCGCGTCGCCGCGCTGCGCCGCCGGGGGCGCGGCTGCTGCGTCGTCGCGCCGATCATCCTGCACGGGCGCGCCTGGGGTGAGCTGTACGTCGCCCGCCCGCTCGGCGCGGCGGCCTTCGACGAGGACGAGGCGGACTTCGCGACGGTCATCGCCGCGGTCGTCGCGGCGGGCCTCGCCCAGACGGAACGCCTCGAAGAGGTACGCCGGCTGGCCTTCACCGACCCGCTGACCGGCCTCGCGAACCGGCGCGCGGTGGATATGCGCCTCGACGAGGCCATCGCGGGGCACCGTGCGGACGGCTCCGTCGTCAGCCTCGTCGTCTGCGACCTCAACGGCCTGAAGAAGGTCAACGACACCCATGGCCACGCGGTGGGCGACCGGCTGCTGGAACGATTCGCCTCGCTGCTGTCCCTGTGCGGCGCGAAGCTCCCCGGCGCGTTGGCCGCGCGGCTGGGCGGGGACGAGTTCTGCCTGCTGACGGCGGGGCCATCGGCGGACGAGGTGATCGCGGTCGCCACGGAGCTGTGCGAGCGGTCCGCGTCGCTGGAGATGGGCGAGGGCGTGGCGTGCGGGGTCGCCTCGACGGGCGACCCGATCGGGAACGTGACGTCGGCGCGACGCTTGTTCCGGCTGGCGGACGCGGCGCAGTACCGCGCGAAGGCGGCGCGCGCGCCGCTGCCGGTGGTGGCGGGCAGGGACGGCGCGGTGATCCGCCTGGCGGACGCGCCGCCGAGCGGTTCACGCCGAGCGTTCCGGGACGCGCCGCCGCCTCCGGCGGGGTGACCGGGGTCTGGGTTGCGGTGCGCTTGTCTGGTTCCGGGTTCCGGGGCCTCCGGAGGGGGGTGTCCGGACTGCTCGATCGCTAGCGCTCCTACGCTTTACGTCCGGACACCCCCCTCCTGCGGCCCCGGCCCCCTCCCCCCGGTGGGTCCCGGTCTCAGCGCCCGAGTGGGCGTGGGGGTGTGGGTGCGTGCGGGTTGCGGCTGCGTCCCTGGCGCGGGCGCCCAGCCCCTTGCCGCCGGTGGTCGGGAACACCCCATCCGGGCCCGGGGGCTGGAGGGGGTCGTGCAGGGGTGGTGTCCGGAGCGTAAAGCGTGATTTGTGGCGCATCTCGGCGTTCGCTCCGTGTCCGAGGTGCACGCGCCGTAAATCGTGCAGCGCAGGACACCATCCCGGAACGGCCCCCGGCGACAACCGCAACCCAGACCGGTCACCCCGAACCGCGCCGGACGGCGACACCGCAGCGCAGGACACGACCCCGGAACGGCCCCCGGCGACAACCGCAACCCAGACCGGTCACCCCGAACCGCGCCGGACGGCGACAACGCCGGACCGGTCGGCACCCGACGGTGACACCTACGGATTCAATCCGTACGCTCGTGAATATGAATATGCACACCGTCGTGGTCGGCACCGCCGGGACCACCGCCGAGGATGTCATCGCCGTCGCCCGCGGCCGCGCGCAAGTTCAGCTCGACGCCTCCGCGCTCGCCGCGCTCGCCGCCGCTCGGGAGATCGTCGACGCGCTCGCCGCCAAGCCCGAGCCCGTGTACGGGGTCTCCACCGGGTTCGGGGCGCTCGCCACCCGGCACATCAGCCCCGACCTGCGCGCGCAGTTGCAGCGCAACATCGTGCGCAGTCATGCCGCGGGGATGGGCCCCGCCGTCGAGCGCGATGTGGTGCGCGCGCTGATGTTCCTGCGGCTGAAGACCGTCGCGTCGGGCCACACCGGCGTGCGGCCCGAGGTCGCGCAGACCATGGCGGACGTGCTGAACGCGGGGATCACGCCCGTGGTCCACGAGTTCGGTTCGCTCGGCTGCTCAGGGGACCTCGCGCCGCTGTCGCACTGCGCCCTGACGCTCATGGGCGAGGGCGAAGCCGAGGGCCCCGACGGCGTCGTACGCCCCGCCGGCGAGCTGCTCCAGGAGCACGGCATCGCGCCGGTCGAGTTGCGCGAGAAGGAGGGGCTCGCGCTGCTGAACGGGACGGACGGCATGCTCGGCATGCTGGTCATGGCCCTCGCCGATCTGCACCGGCTCTACACCTCCGCCGACATCACGGCGGCGCTCAGCCTGGAGGCCCTGCTGGGCACCGCCAAGGTGCTCGCGCCCGAGCTGCACGCGATCCGGCCGCACCCCGGACAGGGGGCCAGCGCCGACAACATGCTGCGGGTCCTCGCCGGGTCGGGTCTGACCGGGCACTTCCAGGAGGACGCGGCGCCGCGCGTGCAGGACGCGTACTCGGTGCGGTGCGCGCCGCAGGTGGCAGGGGCCGGGCGGGACACGCTCGGGTACGCGCGGCTCGTGGCGGACCGGGAGCTGGCCGCCGCCGTCGACAACCCGGTGGTGCTGCCCGACGGGCGGGTCGAGTCGAACGGCAACTTCCACGGCGCGCCCGTCGCGTACGTACTGGACTTCCTGGCGATCGCGGCGGCCGACCTGGGGTCGATCGCCGAGCGCCGTACGGACCGGCTGCTCGACAAGAACCGGTCGCACGGGCTGCCGCCGTTCCTCGCAGGTGACCCGGGGGTCGACTCGGGGCTGATGATCGCCCAGTACACGCAGGCGGCGCTGGTCAGCGAGATGAAGCGGCTCGCCGTGCCGGCGTCGGTCGACTCGATCCCGTCGTCAGCGATGCAGGAGGACCATGTGTCGATGGGCTGGTCGGCGGCGCGCAAGCTGCGGACCGCCGTCGACAACCTGTCGCGGATCATCGCCGTCGAGCTGTACGCGGCGACGCGGGCGATCGAGCTGCGTACGGGGCTGACGCCCGCGCCCGCCTCGCAGGCGGCGATCGACGCGCTGCGGGCCGCCGGGGTCGAGGGGCCGGGGCCCGACCGCTTCCTCGCGCCGGATCTGGCGGCGGCGGACACGTTCGTACGGGAGGGACGTCTGGTGGCGGCCGTAGAGGCGGTGACGGGGCCGCTGGCGTAAAACTACGCGGGACGGGCGCGGCGGACCACGTGCACGCCGTAGCCCGCGGCCGCGGCCAGGACGGCGGCGCCGGCGATCAGGTAGGGCGTCGCGTCGACGCCGTCCGTGCCGCCGAGGGCGAGCTGCTGGGAGCCGGAGGTCCTGGAGTAGCCGGCGGACTGCTGGTGCGGGGTGCTGTGGTCGTCGCCGCCTCTGGCGGAAGGGACGAACCAGAGGGCGCAGAGCAGGATTCCGGCGGCGGCCGCGGTCAGCAGCGGCCGGCGTGCGACAGACACGTAACGATCCCCCCTCATGAGGACGCCTGAATGGCGGGGTGCGCTGATGCTAGTGAAAGCAGCGGGTCGGAGGAAAGCCGTAGCGGGCATCAGCTCTACGCTCCGTCGTATGACCACTTCTGAGACATCACGGTATGTGCGGCTACGGGTGGAATTGGTACTGGAGATCGAGGACCACGACGTGCTGAGCGGGGCGGCGCTCACCCGGATCGGGACCGACGAGTCGATGCCGGAGGACGAGCGCACGCTCGCCCGGCTCGCCGCGCGGGAGGACGGCGCGGAGGCGCTGGCGTATCTCGTGGAGCCCGTCGATCTGATCAGCGACATCCCCGGGGTCGAGTTGACCCAGGCGTCGTGGACGAGCGAGCTGATCGACTACGACCCCGACTCGTTGGAGTGGGACCCCGACGATGACGACGACCCCGACGGTGGTCGGGAGTAGCGCGCGGGCGTGTCACTCTGGAAGGCCCCGGTCCGACGGCAGACGTGGGACCGGGGCCGTGCCATGGACCGGGTGAGTGGCTTGCGCCACATCTTCGACCGAAGTGGAACCGGACGAACCGGACCGGGTGTTCTTAATGGTTATCGGCACTGCAATCGGCGATGTATGGAGAAGCGTGTGATGACGAAAAGCAAGCGGCGCAAGGGCCTCACGGCCGCGTCCGCACTGCTTGGCGGTGTTCTGGTGCTCTCGGCGTGCAGCGGTGGTGACGGCAAGGACGACACCAGCGGTGCCGGGGACCCGACCAAGTCATCCTCACAGGCCCAGGTGGACGAGGCGGCGGCCAAGGACACCTCCGAGGCCCAGATAGCCATCCTCCCGAAGAACGGCGCCAACAACGCGGGCATCAACGACGACGCGAAGGTCACGGTCAGCAAGGGCAAGCTGACCGAGGTCACCATGACGACCGCCGCCGGCGACCCGGTCAAGGGCTCGCTGTCCGCCGACGGCACGAGCTGGCAGCCGGACGGCCAGCTCGACCGCTCCACCACGTACAAGATCGCCGCGACGGCGAAGGACTCGAAGGGCCGCTCGGCCAACGAGAACTCCTCGTTCACGACCGTCTCGCCCGCGAACAGCTTCATCGGCAACTTCACCCCCGAGGACGGTTCGACCGTCGGCGTCGGGATGCCCGTGTCGATCAACTTCGACAAGGCCATCACCGACAAGAAGGCCGTGCAGACGGGGATCCAGGTGTCGTCGAGCAGCGGCCAGGAGGTCGTCGGGCACTGGTTCAACTCGCAGCGCCTCGACTTCCGGCCCGACCAGTACTGGCAGGCCGGGTCGAAGGTCACGCTGAAGCTGCAACTGGACGGTGTGCAGGGCGCGAAGGGCCTCTACGGCGTCCAGCAGAAGACGGTCAGTTTCACGATCGGCCGCAACCAGGTCAGCACCGTCGACGCCAAGGCGCACACCATGAAGGTGCAGCAGAACGGCAAGACGATCAAGACCATCCCGATCTCGGCGGGCTCGCCCGAGAACACCACGTACAACGGCCAGATGGTGATCTCCGAGAAGTACAAGAAGACCCGCATGGACGGTGCGACGGTCGGCTTCACGGACTCCGACGGCAAGGGCGAGTACGACATCAAGGACGTCCCCGACGCCATGCGGCTGTCCAGCTCGGGCACGTTCGTGCACGGCAACTACTGGGGCGCCCCCTCGGTGTTCGGCAGCGCCAACACCAGCCACGGCTGTGTGGGTCTGCAGGACGTGAAGGGCGCGGGCGACCCGAAGATGCCGGCGCGCTGGTTCTTCGACCACTCGCTCATCGGTGACGTGGTCGTCGTCAAGAACTCGAACGACAAGACCATCGCCCCGGACAACGGCCTCAACGGCTGGAACATGAACTGGGCGGACTGGAAGGCCGGTTCGGCGGTCTGACCCTGACTGGTCCTCGGAAGGCGGCGGCACCGAAAGGTGCCGCCGCCTTCTTTGTTCTCATCCAGCTCTCACGATGGCCTCAAGTCTTCGTCACGAGCCGGGCCTAGCTTCGCCACATGTTCTTCATCTACCTCCGGCGCGAGCTGCGCCGACGCAGAAAGGCGGCGCTCGTCGTCGCCTCCGGGCTCGCCCTCGGCATTGCGCTGGTGATTGTTGTCAGCTCGGTCTCCGCGGGGATGGGCAAGGCGCAGGACAAGGTCCTGCAGTCCCTCTACGGCCTCGGTACGGACATGACGGTCACCAAGGCCGCACCGCCGCCGAGTTCGACCAGTGGCGGGCAGCGCCCGAGCTTCAAGTTCGGTGCCAAGGGCGAGGGCGACACCTCGAAGCAGAGCAGCGACCGGGTCATGGTGCAGGGCTTCCAGACCCTCGCCTCGTCCACCGTCACCAAGGTCGCCGCGCAGGACGGCGTCGCGTCCGCCGTCGGCGGTCTCAACCTGACCGTACTGAAGGTCAACGGCCAGTTCACCAGGGGCCAGTTCAAGCAGGACGAGCAGCAGGGCGGCGGCGCGGGACCCGGTCAGGGCGGCGGCGGCAGGACGCAGGGCCGGGTCGAGGGCGGCGGCGCCAACTTCGACGTCGACTCGTTCAGCGTGTACGGGACCGACGTGGCGCACCAGGAACTCGGCCCGCTGACCTCGTCGAAGCTCACGTCGGGGCGTACGTTCAAGGCGTCAGAGACGAACGCGAAGGTCACCGTCGTCGACAGCGCCTACGCCAAGCAGAAGAAGCTGAAGGTCGGTTCGACGGTCACCGTCTCCGGCACCACGTTCCAGGTTGTCGGAATAGCGACGGCGGACAGCGGTGATCCGGCCGCCAACGTGTATCTGCCGCTGACCCAGGCGCAGACGCTGGCCGACGCCAAGAACAAGGTCACCACGGTCTACGTGCAGGCCACCGACTCGCAGCGGATCGACAGCGTCAAGTCGGCCGTGCAGAAGAACGTGCCGGGTACGACGGTCACGACCTCGGCCGATCTCGCCGACACCGTCTCCGGATCGCTCTCCACCGCCTCGGACCTGGCGTCGAACGTCGGCAAGTGGCTCTCGCTCGTGGTGCTGATCGCCGCCTTCGTGGTGGCGGGGCTGCTCACCTCGTCGGCGGTCAGCCGCCGGGTGCGGGAGTTCGGCACGCTCAAGGCGCTCGGCTGGAAGAGCGGCCGGGTTACCCGGCAGGTGGTCGGTGAGGCCGTCGTCAACGGTCTGATCGGCGGGGTGCTCGGGATCGCCGTCGGCCTCGCGGGCGCGTACGCCGTCACCGCCGTCAGCCCCTCGCTCACCGCGCAACTCGGCGGTGGCGGCGGTGCGGGCGGCCCCGCGGGCGGCGGTCCCGGCGGCTTCGGTGGTGGCGGTGGCGGCTTCGCCCGGCAGTCCACGTCCAAAGTCGTCGACGTGGCCCTGTCGGCGCCCGTCTCCCTGGCCACCATCGCCCTCGCGGTCGGTCTCGCGGTCGCCGGCGGTCTGATCGCCGGCGGGTTCGGCGGCTGGCGCGCCTCTCGGCTGCGGCCGGCCGACGCGCTGCGCCGCGTCGAGTGACCGCCCCCAGTCCCCGGGGTCTTCCAGCCCCAACGCAGACCCGTACCGCAGGAGTTGCACCGTGTACCAGCTCACCGGCGTCACCAAGCGCTATCAGCGAGGCAAGAAGACCGTCGACGCACTGGCGGGCGTCGACCTGACCATCGAGGACGGCGGCCGGCTCGTCATCCAAGGACCCACCGGCGGCGGCAAGTCGACGCTGCTGCAGATGCTCGGCGGCCTCGACCGGCCGACCGAGGGCACCGTCGAGTTCGACGGGGTGAACCTGGCGAAGCTGCCCGAGGCGCGGCTGACCAGGGTCAGGGCCGAGAGCATCGGCTTCGTCTTCCAGAGCTTCAACCTCATCCCGACGCTCACGGCGCAGGAGAACGTCGAGACGGCCCTGGTGCCGCTCGGCCTCAAGGGGGCGGCGCGCCGCGAACAGGCCGCACAGGCGCTGGAATCCGTCGGACTCGGCGAGCGATTCGGCCATCTGCCCGGCGAGTTGTCCGGCGGCCAGCAGCAACGGGTCGCCATCGCCCGTGCGCTGGTCAAGCGGCCGAAGGTGCTGCTCGCCGACGAACCGACCGGAAATCTCGACGAATCCATGCGGGACGAAATCATGGAACTGCTCGAGGGGCTCTGGAAAGAGCACGGCCTGACCTTCATCATGGTCACTCACGACAGCTCCATCGCCCGCCGCGCGCCGCGGCTGGCGACGATCCGCAAAGGACGCGTCACGGTCACCGAGAACGCGGCGGCCTGAGTCCTCGCGGTGCTCCCGTCCCCGGCCCGGTGCCGGGGGCGTGAACACCGCTCGCCCTGTTCGACCCGTGCTGTGCGTCTCCGTCCGCGCTGTTCCGCCAGACCGCCCGGACGTCCCGGCAACTCGGGGGCGTCGCCACCCTCGTACGCGTAGGTTCGGTCCATGCTGATCACTCTGGGAAGCCCGCCCACGGCCACCGAGACAGCCGCCTGGCACGCGGTGGTCAGCGCCGCGCACGTGCGCGATCTGCCGGCCGCGGTGCCCGAGCCCAGCAGGGCGGAGACGGCGGGGAAGCTGCGCCTGCCGCCGGTCGGCGGACGCCACGTCCATCTCGCCTCGGTGGCCGCCGACGGCTCGTACGACGGAGTCGCCTCGCTCCTGCTGTTCTCGGACGAGCACCTGCGCCACACCGCGCTGCTCGACCCGCTGGTGGTGCATCCGAAGGCCAGGCGGCACGGCATAGGCGCGCGGCTCTGGACCGCGATACGGGCCGAACTCGCCGCAGACGGACGGACGTCCATCACCACCGTGCTCGAACTCGGCGGCGCGGGCGAGGCGTTCGTCGACAGTCTGGGCTTCACCAATGTGCAGCCGCTCGGCTGGTACGTGCAGAAGGTCGGCCAGGCGCTCGAAGAGATACCGGAGCCCCCGCTGCCCGAAGGGCTGCGCTTCGCCGACTGGACGGGCAGCGTCCCCGACGAGTTGGCCGAGGGCTTCGCCCGCGCCCGCGGCACCGAACGCGACGCCTTCGGCGAGGCGCCGGTCACCCACCAACTCGACCGGGACGTGGCGCGAGCGAAAGCCGTGGCCCGGCTGATCGAGCAGCGCGGCGGAGTCGTCCTCACCTCGGCGGTGCTCGACCCGGCGGCCGGCGACGCCGTGGCCGCGTACACCGAGGTCGTACTGAAAGCCCCGACGGACCACCGCGCACTGCAACACGCGACGGTCGTCGTCCCCCGCCACCGGGGCCGGGGTCTCGGCCGCGCGGTCAAACGCCACCTGCTGGCCGGTCTGCACGAACGGCACCCGGGGGTACGGGAGATCAGTACGACGGTCGCCGACGAGAACACGTCGATGCTGGCGGTGAACGAGTCGCTGGGCTACCGCCGCGAACGCCCGGCGGGTCTCTTCGAGGCCAAGCTGTAGCCCAGGGACCGGTGTGGGGACGGGCGGCGGGACTGGCTCAGACGAGGACCACGATCTTCCCGCGCACATGCCCGCGCTCGGCGTACGCGTGTGCCTCAGCGATCCGGTCGAGCGGGTACGTCCGCTCGACGCGCGGTGTGTAGCGGCCCTGCCGGCCGAGTTCGCCCGCTTCGGCGAGGAGCGAGGAGTCGTTCTCCGCGTTGGCCAGATGGACGCCCAGGCGCTGCGCGTTGGCGTAGTCGGCGACCGTCACCACCCGCGCGGGATCGCCCACGAGCGCGACGAGATCGGGCAGGGACCCGGAGGCCGCGGTGTCGAGCACGAGGTCGACACCGTCCGGAGCCAGGACGGCGATGCGCTCGGCGAGGCCGGCGCCGTAGGTGGTGGGCACGGCCCCGAGCGAGGTGAGGAACGCGTGGTTGCGCTCGCTCGCCGTCCCGATCACGGTCGCGCCCTGAGCCACCGCGATCTCCACCGCGGCACTGCCCACGCCTCCGGACGCGCCCTCCACGAGCAGGGTGCGCCCCTTGAGCGGGCCGAGCGCCTTCAGCCCGCCCAGCGCCGTCACGGACGCAAGCCCGGCGCCCGCGGCCTCCTCGTCGGTCCACGTGCTGGGCGCGTACGCCCAGGCGGAGAACACGGCCAGCTCCGCCGTCGCGCCGGTGACACCGCCCAGCCCGAAGACACGGTCGCCGATGGCCACCTCCTGCACGCCCGCACCGATCTCGTCCACGACGCCGACGGCGTCCCGGCCGGGAATCGCGGGCAGGTCCACGGGGAGCACCTCCCGTACCGCGCCGGAACGCACCTTCCAGTCGACGGGGTTGACACCGGCCGCCGCGACACGGACCCGGATCTCGCCGGGCCCGGGATGCGGGTCCGGCGCCGCCTCGACCACCAGGGTCTCCACACCGCCGTACTCGTGATAGCGGACTGCGCGCATGGCGTACTGCCTTTCCACCCGGCCTGCACCGGCCGTTCGTGAGATCTATGGGGTGAAGGGCCGGCGGACGCCGACGTTCACCACGCTAGAACCTCACACCAATGTCAGTGGCAAGTCGGACGGGCGGCCCGCCGTTCAGCGGACCGACCGGAGGAGGACAGGTGCGTATGCCGCAGCCCAGGCGGCCACCGGCATTACCCCGGCACGGCCGTCAGCCGACCGGCACGACATGATCACTCTCACGGGGGACCCGGATGCCGCGTGCCCGCACCTGCGGTGAGAACAGCGGATCAGCGATCCGACGTGGTCACAGGGCCGGCCGGGACAGGCGCGCGGCCGGCCGCGCGCTCGGTTGCGGCGCCGTCGGCCGCGCCGCCGCCTTCGGGGGCTTCGTGCAGCCGCCGTCCCTCGGCAGGCGGTAGGTCGAACTCAGCCGGTAGTCCCCGGCCTTGGGGACCGTGAGGCGGGTCCAGTGGCCCGCGCGTGCCACGCACGCGCCCTTCGCCCGCAGCCACGGCGAGTACGCGATCCGTACCGTCACCGAACCCGCCACCGGCATCCGTACCAGCAGGTCCGCCTCGCTGCTCCGCGCTACGGAGCCCGGCGGTGAGACCAGCGGGACCGCGTCCCGTACCCGGTAGACGGTCCACCCGCTGTCCTGCCACACCGGCTCCAGCCAGTCCGGCTCCGAGCGTACGACGGCGGCCTCGGCCTCGGCCGGGCCGTCGGGGGTGCCGTGCGGCAGGACGACCAGGCCGACCGCCCAGCGGTCCAGCCAGCCGCGGTACGTCTCGGCGGTGAGCGGGCCCGCGTAGAAGACCCGGCCGCGCACCACGTCCAGTTGGCGGTTCCAGCCGCGCGCCATGTTGATGTGCGGCGCGAGGATCGCCGCCTCGCGGTGGTCGCGCGCGGGGACGACCTCGACCCTGGTCCGCTCGGCACCGAGCCGCCGCAGCGCCGCCGCCACGCCCGCACTGCGCTCGGCCCAGGCGGGCACGGTGTTGGAGACCCGCAGGTCGTCGTCCGTCTTGTTGATCACCCAGCCGGTGTTCACCAGAACCGCCGCCACCAGCACGGCCCGTGGCACCGCGCGGCGCAGACTCGGCGAGCGGACGAAGGACAGGAAGTGCGCCCGGCTGACACCGCGCGTCAGCAGCGCCGCGAGCAGCAGGGGCGGCCCGGCGAGCCCCACCAGCCGCTCCACGTTCGTCCCGATCGGTGAGGTGACGGCGTACGTCAGCACGACCCCCGCCGCGTACACGGCGGTGCCGAACCGCACGAGCCGCCAGGTGCGCGGCGCGGTCAGGCCGAGGGCCGCGCAGGCGATGAGCGGCATCACCAACTTGCCTGGGCCCATAGGCTGTTCGCCCTGGAAGGGGAAGAGGACCGAGATCGTGCCGACCACGAAGGCCGGCGGTACGAGCAGCACCGCCGCCTGCCTCCACCGGCGGTCCAGCAGATACGCGGCGCCCGCCACGACCAGGAAGAGCCCGGCCACCGGGCTCGCCGCGGCGGTGAGCGCGGCGAGCAGCACCGCGAGCACCGTCCGCCGGACGTACAGCAGGGTGAACAGGCCGATCGCCACCCCGAGCGCGAACGTCGTACGCCCCGACGCCACGTTGCACCACAGGACCAGCGCGGCGAGCACCGCCGGCCACAGCGGCCGCCGCACCCCGGCCCGTACGAAGAGCAGCGCCATGCCCCAGCTCCCGGCGAGCCCGGCGGCCACCGAGACCGCCTTGACGCCGAAGACCGCCATCAGCGCGGGCGCCAGCAGGCTGTAGTTGGCGGTGTGCGTGCCGCCGTACCAGGACAGGTCGTACGGGGTCGCGGGGTGCCGCCGCATGAACCCGGCCCAGGCGAACTGCGCCGCCAGGTCGCCGCCGCCCGTCGCGAGCAGGACCGCCCACACGGCGTACAGCGGTACGACGACGGCCGTCGCGATCAGCGGCACCCGCAGCCGGTGAACGGCGCGCCGCGCGACGGCCTTGCGCCGAGCCGCGGCGTCGCGTCTCGTGGGGCTGTCGCGCTGCCCGCTCTGTCTCATCTCTTCGATCGTCCGCACCGCACCGAGACTAGGCGAAGGTAAGGGGCACGTACGCCGAACACCCCTTCCTTACGCGGGTGACCTGGTTGCGGGTGCGCAGGATCACATCCGGACACGGCCGGCACCCGACGGCGCCGCCGTCCGCGAGTTGATTTCGCCGGCGGCAGAACACGGCTGCCGGCCCGGCGCGTCCCTCCTACTCTGGGGAGGTGACCAGTCATGCGCCGAACCACGCCCGCGTCATCCCGCTGCGCCCGGCTGCCGCCCGCGCGGTCAGAGAGCCCCTGTGGCGCGATGTGGTCGGTGACGTGCTGCGCCGTGAACGGCTCGCGCAGGGGCGCACGCTCAAGGAGGTGGCGGAGGCGGCGAGGATTTCGCTGCCGTATCTGTCCGAGCTGGAGCGCGGCCGCAAGGAGGCGTCGTCCGAGGTGCTCGCCGCCGCAGCGCACGCGCTCGGGCTGCGTCTCGCCGATCTGCTGGACCTGGCCCGGGTCGAGTTGATCCGGCTGACTGCCGCCGCCGACCGCGTCAGGCCGGTGACGTCGGTGACGGCTCGGCGTACCGGCACCTCCGCCACCCGTCCGGGCCAGGGCCAGGTGCTCTCGCTAGCCGCCTGACGCCCGGCGCCGGCTGAGCACTTCGTCGGCGAGCCCGTACGCCACGGCCTCGCGCGCCGTGAACACCTTGTCGCGGTCCATGTCGGCGCGCAGGGTCGCGACGTCGTGCGGTGTGTGCCGGGACAGCACCTCCTCGACCTCGGAGCGGATCCGCAGCACCTCCTTGGCCCGGAGGCTGAGGTCCGACACGGTCCCCTGCTGCCCGCCGCTGGCCGGCTGCCCCAGCAGCACCCGCGAGTGTTCGAGGATGAACCGCCGCCCCGGCGCGCCACCGGCCAGCAGTACGGCGGCCGTTGACGCGGCCTGCCCGACGCAGTACGTCGAGACGGGCGCGCTGACGTAGCTCATCGTGTCGTAGATGGCCATGAGCGAAGTGAACGAGCCGCCGGGGGAGTTGATGTAGATCGAGATCTCCCGCTCCGGGTCGGAGAACTCCAGATGGAAGAGCTGGGCGATGACGACGTTCGCGACGCCGTCGTCCAGTTCCGTACCGAGGAAGATGACCCGCTCGGAGAGCAGCCGGCTGTAGATGTCGTACGCGCGCTCGCCCTGCGGGGTGCGCTGGACGACGGTGGGAATCGTGTACTGGCTCATATCACAGCCCCGCCCTTCGCCGCGAACCGGCGGGCCGTACGTCGTCCAGCGACTCGACGACGCGGTCGATCATCCCGTACTCCTTGGCCTGTTCGGCGGTGAACCACCGGTCGCGGTCCCCGTCGCGCGAGACGGTCTCCGGGCTCTGCCCGGTGTGTTCGGCGGTGATCCGTTCGATCGCCCTCTTGGTGAAGTCGAGGTTCTCGGCCTGGATCGCGATGTCCGCCGCGGTGCCGCCGATGCCGGCCGACGGCTGGTGCATCATGATCCGCGCGTTCGGCAGGGCGTGGCGCTTGCCGTGCTGCCCGACGCAGAGCAGGAACTGGCCCATGCTGGCGGCGAATCCCATGGCGAGCGTCGAGACGTCGTTCGGGACGAGCCGCATCGTGTCGTAGATCGCGAGCCCGGCCGTCACCGAACCGCCGGGGCTGTTGATGTAGAGGCTGATGTCGGTCTTCGGGTCCTCGGCCGACAGCAGGAGCAGTTGGGCGCAGACGCGGTTGGCGGATACGTCGTCGACCTGTGTGCCGAGGACGATGATGCGCTGCGTGAGCAACTGCGCTGCCAGATGGTCGTCGAACTGGGTGGCGGGCGTATCGCCGTCGCCGGCGGCACGTACGTACATGGGTCCTCCTTCGCCGCGTCCGGGCCGGCCGGCCCGGACGCTGAGACCCCTCCACCTTCCGCGCGCGGACCCCGCCGCGTCAGCGTTCTCGGCCTGCGGCAGATTCGCCGACGGCAGAGCGCTGCGGCGCGGTGAGCGTCAGGCTGCCGGGGAGCGCGGCGACGGTCTCGCGGAACAGCGCGCCGAGGTCGGTACCGGCCGGCTGCGCGGCCCAGCCGGTGAGCGCGAGGTGGAACGCGGCGAGCAGCATGTCGACGGCGAGCCGGGGGCGCGGGTCGCCGCGTTCCGGCAGGTCGAACCGGCGGTGCAGGATCTCCAGCGCGCGCTCCGTGGTGCGCGCGCAGAACTCCAGGCCGTGCGCGTCCATGGAGGGCGTCCGCTCGGCGAGTTGCCTGCTGAGCAGGATGCGCCGCTCGGCACCGTCGTCGGACAGGACGCGCGTGAGTGCGGCGAGCAGCGCGTCGCGCATGACCTCCAGCAGCGGCGGAGCTGCGACTGCGCGACCGGATTCGGGAGTCTCCAACTCGGCCAGGAACGCCAGCCAGATGTCCTGGGTGGGGGCGGAGGCGACGTCCTCCTTGCTGGTGAAGGTGCGGAAGAAGGTGCGCTTGGAGACGTCGACCGTGTCGCACAGCTCGTCGAGCGTGACACCGCCGAACCCGCGTTCGCCGAACAGCTCCAGGGCGGAGTCGATGAGCGCTTGGCGCGTGTGCTGCTTCTTGCGCTCGCGCAGTGAGGGGCGCGGCGGGGTCGCGGGGCTGGTCACGGGTGGATCGTACCGCCGGAGCGAATGCCGCCCGTAGGCTAATGCCACTGAGTGGCATACGATGCGGATGAACCCAGAGAAGCCGTGAGAGATCCCGACCGAAAGGTGCTCACCATGCGCGCCCTGCTCGTCGATCGCACCGCCCCTGCCGGTATCCGGGTCGGCGAGGCCCCCGACCCGCTGCCGGGCCCGCACCAGGCGCTGGTACGGGTGGCCGCCACCTCGCTCAACCAGGGCGAGGTCAAACACGGCGTGGGCGCGGCCCCCGACGGCGCGGTGCTCGGCTGGGACGCGGCGGGCGTGGTCGAACGCGCGGCAGCCGACGGCTCCGGTCCCCCGGCCGGAACCCCCGTGGTCACGCTCGGCACCGACGGCGCTTGGGCGGAACTGCGCGCCGTGGAGACGCACTTGCTCGCCCCGGTCAGCCCGACCGCCGACCTCGGCGCGATCAGCACGATCCCGGTGGCCGCCACCAGCGCCCTCCTCGCCCTCCGCAGAACGGGCCCCCTGCTGGGCCGCCGCGTCCTGATCACCGGCGCCACAGGAGGAGTCGGCCGCTACGCCGTCCAACTCGCCCGCCAGAGCGGCGCGTACGTGATCGCCTCCACCGGAGACCCGGGCACGCACGGCGAAGAACTGCGCACCCTGGGAGCCCACGAGGTCATCGCGGGCCCCACCCGCCTGGACGCCCCGGCGGACGCGGTGCTGGACATGGTGGGCGGCGAGCAACTGGTCCAGTCCTACGGCAAGTTGACGGAGAACGGCACACTGGTCGCCCTGGGCCACAGCGCGGGCGAGCCCGAACACTTTCCCTACGGCGCCCTCTTCGGCGACCAGGGCCGCCACAACCGCTCGATCGCCAGCTTCTTCCTCCTGTCCCACCCCGACCTCGCCCCAGCCCTGACCTGGCTGGCGGACCAGGTCACGGCCGGAACCCTGAACCCGGGCATCTCCTGGCGCGGAAGTTGGAACGAGTCCGCCGAAGCCATCACAGCAATGCGAGAAGGCAGCCTCCACGGCAAGGCGGTCCTCGACATCACCTGACTACGGTGGTCAGCCTGCGGTGGGCCGATGCGCCGGGGTCGTGGTGTGGGCCTTTTGGACCGTTTCCTCGCGGGCCGTCAGGTAGCGGCGGCGGGTGTTGCCGTTGTTCCAGGGGAGGGCGTTCACGTGGCCGTCCACCAGGCGGAACTGCTCCAGTGCCGCGTCGTACCTGGACTGGCGGTAGAGGAAGTACGCCAGCAGGTGGCGCAGTTCGGGGAGGTGCGGGTGGGTGGTGGGGGCCGCTGCCGCGTCCATCAGGGCCCGGTCCGTCAGGGACCGCAGCTCCGGGGTGTCCGCCGGTGCGTCCTGGTGCTCCTCGTACCAGGCCAGCAGCGGGAACGCCGACATCAGCGTGCCGGGCGGTGCCTGCGCCGCCTCGCGGGCGGCCGGTTCGTAGCCCGGCGCGGCCAGGTGCGCGCCGAAGTGGTGCGGGGCCCGGGTGCGCAGCTCCGGCCAGACGCGGTCCAGGTCCGCGTCCGCCGTGCCCAGCTCCACCACGTACGGCGTGGGGTCCGCCGGGTCCAGCTCCTTCGCCCGAGCGATGTCCGCGTCCGCGCGGGTCGTCGCCGCCCGTACGACCGCCGCGTCCGCGCTCTTGGCCTCGGCCGCTTCCCAGGCGCCCAGCCAGGTGTCGTCAGCGGCGGCTGCCGTGGCCAGCTCCTGGACGTACAGCCAGCGCAGCTCCCGGTCGTCCGCCGTCGAACCGAGCAGCGCGGCGGCCGGGTGCCAGTCGCCCGTCCCCGCCGCGGTCAGGGCCTGCGACAGTTCCGGTGCCCGCGGGGCGGCGCGCGTGGTGTCCAGCTCGTCCGGCGGCAGCAGGCCGAGTTCGCGCGAGCGCGCCGACTGCTCGCCGGGCGCCGCCGGGACCATCGCGGCGAGCACCCGGTCGGTGCTGCGCCGCGACCGGTACCAGAGGAAGACACAGATGACTATCAGGATCAGCGGGATGATGCGGGACACGGTCTACCTGGTTCCTGTCGCTGGGGTGGGGCGGGTTCTCCGGGCTATCGCGGCAGGCTCGCCGGGCTTCCCCCGCTCGCCTCGTACCCCGCCACCGCCAGCGCCCGGTACACGGCGTACTCCGCCGCCGGGTCCCCGCCGTACGTCCACGGCAGCGCCCCGACATGGCCGTCGACCCGTACGAGCTGGTTCATCGCCTCCGACCACCGCTCCGAGCGTACGAGAAAGAGAATCAGCAGGTGCCGTACGTGCGGCAGCAGCGGGTCGTTCTCGCGCGCCGCGTGCACGGCGAAGAGCGCGCCCTCCATCGCCTTCGTCACCACTTCGCTCTGGTAGAAGCTCCGTACCAGATTGACCTCCGGCAGGTGCTCGTACACCGCGAACAGCGGCAGCGCCGCCAGCAGCGAGCCGCGCGGGGCGCGGGCCGCCGCTGTCGTCGCGAAGTGGTCCGCCTCCTCGCGTGAGCCGTGCCACTTCTCGCACCAGTAGTGCAGCGCCGCCAGATGCGCGCCCATGTGCGCGGGCGCGCGGTCGATGACCTTCGCCCACAGCTCGTCGAACTGCTCGTGCGGATAGCCGAGCCCGCGCGCCACGGCCAGCTCCACGATGTACGGAACGGGGTCGCCCGGCGCCAGCAGGGCCGCATCGCCGCAGACCGTACGCGCCTCCTCCAGGATGATCCGGAAGTCGTCGCTGCCGGCCGCCGACGACCGCCACGCCTGCTGCACCAGGAACTCCGCGTGTACGGCGGCCCCGCCCGCGTCCTTCGGCGACTGCGCCCGCCACGACCGCAGCCACGAACCGCCCACCCCCGGCCGCTGCTGCAACTCCAGCGAAGCCGCACCCGCGAACGCCTGCACCCGCTGCCAGCGGATCTCGTCGTCCTTGCCGGTCGCGGCCAGCAACTGGGACGCCGCGTGCCAGTCCTGGGTGTGCTGGACGACGTCCAGCACGTCGAGCAGGTCCTGGTCCGGCCCCGGCAGCCGGATGTCCAGCTCCTCCTGCCGCAGGAATCCGTACGCCGCCGGGTCGGCCGCGTCCGGCGAACCGGGCGCCACCTGGCGGATGCCGCCGGCGATTCCGCCGCGCCTGCGACGTACGTACGGGACGATGATCGCGGCCAGCAGGGCCATCGCCATCAGGAACCAGAGAATCTCCATGGCTCCATTGTCCCGGACGCCGACGCGGGCCATCCCGTGGTCACTGTGCGTGCCGGGGAGCGGCGCCACGGCTGTCCGTGCCGTGGCCAACGGCGACAAGCACGGTCCTTCCGGGACTACGCTCGGGGCCCATGAGCCACCAGCACCCCACCGGTCAGTACAACTTCGAGACCCGTGCCATCCACGCGGGCAACACGGCCGACCCCGTCACCGGCGCTGTCGTCCCCCCGATCTACCAGGTGTCCACGTACAAGCAGGACGGCGTCGGCGGTCTGCGCGGCGGTTACGAGTACAGCCGCAGCGCCAACCCCACCCGCTCCGCGCTTGAGGAGAACCTGGCAGCCCTGGAGAGCGGCCGGCGCGGTCTCGCCTTCGCCTCGGGTCTCGCGGCCGAAGACTGCCTGCTGCGTACGCTGCTGTCACCCGGCGACCACGTCGTCATCCCGAACGACGCCTACGGCGGCACCTTCCGGCTGTTCGCGAAGGTCGTCTCCCGGTGGGGCGTCGAATGGTCGGTCGCCGACACCTCCGACCCCGCCGCCGTGCGGGACGCCATCACGCCCCGTACGAAGGCGATCTGGGTCGAGACCCCCTCGAACCCGCTGCTGAGCATCACCGACATCGCCGCCCTGTCCGGCGTCGCGCACGCCGCAGGGGTGACGCTGGTCGTCGACAACACCTTCGCCAGCCCGTACCTCCAGCAGCCCCTTGAGCTGGGCGCCGACGTCGTCGTCCACTCGACGACGAAGTACATGGGCGGGCACTCGGACGTCATCGGCGGCGCGCTCGTCGTCAACGACGAAGCGCTGGCCGACGAACTGGCCTACCACCAGAACGCGATGGGGGCCATCGCCGGGCCCTTCGACTCCTGGCTCGTGCTGCGCGGCATCAAGACGCTCGCCGTCCGGATGGACCGGCACAGCGCGAACGCCGCCCGGGTCGCCGAGATGCTCACCACCCACCCCCGCGTCTCGAAGGTCCTCTACCCGGGCCTGCCCGAGCACCCGGGCCACGAGGTCGCGGCCAAGCAGATGAACGGCTTCGGCGGCATGGTGTCGTTCCAGATCACCGACGGCGAGGAGGCGGCGGTCGAGGTCTGCAACCGCGCGAAGCTCTTCACGCTCGGCGAGTCCCTGGGCGGTGTCGAGTCCCTGATCGAGCACCCCGGCCGGATGACGCACGCCTCGACGGCGGGCTCGCTGCTGGAGGTGCCGTCCGACCTGATCAGGCTGTCGGTCGGGATCGAGTCGGGCGACGACCTGCTCGCGGACCTGACGCAGGCGCTCGGGAAGTAAGGAAGTAACCGGCTCTGTGGTGGTGCGGGCCGGTGCGGCCCGCGCTGTCGCGTCAGGCGTCAGACGTCAGGCGTCAGGCGTCTGGCGTCAGAAGCCGAACGGCGGCGGCGTCATCTCCGTCGGCGGCGGTTCCCACGGGTACGTGGCCGCCGCCCAGACGACGAAGGCCACCGCGGCGGCCAGCAGCAGCGTCCACAGCACCCGGCGCAGCGCACGGCGCCTGTGCAGCATCCGGGCGCCGCGCGCGGTCGCGCGCAGCAGCAGATCGGTGGGGACGGCCGGATGCGGGAGGTCCAGCATCCGGCGGACCTCGGCCTCCTTGCGCTCGGAGTTGATCACGAGACGGCCTCCGCGGCTCCGGCGGCCGGCCGCACGCCCTGTCGAGCCGCGTCGTGCGCGCCGTCACGCGCCGTCTTGCGCATCGTGGCCACGGCCCGCGCGCAGATGACGCGCACCCGCTCCACCGGCAGCCCGATCATCGCCGCCGTCTGCTCCTCGCCGATGCCCTCGTAGACCCGGAGCACCAGGACGACCCGCTCCTGCCGGCCGAGCGCCCCCAGCACACCGGCGCGCCAGGACCGTCCTGCCCGCCCGGACCGGCCTGCGCGCCAGGACCGGCCAGATCGTAGGGGCCAGAGGCTGCGGGCGAAGCGGGTGGCGAGTTCCTGCCGGGCCCGTACGTACGGGTCCTCGCCGCGCAGCCGGTCCCAGTCCGCGTACGTGGCGGCCAGCGCGGCGGTCAGCAGCCGCTGGGCGTGCGGCGCGGCGTCGGGAGGTTCACCGGTGAGCAGATGCGCCGCATGCAGCAGCCGGCCGGCCGCACCCGCCAGGAACGACTCGAACTCCCGGGCGCGACGGCTGTCCAGGGCCGTCCGACGCTCTCCCACGCTTTCATATGAGGGCCGCTACGGGCCGGGGTCAAGAGGGCGTACCTCTGTCACTCGTCCGAGGCGGCCGAGGTGTCGCCGGAGGCGTCGGTCCTTCGCGTCGGATCGCCTGCGGGTTCGCCTGTGGGATTGCCTGTGGGATCAGCGGCTTGATCAGCGGCTTGGTCGGCGGCCGGGTCGACCGGATCGGGGCCGCCCTCCGCCGGGCTGAGCCGCGCCTGCCGGGCCGACAGTGCCCCGTTGAACTTGGTGAGCAGGGCCGTGAACGCCTCCCGCTCCTCCTCCGCCCAGCCGTTGGTCACCTGCGCCATCAGCTTGCGCCGCGACGCCCGTACCTCGTCGAGCCGGACGTGACCGCGCTCGGAGAGCTGGAGTACGACGGCCCGGCCGTCCTCCGGATGCGAGGTGCGCTTCACCAGGCCGGTGTCCACGAGCGGAGCGACCTGGCGCGTGACGGTCGACGAGTCGATGCCCATGCCGGCGGCGAGGGCCTTGACGCCCATGGGGCCTTCGTTGTCGAGGCGGTTGAGCAGCAGATAGGCCGCCCGGTCCATCGAGTTGCGGAGCTGACCGACCCCGCCTAGCCGGGTCTGTTCGGCGCGGCGCGCGAAGACGGCGACCTGATGCTGGAGGGCATCGAGGAGACCGTCCTCACCCGGTGCGCCAGAGGGTCCCGCTGCGGCCTCGTCGGAGGTCGAAGCAGCGGAAGTCATGTCCTGAATGGGGGGCATGGCTGGGGGCTCTCTCGTCCGGTGGTCGACTGGTGGGGGACAGAGTACGCGGCGCGGGCCGTGGACGTACCGGCCCGGGACAAACCCGCGAAGTTCGGACCAGCCTACTTTCCGACATCGGACCAGTCTCTTTTCTCTTTACCGACAGGCGGACAGGCGGACAGGCGGACAGGCCGACAGACGGACAGACGGACAGACGGAAGAGCGGGCAGTCCGACAGACGTACAGACGGACCAGCGCACAGACGGACAAGCGGCCGACCGTCCGGCGAGCTGCGAGACTGGCCGTCATGAGCTTCGGTACGTCCAGCCACGCCAGTCCCTTGATCCTCGACGACATCAGGGGAGCGCAGAAGATGCTCTCCGGCGTGGCCCGGATGACCGCCATGGAGGGGAGCCGGCATCTGACCGCGCTCGTCGGCGCCCCCGTCCATCTGAAGTGCGAGAACCTCCAGCGGACCGGTTCGTTCAAGCTGCGCGGCGCCTACGTCCGGATCGCCGGGCTTTCGCCCGAGGAGCGCGCGGCGGGCGTCGTCGCGGCGAGCGCAGGCAACCACGCGCAGGGGGTGGCGCTCGCCTCCACCCTGCTCGGCGTCAGGTCCACGGTCTTCATGCCGATGGGGGCGCCGCTGCCCAAGGTGGCGGCCACCCGTGAGTACGGCGCCGAGGTGCGGCTGGCGGGGCAAGTCGTGGACGAGACCCTGGCCGCTGCGCAGGAGTACGCGCGCGATACCGGCGCCGTCTTTATCCACCCCTTCGACCACCTGGACATCATCGCAGGTCAGGGCACTGTCGGCCTGGAGATCCTGGAGCAGTGCCCGGAGGTGAAGACCGTGGTCGTCGGTATCGGCGGCGGTGGTCTCGCCGCCGGGATGGCGGTCGCGCTGAAGACGCTGCGGCCCGATGTGAAGCTGATCGGGGTGCAGGCGCAGGGCGCCGCCGCGTACCCGCCCTCGCTCAGGGCGGGCCGCCCGATGGCGATCGACGCGCCGCAGACGATGGCGGACGGCATCAGGGTGGGCCGCCCCGGCGACGTACCGTTCCAGATCGTCCAGGAGCTGGTCGACGAGGTCCGTACGGTCTCCGAGGACGCGCTGTCGCGGGCGCTGCTGCTCTGTCTCGAACGCATGAAACTCGTGGTGGAACCGGCGGGCGCCAGCCCGGTGGCCGCGCTGCTGAGCGACCCGAAGGCGTTCAAGGGGCCGGTGGTCGCTGTGCTGTCGGGCGGCAACGTCGACCCGCTGCTGATGCAGCGGATCCTGCGGCACGGCATGGCGGCGGCCGGCCGGTATCTGAGTCTGCGGCTGCGCGTGACCGACCGGCCCGGCGCGCTCGCGACGATGCTCGGGGTGCTGTCGGTGGCCGACGCGAACGTCCTGGACGTCAGTCACGTACGGACCGATCCGCGGCTGGGTCTCGGCGAGGCCGATGTCGAGGTCCATCTGGAGACGAAGGGCCCCGAGCACTGCACGGAGGTCGCGACGGCGCTGCGGACGGCGGGCTACACAATCCTCGGCTAGCCGCCCGAGTTAATCGCTTGTGGGTCGCGATGTATCGCGATACTGTGCCGTCCCCTCCGGTCTCCGGCGCGGGGCGGGGCGGCGGTGGAAATGAGTGACGCGGGAAGAACCGCCGAATCTAAGCTCTGCGTAAGTGGCTGGAGACGAATAGCGCCAACATCGCCAAAAAACAGCCAATATCGCCAACATCGCCAATAACGGGAGAACCCACATGCCGGGCGCCATCTACGCCGAGGGTCTGGTGAAGACCTTCGGCGACGTAAGGGCTCTGGACGGCGTTGATCTAGATGTCCCAGAAGGAACGGTCCTGGGGCTCCTCGGTCCCAACGGGGCGGGCAAGACGACAGCCGTACGCGTACTGACGACCCTGCTCCAGCCCGACAGCGGCAAGGCCGTCGTCGCGGGTATCGACGTACTGAAGTACCCCAACGAGGTCCGCCGCTCGATCGGCCTCTCCGGGCAGTTCGCCGCGGTCGACGAGTATCTGACCGGCCGCGAGAACCTGAAAATGGTCGGCCAGCTCTACCAGATGAAGGCGCGGGAAGCGAAGGCGCGGGCGGTGGAGCTGCTGGAGCGGTTCCATCTCACCGACGCGGCCGACCGCCCCGCCAAGACGTACTCGGGCGGTATGCGCCGCAGGCTCGACCTGGCGGCGGCGCTGGTCGTCTCGCCGCCGGTGATGTTCATGGACGAGCCGACGACGGGGCTCGACCCGCGCAACCGGCAGCAGCTCTGGGGGATCATCCAGGAGCTGGTCGCCGGCGGTACGACCCTGCTGCTGACCACGCAGTATCTGGAAGAGGCGGACCATCTCGCGCACGACATCTGCGTCGTCGACCGGGGCAAGGTCATCGCCCGGGGCACGGCGGACCAGTTGAAGGCGCAGACCGGCGGCGAGCGCGTCGAGGTCGTCGTCCATGACCGCGACAAGGTCGAGACGGCCCGTACGGTGCTGGGCGGTTTCGGCAAGGGCGGTGTCGGGTCGGTCGCCGTGTCCGAGCACACCCGCAAGCTGACGGTCCCGGTCTCCGGCGGCGCGAAGCTGCTGGCCGAGGTCATCAGGGAACTCGACACGCGGGGCGTCGAGATCGACGACATCGGACTGCGCCGGCCGACCCTGGACGACGTCTTCATCTCGCTGACGGGCCACGCGGCCGAGGAGGAGCGGGACAAGGAGGAGGCCGAGGAGCGGAACAGAGAACAGGCCGCGGCGACGTCCGGCTCCGCGGAAACCAGGAACGACAGCGGCGACAGCGGCGACAGCGGCGACAGCAAGGAGGGCGGGGAATGAGCGCCACGACCGACACCCCACGGCCCGCACCGCCCGCACAGCGGGGCCGGATCTTCCAGTCCGTCAGGGACTCGCTGGTCGTCGCCCAGCGCAACCTGATCCGGATGACCAGGATTCCGGAGATCATCCTGTTCGGCCTGATCCAGCCGATCATGTTCGTGGTGCTGTTCAGCTACGTCTTCGGCGGCTCGCTCCAGGTCGGCAACACCATCAGCCCGACCGTCTACCGCAACTTCCTGATGGCCGGCATCTTCGCCCAGACGGTCACCTTCGCCACCGCGGGCGCCGGCGCCGGTATCGCCGACGACATGCACAAGGGCCTGATCGACCGGTTCCGTTCACTGCCGATGGCGCGCGGCGCCGTCCTGACCGGACGTACCCTCGCCGACCTCGTCCAGACGACGCTCACCGTCATCGTCCTCGCGGGCGTGGCGCTGCTCGTCGGCTGGCGCATCCACAACGGTGTGCCGAAGGCGCTCGGCGCTTTCGCGCTGCTGCTCTTCCTCGGTTACGCGTTCTCCTGGATCGGCGCGCTGATCGGCCTGTCCGTACGGACCCCGGAAGCCGCCACGTCGGGCGGGCTGATCTGGCTGTTCCCGGTGACGTTCATCTCGAACGCCTTCGTGGACTCCAGCAATCTGCCGGGCTGGCTACAGCCGGTCGCGGAGTGGAATCCGTTCAGCGCTACGGTGCAGGCCAGCCGGGTGCTGTTCGGCAATCCGGGGGTCTCGCAGTCCAGCGCCTGGCCGATGGAGCATCCGGTGTGGGCGTCGGTGATCTGGTCCTTGGTGATCATCGCGGTGTTCCGGACGCTGGCGGTGCGCAAGTACCGCTCGGCGACGGCCTGAGCGTACGCCGGACGCGTATGCCGGACGCGCATGCCGGACGCGTACGCCGGACCGTACAGACGTACGACAGGGGTCGTACCGCGTCAGTCGCATCCTGGCGCGGTACGGCCCCTGTTCGCTGTCTTCCGCAGATTCGCTGTCTGCCGGGCGATCTCCAGGGTCAGGCCGTGTACGGCTTGGCCGCAAGGATCTTCACCGAGGCCTTGTTGCCGTTCGGCAGCTCGTACTCCGCGTTCTCGCCGACCTTCTTGCCGTTCACGCCCGAGCCGAGCGGCGACTGCGGGGAGTACGTCTCGATGTCCGTGCTCGCGTATTCGCGCGACGCCATCAGGAAGGACAGGGTGTCGTCCTCGTCACCGTCGAACGCGATCGTGACGACCATGCCGGGGCCGACGACGCCGGTGTCCGCGGGGGCCTCGCCGACCTTCGCGTTCTCCAGGAGCTGAGTGAGCTGGCGGACCCGGAGCTCCTGCTTGCCCTGTTCCTCCTTGGCCGCGTGGTACCCGCCGTTCTCGCGCAGGTCGCCCTCCTCGCGCGCGGCCTCGATCTTCTTGGCGATCTCGGTGCGGGCGGGACCAGACAGGTGATCCAGCTCGGCCTTGAGCTGGTTGTACGACTCCTGGGTGAGCCAGGTGACGTTCTCGCTGGTCTGGGTCACAGGTGCTCCTCGTAGGTACTGGGAATACAAAGCAACGCCCTACCCAGAAGATTGTGCCTTCTCGGGTGGGCGAAACCACGAGCCTAACAATTTCGTGGCGCAAGGGGGAGGACGAATGCCGTCAGAATTACGTCACCGCAGGTCAGCGCCGGGACGTACGGCGGGTTCAGCCGTGGGCCGACCGTGGGCCGGGCCTGGATCGGCCGTGCTTCCGCCGGGGTTCAGTCGTTCGAACAGCCCACCAGCTCGGTCGCCGTCGCCTCACCCGTGGTCCGCAGAGCGACGATCTCGTCGATCCGGGTCTTCTTCCCGTCGAAACGGACGTCCTTGCGGCCGACCTCTTCATGGTTGACGTCCAGGGCGCGCACCGTGCAGGAGCCGGTCGTGTCCGCGCCCTTGCGCACTTCGAGGTGGATCTGGATCTCGGCGGCCGAAACGCGCTTGTACTTGATGATTTCCCCGGCGACACTCTGATCTGCCAGGGAGTGGTAGCCGAACCAGGCGATCACGGCGAGGGCGACGGCACCGAGCACGGCACCCGCGATCTTGAGCTTGCGGTCGGCCCGCGCGTCCGGCGAGCGGCCGTAGCGGCCCTGGGGGGGCCGAGGGGACTGAGTGGCCTCCGCGCGCGCCACAGCCATGATCGTTCCTCTCGGAGTCGGGCAGCCGGAATTTTACCGCCCCCGATATCCGTCACTATAGAAGCCGCCCGACGCGACGAATCACTGAGGACCGAGTCTTGACTGTCATGACTGACGAGCTGCGACTGATGGCCGTACATGCCCACCCCGACGACGAGTCGAGCAAGGGTGCGGCCACGATGGCCAAGTACGTGTCCGAGGGGGTGGACGTGGTGGTCGTGACCTGCACGGGGGGCGAGCGCGGCTCCATCCTCAACCCCAAACTCCAGGGTGACGCCTACATCGAGGCGAACATCCACGAGGTGCGCAGGAAAGAGATGGACGAGGCGCGCGAGATCCTCGGCATCAAGCAGGAGTGGCTCGGCTACGTCGACTCGGGGCTGCCCGAGGGCGACCCGCTGCCGCCGCTGCCCGAGGGCTGCTTCGCCCTCGCCGACGTGGACGAGGCGGCAGGCCGGCTGGTCCGGTCGATCCGGGCGTTCCGGCCGCAGGTCGTCACGACGTACGACGAGAACGGCGGCTACCCGCACCCGGACCACATCATGACCCACAAGATCTCGGTGGTCGCCTTCGACGGAGCCGCCGACAAGGAGAAGTACCCCGAGGACGAGTTCGGGCCCGTCTGGCAGCCGCAGAAGCTCTACTACAACCAGGGCTTCAACCGGCAGCGCACGGTCGCGCTGCACGAGGCGCTGCTCGCCAGGGGGCTGGAGTCGCCGTACGCGGAGTGGCTGGAGCGCTGGAAGGAGTCCGACCGCGGTGAGCGGACGCTGACCACGCACGTGCCGTGCGGCGACTTCTTCGAGATCCGCGACAAGGCGCTGCTCGCGCACGCCACGCAGATCGACCCGGACGGCGGCTGGTTCCGCGTGCCGATGGACGTGCAGCGGGAGGTCTGGCCGACGGAGGAGTACGAGCTGAGCAAGTCGCTCGTCGATACATCCATCCCCGAGAGCGACCTCTTCGCGGGCATCCGCGACAATGCCTGATATGTATGCGAACCAGGCAGTGACGCATCTCGTTCCTCTCGCCGCCGATCTCGACGAGAACAAGGTGACGCCCGGCGTCCTCGGATTCGTCGTCTTCGCGGTGATGGCGGTGGGTGTGTGGATGCTGATGAAGAGCATGAACCGGCACATGGGCAAGGTCGACTTCAAGGAAGCGCCCGCGCGCGGGGAGTCACCGGAATCCGCGGCATCGGCCTCGGCGTCGGCGTCGGCGTCGGAACAGCGGCAGCAGCCTCAGCCGGAGCCGGTCAAGACGCCGCACGGCGAGTAGCGCGGACGCGTCGCGCCTGACCCCAGGAGCCCGCACGGCGGGGTCCTGGGGTCGTCGGGGGTACGCGGACGGTGGCCGGCGGACGGCCACGCAGCCGGCGGACGGCCACGCGACCGGCGGCGCGGATGCTTACGCCGAGGTCGCTTACGCCGCAGACGCTTACGCCGAGGTCGCCGCGACCGGTACGCCCATCACCTCGCGCGCGTGCCTGTCCGGTACGAGACCGAGCCGCCACGCCTGCCAGCCGTCCTCCAGCGTGACGCCGCGCTGGAGGATGACGGTCAGCGTCTCGGCGCAGTCGGCCAGCTTGCCGTCCCGGGTGGCGTGCCCGGCCCTGACCAGCTCCGACAGCTCCTGTTCGGCGACCACGGCGCCCACCTCTGTACCGCCGGGTGAGGCGTACGGCAGCAGCGTGCAGCGCAGGAAGCGCGCCCAGTCGGCGCCGCGCAGGTCGTCGTACGACAGGAACAGCGCCGTCGCCTCGTCGCACAGCCGCAGCGCCTGGGCGGCCCGGCTGTTGCCCGCGTCGATGATGGCGAGTTCCAGACAGGTCCAGCCCTCGCCGTGTGCCACCCCGATCCGGTGGAAGTCGGCGCGGGCGTCGACCAGGAGCTGACGGGCGAAACCGGAGTTGCGCAGATTGCCGGTCTGGGCCGCCCGCTGGTCGCGGGTGACCCGGCCCGAGTGGTGCCGGGCGCAGGCCAGCCCGTACACGTCGCGCATCCGGGAGAACATCGTGCGGGCGCGCTCCAGTTCGCGTACCGCCTGGTCGCGGTCGCCGCCCTCCTCCAGGGCCTGGCCGAGGTAGTAGCGGGTCCAGGCCTCGCCGCGCGCGTCCTCGTTCTCCCGGTGCCTGGCCAGCGCCTGCCGGAGCTGGTCGACGGCGGGCTCGGGATCGCCAGCCACCAGCCGGGCCCGCGCGAGCTGGGTCAGCGCCCACGCCTCGCCGCGGTTGTCGCGAGTCGTGTCGTACAGGGCCAGCGCGGCGCGCAGTTCGTCCTGCGCGCGCGACACGTCGCCCATCCGCAGGCACACCTGGCCGAGTTGGAAGTGCGACCAGGCCTCGCCGTGCACGGACCCGCTCGTACGGTGCAGGTCCAGCGCGTTGGCGAGCAGCGTGAGCGCCTCGGCGATCTGGCCGCGGTCCCGCTCAACTGCCGCCAGGGCGTGCTGTGTCCAGGCCCGGTCGGCCGCCAGCTCGACGCCGGACTGGAGTGCCATCGCCTCGCGGAGCTTGGCCGATGCCTCGGTCAGATTGCCCTGGTGGTGCAGGGTGATGCCGAGCGAGCAGAGCGCGCGTGCCGTGCCCGCCTCGTGCTGCGCCTCGCGGTACAGGTCGACCACGGACGTCAGCGTCGTACGGGCCTTGTCCAGCTCGCCGAGCTGGCGGGCCGCGATACCGGTACGCCACTGGACGGAGCGGGCCAGCAGTCCCTGACCGACCGCCTGCGACAACTCGCTTATCTCACCGAGCCGGTAGAGGTCGCCGCGCAGCAGGCAGTAATCGCAGAGCGCGCCCAGCAGGTTGAGTACGGTCTCCTGGTCGACGCCCTCCGCGTGGCGCAGCGCGGCCGTGATGAAGCTGGACTCCTCGTCCAGCCAACGCAGCGCCGCGTCGGGCGAGTTGAAGCCGTGCGCGCCTGCCGCCGTCCTGAACAGGTCGGCGCGGGTGGAGGTGTTGCCGTCGACGAGCCGGATCACGGAGTCGGCGAGTTCGCCGTAGTTGCGGATCAGCCGCTCCTGCGCGGCCGTACGCTCCGCCGTCGCCTCCTCGTCCAGCAGCCGTGCGAGTGCGAACGTCCTGACGACGTCGTGCAGTCGGTAGCGCCGGCCGCGTACGTGATCGATGAGGCCCGCCCGGGACAGCGCCGTCAGCAGCCGTCCCGCCTCCTGCTCGTCCGTGGCGAGCAGCGCCGCTGCGGCTGCGACGCCCAGCGAGGCGCGGCCCGCCAGTGCCAGTCTGCGCAGCAGCCGCCGGCTCTGGTCGCTCTGGTCGGTGTAGCGCAGCCACAGCGCGCGCTCCACCGGCTCGACCGGGCCGTACGCCGCGAGGTCGGCGGCGAGTTGGTGGGCGCTGCGGGCACCGAGCGAGGACCCGGCGACGCGCAGCGCGAGCGGCAGTCCGCCGCACAGCTCGGCCACCCGGTCGACGGACTGCGCGTCGTACGGCCCGTCGGCGCCCTGCGGGGGTGTCTCGGCCGCTTCCCGCAGCAACTCCTCGGCGCCCGCCGCGTCCAGCGCCTGCACCGGCAGTTGGTGCACCCAGGCGGGTATGTCGGCCGGCAGGTCGATCCGCTGCCGTGCCGTCACCAGCACGAGGCTGTCGGAGCGTTCGGGTATGAGCGTGCGCACCTGCTCGGCGTCGGCAGCGTCGTCCAGGACGACCGTGACCGGCAGCCCGGTCAGATGCTTGTGGTACAGCTCACCGAGCCGCCGCACCTGCTGGTCGGTGGACGACCCTTCGCGGAAGAGGAGTTGTTCGCGCGGAGCGCCGAGCCGGTTGAGCAGATGCAGCAGCGCGTCGCGCGTCGACAGCGGCGCCTCGCCGAGCGCGCCGCCGCCCCGCATGTCCACGACGCACGCGCCGCGGAACTGGTCCCGCAACTGGTGCGCGGCCCGTACGGCGAGCGTGGTCCGCCCTGACCCGGGGTCGCCGTACAGCACCACCACCGTCGGCTTCGTCTCCGTCGAGGCCCGCGCCGCGTGCACCCACTGCGCGATCTGCGCCAGCTCGCCGCGCCGCCCGGCGAACGGGCCCTCCGGCTGCGGAAGATGGCCGAAAGACTGCTCCAGTACGGAGCGCCTGCGCGCTGCGGCGCTGCGGTCGCCACCTCTGAGCTGCGGGGTGGTCGCCGGTTTCTTCGTACGGCGCTGGGTCGCCGACACGAGCACCCGCTGCTGGTCGAGGAAGGGCCGGATGCCCCGTACGTCCAGGGCCGTCAGCCACTGCAACCGCAGTTGCTCGACCCCGCCGGGCTGCCCCGCTGCGGCTGCCCTGCGATGCGCGGCCGGCCAGTGGGAAGCGGTCACCTTCCCCACCGTCGCCGCCGCACCGGCGACGGCCACCACGGCCCCGGCACCGAGCGCCGTGCCCGCGGCCGTACCGAAAGCGGCGTCGGCGCACACGGCGGCGACGGCGGCAACGGCCGTGACCAGCACGGGCGTTCCGAGCGCCTGCCGGCTGAACCGCTCGCCGAGCGGCCGCTCCTCGGCCTGCGCGGCGTCCAGCGCGGCCACATACGCGGCGTACTCCTCCCCGGCCCCCTCGGCAAGCGCGTCCAGCGCACCCCGCCCCCGCGCCAGCAGAGCACCTCCGTCACTCCGCCCCCCGCTGCGCCGTACCTCTTCCTCCACCGCGCGAACCAACAGCCGCTCCGCATCGGCCCGGTGGCTGTCTCGCATATATGTCCCCCTCCGAGAGCCTTGGGTGAGCGAACAGTGTCCTTCGAGAAGGCCACAAGCGCGAGACCGCTCGCCGGACGAGGGGTCAGTCTTCGTCCGCCGTGGTCAGGGCCTCGCTGATCAGGCGGGTGGCGAAGTCGGGGTCGTCGGTGATGCGGTTGATGTGTTCCGCGAGCAGGAAGGTGGTGGCCTCCAGGGAGTTCATCTCCTCCTCCGTCCAGTTTCCGTACTGCTTGCGCCACAGGTTGGGGCTCAGGCCGGTGCCGGCCGCGATGACCAGGCCGGCCATCGTGGGGATGGTCTCGGGGCGGACGCTCTTGGGCATCATGCGCAGCGAGCCGACCAGGGACGGGACCACGTACTCGATGACGTCCTTGTCGTGGTCCTCGTGGGCCTTCCGCAGCCACGTCATGAACATGTAGATGAGCGTGCAGGCGCCGTCCAGCAGGTCGTTGGCGCCCTTGGGGCTCAGCGAGGCGGTGAACTGGTCGATCAGCGCCTGTTGTTCGGGGTCGGCCTCGGTCCTGCCGTCGTGAATTCCCTTGAGCCGGGAGTCGATCATCATGAGGGCTGCGCCCACATCGCCGACGGGGGAGTGCTGGGGGCCGTAGGGCGATGACACAGGATTCCTCCTCTGGTGGCTGCCACCGAGGGCAGCGCGGCGTGTTCGTACAGTAAACGTCCCATGAGATGACGACCGCCGGTTTATCACCTTTCCGGTGACGTCCCCACGAGGTGGGTGAAGAAGTCCCGGACGTCCCCGGCGAGCAGTTCCGGTACCTCCATCGCCGCGAAGTGGCCGCCGCGTTCGAACTCCGACCAGTGCCTGACGTCGTACAGCCGCTCGGCCAGCGGCCGGACCGACTGGGTGATGTCGTACGCGAACACGGCCACGCCGAGCGGTACCGGGCACGGTTCGATCCGGCGCGGCGCGTCGTGGTGCAGCCGCGCGGAGGAGGCCGCGGTGGCGGTCAGCCAGTACAGCGACACGTCGGTGAGTATCCGCTCGTCGCTGACCGGCGTGCGGGGATCCGTCCACTGGGCGAACCGCTCGGCTATCCAGGCCAGTTGGCCGACGGGCGAGTCGGTGAGCGCGTAGCCGACGGTCTGGGGTGTCGCGGCCTGCAGCGCCTGGTACGGCGGACGGTGCGCCATCAGGTGCCTGATCTTGTTAAGTCGGGCCTCGTCCGCTGCGGACAGTGCGAGGCCGGCGTCCGGATCAGGCCTGGTCGGCAGGTAGTTGACGTGCACGCCGACGACCCGCTCGGGGGCCGCCGCGCCGAGCGCCGTCGAGATGCCCGAGCCGAAGTCGCCGCCCTGGGCGCCGTACCGCTCGTACCCGAGGCGGCGCATCAGCTCGGCCCAGGCGCGGGCGATCCGGGTGATGTCCCAGCCGCGCTCGTGGGTCGGCCCGGAGAAGCCGTAGCCGGGGATGGACGGGATCACCAGGTGGAAGTCGCGTGACAGCGGCTCGATCACGTCGAGGAACTCCAGGAACGAGCCGGGCCAGCCGTGGGTGAGGACCAGCGCGAGCGCGTCCGGCTTCGCCGACCGGACGTGCACGAAGTGGATGTTCTGGCCGTCGATCTCGGTGGTGAAGTGCGGGAGCTTGTTGAGCGCGGCTTCGTGCGCGCGCCAGTCGTAGCGGGAACGCCAGTGCTCGGCCAGCTCCTTGAGCCGGGCCAGCGGGAATCCGTAGTCCCAGCCCGCGTCGGCGACCTCGTTGGGCCAGCGGGTACGGGCGAGCCGGTCGGTCAGGTCGTCGAGGTCGGCCTGGGGGATGTCGATGCGGAACGGCTTGATCATGGTCTCGACTCCATGGAACTTCGTTCGGACTATCGTTGGCGTACCAAACGTTAGTGACATAAACGTTTAGTGCCCCAACGGTAACATAATCATAGGTGCGCCCAACGATTCGCTAGACTGACCCCATGGAGAACCCGTACGAGGAGACGCGGCCCGCCAGGTGGGAGCGGATGCCGAGCTGGCTGCTCAGCCAGACCGCCCACCACGCGGGACGTCTGGTGGCCGACGGATTCGCGTCCGTCGGCGCCCGCGGCTACCACTACCGGCTGCTGGCGACGCTGGAGGACTCGGGACCGGCCAGCCAGGCCACGCTCGGCCGCCGCAGCGGCATTCACGTCAGCGACATGGTCGCGACGGTCAACGAACTCGCCGAACGGGGCCTGGTCGAGCGTGCCCCCGACCCCGACGACCGGCGGCGCAACATCATCACGCTCACCACCGCCGGCAGGCGGCAACTGCGGCGGCTGGAGCAGCCGTTGGCCGAGAGCCAGGAGGCGCTGCTGGCTCCGCTGGCACCGGAGGAGCGCGGGCAGTTCACCGAGCTGCTGGCCAAGGTGCTCGACCACCACCAGCGGCGCACGGGCCCGCCCGGACCGCCGCAGCACTAGGACCGGTCGGCTCAGGACCGGTCGGCTCAGGACCGGTCAGCTCAGGATCGGTACCAGGCCGATGCCGAAGACGACGTAGAACCCGGCCGCGACCGTGAGCCGGGCCGGGGTGAGCCGGTGGGCGTGCATGGTCAGGAGCAGATAGCTGATCGCGGCCATGGTGATCAGACCGGCCCAGATGAGGGCGCCGTCGAACTTCCAGGTGGTGAAGAGCAGTCCGAGGCCGCTGGGGACGGTGGCCTGGATCATCATGGCGCCGGAGATGTTGGCCAGGGCGAGTTTCGTCTTGCCCTGGCGCACCCAGATGATCGCGTTCATGACCTCGGGCAGCTCGGTCGCGACCGGTGACAGGAGCAGGGCGGTGACGGCGGTGGGCAGGCCCAGCATCGGGCCGATGGCGTCGAGTTGCCTCACGAAGAGCTGGGAGGCGAAGAAGATCACCAGCAGCGTGGCCAGCGTCTGCGCGACGACAGCCCAGGTGGCCGGTGAGGCCGCTTTCGGCTGGAGCTTCAGCGGCTCCAGTTCTTCGTCGTCCTCGTCCCCGTCACCGCCGCCGCGGATCTCGCGCCAGAAGTAGACGCCGTAAGCGGCGAAGAACAGCAGGCCCAGGACCGGCTTGTAGGCGAAGGCGACCAGGCCCAAGGCGACCTTGACGACGAAGATCGGCAGGAACCACTTCTGGTCCTTGGCCAGCCGCCGCATGTCCTTGGCATCCCCCAGCGCCTCCCCGCCCGGCCGCCCGCCCGCAGCCCTCTCCCTGCGCCGCTTGCGCAGCAGCATGGCGCCGGTGACGCCGTACGCGATGGTCGACAACGCCAGCGGCCCACCCATCGCGGCGCCGACCCCGATGTCCTTGGCCTTCTCGGTACTGCCGGTGGTCACCGCGACCAGTGTCACCACGGACTCGGGCAGCGCGGTGCCGAAAGCGGCGAGGATCGTGCCGACGGCCATCCGCCCGACGTTCAGCCGCTGACCGAGCCACTCGACGGCGTTGACGAACCACTCACAGGAGAGATAGATCGCCACCGCGCACACGAGCAGCAACACGTAATGGATCACACCAACCGCCCAGCACCGAAGCCCCCACGCCCCGACCAAATTCTGCCGCGCCCCACCCACGCACCCCGGCAGCCACACCGACAACCGGCCCGGACGGGCATTCGCGGCGCTCCGGGGTGTGGTTGCGGGCGGGGTGGGGGAGGGGGCTGGGGCAGGATGGGGGTATGGCGAACCGACTGGCCCATGAGACGTCCCCGTATCTCCTGCAGCACGCCGACAACCCCGTCGACTGGTGGCCCTGGTCGCCCGAGGCGTTCGCCGAGGCGCGGGGGCGGGATGTGCCGGTGCTGCTCAGTGTGGGGTATTCGTCCTGTCACTGGTGCCATGTCATGGCTTCCGAGAGCTTCGAGGACGCGACGACCGCCGCGTACATGAACGCGCACTTCGTCAACATCAAGGTCGACCGCGAGGAGCGGCCGGATGTGGATGCCGTTTATATGGAGGCCGTGCAGGCTGCCACCGGGCAGGGTGGGTGGCCCATGACGGTGTTTCTGACCGCCGACGCCGAGCCGTTCTACTTCGGTACGTACTTTCCGCCCGAGCCCCGGCACGGGATGGCGTCCTTCCCGCAGGTGCTGGAGGGCGTCACCTCCGCCTGGACCGAGCGGCGGGACGAGGTCGCCGAGGTGGCCGGGCGGATTGTGGGGGAGCTGGCCGGGCGGTCGCTCGCGCACGGGGGTGGGGAAGGGGTGCCCGCCGAGGAGGAGCTGGCGCAGGCGTTGCTCGGGCTGACCAGGGAGTACGACGAGCGGCACGGCGGGTTCGGGGGCGCGCCGAAGTTTCCGCCGTCGATGGTGCTGGAGTTCCTGCTGCGCCATCACGCCCGTACCGGCGCCGAGGGTGCGCTCCAGATGGCGGCCGACACGTGTGTGGCGATGGCACGCGGTGGGATCTACGACCAGTTGGGCGGCGGGTTCGCGCGGTATTCGGTGGACCGGGCCTGGGTCGTACCGCACTTCGAGAAGATGCTGTACGACAACGCCCTGCTCTGCCGGGTGTACGCGCATCTGTGGCGGGCCACGGGATCGGATCTCGCCCGGCGGGTCGCGGTGGAGACCGCCGACTTCCTCGTACGTGAACTGCGCACCGCCGAGGGCGGGTTCGCCTCGGCGCTGGACGCGGACAGCGACGACGGTACGGGCAAGCATGTCGAGGGCGCGTTCTACGCCTGGACGCCGGAGCAGTTGCGGGAGCTGCTGGGTGACGACGACGGGGAGTTCGCCGCCCGGCACTTCGGGGTGACGTTCGACGGCACCTTCGAGAAGGGCGCGTCCGTGCTCCAACTCCCCGACCACGGAGGGGATGTGGACGAGGCGCGCGTCGCGTCCGTACGGGGCAGGCTGTTCGCCGCGCGCGAGAAGCGGCACCGGCCGGGGCGGGACGACAAGGTGGTCGCCGCGTGGAACGGCCTCGCGGTCGCCGCGCTGGCCGAGACCGGCGCGTACTTCGACAGGCCCGACCTGGTCGAGCGGGCGACGGAGGCCGCCGATCTGCTGGTACGGCTGCACATGGACGACGCGGGGCGGCTCTCCCGTATCTCCAAGGACGGTAGGACCGGGGCAAATTCGGGGGTGCTTGAGGACTACGCCGATGTCGCCGAGGGGTTCCTGGCGCTCGCCGCGGTGACCGGCGAGGGCGCCTGGCTGGAGTTCGCGGGGCTGCTGCTGGACACCGTGCTCGACCAGTTCGTCGCCGAGGGCGAGGACGGCGCGTTGTACGACACGGCCGACGACGCCGAGCAGTTGATCCGGCGCCCGCAGGACCCGACGGACAACGCGGCGCCTTCCGGCTGGTCGGCGGCTGCGGGCGCGCTGCTGTCGTACGCCGCGCACACCGGTTCCGAAGCCCACCGGACCGCCGCCGAGGGGGCGTTGGGCGTGGTGCGGACGCTCGGTCCGCGGGCGCCCCGGTTCATCGGCTGGGGGCTCGCCGTATCGGAGGCGCTGCTCGACGGGCCGCGCGAGGTGGCGGTCGTCGGGGCGGTGGACGACGCGGCGACGCGCGCCCTGCACCGTACGGCCCTGCTCGGCACCGCCCCCGGCGCCGTGGTCGCGGCCGGCCCTGCGGGCGGCGAGGAGTTCCCGCTGCTGCTGGACCGGCCGTTGGTCGAGGGGAAGGCCGCCGCGTACGTCTGCCGGCACTTCGTGTGTGCCGCTCCCACCACGGAAGTCGACTCGCTCGCCGCCGAGTTGGGGGTCATGGAGTAGGGCGGGGCGCGTGCTGCGGGGGCCCGCTGTTACAGCCGCAGGCCGCCCGCCAGCGAGTCGAGCGCGCTGTCGATCAGGGCGACCAGGTCGTCCTTGGCGCCGTGCTCGCCCCAGTACAGCGTCACCTCACGCAGCGCGCCCAGCACGGCCGCAGTGAAGATACGCAGCTCCAGGTCGTTCTCGTCGCGGCCGGTGCGCTCCGCGATGACGCCGGTGAGCAGCTTCGACGTCACCGACATGGACTCGCTCATCCGGGCGCGGACGGCCGGGATCTCGACCATGAGCCGGGTCCGCTGCGTCATCTCGTCGAGTTCGGCCTGGTTGGTGAACACGCTCTCCAACTGCGTCAGTACGATGAAGCGGATGGACTCCAGCGGCGGTTCGTCGGCCGGCCTGCCGCGCAGTACGTCGGCCATGATCGGGTCGTACTCGTCGGTGAGGACGATGTCCTCTTTGGTGGGGAAGTAGCGGAAGACGGTGGAGGCCGAGACCTCCGCCGCTTCCGCGATCTGCTCGATGGTCGTCGCCTCGTAGCCCTGCTCCCCGATCAGCCGGTAGGTGGCCCGGCGGATCGCGATACGGGTCTTGAGCTTCTTGCGTTCGCGCAGGCCGAGGTGCGACTGCTGCGCGACTACGGAGGGCTGGGGGGAGGAGGCGGCCATGGTGGCTATTGTCGGGCATCCGCCGCAGCCGGGGCGACTTCGGCGCCCTCGGCGCCCTCGGCGCCTCCCGCAGCGGCAAAACCGCCGTGCGCCGCCCCGCCGTCTGCCCCGCCGTCCGCCCCGTCCCCCAGCTCGCGCTTCGGGTTCGGGTTCCCGTTCGCGTTCGGCTTCGCGTTCGGCTTCGGGTTCGGCAGCAGCGCAGCCACCAGTACGGCCGACAGCAGCGCCGTCACCGCGCACACCACCAGGGCCAGGCTCAGACCGTGCAGGTAGGCCACATCCGCCGAGTGCGCGAGCCGCGGCAGCCCGAGCTTCGCCGCGACGACATGCGCGCCGACCACCGAGTCGCCCGCCGTGTCCGCGGCGCCCGCGGGCAGCCCCGAGGTGTCGAGCCGGCCGGTGTACGCGGCGGCGAGCAGCGAGCCCAGCAGGGCGATACCGATGGCGCCGCCGGTCTGCCGCACGGTCAGCAGCAGCCCCGAGCCGCTGCCCGCCCGGTCGGCGGGCAGCGCGCCGAGCGCGCCGTCCATCGCGGGGACGACCGCCAGTCCGAAGCCCGCGCCGGTGATCGTCAGCCACAGGGCGGTGAACCAGTAGTCGCTGTCCACGGTGGTACGACTCCCGAGCAGCGCGGCGAAGGCGAGCACGACCAGGCCGGCGCAGATCACCGCGCGCGGGCCGAACCGCCGGCCGAGCGGGCCGCTGAGCCTGGACGTCACCATCAGGCCGCCCATCATCGGCAGCATCCGCACGCCCGTGCCCAGCGCGTCGTTGCCGCGTACCGCCTGGAGATAGCCGGGCAGCAGGAACAGCAGCCCGGACAGGACGAACATCACCAGCGTCGCCGCCAGCGTGTTGAGCAGGAAGCCCCGGTGGCGCAGCAGCGTCAGGTCGAGCATCGGGCGGGCCATGCGCCGCTCGCGCAGCACGAGAGCGCCGAGCAGGACGACTCCGCCCAGCAGCATGCCGATGACGAGCGGGCTGCCCCAGCCGCGCTCGGGCGCCTCGATGACGCCGTAGACGAGCGCGCCGAGCCCGAGCGCGGTGAGGGCCGTGGACAGCGGGTCGACCCGGGGCGACGAGGGGTCGGCGGTCTCGGGCAGCAGGAAGACGCAGGCGGCTATCCCGATCGCGACCATCGGGATGTTGAGGACGAAGATCGAACCCCACCAGAAGTGTTCGAGCAGCCAGCCGCCGATGATCGGGCCGAGCGGCAGTCCCAGCGCCGACGCGGCCGAGATGATCCCGACGGCCTTGACCCGGTCCTCGGGCGCGCCGAAGAGCGACGGCAGTACGGACATGGCGAGCGGCATGATCAGCGCGGCGCCCACCCCCATGATCGCGCGGGCCGTGATGATCAGGTCGACGCTGTGGACGAGCGAGCCGACCACCGAGCCCGCGAGAAAGATCCCGAGCCCGGCGATGAGCATCCGGCGGCGGCCGAACCGGTCGCCGAGGAGTCCGGCCGGCAGCATCAGGGCGGCGAACACGACGATGTAGATGTCCGCCATCCACTGCTGTTCCCCGGTGGTCGCGCCGAGCTGCGCCGCCATGGACGGCAGCGCCACATTCAGGATCGTCGTGTCGAAGCCCAGCACGAGCATGCTCGCGACCAGGGCGCCCAGCGCCCACCACCGACGGGTCATGACAGTTCTCCTCTGAGAGTTGATGTCAAATGACAGTAACTCTCAAAAGATTGTGAGCGTCAAGTTTGGAGGCCGGGCGTGCGGTGAGGGGGGTGCGGCGAGGGCGTGCGGTGAGGAGTGGCCCGGTGCGCGGTCAGGAGTACTGGTACGCCACCAGCGAGATGCCGATGAAGTGCGCGACGAAAGCGGCCAGCGTGAGGGAGTGGAACACCTCGTGGAAGCCGAACCAGCGCGGTGACGGGTTGGGGCGCTTCAGTCCGTAGATCACCCCGCCCGCGCTGTACAGCACGCCGCCGACCACGACGAGTACGAGCACGGCGATACCGCCGGTACGCATGAAGTCGGGCAGGTAGAAGACCGCGGCCCAGCCCATGGCGATGTAGCACGGCGTGTAGAGCCAGCGCGGCGCGCCGACCCAGAAGACCCGGAAGGCGATCCCGGCGGCCGCCGCGGCCCACACGGCCCAGAGCAGGCGCGTGCTCGTCGCGTCGGGCAGCAGGAGCAGCGTCAGCGGAGTGTAGGTGCCGGCGATGATCAGGAAGATGTTGGCGTGATCGAGCCTGCGCAGGATCGCCTCGCCGCGCGGGCCCCAGGTGCCCCGGTGGTATATGGCGCTGACCCCGAAGAGCAGGCAGGCGGTCAGTACGTAGACCGCGCAGGCGACCCGGGCGCGGGTGGAGTCGGTGAGGGCGACGAGCGTCACTCCCGCGATCAGGACGGCGGGAAACATCCCCGCGTGCAGCCAGCCGCGCAGCTTCGGCTTGACCGGGCTCGGCAGGTCGATCTCGACCGGCCCCCCTTCGGGTGACGGGGGAATCTCGGTGGCTTCGGGCCCGGGACGATTCATGCGTTCATGCTACCGACGCCGAGCCGCCCCGGGCTGAAACGCAGTGGCCATGCTCACGTGTGAGGCCCCCTGGACATATGGGCGCGAGCATCGGATCATCAAATGAGTGCGGGCGGCACCGGATGAGCGGGCTACGAAGCGTCCGGGTCGCAGCCCCCAAGGGGCATACCTCAACAAAACCCCTCATTCAAGGAGCGATCGTGGCGCGCGACATCGCGGCTCCCACCACCGAAACCAACAACGAGACCTTCACCGACACCCCGCCCACCGGCCTCTTCAGCCCCGCCCCCACCCGGCACCGCCGGCTGGTCGCCTGGGTCGACGAGATCGCCGCCCTGACCCAGCCCGACCGGGTCGTCTGGTGCGACGGCTCGGAGAGCGAGTACGAGCGCCTGTGCGAGGAGCTCGTCGCCAAGGGCACGTTCAAGAAGCTCGACCCGGTCACCCGGCCGAATTCGTACTACGCCGCCTCCGACCCGTCCGATGTGGCGCGCGTCGAGGACCGCACCTTCATCTGCTCCGAGCGGGAGCAGGACGCGGGCCCCACCAACCACTGGAAGGCACCGGCGGAGATGCGTGACATCTTCACCGGCGAGCAGGGCGTCTTCCGCGGTGCGATGCGCGGCAGGACCATGTACGTCGTCCCGTTCTGCATGGGCCCCCTCGGCTCACCGCTGTCCGCGATCGGCGTCGAGATCACCGACTCCGCGTACGTCGCGGCGTCGATGCGCACCATGACCCGGATGGGACAGCCCGTCCTGGACGAGCTGGGCGAGGACGGCTTCTTCGTCAAGGCCGTCCACACCCTCGGGGCACCGCTCGCGCCCGGCCAGGCGGACGTGCCGTGGCCCTGCAACTCCACCAAGTACATCTCGCACTTCCCCGAGGACCGGGAGATCTGGTCGTACGGATCCGGCTACGGCGGCAACGCCCTGCTCGGCAAGAAGTGCTACGCGCTGCGCATCGCCTCCGTGATGGCGCGCGACGAGGGCTGGCTCGCCGAGCACATGCTGATCCTCAAACTCACCCCGCCGCGCGGCGAGTCGAAGTACGTGGCCGCCGCCTTCCCCTCGGCCTGCGGCAAGACCAACCTCGCCATGCTGGAGCCCACCGTCGCCGGATGGAGCGTCGAGACTATCGGCGACGACATCGCCTGGATGCGGTTCGGCGAGGACGGCCGGCTCTACGCGATCAACCCCGAGGCCGGCTTCTTCGGTGTCGCGCCCGGCACGGGCGAGCACACCAACGCCAACGCGATGAAGACCATGTGGGGCAACTCCGTCTTCACCAACGTCGCGCTCACCGACGACAACGACGTCTGGTGGGAGGGCATGACGGAGGAACCGCCCGCGCACCTCATCGACTGGAAGGGCAACGACTGGACACCGCAGTCCGGTACGCTCGCCGCCCACCCCAACGCCCGCTTCACCGTGCCCGCCGGGCAGTGCCCGATCATCGCCCCCGAGTGGGAGGACCCCAAGGGGGTGCCGATCTCGGCGATCCTCTTCGGCGGCCGGCGCGCCTCGGCCGTACCGCTGGTCACCGAGTCCTTCACGTGGCAGCACGGCGTCTTCCTCGGGGCCAACGTCGCCTCCGAGAAGACCGCTGCCGCCGAGGGCAAGGTCGGTGAGCTGCGCCGCGACCCGTTCGCCATGCTGCCGTTCTGCGGCTACAACATGGGCGACTACATGGGCCATTGGGTCGGTGTCGGCGCCGACAAGGACCAGAGCAAGCTGCCGAAGATCTACTACGTGAACTGGTTCCGCAAGGACGAGGCGGGGAAGTTCGTGTGGCCGGGCTTCGGTGAGAACAGCCGCGTCCTGAAGTGGATCGTGGAGCGGCTCGACGGCACGGCCGACGGCGTCGAGACGCCCATCGGCATCCTGCCGACCCGCGAGTCCCTCGACACCGCTGGGCTCGGACTCTCCGACGGCGAGCTGGACTTCCTGCTCTCGGTCGACAAGGAGGTCTGGCGCGAGGAGGCTTCACTGATCCCGGAGCACCTCAACACCTTCGGTGACCACACGCCGAAGGAACTGTGGAACGAATACCACGCGCTCGTCGAGCGCCTGGGCTGACGTCGGGAACCCCCGGAACCGCCTTATGGGCTCCGGGGGTTTGCTATGTCCGCCTCCCCTTCCGGCCACCTCCTGCGCCGGCTCACTGCGTCCGGTTGCGGTCCTCCAGATAGCGGGTGTGCGACTCCTGCCTGCGCGCCTCGGCCTCCCGCAGCGCACCGGCCAGCGCGGACGCCTCCTCGTGCAGCGCCGTCAACTGCCGCTCCAGATGGCGCTCCGGCGGCTCGGTCCCCGGCTGGAGCCGGGTCCACCAGCGGGCCCGCGAGTACGTGTCCACCGACTCCGGAATGTCCTGGCGCACCGCGCGCGACAGTGCGTGTACGGCCTCGGCGTCGCCCGCGAGCGCGTCGGCGACCCAGCCGGGTTCGAGCAGGGCCGCCAGCACACCGGTCAGCTCCGTCAGCCGCCCGGCGGCGGCGGGCGGCAGGTCCACCTCGGCCAGATAGTCCGTGAGCTTGCCGAAGTCGACGCGCAGCGCGTCCAGTTGCTCGGCGGGGTCGGGGAAGTGCGGGGCGGCGGGCCGCTCGGGCGGCGCGATCAGCGCGCCTGCGCCGTACAGCCCGGCGACCACCACCGGCCAGTACGCGCCGGCCAGCCCGGTGAAGGTCAGGGCGAGGCCCGCCACACCGCAGACCCCGCCGGTGATGTTCTTGCGCGATTCCAGATAGGCGAGCGCTCTACCGCCGGCCATGGGTCCCCCTACTGGTAGCCACGGATCTCCTCGAAGGCGCCGTCCAGCGCGCCCTCGCCGGTCGTCGCGTCGAACAGCCGGCCGCCGGTGAGTTCGGCGATGTGCGCCAGCTCCGCCCGGTCCGAGTCGCCGAACACGATCGGGAAGACGGGCGTGGTGCGCAGGGCCGCGGGCAGCCTCGCGTAGAAGGAGTCGAAGGCGCCGGCTCCCGGACCTGTGGTGTTCTCGCCGTCCGTCATCAGCACGATCGAGGTGAACGCGTCGCCGCCGCCGCGCAGCCGGGAGTACGCCTGTTCAAGGCTGCCGTAGATCGCCGTGTCGCCGGACGAGGTGAGCGCTTCGACGTCGGAGCGGATCGCGTCCAGCGAGCCGCCGGGGTCGCCCGGGTCCACCGTACGGGTGGTGATCCGCTTCACCGCGGAGCCGAACGGCATCAGGGTCACCTCCTCGCGGTCCCGGAACCGGTCGCCGGTGGGCGAGTTGTCCGTACCGGTCAGTCCGGCGAGCGCCGTCGTCAGCGAGTCGAGCCGGTCACCCGCCATGGAGCCCGAGGTGTCCAGCACGTACACGGTCCGCGACGGGCGGCGCAGGGTGTTCTCGTAGCTGTCCAGCAGCCCGTCGGCGACCGATCGGGTGCCGGGGAAGGGCAGTTCGCGGCGCTTGTCGGTGCCGAGCCCGGCGGCCGGTGGCACCGACGGCACCACCGGGCGGCGCAACGTCTGTTCCGTGAGGGCGCGTTGAGCGTCCGGGCTGCGCAGATACGCGGTGAGCCGCTGCCCCGCCTCGCGCGCCTCCCGGGGCGCGGACGTCAGCAGTGTGAAGGGGTAGTCGGCGGTGACGACACCGTCCTTCGGGCGGATCACGGTAAGACCCGAGTGGCTGTCGCGGTTCATGGACAGCAGCACCGACTCGTAGTTGACGAGCGCGTTGACACCGCCGCCCGCGGCACCGCCGCCCGCGACGGTGCCGCCCCGGGTGTACGCCGAGGCCAGCCACCCCGAGGACCCCGACGTCAGCTTCTGTCCCGCGAAGAACTGCTTGAGCCGGGGCGTCGCCTTGCGTACGTCGGCGTCGGTGAGCGCCGACTGGGCGCCCGACAGCGCGGAGGCCACCGAGATCAGCGCGGAGAAACCGGAGTTGGAGCGCACCGGATCGGTCATCCCGTACGTGAGCTTGCCCGCCGCGACGGCCTGCTCGACCTGCGCCCAGGTGACCTGGTCCGGCTGCCAGCCGAGCTGGGCGACGGTCGCCTCCTTCACGCCGAGCGCGACGGGCGACGACATGATCGGGGTCTCGTTGGTCAGCCGCGCGCCGGTCTCGGGGTGCAGCCGCAGATAGTCGTTCGACGACAGCCACAGCGCGTCGTAGGTGCCGTCCGCCTTGCCGGACGTGACGAGTTCGGCGGCGTCCAGGGTGCCGAGGTAGGTCGGCCGCACCCGTACGCCGGTCTTCTTCTCCGCTTGGGCGAGCACCCCCGTCATGTCGGACAGCTCGCTCGACGCCAGCACCCGCAGGGTGCCGGGGTGGTACTCGGTGTCGCCGTTCCTCGTGTCGTCCGGCGTGCCGGAACCGCCGGACGAGCAGGCGCTCGCCGCGCACAGCGCCGCGACGAACACCGCGAGCAGCGCGCGTCGCCGGGTTCTTCGCCGTCCTGACATCAGCGGGAGCCGCCCTGTCACTGGGAACCGCCTTCGAGTACGCCCGCCGAGCGGGTCCGCTCCAGATACGAACTCGCCGACCTCAGCTCCGTGGAGAGCGATTCGACCGTCGCCGCCATGGATTCCGTCGCCTGGATCTTGTACGTGTCGATCGCGTCCAGCGTCCGGTAGATCTGCTGGAACGCGGCCCGCAGCGTCTCTACGCCGACCGCCGGGTCGGCGGCGATCCGCTGGATCTCGCCGCTCTGCGTGGCGAGCATCTCCGCGTTGCCCCTGATCAGGTCCTCCGTCGTCGAACGGAGCACGTTCACCTGCTCGGTGACCTTGCGCTGGTTGTCCAGCGCCGATGCCAGCATCACCGCGATCCGCAGCGCGGAGACCGTGGTGGTCGCCGCCCGGTCGACGCCCTTGATCAGCTCTTCGTTGTTGCGGCGCACGACGTCCATCGCGAGATAGCCCTGCGCGCACACCGCCATCTGCGTCAGCAGATCCTGGTGCTTCTGCCGGACGGGGAAGAGCACATCGGCCCGCAGCGCGTCGGCCTGCGCGGGGTCGGCCGGCTCCACCCGGGTGATCCGCAGCTCGATCGCCGCGTCCAGCGCCTCGGTGAGCACCGCGTACTCCTGCAGTTTGCCCATGGTCTCCCAGAGCCGGCTGCGCTCGGTGTGCAACGCCGCGTTGTCCCGGCGCAGTTCGTCTTGGCCGCCGCGCAGCGAGCCGACGATCCGGTTCAACGTGCCCTGCGAGGAGGCGTACTTGGCCGCGTGGTCGCGGAGCTTGTTGCCACCGGGCAGCTTGCCGAGCAGCCGCCGCGCGCCCCTGCCCGGGGTGTCGCGCGGGTCCAGGTCCTCGACGGTGCGGCGCAGTTCGACGAGCGAGGTGCCCACCCGGGCCTGGGCGTCCTCGCCGCCCGAGCTGAGCGAGCGGACCGTGCGGTCGAGCATCCGGTTGGACTGCTGGGCGGCGCTGCGGATCTCTCCCGAGCCGAGGCCGGCGATCTCCCCGACGCGGGCGGTGAATTCGGGTGAGCGGGCGTCGAGCGCGGCCAGCGAGCCGACGTAGTCGGCGGCGCGGCGGGTCATCTCGGCGCGTACGGAGTCGGCGAGCGGCACCAGACCCGCCGCCTGCTCGCCGCGCACCGGCGGTACGGGCTCGGGCGGGGTGAGCGTCAGATCGCTCTGCCCGCTCGTCTCCGTGCTGTTCTCTGTGGACATGCGATCCCCCCTGGGACGGCAGCGGTGGCGCGGGAGCCGGTCAGGAGCCGGCCCGCACCGCCATCGCGTGCAGGATGCTGTTGGTGGGTACGGGCGCCTGCCGGACCCCGGCGAGCGTGCGGTTGAGATACGCGGCGTCGGGTGTGGTCGCCGCGTCGAACTCGGCTGCCGCGCCCTGCGGCCGGAAGCCGTGGCGTACGGCCAGCTCGCGCAACGTCTTGTCGGTGGAGAGCAGTTCGCCCAGCGCCCGGCCTTCGTCGGTGAGCGGCACCAGCGTGTGGTCGCTGTTGACCGTGGTGTCCGGGTAGAGCACCACCAGGTCACCGGTGTCCTGGTGCTGGAGCAGCAGCGAGGCGATCTGGGACTCGTACACCAGCACCAGCGGATTGCCGACGCCGCTGATGAAGTCGCGGAACGGCGCGTCCGAGCTGGTCTGCTGGGCGCCCTGCACCGCGATCAGCTTCTTGAGCAGCGGCGCCGTCCGGCCGATCGCCGCCTCGTCGGTGGCGACCTTCCCGCCGTCGGCGACGTACGAGGCCGCGGCGAGGTAGAGCGCGCCGGAGTTGGAGGTCTGCGGATCGGTGCTGGTGATGAACAGCGTCCCGGTCAACTCGGTATGCGCGGAAGCGCCCTTGAGCTGCTGCCAGGTGCGGTTCTTGCCCGCGGCTGCCAGGTACGGGCCCATCCGCAGCGTGCCGCGCGAAGGCCCGTCCAGGGTGACCAGGCCGTTCGCCGCCAGCACCTGGGCCGCCGCGCGGTGCGCCACGACGACGAGCGGCGAGTAGAACGGCCGGATCGGGCCGCCCTGGACGCCGTACTTCTTCTCCAGCGCATCGGCCGGAGCCTTGGACGAAGGGAAGGCGAAGTCGTCGCCCTGGAGCGCCAGTTGGTCCATCGCCCAGGAGCCGGACGTTTCCGTCTTCACGGTGAAGCCCTGGGCGGCCAGCGCTTTCACCACACCGGGATCGGCGAAGAAGTCGGCCTTCTCCGATCCGATCACACCATGCACGGTCTTCGTTGCCGTGCTCGTGCCCTGACTCTCCCGGCCTGCCACGACGGCCGCTGCCACGCCGCCGATCAGCAGCACCGCCAGGACGATTCCTACGATGCGTCTCACACGTCAGAGCGTGCTCGCGCAATCCGACGCTCCGGGCGCCGCCGGGTGTACGGAAGGTGAAGGAGCCATCCCGGTCCGGAACCGGAGCGGAACATTCAGTGAGCGCCGACGAGCGGCTGCGCGCCGCTGTGCAGCGCCGCCGTGTGCGCGTCCATCCGCCGGGCGGCGAGTATCGCGGCGGCCGTGTCGGCGCGTGAGGCGGCGACCACGAGCGCCCGGCCCGCCACGGCGAGCGCGCGCCGGTGCAGCGCGGCCGGGTCGGCGGGCCGCGTGTCCGCTCCGGGCTGCCGGAGCGGGGCCGATCCGCGCAGCCGGGTGAGCTGCCGGACCAAGGCCTCGGCGGCCTCGCCGTCGCCCAGCTCGTCGGTGAGCGCGAGCAGCGCGGACAGGTGTCCGGCGAGCTGGATGTCCAGCTCCTCCTCGCGGCTGCGGTGGGGGAAGTCGGCGTCGGTGGCGGCAGGCGAGTGGACCGACTTGGTACGGATGGGCTCGTACATGGGATGGCCTCCTGGCAGGGTCAGGAGACCATCCTACATTGGAATCAGTCTAAAGTTAGTGGGAACTCAAGAGGCCGCTCGGGGCCGCTCAAGGCGGCTGCTCACGGCTGGGAGTATCCGTCCAGGAACGTGCCGATCCGGGTCACCGCGTCGGCCAGCTCGGACGCCGCCGGCAGCGTCACGATCCGGAAGTGGTCCGGCTCCGGCCAGTTGAACCCCGTACCGTGCACGACCATGATCTTCTCCCGCCGCAGCAGGTCGAGGACCATCTCCCGGTCGTCCTTGATCTTGTAGACGGCCGGGTCGAGCCGGGGGAAGAGATACAGCGCGCCCTTGGGCTTCACGCAGGTCACGCCGGGGATCTGGGTGAGCAGGTCGTACGCGGTGTCCCGCTGCTCCAGGATCCGGCCACCCGGCCGCACCATGTCGTCGATCGTCTGCCGCCCGCCCAGCGCCGCCGCCACCGCGTGCTGCGACGGCATGTTGGCGCACAGCCGCATGTTGGCCAGGATCGTCAGCCCCTCGATGTACGACCCCGCGTGCGCCTTCGGGCCGCAGACCGCCATCCAGCCGGACCGGAAGCCCGCCACCCGGTAGTTCTTGGAGAGCCCGTTGAAGGTGAGGGTCAGCAGATCGGGCGCGAGCGCCGCCGTCGGGGTGTGGGTGGCGCCGTCGTACAGGATCCGGTCGTAGATCTCGTCCGAGCAGACGACCAGATTGTGCCGCCTGGCCACCTCGGTCAGCGCCAGCAGCATGGACTCGTCGTACACCGCGCCGGTCGGGTTGTTCGGATTGATGATCACGATCGCCTTGGTGCGGTCGGTGATCTTGCGCTCGATGTCGGCGAGGTCCGGCTGCCAGTCCGCCTGCTCGTCGCACCGGTAGTGCACCGCCGTACCGCCCGCGAGTGAGACGGACGCCGTCCACAGCGGGTAGTCGGGGGCGGGGACGAGCACCTCGTCGCCGTCGTCCAGCAGCGCCTGCATGGACATCTGGATCAGCTCGGAGACGCCGTTGCCGAGGTAGATGTCCTCGACGTCCAGCTCTATGCCCTTGGTCTGGTAGTGCTGCATCACGGCGCGGCGCGCGGACAGCAGACCCTTCGCGTCCCCGTAGCCGTGCGCGGCGCCGAGGTTGCGGAGCATGTCCTCAAGGATCTCGGGCGGGCACTCGAAGCCGAAGGCCGCGGGGTTGCCGGTGTTGAGCTTGAGGATGCGGTGGCCTGCTGCCTCCAGCCGCATCGCCTCGTCGAGGACCGGGCCCCGGATTTCGTAACAGACGTTGGCGAGCTTCGTCGACTGGATCACCTGCATGTCCGCCACCATACGACCTGGTGGCGCGGGAAACGCTCAGCGTGACGGGACTAACGGGGCGGGCCGGACGGGACAGACGCGGCCTAGCGGACCGGGAAGCTGAATCCGTAGCCGTGGTGGCGCAGCCAGGGCAGCAGCCGGCGCAGCGCCGCCACCGTCTGGGACCTGTCCCCGCCGCCGTCGTGGAACAGCAGCGTCGGCCCGTTGTCCAGCTCCTCCTTGACGGTGTGCTCGATGGCCCCGACGCCGGGCCGCTCGAAGTCCTGCGAGTCGACGTTCCAGCCGAGCGGGCGCATGCCGGCCGCCGCGGCGATCTGCCTGCTGTACGGGGTGAAGGCGCCGCCGGGGGCGCGGTAGTACTGCGGTGCCACGCCGCCCGACGCCCGCTCGATCTGCCGCTCGGCGGTCATGATCTGCCCGCTCTGGTAGGCGCGCGAGCGATGGTCCATCGCCGTGTTGTGCGACACGGTGTGGTCGCACAGCCGGTGCCCCTCGGCCACCACCCGCCGGACCAGATCGGGGTGCGCCTCGGCGGCCGGGCCGATCATGCAGAAGGTCGCCCTGACGCCGTTCTGCCGCAGGATCTTCAGGACCTGCGGCGTCCAGACCGGGTCGGGGCCGTCGTCGATCGTGACGTTGACCGCCTGGCCGCCGCGCTGCGCCGCGTGCGCGATGTCCATCGACACCACGGGACGGGACAGCGCCGGATCGGGGGACGAGGTCTCGGCGGGCAGCGGCGGCGGCGGCGGAGTCGTCGTCGTACGGCCGGGACCCGGGAGCGGGGTGTGCTTCTGCCGGACGCTGGTGGCTGCGGGGGAGCCGCCCTTCCCGTCGCTCGTACTGCCGCCGCCGTCGTTCCCCTTGCTCCTGGCCGCCTGTTCCGCCCCGCAACCGGCGAGCAGTACGGCGGTGGCCAGCGCGAGCACCGCAGCTCGGCCGCGTCCGCCCGACGACCGGTTGCCCGACGACCGGATGCCCGACGACCGGATGCCCGACGTTCGACTGCCCGACGTTCGAATGTCCCTGCGCGCCATGGTCCAAGCTCCCGCCTACGCTCCGTTGCGTCCGAGGAGGGAGACGAGCGAGCGGGCGCCGAGGATCCGGTCCACACAGGATGCTCATAAGTTCGTGTGACACCCCCGGTCAGGTGTTCCCATGCGGGCGTGTGCGTTTTTTGTTGAGGCAGAGTTCACCTGGGCGGCCCGGCCGGTTCACCCGGCGAGCGAGGCGTCGCACAACGCTGTGCGTCCATGAAGAAGCGCAGCACACTCCTCGCTCTGGCCACGGTCACCGTCATGGCCGCCACCACCGCACTGCTGCCGTCCGCGCAGGCGTCCGACGCCCACCACGGCGGCCGGGACCAGCTCAAGATCACCCTGCTCGGCCGCTATGCGAGCGGCGCCTTCGACGAGGGCGCGGCGGAGATCACGGCGTACGACGCCCGCACCCGCCGGGTCTTCACCGTCAACGCCCAGGCGGGGACCGTCGACATCCTCGACATCCGCGACCCCGCGCACCCCCGCAGGACGGGGCAGCTCGCCACCCCGGGAGCCAACAGCGTCAGCGTCCACGACGGGCTGATCGCCGTGGCCCAGCAGGCGGCGGACAAGACCGACCGCGGCACGGTCGCGTTCTTCCGCGCCACCGACGGCCGCAAGCTCAAGCAGGTCACCGTCGGCTCGCTGCCCGACATGCTCACCTTCACCCCGAAGGGCGACCGGGTCGTCGTCGCCAACGAGGGCGAGCCCGACTCGTACTGCGCCCCCGGCGGCACCGAGCCGGCCGGCACCGACCCGGCGGGCTCCGTCAGCGTCATCGACCTGAACAGGACCCGCGACGGCGGGCTGCGCGACGTGCGCGTGCGCACCGCGGGATTCGAGCGGTGGAACAAGAAGAAGGCCGAGCTGACCCGGGCCGGTGTGCGGATCTACGGTCCGAACGCCAGCGTCAGCCAGGACATCGAGCCCGAGTACGCGGCGGTCTCCAAGGACGGCCGCAGCGCCTGGGTCACCCTCCAGGAGAACAACGCCCTCGCGCTCGTGGACCTGCGCAGCGCCGAGGTCGAGAAGATCGTGCCGCTGGGGGAGAAGGACCACTCCCAGCGCGGCAACGGCCTGGACGCCTCCGACAAGGACGGCGTCAACATCCGCACCTGGCCGGTGAAGGGCCTCTACGAGCCCGACGGGATCCACAGCTTCTCGGCGCGCGGCGGCGAGTACACCGTCAGTGCCAACGAAGGCGACGCGCGCGACTGGGACTGCTTCTCCGAAGAGGTCCGGATCAAGGACGTCGAGCTGAGCCCGAAGGTCTTCCCGGACGCCGAGGCCCTGCAGCAGGACGACGCGATCGGCCGGCTCAACATCAGCTCGACCTCCCCCGTCGACAGCGAGGGCCGGGTGACCGAACTCCGGTCGCTGGGCGGCCGGTCCATCTCCGTACGGGACGACAGGGGCCGGCTCGTCTGGGACTCCGGTGACGACCTGGAGCAGTTGACGGCCAAGGCGTACCCGGACGACTTCAACACCGACAACGCGGAGAACGACCCCGACAGCCGCAGCGACAGCAAGGGCCCCGAGCCCGAGGGCATCACCACCGGCGAGGTGCGCGGCACCACGTACGCCTTCGTCGGCCTGGAGCGGATCGGCGGGATCGCCGCGTACGACCTCGGCGACCCGCGCCACCCGAAGGCCGCCGGCTACGTCAACTCCCGTGACTTCGCGGGCGATCCGGAGGCCGGCACGGCGGGCGACCTGGGCCCGGAGGGCGTGCTCTTCGTCGCGGCGAAGGACAGCCCGGTCCATGTGCCGCTGCTGGTGGCCGGCAACGAGATCAGCGGTACGACGTCGATCTACCGGATCGGCTGAGCCGCCTCGCACGGTCGGCGGGCGGGGTCAACGGGGGGCTCTGCGGGTGGGGTTCAGTCGGTGGGGTTCAGCCGGCCACGGCGCGCAGCGCGCCGGGCCGGCGGCCCGTCAGCTCGTCGAGCGCCGCGCTCGTCGCGTCGTCGGCGGGGAGCTGGACCACCAGGCGCTGGGTGTCGGCGAGTTCCAGCGTCTCCTGGACGAGGCGCAGTTCACCGGCGCCGGGGTGCACCAGCCGCCGCACCCCGGCGCGTTCCGGTGTCCGCTGCGGGCTGTTCCACCGGTCGGTGAAGGCGGCGCCCGCGAGCAGGGTCAACTCCTCGACCAGATGCAGCAGATGGGGATCGTCCGGCACGGAGTCGTTCTTCAGCCGGACGATCACGTCGTCGCAGACCCGCTCCCACTCCGGGTGGGCCGCGCGCGCCCGGGGATCGGTCAGCAGGAAGCGCGGCAGGCACGGGGCCGGCGGATCCAGCAGGCCGAGCGGCCCGTAGAGGCGCGCGTAGCCCTCGGTGCGGCCGATGACCTCGCTCAGCCGGTTGAGCAGCACGGCGGGCGTCGGCTCCAGGCGGTCCAGCAGGGCGCGCAGCGTGGGCCGTACGGTCCGCTCCGGCGGCTGGTAGGCGCCGGGACAGAGCTTGAGCGTGCCGTTGGTCGCCTTCAGGACGTGCAGCAGCTCGACGCGCGCCTCCGTGTCGAGGAGCAGGGCCTCGGCGAGCGCGGACAGCACCTGCGGTGAGGGGTTGTTGTCCCTGCCCTGTTCCAGCCGGGCCAGATACTCGACGCTGATCCCGGCGAGCATGGCCAGCTCGGAGCGGCGCAGCCCCGGCGTGCGGCGCCTGCTGCCGGCGGGGAGACCCACGTCGGCGGGGGTCACGGCCTCGCGGTGCGCGCGCAGGAAGTGCCCCAGTTCGGTTTCGCTCACCCACCCACGGTACCGGCGTGTCGTCGCGCGTGGCCCGCTCAGCGTCGCCCTGCCAGTACCCGTCTCGGCGCGGTGTTCCTCCCGCCGGCGGTCAGGTGCATGCTGAGCCGGTTCTCGTCCGTCCCCCGAGAGGTTTCCCGTGTTCATCGCCTACGCCGTCGTCGGTCTGCTCCTCGCCGTCGCGCTCGCAGGGTCCGCCTTCGCGACGTTCACCCGGCAGGAGACCGTCGTCACCTCGATGAAGTCGGTCGGTGTGCCCGACAGTTGGCTGCCCCGGCTCGCCGCGCTGAAGGCGGCGGGCGCCGTCGGGCTCGTCGCCGGGCTGTGGGTGCCGTACCTCGGCGTCGCCGCCGCGGTCGGCGTCGCGCTGTACTTCATCGGCGCGCTGATCTTCCACGTACGGGCCAAGGCGTACGCGATGGCGCCCGCCGCCCTCTTTGTCGTCCTCGCCGTGGTGGCGCTCGTCCTGCGGCTCGCCTCCCGCTGAGTCGCACCTTCGCTGAAGCGGTTCAGGGCGTCCTGCGTACCGACCTGCCCGCCAGGACGTCCGTCCGGCGGGCGCCGTCGATCACGAACCGGCCGTCGATCAGTACGTACGGGATCCCGGCCGGCAAGGTGCGCGGCGCGGCGAAGGTGGCGCCGGCGGCGACCGTCTCCGGGTCGAAGAGGACCAGATCGGCGCGGTACCCCTCGCGTACGAGACCGCGGTCCGGCAGCCGCAGCCGGGCCGCCGGGCGTCCGGTCAGGTGGGCCACGCACTCCTCCAGCGTGAGCACGCCCAACTCGCGTACGTAGTGGCCCAGATACCGGGGGAACGTGCCGTAGGCGCGCGGGTGCGGCTTGTCGCCCTGGAGGATGCCGTCGCTGCCGCCGGTGTGCACGCGGTGGCGCATGATCCGCCGGACGTTCTCCTCGTGGCCGACGTGCTGGAGGATCGTGGAGCCGAGGCCGTCCTCGATCAGCAGCCTGCGCGCCGTGGCCCACGGCTCCTCACCGGCGAGCGCCGCCGACTCCGCGACCGTCCTGCCCACCAGCGCGCCAGGACCGGCCGCCGATACGCCCGAGATCTCGATGGTGTCCCACTCGATCGGCACGCCGTGGCAGCCGTCCGAACCCGTCACCTCAAGGGCGTACCTGATCCGCTCCGCCTCGGCCGGGTCCCTGAGGCGGGCGAGCGTCGCGTCGGGGCCGCCCTCGCTCGCCCAGCTCGGCAGCATCGCGACGAGCGTGGTGGCGCCCGGCGTGTACGGATAGGTGTCGAGGGAGATGTCGGCGCCCGCTTCGAGCGCGCGGTCCAGCAGGGCCAGCAGCTCGGGTGCCCGGCCCTCGTTCTCGGCGAAGTTCATGGTGGCGTGGGCGAGATGGAGGGCGCAGCCCGCCGTACGGCTGAGGGTCACCATCTCCTCGTACGCCTGGAGGGCGCCCGCGCCGTACGAGCGGTGGTGCGGGCAGTAGTAGCCGCCGTACCGCGCCACCACCCGGCACAGCTCGGTGAGTTCGGCGTCGTCCGCGTACATGCCGGGGGTGTAGGTCAGCCCGGACGACATGCCGACGGCGCCCTGTTCCAGTCCCTCCGCGACGAGTTGGCGCATCCGCGCCAGCTCGGCGCCGCTCGCCGGGCGGTCCTCCCAGCCGACGGCGAGCATCCGTACCGTGCCCTGCGGGACGAGGTACGCGGCGTTGACGGCGATGCCCTGCCCGTCGAAGCCGCGGTCGAGCCGGTCCAAGTACTCGCCGACCGTGCGCCAGTCGAAGTCGACGGACGCGTCGCCGGGGCCGCCGCCGTTCCACCCCGCGACGGCCCTGCGCACCTCGGCCAGGGCGGGGTCGTCCACGGGCGCGTACGACAGCCCGTCCTGGCCGATGACTTCGAGGGTCACGCCCTGCGCGGCCTTCGCCGAGTGGTCGGGATCGCGGAGCAGTGCCAGGTCGCTGTGCGCGTGCATGTCGATGAAGCCGGGCGCGAGGACCAGGCCCGCCGCCTCCACCACCCGGGCGCCGGACAGCCGAGGGCCTTCGCCCTCCCGCAGGATGCGGCTGATCCGTCCTTCCGTGACGCCGACGTCGGCGCGGTACGACGCGCCGACCGTGCCGTCGGCGACGCGGGCGTCACGCAGGACGAGATCCATGGTGCGGGGGGCCTTTCGACAGGTGCGCGGGCGCTCGGCGACGCGGGCGCTCAGAAATACGTACGGACGAGGTCGGTGACCGTGCCGTCCGCCTCGACCAGCGGGATGAGCTGCCACTTGTCGAACGACGTGCACGGGTGCGAGAGCCCCATCCCCACCCAGTCTCCGACCTCCAGGACGGCGTCGGGCGAGGTGGTCAGCCAGCCGTGCTGGTCCGACAGCTTCTCGACGGCGATTCCGGCCGCAGGGCGGACGGCGCCGGTGCGGGCGTCCCGTACGACCTGCGCCTCGGGCAGGTCGAGGTCGTAGGCCGCGTCCCGCTTGCCCGCGTTGACGAACGCCTGCCCCGCCGAAGGCCGGGAGACGACCTGGGCCCACAGCCGGAACGCCGGCTGGAGCGCGCCCTCCTCCGGGACCCGGTTGAAGGGGGTGATCTCGCGGTAGTGGCCGTCGTCGTGCGAGATGTACGCGCCCGAGCGCAGCAGCTTCAGGACCGGCAGCGACAGCCCGGGGATCCCGGCGAAGACATCGGCCACCGCGTCGAACCAGGCGCTGCCGCCCGCGCTGACCACGATCTCCTCGGCGCCGTCGAACCGGCCGGCGCGGTCGAAGTCGGCGGCGAGCGCGGTCAGTCGGCGCAGCCAGTCGCGTACGGTCCCGTCGGCCGCGCCCGGCACCTCGCCCTCGTACCCGGCGACGCCGGTCAGCCGCAGGGTGCGGGTGGCGGCCACGGCGTCGGCGATTGCGGCGCAGTCGGCCTCGGTACGCGCACCCGTACGCGCGCCCTCGCCCGCCGCCAGCTCGACCACGACCTCGACGGGGCGGGTCGCGCCCGCCGCGCGCAGGGCCTCGTCCATCAGCTCGACACCGCGTACGGAATCGACGTAGCAGAGGAACCGGAAGCCGGGGTCGCGGTCCAGTTCGGCGGCGATCCAGCGCAGCGCCGCCGCGTCGACGACCTCGTTGGCGAGGAAGATCCGGGCGATGCCGAAGGCGCGGTAGACCCGTACCTGGTGCGGGACCGCTGCCGTGATGCCCCAGGCGCCGTGCGCGAGCTGCCGCTCGAAGAGCTGGGGCGACATCGACGTCTTGCCGTGCGGGGCGAAGGCCAGGCCGTGCCGCTCGGCGTAGCTCTCCAGCAGCAGCAGATTGTGCTCGACCGACTCGGCGGACAGGGCCAGTACGGGGGTGGTGAAGCCGCCGGTGAACAGCGAGCGCCGCTCGGCCGCCAGCGCGCCCACGGTCAGACCCTCGGCGTCCGGCGGGAGGCCCTTGAAGCGGTGGTCGACGGGCTCGTCACGCAACTGTGCCAGTCCTGACAGCGGTTGTGCCGGCCGCTCGGCGGTCATGAAGCCTCCCGATCCCCGGCGTTGCAACATATGCAACGCCCATTGCGTATGACGCTCAAGATTGTCTAACATCCGAGCCGACGCCGGGTCAATGCCGGCGGCTCGACACGGATCCAACGGATCGCAGCGGATCACGACGGATCACGACGGATCACGACGGATCACAGCGGAGGAGCGTCAGAGTGACCGGAACGGCAGGAGCCGATGTCGTCTGCCTCGGTGAGTCCATGGTCACCTTCGTGCCCTCGCGCCCCGGCCGGCTGGCCGACGTCCCGTCCTTCGCCCGGACCATAGGCGGCGCGGAGTCCAATGTCGCCTGTGCCCTGGCCGCCGCGGGGCACTCCGTGAGCTGGGTCAGCCGGGTCGGCGCCGACGGGTTCGGTGACCACCTCGTGGCCGCCATCGCCGCGTACGGCGTCGACACCACCGGGGTGCACCGCGACCGGGACCGGCCCACCGGCATCTACTTCCGCACGGCGGGCGACCGCGCCACCGACACCCATGAGGTCCTCTACTACCGGGCGGGCTCGGCCGCTTCGGCGATGTCCCCGGCCAACACGCCGCTCGAAGGGCTGTGGTCGGGGCGGGTGCTGCATGTCTCCGGCATCACGGCGGCCCTGTCGCCCGACTGCCTCGCCCTGATGCGCGAGATCACCACCAGGCGGCCGGGGCGCCCGCTGGTCTCCTTCGACGTCAACCACCGGCCTGGGCTGTGGCGCGACGCGTCCGGCGCCCGCGACGCCACCGGGGCGCGCGTACTGCTGGAGTTGGCGCGCGGCGCCGACCTGGTCTTCGTCGGCGAGGACGAGGCGGCCGAGGCGTGGGACCTGCACGGCGGGGACGCGATCCGCGCGGCGCTGCCGGAACCGGCCACCGTCGTCGTCAAGCGCGGCAGCGCGGGGGCCACGGTCCACCACGCGCAGGGCCCGGGGGCCGCCGACACCGTCACGTCCGTGCCCGCGCTGCGGGTCGACGTCGTCGCGCCGGTCGGTGCCGGTGACGCGTTCGCCGCCGGATTCCTCTCGGCGACCCTGCGCGGCCTGCCGATGGCCGCACGGCTGCGGCACGGCCATCTCACGGCCGCCGCCACCCTCACCGTAGCCGCCGACCTGGCCGCCCCGCCGGGCCGCGCACACGCCGACCGGCTGGCCGCCCTCGACGACACGGCATGGGGCACACTGCGTCTGGGCCCCGGCTGGACGGCGGCCACTGAGGAGGTGGCCACGCCATGAGCCAGACGGTCGACCGGGCGCTGAGCATCCTGCCGCTGCTCGCCCAGGGACCCGCCGACCTCGGCCAGGTCGCCGAGAAGCTGGACGTCCACAAGTCCACCGCGCTGCGGCTGCTGCGTACCCTCCACGAACACGGCCTGGTCTACCGCCAGCAGGACCAGCGCTACCGGCTCGGCGCCCGGCTGTTCGCGCTCGCGCAGGAGGCCGTCGAGAACCTCGACATCCGCGAGATCGCCCACCCCCATCTCGTCGCGCTCAACGAGCAGTGCGGCCACACCGTCCATCTCGCGGTCCACGAGGACGGCGAAGTCCTCTACATCGACAAGGTCGAGAGCCGCTACCCGGTGCGGATGTACTCCCGTATCGGCAAGCCCGTGGCGCTCACCGTCGCCGCCGTCGCCAAGCTGCTGCTCGCCGACCTCCCGGAGCCCGAGCGCAGGGCGCTCGCGCAGCGGCTCGACTACCCCATGTACACAGCCCGTTCGACCCCCGACGCCGCCGCGTTCCTCGACGAGCTGGCGACCGTCAGGGCACAGGGCTGGGCCACCGACCTCGGTGGCCACGAGGAGTCCATCAACTGCGTCGGCGCGCCCGTCCGGGGGACGGAGGGCCGCGTCGTCGCCGCCATGTCGGTCTCGGCGCCCAATGTCGTCGTCACGGCCGACGAACTCCTCTCCCTGCTCCCGTTGGTGCGCCGCACCGCCGAAGCGATCAGCGGGGAGTACTCCGGCAACACCCCTACCAAGGAAGCTTCATGAGCGAGTCCGCACAGACCACAGGCAGCACTCCGAAGACGGCGCTGACCCCGTCGACCCACACGGCCCCGCCGGCGAAGTTCTCGCACGGCGTCCGCAAGGGCAACATCCTCCAGGTCGCGGGGCAGGTCGGCTTCCTGCCCGCCGTGGCGGGGCAGCCGCCGACGCCGGCCGGACCCTCGCTGCGCGAGCAGACCCTCCAGACCCTCGCCAACGTCAAGGCCATCCTGGAGGAGGGCGGGGCGAGTTGGGACGACGTGATGATGATGCGCGTCTACCTCACGGACACCGGCCACTTCGCCGAGCTGAACGAGATCTACAACGCGTACTTCGAGGAGCAGCGCCTCCAGGCGCCGCCCGCGGCGCGCACCACGGTCTATGTGGGGCTGCCCAAGGGCCTGCTCATCGAGATCGACGCGCTGGCCGTACTGGGCTGATACGCGCGACAGCGCCGCCGGGTGGGATTCGGCGGCGCTGCCGGCCCTGTGGGGGGCCTTGGGGTGGTGCTGTTCCTGCGGGCTGAGCTACCGGCCCTGCTACAGGCCGTGCACGTGGGCGCCGACCGAGTCGGACCAGGCGTTGCCGGCCGAGGCGTCCCAGTTGGTCGACCAGGTCATCGCGCCGCGCAGCCCGGGATAGGTCGTGGACGGCTTGAACGAACCGCAGTTGGTGCCCTTGGTCAGGCAGTCCAGCGCGGCGTTGACCACGGACGGCTCCACATAGCCGCTGCCCGCGCCGCTCGGCGACGCGGGGACGCCGATGCCGACCTGGGACGGGTCGAGGCCGCCTTCGAGCTGGATGCAGGCGAGCGCGGTGAGGAAGTCCACCGAGCCCTGGGAATAGACGTTGCCGTCGCAGCCGAGCATCGAACCGCTGTTGTAGTACTGCATGTTCACGACGGTGAGGATGTCCTTCACGGCCAGCGCCGTCTTGAAGTACTCGCCGGATGTCGACTGCATGTCGATCGTCTGCGGCGCCATCGTCAGCACGAAGCCCGAACCGGCCTTCGCGGCGACGGACTCCAGCGCCTGCGTCATATAGGTGGAGTTGAGGCCGTTCTCCAGATCGATGTCGACGCCGTCGAAGCCGTACTCCTGCATCAGCCCGTAGACCGAGTTGGCGAACGCGTCGGCCGAGGCCGCGTCGTTGACGGAGACGGTGCCCGTCTCGCCGCCGATGGAGATGACCACGGACTTGCCGGCTGCCTGCTTCGCCGCGACGTCCGCCTTGAACTGGTCGACGCTGTAGCCGCCGAGGCCCGCCGAGTCGAGGGTGAAGGTGACCTCGCCGGGGTTGCCGGTCGCTTCGGCGAAGGCCACGGCGATGATGTCGTACTGGTCCTGGACGTCGGCCAGGGTCTGTACGGCCGCGCCGTTGTTGAAGTTCTGCCAGTAGCCGGTGACGGCGTGGGCGGGAACCGCGGCCGCCGAGGCTTGCGTCGTGGCGGCTTTCGATGCGGCTTTGGTGGCGGCGGGGGCGCTGGGGGACGCCTGGGCCGCCGGCAGCGCGAACGCGGCTGCGGCGATGACGCCGACGGTCGCGGCGAGCGCCGTGCGGAGACGAGGGCCGTGGGAAGGGCGAGTACCGCGTGAACGTTCTGTCCGGTGCACTGCATGGCCTCCGTGGGGGGAGAGTCTTGCGGGGATACGGAACGGTGGCCACCGCTGTGACACCAAGTTGGTCCAGACCATTGCCCTTGTCAAGACCTCGCGCAGTGGCGCCGCCGGGGGAGCGGCGGCGCCACCATCGGGATTCATCGGGGATTCGTCCGCGAATCAGCCGCGATTCAGTCGCGAATCATCCGCCGAACTCGGGCTACGGCAGGCTGTGGACGTGCGGTCCGACCGCGTTGGACCAGGCGTTGCCGGCCGTCGCGTCCCAGTTGGTCGACCAGGTCATCGCGCCGCGCAGACCGGGGTAGGTCGTGGACGGCTTGAACGAACCGCAGTTGGTGCCCTTGGCCAGGCAGTCGAGGGCGTTGTTGACGACGGAGGGGGCGACGTAACCGCTGCCCGCGCCGCGCGTGGAGGCGGGGACGCCGATGCCGACCTGGGACGGGGCGAGCCCGCCCTGGAGCTGGATGCAGGCGAGCGCGGTGATGAAGTCCACCGAGCCCTGGGAGTAAACCTTGCCGTCGCAGCCGAGCATCGAACCGCTGTTGTAGTACTGCATGTTGACGACGGTCAGGATGTCCTTCACGGCCAGCGCGGTCTTGAAGTACTCACCGGACGTCGACTGCATGTCGATCGTCTGCGGCGCCATCGTCAGGACCAGGCTCGGGCCCGCCTTCGCGGAGAGCTGGCGCAGCGCCTTCGTCATGTAGGTGGAGTTGAGGCCGTTCTCCAGGTCGATGTCGATTCCGCTGAAGCCGTACTCCTGCATGAGGGAGTACGCGCTGTTGGCGAACGCGGTCGCCGAGGCGTCGTTGCTGACGCTGACGCTGCCCGTCTCGCCGCCGACGGAGAGGATGACCGACTTGCCCGCCGCCTTCTTCGCCGCGATGTCCGCCTTGAAGTCGGCCGCCGAGGCGTAACCGACCGCCGGGTCGAGGCTGAAGGCGAGCTGGCCCTGGGTGGCCGTCGCGTTGGCGAAGGACACGGCGATGATGTCGTACTGCGACGGCACGTCCCTGATCTTCTGGACCGTGGCGCCGTTGTTGAAGTTCTGCCAGTAGCCGGTCACCGCGTGCTTGGGCACGGACGGGTTGCCCGGGTTGCCCGGATCGGTGCCGCCCGCCGAGGTCTTGCCGGAGACGGCGGTCGACTTGGCCGACTCACCAGCGGAGTTGGTCGCGCTCACCTGGAACTGGTACGAGGTGTTCGCGGCCAGACCCGTCACGGTGGCCGAAGTGCCGTTCGACGACTGGACCTTGGCCCCCGCGTTGTAGATGTTGTAGCCCGTCGCGCCGGACACCGCGCCCCAGTTGAGCGTGACCGAGGAGGACGTCACGGATCCGACGGAGAGGCCGCCGGGCGTCGCGGGCACCTGCGGGCCGGGGTCGGTGCCACCGCCGCCGTCGGGACCGACCAGGGTCAGATCGTCGGCGTAGTAGGCGGGCTGGCCGTACCAGCCGTTGGTGTAGACGCTGACGGACCGGGTCGACGCACCGGTGGTGAACCGGGTCGAGAGCTGCTGCCAGCCGGAGGTGCCGGGGGTCCAGGTCGACACGTCGGTGGTGCCGGTGCCGGAGGCGCCGAGGTAGACGTAACTGCCCTGCACCCAGGCGCTGAGCGTGTACGTGGAGTTGGGCTGGACGGCGACGCTCTGCGAGCACTTCGCGTTGTCGAGCCCGCTGGGGGTGCCCCGGAGGGCGGCGGCGCCCGCGTGGACGGGGGAGCCGACGGTGGCCCCGCTCCCGGCCGAACAGGTCCAGTTGGACAGCCCGGACTCGTAACCGCCGTTCTTGGCGACGTTGATGTCGGCGGCCTGCGCCGTGCCGGTGAGTCCTGTGATGGTCAGCGCGGCGGCGGACAGCGCCGCGACGGCGCCGCCGATCCACTTGCGGCCGGCCCAGTTCCTCAGATGTCTTCGGTGTGCGCGTGCACGTTCCACTTGATGCCTCCGCTGGCGTCGGGGGGAGGGAGGTACGGAAAAGCGGGAACGGTGGCCACCGTTGGGCGTAAAACTGGTCCAGACCAATAAACTTGTCAAGACCCCCGGCGCCGGAGCCCGATCCCGCTTGAGCGGGTCGCCCGACCTGGCGGGCCGTCAGCCCTCGCGCAGTTGGTCGACGGCGTACCCCGCCACACACCCCACGACCAGCACGGCCGCCGACATCAGCCAGTCCTCCAGGGCGAGTTGCGGCGCGTTGAACAGCAGGTAACCGCACTGCGCGACGAGCGGCACCGCGCAGACGGCGAGCAGATGCTGGGACGTCACGTAGCGGTACGGCTCGCGGTGCAGGCGTCCGGCGGGCCAGGCGGCCAGCGCGACGCCCAGCGCCGTCGGCAGATGGAACAGCAGCAGCCGGCCGGTGAACGTCTGCGGTCCGCCGTCCGTTTCCGGCCAGCCGTGCACCAGCGCGCTCCGCGCGTACCCGGCGAAGAAGACGACGACCCCGGCTGCCACCCACGCCGGTAAGAGGGCGAGGAACGCGGCCCCGCGGCGCTCGTAGCCGTACTCCGTCATCCCCAGTGCCTCCCGGCTCCAGTCCTCGTTCCCGTCCCGGCTCCGGCGTGATCATCCCGGCGAGTGGGAGCGTACAGATCTGGGCACAGCTCTGGCGAGGGCCCGCAGACCCAACCCGGACCCAAAGCGGCCGAGTTGGGTCAACTCTTCGGCAAGAAGGGACAAGTCCTGATACCTGAGTCAACCCATGACTGCTTCGCCCGTATTTGCCATCAGTGGCTGTGTACGGACGGTGGCACCCCGCATCCTAAAAGTGTTCTCTGGGCCTGAGGACGTGGATAAAGTGCGGGGACAGGAGCACGGAGCAGGAGAGATCTGCGGCCGCCGGGACTCCGGCGGCCGGAGCGGAACGGGGAACCAGCGTGCCGACCGCAATTGCTGTCACCAGCCCTGATCTGGTGCTACCACCGACGGACCGCCAGACGCCCACGGCGGCGCTCCTGCCGTCCCCCGACACCCAGTCCCTGGAAGCCTCGCTCGCGGAGATGCAGGGCCTGCTCGAACACCACGGCTATGTCGTCGTGCTGTACCCGGCGAACATCTCCCCCGCCCACGAACGCCGCCTGCACACCGTGCGCTCGGTCCTGGAGAGTGACCGGATCGCGCTGCTGAAACTCGACCTCCCGCCGCTCGGCGTCGCCGTACTCGTGCGCCAGTTGCGGCAGTTGTCGGTCTGCGACTTCAGCGCCGGCGTCGTCGCCTCCGCCGCCCGGCTGCTCTCGCACTACATCTACGCGGGGGCCCTGCTCGGCTCAGTCGCCAGACTCGACCGGGTGCCCGTCAGCCTCAAGAGCCACGCCAAGTCCTGGGTGCCAGGGGCCCAGTTCGGCGTACTCGCCAGCCCCGTACCGCAGTTGGTCAAAATCGGCGCCGGTGACCTCGCCGGACCTGAATTCGCCACCCAACTCCTCTTTGCCAAAGGCCAGTCGCAGTCCGACTGGGTCACGGCGACCCTCGCCCCGCACTGGCAGGTCGGCGGAGTCGAGGAGAGCGCACTGCCCGCCGACTCGGCCGACTGGTGGGGCACCCCGAAGATGGTCGAATTCGCCGCCTTCCTGCCGGACATCACGGTGCTCTACCAACTCGTCGCATCCGTACGCCGGGAGATCTGCACCTGGTGCGGTATCGAACTCATAGGTGACCGCTGCGGATTCTGCTCGGCGCCGCTCGCACCGCCCGAGAACGAGCCCCGCGCGGTCGGCGCCCTGACCCAGGGAAGTCCAGGGGCCCAGGGCAGCCACGGCGGCCAGGGAAGCCACGGCGGCCAGGGCAGACGGGCTCTGGGCAGCGGATCCCGGGGAAGCCAGGGGGCGGCATTGCGCCACGGGTCGTAACCGCAGATCAGCCCCTACTCACGCCGTCCCCACGTCCCCGAACGAGGTCGTCCCGCTCATGAATTCACGGCAACGCCGCGGCATCATACTTCTGCTCCTCTCGGTCCTCTGCGCCTTCGGCGCTTTCGCCGGTGTCCTCTCGGTGATCAGCGACGTCAATTCGAAGGTCGGACCCGAAGTCTCGGCGTATGAGCTGAAAGCGGATGTCGCCCCGTACACGCCTTTGCGGGACGGGCAGTTCAAGAAGATCAAGATGCCGAAGCGCTGGCTCTCCCAGAACGCGGTCACGGACATCTCCGTGGTCAACGGAAAGATCGCGGTGACCCAGCTCAAGAAGGGCTCACTGCTCCAGGACGACATGATCGTGAAGCGTCCCGCACTGGAGAGCGGCGAACAGGAAATCGCCATCATGATCGACGCGGCGACGGGCGTCGCCGGAAAGATCAACCCGGGGGACACGGTCAATATCTTCGCGACGTTCGCCGCCCAGAACGACAAGGAGAAGGACCAGTCCCGGATCATCGTCGCCAACGCCAGGGTCATCGACGTCGGCAGGCTCACCCCGCTCGAACCCAAGCAGGACGACCGCGGCAGCGGCCCGACCGAGGCAGTGCCGATCACCTTCGCCCTCAACACCACCGACGCCCAACGCGTCGCCTACGCCGAGTCCTTCGCCGATCACGTACGTCTCGCCCTGCTGGCCGACGGCAGCCCCACCACGCTGCGCCCGGGTGAGGGAACGTACGAGCTCAGCGAAGACGCGAACAAGTGAGATCCCGATGACGACACGTATCCTCCCGGTCGTCGGAGATCCCGACGCCGCCCGCTCGATCACCACCCTGCTCAGCCAACTGCCCGACGCGGAACCCGCCCCGCCCGTCGCCGACTCGACCCAGCTCATCGACCTGCTCGCCCGGCTGGCGGGCGAGTCGCTCGACGAACTGCCCGAAGTCGTCCTGGTCCACGAGCGGATCGGGCCGGTGCCCGCGCTCGAACTGATACGGGACATCGCCCTGCGCTTCCCCTCGGTCGGCGTCATCCTCGTCACCACCGACCTCAGCCAGGGCGTCTTCGCCGCCGCCATGGACGCGGGCGCGCGCGGCCTGGTCACCATGCCGCTGAGCTACGAGGAACTCGCCAACCGGCTCCAGGCCGCCGCCCAGTGGTCCGTCGGAGTACGCCGGCACCTCGGCCACGGCGCCGACGTCTTCACCGGGCCCGGCGGCACGGTCGTCACCGTCACGGGCGCGAAGGGCGGCGTGGGCACCACCGTCGTCTCCGTCCAACTCGCCCTCGCCGCGCAGGCGTCCGGCCGCAGCGTGGCGCTGGTGGACATGGACCTCCAGTCCGGCGACATCGCCTCGTACCTCGACGTGCAGTTCCGCCGCTCGATCGTCGACCTCGCCGCCATCGCCGACATCTCCCCCCGCGTGCTGTCCGACGCGGTGTTCAGCCACGCCACCGGGCTCGCCCTGCTCCTCGCGCCCGGCGACGGCGAACGCGGCGAGGAGGTCAGCGACCGGTCCGGGCGGCAGATCGTCAGCGCCCTGCGCGCGCGGTACGAGGTGGTGGTCGTCGACTGCGGATCGCAGATGACCAGCGCCAACGCGTCCGCGATCGAGATGGCGGACATCGCGCTGCTGGTCACCACCCCGGACGTGATCGCCGTACGGGCGGCCAAGCGGGTGGTGCGCATGTGGGACCGGCTCCAGATCCGCAAGGCGGAGGAGACCACGACGGTCGTCAACCGCTACACCCGTACGACGGAGATCCAGCCGCCGCTGATCCAGAAGATCACCGGAACGCGGCTGGTCGGCACGGCGATCCCGGCGAACTTCAAGGAACTGCAGGCGGTGGTCGACGCGGGACGGCTCCAAGACCTGGAGAGCCGGAGCGTCGTCAAGCAGGCGCTGTGGGGCCTGGCCGGCGAACTGGGCCTGGTGAAGGTCCCCGAGGGCGCCGACCGCAACGCCAAATTCCGGGGCGACCGCGGCGCGGTGGGGCTGCGGCGCAGACGAGGGACCAAGGAGGGGGACGGCTGACGATGGGAACTCTGGGAGTACGGGCGAAGGGTTTACGGAGACGGCGCCCCCTGCTCGGGGTCCGTCACCTGCTCGGGGCCGGCCAACAGGACCGCGACCGGGGGCAGACGGCGATCGAGTTCGTCGGCATGACCCCACTGATCCTGCTGATCTGCGTCGTGATGTGGCAGTGCGCGCTGATCGGCTACACCTTCATCCTCGCCGGCAACGCGGCCGACGTCGGGGCGCGGGTGGGGGCGACGGGCGGTGCGTGTGCGACGGCGGCACAGAAGGACTTGCCGAGCGCGTGGACCGGCTCGTTCAACTGCGGCGCGTCCGGGGGCCTTTACCGCGCGGAGGTGTCGCTACAGGTCCCGGTGCTGGTGCCGGGGGCGCTGGACTGGCCGTTCACGGTGCACGGCAGCGCGGCGTCGGTAGAGGAGGGCTGAGGGATGCGCAGGACACGTCGCGGAGAGGCCCGACAGGCGAACGAGCCGAACGAGCCGGGCCAGACGAACCAGCCGGGCCAGACGAACGAGTCGCGCCAGGCGAACCAGCCGAGCCAGGCGAACGAGTCGGGCCGGTCGCGCCAGTCCGGCCAAGTAGCCATCGAATACCTGGGCTTCATCCCGCTGCTGCTCATCGTGGCGCTGCTGGCGATCCAGTTGGGGCTCGCGGCATACGCGGCGAACCAGGCGGGCACGGCGGCGCGGGTGGCGGCGCGGGTGGCGAGCCAGGACCAGCAGGACCAGAAGCAGTCCCCCGAGTCGGCGGGCCAGAGCGCGGTCAGCGGCTGGCTGCACCCGGACATCTCGGGCGGCGCGGCCGGCGACAGCACGACGTACACGGCCACGATCAAGGTCCCCTCGCTGGTGCCGGGTGTCGACTGGGGGACCGCCCGGCGCAGCTCAACCATGCCCATGCCAGGTAACTGACCCCGGCGACCAGGCAACCGAACGGAGCTACGCACCATGAGCTTGCGGGCACGGATCACCTCCCCCGAGGAGAACGGCGCGCGGGGAGGCGACAGCCATCTCGTCACCACGTACCGCGCCAAGCTGCTGGAGGAGATCGACCTCGCCGAGATGTCGGCCCTGGCCGCCGCCGACCGGCGCGCCAGGCTGGAGCGGGTCCTCGGGCACATCATCAGCCGCGAGGGCCCGGTGCTGTCGACGTCCGAGCGCTCGCAGCTCATCCGCCGGGTCGTCGACGAGGCCCTGGGCCTCGGCATCCTGGAGCCGCTGCTGGAGGACGCGTCGATCACCGAGATCATGGTCAACGGCCCGGACCAGATCTTCGTCGAACGCGGCGGCCGGGTGGAGCAGTTGCCGATCAGGTTCGGCTCGCACGAGCAGCTCATGCAGACCATCGAACGTATCGTCTCGACCGTCAACCGCCGCGTGGACGAGTCGAATCCGATGGTCGACGCGCGTCTGCCGTCCGGCGAGCGGGTCAACGTCATCATCCCGCCGCTGTCCCTCACCGGCGCCACGCTCACCATCCGGCGCTTCCCGCGCTCCTTCACCCTGCACGAGCTGATCAGCTTCGGCTCGATCGACGAGCAGATGCTGCTCCTGCTGTCGGGGCTGGTGCAGGCGAAGTTCAACATCATCGTCTCCGGCGCGACGGGCACGGGGAAGACGACGCTCCTCAACGCGCTGTCCGGGCTCATCCCCGAGGGTGAACGCATCATCACCATCGAGGACTCGGCCGAACTCCAGCTTCAACAGGCCCATGTGATCCGGCTGGAGTCCCGCCCGGCCAACGTCGAGGGCAAGGGGCAGATCAACATCCGCGACCTGGTGCGCAACTCGCTGCGTATGCGCCCCGACCGCATCGTCGTCGGTGAGGTCCGAGGCGGCGAATCGCTCGACATGCTCCAGGCGATGTCCACGGGCCACGACGGTTCGCTGGCCACCGTGCACGCCAACAGCGCCGAGGACGCGCTGATGCGGTTGCAGACCCTGGCGTCGATGTCGGAGGTGCAGATCCCCTTCGAGGCGCTGCACGACCAGATCAACAGCGCGATCGACGTCATCGTCCAGCTCACCCGGCACGCCGACGGATCCCGCAGGGTCACCGAGATCGCCCTGCTCGACTCGCACGGCAGGGAGGGCTACCGCATCGTCAGCGCCGTCCGCTTCGCCGCCCGCCCGCTCGACGCGAGCGGCCGGGTGTACGGCGAGTTCCGCTACTTCCCCCTTCCCCGCAGGGTGGCCGAGCGCATGTACATGGCGGGCCAGCCCATCCCCCAGGCATTCGGAGTCGCCGTGTCCGAAGAGCAGCTCCTCACCCGAGAGGCCAAGTAGGCAGCCCACCATGGACAATCCCGCACTGATCACCATCGGCGTCACGCTCCTGGCCTGCCTGTTCGGCGTCCTCGGGGTACGCCTGTACGCGGCGGGCCACGCCCAGCGCCAGGACCTGATCGACCGACTCTCCGCGACGGGCCAGGTGGACGCCACCACCCGCAGGCGCCGCTTCACCGGCGTCGACCGCCGCCTGCGCCGTACCCGTCTCGGCCGCAGGATCGAACTCAAACTGGGCGCGACGGGCCTCGACCTCACGCCGGGCGAGTTCTTCGTCTACATGCTTGCGGCGGTGGCCGTGCTCTGGCTGATAGCCGCCACGGTCCTCGCCTCCTTCTTCGGCCCCCTGGCGGGTCTCGCAGCGCTCTGGGGCGCGAACACGTTCCTCAACTGGCAGCGCGGCAAGCGCATCGAGCGCTTCATCAACCAACTCCCGGAACTGAGCCGCATCCTGGCCAACGCCACCCAGGCCGGCCTGGCACTGCGCACGGCGATCGCCATGGCGGCGGAGGAGTTGGAAGCTCCGGCAGGCGAAGAACTCAGCCGGGTCGCCCACCGGTTGGCGGTCGGCGAGTCACTGGACGACGCCTTGGGCGAACTGGCGGAGCGGCTCCCGTCGCGAGAACTGGTCGTCCTGGTCACGACCTTGGTCCTGTCGAACCGCGCGGGCGGCACGGTGGTCAGCTCGCTGCGGAACCTGACGCAGACGCTGGAGGAACGGAAGGAAACGCGCCGTGAGGTGCGGACGCAGCTCTCACAGGTCACTGTCACGGCCTACGCCGTACCCGGCTTCGGCCTCGCCGCGCTGCTGATGCTGAATCTTGTGCTGCCGGGTGCCCTGGACCGGATGACGGGAGCCTTCATCGGGCAAGCCGCGGTGATTGTCTCCCTGGTCCTTTACGCGATCGGATTCCTCATCATCCGCCGCTTCTCCCGTATCGACGTCTGAGGAGGGCGACCATGGAGCTTCTTCTCGCCGCCGTGATCGGCCTCTGCGTGTACGGGGCGATCCACGGCATCCGGATGTACCGCGCCGACGCCAAACTCCCCAGCGACCTGGCCGTCGCACTGGAAGTGGGCGCGACCCGCACCAACGCCGTGGGATCGGTCATCGACCGGCTCGGTATGCGCTGGGCGCCCACGGTGCTGCGGCTGATGGGCCCCAAACTGGTCGACAAGAAGCGCCGGCAGATCGACATGGCCGGCAACCCCGGCGGCCTCACCATCGACCGCTACGGGGCCCGGCGCGCGGTCTACGGATTCCTCGGACTGTTCGGCGCCTTCGTGATGGTCCTGCGCGGCCAGGTCTTCCTCGCCCTGTTCATGATCGCCTTCAGCCTGGTCTGGGTCGAGGTGGGCCTCTGGTCGGCCGTCCGCGTCCGCAAGGCCGACATCGAGCGCACCCTGCCGGACTTCCTGGACGTGCTGGCGGTCGTGGTGAGTGCGGGTCTCGGCTTCCGGCAGGCGCTGGACCGGGTCGCGGAGAGGTACGTGGGGCCCTGGTCCGACGAACTGCGCATCACGCTGCGCCAGATGGACATGGGAGTGAGCCGCAGGAAAGCCTTCGAAGAACTGCGCCGGAGGAACGACTCGGAGCAGGTCGCCATGTTCGTCACCGCACTCCAGCAGGGCGAAGAACTGGGCGCGCCCATCGTGGACACGCTCATCGCCATCGCGAACGACATGCGACGCACCGACGCGCAGAACGCGCGCCGGAAGGCGGCGAAGGCCATCCCGAAGGCGACCTTCGCCGTCACGACGTTCCTGCTGCCGGGCACGCTGATTCTGCTGACGGTCGGCTTCGTCTACGGAGCCAATGTGGACTTCAGCATCCTCGGCGGCTGACGAGACGTTGACCACGGGACGAGCGAGAAGGGGGGAGGGAGTCGATGAGGCCGCGACTGAGCGGGCTGAAGGGCAGACTGGGTGGTGATCTGCACCTGGGTGCGACCGAGCCCGAAGCGACTCCCGCCCTTCCCATCCAGCTCAACGCGCTGCAGGCGATGTGCCGTCAGGTGTTCGGCTTCCGCCTCGCGATGATCGCCGTGGCCACCCCTTTCGCTCTTGCCCGCACCGCACGCGGCCTGCCCACGGTCCTGGTCGGCGCGGCCGTGCTGGTCACCTTCATGGGTTCGTACGTACTGTTCCGAGACTGGGAACGCTTCGGTCCCCTGCTCCTCAAGCACTCCTGGCTGCTGGTGATCGACACCCTCTTCGGCGCGCTGCTCCTCATCACCGCGACCCCCGACTCCACCCTGGCGTACGTCACCGTCTGCACCCCGCTGCTGGCGGGGCTGGTCTACGGCTGGCGGGGCGCGGGCGTCTTCGCGACGCTCCAGATACTGATCCTGGTGGGTGTGCATGCCGCCGAGCCCGACGAGGGCGGGGTCGTGGCCACCGCGCTGCTCCTGCCGGGCTTCTGCGTGATCGCGGGAGCGGTCGGTGTGACCCTCCGGGGGCTTCTGCTGCGGTTCGGCACGGCGAGCCAGGCCCTGACGGACACGCGTGCGCGGCTCGCGGTGAGCGAGGCCATCGAGGAGGAACGCGCCAGGCTCGCCCGCGAGATGCACGACTCCGTGGCCAAGACCCTGCACGGCCTGGCACTGGCGGCGGACGGCCTGGCCGGTTCCGCAGGCCGGCTGGACCCCGAAACCGTCCGGCTCCAGGCCGAACTTGTCGCCAGGTCCGCACGCCGGGCCGCCTCGGAGTCCCGCGAACTGCTCTTCGACCTGCGGCGGGAGTCGGGCCTCGACGGCGGTATCGCCCTGATCGCCGCACTGGACGCCCGGACCGTCGACTTCGAGCGCCGCAGCGGTCTCCGTACGTCGTTCGGACGGCTCGGCGCCGACGCGGTGCCGCCGCTGCCGCACGCGGTGGCCAGGCAACTGCTGACCATCGCGTCCGAGGCGATGGAGAACGCGTACCGGCACGCCCACGCGGACCTGGTGGCCGTCTCCGCCGGTGTCGTCGGCGACCAACTGACGGTCAGCGTCTACGACGACGGAAGCGGCCTGCCGCCGGGGACCACCCTCGACGACCTCAGACGAGCCGGCCACTTCGGGCTGGTGGGCATGGTCGAGCGGGCGGCCGGGATCGGCGCCCGTATCCGTATCGGCAGGGGAGGGGCCAGAGTGGGCACGGAAGTCCGGGTCGACCTGCCTCTCGCCGCCCTCCGCTCCTCGCAACTGCCCTTGCCACCAGGTTCCTTCTCCCCGATGTCGACCTCGATATGAACGTCCACCTCGACATGACCCCGACCCGAGTGCCACCCAGAGGAGGCCGCACGATGCCGGACGACTCTTTCCCCGCCTTTCCCGTCCCTGCGGTGTCGGCGAGTACCCCGCTGCGTGTGGTGGTCGCCGACGACAACCCGGTGGTACGGGCGGGGCTGACGGTCCTGCTGTCGGGCCGCGACGACATCAAGGTGGTGGCCGAGGCGGCCGACGGCCGGGAGGCGTACGAGGCGGCCCAGAGGTCCCGCCCGAACGTGGTCCTGCTCGACGTACGGATGCCGGGAGTGGACGGCATCTCGGCGCTGCCGCACATCGTGCGGATCTGCCCGGTGCTGATGCTGACGTACAGCCGGGAGAGCGAGATAGTCCACGAGGCACTGCGGCTGGGCGCGGGCGGCTACCTGGTGCACGGCGAGTTCACGGCCGACCAACTCGTCGCCGCAGTGAGGGACATCGAGCAGGGCCGGGCGCACTTCACGCCGACGGCGGCGAACGCGCTCCTGGACGAGATGCGCCGAGGGCCGGCACCGGCGGCGGGGCGGCCGCTGCCGGAAGGACTGGGCGCGATGGACGCGGGCGATGCGAATGCACAGATTGATCTCTTTCTGGCTTCAGCGAGCAACTCCGCTCTGACCAGTCGTTTCTCTTCTGCGATCACTGAGTCTCCCTATTTGTCGGCGCGAGGGGTTTCGCAACTGCAACCGAATGTGCCACAGTTCTTGAGTGGGCGTTCGGCCGATCAGGGTCTCCGAGATCGACAGGAACTCGGCCTGAGCGCGCGGGAGATCGAGATCATGGACCTGATCGCCTCGGGCATGAGCAATCATCAGATCGCGGCGACCTGTTTCATCAGTGAGAAGACAGTCAAGAACCACATCAATCGGATCTTCGCGAAGTTGGCAAGCGGCAGCCGCAGTGAGGCGATCGCGAAGTGGCTCGGCACGATGCCGAGCGGTGGTACCGGCAGGGGGGTGATCGGTCATGGCTGAGGCGAGGGGTACGTCCGCACGGATCCGTGGCTCATTTTGGGCCCGAAAATGGGTCCAGGGGCCCTCTGCCGGGCATGGTGTTACGGCGTACGTTTCTCGCGTCACCGGTGGTGACCGGCATCAGATGGCCGGCAACGACGGCGATGCCCAAGGGACTTACTCGGCGGCCGACAGGCGGTCGGTCCAACCTGGAGGGGAACCCCATGCCGAACAACACCATGATGAAGGCCGCCGTCGACACCAAAGTCCGGGTGAACGGCTGGGCGAACACGACCGTTTCGCGGATGCAGAAGCGTTACGCGGACAAGGACCGGGGTCAGACGGCGTTCGAGTACCTGGGGATCATTCTGGTCGTTGTGGCGATCATCGGTGCCATTGTGGCTACTGGGATCGGCGGGGCGATCTCGGGCCGGATCACGGGCCTCGTGAACTCCATCACCGCAAAATGATCGGGCGCCTTCGCGGCGACCGTGGGCAGGCCTTCCCCATCTACATCGTGATGGTGGCGGGCCTGCTCTTTCTTGCGTTGGCCTTCTTCGCGGTGGGAAAGGCCTCCGCGACACGCAACGGCGCGCAGGGGGCGGCGGACGCCGCCGCGCTTGCCGCGGCGCAGGATGCCAGAGACCTCATGGGCGACGACTTCCTGGCCGCACTGCTGGTGCCTGACCAACTGGGTGACATCTTTGACGGTAGCGTCATGCAGGCGCATCCGTGCTTCGAGGCCGGGGTGTTCGCGGAGAAGAACAGATCCAGGCTTGTCGAGCCGGCCTGTGTGATGAATTCCGGAGTCCTCAGGGACGAATTCACTGTGAACGTCGAGACCCTCTACACAGTCGGTGATTCGGTCATTCCGGGTACCGAAGGAAGGCATGCGACGGCAACCGCGACTGCTGCGGTCGAGCCCCGTTGCAGTTGGAAGCCCGACGAAGACAACTCGGGCGATCAAGACGAAGAAGCTGACGCCCCTCCTGCTCCGGTGGAATTCACGTGCGACAGCGGCGTCCTCACTATCGATCCAACTCACCCCGGCTCCTGGGGGGAATTGAGCAAGCAGCTCTTTTCCGTTCACCTGGTTGACAGCGACTGACGACATGAGAAAGCGGTATCCATGAACATCCGGCGTACCACGAGAAACCGAAGGGCAGCGGTTGCTGCGTCGATGGTCGCCGCCTTCGCCCTCGCTGTCGTTGGCTGCGGTGGTGGTGGAGGCGGCGGAGATGAGGGGAAGTCACCCGAGGCGCCAAGCTCCTCGCCGCAATCGCCCAGCAGCGAGCCTTCGCCCGAGGACACCGGTCCGCCGGAAACGGTGGATCCTCATGTGAAACTCGCCGAGGTTGCCGGGCGCGACGGGTTGATGATGACCGTCCACAAGATCAGTCGCGATACTGGTGGGTTCATCACGGTAAACGCGGAGATCAAGAATACATCGGACAAGATTCGTAACATGTCGGGAATGGAAGGCGCCGAAAGTCTGATGGTCCAGAACAACCCCAACTCGGTAGCGGGGGCAACTCTGGTGGACAAGGTGGGGAAGAAGCGGTACTACGTGCTACGGGACACGGACAACCGATGCCTTTGCACAACGGGCATGGTGCCCCTGGATGCGGGATCCTCGGTTCCCATCTTTATGCAGTTCCCGTCGCCACCGGACGGGACGACCGACCTTGACCTCACATTGCCGTCATTCGCTGCCGCCACGCTGAAGATCACTGGGTGATGGTCAATATGACGTGCACTCGTGTCCGCCCGCACTCAAGACAGGTTCGTTCCGTCGGATACCTGATGGTGGTCTCCGCGTTCCTTGCGACCACGAGTGTCCTCGGCACTGCTCCCGCCGTCGCGGACGAGACCCCCAGCGTCCCGCCCGGCACCGAGGCTTCCGCCTCTCCGCCCGTCGAGGTCGACGGCACCGACCCCGACCTCAAGCTGCAGGAAGGCGGCACGCTCGGGCCGTCCAAGGTGCTGGACATCGTCCAGGTCGTCGAGGACCAGGGCGGGGAGGAGCGGCGGGAGGACAGCAATGCCGAGATCACCTTCGCGTTGCAGGCCGAGGTGCTCTTCGGCAAGGACAGCGCGAAGCTCACCGGCCAGGCCAACGCCCGTATCGCCGCCATCGCGAACGAGATCGAGAAGCAGCACGCCGGCAACATCCGGGTCTTCGGCTTCACGGACAACCTCGGCACGTACGAACACGGCAAGGTGCTCTCCAAGCAGCGTGCCGACGCCGTACAGGGCCTGCTGGCCCAGCAGTTGAACGGCGCGACCGTCACGTACGAGGTCCGGGGCTACAGCGAGGACTATCCGATCGCCGACAACGGCACCGAAGAGGGCCGCAAGAAGAACCGCCGCGTGGAGGTCTCCTTCCCGCGAGGCGGGGGCGGCGGAACGCAGAGCTGATGTGAAGCGGACGTGGGGCCCCGGTCAGGGGCGGGGGCGGAATGTGCGGCGGAGGTCCGTGATCCACGCCTCCGGGGTCTCCCACGGGATGAAGTGGCCGCCCTCCGCGTGGGCCGTGAGGTTCGTGTGGTGGTACCAGGACGCGCGGTCGCTGCTCAGCCAGTGCTCGACGCGTTCGGCGGGGGTCGTCACGCCCGGCGGGTTCTCGTGGGCGACGAACGTGATGCCCGTCGGGGCCTCGACGGCCGGCCGGCGGTCGTGGGACGGCGTCCAGGGGTAGCGGTTGGCGTTGGCGTAGTAGCGGATCGACGTACTGATGGTGTTGTTCGCCCAGAAGATCATGGCGTGGGTGAGGAGGTCGTCCTTGGCGAAGACGGTCTCCACGTCGCCATGACTGTCGCTCCAGGTGGTCCAGCGCTTCAGGATCCACGCCAGCAGGCCGACGGGGGAGTCGGAGAGGCCGTACGCGAGCGTGCTCGGGTCGAGGAGGTGGGCGGACAGGTGGACCGCGAAGCGGCGCTCCAGGGACAGTAGTTGGCTGTGCGCGGCGGCCGGCAGGCCCGCCGGGACCGGGTGGCCCCCGGTGATGTCCCAGGCGCGCTCGCCTGTGAACATGTCGAGCCGCTGGCCCGATCCGATGTGGATGCCGTGGAGTTCGCCGGCGTACTTGTGGCCCAACTGGCCCGTGACCAGGGCGCCCACGTCGCAGCCGCCCGCCGCGTACTTCTCGTACCCCAGCGTGCCCGTCATCAGGGTGTGCCAGAGGTCGGCGACCTTGACGAAGTTCATGTCCGGGTCGTCCGGCAGCGGCGTCGAGAAGCCGAAGCCCGGCAGGGACGGGACGATGACGTCGAACGCGTCCGCCGGGTCGCCGCCGTGGGCCGCCGGGTCGGCGAGCGGGTCGATGACCCTGGACCAGTGCCAGAACGTCCACGGCCAGCCGTGCGTGAGGATCAGCGGGGTGGGGGCAGGCCCGACGCCCGGCTTGCGCATGAAGTGGACCGGTACGCCGTCCACGTGCACCCGGTAGTGCTCGTACGCGTTGATCGCCGCCTCCGCCGCACGCCAGTCGTACTCGTCGAGCCAGTACTCGGCGAGTTCCTGGAGGTAGCGGCGGCTGATCCCGTAGTACCCGTCGTCGTTGCCCGCGTCGTCGGGCCATCTCGTCAGCCGTAGCCGGGTCTTGAGGTCGTCCAGCACAGCGTCCGGGACATGGATCGGGGTCGGCTCCAGCGGAAAGGCCGTTGGCTCTGCCGTCGATTCCTTCATGGGTCCTTCCGGGGGCCAGGGGTGGGGGCCAGGCTCAGGTAGCCGCGGTCACCGTCACCTGTACGCCGGGGCGCAGCCCCCAGGTTGCCATCGTGCCTGCCTGTGCCTCCAGCACGTGGCGGGCGCGGAGGCGGGGGAGTGGGAGGCGGCCCGGTTTGAGGGTGTGGATGTGGAGGACCGTCAGGTGTCTGTCCAGGTAGGCCACATCGATCGGGAACCCCATCCGGAAGGTGTGCACGCTGCCGCACGGGGTGATCAGCATCGCGCCCTCGACACCGGTACGTCCCAGCAGTCCGCGCCGCCTCGCGCGGTACGACGCGGCGATCTCCAGGGGCACGGTGTCCCCTTCGGCGACCGTCAACGTCCCTTTGCCGTCATGCCATTTGCCCACTTTGCCCATGGCGGTAGACCGTATCGCCCCCGGTGTCCGCAGACACGACCCAGGGCTCCCGGCGCGGGTAAGTGGGCCCCAGGGCCCATGACCGGGCGCGGTCGCGGCCGTTAGGGTCGGCCTTGTGTACGCCGCGCTGATCGTCCTTGCCGCCGCCTGGGGCGCTGCCACCGGGCTGCTGCTGCCGCGCGCCGCGTACCGGCTCTCGGTCGAGCCCGAGGACCCGTGGCGGGACACCTGCCCCGCCGGGCATCCGATCACCGGGGTCGCGCGCGGCTGGCTGGGCCGGGCGGGGTGCGCCACCTGCGCGGCGGCCGGGATCCCCGCGACCGGTGCGCCCGCGCCGGACGGCGGTCCCGCGCCGGACGGCGGTCCCGCCCCGGACGGCGCCCCCGCGACCGGTGCGCCCGCGCCCGACGGCGGTCCCGCCTCGGACGGCGGACGCGCTCCCGACGCCGGGGCCTTCGGCGCCGACCGTGGTGCCGGACCGCAGGTCCCCGCCGTTCCGGTCCCGTACGCGCCGTCCGTGCTCGTCCCCGTCGTCACCGCCCTCGTCTGCGGCGCGCTGGCCGCCGCCACCGGGCCGCGCCCCGAGCTGGTCGTATGGCTGCTGCTCGCGCCCTTCGCCGCACTGCTGGCGCTCGTCGACAGCAACGTCCACCGGCTGCCCGACCAGTTGACCCTGCCGCTCGCCGTCGCCGCCCCCGTCCTGCTCCTCTTCGCCGACTTGCGGCCCGGCGCCGACGGGGCCTGGTCGACGGCGGTGCTCGGCGGGTTCGTCCTCGGCTTCTGCTATCTCGTGCTGTTCCTGATCAACCCCGGCGGCATGGGCTTCGGCGACGTCAAGCTCGCGCTCCCGCTCGGGGTCGCCCTCGGCTGGTACGGCTGGCAGGTGCTGTTCTTCGGTGCCTTCGCCGGCTTTCTGCTCGGCTCGCTCTACGGGGCCGGGTTGATTCTCCTGCGCAAGGCCGGGCGGAAGTCCGCGATTCCGTTCGGCCCTTTCATGATCGGCGGCGCCCTGCTCGGCCTGCTCGCCGGCGCTCTGCAATAGCGCCTTCATCCCCACGGCCCGCGGCCTCCGGCAAAAGAGTTCGCCGTCCCCGAACCACCCCTGGGAGACTCGCGCCATGCACGGAACCCGCACCTTCGAAGAACTCGTCGCCGAGGCCCAAGCGGTCTCCGTGGACGGCTGGGACTTCTCCTGGCTCGACGGCCGCGCCACCGAGGAGCGCCCGCCGTGGGGGTACGCCGGTGCCATGGCCGAGCGGATGTCCCGAGCCGGCGCCGCGCTGGACATCCAGACCGGCGGCGGTGAAGTGCTCGCCTCCGTACCGAAGTTGCCGCCGCTGGCGGTCGCCACCGAGTCCTGGCCGCCGAACGTCGCGCGCGCCACCGCCCTGCTGCACCCGCGGGGCGTCGCGGTCGTCGCCGACCCGGACGAGCCGCCGCTGCCGTTCGCCGACGCCGCCTTCGACCTGGTCGTGAGCCGGCATCCGGTGAAGGCGTGGTGGGACGAGATCGCGCGGGTGCTGGCCCCCGGGGGCACGTACTTCTCCCAGGAGGTCGGCCCGGCCAGCGTGTTCGAGCTGGTCGAGTACTTCCTGGGGCCGATGCCGCAGGAGGTACGGTCCGGTCGCGACCCGGAGCGGGCCCGCAAGACGGCGGAGGCGGCCGGCCTCGACGTGATCGACCTGCGGACGGCCGAGCTGCGGACCGAGTTCTTCGACGTCGGGGCCGTCGTCTACTTCCTGCGCAAGGTCATCTGGATGGTGCCGGGCTTCACCGTCGGCCAGTACCGGGACCGGCTGCTGGAGCTGCACCACCGAATCGAGGCCGAAGGCCCCTTCGTCGCGACGACGACCCGCTTCCTCGTCGAAGCGGTCAAGCCCGGCCGCCCCGGCTGACCCGGCCGCCCCGGCCGCCCCGGCTGACCCGGCGCCCCGGCTGACCCCGCCGCGCTGCCCGCCAGGGCTGACCCGACTCACCCGACTGCCCCGTCGTCAACGCCGCGCCCGAGGCCCCATCGCTCCTGTGGGTTACCAAAATAACTGGCGAGTTCTCGCCACATCGGACCGCCGAATCCCTTCGGAGCCCGGTATTCCGGGGCACAGGCGGCATCCGAGCGCTTCCGGAGCGTCACGGCATCGCGCCACGGCCCCCAGGACCACTTACAAAGGGTTATGGTGGAAACCCCCCCTCGGGCCGGTCCGTAACCCCCCCCACGGACCGGCCCGTTTTTTCTTGCCCGAACGGAAGCCGACCGCGTCAGCCCCGAAGCTGCGACCGCGTCAGCTCCGCCCGGCCCAGATGTTCGTGCCCTCCGTGTCCACCGCGAAGGTGTCGATCTCCCGCAGCTCGTCCGCCGACAGCGGCTCGGCGCCCAGCGCCGCCACGTTCTGGTCGAGCTGCGCCACACTGGACGCGCCGATCAGCGCCGACGTCATCCGCGGATCCCGCAGCACCCAGTTCAGCGCGAGCTGCGCCAGCGACTGCCCGCGCCGCCGCGCGATGTCGTTCAGCCCGTTCAGCCGGCGCACGACCTCCTCCGAAAGCAGCCCCGGATCAAGGGACTTGCCCTGGGTGGCCCGCGAGCCCTCCGGGATGCCGTCGAGGTACTTGTCCGTCAGCAGCCCCTGGGCCAGCGGTACGAAGGAGATGCAGCCCATCCCGGCCGCCTCCAGCGTGTCCAGCAGCCGGTCGTCCTCGATCCAGCGGTTGATCATCGAGTACGACGGCTGGTGGATCAGCGCGGGCACCCCCAGCTCCTTCAGGATCCTGGCCGCCTCCGCGCTCTGCTCCGCCCGGTACGAGGAGATGCCCACGTACAGCGCCTTGCCCTGCTGTACGGCGGAGGCCAGCGCCCCCATCGTCTCCTCCAGCGGGGTGTCCGGGTCCGGGCGGTGCGAGTAGAAGATGTCGACGTAGTCGAGGCCCGTCCGCTTCAGGGACGCGTCGAGCGACGCCAGCAGGTACTTGCGGGATCCCCATTCCCCGTACGGTCCCGGCGTCATCCGGTAGCCCGCCTTGGACGAGATGATCAACTCGTCCCGGTAGGCGGCGAAGTCCTGCGCGAAGATCTTGCCGAAGTTCAGCTCGGCGGCGCCGGCCGGCGGGCCGTAGTTGTTCGCCAGGTCGAAGTGCGTGACGCCCAGATCGAAGGCGCGGCGAAGAATGGCGCGTTGTGTGTCCAGGGCGTGGTCGTCGCCGAAGTTGTGCCAGAGGCCGAGGGAGACGGCGGGCAGCTTCAGACCGCTGCGCCCGCTCCTGCGGTACTCCATCGAGTCGTACCGGCCGTCCGCTGCGAGGTAATGGGGAGAATCAGTCACGCTTCCTTCCTTATCACGGACTTGTGACACTCCGGGTTGGGCTCCGGCAGGGACCGAGCAGTAGTGTGACGGCTTCGGGTCGACCAGGTCTGGTCAGGTCCCGGGCCTCAGGTGTCCCCAGGACCGGCCCGCCACGGAACCCCCCGCACAGAATCGAGAGGTGGACTCACGTGAATCTGCGCGACCTGGTGTACGGGCTCTACGCGCGCCGGGTGGAGGGCCGCCTCGACCACGCCCAGGGACCCAAGCACATCGGCGTCATCCTCGACGGCAACCGTCGCTGGGCCAAGGCGTCCGGCGGCACCGCCGAGCAGGGGCACAAGGCCGGCGCCAGCAAGATCCTGGAGCTGCTCGGCTGGTGCTCGGAGACCAACGTCGAGGTCGTCACCCTGTGGATGCTGTCCACGGACAACTTCGACCGCCCCGAGCAGGAGCTGATCCCGCTGCTCGGCATCATCGAGGACGCCGTGCACGACATCGCGGCCGACGGCCGCTGGCAGGTGCACCACGTCGGCACCCTCGACCTGCTGCCCGCCCACACGCAGAACGTCCTCAAGGAAGCCGAGCAGGATACCGTCGGTAACCAGGGCATACTCGTCAATGTCGCCGTCGGCTACGGCGGCCGGCAGGAGATCGCCGACGCGGTCCGCTCCCTGCTGGCGGAGCACGCGAGCAAGGGCACCTCCCTGGAGGACCTCTCCGAGATCGTCGACACCGACCTGATCTCCTCGCACCTCTACACGCGCGGCCAGCCCGACCCCGATCTGGTCATCCGCACCAGCGGCGAGCAGCGGCTGTCCGGCTTCATGCTCTGGCAGAGCGCCCATTCGGAGTACTACTTCTGTGAAGTCTTCTGGCCGGCCTTCCGGAAAGTCGATTTTCTGCGCGCCCTGCGTGACTACGCGGCGCGCCACCGCCGCTACGGCGCCTGAATCGGGCCTTGTGCCGTAAGGCATCCGAGCCCTTCGCCGCGGATCTCGCCCCGGCGGGGGCGGTCCGCCCGCGTCCCCTTCACCCACGATTCACCCGGTGTCCGTCATATGCCATGGCATGGCGGCGCGTGTTCGAGGGAATACCCCCTTCAGGTCGGCGTCCGAAAAGTTCTGTCAGCAATGCCAGGCGGGCGCCGCATCTCAGTGGACGGCATGGGGCCGTCCACCCGGGAGGCCCTTTGCACCAGGACGACCGTACGGTGAAACGTACGGGCGACGTGGAGGGCCGGAGCTCGGCCCGCGCATGGGAGCCGCAGCCCGGTCCACCCGCCCGCGACGCCGTCGCACCCCGACCTCATCCGAGGGGGTACGTCCTTCCGTGGTGACCAGCACAAAGCGCCGCATGCCTGACAGGCGCACCTACGTTCTCGACACCAGCGTCCTGCTGGCCGATCCGAACGCCATGTCCCGCTTCGAGGAGCACGAAGTTGTGCTCCCCATCGTGGTGATCACGGAGTTGGAGGCCAAGAGGTCCCATCCCGAACTCGGCTACTTCGCCAGGCAGGCCCTGCGCCGGCTCGACGACTTCCGAATCCGGTACGGACGCCTCGACGCCCCGCTCCCGCTCGGCGACCTCGGCGGCACGCTCCGTGTCGAGCTCAACCACTCCGATCCCGGCGTTCTGCCCGCCGGCTTCCGATTGGGGGACAACGACTCACGGATTCTCGCGGTAGCGCGCAACCTCCAGGCCGAGGGGTACGACGTCACGGTCGTCTCCAAGGACCTGCCGCTGCGCATCAAGGCGTCATCGGTCGGACTCCTCGCCGAGGAGTACCGCGCCGAGCTGGCCATCACCGACTCGGGCTGGACGGGAATGAGCGAGCTGTCGCTCTCCGCCGAACAGGTCGATCTCCTCTATACAGAGGAGACGCTGTTCGTGCCCGAGGCGAGCGAGCTGCCCGTGCACACCGGCCTGGTCCTCCAGTCGGACCGGGGCAAGGCGCTCGGGCGGGTGACGGCCGAGGGGAATGTACGGCTCGTACGGGGCGACCGGGAGGCCTTCGGGATCCACGGCCGCAGCGCCGAGCAGCGCATCGCCCTCGATCTGCTGCTCGACCCGGACATCGGCATCGTCTCGATGGGCGGCCGGGCGGGCACCGGCAAGTCGGCGCTGGCCCTCTGCGCCGGCCTGGAGGCGGTCCTGGAGCGCAGACAGCACCAGAAGGTGATGGTCTTCCGTCCCCTCTACGCGGTCGGCGGCCAGGAGCTGGGCTATCTGCCGGGCACCGAGGCCGAGAAGATGAGCCCCTGGGCGCAGGCGGTCTTCGACACGCTCTCCGCCGTCGCCGGGCGCGACATCATCGAGGAGGTGCTGGGGCGCGGCATGCTCGAAGTGCTGCCGCTCACGCACATCCGCGGCCGGTCCCTGCATGACGCGTTCGTCATCGTGGACGAGGCCCAGTCGTTGGAGCGGAACGTGCTGCTGACGGTCCTCTCCCGGATCGGGGCCAATTCCCGGGTGGTGCTGACGCACGACGTGGCGCAGCGCGACAACCTCAGGGTCGGGCGGTACGACGGGATCGTGGCCGTCGTGGAGAAGCTGAAGGGCCATCCGCTCTTCGCGCATGTCACGCTCAACCGCTCCGAGCGCTCGCCGATCGCCGCGCTCGTGACCGAAATGCTGGAGGAAGGTCAGATCTGACCCAAATGCAGCAGTTGGCGCCGCCCGGCAAAGCCTGAGAGCTTAGCCGGGCGGCGCCGCGCTGCGCGGACATTTCCGCGAAAGACTTGAGGCAAACGAGGTGTGAGCTTTCACACGCAACGAAGAATTGCCTTGCGGCGTCACCGTCCGGCAGAGTCTTGCTTCCGTCAGGCCCCCGCATACGGCACTCACGCACCTTCAGGGGTGCGGCTCCACACAACTCAACAACTGCCGCCGTATGCCGCCCGCGTACCAACGCGGCACTCCCCGCAGGGGATTGCCCACCGGGCCCGCGTCTCCAGTGACCCGGTTAGTACGGAGACCAGCGCAAGGGGCACGATCGCGTCCGCGAGGTCACCAAGCGGGCGATGCTGGAAGGACACCGTGTGAGCCGGATTTCGGTCCGGGGATTCGCCGTGGCGTCAGCCACCGCGGTCACCACCGTCGGCGCTGTCGTGGGAGTTGCCTCAGGCGACCCCCAGACCTCGAACAGCGACAATTTCGAGGCGACCGCTGCTGACACGACACTCCTCGCAGACATCCCCGTAGGCCAGCAGGCGCAGGTGCAGACCGCGTCGCTGACCCAGCAGGCCGACGCGCAGGCCGCTTCGGCCGACGCCGCGGCGCAGAAGTCCGCCGAGGAGGCGGCCCGTATCCAGGCTGCCCACGACGCCAAGGTGAAGAAGGAAGCCGCCGAGGCGAAGAAGGCGAAGGAAGAGCAGGAACGCAAGGACGCGAAGGAGCGTGCGAGCCGGGACTCGGCGCGCGCCGACGCCTCCAGCTTCACGGTCCAGAGCTCCTACTCGGCCTCCCAGGTCCAGGCGATGGCACGGCAGATGATGCCGTCCGACCAGTTCCAGTGCTTCAGCAACATCGTCAGCCACGAGTCCGGCTGGAACTACACGGCGCAGAACGCGTCGTCCGGTGCCTACGGTCTCGTCCAGGCGCTGCCCGGTTCGAAGATGGCATCGGCGGGCGCCGACTGGCGGACCAATCCGGCCACGCAGATAAAGTGGGGCCTGGGTTACATGGACGGCCGCTACGGCAGCCCCTGCGGCGCCTGGTCGTTCTGGCAGGCCAATAGCTGGTACTAGACATCAGAGGCAGCGCCGGGCCCCGCCGGCCGCTCAACCTCACGAAGCCCCCCACCGTCCCTACGGTGGGGGGCTTCGCACGTGTACGGTCAGGTCCGGACGGCTTCGGGGGGAGTGAGTGGGGAGAGATCCGGGGGGAAGAGGGAACATCATGTCAAGAGTGCCAGCGTGGCTCGGTCGGGTAGGCGCGGAACTGACCCAGATGGGGGAGCGCTTGGAGCAGCGCAGGGCCGCCGCGGAAGAGGACGACCATCACGACGTCCCCGTGGTGGAACATCCGGCGGAGAGCGTCCCGCCGCCGCCCACGTACGCCCCCGCCGTCGCGGCGAGGCCCGAGCCGGTCGCCGCCATCCCCTGGGGTATCCGGGTCGCGGGTGAGGCGGCCTGGCGGCTGCTCGTCCTCGCCGGCACCGTATGGGTGCTGATGCGGATCATCAGCGCCGTCCAGATCGTCGTCCTCGCCTTTGTCGCCGGGCTGTTGATCACGGCGCTGCTCCAGCCCACCGTCGCCCGGCTGAAGCGCGCCGGGCTGCCGCGCGGTCTCGCCACCGCGCTCACCGCGCTTCTCGGCTTCATCCTGATGGGGCTGGTCGGCTGGTTCGTGGTCTGGCAGGTCGTGGAGAACATCGACGACGTCTCCAACCGCGTCACCGACGGCATCGACGAACTCAAACGCTGGCTGCTCAACAGCCCGTTCCATGTCACCGAGGACCAGATCAACGACGTCGCGAAGAGCCTGAGCGACGCGATCGGCACGAACACCCAGGAGATCACCTCCGCGGGCATCCAGGGCGTGACGGTGATCGTCGAGCTGCTGACCGGGATGCTGCTCGCGATGTTCTCGACGCTGTTCCTGCTGTACGACGGCAAGCGGATCTGGCAGTGGGCGCTCAAGCTCGTCCCCGCGCAGGCCCGGCCGGGCGTCGCGGGCGCCGGGCCGCGTGCCTGGCGCACCCTCACCGCTTACGTGCGCGGCACGGTCATAGTCGCGATGATCGACGCGATATTCATCGGCGTCGGCATCTACTTCCTCGACGTGCCGCTCGCCGTGCCCCTGGCCGTCTTCATCTTCCTCGGCGCCTTCGTGCCGCTGGTCGGCGCCGTGGTCTCCGGAGCCCTGGCCGTGGTCGTCGCGCTGGTCACCGACGGCGTGTTCACGGCGCTGATGGTGCTGGTCATCGTGCTCGCCGTCCAGCAGATCGAGGGGCACATCCTGCAGCCCTTCATCCTGGGGCGCGCGGTACGGGTCCATCCGCTCGCCGTCGTCCTGTCCGTGGCGGCGGGCAGCCTCGTCGCCGGGATCGGCGGCGCTGTCGTCGCCGTACCGCTGGTGGCCGTCACCAACACCGTCGTCGGCTATCTGCGCTCCTACAGCAGCGACCAGGCGCTGCGGAAGCAACCACCGCCGCACGGCGCCACGGCCGCCGGCCTCGCGCCCACCCCGGCGCCCGGGGCCTCGGTGCCCGCAGGGGCGCCGCCCGCCGAGCCGCCGGCCGAGCCGCCCGCCGACGACGGCACCGAGCCGCGGGACCGGCCGGAATGATCTCCGAGCCGGAACTGGTGGGCGGGCAGCCCGTTCCGGCGCCGCGCCGTGCCGACGACCCGCCGGGGGCATGGCGGGCCGGCGCACCCGACCCTGCCGCCCCTGACGATTCTGAGGCCCCTGAGGCCCCACCGGAGACCATCGCGGCCGACGGGCCGCCGTCGCGGCGCGGACCGTGGCTGTGGGGCCTCTGCGGGGCCCTCCTGGCGTCGGCGGGCTGGGCGGCCTGGATCCAGTACGACCACGGCGCCGCACCCGATCTGCGGGGCTACCGGGTCAGCCGCAATCTCTGCCTCGACGCCGAACTGCCCGCGCTGTCGGCCGCGCTCGGCACCGAACGGCTGCCGAAGGCCGTGGTGGACGAGCGGGAGAGCGTCGACCGGTCCTTCTGCGTGGTCGAGTTGACGCCCGAGGGCAAGAGCGGCCGGCAGGCGATCAGCGCGACCACCGAGCACGCCACCGTCAACATCAGTTACGTCCTGCACAAGAAGACCGACCCGGGGCCCGAGTTCGCCGCGACGGCGACCGGGCCCGCGTCCGCCACGGGACCCCCGTACTCGGCGAAGCTCGTCCCGGACCTCGGCGAGCGGGCCTACGTGCTGCGGGACGCCGTGGGCAACTCGCTGCAGCTCAGGGTCCTCGACGGCCAGGCGGTGATCACCGCCGAGGTCCAGGCGTTCACCGAGTTCGGTACGGGTCCCGGCGCCGGCAACCAGTACGTGCACGAACCGCTCGAACCGGACGTGGTCGAGCCCGCGCTGGTCGCCGACGTCAGGGACTTGATGGCCAAGCTCCGCACGTGAGCGCCGGCTCAGCCCGGTTGGTCCCCCGTATCTGCGTCTGTATCTGCGTCCGTGTCTGCGTCTGCGGCTGCCCCTGACGGTCCCGCCTTCGGCGGTCTGCCCCGGCGCGGGATGGGCCCCGCGCCGCCCGGCAGCCGCCCGTGCTCGGCGAGCGCCCTGCGGAGCAGGAACTCGATCTGCGCGTTGGCGCTGCGCAGTTCGTCGCCCGCCCAGCGCGCCAGCGCCTCGTACACCGCCGGGTCGAGCCGCAGAAGGACCTGCTTGCGTTCGGTCACTGGTAGAGCGTGCCCGTGTTCACGACCGGCTGCGCCGCCCGGTCACCGCACAGCACGACCAGCAGGTTGGAGACCATCGCCGCCTTGCGCTCCGCGTCCAGCTCCACGATGTCCCGCTCGGTGAGCCGGGTGAGCGCGGCCTCGACCATGCCGACGGCGCCGTCCACGATCTGCCGCCGCGCCGCCACGATGGCGCCCGCCTGCTGGCGCTGGAGCATCGCCGACGCGATCTCGGGCGCGTAGGCGAGGTGGGTGAAGCGCGACTCGACGATGTGCACCCCGGCCGCCTCGACCCGGGCGAGCAGTTCGAGGGTGAGCTTCTCGGTGATCTCCTCGGAGCTGCCGCGCAGCGACAGGCCGCCCTCGTCGTGGGCGTCGTACGGGTACTCGATGGCGATGTGCCGTACGGCGGCCTCGGTCTGGGTGGAGACGAACTCAAGGAAGTCGTCCACCTCGAACGTCGCCATCGCCGTGTCCTCGACCTTCCAGACCAGCACGGCCGCCAGTTCGATCGGGTTGCCGTAGGCGTCGTTGACCTTGAGGACGGCCGTCTCGTGGTTCCGTACCCGGGTGGAGATCTTGCGGCGCGAGGTGAGCGGGTTGACCCAGCGCAGCCCGTCGGTGCGGATCGTGCCCCGGTAGCGGCCGAAGAGCTGTACGACGCGGGCCTCGCCCGGCGCGACCATGTTCAGCCCGATCATCGCGAAGACCGAGACGACGATGAGGACGACCCCGACGATGATCAGGGCCGCCTGGGCGCCGGCCGAACCGAGCGAGGGGCCGGTGACGGTCAGGGCGATACCGCCTGCGAGCCCGACAAGGCCGAGCAGCAGGGCGAGCCCGCCGCCGATGCTGTGGGCGGGAAATTCCCGGACGCGTGGTGCGGGCATCTCGGGCAGGTCGTCGTTCGGTGCGGTGCTGGTGGAAGCCATGTTCGTACCCCGTTTCGCTGCTGATCCACCGCGCGGCGGATCACTATCATTGTGCTATCAAATTATCGCGATTGGCAACCCTTCGGGGCTCTCGTGAGTCGGTTCCACTGGAATGGGTGCTGATTGTCACGCTTCAAACGTGCTATCGGCGGTCCGTCCGCATAGGGAGCAGTGTTAGCTTTCTGAGCTGATTCCGACCAAGGCGACCCCGAGAGCGGAGCGAGAAACCGATGGGCCGAGCTGATGAACGACGGGCCCGGCAGCAAGGATCGCGCCGGGCGAAGAAAGAGGCCGGTGGCCGTATACGCCGGCTCTTCACCTGGAAGAAGATCCTCGGCACTTTCTTCGGACTCTGCCTGCTCGCGATGGGCGCTTTCTTCGTCGCGTATCTGCTCGTACCGGTACCGGACGCCAATGCCCAGGCCGAGATGCAGAGCAACGTCTACAAGTACAGCGACGGCAAGGTGCTGACGCGCACAGGAAAGATCAACCGCGAGATCGTCGGTCTTGAGCAGATCCCCAAGCCGGTCCAGCGCGACTTCGTCGCCGCCGAGAACAAGAGCTTCTACCAGGACTCCGGCGTCGACATCAAAGGCACCGCGCGCGGCCTGCTCAACACCCTCTCGGGCAAGGGCAAACAGGGTGGTTCGACGATCACCCAGCAGTACGTGAAGAACTACTACCTGACCCAGGACCAGACGGTCACCCGCAAGCTCAAAGAGCTGGTGATCTCCCTGAAGGTGGACCGGCAGAAGGACAAGAACGAGATCCTCGCCGGATACATCAACACCAGCTATTACGGGCGCGGCGCCTACGGAATCCAGGCCGCCGCGCAGGCCTATTACGGCATCGACGCGGCCAAGCTGAACGTCTCGCAGGGCGCGTATCTCGCCGCCCTGCTCCAGGCGCCGAACCAGTACGACTGGGGCCAGGCGACGCCCACCGGCAAGCGGCTGGTCACCGAGCGCTGGAACTACGTCCTGGACAACATGGTCGGCCAGCACTGGCTCGACCCGGCCGAGCGGCAGGGCCTGAAGTTCCCCACCCCGCACGCGCCGAAGGCGGCCCCCGGCATGGAGGGCCAGACCGGCTATCTGGTCGAGGCGGCCAACAAGGAGCTGGTACGCCAGGGCGTCAGCCAGGAGAAGATCGACGCCGGCGGCTGGACGATCACGCTCAACATCGACGAGAAGAAGCAGAAGGCCCTGCTCGCCTCGGTGAAGAAACAGCTTGAGGACCATCTCGACCGCAAGAAGAACAAGGTCGACGCGACGGTCCAGGCCGGCGCCACCTCCGTGGACACCAAGACCGGCCGGGTGGTCGCCCTGTACGGCGGTGTCGGCGCCACCGAGCACTGGATCTCCAACGCGACCCGTGCGGACTACCAGCCGGCCTCGACCTTCAAGGCGGTCGTGCTCGCCTCCGCCCTGCAGAACGGCGCGCAGACGCAGGACGGCCAGAAGATCGGCATCGGCACGATCTACGACGGCACGAGCCAGCGGCCCGTCAAGGGCAGCGACACCCCCTTCGCGCCGGAGAACGAGGACGACCGGAGCTACGGCAAGGTCGACGTGCAGAAGGCGATGGACGACTCCATCAACTCGGTCTTCGCGCAGATGGTCGTGGACGCGAGCCCCGCCGACGTCAAGAAGACCGCGCTCAGCCTGGGCATGCCCGACGGCGACGGTTTCCCCGAGCGGCCCGCGATAGCGCTCGGCACGATGGACGCGTCCACCTGGGACATGGCGGGCGTGTACGCGACGCTCGACAACCACGGCAAGAAGGTCACGCCGTCCATCGTGAAGTCGGCCGAGCACAAGGACACCCAGGTCGACCTGCCGGACCCGATCGGCAAGCAGGTACTTACCCGGGAGACCGCCGACACCGTGACCAAGGTCCTGCAAGGGGTGGTCACGGACGGTTCCGGGTCCGTCGTCAACTCGGACGCCTACCACGCGGCCGGCAAGACCGGTACGTCGGAGAACAACAAGTCGGCCTGGTTCGTGGGCTACACACCGCAGATCACCACGGCGGTCGCACTGTTCGGCGAGTCGCCCAAGGACGGCGGCGGGCAGGTCACCCTGACCGGTACGGCCAACTCGGGCCGCGCCAACGGCGGCGGCTTCCCCGCCAAGATCTGGGCCGACTACACGCTGGCCGCCCTCAACGGCGGCTCGGACGTGGACTTCGACCTGGAGGCCCAGAAGGTCGTACGCGAGGAGCCCTCCGAGTCCCCCTCGACGTCGGCACCGGAGGAGTCGCCGAGCGAGAAGCCGTCCGAGACGCCGTCGGAGAAGCCGCCCGCGCCGAGCATCACCCCGCCCAGCGAGTCGCCGAGCGAGTCGGCGTCCGAGGACCCGCAGGAGGACCCGTCCGAGACGGAGTCCGCCGATCCTGACGACCCCGGCGATCCCGGTGAGGGCGCGTCCTCCAACGAGGAGGAAGGGGACCGCCAGCCGGTCCGGCCCAACCTGCTGGGCGGCGGCAGCGAGCAGCAGCGGTAGCGGTACCGGCCGGCCGTCGTCGCGGCACGCGAGAGGGGCCCCGGTGGACGCCTGAGGCGTATCGCCGGGGCCCCTCTCGGCCGGCTGGGGTCAGCCGCCGTTGACCTTGGCGGCGATCCGGTCACCGACGCCCTTGTCGATGTTGCGCCAGTACTGCAGCGCCCGGTCCAGGACCGGCCGGGAGACGCCCTGGAGCAGGTGTCCCGACACGTTGGAGACGAGCCGGTCGCGCTGGGCGTCGTCCAGCACGTTGCGCACCTGGGTGCCCGCCTGGCCCCAGTCGTCGTCCTCGCGGCGCAGCTTGTACGCCTCGCGCACCATCTCGCCCGCCGAGGCCCAGCCCGCCGGGTCGCCGAAGCGCTGGAAGTCGGCCGCGGGCCCGCCGTACGAGTTCGGCGCGTACGGCACGGCGGCGTTCGACGCGGTGTACCGCATCGGGCCGTCCTTGGAGTACGAGTTCACGCCGGAGTGCGGCCGGTTCGGCGGGAGCTGGGTGTAGTTCGGCCCGATCCGGTACCGGTGCGTGTCCGGGTACGAGAAGAGCCGGCCGAGCAGCATCTTGTCCGGCGAAGGGCCGATGCCCGGCACCATGTTCGACGGCTCGAACGCGGACTGCTCGATGTGGACGAAGAAGTTGTCCGGGTTCTGGTTCAGGGTCATCCGGCCGACGTCGATCAGCGGGTAGTCGCCGTGCGGCCACACCTTCGTCAGGTCGAACGGGTTGAACCGGTAGTCCGGCGCGTCCTCGAACGGCATGACCTGGACCTTCAGGCTCCAGGTCGGCGCGTTGCCCGACTCGATCGACTCGTACAGGTCGCGCCGGTGGTGGTCGGCGTCGGAGCCGGCCATCTCGTCGGCGTCCGCCTGCGTCAGGTAGTCGATGCCCTGGTCGGTCTTGAAGTGGTACTTGACCCAGAACCGCTCGCCGCCCGCGTTCACCCACATGTAGGTGTGCGAGCTGTAGCCGTTCATGTGGCGGAACGACTTCGGGATGCCCCGGTCGCCCATCAGCCAGGTCACCTGGTGCGCCGACTCGGGCGACAGGGTCCAGAAGTCCCACTGCATGTCGTTGTTGCGCAGCCCGGTGGCCGGGTGGCGCTTCTGGCTCGAGATGAAGTCCTGAAACTTGATGGGGTCGCGTACGAAGAAGACCGGCGTGTTGTTGCCGACCATGTCGTAGTTGCCGTGTTCCGTGTAGAACTTCAGCGCGAAGCCACGCGGGTCGCGCCAGGTGTCGGGCGAACCCTGCTCACCTGCGACCGTCGAGAAGCGGGCCAGCATCTCGGTGCGCCGGCCCGGCTGGAAGAGGTCAGCCTTAGTGAACTGACTGACGTCGTTCGTGACTTCGAACACGCCGTACGCGCCGGCACCCTTGGCATGGACCACTCGCTCGGGGACCCGTTCGCGGTTGAACTGGGCCATCTTCTCGATGAGGTAGTGGTCCTGCAGCAGGATCGGCCCGTCGGAGCTGACGGTGAGCGAATGCTCGTCGCTCTCCACCGGGATTCCGACGTTGTTGGTCGTGTACGGCGGCACTGTGGGGGATGACTCGGTCACAAGCGGCCTCCTGTCGAAAGAAGGCCCGGGGGTCCGGGGACTGCCCCGGGTATGGCGGCGGGTACGGAACCCGCCTGCCCCAGTGAACCCCTACGACACCCCTTCGGCAACACTTGGATTCGGTCCAACCCTGGGACCGGTAGAAATCAGGCAGGCGTCGCGATCTCGAACCAGACCACCTTGCCGGTGGAGAGCCGGGTGGCGCCCCAGCGCCGCGCCAACCGGTTGACCAGGAACAATCCCCGGCCGCCCTCGTCCGTGTCCCGGGCGCGCCGCTGCCTCGGCAACTGCGGAGAGTCGTCGCCGACCTCGCACCGCACCACATCGGTACGCAGCAGCCGCAGCGTCACGGGCCGCTCGGCGTACCGTACGGCGTTGGTCACGACCTCACTGATCAGCAGCTCGACGGAGTCGCTGATCTCCTCCAGGTCCCAGGCGGCGATGGCCTGCCTGGCCAGCCGTCGGGCCTTGCGCGGCGCCTCGTCCCCCGGCTCCAGGTCCCAGAAGGCCACATCGCTCGGCGCGATCCCGTCGAAGCGGGCGGCGAGCAGTGCGATGTCGTCGTCCCTGTCACCCGGGCCGAGCACGTCCAGTACGTCGTCGCAGAGCGCTTCCAGCGGCGGCGCGTGGTCCGATCCGGTGATCTGCGCCGTCGCGGCCAGTCGCTCGCGCAACTGTTCGATACCGGTCCAGACGTCCCGCAGCCGCGACTCGACGAGGCCGTCCGTGTAGAGCAGCAGCGTCGCCCCGGCGGGCGCGTCCAGCTCGACCGCCTCGAAATCCACCCCGCCGACGCCGATCGGCGCGCCAGGCGGCACCTTGAGCACTTCGGCCCGGCCGCCGAGATGGAGCAGTATGGGCGGCGGATGACCGGCGTTGGCGATGGTGATCCGGTGCGCGACCGGGTCGTACACCGCGTAGACGCAGGTCGCCATGCGGTCCGTGCCGAGCCGCTGCGCCTGCTCGTCCAGATGGTGCAGCACCTCCTGCGGCGGCAGGTCCAGGCCCGCGAGGGTCTGCGCCGTCGTGCGGAGCTGGCCCATGATCGCGGCCGAGGTCATCGAGTGGCCCATGACATCGCCGACGACCAGCGCGACCCGGCTGCCGGGCAGCGGGATCGCGTCGTACCAGTCGCCGCCGACCCGGGCCGTCTCGGCGGCCGGCAGATAGCGGGAGGCGAGCCGTACGCCGGTCGGCTGGGGAAGGTTCTCGGGCAGCATGGTGCGCTGCAGCTCGTCGGCGATGTACGCCTCGCGGCCGTACAGCACCGCCTTGTCGATGCCGAGCGCCGTGTGGGTCGCCAGTTGGGCCGCGACCAGCAGATCGTTCGGCTCGAAGGGCGCGCGGTCGCTCCTGCGCAGGAAGACGGCGGCGCCGATGACCCGCCGTCTGCCGCGCAGCGGGGCGAGGATCGCGCGGTGCCCGCTCGGTACGATCCGGCCGGCCCCGAGCAGTTCCGGCAGCGCCACCCGGGCGGCGGCCGAGTCGCCGAAGACGGGGCGCACCCCGCGCAGCACCTCGTTGAGCGCGCCGCCGTTCAGCACCTCGCACAGCTCGGCCGCCGGCATCACGTCGGACTGCGCGTCGAGGATCTGCCCGGGTCCGTCCGGCAGTTGCGGTACGAGACCGATCGCCGCCTCCGTGTCCTCGTCGGACAGCCGCAGCCGGTCCGTGCGGCGCAGCCGCAGCACGAACGGCGCGACGGGCCGCTCGTCGCCGACGGGCAGCGGGTCGCGCAGATAGACGAGTATCGCGTCCGAGAACGTCGGGACCGTCGCCCGGCACAGCCCGAGGACGATCTCGTCCAGGTCTATGCCGCGCGCGATACGCCGGGTCGCAGCGCCCACGAACCGCAGCCGGTCACCCTCGCGGCGCGCCGTGACCGTGGGGTCGGCGGCCACAGGGCCTGCCGGACCCGGGACGGTGCCCGTCGGCGCCTCCTGGCGCGGCCGGGTACGTTCCTGCGGCCTGGCAACCAGGGGCTGCCGGCCTTCGTGGGAGGTGGGATGCTCCGTCACGCGTGGGATTCCGTCCGTCCGGGCCGGTGATGCGCTGCGATCGTCGCGTCGGCTGGGGCTGGGTGGCGGCCTTCGCGCACGGCTCCACCTACCCCCTCGTGGTGACTTGCTTACGGTTGACTTTAGGTCAGGTCGTGCGCGGCGCTCCTCCGTTGGCCAGGTGAGGCCCTGCGGAGGACGATCCTACGGTTGGACCCGGTGGGCACAGCAAGGGTCTCACGGCGCCGGTTGCTGTGACCCGGTGATCCAGAGCACGGTCGCGGGGCCCGTTTCGGACCCGGATTCGGGCTCGGTTCCTGACCCGGCGGATCCACGGCTCCCGGACCCCGCCGGTCCGCTGCTCGCGGCCGGCGCGCGTGCCGATGCCCTGACCGGGGTGCGGACCAGGGCGCTGACCGGTGTGCGGACCGGGGCGCGGGACCGGTGGGCGGACCGATCCGTACGCCCGGTCATCCGGCCGCCACCTCGGACCGGGCCGGCATCCGGTCCCAGTCGTCCGGCAGGGCGGGCACCGGCCACCGCGGATCGGGCCGCCACCGCTCCCAGCCGTCCGCGAACGGCGCCGACCAGGCCGAGATCGTCTCGATCGCCGCCCGGCCCGCCGCCCTGACCCGGCGCGCCTGCGCCCGGTCCATCAGCCCGTCCTGCTGGGCCTGCGCGAACTCGTCCTCGTCCCGCCAGCGCCAGCTACGGTCCGCGTAGACGTCGATGTCGAGGAAGTGGTCCTCCGAGTCGATACCGCCCGACCAGCGGGTGCGCGGGCTCTCGAGGTTCACGTACCAGCTCTGGAAGCGCCAGCCCGTGCTCCACCACACCCACACCGACCAGGGGTCGCCGGGGCGGGCCAGCTTCAGCACACCCATGCCGTACCACTCGTCGCGCACCACCGTGCGCGGCGCCGTGTAGCGGGTGGCGAGCGGTTCGAGGTGGACGGGCCTGCCGTCGGCGAGGGCGGGGCGCACGCACTCGGTGCCGGGCGCCAGCCACACGGCGAGCACGTCGTCCGTGTCCCGGACGACCGTGACGGGACGGCAGATGTGTATGCGATCGCCACCGTTCTCGCGGTAGCGCCACAGGATCTGCGTGCCGGGCGGCCATTTCCGCCCTTCCGTCTCCGTCATGCACAGATCCTAGAGGTGAGGCTCACTCAGCGCTGCGGTGCGCGTCACCCATTCACGGCCGCGTCATCCTCAGCACGTCCAGCGCCTCGTCCAACTGCGCCAGGGTGAGATCGCCGCGCTCGACGTAACCCGAGGCCAGCACCACCTCGCGGATGGTCTTCTCCTCGGCGAGCGACTTCTTGGCGACCTTCGCCGCCTCCTCGTACCCGATGTACTTGTTCAGGGGTGTCACGACGGACGGGGACGACTCGGCGTACGCGCGCGCCCGCTCCACGTTGGCGGTGATCCCGTCGACCGTGCGGTCAGCGAGCAGCCGGCTCACATTGGCCAGCAGCCGCACGGACTCCAGCAGGTTCTTGGCGATCACCGGCAGCATCACGTTCAGCTCGAAGTTCCCCGCGGCGCCCGCCGCTGCGACCGTCGCGTCGTTGCCCGTGACCTGCGCCGCCACCATCACCACGGCCTCGGGGATCACCGGGTTGACCTTGCCCGGCATGATCGAGGAGCCCGGCTGGAGGTCGGGGAGCGCGATCTCGGCGAGTCCGGTGCGCGGGCCCGACGCCATCCAGCGCAGATCGTTCGCGATCTTCGTCAGCGAGACACCGAGCGTACGGAGCTGGCCCGATGTCTCCACGAGCCCGTCGCGCGCGCCCTGCGCCTCGAAGTGGTTACGGGCCTCCGTCAGCGGCAGCCCGGTCGTACGGGCCACCTCCTCGATCACGGCGGCCGAGAAGCCGGCCGGCGTGTTGATGCCGGTGCCCACCGCCGTACCGCCCAGCGGCAGCTCGGCGAGGCGCGGCAGCGAGGCCGTCAGCCGCTCCACCGCGTACCGGATCTGCGCGGCGTAGCCGCCGAACTCCTGGCCGAGCGTGACGGGCGTCGCGTCCATCAGATGCGTCCGGCCCGACTTCACGACCTCGGCGAATTCGTCCGCCTTACGCTCCAGGGCCTGCGCCAGATGGTCCAGCGCGGGCATCAGTTCGCCGGTGACGGCCGCCGTCGCCGCGATATGGATGCTGGAGGGGAAGACGTCGTTGGAACTCTGCGACGCGTTGACGTGGTCGTTGGGGTGGACGTCCCTGCCGAGGCGCTCGGTGGCGAGCGTGGCCAGCACCTCGTTGGTGTTCATGTTGGACGACGTGCCCGACCCGGTCTGGAAGACGTCCACCGGGAAGTGCTCGTCCCAGCGGCCCGCGGCGACCTCGGCCGCCGCCTCCTGGATCGCCCCGGCGATGTCCTTGTCGATCACCCCGAGGTCGGCGTTGACCTTGGCGGCGGCCGCCTTGATCCGCGCCAGGGCCTCGATGTGCGCGCGTTCCAGGTGCTGGCCCGAGATGGGGAAGTTCTCCACGGCCCGCTGTGTCTGGGCGCGCCATTTGGCCGCGGCCGGCACCCGCACCTCGCCCATGGAGTCGTGCTCGGTGCGGAAACCGCCCTGGTCGGGGCTCACGTCGTTCGTCATCGTGGGTCGTACCTCCTACGGGCAACAGCATCCTGGTCATGGGATGTGTTCCCCGCGGCGGCCGGGCCACCTCGGAGGGATGGCGCGGTGTACCCCCGTGGCACCGCGACATCCTCCGAGTGGGGCCCCGCCGCGGCATGGGAGTGACCGGGCGGGGCGGTTCGCGACTGGGCGCCGCACACTCATCGTGGCCGATCACGGGCTGTCAGGGACACAATCAACGGACGTACAAATGTAATCTGCATAGTTGTGAAGGACGATCAATCCACCCCATGGGCATGCGATTGCCGCGAATCGTCACAGAGTCGGCCGTGCGAGGCGGCGCTGGCCGTGTACCGGCACGGTCTTGAGGCGGGGCGGGTCCGGCGCGACGAGGTGCCGGGCTGTCTGCACGCCCTGGGGCTCGTCGTGGACGACGGCGAATCGGCCGCGTTCATGAGCCTCATCCCACCGGGTGCCGCCGCGCTCACCGCGCTCGGCCCGGTCGAGGAGGAGATCGCCGAACGGCACAGCAGACTGCGCTCACTGCGCTCGGCGCTCGCGGTCTTCGAGGGTCTCTACGACGACAAGCACCGGCTGGACCCGCCCGTACTCACCAGGATCGTCGGCCTGTCCGTCATCAACGCGGCGATCGACACCGCCGTGGCCGACTGCCGGGACGAGATCCTCACCATCCAGCCGGGCGGTGTGCGGCCCGCCGTGGCCCTGGCCGACGGGCTCGCGCGCTCCAGGGACCTGCTGGCGCGCGGGGTGCGCCAGCGGACGATCTACCAGCACACGGTGCGCTCGCACGGGCCGACCCTCTCGTACATCGAGGAGGTGACGGCGGCGGGCGCGGAGGTCAGGACGATCGCCGACGTCTTCGACCGGATGCTGATATTCGACCGCGAGATGGCGTTCATCCCGTCGGACGAGGTGTCGACGGCGAGCACCGCCGTACGGGTCCAGCACCCGGCCCTGATCCGCTTCCTGCTGAACCACTTCAACAGCTCGTGGGCCAGGGCGGTTCCGGTGCGTCCCGCGGTCGGCTCGCCGCGTACGCGCGTCATCACCTCGGACCTCCAGCGGACGATCCTGCTGGCCGTGGTCAACGGCGAGACGGACGCGTCGATCGCGCGCCGGATCGGGATGAGCAGGCGCAGCGTCGCCGAGCACATGCGGAAGGTCTCGGAGCAGCTCGGCAGCAAGAGCCGGGCCCAACTCGGCTTCCTGCTGGCGACTTCGGGGCTGCTGGAAGCGCCGCTGGACGGGACGGACGACAGCAGGGGCCCGCTCGACAGCGCCTGAGCGGGCGGCTGTTGAGCGGGCGGCGGCTGTCGCCGTCGAGCGGGCCGCGGCTGTCGCTGTCGAGCGGGCTGTTCGGGCTTGTTCAGCCCAGTCCCGGGCCCCGGACCGGGATGCTGGTGAAGGTGGGCGCGGGGGCCGGCTCGGTGAAGAAGTCGTTGCCCTTGTCGTCCACGACGACGAACGCGGGGAAGTCCTCCACCTCGATCTTCCAGACCGCCTCCATGCCCAGCTCCTCGTACTCGACGACCTCGACCTTCTTGATGCAGTCCTGGGCCAGCCGGGCCGCGGGCCCGCCGATCGAGCCGAGGTAGAAGCCGCCGTGCGTGCCGCAGGCGTCGGTGACCTGCCGGGAGCGGTTGCCCTTCGCCAGCATGACCTTGGAGCCGCCCGCCGCCTGGAACTGCTCGACGTAACTGTCCATCCGGCCGGCGGTCGTGGGGCCGAAGGAGCCCGAGGCGTAGCCCTCGGGGGTCTTCGCGGGACCCGCGTAGTAGACGGGGTGGTCCTTCAGGTACTGCGGCATCTCCTCGCCCGCGTCGAGCCGTTCCTTGATCTTCGCGTGCGCGATGTCCCGGGCCACCACCAGCGGTCCGGTCAGCGAAAGCCGGGTCTTGACCGGGTACTTGGTCAGCTCGGCGAGGACGTCGTCCATCGGCCGGTTGAGGTCGATCCGGACGACCTCGGTCTCGTCCAGGTGCTCGTCGGTCGTCTCCGGCAGGAAGCGCGCGGGGTCCGTCTCCAACTGCTCAAGGAAGACGCCCTCGGCCGTGATCTTCGCCACCGCCTGGCGGTCGGCCGAGCAGGACACGGCGATCGCGACGGGCAGCGAGGCGCCGTGCCGGGGCAGCCGGACGACCCGTACGTCGTGGCAGAAGTACTTGCCGCCGAACTGGGCGCCGATACCGATCCGTTGGGTCAGCTCGAAGACCTTCTGCTCCAACTCCTTGTCGCGGAAGCCGTGTCCGGTGGGGGAGCCCTCGGCGGGCAGCTCGTCCAGGTAGTGCGCGGAGGCGTACTTGGCGGTCTTCAGCGCGAACTCCGCGGACGTACCGCCGACGACGATCGCCAGGTGGTAGGGCGGGCAGGCCGCCGTACCCAGCGAACGGATCTTCTCCTCAAGGAACTTCATCATGGCGCCCTCGTTGAGGATCGCCTTCGTCTCCTGGTAGAGGAACGACTTGTTGGCCGAGCCGCCGCCCTTGGCCATGAAGAGGAACTTGTACGCGCCGCCGTCCGTCGCGTACAGCTCCACCTGCGCGGGCAGGTTCGAGCCGGTGTTCTTCTCCTCCCACATGGTGAGCGGAGCCATCTGCGAGTAGCGCAGGTTGAGCTTCGTGTACGCGTCGTAGATGCCGTGCGACAGGGCCTCTTCGTCACCGCCGCCCGTCAGCACCTGCTGACCCCGCTTGCCCATCACGATCGCCGTACCGGTGTCCTGGCACATCGGCAGCACACCCGCCGCCGCGATGTTCGCGTTCTTCAGCAGGTCGAGCGCCACGAACTTGTCGTTGGACGACGCCTCGGGGTCGTCGATGATCCGGCGGAGCTGGCTGAGGTGGGCGGGGCGCAGATAGTGCGAGATGTCGTGCATGGCCTCGGCGGCCAGCGTGCGCAGGGCCGCCGGCTCCACCTTCAGGAACGTACGCCCGTCGGCCTCGAAGGTGGAGACGCCTTCGGCGGTCACCAGCCGGTAGGGCGTGGTGTCCTCTCCGACGGGAAGCAGATCGGAGTACGCAAAATCCGGCATTACGGCCATTCCTCACTCGACGGGCGGCGGCGCGGCCTCCGTTGGCCGGGCGACCTCCAGCGTAGGACGCTGCGCGGGTGCCTGGACGGTGAGGTACGGCTCACTCGCCCGGTCTCTCCCCTCTCTGTGCCGCATCGCCGACGCGCCGCACGGCAACTGCCGACGCGCCGCACCGCAACTGCCGACGCGCCGCACCGCAACTGCCCCTAGTCGCGATCTATCGCGTTTCGCTACATTGGTTTCGTGGACCTCGAAAAGCACCCCCAGAAGCCCGTCGCTTCGGCGGAGCCCCCAGGTATCCGGGCCTCCGACGCGGACCGGGACCGGACCGCCGACATCCTCAGGGAGGCGCTGGCGGAGGGCCGGCTGGACGCGGAGGAGCATGCCGAGCGGATCGATTCCGTCTACCGGGCCAAGACGGTCGCCGAGCTGGCGCCGCTGGTACGGGACTTGCCGTCCGGCGGCCAGGGGGTGCGGGGCGCTGCGCCCGGAGCTTCCGGGGCGGCGGGCCCTTACGCGTACGAGCCCGCGGACCCGAACGCGACGGCCGAGAGCATGGTCGCGGTCTTCAGCAGCAACACCCGCAGGGGGCGTTGGCGGATCGGGGCGCGGACCAACGCGTTCGCGCTGTTCGGCAACATCGAGATCGATCTCACCGAAGCGCTCTTCGGCCAGCGGACCACGGTGATCAACGCGACGTCGATCTTCGGCAACGTGGAGGTCAGGGTCCCGGAGAACATCTCGCTGCGCGGCAGCGGCACCGGAATCTTCGGGAACTTCGAAGTCCACACGCTGGAAGCACCGGAGCCTGACGCGCCGGTGGTCGTGGTCAACGGCTACTCGGTGTTCGGCAACATCGAGGCCAAGCCGAAGCGCGGGAAGTTCGTCGCCAACCTCCAGGACCTGCTGCGCAAGCACCTCAAGTCCTGACGGTGGGCTGTGTCCTGAGCGACGGCGGATCAGGGGCCCGGGTGACTGCGGACTGTGCCCCGAGGGCCACTCAGTGCATAGGAGCACGCACAGCGGGTAGGGAGAGCTGCATCGTCTCTCGCTCGCGAAGCCGTCGTCAGGAGTAGACCGTGCTGCATCCGCCGCATCAGCCCCTGCAGGTCGCTGCCGTTCCCGCCCAGCGGAGTCCCGCTCGGGAGGATCAGGCCGGCCCGTGGCATTCGGAGGCTGTGTGCCGCCGGGACGAGGCCGGGTTGTTCTTCGCCCCCTCCAAGGAGCCGACAGCCGCGAGGCTGTCGCGTGAGGAGGCCGCGAAGCGGGTCTGTGCCCGGTGTCCCGTGATGGTGGAGTGCCGGGAGCACGCCTTGGTCCAGCCCGAGCCGTACGGCGTCTGGGGCGGCCTGACCGCAGCCGAGCGCCGGGTGGTGCTGGCGCGGCGCAGGCGGCGCGAGGTGGAGCTGCGCAAGGCGGCGCCGGCGGGCAGGATCGCGGCGGCGGGCTGAGCGCCGGCCGTTCTTGATCGCGTACGGAAGGGGTGCCCCGCCGCACAACGGGGACACCCCTTCCGATGCGACTCGTCCTGCTACTGCTACTTCCTACTTCCTACTTCCTACTTGCTACTTCGCACGGTCGAAGTCGATGGTGCTGTAGGCGCGCAGCTTCGACAGCCGGTGGGTGGAGTCGATCTGCCGGATCGTGCCCGACTTCGAGCGCATCACGAGCGACTGGGTCGTCGCCGTCTCGGAGCGGTAGCGCACGCCGCGCAGCAGCTCGCCGTCGGTGATGCCGGTGGCGACGAAGAAGACGTTGTCGCCGCTGACGAGATCGTCCGTGGAGAGCACCCGGTCCAGATCGTGCCCCGCGTCGATCGCGCGCCGGCGCTCGTCGTCGTCCTTGGGCCAGAGCTTGCCCTGGATGACTCCGCCGAGGCACTTGATGGCGCACGCCGAGATGATGCCCTCGGGCGTACCGCCGATGCCCATCAGCAGGTCGACGCCGGTGCCTTCGCGCGCGGCCATGATGGAGCCGGCCACATCGCCGTCGGAGATGAACTTGATGCGGGCGCCGGTCTCCCGGATCTCCTTGACGATGCCGTCGTGGCGCGGGCGGTCGAGGACGACGACCGTGACGTCCTCGGGGGACGAGCGCTTGGCCTTGGCGACACGGCGGATGTTGACGGCGACCGGGGCGTTGATGTCGACGAAGTCGGCCGCCTCGGGCCCGGTGACCAGTTTGTCCATGTAGAAGACGGCCGACGGGTCGAACATGGCGCCCCGGTCGGCCGCGGCGAGCACGGCGATGGCGTTGGGCATGCCCTTGGCGTTGAGGGTTGTGCCGTCGATCGGGTCCACGGCGATGTCGACCTCGGCGCCGGTGCCGTCACCGACGTGCTCGCCGTTGAACAGCATCGGGGCTTCGTCCTTCTCGCCCTCGCCGATGACGACGACGCCGTTCATCGAGACGGTGGAGACGAGGGTCCGCATGGCGTTCACGGCGGCGCCGTCGGCGCCGTTCTTGTCACCCCTGCCGACCCACCGGCCGGCCGCCATCGCGGCGGCCTCCGTGACCCGTACGAGTTCCAGGGCGAGGTTGCGGTCAGGTGCCTCGGGAGACACCTCAAGAGGGGGAGGTAGCTGATGCTCGGTCATCGGAACGCACCTTTCTGTACGGCGACGGCCGGAAAAGAGGGTGATACGACTCTATCCGTACATCGACAACTTGAGCAGAGGGGTCCACGGATGAGCGCGAAACGCTGATGCGACGATGGGGGAGTGGCAGGCGAGCGAGGCAGACAGACGGTGCGGGACATGTTGCTGTCGATGGTGGTCATCGGGATCATCGTCGCGGTCATCTATGTGTTCGTCCCCCATGACGACAAGGCGGACCCGGTCAAGAAGGTCGACTACCGGGTCGAACTCCTGACGGCCCGCCGCGCGGCGCCGTACCCGGTCGCGGCCCCCACGGGCCTGCCGGGCAAGTGGAAGGCCACCTCCGTCACGTACGACGGCGCGAACGGCCACGCCTGGCACCTCGGCTTCCTGGACCCGGAGGGCGAGTACGTCGCGATCGAGCAGTCGACGTCGCCGACGAAGCGGTACGTCTCGGACGTGACGCAGGAGGCCAAGAACACGGGCAAGACCCAAGAGGTCGCCGGCCAACCCTGGCAGCGCTGGCAGGGCCCGCACTACGACGCCCTGGTCCGCACGGAGAACGGCGCGACGACGGTGGTGACGGGCACGGCGTCGTACGAACGCCTGGGCGCGATGGCGGCGGCGCTGGAATTCAAGAAGACGACGGTGAAGGCGGGCGCCTGAGGCTTGCGCGGGGGGCGGTGGGGCGGCGCGCGCCGGGTAGCGTCCGCGAAGTCCCGTCCGGCTCGTGAGGGCCGGCAGGCACCCGGCCGTCGACGGGATCCGGGGACGCTCCGGGGCGCCGCTTGCCGGGCGCGAGGCCGTTGCGCGTCCGCACGTCGGGTCGGTGGGGTGCCGGAGTCCGGAGGCACCCGGGCGCTCGGCCCGGCGGGGGCGCGGCACCGAGGCGCTCTATGTCCGGCGTAACGCAGCGTGCCTTGCGGTGCCAGGCATAGAGCCCGCCCTGTGTGACCGGCGCGCGGGCCGCGTCTTTGACTGACGACAGCGCTGCGAGGCGCGGCGCCAGGGCAGGCGAGTTCAGCCTGATCCGGACGAGCGGCCGGGGCAGCCGTACGCCTGCAGAGCCGGGAGGCAACGACCTGCGGTGGTCCTGGGCGCACCCGCCTCCAGGCGTCGGGTTCGTACCCACCTGTCCGGTGCCAGGGCAGGCAAGTCCTACCTGACCTGAACGAGCGGCCCTGGGCACTCGGCCCGGTGGCGGCGCGGCGGCACGCCAGGCTCAGCGGTCGCACGCCGCGGTGGAGCGGCGACACCGCGGTCGGGGGCCCTGGTCGCGCGCGCCTGTCCGGTGGGGCCGTGCCGCTGACCGACGAGGGCCCCGCAGGTCGGCGCCAAGGCGCGGGAGCCCCGGCTGCGCCGTCGTGACGGCCGGTTGACGCGGGGCTTGGGGGCGGCACCTGGGCGCGGGAGGCCGCCCCGGCCGTCGGCGAGCGTGGCACGCTGCCTGCCGGGCGGCCGTGCTCGTGGCACCTGTCCGGTGCGGGGGCTGCTGCGGGGGCCGCGTCGGGTACCGACAGCCCCGCGAGGCGCGGCGCGGTGCCAGGGCGCACGGGCCGGGCCCGGGATCCGGCGGCCGCCGCGAGTGCGCCCGCAGGGGCCCGGGGCCGGTTGCCCGGCCCCCCCCACGAGGCGGGGCGCGGTGCCGGGGCGTACGGGCCAGGCCCGGGATTCAACGGCCGCCGCGAGCGCGCCTGGCGGGGCCCGGCGCTGGTTGCCCGGCCCCCCACGAGGCGGGGCGCGGCGCCAGGGCATACGGGCCAGGCCCGGGATTCAACGGCCGCCGCGAGCGCGCCTGGCGGGGCCCGGCGCTGGTTGCCCGGCCCCCCTCGTGGGCGTTACTCGTCCGGGGTCGGCTCGTCCCGTTCCGGGGTGGCCAGGGAGGCGTCCAGGCGGGCGCGGGCGCCCTCCAGCCAGCGGCGGCAGACCTTGGCCAGCTCCTCGCCGCGCTCCCACAGGGCCAGCGACTCCTCCAGCGTCGTGCCGCCAGTCTCCAGCCGGCGGACGACCTCGATCAGTTCGTCGCGCGCCTGCTCGTAGCCGAGCGGCTCACCGGCCGTGGCCGCTGATGTTTCCGTGTCTGTCTTGGCCATGGCATCCACCCTACGAGCGCTCTCCGACAACAACCGCGCACTTCACCGCGCCTGACACCTTCGTCCTCACTCCGTCACCCGCACCGTGAACTCCCCGTCCGCCACCCTCGCCCGCAGTTCCTCCGCGCCGGCGAGCCCTTCCGGGGACCTCACGACCGAGCCGTCCGCGCGCTGCAGCACCGCGTAGCCCCGCTCCAGCGTCGCCGCAGGCGACAGCGCGACCACTCGCGCCAGCGTGTGCGACAGCTCCGAGTCGGCGCGGTCGAGCTGATGCCGCAGCACCCGGCGGCCCCGGTCGGCCAGCGCCGTCACCTCGGCCGCGCGCTCCTCCAGCATCCGGTGGGGCCGCTCCATCACCGGCCTGGCCAGCGCGTGCGCGAGCCCGCGCTCCTCCCTGTCCAGCAGCCCCTGCACGGTCCGCAGCGCCCGGTCCCGCAGCGCCTGCACCCGGTCCAGCTCCTCCCCGACGTCGGGGACGATCCGTTTCGCCGCGTCCGTCGGGGTCGACGCCCGTACGTCCGCCACCAGATCCAGCAGCGGCGAGTCCGGCTCGTGTCCGATCGCGGACACCACGGGCGTACGGCACTCCGCGACCGCCCGGATGAGCTGCTCGTCCGAGAACGGCAGCAGATCCTCCACGCTGCCGCCGCCGCGCGCGACGACGATCACGTCGACCTCGGGCAGCTCGTCCAGCTCCCGCACCGCCTCGACGACCTGCGCGACCGCGTTGACGCCCTGCACCGCCGTGTTACGCACCTCGAAGCGGACGGCCGGCCAGCGCCGGCGCGCGTTTTCCAGGACGTCGCGCTCGGCCGCCGAGGCCCGGCCGCAGACCAGGCCGATGAGCTGCGGCAGGAACGGCAGCGGCCGCTTGCGGTCGAGCGCGAACAGCCCTTCGGCGGCCAGCGCCTTCTTCAACTGCTCCAGCCGTACGAGCAGTTCGCCCATCCCGACGGGCCTTATCTCCGTCGCCCGCAGCGAAAGCTGGCCACGCGGCGCGTACCACTCCGGCTTGGCCCGCACCACGACGCGCGCGCCCTCGGAGACCACATCGGCGATGGCGTCGAAGACCTGCCGGTAGCAGGTGACGCCCACGGAGATGTCGTACGACGGGTCGCGCAGCGTCAGAAAGACGACCCCGGCGCCGGGCCTGCGCGAGAGCTGGGTGATCTGCCCCTCGACCCAGACGGCACCGAGCCGGTCGATCCACCCGCCGATGAGCCGCGAGACCTCCCCGACGGGCAGCGGAGCCTCGGCTGACGTGTTGAGAGCCATGCGGGGAGCGTATCCGCCGCCTACGACATCACCCCGAAACCGCGAGGCCGGGCGGGGGTCCTGCCCCGGCCGGTAACCGGATCCCGTCTCGGAGCCGGACCGAGACCCGGACCGGACCTTGCCGAGGACCCCGCCCGGGACCCGGAGCCCACTCCGCACCGGCCTCCTTCAGAGGCGGACCCAAATGCGGGCGCTGGACCGGGGCGAGCCCGGTGACCACGCGCCGGGACGCTCCCGCGGCGGCCTAAGTGCGAAGGCCCACCTCGCCGGCGACAGCCGCGCACGGCCTTGGCCCTCCCCGTCATCGCAGGCCAGGGCGGTCCGGTCGACGCATCAGCCTTCGAGGCCGTCATGGGCGCCGTCCGTGTTCCGCGAAGCGGCCCCGGACGACCACAGATCCGACCCGATGCCGGCCCGGCGGACCGCGGGTATTCATCCTGCGCGCTCCGTGATCGCCTCCACCGACCTGGCCGCCTTCGACGCCGATGCATACAGGCCGCGCAAATCAGTCGAGCGCTGCGTCAACCGCCTCGGCGCATCCTCATCCGGGCCCGGCGATCGACCGCTCAGCGATCGACCGCTCAGCGATCGACCGCTCAGCGATCGGCCACCCAGCGTGCGTCCGCCGGCCAGCCCCCCGTGCCGACGATGTGCTCCACGAGCCTGAACGCCTCACCGGTTGGGACGGTGTCCTCATCCGGGTACTCATCGTGCTGCCCGTTCGAGAGGACGAACCCGCCGCTCGACCCCTCGGATTCCGGGGCCACGGCATGCTCGCCGGGATCGCCCTCTTCTTCGAGCAGCATCACCATCGCGCGCTCGGTGTTCGTCACGAAGGCCAGCGACCGTCCCGACGAACTGATCAGCCACGTCTCAAGCTGCCCGCTGTCGATCCTCGACCGAAGAGCTGCCAGTACCGTCTCCGACGACACCGGGACAGGGCGGCCGTCATCGATCACCCAGGACTCGATCACGAGCACGACGATCTCATGAACGGATTCAAGAGACACGCTCACGAGCCGGGCCCGGAGCCGGGCTCCGGCCCAGCGCCGACTTCGGGCTCACGGCCCTGCGGCGGAGCCCGCCGTAGATCAGGAACCCGCCCCCGGCCCCGTCCCGGAGGCTGCTTTCGGCCCCGGCCCCGGCGACCCCGGTCCCCTCCGTCCTCGCCACTGCACCAGCAGCACCACCAGCCCCACCGCCAGCCACACCGCGCCCACCAACTGCGCCGAGTCCGCCGCCTCCACGATGACCGCGATCAAGATCCCCGCGCCGATCACCGGGACCACCACCTGCGTGAACCAGTTCGGGCCGCGGCCTGGGCGGCGTACCGCGAACCAGCCCACCACCGACGCGTGCAGCAGTACGAACGCCGTCAGCGCGCCGATGTTGACCACCGACACCAGCCGGTCGAGGCCGTCGTCCCGGCGCGCCGCCCAGACCGCCGCCAGCAGCGTCACCACGGCGGCCAGCAGCAGCGCGACGCGCGGCACGCCCGAGTCCGTACGGGCCAGTGCGCGGGGCAGTCTGCGCTCCCTGCCCATCGCGAAGAGCAGCCGCCCCGCCGCCGCCTGGCCCGCCAGCGCCGCGAACGCCGCGCCGATCGCCTTGCTCGACGCGACCAGGTCGTGCAGCCACCTGCCGACCGACGCGTCCACCGCGTCGTAGAACGCCGAGCCCTGCGCCACCGGATCGGCGGCGAGCTGGGCCGAGGTCCGGGTCTCCAGCAGCGCCACCAGGTACGTCTGCGCGATGAACAGCAGCCCCGCCAGGCCCAGGCAGAGCAGCACCGCCCGCGCCACCTGCCGCGAACCGCCCGTCACCTCCTCGGCGAACGAGGCGATGGCGTCGAACCCGAGGTACGACAGCACGGCCACCGACACCGCGCTGAGCACAGCGACGGCCGAGAAACCCGTATCGCTGGTGAACGGCGTGGACCAGCCACGCTCGGCGCCGTCCCGTACGAGCACCACGATCGCCGACACCACGAACACCAGCAGCACCACGATCTCCAGGGCGAGCACGGCGAAGCCCACCCGGGCCGCGGCCCGCACCCCGGTCAGATTGAGCAGTGTCGTGATCACGACGGCGATCGCCGTCCACACCCACCGGTCGACGGACGGCACCAGCGCCTCCATCGCGATCCCCGCGAAGAGATAGGCGACGGCCGGGATCAGCAGATAGTCCAGCATCGCCATCCACCCGGCGATGAACCCGGGCGCCTCGCCCAGCCCCTTGCGGGCGTACGCGAAGACCGAGCCCGCCTGCGGGGCCACTCGCACCATCTGGGCGTAACTGAAGGCGGTGAAGCCCATCGCGACGGTGGACACCACATAGACCAGCGCCACCGAGCCGTGCGACTTCGCGTCGAGCGTGCCGAAGACACCGACGGGGGCCATCGGGGCGATGAAGAGGAGCCCGTACACGACGAGGTCGCGGAAGCGCAGCGTCCGCCGCAGTCCGGTGTGCGCGGGCCCGCCGCCCGCGGGCCCCGTGTGCGCGGACTGGCCGCGCGCGGGCCCGGTGTGCGCGGACTCGCCGTGCGCGGACCCGCCACGCGCGGGCTCACCGTCCGCGGGCCCCTGCCCCTCAGCCGTCATCGCATGCGTCCGATCGTCGTCGTCGTTCCTTCATGCCGGCAGGTACGCCCGGTCACGCTGGGCGGGTACGCCTGGCCATGTCCGCCATGTATGCCCCGTCCGTACCCGCCCAGTCTCACCAGTACGGGCGATCTCGCGCCTGTTCTGGGCGGCCTTACGATGGGACGCATGACTGCTACGTCCCGCAAACGCGTCCTGCTCGCCGCCCCCCGTGGTTACTGCGCGGGCGTGGACCGCGCGGTGATCGCCGTCGAGAAGGCCCTGGAGCAGTACGGCGCGCCGATCTACGTCCGACACGAGATCGTCCACAACAAGTACGTCGTGCAGACCCTGGAGCGGAAGGGCGCCATCTTCGTCGAGGAGACGGCCGAGGTCCCCGAGGGATCCATCGTCATGTTCTCGGCGCACGGCGTCGCTCCCGTCGTTCACGACGAGGCCGCGGGCCGCAACCTCGCCACGATCGACGCGACCTGCCCGCTGGTCACCAAGGTCCACAAGGAAGCCGTCCGGTTCGCGAACGACGACTACGACATCCTGCTGATCGGCCACGACGGCCATGAGGAGGTCATCGGCACCTCGGGCGAGGCCCCGGACCACATCACGCTGGTCGACGGCCCCGACGACGTGGCGAACGTGGAGGTGCGCGACGAGTCGAAGGTCGTCTGGCTCTCCCAGACCACGCTCTCCGTGGACGAGACGATGGAGACGGTCGACAAGCTCAAGGAGAAGTTCCCGCTGCTGATCTCGCCGCCGAGCGACGACATCTGCTACGCCACGCAGAACCGGCAGATCGCGGTGAAGCAGATGGGCTCCGACGCCGATCTGGTCATCGTCGTCGGGTCCAAGAACTCGTCCAACTCGGTGCGGCTGGTCGAGGTCGCGCTCGGCGCGGGCGCCGCCGCCGCCCATCTGGTCGACGCCGCGGACGAGATCGACGAGACGTGGCTCGACGGGGTGTCGTCGGTCGGCGTGACGTCGGGGGCGTCCGTACCGGAGGTTCTGGTGGAGGGCGTGCTGGAGTGGCTGGCCGCGCGCGGCTTCGAGGACGTCGAGATCGTCAAGGCCGCCGAGGAGTCCATCACCTTCTCGCTCCCGAAGGAGCTGCGCCGCGATCTGCGCGCCGAAGCGGCCGCGATGGCACAGAAGTAACGCGAGGGTACAGAAGTACGCTGCGACCGCACGGAAGTGCGCTGCGGCGGCACGGAAATAACTCGTTGTCAGCATCTGGCCGTAACGTGTCGTCCATGAACGTCTTCGGAGTGGACATCGGCGGCTCGGGAATCAAAGGCGCGCCCGTGGACCTGGAGCGCGGCGACCTGGCGGAGCCGCGCCACAAAGTACTGACCCCGCACCCCGCGACGCCCGAGAGCATGACGGACGGCGTGGTGGAGGTCGTGGAGCACTTCGGCTGGTCGGGGCCGGTCGGCATCACCTTCCCCGGGGTGGTGACCGGCTCCGTCATCCGTACGGCGGCCAATGTCGACAAGTCGTGGATCGACGTGGACGCGGGCGAACTGCTGGGCGAGCGCCTGAGCATGCCGGTCACGGTCCTGAACGACGCGGACGCGGCGGGCGTGGCCGAGATGGCCTTCGGCGCCGGGCGCGGCCGTAAGGGCACGGTCTTCCTGCTCACGTTCGGCACGGGCATCGGCAGCGCGCTCTTCATCGACGGCACGCTCGTGCCCAACACGGAGCTGGGCCATCTGGAGCTGCACGGCCATGACGCGGAGAAGCACGCGTCGACCAAGGCCAAGGACGACGAGGAACTGAGCTGGCACCACTGGGCGCATCGCGTCCAGAAGTATCTGAAGCATGTGGAGATGCTGTTCTCGCCGGAGCTGTTCATCATCGGCGGCGGCGTCAGCCGCAAGGCGGACAAGTTCCTGCCGCTGATCGAGGGCGTCAGGGCGGAGATGGTCCCGGCGCAGCTCCAGAACAACGCGGGGATCGTGGGAGCGGCGATGGCGGCGGCGAGGCGCTGAGCTGAGGGGGCGGCCGGGCGACCGCGCCGCCGCCCCCGAGGGTGGGGGCGGACGCGGACCTGCGGGACCCGGCCCGGCGACGCGGCCCAGCGACCCGACTCCCGCGACCCGGCTCCCGCGACGCGGCCTAGCGTCGCGGCCTAGCGTCGCGGCCTAGCGTCGCGGGAGCCGGGTCCCCGTGCCGATGGAGGCGGCTGCGGCGGTGTCACGTGCGAGCTGTCGCCGCCCCATCTGCCGTACTTTCCGTACGGACGCGATGACGCCGGCGACGAGCGTCCCCCCGTACAGCCAGCCGGCGTGCACGGCGAGAGTGGTGATCACGGCCATCGTCTGGCCGCCGAGACCGCCGGACCCGCCCGAGATCGGTACGGTGCCGACGGCGAAGGCGATCGGCACGCTGATCGGCGCCGTGACCAGGTCCGCCGTCCGTACCCACAGCGCGGTCGCCGCGCTGAGCGGCAGGAACAGCAGCCCGTACGCGAGCGGCGCCCCGTCGAGGATCAGCTCGTCGAGGAAGCCGACGCAGAGCATCGCGGCGACGGCGAAGAGCCCGGCGCCGAGCCCGGTGAACCGGGGATTGGGCAGTCTGCGCAACGTGAGCACGATGGGCGGCACCCGCCGGCCGCCCGGACCGGGTCCGGGCACCCGGTAGGAGCCCGCGGCCGCCGAGACCGCGCCGCGCGTCGGAGCCGGGAGGGTGGTCTGCGGCCGCTGCCGGCGCTGGGGGGGACGTGTCCTGGGCTGCTCCACCCGAACAACGTAGGTGGCCGGGGGGTCCCGATCGGGGGTTGGACACGCCCTTTGAATGACCTTGGGGTTGAGTTCGAGGTCTTCGGCCGCGTCACGGCGGGTCCCGGGCGTGACGTAGAACCGTCGTAACCCCATGGGCGACCCGTCACCCAGCCCGCCACCCAGCCCGTCGCACACCGCGTCCCCCGACCCGTCGTCGAGCCCGGCGGGCCGCCCGTAAACTGGGCAGTCGCCAGTCCCCGCTCAGCCCCTCACTTCAGGAAGTCGCCAACGTGTCGCTCACGATCGGAATCGTCGGCCTGCCGAATGTCGGCAAGTCGACCCTGTTCAACGCCCTGACCAAGAACGACGTGCTGGCGGCCAACTACCCGTTCGCCACGATCGAGCCCAACGTCGGCGTCGTCGGCGTACCCGACCCGCGCCTGAACAAGCTCGCGGAGCTGTTCAGCTCGCAGAAGATCCTCCCGGCGACGGTCGACTTCGTCGACATCGCGGGCATCGTGCGCGGCGCGTCGGAGGGTGAGGGCCTGGGCAACAAGTTCCTGGCGAACATCCGCGAGTCCGACGCGATCTGCCAGGTCATCCGGGCGTTCAAGGACGAGAACGTCGTCCATGTCGACGGCAAGGTCTCGCCCAAGAGCGATATCGAGACGATCAACACCGAGCTGATCCTCGCCGACCTCCAGACCATCGAGAAGGTCCTGCCGCGCCTCCAGCGCGAGTCCCGCATCAAGAAGGACGTCGGCCCCAAGGTCAAGGCGATCGAGGAGGCCCAGGCCATCCTGGAGACGGGCCAGCCCCTCTTCGCCGCGGGCCTGGAACAGGGCACGGAGCGCACGGAGCTGCTCCACGACCTGCACCTGCTGACGACCAAGCCGTTCCTCTACGTCTTCAACGTGGACGAGGAGGAGCTGACGGACGACACCTTCAAGGAAGAACAGCGCGCGCTGGTGGCCCCCGCCGAGGCGATCTTCCTCAACGCCAAGCTGGAGTCGGACCTGGCGGAGCTGGACGACGACGAGGCCCTGGAACTGCTCCAGTCCGTAGGCCAGGAAGAACCGGGCCTTGCCACCCTCGCCCACGTAGGCTTCCGCACCCTGGGCCTGCAGACCTACCTCACCGCAGGCCCCAAGGAATCCCGCGCCTGGACGATCAAAAAGGGCGCGACGGCCCCGGAAGCGGCGGGCGTGATCCACACCGACTTCCAGAAGGGCTTCATCAAGGCGGAGGTCATCTCCTTCGACGACCTGGTCACGACAGGCTCGGTGGCCGAGGCCCGCGCGGCAGGCAAGGCCCGCATGGAGGGCAAGGACTACGTGATGCAGGACGGCGACGTGGTCGAGTTCCGCTTCAACGTGTAGCGGCTGACGTATCACCACGTCGCTGATCTCGCAAACATGCAGGTCGGATGGGGTCCGACTCTTCGGGGTCGGGCCCTTTGTGTTTTCCCGTGCTGGGATGGTGCTGGGATAGCTGACCCCTCGTCACCTGTCGTCATCCCTGGTCATCCGTACCGTGCTGGGATTGTGCTGGGGTGGGATGGGGGTGGCCGTGCTGGGATTTGCGCGAGCAGGGCACAGGTCGAGCTGTGAAGGTAGTGCGGGCGTGGCATTTTTCCTACTCGTTTGACACAATCGAGGGCATGGCTGAGACGACGTACAGCATCGGGGAAGGCCCGGCGACGCGGGTGAGCCTGTCGCTGCCGGAGGGGACGGCGGAGGCGATCCGGGCGCGAGTGGGGAAGCGGGAGTTCTCCGCGTTCATCGCCGAGGCGGTCGAGCGTGAGTTGCGCGGGCAGGTCCTGGACGAGTACCTGGCGGACTACGAGAGCCGCAAGGGGCCGGTCTCCGAGCCGGCTCGTCAGCGGGCGCGGCAGGTCTTTGACGAGGTGTTCGCCGAGGAGGCCGAGTGGCCCGCCGCAGGCTGAGTCACGAGGGGACGCTCGTCCTGGACAGCGAAGGGCTCTCGAAGCTGCTCGCCGATGACGAGCAGGTGGTGGCTCTGATCGCTGAGGCGCGCTCGCGCGGCATGGAGGTCGTGATCAGTGCGCTCACCATCATCGAGGCCGTCCATGCCCGTACGAACAAGCCCCGCCTGAACTGGGTGCTTTCCGGGCTGCGGGTCGTCCCGGTCGGTGACGAAGAGGCAAGGGCGGCCTCGAAGCTGCCGATGAATGCCGGGTTGCACGGACACAAGTACGCGATCGATGCGGCCGTCGCCGAGGCCGCGCTGCGACAGCACCGCCCCGTGGTCATGCTGACTTCCGATATTGACGACATGACCAAGCTGTGCGGCGAGCGGGTCCGGCTTGTGGCGGTGTAATTTCCCCTGGTCCGGCTCAGTAGGAGCGGGGTCCGTAGGGGCTCCAGTGGCCGAGGAAAGGCTTGAGGTCGTCGCCGCTGGGCTTTGGTGGCGTGGGCAGTTTCGGCGCTGAGACCGATTCGGTGAGGTGTTGGAGGTGCGCGTGCGCGAACGCGAGCCACGCCTCGATCTCGGTCCGCTTCTGCCCGGGCGGAAGTGATGTGGCGCGGTCGCGTACTGCTGCGATGTATTCCGCCAGGCGGCTGGCCTGGTACCGGGTGTCTGCCTGTTCTCCGAGGTGTTTGACGCGGTAGGCGTAGGCGGCGTGGGCTTCCTGCATGGCGGCTTCCCAGCGCTTTCGCTCTACCTCTCTGGCTTTCTGGTCCGCGAGGCGTTTGCGCTCCGCGGCTTCGCCACGGAGGCCGACCTCCTGCACGATCTCGGCGAGTTGTTCTTCCAGAGGCCGGTGGGGGAGATCCGCCCATTCGCTTGCACGGTGCGGGCTGCCGCCGCGGAGTATGAAACGCAGCTGGCTGGAGGGGGTGTAGTCAAAGTGGGGGATGCGCATCCATGAGTACTTCTTGGCGTCGGCGAGTTCTTTGTCCGTGGGGACGTGTTCGCTGCGGTCCTGTTCTTGAAGGACGAGGAAGCCGACACTTTCGCCTTGGGCGGTGATGGAGAAGTGCGGTGGTGCCTTGCGCCGCCGATGGGGCGGGGGAGCGCCTTGTGTGGTTCCGAGCGCTGCCTTGTGGCCTTGTGCTTCGGTGGCGGTGATGAGGGTTTGGATGATGCGCAAGGCTCGGCCCTGGAGGGGGTTGGTCAGGCCCATGGGCTGCGGCTGCTTTTGGAGGGCGGCCACGACGGCATGGGGTTCGGTGAGTCTGGCCGGTACAGGGAGTGGGGTGAGTTCCGCGAGGCGCCAGGCAGGGATGTCGACCAGCTTGATCTCATACCCCGCGGTGGGTGCGGTACCCGTACAGCTCCTGCGTGTGTGGGATCTTGCCGGACTTGCGGGTGGCGTTGACCCGTGACGCCCAATTCACCGCGTGCGGGCCGGATTCGATGGGCTTGATGAGGCAGCCGTCGTTCGCAACGGCCAGTTCATCGAGTAGCTGGTCCGCGTAGTTCGCAAGGGCCTTCGGCACGGCTCGGGGGCGCGGCGGTGCCGGTTTTCGGGCTGGGCGCTCCTGCGGTCGGGTGCTCTGCTCCACGGGGCGGATGCCGCGTTCGACGAGATGCTGCCGCCCCTTCTCGGTGAGGTGGGCGCTCCAATGCCCGCGGCGTTTGGTGACCTTGATGAGCCCTCGGTTCTGCAGGGCCTGTCCGCTGGTCTTGTACGTGCTGTCCGGCCAGACTCCGTCGGGACACCCCTGGCCCACCCAGTCGAGCACGGCCTGCTGCCGCTTGTTGAGGGCCTGTTCCATGTAGCCTCCGCCGTTCCCTGGGTGCCCTGCCCACGGCGACGATGCCCGCTGTCCTTGCGGGAATTCTGGGCTGCTGACAGGACTCCTCGTTCGGGTGAGAGATATAGAGGGCGTGTTTACGGCGAGAGTGGTTATTCCTGGTATTAATGCGAAATGGCTTGGGTTCAGAGCCGTTGATGGGGCTCTGGCTGAACTGGCTTGGGGTGCGGGTGACGTCGGGGAGGGGCAGTGGGCCGACATGGTGGTGCACGCAGCTGAGCCCGAGATCGGGCGTACGTGGACGTTGTCGACGGTCGCCGCAGTGCGCGTCTGAATCAGATCACCGTGGACGGAGCCGTCTTGCCGAGGTAGATCTTGAACGCCTCGCGGATCTGGCCACGTGTGTAGCCGACGGTGTTGACGTTGGCCGGCACTACCTCCCGCTCGTATCCGCGCTTGCGGGCGGACAGGTACTTGACCACGCTCGATGCTCCCGTGTTGGAGACGAACAGGTTGCGGGCGGTCCGCAGGTCGGTGTGCAGCCCTTCGAAATTACGCGCGTGGCCGATGCTGACCCGGCTAGCGGTGTAGTACTTGCACTCGATGGCCAGCAGGCACTTGTTGCCCCGCAGCGCCATCCGGATCTGCCGTGAGAGTGCAGCCTCGTCGGCCGACAGGATCAGGACATCGCACTCGTGCACTCGCGGTGATCGAACTCGGCCTCGACAGCTCTGAGCCGGAAGCCTGACAGCAGGCCCGGCCCAGGGCGCCTCAGCCGGTCAGGACCGTGGGTCGTGGTCGATCAGCTTCAGCAGGCTCAAAAGCTGCTTGGTCTCCGTCAGTGCCTCGGCTTTCGTCTCCGGGGCGTCCATGTCCCAGTGAGCCAGCTCATTCCGGTACTCCTTGATGGCGGTGATGCGGCGCACGAGTGGGAGCGTCGGCCGCTCGCAGGTAGGGGTGCGCTCAAGGGGAAGCGGATTCGGCCAGGCTCCGGGAACGCTGCTCGTGGTGAGCGGGCCCGGGCGGCTATGCAGCCTCGTCGAGCATGGCGGACTGGGCCGACTCGCTTTCGACGCCGATGACTTCGACGGTCACACCGCGAGCGGCGAGGGCCTTCGCGGTCTGGGCCAGGGTGATGGCGGAGAACGGGAAGAGGGAGTCCGGCGTGAGCTTGGCTCCGTCCTTCAGAAGGATCGCGAAGACGACGCGGCGCGGGGTGAAGTCCTCGGGGATGCTGCGGGCCGGATCGCTGTTGACGTGTACGGACCGGGCGAACTCCGCGCGTACGGCAGCGTTCTCGAAAAGGAGCTCAACGGAGACGCGCGCCTGGCTGAACAGGTGACTCAGCGGGCTAGAGGAGTGCGCGGGCTTCACGAGGACAAGAGTGTCGTCCTCGGTGAACAGGTCGCAGATCTCGACGGAGTTGCTTGCCCGAAAGGGGTTGTGGACATTCTTCTTGTCCAGGCAGACCCAGCCGCGACGGGCCTGGGCAGCCAGCTTGTTGTAGTCGCCTTCGTCTGCGGGACGCATCACGCGCATACCCTTCCTGTTGAGCTTCTCGACGAGCGGCCAGCGGGGGAGATCGACTGAGGGCGCGTCGGGGAACAAGGGAGCCACGGTCTCGTTGACGTTGCGCAGGTAGCCCGCCCCGAGCTCGTACCACTCACCGTCGAGCAGACAGAACGTGCGGGAGCTGAGGGAGAAGGTGGCCTCGATCCACTTCATGGCGGTTTCCTTGGACAGGGCTTCCAGGGAGGCGGTGCGCGGGGCGAGCGCGGTCCGTGCGGAGAGCGTGTCACGGAACAGTTCGACGGTGCCCTGCCGGAGCGCCGTGACACGGGCGCCTGCCTTGATCACACGCGCCCGCTCCAGGGCGTAGTCGAGACTGAACTCGTCCCGGAGGTGGGGCGGGCAGGACCCGATCTTGATGGTGCAGGCGGTGGACCGGGGCAGGTCGGTGCTCTGAGAGAAGGGGACGGCGGTGATGATCCGGCCGTCTGCGGGACGGCCGAGCGTGGCGTCCAGTTCCGCGTCGAGCGCGTCGATGAGGGAAGGGTCCTTGACCGCGGTGATGTGCTCGACGAAGGCCAGGTCGGGGTGGGGAGCGACGTGCTCGCAGATCGCGGCGATGGCGCGGATGTCCTTGATCAGTGTAGCGGGGGTGGTGCCGAGTTTGATACGGAGACCGATGCCGCCGTCCGCGGTCATGGCCCCGTTCCTGGTGCCGCTCCCTGCGGTGAGGTCGACTTCGTCGAGGTAGCCGCCGAGGTGGCGGATGATCCGCCCGTGGTCCCGGAGTCCGAGTGCCGGTACGGAGGCGCCGGCGTGGATCAGGGAACTGTCGATGCGCGCCTGGCCGAGGACGCTGGCGGTGAAGTCCCGCACCTGACGCGGGTTGATGGCGCGGATACCGAAGGACAGACCGAAGTGCGCGTCCTTGAGCTGGGCGGGGAGAAGCCGGTAGCCCTGGTCGAAGCCGATCGCGTACACCACCTCGTCGACGGCGAGCATAAGCAGTGCGCCGGTGCGCTGCTCGCTCTGCAGCAGGTCCGACTCGTCGGCGAGCTGGAGGACGTCCTTGCCCCAGGCGGCTTCCTCCTTCGCTACGGCGAAGGACACCGCGAGGGCGGGAACTCCCATGTGATCGCTGACGTCGCGCACGACCGCGTCCAGGGTGTCGAGGACGCCGACGTCGAGGGCTTCGAGCATCGACTCAGGGGTCGCCTTGACGTGGGTCAGGCGGTACATGGTGCGCTTCGACGCGGTGCTGGACACAGAGGTCTCCTGGGGCGAGGTTGCGGTGCGGTTCGGTAACACGAGCGGCCTTACGGGACGGGTGGTGTCGAGGCGGACAGGGGTGAGTGCCCGGCAAGGGAGCAGAGGTGCGGCGAAGAGGACGCCGGTGCGGTCGGACTCGTATGGGGCTGGCGTCCCGGCGGGTGGTGCCGGGGTGATGGTGACGAAGGTGCCAGAAGATTGGAGGTGAAATTGTTCGAGAACCTGATAACCCTGGTTATCAACCGCTGGCGAATCGGTGAGCTCGACCGGCTGTAGCGTGTGAGGTGCCCTGGGAGAAACGTTCTCGACCGAGAGCACGAGGCAGTCGTCACGAAGGGAGCGGAACCGCATGGCCGGCACACGTGAAGCAACCGCTCCCATCCTGCCCGAGGAGATCTCCTGGCGGATCAGTTACGCCGAAATCGGGACCTTGGCCCAGGTCCAACGTCCCGTCGTCACCACCTGGGCCCGCCGGCACGCGGATTTCCCCGAGCCCGTCGCTTACGAGGGGGCCAGCCCGCTCTTCGACGGCCGTGAAGTCGCCGAATGGCTTCTGTCCACCGGCCGCGGCAATGCCGACGCCGGCCAGATCCGAGCGGAGCTGGTGCTGCACACCTTGTCCGCCTGGCGGCGCGCGATCCCCGCCCGCACGCTGGTCGACACCGTGACCGCGCTGCTCTGCCTGCGCCAGCTCCTCGGCGAACCGCTCTCTGAGCTGCCGTGGCGCACGATCCTGGAGCGCGCCGCGGAGACCGACTTCGAGGACACCTACCTCCACAAAGAACTGCGCGACCTGCCGGACGCCGAACGTCAGGGCCCCCAGCTCGCCGTGCTCGCCGACCAGCTCACCGAGGCTGCCTACACCCCGGCCGATGCGCTCGAACGGGTCATGGACGCGCGCCGCCGCCTGGGCTGCGACGACCTTGCCGCCGAGGAACCGATTCCGCTGGTGAGTCGGGCGATGGCCCGCCTGACCGGTCTCGCGCGACTGAACGAGCGCGAGGAAGAGGTAACGGCCGCCGTCCTGCATCCCCGAAGCGGCGATCTGCTGGTCGCTCTGCGCGAATCCGTGTCCGATGCCGAGGACTCACCCTTCTTCCTCTCCGCGGACCCGATGCCGGATCTGGCCCGGATCGCCCGCCGCCGCCTCATGGCACAGGGCGTCCAGGAGTTCGAGATGGACCTTGCGGACGGCGAGGAACTGGCCACTGATGACTGGGGAAACCCGCACGTCATCGCCTGCTGCCTCCCCTACGAGGCGGCCGAGACCCGCAGCTCGCTCGCCGTCCTGCAGAGCCTGCAGGACCTCACCGATCTCCTCGACGAGGACTGCATAGCCGTCGTCCTGGGCCCTGCCGACGCGCTCGTCCGGCCCCTGCCCGCACGCGGGGAAGCAGACCGCCTGCGCCGGGACTTCCTGGAACAGCACCTCCTCAAGGTCGCGATCAGCCTCCCCGAAGGCGTACTCCCCTTCCGTCCGGCCCACCGCACCGCTATCTGGATCCTGCACCGCACCCGCGAAGCACAGCGCACCGGTCAGGTCCTCCTCGCCGACCTCTCCTCACGCACCCTTATCGCGCAGGCCCTGGACGCGCTGGCCGAGGACGTCGACATCTTCCGTGACGCCGGCTGGCGGGCGGACGGCCGTCACGAACCGCGCAACGCCGTCATCGTCCCGGCCACCACCCTGACCGGCGCTCCGGGTACCGCGTTCACCCCGCAGCACCGCCCGCACGCCGACCGCTACACCCGCACCGTCGTTGAACGCCCGGCCCGCATCGCCGAAACCGAACTCCGGCTCCAACAGCTGATCGACGCCACCCGCAGCGCACTCGACCACGCACCCACGATCCGCAGCAACGCCGTCCTGCGCCCCGACGACCGGCCGGTTCGCCGCACCACCGTGGCCCGCCTGCTCAAGGACCGCCGCCTGCGCCGCCTGCCCGGCCACCGCATCGCCGACGAACACCTCACCACCGGCGGCGCAGGCCACTACACCGTCCTCACCCCGGCCGAGATCACCGGCACCGCACCGGTCGGCAGCCACCGCATCGACCGCGCCGTACTCCTCACCGCTTACGAGCACGCCTACTTCACCGAACCAGGCGACATCGTCGTCACCGCCACCCCGAGCTTCGGCGCGTACGTCGACGACGAGGGCCTGTCCGTGGTCGCCTTCCCCGCCCGCGTCCTGCGCGTACGATCCGACGCCGAGCATCCCGTACGGCCCCATGTCCTGGCAGCACTCCTGCGCTCGGCGTCGACCGAACACCGGCGGGTGAGCGGCGCGGTCCGCTCCGCCCGCCGCATAGAGGACCTCCTCATCCCCGACCTCCCCGGCGACGAGGCCGAGCGTTACGACGCCCTCCTGACCGACATCGCCCGCCGTACCGCTCTGTTGCGCCAGCACGCGGCCGCCCTCGACGACCTGACCTCCCTGACCGCCGCCGGCCTCGTCGACGGCACGCTGACCCTCACCGAACCACTCTCGTCTGACCTCCGTCCGACTCCCGAAATCTTTTAAAGGAGACCCGAAAGCCCATGCCGCCCCGGAAGAAGAAGCCTGCTGACCAGGCAGTACTGTTCACCGCCTCCACACCCAAGGAGATCCAGGCCATCCTCTGGAAGGCCGCCGACAAGCTGCGCGGCTCCATGGACGCCAACCAGTACAAGGAGTTCGTCCTCGGCCTGATCTTCCTCAAATACGTCTCCGACGCCTTCGAAGAGCGCCGCGAACAGCTCGCCAAGGAACTCGCGGAGGAGGGCATCGCCGAGGACCGTCTGGAGGAGTTCCTGGAGGACCAGGACGAGTACACCGGGCATCACGTCTTCTGGGTCCCCGAGAGCGCCCGCTGGTCCTCGATCTCCGCCAACGCCAAGAGCGGCAACGTCGGCGAGGCCCTCGACCAGGCCATGGACGCCATCATGAAGGCCAACCCGTCACTGACCGGCGTCCTCCCCAAGATCTTCAACAAAGACAACGTCGACAAGAAGCGCCTGGCCGAACTCGTCGATCTCATCACTGACGCCCGCTTCGGCGGCAACGACGACAAGCCCGCCCAGGACATCCTCGGCGAGGTCTACGAGTACTTCCTCGGCAACTTCGCCCGCGCGGAAGGCAAGCGGGGCGGCGAGTTCTACACCCCGAGCAGCGTTGTCCGCCTGCTGGTGGAGGTCCTCGAGCCGTACGAGGGCCGAGTGTACGACCCGGCCTGCGGCTCGGGCGGCATGTTCGTCCAGGCCGCCAAGTTCATCGAGGCCCACCGCGGCCGCAGTCATAAGCCCGACATCTCCGTCTATGGCCAGGAACTCAACGAACGCACCTGGCGCCTGGCCAAGATGAACCTCGCCATCCACGGCATCGACGGCAACCTCGCCGCCCGCTGGGGCGACACCTTCGCCGACGACAAGCACCCGGACCTCAAGGCCGACTACGTCATGGCCAACCCGCCCTTCAACATCAAGGACTGGGCGCGGAACGAGTCCGATCCGCGGTGGAAGTACGGCGTCCCGCCGAAGTCCAACGCCAACTACGCCTGGCTGCAACACATGATCAGCAAGCTGGGGGAGCGGGGGACGGCTGGCGTCGTCCTCGCTAATGGCTCGATGAGCAGCCAGCAGAGCGGGGAGGGGGAGATCCGACAGGCGCTGGTGGACGGGGACATGGTGGCGTGCATGGTCGCGTTGCCGGCGCAGTTGTTCCGGACGACGGCGATTCCGGCTTGCCTGTGGTTCTTGGCCAAGGACAAGTCGCCAGGGGGCGTGAAGGGGCAGAAGGTCGCTGCTTCGGACCGCCGGGGCGAGATTCTGTTCATTGATGCCCGGGACATGGGCGAGATGGTCGATCGCACCGAGCGTGTGCTGACGGAGGGCGACCTCGCGAAGATCGCGGGGACCTATCACGCGTGGCGCGGGACGGCGAGCGCTAAGGACGCGGGAGAGACGTACGCGGACGTGCCGGGGTTCTGCGCGAGCGCGGACCTGAAGACGGTCCAGGAGCACGGGTACGTCCTGACGCCCGGGCGGTACGTCGGGGCGGCTGAAGCGGAGGAAGAGGACGCCGAGGCGGTCGCAGAGAAGATCGCGCGGCTGACGGAGGAGCTGTACGAGCTGTTCGACAAGTCGGACGAGCTGGCGAAGACGGTGCGCGAGCAGTTGGGGAAGATCAATGGCTGAATGGAAGAAGCTGAGGATCGAAGACCTTGCGGCACCTGGAAAGCATTCCCTTGCGACGGGGCCGTTCGGTTCGGCTATTGGGTCTCGCTTCTTTCGCGAAGAAGGTGTCCCAGTCGTTCGTGGAAGTAACTTGAGTCTTGATGTGGGCGAGCGTCTGATAGACCCTGAGATTGTATTTGTTGATGAGTCTAAGGCGGAAGAATTTCCGCGGAGCGTGGCTCGTCGCGGAGATCTTATTTTCACCTGTTGGGGCACAATTGGGCAAATTGGCCTGGTTGATGAGCGGTCAAGGTTCGATCGATACATCGTGTCGAATAAGCAGATGAAGCTTACGCCTGACCCTGGAAGGGTGGATTCCCTCTTTCTGTACTATGCCCTGTCATCCCCTGGTGCTGTCGCACAGATTCAGGGGGCGTCGATTGGCAGCTCTGTTCCAGGTTTCAACCTGACGCAACTCCGGAAGGTGGAAGTGCGCTGTCCGTCGCTTGCTTACCAGCAGTCAATCGCGAAAATGCTAGGGGCGCTGGACGACAAGATCGCCGTCAATGAGCGTATCGCAGGCACTGCTGACGAGCTCTCCCGAGCGCTTTTCGGTGAAGCCGTGCTGAAATTGGTCGATGGATATAGCGATCAGCCTCTGTCGAGCGTGGCTGAGTTCATCAACGGGCGGGCTTTTACGAAGGGTGCCACCGGGACGGGGCGCATGGTTGTACGGATTGCTGAAATCAACAGTGGTCCGGGGGCCTCTACGGTTTACAACGAAATCGACGTTCCAGAAAGGCACCTGGCCCGTCCGGGCGACTTGCTATTCGCGTGGTCTGGCTCACTGACTGCTGCGCGATGGTTTCGGCCCGAAGCGATCATCAATCAGCACATCTTCAAATGCATTCCAAGAGATGGATATCCCATTTGGCTAGCGAGTCAGCTAGTGCATCGGAAGCTAGATGAATTCCGTTCAATCGCTGCCGACAAGGCAACCACAATGGGACACATTCAGCGCAGGCATTTGGATGAGCCTGTACCGGTTCCGGGCCCCAAGACGTTGAGAGCTCTGGACAGCGTAATCAGCCCTCTCTGGGAGCGCGCGCTGGTAGCTGAGCGGGAGTTCCTGAGTCTCGCCACCCTCCGCGACACCCTCCTCCCCCAACTCATGTCCGGCCGCCTCCGCGTCAAGGACGCCGAAAAGATTGTCGAGGACCACGTATGACCACGCACGGGAACGACAACGACCACGGCACCGGCGACACCCCTACCCGCGACAATTTCCGCCCCCTCGAACTCGACTGGGAGCTCCTCGCCCTCGAAGAGCTCCTGGAGCTCGACTGGCCGAAAGCCGAGGGTAATGAGCTCGCTCCCGGATCCGGCCACCGCCGTTCCTGGGACGACCTGATCCTCTACTCCGATCTCCGTGAGGCCATCGAGAGACTCAACCCCGCCCTCGCCCCGGACGCTGTCCGTGAGGCCCTCGCGGCCGCCGCAACGCCCACCTCGCAGGACACGTACGAGGAGAACCGGACCGCGCACGGCTACTTGACCGACGGCGTCCACTCCGTCACGTACACCGACGCACTCGGTGCCGAGCACACGCCGACCGTCCGCATCGTCGACCTGGAGCACGCGGACGCGAACACGTACCGCGCCGTCCGCCAGGTAACCGTGATCAACGGTGAGCGCAACCGCCGCTTCGACCTTGTCCTGTACGTCAACGGTCTCCCGCTCGCCGTCATCGAGCTCAAGCGGGCCGGCGACCCGAACGCCACCCTCGCCGCCGCGCACACCCAGATCCGGCACTACGTCGAGGAGTTCCCGACCGCCTTCCGCTACAACGCGGTCGTGCTGCTCTCCGACGGGATCACCGCGAAGTACGGCACCCCCTTCACCCCGTACGAGCACTTCGCCCCGTGGAACACCGACGAGTTCGGCGCCCGCGTGGACACCGTGGACGCTGCCGCCGTCCACGCCGACGCCGATGCCGACATCCCGACCGGCCAGGACCTCGCCCTGCACGGCCTGTTCACCCAGCCCCGCTTCCTCGCCCTCGTCCGGTCCTTCATCAACTTCGTGCCGGCCAAGCGCATGAAGCGGATCGCGAAGCCGCACCAGTACTTCGCGGTCACCCGCGCCGCCGACGCTGTACGCCGCGCCGCCGCTACCGACGGCAAGGCCGGCGTGGTCTGGCACACCCAGGGCTCGGGCAAGTCCGAGGAGATGGTGCTGGCCACCAACCTCGTCATGCGCGACCCCGCCCTGCACAACCCCACCGTGGTGGTCGTCACCGACCGCACCGACCTCGACGACCAGCTCTTCGACACGTTCAAGGAGAGCGAGGTCCTCCCGGAACAGCCCCACCAGTTCCTCAACCGCTCCGAACTCCGCGAAGAGCTCGCCGCCAAGCGCACTGGCGGCATCCTCTTCACCACCCTGCAGAAGTTCGGCCGCACCAAGCAGGAGAAGGAATCCGGGACCGACCACCCGCTCCTCTCTGAGCGGCGCAACATCGTCGTCGTGGTCGACGAGGCCCACCGCAGCCACTACGACCACCTCGACGGCTACGCCCGCCACCTGCGCGACGCGCTCCCGCACGCCACGCTCCTCGCCTTCACCGGCACCCCGATCTCCGAGGCCGACCGCAACACCCGCGAGGTCTTCGGCGACTACATCGACACTTACGACCTCAAGCGGGCCGCCGACGACGGCGCGACCGTGAAGGTCTACCACGAGAGCCGCGTCGTCCAGCTCGTCCTCGATCACGACGTCGACCCCACCACCATCGACACCGAGGCCGACCGCATCACCGACGGCCTGGACGACACCGAGCGCACCCGCGTTGAGCAGGCCGTCGCCACCATGAACGCCATGTACGGCGCCCCCGCCCGGATACGCGACCTGACCCGGGACCTGGTCGAACACTGGGAAGCGCGCCGTGCGGCGATGCTGCCGTTCGTCGCGGACGCCGACGACGCACCCGGCGGAGCCCCCGGCAAGGCGATGCTCGTCTGCGCTACCCGCGAGATCTGCGTCCTCGTCTACGACGCCCTGAAGATCCTGCGCCCCGACTGGCACACGGACGACCCGACCACCGGCGCCATGAAGATCGTCTATTCCTCAGACTCCCGCAAGGACTCCAAGGAACTGCGCGCCCACGCCCTGCGCGACTCCCAGCGCAAGGCCGTCATCAACCGTGCCAAGGACCCCGAGGACGAACTCCAGCTCCTCATCGTCAACAACATGCTCCTGACCGGCTTCGACGCGCCGGCCATCCACACCATGTACCTGGACCGGCCGCTGCGCGGCGCCGGCCTGATGCAGGCCCTCGCCCGCGTCAACCGCCGCTTCCGCAAGAAGGAGGACGGCCTCCTCGTCGGCTACGCCCCCCTCACCGAGAACCTCCAGAAGGCCATCGCCGAGTACTCCGCCGACGATCAGGCGGACCAGACCCTCGGCCAGGACATCGACCGAGCCCTGGACGAACTCCGCAACGAGTACGACATCCTCGACCAGATGCTCCTCGGCTGGAACTGGCGCGAACGCCTATTCCGTCCCGACCCGAAGTCCTTCATCAAAGCGGCCTACACCACGGCCGAGTACCTGCGCAGCCCCGCCACCCCGGGCAACAACCCCGACAAGCTCGACGACCCGAACCAGACCCTCAGCCGCCGCTTCCGCGAACACGGCTACCGCCTGGAACGCTTCTTCGCCTTGGCCGGCTCCTCCGCCGACATCTCCTCCCGGTTTACCGACCAGCTGTACTGGAAGCGCGACATCCAGTTCCTCGTCGAGGTCCGTACGTACATGGCGAAGCTCGACGCCATGGACCGTGAGGCCCAGGGTCTGCCCGTCGCCCGCGACGTCGCCCTCTACCTCTCCCAGCTCACCTCCGCCGTCGTCGAAACCGGCGGCGTCACCGACCTCTTCTCCGAGGCCGGACTGGACAAGGCCGACCTCACTCACCTCAACGACGCCCTCGTCGGCCGCCTGCAGAACAGCGATACCCCGCACCTGGCCGCCGAAGCCCTGCGTCGCCTGGTCGAGCAGAAGATGCGCGAGCAGACCCGGCACAACATCGTCCGCCAGACCGCGTTCTCGGTCCGCCTCCAGGAGCTGATGACCCGCTACATGCGTCAGCAGCTCACCAGCGCGGAGATCATCGCCCAGCTGGTGGAACTGGCCAAGACGGTCGCGGAAGACGCCCGGCGAGGTGAGAAGTTCACCCCGCCGCTGGGGAACGACGAACTCGCCTTCTACGACGCGGTCGCCGACCTCGGCAGCGCCCGCGACCTCATGGGCGACGAGGTCCTCTCCGGTATCGCCCGGGACCTTGTGGTCCAGGTCCGCAAGAACCTCAAGAAGGACTGGATCGCCCGCGAACCGGTCCGGGCCAGGCTCCGCGCCACCATCAGGCGCCTCTTGGCCCGCCACGGCTACCCGCCGGAGCAGTCCAAGGAAGCGATCGACCTGGTGATCCGCCAGATGGAACACTTCGCTGACAAGTGGTCCCAGGACGGCTCGACCGCGGACGCATAGCCCTCGTCCGTATTGGCTCCTTGCCCCGGCACAGCGCTTGCTTGGCGCGGCGGTTCTCTGCCCGGTTGGATGCCCCGTGTTGAGACCGGCATCGGACGTGTCCGCTCTCCTTGCTCAAAAGCAAATTCCAGTGCTGCGCGACGCGGGGAGCGCCCGGCCGCTACTTTCGAGTCCGCGGAACGGTCCGCAGAACGGTAGAGAAGTCTGGGGGAGTTAGGGCATGTCGCAGAGAGCGCTGCTGTTGATGGTGGTTGTCCTGGCGTCTGTGGTAGTGGGGCTCGTGGCCGGCATTCTCGAGTTTGCGGGCGCGGGGAAGATTGTCACAGCTGTCAAGTACGGCGGTGGTGCCTGTGGAGTCGCCATGCTCATCGGACTGGCCACTGTTACGTGGCTGATGTCGTCGTGATCCCGAAGGAGCGAGGGAGCGAGCTGGGGCGCCTGAAGTACCGGCGAGTGCTACTGGCCGTTGAGAAGCTGCGCAGCACGACTGATGCCGAGACGACGTACCGACTCGCCTTTCAGGTGGTCTACCTCCACTGCTGGCCCAGCCATGGAGCAGCAGTGGAGGCGGGGCCCCCGTGGCGGTCCGACTCGGCGTCCGCGGGTGCGATGCTGAATGAGATCTGGCCGCGTACGCCTGTCGCCCGTACCTACAACCTGCCCGCGTGCCACGACGAAGGCGTGAGTCGTCCCTTCGAGCTCATCGATCCGGCTCTCCGCGAGCTGATCGTGGAGGTTCGGCGGCTGGAGCCCGACGTGGGGCTCTTCGATGTGTTGCTCGACATGTACTCGACGCGCTATTCGCGCGGCGATGACTACTTCACGCCGAATGATCTGGCGTACCTCTTCGCAGGACTGGCCGCTCCCCGAGGAGGCGAGGTGGTTCGGGACCCGGTGTGCGGAAGCGGGCGACTACTGCGAGCAGCCGCCTACCGGGCTCGAACCCAAGGTGGCGAGGTGCGCTTGTCCGGAGCGGATCTCAATCCGACGGCACGCTATGCCGCGGCCGTCAACCTTGCCCTGCACGGATTCCATGCCGACCTCGGCAAGGGAGTAGCTGACAGCCTCCGGGCTGGGACGTCGCCGGAACCGGCCGACGTGATCGTCGCCAACCCTCCTGTGAACCTGCGAGATTGGGGGCATGGCGAACTCAAGGACGACAGACGATGGACCCTGGAGGTACCACGGTCGGGCAACGCGAACTTCGCCTGGGTCCAGCACATTCTTGCCGACCTGACGCCGCAAGGGCGGGCCGTCGTCCTGCTCTCCCCCGGAGCAGCCCACAGCAGCAATAGCACCGACGGACTGATCCGTCGCAGGTTGCTCGAAAACGGTCTAGTTGTAGGCGTCGTGGCTTTGCCGGCATGGCTCTTTCCACACACCAGCACGAGCATGGCGCTGTGGCTGCTCGCCAAAGGGGAGCGGCCGAACACCCATCGGGTCCTGTTCGCGGATGCAGGAAAACTGCCGACAGCGAGGGACGGGTCACGGCGCATTTTCGACCAGGACTCGGTTGAGCGCCTTCTGCAGATCTTCGGTGAGTGGCAGGGCCTCCGGCGCTGTGAGGACGAGGGCGCTCCTGAATCCGCGCCATGGTGCCGTGCGGCGAGTCTTGAGGAAATCGCTGATGCGGGCTTCGACCTGACTCCCGCACGCTACGTACGGAACGGGGGCACCGCGCAGTTGCATTCAAGCGACGGAGACCGGAACCGGAAGGCCGAGCTGTATGAGTGCATGGATCGTAGCGCCGCAGCCAGGAATCGAGTCCGTGATGCCCTGGAGAGCAGGCATGACTACAGAATCGGATGATGTCCCCACTCCGTGGCCCGTCGTTGAGTTGCGTGATTTCCCTGGGGTCGAGTACGCCGCCTACGGAATTGCGCGACAGCAGAAGGCATCCAGCGGAATCCCTATGATCCGCGCCACAGAGATTGTCGAGGGAGGTGTGCACGTCCAGGAGTTCACATTTGTGCCTCCCGATGTGGCCAGACGCCACCCACGCAGCACGCTGAGGTCTGGGGACCTCCTTGTCGTGCTCGTGGGGCGTGTGGGGGAGGCAGCAGTTGCAGGGGAGGAGCACGCAGGATGGAATATCGCCAGGTCGCTCGCGGTCGTCCGCTGGACACCAGAGGGCCGCGCCCAACAATGGGATCTGTGGTGTCGATGGTGGTTGAAGACCTCGCAGAGCCACAGCTATCTCACGCTGTCCTCGTCAAACGCCGAGCACATGACCTTGCCTCTGCAGGCACTCAACCGACTTCCCGTGCCAGTGCCTCCAGCGCCGGTGCGGGAGAGGCTACTTTCGCTGATCTCGCTTGCTGAGCACAGGAATGCGTTGAACACCCGGATTGTGTCTTGCGCGACGGGACTAGCGGATGCGCATTTCGTGGAGGCGCTGCAGACGTGCGGGCAAGGTCCGGCTGCCGAGCGTGCAGTGGGCGAAGTGTGTCAGGTTACGGCTGGTGCGACACAGTCTCTGCCGGACAGCGAGCAGTCGGCTATGCCGTGGGTGTCTCCCCGCGAAGTACTGAACTGCAGGACAGTACATCTGGGTGCTGTGACTTCACGCACCGTGGCGCAAGCGGAGGTTGTATGCCCGTCCGGCAGCCTCTTGATCGCGCCCCGTCCCGGGGAGGTGCGGACCGTGCTCACCACTACCCCGGTAGTGCCAGGTCGGCGGACGCTCGCGATTTACACGGAGTCCGAGGTCGATCGGATGTGGTTGTTGCACTCGCTGCGTTACCGGAGGCGGGAGTTGACTGCCGTTACGCAGGGCGAGCAGGCCCGTGCGATGAGGCGCAAGGACTTTTCCCGTTACAAGATCCCCTGGCCGACCGATGCGGTGAGGCGGGACTTCGCCAGGCGTGCTGCTGCGCTGCACGACCTCGCCTACGCCTCCGCCAGGGAGCGACACGTGATGGAGGAGCTGGTGGTGCACGAGCTGGAGAAGGGGGGCCTGGCGTGTCTCACTTCGGCCAGCTGAATGCCGAGCTGATCCACTTTGCCCCTCTCTGGAGCACGGAATCCAACGCTCTGAACGAACGGCGCAGTACCGCGCGCCCCGTTTCTCCGCTGGCGGTCCGAGAGAGCCCTGACCAGCCATGTTTGGGGCGCCCCGGGCAGGACTCGGACCTGCGGCCAAGCGCTTAGAAGGCGCCTGCTCCACCCGCTGAGCTATGCAGGCTGACCTGCGACAGCGCGGAAGCTTCTGACTATGCCCCACCAAACCGGGGGTATCCGGGATCTATGGACGCTCGCGCCGGCCCCGAGGTCTGGACGTACATTCTGGGCGGCGGCCAGGCGGTGGAGCTGGCCGCTGGCGTCCGGGAAGACCGTGAGTGAGCGCGAGCGCTGTGCTGCTCTGTGAGGTTCGGCGTGGTGGCACGAGCCTGATGTGGCGTGCGTAGAAGTTCCGCAGACTTCAGGCATGTGCGGGCGCTGCCATGTAGCGTTGGCGATCTTCGGTTTTCTTGTACTTCGTCGCGCATCCCGTGCTGGGATGGTGCTGGGATGCGCCTGCATTTCCGCAGGTCACAGCCTTGTGGTCGAGTTCCGGTTCAATGTGTAGCGGCTGACGTATCACCACGTCGCTGATCTGGTAAATATGCAGGTCAGATGGGGTCCACTCCTTCGTGGGTGGGCCCCTAGGTTCTTGCTGTGCTGGATCGGTGCTGGGGCGGCTAATCGTCCGTCAGTTGTTTCCTCTCCCTGGACGGCGTCAAGAGTGGTACGTTATTAGGTACCACTTGATGGAAGGGTCAGGGCATGTCGATAACTGCGAGTGAAGCCCGCAAGGAACTGTTTCCGCTGATCAAGAAGGTCAACGAGAACCACGAGGTCATCGAGATCGTCTCCAAGCACGGCAACGCCGTGCTTGTCTCGGCCGATGATTACGCGGCGCTGCGCGAGGGCTCGTACCTGTTGCGTTCGCCGGCGAACGCCCGCCGTCTGCTCAAGGCGTACGAGAACGCTCTGTCCCACGTCAACGTGTCGGAGCGTGAGCTGATCGATCCGGGGCCATCGGACGCTGGTGCGGGTGCCGCGTGAGGCTCGTCTTCGAGGACCAGGGCTGGGAGGACTACACGTCCTGGCTCAAGAACGATCGCAAGATGCTTGCCCGGATCAACAAGCTCATCGAGGACGTCAGGCGGGATCCCTTCTCGGGAATCGGCAAGCCTGAGCCGCTGAAGTACCACTTGGCGGGGGCTTGGTCGCGACGGATCGACGACGAGCACCGCCTCGTCTACCTGGTAACGGACAAGGAGATCGTCGTCCTCGCCGCTAGATATCATTACTGATCGCTGAGTCGTCGGCGTGGGCTAGGATGCCCTATCTGGGCTGAGATGGCCTCGTCGGAACCTCCGTTTCCGTTAGTGGAATCTCTGCGTCCGGCGTTCCGCTTCACCCCGGCCGAGTTCCGGTCTGATCTACGGTTCTAGGAAATAGGGGGATCTTCGAATGGCTGATGTCACCTTTCTGAGTCAGGCTGAACCGGTCGATGAGTACGGTCGTGCTCTTTATGCGGTATCGCGATCAATTCTGAGGGCTCATTTTGATGAGTTGTCGCATGCGGACCTTGAAGACCTCAATTGCGATCGGGTGGACGTCACGTTTCGGCAGCTTGCTAAGCTTGCTCGTCTCCATCGCGACAAGGGATTGCGCGGAGATGGGTTTGAGTGGGCTGTTCACGAGGCGATTGTCGGCGGCGAACAACGCGTTGTCGATCTGGTCGGCGAAGCGCTCAGAAAAGTAAGCCCTAGGGCATTTGCCGATTTGGATAGACCGACGTCTCTGATGTTCGGGCACGAACGTGCACGCCATCTCGGATTCACTGAGGCAGTTGTCAACAACGCGAGTGGCGATGCCGTGTTGTTGCCTGACGGATCAGGTCGGCCATTCGCATTCGGATCCTGGGTGCCCATTGCTGCTGGCGGTGTTGCTGCCGAGCCTCAACTTCGAGAACGGATCAAGAAGGTATGGAAGACTGACCTCTTCCTGAGCAGTACGGAGAAGGCGCGATTTGCTGCCGCCACCATCAAGAGTAATTGGCATCAACTCGAAGATGGCAACGGGCTCCGAGTGGCGATTGTTCCCCAAGCCGTAGACCTTCCGGCGGGATATCAGAGGTGGAAGAGTCTCCACCTGATCGCTCTACCGGACCCGGACGGCTTTATGGGCTTGTTCAACGATGCGTATGAGGCGGTTGCTGAAGCGATTCTGACGGTTGGTAGGCACGATCGTGCGCCCTATTATTACAAGCCGAGCGCGAAGGCGCAGAAGATCCAGACGCAACTGGAGAAGTACGGGAAGGTGAAGGTAGTCGAGATACTCGATGCCCTGAACGAGGCGGCACAGCAGAATCTGATTACTGTCGACCGAAAGCTCATGTCGGTGGAAGCGCCTACGTGGCTCCATATCAATGAAAAGCGTACGCCCATCATCGCGCCGAGGCCGTCGTTCGAGAAGCTCGACTGAGCTTAGCGCCCGGAGCCATGGATCTTCCGCAGTTGCGTCTGCGCTTCCCTTCGTGAGGCGGTTGTACTCGCGCACCGGGCGACTACCTCTCCCTGGTGATGTCGTTGATCGGGCGGCGGTGGGAGGACCTCGCATCGCGGTTGCGCGTGCTGGATTGGTGCTGGATGCGACCCTCTCGAAGCCTGTTTCCACAGGTCGCAGCTCTGTACTACATGTTCCGCTTCAACGTCTGAGTCGCCGCACGGCGCCAGGACCGCGAAGGCTCAGGCGGAGGATTCGCTGACCCCACGCCCCGCCGTTCGCGTCACGAACGCCACCGAGAACCACTCGGTGGCGTTCCGACGGATCCGCGCGGCGGACAGCCGAACGGTTCACCGCCGCGCTTTTAGTGATCGTGCTCGGCTCGGAAGACGGGCCAGCCGATCTCGGTGGTCCACCGGGTGGGGTCGGGGGTGTGGCGGGCATCGCGCAGGTAGTACTCGCGCAGGGGGCCCGCGACGCTGATCTCGTGCCGGGCGGTGTAGGCACCCAGCTCGCCGTAGGTGAGGTCGACGTCGGCCAGCGGACCGTGGTGGGTGATGACCGCCAGCTCCGCCGCCGGCACCGTCAGGGACGCGACCCGGCCGATGGGACGTACGCTTCCCAGCACGGGCACGAAGACCGTGGCCCGGCCGTGGTCGTCCTGGAAGATCTCACTCGCGTACAAGCCGCCGCTGGGGCCGGTCGCCTCCAGCCGCTGGGCCTCCACCGCTGCGTGCAACTCGGCGAGCGCTCCCTGCCACCACGGCAGCAGGTCGCCGCGGTCCACGGCGGCGCTGATGCCGATGGCCGGGCAGGCCGGCGCCGTGCGGTGCTCGACGGGGGCCTCCGCGGGGCGCCGCAGCAGGTTGCGCAGGGAATCGACCGCGGAGCGGGTCCGGTCCAGCTCGATCTCCAGGCGGTCCAGATGACCGGCGATCAGCTCACCGCGCACCGTCGCGTCCGGCGCGCACAGGACGGCTCGGATGTCCGGGAGGTGCATGTCGAGGTCGCGCAGGCGGCGGATGACCTGGGCGGTGGGGATCTGCTCGGGGGTGTAGTAGCGGTAGCCGGTGTCAGGGTCGACGCGGTCCGGCTCCAGCAGGCCGACCTGGTGGTAGTGGCGCAGTGTTTTGACGCTCAGGTGTGTCATGCGGGAGAAGTCCCCGACCGTCAGTGCCTGGCTCATGGTGCCAGTATCGGCTCTCCCCCTGCGGGAGGGACAACGTGCGTCACCGCTGTTGACTCTCCCGCAGCAGGAGCGCCCAGCGTGGGGACCAAGCCGCCGAAGGGCCGCCGCACATCCGACTCAGGAAGGTCCCACTCTCATGTCCGACACCACGCTGCTTCCGGTCCTGGCCGAGCACGTCCGCGCCGTCAACGACTTCGACGAGGACGCGATCCTCGCCACCTTCGCCGAGGACGCCTTCGTCAACGACGTGCGCCGTGAGTTCCGCGGGGCCGCGGCCATCCGCCGCTGGGTGGCCAAGGAGATCGTCGGCGACCGGGTCACTCTGGAGGTGACCGAGGTCGTGAACCACTACGGGGACCAGATCGTCCGCGCCCGCTACGACGGTCAGTACGACAAGACGAATCTGCACGGCGAGCTGATCATGACCAACTACTTCACCGTCTGCGACGGAAAGATCACCTCGCTGATCATCGTCCGCAACGAACCCGCCTACTGACCCGCGGGTGCGCGGCCGGGCCGCCGCTTCACGGCCCGGCCCACCAGCACCGTTGCTCTCTTCCTTTGGGTGGTCGTGGGTGCGCGTTGCCGGGCTCTGCTACGGTGCCGCGGATATCGGCGACCACAGGGGGGACGGATGGGGGCCGTCAATCGATCGCGGGCTGAGCGGCAGCGGCAGGCGCAGATTCTGCGGTATTGGCGGGCCGTGGAGTATTTCTCCCCGCCCAAGGTGGATCCGGTGAATCCACGCAAGAACCTCTTCGCCGTGAGGCCGAATCGGCCGCTGCCCTGGGAGCCTGGCGCTGATCTGGGGCGGGCGCGGTTCCGGTCGGGGCTGGTGTGGCAGCACACGGTCTACGCGGGGATCTTCGCGGTCGACAAGGTGCGTGACGTGCTGTTGCAGGCATTCCGTGCCCCGGAGTCCGAGCAGGACCTGGACGGCCGGATCGGCGGCGACAGTGCCGTGCTCTGCTTCACCGTGAACCAGGACGGGTTACTGATCAAGGACAGCGTCACGCTGTCCTCGTGTGCCTGGGCGGTGGGCCAGACCCTGCATCCCGGGCCGCACAGCGACCAGTGGCTGACCGGATTCGACGAGGACAGCACACGCCTGCTGGGGCGGCTGCTGGACCTTGGAGACGGGAAGGTCGAAGTCGAGCGCCGGCCCGAGGACGGCTCGCCGTCGCGGCAGTCGGGGCTCGGCCCCGTCGCGGGGCTGACGTCCCGTCTCGTCGTCAGCGCGGCCAAGGGCGGGCTCGGGGCGGCGGCCGGGGTGGTGGGTGCCGGGCTGGGGCCGGTGGCCGGGGCGGTGGCCGCGAAGGTGATCGAGCAGGTCGGCGGTGAGCTGATCGATTCCGTCACCTCCCGGCTCGCTGACGGCGCCGGCGACGTACCAGGGCAGGGTCCCGGCAGCGGTACGCGGGAGGACGCGGCGCAGCGCACGGCGGAGCCGGAGGGGCCTCCGCCCGAGGTGGGCACCAAGGTCCTTGACGTGTATGACCTGGCCGCCATTACCCGGTGGGTGGCCGAGCAGCTCGGCGTCGCCGATTCCCTGCGGCCCGACGCGATCCGCGTCAAGAGCTATCAGGTCGCTGCCCGGCACGCGGACGAGGTCGGTGGGGACGTCTTCCTCAACAGCTTCTACACCGACGATCTGGAGCGCGTCGCGGATGTCCTTGCGTCAGGACAGGCCGGTACGGCGCTGCGGAGTTACCTGAAGGCCGGGGCGGACCTGGATGCGACGGACCGCTTTGACGTGCGGCGCTTGCCCGAGGTCGTGCTGGACAGCGTGCAGCCGTCGAGCATGCCGTTGGGCCGGTGGCTGGCGGACGCAGACAAGCCGCTGGTGCTCAGCCAGCAGTTCGCGGTCAACCGCATCCTGACGACTCTCGGGCAGGACGAAGGCCGCGGCCTCTACGCGGTCAACGGACCACCCGGAACCGGCAAGACGACCATGCTGCGCGACCTGATCGCGGCCTTGGTGGTCCAGCGAGCCGAACGGTTGGCGGCCCTGAAACGGCCCGAGGACGCCTTCGTCCGCAAGCCGCACGCCTGGCGCACGGAAGAGACGGCCGGCAAGACCTTCCCGCGTACCATCCACCCGCTGATCCCCGAACTCACCGGCTTCGAGATCGTGATCGCTTCCTCCAACAACGGAGCGGTGGAGAACGTCACCCTGGAAGTCCCCGGTTCGCGGGCCATCGGCGACGCATGGCAAGGACGCGCCGACTACCTGGCAGGACCTGCCAGCCTGGCGCTGGAGGAAGACGCCTGGGGCGCGATAGCCGCACGGCTGGGGCGGCGCAGCAACCGCTCCGACTTCGTCCAGCGCTTCTGGTGGGGCGAGCAGGCCAAGAGCGCCAGCAGGCCAGGGCCGGGGCCGGGGCCGGGGCCGGGGCCGGGAGCGAGCGAGGAACGTCCGCCCCTGGGGCTGCAAAAGATCCTGCAGTTGCAGGGTATTCACCGCTCGACTGGCGGATCGAACGCGTCGAGCACCTCGAACGCCCCGAGCGCGAACCCTGCTGCCGAAGCGGCGCCGCTCGGCCACGTGACCTGGAAACAGGCGGTCCGGAGCTTCAACCAAGCCCGCAGCCGCGTAAGGGAGTTGGCTGCGGAACGGCAGGAGATCGCGGATCTGCTCACCCGGCTCGCCGGCCCCGACGCCCTCCTGGACGAACTGCTGACCCGGGAGTCCGGCGCCCATGACACGCTGCTGCTCCTGCGGCAGGAGCAGCAGCGCGCCGAAGACGAACTTGCCGGCCACCAGCGGGAGCACGCCCGGCGCCAGAGCGCGATGACCGCCGAGCGCGAGCAACTCGACCTCGCTCAGGCCGCGGTGCGCGGCGGCGAGGAGGGCGTCAGGGCGGCGGAGGCGGAACTCCACGCCCACGACGCGCGCAAGCCCGGCCTGATGACGAGACTGGTCACCCGCGAGCCGATGCGGCGCTGGGAGACCGGGCGCCTACCGCTCCAGGCGGCGGTGCGGGCCTCTGACGACCGCCTGGCCGAGCTGGAATCGGCACGGGCAACCCGGCATACGGCTCTGCTCACTGCCCGGGGACAACTGGATGACGCGCTGGTCGCGGTGGTGCGTACCGAGGGCCGGGTGACGGCGTGCGAACAGGCGCGTGAGCGGCAGGTCGCGACGGCTTCCGAGGCCGGACAGCACGTGGCCCGCCGGCGTCGCGAGCGGGAAGCTGAGCAACGTCGCCTGGCCGCGGCCAAGGAGCGGTGGGGCGACAGCGTGCCGGGAGCCGAATGGCTGGCGGACGTCGACGACCGTCAGGCGATGGAGACCCGGGAGCGGTCGGCGCCCTGGATGGACGCCGAGTTCGCCGAGGCACGCTCGGAACTCTTCCTCGCGGCCCTGGATCTCCACCGCGCGCTGCTGGCCACCGAGCCCGAGCGGATGCGCAGGAACCTGCAGGCCGTGATGGAGGTCGTCAAAGGCCAGGCCCCGGGGGACCTGAGTGCTGAAACGGTGCTGGCCGCCTGGCAGTTGCTGTTCCTGGTCGTTCCCGCGGTCTCGACGACCTTCGCTTCGGTGGGCCGCATGTTCGCCCAGTTGGGCAGTGAGGCCCTGGGCTGGCTGTTCGTCGACGAGGCAGGCCAAGCCGCCCCGCAGGAGGTGGCCGGCGCCCTGTGGCGAGCCCGCCGCGCCGTGATTGTCGGCGACCCGCTGCAACTCGAACCCGTGGTCACCCTTCCGTGGACGGGCCAGCGGCGCCTGGCCGGACACTTCGCGGTGGACCGCCAGTGGGCCCCGGCCGCCGGCTCCGTCCAGACCCTCGCCGACCGCCTCAATCCGTACGGCACGTGGTTGCAGGACCAGGACGGCGAGAGCATCTGGCTCGGCTCGCCGCTCAGGGTGCACCGCCGCTGCGACCGGTTGATGTTCGACGTCAGCAACAAGATCGCCTACGACGGCATGATGGTCTACGGAGTCGACCGGGACCAGGACGACTTCGCCCTGGCGCAGCGCAGTGTGTGGTGGGACGTCCGCGCGCTGCCGGGCGAGGAGAAATGGAACCCGGAGGAGGGAAGGGCCCTGGAAGCCACCCTGGAGCGGATCCGCAGCCGTATTGACGAGGCGATCCGACAGGAATCCCCGCACACCGGTGAGTTGTTCCCCGGCGACGCTGGGGGAGGCGACCCCGTCGCTGAGCGAAGGCGTCGTTTGAACGAATCCGTCTTCGTCGTCAGCCCGTTCCGCGATGTCGTCCACGGCCTCGGCAAGGTGGTGGGCGGGGCGCTCAGTCCCAAGCGCTACGGCACGGTGCACACCACGCAGGGCAAGGAAGCGGACATCGTGATCCTGGTGCTGGGCACCGGCGCCGACCAGGTGGGGTCGCGGAACTGGGCCGCTCAAAAGCCCAACCTCCTGAACGTCGCCGTCACTCGGGCCCGTCGACGCCTGATCGTCATCGGCGACTTCGACGCCTGGTCGCGACACCGGTACTTCAAGGACCTGGCGCAGCACGAGCTGATACGCAAATGGACCCCCGAGCGCTGAGGGCGCAGGCGCGTACGCTGCTGGCGGCCACCGGCAGTGGCGAGCGGACCTTCACCGACATCGCCCGTGCGGCCATCCGCCCGTGCGGCGTTCCGCCCGTGCGGCCATCCGCCGGGGCGTCACGGCCCTGGTCGAGTGAGGCGCAGGGCCGTTTCCGCTGTTGCCGTTACCGTGCGGGTCTGGTGTTCCACCTGTTTGGCTACGGGGACCCGGCGCAGCCGCAGGTCCCTTTCGAAGTCCGTGCACCAGGTGGTGAAGAGTTCGTCCAGTTCGCGGTGGAGTCGCGGGGCGGCCGGGTCGTCCGCCGATTTCAGCAGACGTAGCAAGATGCCTGCCGCGCGGAGGGGTTGGCGGCGGGCCACCACGTCCAGGGCTGTTACCTGGGCCGTGGTCAGGCGCTTCGGGTCGTCGGGGTGGGTGTTGGCGGCCGCTTGGTGGGTGAGGGGGGTCCAGGAGGCGGCGACCACGTCGTACAGGTCGGCGGTCATCCACTCCAGCACGCGCCTGAGCGGGCTGGTCCGGGCCGGGGGGAGGAATCCGCGCGCCTTGTCCAGGACGGCGGTCACCTGCCTGCCGCCGTCCAGTACGAGCGCCGTCAGGTCGTGCAGTGCGCTGAGGGCGTTCGGGTGCGGGGACGAGTCCTCGGCCATGTCGCTTGCCCACAGGGGCACTTCGATGATCGCCGTCACGCCGCCGTACGCGGCGGGGGCGCACCAGGTGGAGCGGCCGATGTTCTCCGACCCGGCCGCCAGCCGGTCGGTGCTGTCCTCCGGCGGCAGGACGTAGATCCCGGCCGCCGGGTTCTCCCAGTACAGGGCGTCATAGCTGCCGTGTTGCAGCGGGATGCCGTGCTCTTTGGCCGACGCGTGGAAGGGGACGGTCAGTTCGGGCAGGTCGCGGGTCAACTGGACCCAGCTTCCGCCCGCGTCGACGCTGTGCAGGGAGCACTGGACGATCGGGCGCAGCTCTTCGATCACACCGAAGAGCGCCCGGCTTTCCGGGAGCGACTTCCCGATGATCGGTGCCCACTCCGGCTGTTCGGCCGCCATCGGGCGGAAGGCCGAGCCGAAGTAGTCCCGCAGGGTGTGCGGCGCTGTCGCGTCGTGCGTTCCGTACGTGCTCAGTGTGGCGCCGTCTGGGTCGATGCACAGAATGATGTCCCAGGTGACGGCCGAGAGGTCGGTCACCGTCGACGGCGCTTCGCCACGCGCCACTTGCTCGGCCAGCGCGAGCGCGGACACGCCGCTGACCGGTTCGTCGGGGTGGGCTCCCGCGACCACCAGCAGGTGGTGCGGGCCGTGGCCCAGGGACAGCATCAGGATCGGTCGGCCAGCGCGTGACGTCCCGATCCGGCGCAGCCGGCTGGCGCCCGGGTACCGGGAGACCAACCGCCGCGCCGCATCGGTGACTTCCGCGACCGTGAGGTAACGGTCCATCATTCGCGTCCGGTCAGGACCCGCCGTTGCCACCGCTTTCGCCGGTGGTTTCCTTCTTGTCCAGCGGACGGATCTCGATCTTGTTCGCCATGCCGTCTCCCTTCCGGTGACTGCGCGGTGCAGTCATTTGATGCTCTTGCAAGACTTCGCGTGTCCCGTCAGTGTTGTCAATGACCGCTGTCACAGGGGAAGTTGGGGCTGACGAGATTGGCGCAAACATGACGGCGCGCACGATGCGACTGCCTCGGGTCAAGCCGGAACACCGGCCGTACCGGACCGTGGACGGCCACGTAAGGATCGGGAGCGTCGTCCACGGCATCGGCTCCGAGGTCAAGGATCCCGACGGCTGGGTGTGGACACTGGTCGAGGCCATGGACGGCACACGCGACGGCGGGGAGATCGTCGCCGAGGTGCACAGGCACCATCCCCAACTGCGGCTGCCGGAAGCGGACATCGTCCAGGCGCTGGCCGATCTGACCGCCGCCGGATTCGTGGAGGACGCCGGTGCCGAGCCACCGGCGGAGCTGTCCGAACAGGAACGGGAGCGGTACGGGCGCGGGATGACCCTGCTGCGCTGGATGGATCTGGCGCCGCGGGAGAGCGTCTGGGAGCCGCAGGTACGGCTGAGCCGCGCCCGGGTGCTGCTGGTCGGCGTCGGCGGTACGGGCGGGGCCGCCGCGCGGGACCTGGTGGCCTCCGGAGTGGGGCGGCTGCACTGCGTCGAGCCTGATCTCGTCGAGCTGTCCAACCTCAACCGGCAGACGCTCTTCCGCGAGCAGGACATCGGAACGCCCAAGATCGACGCGGCACTTGCGGCGCTGCGCGCCCTGAACTCGCATGCGACGGTCACCGGCGAGGGCCGGGAGATACGCGGGCCCGACGATCTGGCGGCTCTGCTGGCGGGTGGCCCCGGCGGACTCGGCGGCCCCGGCGGACTCGGCGGACTCGGCGGCGGGGGAGGGTACGACGTGTTGCTGCTCGCCGCCGACAGTCCCGCCGTCATCCGCAGATGGGCCAACACGGTCTGCCTGGCGACCGGCACGCCGTGGGCCGAAGCCGGTTACCGGGGCCCGCTGGTGAGCGTCGGGGTCTTCGCGCCGGGCCGTGGCGCATGCTGGGAATGCCTCCGCCTCGCCGAGATCGAGCGGCGAGATCTGCGCCTCGCGCCCGGCCAGGACGAGGACGTCGCCTCGCCCCGTATGCCCTGGCAGCCGGCCAACGCGGTGACGGCTGGACTGTCCGGCAGCCTGCTGGCGCATGCCGCCATCACGCTGCTGTGCGGCGTCCCGCCGATAGAACCCGGCTACCGGTCCGGCCTGAACCTCATGCTGCCCGGCGACCCCGTCATGCAGCGCGCGGAGCGCCGCCCCGACTGCCCCGCCTGCGGGGCCGACCGCGCCGCCAGCCCCCGTCCGACTGCTTCCTCGGATCTCTCGTGACCGACACCGCCGCGGAACACCGTCCCCGGATCAGGCCCTCCACCCACGTCCTGCTGCACGACCTGGCGGTGCGCCGCGACCGCGACGAGTGGATCGTCGGCCGCATGGCCACCCGAACCTTCGTCGCACTGCCCGCCGTTGGGGCGCGGGCCGTCGAACTCCTCGGCGAGGGGCAGAGCGTCGGGCGTACGGCCGAGACGCTGCGCGCCGAGACCGGCGAGGAGTTCGAGGTCACGGAGTTCGTCAGCGACCTCGCCGCGCTGGGGTTCGTGGCCCGGATCGGGGACTGCCCGGTCCCGGAGGCCGCGCCGCCGCGCGCGTCCCTGCCGCAACTGCGCCCGCACCACGTCCGGTTCGCCCTGCATCCCGCGCTGCCCGTGCTGGTCGGACTGGTGCTGGCGGCAGCCGTGGCCGTTCTGATCCGCCGCCCCGATCTGCTGCCCGGCTATCGCGACCTGCTGTGGAGTCCCCACGGCAGCCTGGTCCTGCTCACCGTGACGGCGGCCGGGTGGACGCTGCTGCTGGCCCACGAGCTGGCGCATCTGGTCACCGCGCGCGCCGCCGGCGTACCGGGCAGGATGCGGCTGGGCACCCGGTTGCAGTTCCTTGTCATGCAGACCGACATCAGCGGCATCGAACTGGCGCCCCGCCGCCATCGGTTGACCGCGTACCTGGCGGGGATCGCCCTCAATCTGTCGGTCGCTTCGTGCCTCGTCCTGGTGCTGGCCCTGACCGATACCGGGACGACGGCCCACCGGCTGCTGAGCGCCGCTCTGCTGGTGTCCCTGCTGCCACTGCCATTCCAACTGATGGTGTTCACCCGCACCGACCTGTACTTCGTCCTCCAAGACCTCACCGGCTGCCGGGACTTGTACGGCGACGGGCTCGCCTACGCGCGATACGCGTTCCGGCGGGCGGTGCGCGTGCGGCGCGCCGACCGCACCGGGGGATGGGGAACGGCAGTCGACCCGAGCAGCAGGCTGCCGGCCCACGAGCGCAGGGCCGTACGTATCTACAGCGCCGTCCTCGTGGTGGGTACGGCGGCCTGCCTGACGTTCCTGGCCGCCGTCACCCTCCCCGTCGACATCACGCTGCTGGTCCGCGCCGCACGCGGGCTGGGCCCCGACCACAGCCTCGCGGGCAACGCCGACTCGGCGGCGGTGCTGATCATCCTGGGCGGCGTCAACGTCCTGTGGCTGGTGACCCGTTGGCGCAACCGCCGTTCGACGCGCCGGCCGAAGCCCTGACCGACCGGCCCGTACAGCCTTGACCGGCAAGCAACCGCAGGGACGGCTCAGTACACGAAGCGCCGCACCGTCTCCGGGTGGATGACCACGCGGAGCTGGTCCCCGGCCAGCATTCCGGCGAGGTCGGCGGCCCGGGTCGGGTCGGCGAGGTCCCAGTAGCGGGCGGCGAGGCGCGAGCACAGGTCGTGCGCCCCGTCCGGCTCCAGGGTGGTGCGGCCGACGACGGACAGCCAGCGTTCGCGCTCACCTACTGGCGCCGCGACGACGATCGAGGCGCGCGGGTCGCCGCGCAGGCGTCGCACCTTCAGCGCGCCCGGCTCCGTGATGAGCTGGATCGTGCCCTCGGCCGTCGCCTCGAACCAGACGGGCCGGGGCTGCGGCGGCTGCGGGGAGCCGGCGACGGTCAGGAACCCGTGCAGCGGGCGGGCGAGGAAGTCGCGGTCCTCGGCGGTCAGGTGGTTGACGGTGTCACTCATCGTGCCCCTTTCGGAAGGTGGTGGCGGTGGAGCGGTCACGGCCGCCGCCAGGCTCCCGCCGCCGCCCGTACAACGTAATCCTCGAAGGTCCGGGGCGCGCCCCGGACCGCCGCGGTCGTGCCGGTGGCGGCCCGTACCCGGTCCGGGGAGTGAGCCCGAGCGACTTCCGCCGAACCGGAACGGCCGTTGCCGTACAACCAAGTGACCTGCCGGGGCGTCTTCCTGGTGTGGCACTACCTGTCACGGGGGTTTGAGCCCTGACCGCGGGTGCCCGATCGCCGGCCGCCCGGAGGCGCCGGCGGGGGGCGCGCGGCGTTCGGCGGTCGCTGCGAGCTGCCGCTTTGCGGGTCTGCTCGAATTAAACGTCGCACCCATAAATGGTTCCCGCAGTTTGTTGCAGTCCTGCTTGCATGAAGCTGCGACGGAGGGCCTTGCGCCGTCCGGTGGTCCGGTGCAAATATTCACGCCGTCACACGAAGTTGTGAACGGGGAGAATGTTGAACTACTCGATATTGATGCCTTTCCTGCCGCGCCGTCCTGAGCAGGTTCTGCCTTATGCGGCGCTGGTGCAATGGACTGGCGCAGCGCGGTTGTGGCAAGGGCAGAGTCTTCTGATGGAGCCTTTTCAGGCTTTTTCGACGGCTGCCGGTGCCGGATTCCGCGTGCCGACCGGGCTCGGGGTCACCCTGATGCCGCTGCGGCATCCCTTCGAAGCCGCTCACCAGGTGAAGTCCCTGGCGATGGCGACCGGCGAGAGTGTGGTGGCCGGGTTCGGGCCCGGGGCCAAGGTGTTTCAGCAGAGTCTGCTCGGCGCTCCGTACAAGAGCCAGCTCACCGCCGTCCGCGAATATCTGACGGTCGTACGCGGGCTGCTCAGCGGCGAAGTGGTCGATGTCGACGGCGAGTACTTCTCCTGTCATGCGCAGATGGGTCCGGCCATGGCGCCCCCCGTTCACCTGGGGCTCGGTGTGCTGCGGCCCGGGATGGCGCGGCTCGCCGGCGAGGTGGCCGATGTGGCCGTCACCTGGCTGACGCCCGCCCCCTACCTCGACGGGACCGTGCGGCCCGCGCTGCGGGAGGGCGCGGAGGCCGCGGGGCGGCCCGTGCCGCGGATCTCGGCGATGGTGCCCGTGGCGATCGAGCGGCCGGGGCGTGATGTCTCCGAGTTCGTCATGGCGAGTAATTCGGCCCATATGCAGGCCCCGCACTATGTTGACATGCTGGGTAAAGCAGGCGTTGATATAGCAGGGCTCGACCCGCAGTCGGCAGGGCGGCTCATGGCAGAATCCGGCGCCTTTGTTTTCGGCAGTCTCGACGAAATCGTCAAACGCTTCGACGAATATCGTGACGCCGGCGTCGACGAAATCGTGCTCAATCTTACGGGCGTGTGCAATCTGTACGGCCCGAAAGCCGCAATGGACGACTTGAAAAAGATTCTCGCTGCGGTCGGCGCGGATCGGAGGGAATCCGGTGAATGAGGAACTGATCGGTCGGGTAGGCCGGCACCTGCGTTCCTGGGTCACGGGACGTCCGCCGCTCGGCGACACAGCCGCCCCGGGGGTGGCCACCGTCGTACTGGAGGATCCGGCACATCTCGCGGCTGTCCTCGGCTCGGATGTCGTGGGCCCGCGCACGCTGGTCCTGGTCCCCGGGGAGCAGGACGGCGAGGAGCACACCTCCGGCGCCACCGTCATCGGGTACGAGGGTTCGCTGAGCGAGCCGGGCGACGACGCCTCGGTCGGTGACGTCCTCTTCCTCCAGGTGCAGGACTACAGCACCAGCCCCTACATGTCGCTGCTCGGCACGACACTCGTACGGGTCGCAGGGGAGACGGACTTCGAGACGTTCCTCGCGGACGCCGACACCGCGAGGGCCGAGGGGACGTTCGCCGCTTTCGCGGTCAGCCCCGCCGTGCAGTTGGCGGATCTTCCCGCCCTCGGCGGCCGTGAGCCCGGCGACGGGCCCGGCACCAGGCTGTACGTGAACCGCGACGGCGACGTCTCCATCTCGCCGCAGGGCGTGCGCCTGGGGACCGTCGGCGATTCGGCCGCCGCCCTGGGAGCCGCGTGGGACCGGCTGAACTCCGAGTCCGAAGAGGCCGGTTCGGTGGCGCTGGGAGCCGCACTGCCGGAAGAGGTGCGCGGCCCCGCCGTACGCCAACGGCCCTGGCTCGCCCGCTACCTGGCCGCCCTCGACGTGCAGCGCGACCTTCAGGGGCACGGTGTCACCGACGCCCGGGTCTCCGGCTTCGGCCGGCGGCTGGTGCCCGCGCTCGACGCGGTCACCGACGCGCACGACGCCGAGGACCCCGCGGCGCCGTTCCTCTCCTGGACCCCGGAGAAGGCGTACGTACGGGTCCCCGGGCTCGACCGGACCTTCCAACTCGGCAAGCGCGCCGCGCAGATCACCGAGATGCTGCTGGTCCACGGCAGTGTCAAGGCCGTCCTTGAGCAGCCCGCGCAGCCGGACACCCCGCCCGTCGACCGCGCGGCCGTCGACCAGGTGCTGGCCTTCTTCGCCGCCAAGGGCGTGCCGCTCGTACCCGACACCTCAGCGGTGGCGGTGACGGCATGACCACAACAGCGGCGGCGGTACCGGGACTTGCCGGGCAGGTCCTGGCCGACTACGGGGACCGGGTCTCCCTGCACGACCTGTACGACGAGGAAGGCGCGCCGGTCTACCACGACCTGGCGGCCGGCGACACCAGCGAGATCAGGGAACTGCTGCGCGTGGTGCGCGCGTTCCCCGGGCCGGTGCTGGAACTCGCGTCGGGATCCGGCCGGTTGACGCTGCCGCTGCTCGCCCTCGGCCGCGAGGTCACGGCGCTGGAGCTCAAGCAGAGCATGCTGGACCTGCTGCGGACCAGGCTCGCCTCCGCTCCGGCGGGTGCCGGGCGCCGCTGCATCCCCGTACTGGGCGACATGTCCGCGTTCAACCTCGGCAGGACGTTCGCCGTCGTGGTCCTCGGCACCACCTCGGTGTCGCTGCTCGACGAAGCGGGCAGGGCAGGGCTCTACGCCGCCGTGCGGTCCCATCTGGCGCCCGGCGGGCGGTTCGTGCTCTCCACCGTCGATGTCACGCCCGTCACCGCCGTCACGGCGAGCGGCGAATCGACCGACGAGGCCGACCTGGACTTCGAGGCGGCAGGCGCCAGCGGCCGGCGGTACCGGATGATCGAACACTGGCCCGCGGGCGATCCGGTGCGCCGCGTCACCATCCTGCCGCCCGCGCGGGAAGCGGCGGCGGCCGAGCGCGTCGAAGTGCTCACCACGTCGATCCGGGTCCTGCCCGCCGACGCGCTGACGCTGGAGCTGGCCGACGCGGGACTGCGCGTCGTCGCCCGCCACCAACTGCCCCACGGCGGCCCCCGGCACACCGACGTGCTGCTCGAAGTGGAGGCCGTCTGATGGCGAACGAACTGTGGCCCTCCCTGCTGGAGCCCGGCCTGCACGGCGCCGACGAACTGTGCGCCGTGTCGGCGGAAGGCGTCCGGATCCGCTTCCTCGACGGCCGTGAACTGCTCTGCGGCGCCAGCGGGTTGTGGAACGCGAACCTCGGATACGGGAACGAGGCCATCGCCCGTGCCTGCGCCGACGCGCTGCGCGACGCCTCCTACCTGTCGGTGTTCCGCTACGAGAACGTGTACGCCCGGCGCGCAGCGCAGGCACTCGTCCAGGTGGCGGGCTCCGGACACTACGGCCGCGTCGTCTTCTCCACCTCGGGCGGCGCCGCCAACGACCTCGTGATGAAACTGGCCCGGCACCACCACGCCCTGCGCGGCGACGGCGCGCGCAAGCTCGTCGTGGGACTGCGGGACAGCTACCACGGCCTGACCTTCGGCGGGTTCGCGCTCACCGGCGAGAACCTGGGCCAGGCGGTCTACGGGGTCGACCAGCGCCTGGTGCGGCACGTGGCACCGAACGCGGTCGACGAGATCGTCACCCTCGCCGAGCGCCAGGGCAGCCGGATCGCCGCCGTCGTCGTGGAGCCCGTACTCGGCAGCGGCGCCGTGCCGCTGGAGCCCGGCTACATCGAGACACTGCTCGAACTGCGCGACCGGCACGGCTTCCTGCTCGTGGCGGACGAGGTGGCCACCGGCTTCGGCCGCACCGGCGACTTCTTCGCCTCGCAGCGCTGGCCCGCACCCCCGGACCTGCTGATCACGTCCAAGGGCCTCACCAACGGTACGAGCGCCGCCGCGGCCGTGCTGGTGTCGCAGGAGATCGCCGCGCAGTTCGACACCGCCGGCGATGTGTTCGTGCACGGCGAGACCCAGGCCGGAACTCCCGTCACCTGCGCGGCGATCCTCGCCACCATCGACGAGATGCGGCGCCTCGGCGCGGTCGCGTCGGCGCGACGGCTCTCCGCGCTCCTCGACACGGCCCTGGCCGAGCTGGTCGAAACCGAGCCGTCCGTCGCCGGGACCACCGGCATCGGCTGCTTCCGCTCCGTGCGGCTGCGCACGGACCAGGGAGAGCCGCTGCCGCAGGACGAGGTCCCGGCCGTCGTGGCCGCGATCCGGCAGGCCGGCGCCGTCGTCCACCCCAGCGTCAACGGCGTACAGCTCCTTCCCGCGCTCACCTACACCGACGCCGAACTCGCCGAGCTGATCGGCTGCGTACGGGCCGGGGTCGCCGCGCACGCCGAAGCCCGGGGCCGCTCCTTCGGCGCCACAGGGACGAGGGCGGTCTGATGGACGCGGTGTGGAACCTCAGCAGACGTCCGCTCACCCAAGTCGCCTACGGCATCGGCGGACTGGCCAAATGGCTGCCGCTGCAAGGCGGTCGGAGCCTGACGATCCTCGCTGACCCGGCGGTCGCCGAGTCGCAGGCCGTGGCCCGGGTACGGGAGTGCGCGGCGTGGGCAGGACGTACGGTCGAGTGCCTGGTGCCGTCGGGTCCCGGGACGCTGGAGAGCGTCACGGCCCTGGCCGAGCGGCTGCGCGAGAGCGAACTCGTCGTGGCCGTCGGCGGCGGCACGGTCCTCGACCAGGCCAAACTCGCTGTGCTGCTGGGCTCCCACCCCGCCGTACGGGACCGGCTCGCGGTACGGCACCGCAGCGGCCTGGTGCTCCTCCCGGCCGAGGCGGAGCCGCGGATCCCCGTGGTGACCGTACCGACGACGGTGGGCACCGGCAGCGAGCTGAGCGGCGGCGCCTGCCTGAGTACCGCGCAGGGCAAGCGACTTGTGCTCGGCAGCGGACTCCAGCCCGACGTGGCCGTACTCGACCCGGTCGCCACCAGCACCCTGCCGGTGGAACTCCTCGCCGAGGGCGTACTCGAAGTCCTGTTCCGGGTCGCCGGGATGTACACCGGAGACCCGCAGGAGCTGCCGACCGAGGACGCCTTCGTCCAGACACTCGTCGACCGGATGGTGCGGCTCGGCACCGAGTTGGCGCAGACCCGGCGGGCCGGGCTGCCGCCCGGCGACCAGCTCCGCCTGGAAATAGCCAAGTTGAGCGGCGTGAGCCACAGCCAGTGGTTCAACCTCGGCCGCGACCCCTGCGCCTGCAAGGGCTGGTACCTGGGCAACGAACTCTCCTCCGGCCTCGGGCGCCGCAAGATGACGGCAGCCGCCGCCGTACTGGGACCGCTCTGGCAGCGCGTCGTCGAAGGTGACGCGCGCTGGGGCTCGGCCCCCCGGCTGCACCGGCTGTGGCGGACGGTCACCGCGGCCCACCAGGCGCAGAGCGGCGGGGCGCCGCTGCCCGCCGACCCCGTCGAGGGCGTCGCGGCCCTGCTGGACGACTGGCAGATCGAGCACCGCATCGAGGCGACGGCGGAGCAGATCGACCGGATCGCACGGGCCACCACGCGGGCCTGGGGGGACGGGCTGCCGACCCTCGGCGCGCTCACCCTCGCCGATGTGCGCCACGTGATGGCCCAGGCCGTCCGGGTGCCGCAGCCGGCGGCCGCGCTGTGACACACCGCTGACGGGCGGCGTCACCGCGCACCACAGATTTCCGTCGGTGTCCGCCGACGGATACACCAACAGACACTCAACGGGGAGGGGGAAAGAAAAATGCAGACTGCGAACAAGAACACCGTCGCGCCTCTCGAGCTGGCTCTTCAGGAGCTGGAGGCTCAGGAGCTGGACATGCAGGAGCTGGAGGCGCTCGACGCGCCGTTCGGCTGGAGCGACGCGCTGAGCTTCATCGGTGGCCTGAGCGCCGGAGGAGTTGTCTCGTACATCTCCATCGTCACGCTGGCGACCTGAGACCTCCCGGAGCCGGCACTTCTCGGAGCGCCGCATTCGTGGAGCCAACACCGACACGTTGTGGAAGGAGGTGAAAACAATGGAGAACAACAGCCTCGAACTGGCCATGCAGGAGCTGGACATGGAGGAGCTGGAAGGCATGGAGGCCCCCGACTGGTGGAGCAGCTTCCTCGCGAGCTTCGCCGTCTCGGCGGGCGTGAGCGCCGCCTACAGCACCATCGCCGTCACCTCGGTTATCGCGACCTGATCGGGTCCCGAAACTGATGACGAAGCCCTGTTCCGGATGCTGGCCAAGAGCATCCGGGACAGGGCCGCACCAGTGAATATACGCGCGGCTCCACGCCGCAGAGGAGAGATACGCGATGCCTCAATCAGCATCCCGCGGTGTCATCTGGGCCCTTGCGACCTTCGCTTTGGTCGTCGTCGTCGCGGCTCCCGGCACTGTCTACGCTCTCACCCACGGCCAGGAACGCACGAGAGGTCTTCTCATCTGCGTCGGGGTGGAGCTTGTGCTCATCGTCTGTGTCGGTCTGTACCTCCGGACGAGGGCGAGGACCGGCACATGACAGATGTGGTCAACATCAACGGTCTGACCAAACGCTACGGCGAACTCACCGCCGTCGAGGACGTCTCCTTCACGGTCGGCTCCGGCCGCGTCGTGGGACTCCTCGGCCGCAACGGCGCAGGCAAGACGACGACCCTGCGCATCCTGCTGGGTCTCGCCCGCCCGACCTCGGGCAGCGCCACCGTCTTCGGCCATCCGTACGCCGAACTGCCCGACGCCGCCCACCGGGTGGGCGTCAGCATCGACGGGATCGGCCCGTCCAACGCCGCCACCGGCCGCGGCGACCTGCGCATCTGGGCCAAGACCCTGGGCATTTCGCGCGCCAGGGTCGACGAGGTCCTGGAGCGGGTGGGCCTCGCCTCCGACGCCCATCGCAAGCTGAAGGGCTACTCGACGGGCATGAAGCAGCGGCACGCGCTGGCGACCGCGCTGCTCGCCGATCCCGAACTGCTCATCCTGGACGAGCCCGCCAACGGCCTCGACCCGGACGGCATCCGGTGGCTGCGCGAGCTGCTGCGTTCTCTCGCCGACGAAGGACGCACCGTACTCGTCTCCAGCCATCTCCTCGCCGAGGTCGAGCAGATGGCCGACGACATCGTCATCCTCCAGCACTCGCTGCGCTACAGCGGCACAGCCGCCGACCTCACCCACAATGGCAGCGTCAGCCTGGAGAGCCGCTTCTTCGAACTGGCGGGTCCCGCCCCGAAGGAGAACGTCCATGCGTGACCTCGTCGGCGCCGAGTGGCGCAAGATCTGGACCGGGAAGGCCTGGTGGAGCCTGGCCCTCACGGCGTTCCTGCTGTGTGTGCTGGCCGACGCCGGCTATCTCCAGCAGGAACTCGACAAGGGCGCCGCCGCCGGCACGGACGGCCAGCTCACCAACACCCTGGTGCAGGGCTGGTTCATGGTCGAACTGGCCGCGGCGCTCGTCGGCATGCTGCTGGTGACCAGGGAGTTCGGCAGCGGCGCGATCTGCCGATCCGTACTTCTCGGCGGCAGCAGGGCCCGGCTGCTCACGGCGAAGCTGCTGGCGGGGGCCGCCAGCGGCGCGGTGTTCGCCATCGGTACGGGCGTGATCGCGGCCGTCAGCCCCTGGGTGTTCCTCGCCGGCCGCGACCAGCGGCCCGACTGGTCCATGACCACCACCTGGACCCTGCTCGGGGTGATGCTGGTCGTGCTGGCCGGCGCCCTGTGGGGGATCCTGCTCGGCATGGTGATCCGCCAGCAGGTCGTCGCCGTCGTCGTCCTGCTGCTCAGCACCTGGCTGGTCAGCGGCGGACTGCTCCGACTCGCGCCGGACGTCGGCAAGTTCACCATCGACGAGGCCATGGCCGCGGTGTACCGCAGCGGTGACGCCGGTGTGCTGTCGATCCCGTGGGCCCTGGTCGTGATCGCGGCCTGGATCGTCGCGGCGGGCGTCGCCGCCCGAGGACTGTTCCTGCGCAGGGACCTGCCGTGAAACTGACACTGAACCGTCCTGAAGCCGTCAAGACACCGCTGCCGCTGCCCGAACGCCCGCGCCTGGCGCCGGACGTGAAGGTGCACGCGCCGGTCGAGGACGGCGCTCCGTGGATCGTTCAGTTCGGCGCGCAGCGCTATCTGCGGGTGGGCGCCGGCATGGCGAGGCTGCTCAGCCTCGCCGACGGCGCCCACACCGCGCACGACATCGCGGGCGAACTCGGCCAGCCCTGGACCCCCGAACTGGTCAACCAGGGCCTGCTACGCGCCCAGAAGACCGAACTGCTCCAGGACACCGAACGCAAGACGCGCAAGCCCCGAAGATGGACGTTCGTGCCGCCGCTCACCGTGCAGTTCACGGTCGTCCGGCCCGAACACATCCTGGGCAGGTTCCGGCCGCTCATGGCGCGGCTCGCCAACCGCGGCTGGGCCATCGCGCTCGCCGTGGTCGCGGCGGCCGGTCTGCTGTGCGTCCTCGCGCAGGGCTCGGCGGCCAAGAGCGCGCTGGAGAGCCCCATTTCCATCGAGGCGCTGCTCGCCCTGATGGTCGTCACGTACCTCGGCACCGTCCTGCACGAGCTGGCCCACGGCATGGTGCTGAGCCATTACGGCGGCGCGCCGAGCCGGATGGGCGTCATGCTCTTCTATCTGACGCCCGCGTTCTTCTGCGACGTGTCCGACGGCTGGCGGCTGCCCCGCAGCACCCAGCGGGTCCGCATCGCGCTGGCCGGGATCACCACCCAGGCCGCCATCGGCGGGGTCGCAGCCATCGCCTCGGCCGTCGCCGCCGCCCGCGGAAACGACGGGCTGCGCGACCTGCTGCTGCTCCTCGCTGTCACCAACTACGCCTCCGGCGTCTTCAACGCCGTCCCGTTCGTCAAACTCGACGGCTATCTGGCCCTCATGAGCCATCTGGACATCTCCCACCTGCGGGACCGGTCCATGACGGACGCGCGCCGGCTGTTCGCCAAGGTGCTGTTCGGCGGGCGCTACGAGCGCGCGCTGCCCAACGTCGGCTGGGCGCCGCTGTTCGGCTTCGCCTGCATCCTCTTCCCGCTCTACGTCGTCAGCATGGCCTTCACCGTGTGGGGCCAGGTCCTTGAGGACATGGGCATGGTCGGCGCCGCCATCGTCTCCGTCGTCGTCGGCTACCTGCTGCTGCGGCTGTACGGCGGCGCGCTCAAGCTGGGCGCCGAGGCCCGTACGGCCGGCGCGTCCCGGCTGCGCCGGATCACCGTCTCCACGGCGGCACTTGGCGCGCTGACTGCGGTCCTGCTGGGTGTCACGCTGCCCTACACCGTCTCCGGCGGCTTCATGGAGCAGCGCGGCAAGTTGGTGTTCGTCTCGACGGGCGCGACGGACCAGGCGGCGATCGAACCCGGCGCCACGGTACGGCTCGAAAGCGGCGGAGTCCTGCTGCACCGGAAGCTGGGCGAGGCAACGGTCGCCTCCGTCAAGCCCGTTGACCTGTCGGCGCCGCTGGCCGCCTTCGTGCCCGTGAAGGGCATCGACTCGGTGCGGATACCGGCCTCCGGGATCGTCCTGGACAGCGACCGGCTCCCCGCCGACCCCACGGGGCTCGCCTCCGTGGACGCCGGCCGGCGCACCCTGGCCGACTGGCTCTACCAGAAGTACCTGGCACCCTTCTGGCGCTGATTTCCCCGCCGCCCCCATCCGTTCCCCTACGTGCTCCGCAAGGCGGTTGATTTGTCATGGACGCATTTCGGCATGTGATGTTCCTGCCCCCGGGCACGCCCTTCTTCGACCGGGACGACTCCGACGTCGCCGCGGACGAGGGCTTCGCCGCCCTGCCGGCCGATGCGCCGGAGGGCTGGGTGCGCAACACCGGGCCCGACTGGACGATGCTGACGCCGCCGGAGGCGCGGATGCCCCAGCAGGGCTGGAAGATCCATGTGTCCGCGACACCGGACAACGCGGAGACCGTCCTCACCAGGTCGTACGACTGGCTGGTGGCGCGCGGGATGCCGTTCAAGTTCATCCGCAGCAAGAAGGTGCTGCTGCGGCGCAACGGCAAGTACGGAGACCGGGGCGCCAGCGGCAAGTTCATCACCGTCTACCCGGCGGACGAGGCCGCGCTCGCCGCCGTGCTCGAAGGGCTCGGCGGCGTTCTCGACGGGGAGCCGGGACCGTACATCCTCAGCGACCTCAGGTGGCGTTCGGGCCCGCTGTACGTGCGGTACGGCGGTTTCGTGGCCCGTACGATGAAGACGGAGCGCGGCGAGACCGTGCCGTGCATCGAAGCGCCCGACGGCCGGCTCGTGCCGGACCGGCGCGGGCCCTCGTTCAAGCCGCCGGAGTGGGTGACCATCCCGGACTGCCTGGCCGAGGCGGTGGAGGCGCGCAACGCGGGCACCCTGCGCGACTTCCCGTACCGCGCCGAGCAGGCGCTGCACTTCTCCAACGGCGGCGGTGTCTACCGGGGCACCGACCTGCGCGACGGCAAGCCGGTGCTGCTGCGCGAGGCGCGGCCGCTCTCCGGACTCGACACGAACGGCGAGGACGCGGTCTCCCGGCTCGTCAGGGAGCACGAGTGCCTGCTGAAGCTCGCGGGACTGCCGTGGATCCCGGCGCTCGTCGAGGCCCGGGTCGGCCACGAACACCACTTCCTCATCAGGGAGTACGTGGCGGGCGAGACCCTCGCCGTACGGACCACCAAGGACAACCCGCCATCGCCGGGCGCCGATCCGCGCAGGACCGCCGAGTACACCGCGTGGGCCCTCGGCGTGCTCGACCAGATCGAGCAGGGTCTCGCGGCCATGCACGAGCGCGGGGTCGCCTTCGGTGACCTGCACCCGGGCAATGTCATGGTCAGGGAGGACGGCTCCGTCGTCTTCATCGACCTGGAGACCGCCTCGACCGACCCCAACGCCCGGCAGGTGCACGCCGCCCCCGGGTTCGCGGCGCCGGCCACCCACCGGGGCAAGGACGTGGACCGGTACGCGCTCGGCTGCCTGCGCATCGCCCTGTTCGCCCCGCTCACCAGCCTGCTGCCCTGGGACCAGGGCAAGGTCGACCGGATCATCGAGCACATCGAGTCCCGCTACCCCGTGCCCGCCGACTACGCGGCCAAGGTCCGGGCCGACCTCGCGCCCGTCGCCGCGCCCGAGGAACCGGCGGCGCCCGTGGACCCGGCGGGCGACGAACTGAGCGCCGAGGAGGCGGCGGCGCTCGGCGAACCGCAGCGCCCGGCCACCGAACCCGCACCGCAGCCCGTGTCCGGCTGGCGGGACCCGGCCGCCGTCGCCGACGGCATCCTCCTTACGGCCACGCCGAAGCGCGAGGACCGGCTCTTCCCCGGCGACGCGACCCAGTTCCTGCTGCCGGAAGGCGGCGTCTGCCTCGCCTACGGGGCGGCGGGCGTGCTGTGGGCGCTCGCCGACGCGGGCACCGAGGTGTCCGCCGCGCACATCGACTGGCTGGAGGCGGCGGCGGGCCGGCTCACCGACCCGGCGCCCGGCCTCTACACCGGCATCGCGGGCATCGCGACCACCCTCCACCGCCTCGGCCGCACCGACGCCGCAGCGGCGCTGCTGAAGGAAGCGGCCAAGGCGGAGCCCGGCAACGACAGCCTCTTCGACGGCAGAGCCGGACTCGGCCTCGCCCACCTGCACTTCGCCCGTACGACGGGTGACGACGTCGCCCTCAAGCACGCGGCGGTCCTGGCCGAGCAGATCGTCGAGCGGGCCGCCGCCCAGCCGCCCCGCCGCGGCGAGGCCGGGCTGCTGCGCGGCAGGGCGGGCGGCGCGCTCCTGCTGCTGCGGCTCCACGAACAGGCACCCGACACCGGGCTGCTCGACGCGGCGCGGCTGCTGCTCGACACGGACCTGCGCGCCCTCGGCTGGGCAGCCGCGCCCGAAGCGGCGACGCTCACCGGCGGGGTCGCACCGGACGAGGGCTGGGCCGAAGGCGCCTACGGAGCCCGGCCGTTGCTCGCGTCGGGCGGCGGCGGTACGGCCATGGTGCTGGCCGACTACCTGGCCCACCGCGCCGAGCCGCGCTTCGCCCTGGCCCACGACACCGTCCTGCGCACGGCCCGCGACAGCGTGCCGCACACCGCCGGCCTCTTCCACGGCTGGGCGGGCGTGATGGTGGTGCTCAGCAGGCTCGGCCGTACCGGCGACACGGTCCAGGACGCGGCCGTGCAGGAGACGGCCGACCCGGCGGCGGCCCTCGACCTCTACGGGGTCGGCTACCAGGGCAAGCCCGCGTTCCTCGGCGTCGAGAACGTACGTCTTTCGACGGACCTGGCGACGGGCGCCGCCGGTGTGCTGCTCGCGCTGCGCGCGAGCGCCGGCGCTCCGACCGCCCTGCCGTTCCTGTGAGCACGCCCGAGGTGCGGGTGTCCGTGATCTGCCCGACCTACAACAGGTCGCGGAAGATCACGGACACCATCGACTCCGTACGCGCGCAGTCGGTGCCCGACTGGGAGCTGCTGGTCGTCTCGGACGGCTGCGACGACGACACCGAGGACTGGGTCCGCAGATCGGCGGCGCGCGACGGCCGCGTCCGGCTGCACAGGATCGAGCGCAGCGGCCATCCCAGCGGACCGCGCAACGCCGGACTGGCCCTCGCGCGCGGTGAGTTCATCGCCTATCTGGACCACGACGACCGCTGGCGACCCGACCATCTGCGGGTGCTGCTCGGCCTGCTGGAGGCGGGCGCCGAACTGGCCGCGACGGGCGTCGCGTACCACGACGCGGCGGGCGGTGAAGTCGCGCCGTTCCCGGCCCTCTCCGCCTGGTGGCACCCGCAACTCCAGCTCATGGGGCCGATGTTCGAGCCCTCCCGGGTCGGCCATCGGCGCGGTCTCGCCGAGGCGGCCGGCGGCTGGCGGACCGGGGCGGGTCTTGAGGACTGGGACCTGTGGCTGCGGATGGCCGACGCGGGACACGCGTTCCGTACCGTCGTGGAGCCGACCGTCGACCTGCTCGTGGACGGCGGCACCCGGCGCAACCGGATGGCGCGCCCGCACCGGCTGCCGCTGGTCGTCCTGGACGACGCGAAGGCCGCCCACACCCTGCTGGGTGACCTGCGCGCCGGCCGGCACGACGAGCCGTTCCGCGCCGCGTGCCTGGCCGACATGCGGGAGTGGTACGGGCAGATGGCCGACACCGGCGAGCTGGTGCGGCCGCAGGACTGGGACGGGGATCTCTACGCCGAGATCGAACGCGTCGTGCTCGGCGAGGAGAAGCTCTTCGGCGAGCTGGTCCTCGTACCGGAGCGCGGCCGGTTCGCCATCGCCCGGAACCTGCTGTGCGCGCGCACCGAACACGCGCGCCGCGCCGCCCGGTTGCTGCCCGACATCCAGCCGCGCGAGATGCGGCTGCTGCGGGAGCTGGCGGACGGCGTACAGGCACCCGACGGCTCGGCGGCTGAACAAGGTGGACCGACCGGGGAAGGTGTGCCCGCCGGGGCGGGCACACCGCTCAGATAAGCCCCTTCTCCCTGGCCCGCAGCGCCGCCTGGAAGCGGGTGGTGGCGTTGAGGTGCTTCAGGAGCCCGGCGACATGTCCGCGGTACGTGCGTACGGAGATGCCCAGTTCACGCGCTCCGACCTCGTCCTTCTCGGCGCGCGCCATGGCATGGAGCACCTGGATCTGTACGGCGTCGAGCTGGGTGCGGGTGTGCCCGGGGAGCAGCAGGGGCGCCGCGTCGACCGCTTGTGACCAGCAGCGGTCGAAGAACGAGTAGAGCGTGCGGACCAGTCCCTCCTGACGCACCAGGAGCGCACTGCGCGGGGTGGCTTCGCGGTCCGACTGCACCAGGGCCGCTTCCCTGTCGAAGATCAGCATCCGTTCGAACCGGTCGTCCAGCAGCCTGACCTGCGCGCCGAGGTCGATCATGTCGGTGAGATGCGCCGCCGTCGCCTTGTCCTCAAGAGCGCCCCGGTGCAGCAGGGCCCGCAGGGCGATCCCGCGCCGCAGGCAGCGCAGTTCGGACTGGCGGGTGGCGGCTATGCCTTCGGGCGGCGAGGGGCGGCTCGGCCGCATCGTCAGTACCTCGCGCCGGGAGAGCACGGTCAGTTCCTCGGCCGTGTCCTGCACCGGTTCACTGCCGGTGAGCTGTTCCACGTTGTCGTGGACCTGGTCCCGCATACGCCAGAGCAGTGCCTCGTTGATCAGTGAGTGGCCGTGCGACAGTACCTCCTGTTCTTCCGCGTGCAGTGTCCGGAGCCGCTGTTCCACGAGTCGTCCGACGCTGATGCCGGGATCGAGTGCGGTGGCGTCTCCACTTACGTCGTACCTGACCATTCCTTGCGTACTGAGCCGCTGCAGCGATTCGCGAACACACGCTTCGTCAAGACCGAGCGCCACACACAAGCCGGTGGTCCCAAGTCCTGGTTGCTGCAAAAGCTTTCTGTACACGGATTCGTCGAGAGGCAGTACGCCCAGTGTGATCAGTGTTGATTCCCCCATGGTGCGTATTCGAACACCCTGGAATGAACCTGTCAATGGATCACAGATTAACCCGAGGATGTGCTATTTCACCGGTTATTTGAGGGAACCGCCGTACTCCCCGTGGCATATTCACCGGGGCATGCGTGAGGTTCCCGCCAGTCGGTGAACCGGCGGGAAACTCAACCTTGCCGTGAGGTGAACGTGTCCTACAGCCCGGACACGGCGATGACCGCGGTGAGCGCGGCGACCGCGGTTCTCACGGCCTCGCCGAGCGCGGCAGCGGGCCCCTGACCCGCGTCGATCGCGGCGAACCCGGCCTCGGCGGCCTCGGCTTGCTCGTCGGGCACGACCACCGCCCGCAGCCCCGCGTGGTGCAGGACGGTGACCAGCGCGGCCGTCCGCTCGTCGGGCTCCCGGCCCTCCAGCACCACGGCGGCCAGTCGCGCGCGCAGCGTCTCGGCCGTCGCGGTGTCCGTGACCGGGTGCTTGACCGAGCCGAAGACCCCGAGCACCTTGCGGCCCTCCTCGCGTACCAGGCCCTTGGCCAGCAGCCCGTCGTACGCGGCGGTGAGCGCCTGCTCCCTGACCGCCAGCAGCCAGGCCTGCGGCTTCGCCTCGGGATGGCTGCGGAGCTGCTCCACCATGGCCGCGTCGACCGGGTCGTCAGGCGGCGGCAGCGGCGCGGCGGCCAGCGCCCCGTCGCGTACCACCGCATGCCCGGAGAACGTCAGCCCCAGCAGGGTGGCCGCGGACACCGCGAGCCCCACCCGCAGGGGCGGTTGGCGCAGCTCTCCACTCCGCTCGTCCAGTGCGAGGAGCACGATCTGCTCACCCATGGTCAGTTGTGAATCCATAGATCCCCCTTTCCCCATGAACACGCGCGACAGACGTGCTTAGTTCCCCGAGTTCGCGCCGAGGCAATTCACGCGGCGGTGAAACCAGCTATTCATAAACTTCCCGACATTTCGCCGATCACGTGACGAAGGCCGGGCCCGGCCCCCGGGGACGGAGGACGGGCCCGGCCGCTGTCGTGGCGTTCCGGTTACGGTCGGGTCAGGGGAACGACACCACGTTCGACGGGACAGTCGAGGTGCCGGAGGTGGGGTCCCCGGTGTTGTTGATCACGTGGTTGTACTGGCCGACGCCGCCGAGGGAGACCACGAGCAGGTCGTGGAACTTGACGCCGTCCTTCACCGGGGCCTCGAAGCCCGCGTCCTGACGGATCGTCGGGTCGGAGCTGAAGTTGCAGTAGCTGCCGAGCCCCCAGCCCTCGTGGGTGTTGACGGAGTCGTCCACCTTGTACGCGGCCCAGCCCATCCGGTCGCCGTTCTGGATGGCGGCCTGGTTCGGCGGGTCGTACGCGATCTCGTTCTGGAAGAAGATCGTCCGGCCGCCCTCGCCGCTCCACTCCACGTCGTACTTCTGGAAGTGCTCGACGAACAGACCGGTCGCCAGCACGTTGTCACCCTTGACCAGCAGCCCGTAGTCGGACGGGTTGGTGGTCCAGCCGACGCCGGCGCCGTGGTCGGCGCGCCAGATCCAGGTGTGGTCGATGATCGTGTCGTTGCTGTTGACCTCGACGGCCGTGGTGACGAGGCCGGGTCCCGCGCCGCCGACCCTGGCGAACACGTCCTGCACCGAGGTCGGGTTCGACGCGTGGCCCGCGGATGCTCCCGACGGGCCGACCTGGAGCAGGTACGGCGAGTTCTGGGCGCCCGCGTCCAGCAGCAGCCCCGCGAGCTTGATGCCGTCCACGTCGGCGGTCTGGATCGCCGTCACGCCGCCGTCGGGGATGATCGTCGGGAAGCCGATGCCGAGGACGACCGTGTCGGCCCTGGTGATGTTGATCGTCTGGTCCACGTGGTAGACGCCCGGCGTGAACAGCAGGTTCAGGCCCTGGCTGAGCGCCTGGTTGATGGTGGCCGCTGTCGCGCCCGCCTTCACCACGTAGAACTGGTCCAGCGGGATGGACGTGCCGGGCGTGGAGCCGTTCGCCCACGAGGCGCCGGACGCGTTCGTGCGCAACGACGGTACGAACACCGCGTAGTTGTCGCCGTCCAGGTAGAGGTACGGCTTCTCGCGCGAGACGGGCGTGGTGCCCAGGACCGTGTACGGCGGGTTCGGGAACGACTGCCCTGGCGCGCCCTGGACGCCCGAGAACACCATGTTCCAGACGCCGTTGCCCCAGCCGCCGATGTTGCTGTCGCGGGTGTACCACTGCTGCTGGGAGTACGGGGAGATGGTCCCGTCGACCTTGCTGTCGGCGATGTAGCCGCCACTGGCCCAACCGTAGCCGTTGGGGGCCAGGTTGAGGCCGCCCTGCACGTGCATGCGGCGGAACGGCGCGGCCTGGGCCACGGCCCACCGGTTCTCGCCGCTGACCGGGGTGAGCGACAGGTTCTCGGCGGAGCGCCAGAAGTTCTGCGTGGCGTTCCCGTTGAACCAGCCGGCGTCCACGGTGATGTCGCCGTTGATGTGCGTGTCGTCGGGGTTCTTCCCGAGCCCGGCGATGGAGGTGTAGAAGCCGATCTGCGCGTTCAGGCCGTTGTAGGTGCCCGGCTTGAACAGCAGCGCGAAGCGGCGGGTGTCGAACTGCGCCGACTCCTGCTGGCTGAAGACGCTGTCCAACTGGCCCTGGATATTGGCGGTGGAGGGGTCGAAGACGATCACGTTGGGACCGAGATCGCCGCCGCCCACGACCGGGTCGGCAGCGGCCCGCGACGGCGCGACGGACGTGGTCGCGGCACTGGCGGACGAGCCGAGGGCCGGCAGGAACACCGCGCCGAGCACGGCGGATGTCACAGAGGCGGCGAAACCGCGCCGGCTGATGTGGGGGTTGTTGCCCGGCTGTGGGGAGCCGAGCGGAGGTGTCTGCATGGGGGGATGACCTCCTGAGCGTGTACGTATGTACGGACAGGGAGCACGGGAGGCCGCTGGGAACGGCCCTCTGAGAGCGCTCTCCGAGTACGGAAGATGCTTCCTTCATGTTTCGGACACGTCAATACTTGTGCGGTGAAGAAGTGTGGCCCCTGGTGTTGGTTCAGTTCGTGAAGACGGCCCGGGGCGCGGTGCGTTGAGGCGGTGGTTCCTTACCGCTCCTGCGGCGCCGCCAGGCCCGTCTTGGCTCCCGCGCCGCACAGCGGTACGACGGCGGAGCGGTCGGTCCAGCTCCCGGCCGCCGCCCAGCAGGCGACGCCCGTCGACTCCACGAAGAGGCCGCGGGACGCCAGGTCCAGTTGGGCCGCGCGGAGTTGGTCCTCGGTCACCGTGAGGAACGTACCGCCGGACTCCCGTACGGCGGCCAGGATCTGCGCCGCGCGCGGCGGGTTGGGGATGGCGATGCCCTCCGCGAGGGTGGGGGCCTGCTCTGCGGGGCCGAGCAGCTCGCCCGCGCCCGCGCGGAAGGCGGTCGCCAGGGGGGACACCGCTTCGGCCTGGACGGCGATCAGCGCGGGGCGCTCGTCGATCAGTCCGTGCGCGTGCAGTTCGCCGATGGCGAGCGCGGCGCCCAGCAGCAGGGTGCCGTTGCCGACCGGTAGGACGAGCGCCTCGGGCAGGTGCCCGCCGAGGTCCTCCCACAGCTCGTAGACGTACGTCTTCGTGCCGTGCAGGAAGTACGGGTTGTGCACATGGCTCGCGTAGAACGTGCCCGGCTCGTCGGCGGCCGCCCGCGCCGCCACGGCCGTCGCCTCGCGGTCGCCCGCGACGCGCTCCAAGTGGCCGCCGTGCGCGCGGATCTGCTCGGTCTTCTTGGGGGACGTGGTCTCGGGGACGTACACGGTGCAGGGCAGCCCGGCGCGTGCGCAGTACGCGGCGACGGCCGTGCCCGCGTTGCCGCTGCTGTCGGCGACGACCCGCTCGGGGCCCAGCCGCAGGGCGAGTTCGGCGAGCATGACGGCGCCCCTGTCCTTGAAGGAGAGCGTCGGCATCAGATAGTCGAGCTTCGCCGCGACGTGCGGGGTGAGCTGTACGAGGGGCGTACGGCCCTCGCCGAGCGTCGTGACCGGCGCGTCGAGCGGCAGCGCCTCGGCGTACCGCCAGAGGGAGTTGACCCGCCCGGGGAGCGCCGCGCGCGGCACGGGCGCGGTGTCGAGGTCGAGGTCCCAGGGACCGCGGCAGACGGGGCAGCACCAGGCGGCGGAGGTGACGGGGGAGCGGGTGCCGTCGGCCGGGCAGCGGTACGTGGGGGTCATGGCGCCAGCATGTCAGTCGCGCCGCGGTATCGCCGTCCGGCGGGGGTTGCGGGCCCTGGGTTGCGGTTGTCGCCGGGGGCGCTGTCGCCGTCCGGCGCGGTTCGGGGTTGCGGGTCTTGGTTGCGGTGGTCGCCGGGGGCCGTTCCGGGGTCGTGTCCTGCGCTGCGGTGTCGCCGTCCGGCGCGGTTCGGGGTGACCGGTCTTGGTTGCTGTCCGTGCCGGGGGTCGTTCCGGGGTCGTGTCCTGCGCTGCGGTGTCGCCGTCCGGCGCGGTTCGGGGTTGCGGGTCTTGGTTGCTGTCCGTTCCGGGGGCCGTTCCGGGGTCGTGTCCTGCGCTGCACGATTTACGGCGCGTACTCGTCCCACACACGGTGCGCCCGGACATGCGCCGCAAATCACGCTTTACGCTCCGGACACCACCCCTGCACGACCCCCTTCAGCCCCCGGGCCCGGATGGGGTGTTCCCGACCACCGGCGGCAAGGGGCTGGGCGCCCGCGCCAGGGACGTGCCCCCGGCCCGCACGCACCCAGCCACCTGCGGGGACGCGGACTTCCGGCGGACCCACCGGCGGGAGGGGGCCGGGGCCGCAGGAGGGGGGTGTCCGGACGTAAAGCGTAGGAGTTCTAGCGATCGAGCAGTCCGGACACCCCCCTCCGGAGGCCCCGGAACCCGGCAGACGAACAATGCACCGCAACCAAGACCCGGCAACCACAAACCGCGCCGGACGGCGACACCGCAACCCAGACCCGGCCGCCCCCGCCGGACGGCGAATCAGTGGCCGTTCAGGCCCCGGTCGATCGCCGTCGTCAGTTCGCCGTTCGCCGTGTCGCCGTCCAGCGACCAGATCATCGCGCCGCCGAGCCGCTGGTCGCGTACGTACCGCGCCTTGGTGCGCAGCACCTGCGGGTCGTCGTACGTCCAGAGCGTCGTGCCGTCGAAGAGCCAGGCGTCGCCCGCCGCGCGGTCCCGGTAGACCTTGAACGCGCCGGATGCGGCGAGCTGCTTGAGCACCTTGTAGTCCTCGGTGCCCGGCGCCCAGGTGCCGGGTCCCGGCGCCGCCGCCGGCTGGCCGAGTCCGTCGCCGCCGCCGGTGACGCCGGTCCAGCCCTGTCCGTAGAACGGCATGCCGACCACGAGCTTGCGGGCGGGCGCGCCGCGGCGCTTCCAGTCACGCACCGTCTGGTCGACGCTGAAGTCGGTGCGTCCGTAGAGGGCCGACTGCTGGGCCGTCGTCGCCTCGCCGGAGACGTGGAAGTCGTAGCCCTGGAGGTTCACGAAGTCGAAGTCCCGCATGATCTTCGGGACGTCGAAGCCCGCGTCGATCTTGGCGGGGGCGGCCGGGACGAAGGCCGACAGGTCGTAGTGCTTGGGCGCGCGGTGGTGCGCCGCCTGGGACTTCGCATAGGCGTCGAGCTGGGTGCGGAACTCGTGCACCAGCGCCGCGTAGTTCTTCTTGTCCTCGGGACGGAAGACCGTGCCGGTGTTGGCCTCGGAGCCCGGCCACTCCCAGTCGATGTCCACGCCGTCGAAGAGTCCCGCCGCCGCGCCTTCGCCGCCCCTGGCGCCGTCGACGGGCAGATTGCCCTTGATGTAGAGGTCGACGCAGGAGGAGACGAACGCCTTGCGGGAGGCGGGCGTCCGGGCGGCGTCGGAGAAGTGGGTGGACCAGCTCCAGCCGCCGAGCGAGATCAGCACCTTCAGACCGGGGTGCTTGGCTTTGAGTTCGCGAAGCTGGTTGAAGCTGCCGGCGAGCGGCTGCTCGGCGGTGTCGGCCGTGCCGTCGACCGACCCGGCGGCGTCGACCGGGCGCTGGTAGTCGGCCCAGGCGTCGGCCTGGCCCGCGACATTGCCGGTGAAGCATGTGCCGTCGGCGCCGACGTTGCCGAACGCGTAGTTGAGATGGGTCAGTTTGGCTGCCTGGCCGCTCGTGTCCAGATCCTTGACCTGGTAGTTCCGGCCGTAGATACCCCACTGGGTGAAGTAGCCGACGTTCTTCAGGGCGGGCGCGGGGGCGTGGTGGCCGCCGCCGTGGCCATGGCCGCCGGCCGTCGCGGCGGGGGCGGCGGTGGCGACGAGGGCGAGGGAGCAGACGGCAACGGCGAGTCTGCTCAGGGTGGTTCTTCGGGGCGTGAGGCTCATGGCCGGAAAGGTATTGGTCTGGACCAATGGGGTCAAGAGGGCGGACGAAGGGCGGGCCCTGAGCGCGATACCCGCTGCGTAAACGCAAGTCATCACTTCGGGTGAAACCCTGGCCCACGCTTGCGGTGATCAACCCACGGTTGCCACGCTGTTGCTGTCTGTCAACCTGAATGGGAGTGGCCCGTGGCATTCGGTGAGCAGCCGGCCTACCTGCGTGTGGCGAGTGACCTTCGCCGGAAGATCGTCGACGGAGCGCTGCCACCCCACACCCGCCTGCCCTCACAGGCGCGGATCCGTGCGGAGTACGGCGTCTCGGACACCGTCGCCCTGGAGGCGCGCAAGGTCCTGATGGCCGAGGGGCTGGTCGAGGGCCGGTCGGGCTCCGGCACCTATGTGCGCGAGCGCCCGGTGCCGCGCCGTATCTCCCGCTCCGGCTACCGGCCTTCGGCGGGCTCCAACCCCTTCCGCCAGGAGCAGACCGACGAAGAGGCCAGGGGTACGTGGGAGTCGCGCAGCGAACAGGAGGCGGCGGGGCCCGAGATCGCCGCGCGGCTCGGCATCTCCCCGGACGACCGGGTGATGCGGACGCGCTACGTCTTCCGGGACGGCGGCGAGCCGATGATGCTCTCCACCTCCTGGGAGCCGCTGGCCGTCACGGGCCGTACGCCGGTGATGCTGCCCGAGGAGGGGCCGCTCGGCGGCTGCGGGGTCGTCGAGCGGATGGCGGCCATTGACCTCGTCGTGGACAACGTGCTGGAGGAGGTCGGCGCCCGCCCCGGGCTCGCCGAGGAGCTGCTGGCCCTGGGCGGGGTGCCGGGGCATGTGGTGATGGTCCTGGAGCGGACGTTCTACGCCTCGGGGCGCGCGGTGGAGACCGCCGACGTGGTCGTCCCGGCCGACCGCTACCGCGTCGCGTACCACCTTTCTGTCAAATGACCGGTATCCGGACGGGCCGTACGGCAGTCGTGACGGCGAGTTAACTCCTCGCGCCGAGCCGTAACGGCCAAGCAACGCACCGCAGTTGGGCCTTGTCATGTCCAGCTCCTACCTTCCCCTGCTACCGGTCCACCGCAGGCGAAGGGGAAGCCCTCTCATGACGGACACAGCCGCACCAGCCCCGCCGCCCGCCCCGGCGTCGGACGTCGTCCCGCCGGGGGCGCCGAAGCGCAGCTACGCCAAACTCGCCGCCGACGAGAGCCGCGAGGACTTCTCGCTCCGCTACGCCCCGCACTCCTTCCGCCGCTGGTCGCCCTCGATGGTCGCGGGCACGGCGCTCGGCGGGATCGCCTATCTGGCCGACTTCGCGATCGGCGCATCGATCGTCTTCACGTACGGCTTCACCAGCGGGTTCGCCTCCATCCTCACGGCGGCCACGATCATCTTCGTCACCGGCATCCCGATCGCCCGCGCCTGCGCCAAGTACGGCCTGGACATGGACCTCATCACCCGCGGCGCGGGGTTCGGCTACTTCGGCTCGACCCTGACCTCGCTGATCTACGCCTCGTTCACCTTTATCTTCTTCGCGCTCGAAGGCTCGATCATGGCCCAGGCCATGCACCAGGCGATCGGGCTGCCCGTCCAGTTCGGCTATCTGCTGACCACACTGATCGTCATCCCGATCGTCTTCCGCGGGATGGGCGCGCTGGCGAAGGTGCAGGCGTGGACGCAGCCCATCTGGCTCATCGGGCTCGTGCTGCCGTTCGTGGTACTGGCCTTCAACGCCCCCGGTTCCTGGGGCGCCTTCACCTCCTTCGGCGGCACGGAGGGGGCTGGCTCCGGCTTCGACTGGATCGGCTTCGGGCTCGGTACGGGCGTGGCGCTCTCGCTCATCGCCCAGATCGGCGAGCAGGCCGACTACTTGCGCTTCATGCCCGCCAAGACCGAGCAGAACAAGCGCCGCTGGAACATCGCCGTCCTGGCGGCCGGGCCCGGCTGGGTCGTCATCGGCGCCGCGAAGCAGCTCGGGGGCGCCTTCCTCGCCTTCGTGGCGCTGGAGGCCGTCGGCAAGACGCACGCGCTGGAGCCGATCGCGCCGCAGATCGAGGCGCTCAGGCCGTGGCTCGGCTCGTTCGCGCTGCCGGCCGCCGCGATCTTCGTGATCGTCTCCCAGGTCAAGATCAACGTCACCAACGCGTACAGCGGTTCGCTCTCCTGGTCGAACTTCTTCTCCCGGCTGACGCACAAGCACCCCGGGCGGGTCTGGTACATCTTCCTCAACCTCGCCATCGCGCTGACGCTGATGGAGATGGACATGTTCGCCGCCCTCAACAAGCTCCTCGGCTTCTACTCCAACGTGGGCATCGCCTGGATCACCGCCGTCGCCGCCGACCTCGTCATCAACAAGCGCGTCGGACTGAGCCCGAAGTACATCGAGTTCAAACGGGCCTACCTGTACGCCGTCAACCCGGCGGGCTTCGGCTCGATGGTGATCGCCTCCGTCGTCTCGATCCTCGCCTTCTTCGGACTCTTCGGGGAGTACGCGGAGGCGTTCTCGACCTTCATCGCCGCCGGACTCGCCCTGCTGCTCTGCCCGTTGATCGCCTGGGCGACGAAGGGGAAGTACTACCTGGCCCGGCCGAACCCGGTCAACGGGCCCGACGCCGAGGTCCCCGACATCACCGCCACCCATCTCTGCACGGTCTGCGAGACGGCGTACGAGCTGCCGGACATCGCCGACTGCCCGGTCCGCTCGGGCCCGATCTGCTCGCTCTGCTGTTCGCTGGACTCCGACTGCGGGGACGCCTGCCGGAAGGAGCCGACGGCAGGGCCGGTATCGATGCCGATGCCGACGCTGCGCACCGGCTGACCGAGCGGGCGGCCGAGGGGCGTGCGACCGGTGCGCGCCCCTCGGTTTTCGGCGCATTCTTGGCCGGATGCGTGTCTCTTTGTGTAAACACGTATCCGCTCAGTAAAGGTCAGGCGTACGCTCGGGCATATGCGGATTGCGGTTTCCCGGAGATCTTCAGTGAGCGGCGGACCGGCGGCGGGAGGGGCTCGGTGACGGACAGCGGAGCCGTACTCCCATGGCTGGTGATACGGCAGGACGACAACGGCAACCGCTATCGCGTCGCCCGGTACGCCACGCGGGACGAGGCGCAGCAGATCGCCGACACCCTCGACGGACGCGGCCAGCGCCAGCTCTACTGGGTGGAGCGCGCGAGCCAGCCCGCCCGCTGACGGACCGCACGCCGCGCCGCCGTTCCGCCCGCTGCCGCGCGTTACGCTCCGGCGCATGAGTGATCGTGTGGTGGTGGCCGGCGCCGTCTGCGACCGGGGGCGGCTGCTGGCCGCACGGCGCAGTGCGCCGCCCGAGCTGGCCGGCCGCTGGGAACTGCCCGGCGGGAAGGTCGAGCCGGGCGAGCTGCCCGAGCAGGCGCTGGCGCGCGAGCTGCGCGAGGAGCTGGGCGTGGAGAGCGAGCCGGTGGAGCGGATCCCCGGCGAGTGGCCGCTCAAGCCCGGCTATGTGCTGCACGCGTGGACGGTCCGGCTGCTCTCCGGCGACCCGCGGCCACTTGAGGACCACGACGAGCTGCGCTGGCTCGGCCCCGACGAGATCCATACGGTCGACTGGCTGGACCAGGACCGCCCGGCGGTCGCCGAGGCCGCCCGCCGGCTGCGCACGCCCTCGTAAAGCTGCCCGGGACCGTGCTCCGGCCCCGCCCCGGCCCTGCTCCGCCGTGCGCCCCCGTCAGGTCACTCCGTACGCCGTTCGTGCCACAGTGCGCCCACCCCGAAGGTAGTCGGAGCGGAAAGCGGGGTATGTCACGTATTGACCCCACTCAGAAGATGCGGGTCTGCCGCCTGTTGTGGGAAGTGGTCGGCTTGATCGTTGCCGAGGGTGCCTGTGCCGAGTGGACCTTTCCCGCCGAGGTGAGTTCGGTACGCAGGGCGCGGCACGAGGTCCGCGACACCCTCCGCCGCTGGCGGATCCCCTCCTCGGTCGGTGACGTGGCCGTGCTGCTGGTCAGCGAGCTGGTGACCAATTCCCAGCGCTACGCGTCCGGCCCGATCGGAGTGCGGCTGGACGTCAGGCCGCTCTCTTCGGGCCCTGACGGAGCGGCGGTTGACACCGCTTCGGCGCGCTGCGCGCTGGTGGTCGAGATCTCCGATCCGGTCCCCGACGCACCGACCGAACGGGCCGCAGGACCCGACGACGAGGGAGGGCGCGGACTGCAGCTCGTGGCCTGTTCCGCGAGGCGCTGGGGGACCCGGCGCGGCAAGACGGGTAAGACGGTGTGGTTCGAGCTGCCGCTGCTTGGTTAGAAGTGTGGGGGGACAACGATCACGTCCCGCCCGGCTCAAACAGACCGAGACCGTGATGTGATCGTGAACGGCGTGTCGGCCGGGGCCGTAGTGCTGAATACTGCGGGCAAGGCCGGTCCGGTGCGTGAGCTGGAGGGGACGGTCGCGTGAGCGAGATACCAGAGACGACGGGCGACGTCGTTTGGCAGAGCAGTCCGCCCGGCTCCATCTATGACTACATCCGGGTGGCTTCCTTCTCGATCGGTCCTGACGGGCTGGTCGACCAGTGGAGCGAGCGCGCCGCCGAACTCTTCGGGGTCGCGGCGCCGCAGGTCAGGGGCAAGGACCCGATCGAGGTCTTCCTCCCGGCCGGTCTGCGTCCCCACGGCCACCGCAGGGTCGACGAGATCCTCGACGGCAAGGAGTGGACCGGACTCGTGCCGTTCCGGCTCCCCGGACAGGACGCCGAGCAGGGTCTCGCCGAGATCTATGTGATGCCCAGTGAGACCGACGACGGCCGGCGCGGCGCGCTCTGCATCGTCGTGGATGTCAGGGCGTTGCGCCATATTGAGACGGACCTCGCCTCTTCGCAGGCGATTTTCGGCCAATCTCCTTTCGGATTCCTGCTCTTCGGCCCCGATCTGAAGATCCGGCGGGCCAACCAGCGCTTCGTGACCGTCTTCGGCGGAACGCCCACGGGCCACCGCGGACGTTCCGCCCACGACTACCTCTCGCCGCCCCAGGCCGACCGGCTGATCGACGCGCTGCGCCGGGTGCTGGAGACCGGCGACCCGGTGACCGAACTCCAGCTCGTGGGCAGCGTGGCCGGCTCCGCCGACCGCAGGTTCTGGTCGATCAACCTCTACCGCGTCACCAGCGGCTCGGGGCGCGTCCTCGGCGTCGCGGCGATCGGCACCGACGTCACCCACCGTCAGATCGCCGCCCGCGAGGCGGCCAGCGCCCGCCGCAACCTCGCCCTGCTGAACGAGGCGAGCGCCCGGATCGGCAACTCGCTCGACCTGGAGACCACCGCACGCGAACTGCTCGACGTCGCCGTCCCCGGCTTCTGCGACCTCGCCTCGGTCGACCTCTACCAGAACCTGCTCACCGGCGAGGAGGCTCCGCCCGGCCGCTGGAGCTCGACCGGTACGGAATCGGGCGACGGCAGCGCCCGGCTGCGCAGGGTCGCCTTCGCCAGCGCCGTCTCCGACGCCCCGCTGGGCGCCGCGGGCGCCGTACCGCACGACGGGTACGTGATGCCCGAGGTCGGCGCCGTGCACCGCTTCCCGTTCAGCTCGCTCAGCGCCGCGGCGCTGCGCACCGCCCGGGTGCAGACCGTGCCCGGCGAGACCGGCAGCCTGATCCAGTCGACCTTCGCCGTACCGATGGTGGCGCACGACGCCGTCGTCGGACTCGCCCAGTTCTCCCGTACGAAGGGCAGCGAGCCCTTCGGCGACCGGGACCGCGCGCTCGCCGTCGAACTGGCCGCGCGCGCCGCCGTCTGCATCGACAACGCCCGCCTCTACCGCAGGGAGCACGAACGGGCCCTGATCCTCCAGCGCAGCCTGCTGCCGCCCGGCGACCCCGAGGCGGCGGGCCTGGACATCGCCTGCCGCTACCTGCCGGGCAACACGGCGACCGAGGTGGGCGGCGACTGGTTCGACGTCATCGAACTGCCGGGGCACCGCACGGCGCTGGTCGTCGGCGACGTGATGGGGCGCGGGCTGCGGGCCGCCGTCGCCATGGGCGAACTGCGCACCGCCGTAAGGACGCTGGCCCTGCTCGACCTGGAGCCCGCCGAGGTGCTCTCCGCGCTCGACGAGATCGCGCGCGGCCTCGGCACCCCCAGCGGCGCCCAGCAGGCCAGCCGGGTGGCGCACAAATCCCGGGACGCCGACCTCTCCGAGGTCTATCTCGCCACCTGTGTCTACGCGGTCTACGACCCGGTCACCCGGCGCTGCACCTTCGCCAACGCCGGCCATCTGCCGCCGGTCGTGGTGGAGCCGGGCGAGGCGGCCCTGCTGCTCGACGTACCGCCGGGGATGCCGCTCGGCGTCGGCGGCGAGCCCTTCGAGCAGGTCGAGGTCGAGCTGGCCGAGGACGCGCTGCTCGCCCTCTACACGGACGGTCTGGTCGAGTCACGCGACCAGCCGCTCGACGAGGGCCTGAGCGCCTTCCGCGCCGCGCTCAGCAATCCCGTACGGCCGCTGGAGGACGTCTGCGACCACGTCCTGAGCACGCTCGACACCGGCCACGGCGAGGACGACATCGCGCTGCTGATGGCCCGGATCCAGGGGCTCCAGCAGGACGCGGTGGGCGACTGGCGGCTGCCGCGCGAACCGCGCTCGGTCGGCCGCGCCAGGGAGCGCGCCCGCGCGCAGCTCCTCGCCTGGGATCTCGAACCGCTCGTGGACACCGTCGAGTTGCTGGTCAGCGAGCTGGTCACCAACGCCATGCGGTACGGCGAGGGCGAGATCAGGCTGCGGCTGCTGCGCGACCGCACGCTCGTCTGCGAGGTGTGGGACGCGGGGCTCGTACAGCCGCGCAGGCGGCGCGCCCGCGACACCGACGAGGGCGGGCGCGGGCTGCAACTGGTCGGGCTGCTGAGCGCCGCCTGGGGCTCGCGCCGCACCCCGCGCGGCAAGACCGTCTGGTTCGAACTGGCCCTGCCCGACGGGGACTCGTCGTCGGAGCCGTCGGTGGAACAGCTCCTCAGCATGTTCTGAGCCGGTCCGGTCAGCGCCGGTGCCCCTCGTGCGGCTGTCCGTCGTGGGGTGCGACCCGGACCGTACGGGCCTTGGCCCGCCGCCTGCGCCTGCGATACGTGTAAGCGGCGCCGACGAGAACGGCGAGCAGCACGGCGATCGGCAGCACGAGATTGGCCGACGCGCCCGGTGACCCGCCGCCGTCGGGGGCCGGGGTCGGCGCCGCCGCGGCGTCGCCGAGCGCGGGCACGGCCGGCCACCACGCGGTGACCAGCAGTACGGTCAGCGCGCTCGTCGCGGCCCGGTACGTACGGGTTCTGTCACGGCGGCCGGTGGGAGACGTCACCTTTCGGACAGTAAGTCCGGCAATACGCCCCCGCGACCGGAGAGGGCCCCGCTTACTCTGTGGCCCTTCCGGGGAGGGGACGGACGTTGTGCGTACACGGCTGAGCGGATTCGGGCGGGGACTGGCGCAGGGGGCGGTGCGGGGGGCGGTACGGGGCTGGCGCGGCCGGCGGGCGCGGTGGCCCAAGAGGATCGCGCTGGCGCTCGCCGTCGTGATCGTCGTACCGCTGCTGTCGGCGGCGGCCGCGCTGCGGATCAACTACGCGGGCGACCTCCAGGACGGCACCCGCACCCGCGGCCGGGACGCCATCTGGCTCGGCCACGCCTGGGTGGACGGGCGCAAGAAGGACGCCGACCTCGCCGCGTTCGCCCGGCGGACCGAAGGGACGGGGATCAAGGACCTGTACGTCCACGCCGGGCCGCTGGAGCACGACGGCACCCTGCCCGCCGACCGCTACGCCCGCGCAAGCTGGCTGATCGCCGCCGTGCACCGCACGATGCCCGGGGTGCGCGTGCACGCCTGGCTCGGCGACGTGCTGGCCACCGAGACCCCGGACGGGCTGCGGCTGGAGAGCGCGGCGACCCGCGCCGCCGTCGTACGGTCGGCCGCGCAGGTGCTGGACGACGGGTTCGACGGGGTCCACTTCGACCTGGAGCCGCTGCACTCGGGCGACCGGCACTATCTGTCCCTGCTGGACGATCTGGGCGCCGTCACCGGACCCCGGCGCAAGCCGCTCTCGATCGCCGCCCACCAGATCGACCCGCTGCCCGCCCAGCACGCGGTCGCCGGCTTCTTCACCCGGCACCCCAAGTGGTGGTCGCAGGCGTTCTTCGGCCAGGTGGCCCGCCGGGTCGACCAGATCGCCGTCATGTCGTACGACACGGCGATGCCGCTGCAGAGCCTGTACGGGGGCTACGTGGCCCAGCAGACCGCGCTCGCGCTGGAGGTGACGCCCAAGACGACGGACCTGCTGATGGGGCTGCCCTTCTACTACGAGGACGACATGAGCCACCACGGCCACGCGGAGACGACGGCGGCGGCCGTGCGCGGCGTACGGCTCGGCCTCGGGCGCACCGACCGGGGCCGGCAGCGGTTCGGGGTCGCCCTGTACGTGGACTTCGCGGCGAGTGAGCGGGACTGGGCGGCGTACCGCGCGGGGTGGTGCGACCCGGTCTGACCGGGGTCTGTCCGGCCCGGGACCGAGAAGGACAGGCAAACTTGCAAGGCGGCCTGTCGATCTCGTACGGTGGCAACCATGTCCGAAAGCTCCGCGTACCCGACGCCCGAGCAGGTCGCCGCCGAGGTGACCGCCGTGGTCAGCACCCTGATGCGACGGCTGCGGACGACCTCGCCCGACAGCCTGCTCACCCCCTCCCAGCGGTCCGTGCTGTCCCGGCTGGCCGCCGAGGGCCCGGCCACCACGGCGGCGCTGGCCCGCGCCGAGTTCGTCAGGCCGCAGTCCATGCGGCTGACGCTCGGCTCCCTGGAGGAGCAGGGCATGGTCGAGCGGACCCCCGACCCCGACGACGGCCGGCAGTCCGTCGTCTCGGCCACGGACAGCGGGCGGCACACGCTGGCGGGGGTGCGCGCCGCCAAACAGGACTGGCTGGCCGAGGCCATCACCGGTGAACTGGACGGCGCCGAGCGGCGCACGCTCGCCGAGGCCGTGGCGCTGCTGCGGCGGCTGGTCGAGAAGTGAGCGACGCGACGACCGGCATACCGGCGGAGACGCTGCCCGAGCCGAGGAGCCCGGAGCCCGGGACACCGGCGCCCGGCGGCCCCGAACGGCACACCCCCGGCGGCGGGGGAGTGGGCCGGGGCACGGGCTTCAGCGGCCGGCTCACCGCCCCGCTGCTCATCGGCTCCCTGCTCAACCCGCTCAACACGACGATGATCTCCACCGCGCTGGTGTCGATCGGCGACAGCTTCGGGATCGGCGCCGCCGACACCGCCTGGCTCATCTCCGTCCTCTACCTCGCCAGCGCCGTCGGCCAGCCGGTGCTCGGCAAACTCGCCGACGCCCTCGGCCCGCGCCGGATCTTCCTCGCGGGCCTGGTGCTGGTCTTCGCCTCCGGCCTCGTCGGCACCCTCGCACCCAGCTTCGGCTGGCTCATCGTCTCCCGGCTGCTGCTCGGGGTCGGCACCTCGGCCGCGTACCCCGCCGCCATGTCCGTCCTGCGCGACGAGGGCCGCCGGGTCGGCCGTACGCCGCCCCGCACGGTCCTGGCGCGGGTCTCCATGGCGGCGCTCGGCAGCGCGGCCGTCGGACCCAGCCTCGGCGGGCTGCTCGTCGCCCTGGTCGGCTGGCGCGGCATCTTCGCCGTGAATCTGCCCGTGGCGCTCGTCGCCTTCGTCGCCGCGCTGCTCTGGATCCCCGCCGACCCGCCGCGCGGCGCCGTCACGGCGGACAACTCGCTGCGCCGCTCGCTCGACCCGCTCGGCATCGGGCTGTTCTCGACGGCGCTGACCCTGCTGGTCTTCTTCCTGCTCGACCTGTCCCACCCGCTGTGGTGGCTGCTGGCCCCGTTCGCCGCCGTCTCCGCCGTCCTGGCGTGGTGGCAGCTCCGCAGGCCGCGGCCCTTCATCGACCTGCGGACGCTCGCCGGGAACGCGCCGCTCGCCCGCACCTATCTGCGGCACGGCCTCAGCTATCTGCTGATCTACTGCGTGATGTACGGCTACACCCAGTGGCTGGAGGAGGGCCGCGGCTTCTCCTCCGGGTACACCGGGCTGCTGATGCTGCCGATGTCGGTGGCCGCGCTGGTCTGCTCGCTGCTCGGCGCCCGTACCAAGGGCATCCGGGGGCCGCTGGCGCTCGCCGCCGTCCTGCTCGCCGTCGGCGCGGGCGTGCTGGCCTTCGTCGGCGGCCAGACACCGCTCGCCGTGCTGCTGCTGGTGGGCGCCTGCTTCGGCGTTCCGCAGGGGCTGATCGGTACGAGCAACCAGGCGGCCGTGCAGGCGTACGCGCCGCCTGAGGAGATCGGCTCGGCGGCCGGGCTCCAGCGCACCGCGCAGTACATCGGCGCCATCGCCGCATCCAGTCTGATCGCTCTCGCCTACGGTCAGCGGGCGAGCGACAGCGGTCTGCACCTCATGGCCGGTGTCTCCGCCGGTCTGGGAGTGCTGCTGATCATCCTGACCTTCACCGACCGGGCGCTGCGCGCCCGGCGCTGACCGCTACCCGCACCCCGACCACCCCCCCCGTCGCAAGGAGCACCGCTCATGACCGCCACCGTCCTTGATCCCACCACCGCCCTGGTCGTCGTCGACCTGCAGAACGTCATCGTCGCCCTGCCGACCGTCCACCCGGCGGCCGAGGTCGTCGAGAACTCGGCGAAGCTCGCCGCCGCCTTCCGCGCCAAGGACCTGCCGGTCGTGTTCGTACGGGTCACCGGCGGCGCCCCCGGCCGCACCGAGACCCCGCGCGGCCCGAGCCGGCAGCCGCCCGCCGACGCGGCCGACCTCGCCGAGGGGCTCGGCCGCCAGGACAGCGACATCGTCGTCACGAAGCAGGTCTGGGGCGCCTTCCACGGCACCGACCTCGACCTCCAGCTCCGCCGCAGGGGCGTCACCCAGGTGGTGCTGACCGGCATCGCGACCAGCATCGGCGTCGAGTCCACCGCACGCGCGGCCTACGAGCACGGCTACCACGTCACGGTCGCGACCGACGCCGTGACCGACATGGACGCGGAGGCGCACCGCAACGCCGTCGAGCGGATCTTCCCGCGCCTCGGCGAGACCGGCACCACCGAGGCGATCATCAAGCTCCTCGGCTGACCCGGCACCTCTGGCACCCCGGCACACGGCGGGGCCCGCATCCGACCGGATGCGGGCCCCGCCCTGCCACGGACCTCACTCGCCGCGTCGGCGGATCTTGTTGCCCAGCCAGACCAGCGGGTCGTACTTGCGGTCGACGGCGCGCTCCTTCAGCGGGATCAGCGCGTTGTCCGTGATCTTGATGCCCTCCGGGCACACCTCCGTACAGCACTTGGTGATGTTGCACAGGCCAAGTCCGTGGTCCTCCTGGGCCGTTCGCTTGCGGTCGAGCCCCGACTCGGCCGCCGCGTCCAGCGGATGCATGTCCAGCTCGGCCGCCCGCATCAGGAAGCGCGGGCCCGCGAACGCGGCCTTGTTCTCCTCGTGGTCGCGCACCACATGGCAGGTGTCCTGGCACAGGAAGCACTCGATGCACTTGCGGAACTCCTGCGACCTGTCCACGTCCATCTGCTGCATCCGGTACTCACCGGCAGCGACGCCCGGCGGCGGTACGAACGCCGGGACCTCCCGTGCCTTCTGGTAGTTGAACGACACGTCCGTCACCAGATCGCGGATCACCGGGAAGGCCCGCAGCGGGGTGACCGTGATCGTCTCCTCGCGGGAGAAGACGGACATCCGCGTCATGCACATCAGCCGGGGCCGTCCGTTGACCTCGGCGCTGCACGAACCGCACTTGCCCGCCTTGCAGTTCCAGCGCACGGCCAGATCCGCCGCCTGGGTCGCCTGGAGCCGGTGGATGATGTCGAGGACGACCTCGCCGTCGTTGACCTCGACGGTGAAGTCCTTCAACTCGCCCCCGTCGGCGTCACCGCGCCAGACCCGGAACTTCGCGTCGTACGCCGTGGCCGTACCGCCACCGCTGGAAACCGTGCTGGCACTCAACTGTGGAGCTCCTCTTCGGCGAGGTACTTGACCAGCTCTTCCTTCTCGAACAGCGCGAGCAGGTCAGGACGGATCGGTTCGGTCGTCTGCCGGGTCAGCGTGATCTGGCCGTGGGCCGGATCGGTGGCGGCGAGCGCGCCCGTCGGATCGGCCAGCGCGCAGTGCAGATTCACCGGCCGCCAGTCGCTCGCCATCCCCGGCCAGTCCTCCCGGGTGTGGCCGCCGCGGCTCTCGGTGCGCTCCAGGGCGGCCCGCGCGACGCACTCGCTGACCAGCAGCATGTTCCGCAGGTCGAGCGCGAGATGCCAGCCCGGGTTGAAGGGCCGCCGGCCCTCGACGCCGGCCCGCCTCGCCCGTACCCGCAGATCGGCCAGCTTCTCCAGGGCCTGCTCCATCTCGCCCTCGCGCCTGATGATGCCCACCAGGTCGTTCATGGTCTGCTGGAGCTCCTGATGGAGCGTGTACGGGTTCTCCGCCGGCTCCGCGCCCGCCGCCGCGCCGGCCGGATCGGTGGCGCCCGCCCGATCGGCGGTGCTGAACGGGCGCAGCGCCTCGGCCTCGGCGCTGTCGACCTGGGCCTGGTCGACGGCCGGGCGGCTCGCGAGGCCCGCCGCGTACTCGGCCGCGTAGAGACCCGCGCGCCTGCCGAACACCAGCAGGTCGGAGAGGGAGTTGCCGCCGAGCCTGTTGGAGCCGTGCATCCCCCCGGCCACCTCGCCAGCCGCGTACAGCCCCGGCACCCCGATCGTCGCCGCCGAGTCCGAGTCGACGGCGACTCCGCCCATCACGTAGTGGCAGGTCGGCCCGACCTCCATGGCCTCGGCCGTGATGTCGACGTCGGCCAGCTCGCGGAACTGGTGGTACATCGAGGGCAGCCGCCGTTTGATCACCTCGGCCGGCATCCGGGTCGAGACGTCGAGGAACACCCCGCCGTGCGGGGAGCCGCGGCCCGCCTTGACCTCGGAGTTGATGGCGCGCGCCACCTCGTCGCGCGGCAGCAGCTCGGGCGGACGCCGGTTGTTGTCGGCGTCGTCGTACCAGCGGTCGCCCTCCTCCTCCGACTCGGCGTACTTCTCCTTGAAGACGTCGGGGATGTAGTCGAACATGAACCGCTTGCCGTCGGCGTTGCGCAGCACCCCGCCGTCGCCGCGCACCGATTCGGTGACCAGCAGCCCCTTGACCGAGGGGGGCCAGATCATCCCCGTCGGGTGGAACTGCACGAACTCCATGTTCAGCAGGGGAGCCCCGGCGAGCAGCGCCAGCGCGTGCCCGTCGCCGGTGTACTCCCAGGAGTTGGAGGTGACCTTGAAGGACTTGCCGATACCGCCGGTGGCGAGCACCACCGAGGGAGCCTCCAGGACGAAGAAGCCGCCGGACTCCCGCTCGTAGCAGAAGGCGCCGGAGACCCGTTCGCCGTCCTTCAACACGCGGGTGACCGTGCACTCCTGATAGACCTTCAGCCGCGCCTCGTAGTCCCCGAACTCCTTGAAGTCCTCCTGCTGCAAGGAGACGATCTTCTGCTGGAGCGTGCGGATCAGCTCAAGGCCCGTACGGTCGCCGACATGGGCGAGCCGGGGGTACTCGTGGCCGCCGAAGTTGCGCTGGGAGATCTTCCCTTCGGGCGTGCGGTCGAACAGCGCGCCCCAGGTCTCAAGCTCCCAGACCCGGTCGGGCGCCTCCTTGGCGTGCAGTTCGGCCATCCGCCACTGGTTGAGGAACTTCCCGCCGCGCAGGGTGTCGCGGAAGTGCACCTGCCAGTTGTCGCCGGAGTTCACATTGCCCATGGAGGCGGCGATGCCGCCCTCGGCCATCACCGTATGGGCCTTGCCGAACAGGGACTTGCAGATGACAGCGGTACGGGCGCCGCGCTCACGCGCCTCGATGGCGGCGCGCAGTCCCGCTCCTCCGGCGCCCACCACCACGACGTCCCACTGCCGGTGTTCCAGTTGCGTCATTTCTGAAGGCTCTCCCTAGAAGAAGCGCGGATCGTCGAAGGCTCCGGAAGCGACCAGGTAGACATAGAAGTCGGCGACCGCGACGCTGATCAACGAGGCCCAGGCCAACTGCATATGACGGTTCGTCAGCTTCCCGACCCAGCCCCACAGCCGGTAGCGCACCGGGTGCTGGGAGAAGTGCCGCAGCCGTCCGCCGATGACATGCCGGCAGGAGTGGCAGGAGAGGGTGTACGCCCAGATCAGCACGATGTTGACGAGGAACACCACCGAACCGAGACCCATATGTCCCCAGTGGTACTCCTCGTCGCGGAAGGAGAGCGCGGTGTCGTAGGTGAGGACGACGGCGACGAGCACCGCCAGGTAGAAGAAGTACCGGTGGATGTTCTGCAGGATCAGCGGGAAGCGGGTCTCACCGCTGTACTTCTTGTGCGGCTCGGCGACGGCGCAGGCGGGCGGCGAGGCCCAGAAGCCCCGGTAGTACGCCTTGCGGTAGTAGTAGCAGGTCAGCCGGAAGCCCAGCGGGAAGACCAGGATCAGCAGCGCGGGGGACAGGCCCCACCAGCTCCCGAACAGGTCCCAGTTCGGACCGTGCCGCATCGGCGCGCAGTTGTCCGCCACACAGGGCGAGTAGAACGGTGACACGTAGGGCGCCGAGTAGTAGTCGCTGTTCGCGAACGCCCGCCAGGTCGAGTAGACGATGAAGGCGAGCAGCCCTGCCGCTGTCAGGGCCGGCGACAGCCACCAGCGGTCCGTCCGCAGATGGCGGGGGGCGATGGCGGCGCGTGTCGCGCCGTGCACCCCCGTACTGGCGCTGGGTTCAGTGGTACCGGTGGCCAACGAGTTCTCCAAACGAGAGGCCCTGCGGACTAAGGCGCCCGCCGGTCGCTGACGCCCAGGCCCTCGTCGTCCGAATCCGTCCACAGCGCGCTGTCGTACGGGGTGTCGGGGATGGTGACCAGGCTGTCGGCGCGGCCGGCCGGCAGGGGTCGGGACTCGGTCTCTCGCGCGAGACTCTGCTCCAACCGTCCGACCGTGCGGACCAGGTCGTCGAGGCAGCGTCGAACCGCTGTCAAATCGTCCTGCAGGGACATGTGTTGCCCTCACTTCCGCGGTCGCGGGTGGCATGCGGGGGTCTGGGGGACTGGCGCCCCCAGAGGGCTCTGTATGCGCCTGCGAGTGTTCCGCGTCACACAACCTTTGACAAGACCGCGGTCAAGGGTCTGGGGGATCACCCCGTTGCGCCGCACGGGTGGGTTTCAACGGACGTGGCGCCGTGTCGCTGGCGTCGCCGCGGCTCTTTCCCCTTCAGTGGGTGGGCAATAGGTGTGATCATCTCTAAATTCCACAAAACAGGATGAAGAGGTACAAGCCATGTCCCACGTCGGCGCCCCTCGCGGGAGGACATGCTCCCGGACGTTCCGCTCCGTAGCGCTCCTCACCACCGGTGTGCTCGCCCTGCCCGTCCTGTCCGCCTGCAGCTCGGACGACAGCGGCAGCGACGCCCCGGCCGCCGCCGCGGACATCGCGCCCGCCTCGCGTACCGCGGTCAGCCAGGGCGGCACCCTGCACTGGGCGATCGACTCGATGCCCGCCACGCTCAACGCCTTCCAGGCCGACGCGGACGCCGCGACCAACCGGATCGCCGGCGCCGTGCTGCCCACGCTCTTCACGCTCGACAAGCGCGGCAGGCCGCAGATGAATCCGGACTATCTGGAGTCCGCGAAGATCGTCGACCGCGAGCCCAAGCAGGTCGTCTCGTACAAGCTCAACCAGCAGGCGGTGTGGAGCGACGGCCGGGAGATCGGCGCGCCGGACTTCGTCGCCCAGTGGCACGCGCTGCGCGGCCAGGACTCCGCCTACTGGACGGCGCGCAACGCCGGCTACGAGCGGATCGAGAAGATCGAGCGCGGCGGCGACGACCTGGAGGTCCGGGTCACCTTCAACAAGCCATACGCGGACTGGAAGTCGCTGTTCAGCCCGCTGTACCCGAAGGAGGTCATGGGTACGCCCAACGCCTTCAACGACGGGGCGCGGACGGCGCTGAAGAAGACGGCGGGCCCCTTCACGGTCAAGAAGGTGGACCGCAAGGCCAAGGAAGCGACGCTCGTCCGCGACCCGCACTGGTGGGGCAAGCCCGCCAAGCTCGACTCGGTCGTGCTGCGCGCCGTGCCGAACAACGAGCGGGTGGCGGCCCTCGCCTCGGGCAGGCTCGACGTGGCCGATATCGACCCCGCGGCGGCGAAACGTATCTCCTCGGCCGTGCAGGACAAGAACAGGGCCAACGGCCCGGCCCGGCCAGCGGCGGGCGCCAGCCCGGCGACCAGCGGCAGCCCGGCGACGAGCGCCAGCCCGCAGACCAGCGCCAGTCCGGCGACGAGCGGCAGCCCCGCGGCCGGCCCCGCCGCCGTGCGCCCGCCCGCCCAGGTCTCCCCGGCCTCCGCGCTGCGCGCCTGGGCGCTCACGCACGGCGCCGACAAGGAAGAGCTGAAGGCGGCGGGCAAGTCGCGCAAGCAGACGCTCGCCGCGATCAAGGAGTACACGGAGCAGCAGCGGGAGCTGGGCTCCTTCCGGGTGCGCAAGTCCCTGGAGCCGTCCTTCACGCAGCTCGCGCTCAACGGCGAGTCGGGCCCGCTCGCGGACGACCGGGTACGGCGCGCGGTGGCCAGGGCCATCAACCGCCAGACGCTCGCCAACGCCGTACTGAAGCCGCTGGACCTGCCCGCGCAGCCGCTCGGCAGCCACCTCGCGCTGCGCGGCCAGCAGGCGTACGCGGACAGCAGCGACGCGCTCGGCAAGCAGAACACGCACGAGGCACAGGCGCTGCTGGCCGACGCCGGCTGGACGGAGGGCGGTGCCCGCAAGGCGCCGGACGACGGGACGAAGGCCGGCAGCGAGGGCAAGAAGGACACGGAGAAGGCAGAGAAGGCAGAGAAGGCAGAGAAGGCAGAGAAGCCGAAGGCGGAGAAGCCGGCGAAGTCGGACGACGCGGACGACGCCGACAACACGGACGAGGGCGACGACAAGCCGGGTCAGGCCCCGGACGACTCCGACACCAAGCAGCAGGCCGTGAAGGCCGCCCAGGACACCAAGCCGGGCGGCGTGGCCGGCGCGTACGCCCCGAGCGGCACCGCGGCGCCCAGCGTGGCGGCGTCCAGCGGCGCGAAGGGCCCCAAGGCGGCCACGGCGGCCAAGGCGGCGAAGGTCCCGCAGATCGGCAAGGACGGCAAGCCGCTCACCCTGCGCTTCGTCCTCCCCTCGGGGCAGGACTCCGAGCAGCTCCGCACCGTCGGTGAGCGCATCGCGCGGATGCTCGACAAGGTCGGGATCTCCACCCAGATCACCAAGGTCTCCGACGACAGCTACTTCAAGGACTACATCGCCTCGGGCGACTACGACATGGCGCTGTACTCCTGGCCGGCGACCGCCTACCCGGCGACCGACGGCCGGCCGATCTACGCCAAGCCGGAGCCCGCTTCCGACGGCTCGCTGCTGGTGGAGCAGAACTACACCCGGGTCGGCACCGACCGGATCGACCAGCTCTTCGACCAGGCGTCCGGCGAGCTGAACGAGGGCGACGCCCGCGATCTGGTCAAGCAGGCGGACGCCAGGATCTGGGCGGCGGCCGGCTCCATCCCCCTCTACCAGCGCCCGCAGCTCGTGGCGGCCAGGTCGGGACTGAAGAACATCGGGGCCTACGGGTTCGCCACCCCGCGCTACCAGGACATCGGCTTCGCCGGCTCCCACGGGCAGGACGGCCCGCCGGCTGAAGTTTCGAAGAAGAAGGAGCTTCAGGGGCGGTAATACGAGAAGAAGAAGCGCTGCCGAACGGGCTCAAACGCTCAGGACGGCATCAATTCACTTGCCCGCCGGCCCGTCCGGCGGGCAAGCTCGTCACGAGTCCTTGACCCGGGCACTCGACACCCCAGCAGTACCCCAGCGGTATCCGTACGACACCCCGGCAGCATCCGTATATATCCGATCGACATCGTGATCCGGCCTCTCCCGACCGGGCCCGCAAGCCCCCGGTGCCCGCGCCCCGTACCATGGGAAGGGCCGTGGCGTGTCTGCCCGGCGGGCGGAGAAGGAAAACGCCGCATCCCACGATCGAGAGAAGCGCCAGCCAGCATGCCCACGCGCCACGACATCCGTAACGTCGCCATCGTCGCCCACGTCGACCATGGCAAGACCACTCTGGTCGACGCCATGCTGAAGCAGGCAGGCGCCTTCGCCGCGCACGCAGCCGAGCACCTCGACGACCGGATGATGGACTCGAACGACCTGGAGCGTGAGAAGGGCATCACGATCCTGGCCAAGAACACCGCTGTGAAGTACCACCCCAAGACGGGTGGCGATGTGATCACGATCAACATCATCGACACCCCCGGCCACGCCGACTTCGGCGGTGAGGTCGAGCGCGGCCTCTCCATGGTCGACGCGGTGGTCCTCCTGGTGGACGCCTCGGAAGGCCCTCTTCCGCAGACCCGCTTCGTGCTGCGCAAGGCACTGGACGCGCGGCTGCCGGTGATCCTCTGCATCAACAAGACCGACCGCCCGGACGCCCGGATCGACGACGTCGTCAACGAGACGTACGACCTCTTCCTCGATCTCGACGCGGACGAGGAGCAGATCGAGTTCCCGATCGTCTACGCCTGCGCGCGCGACGGTGTCGCCTCGCTGACCAAGCCGGTGGACGGCACGGTCCCGGCGGACAGCGAGAACCTGGAGCCCTTCTTCAGCACGATCCTGGAGCATGTCCCGGCCCCCGAGTACGACGAGTCGGCGCCGCTCCAGGCCCATGTCACCAACCTGGACGCGGACAACTTCCTCGGCCGTATCGCCCTGTGCCGGGTCGAGCAGGGCGAGCTGAAGAAGGGCCAGACCGTCACGTGGATCAAGCGCGACGGCACGATGTCCAACGTCCGCATCACCGAGCTGCTGATGACCGAGGCGCTCACCCGCAAGCCGGCCGAGAAGGCGGGCCCCGGTGACATCTGCGCCATCGCCGGTATCCCGGACATCATGATCGGCGAGACGCTCGCCGACCCGGAGAACCCGATCGCGCTGCCGCTGATCACGGTCGACGAGCCGGCCATCTCGATGACCATCGGCACCAACACCTCGCCGCTCGTCGGCAAGGGCGGCAAGGGCCACAAGGTCACCGCCCGCCAGGTCAAGGACCGCCTCGACCGCGAGCTGATCGGTAACGTATCGCTGCGCGTCCTGGAGACCGAGCGCCCCGACACCTGGGAGGTGCAGGGCCGCGGCGAGCTGGCGCTGGCCATCCTGGTCGAGACGATGCGCCGCGAGGGCTTCGAACTGACCGTCGGCAAGCCCGAGGTGGTCACGAAGCAGGTCGACGGCAAGACGCACGAGCCGATCGAGCGCATGACGATCGACTGCCCCGAGGAGCACCTCGGCGCCATCACGCAGCTCATGGCGACCCGCAAGGGCCGTATGGAGACCATGACGAACCACGGCTCCGGCTGGGTCCGCATGGAGTGGATCGTGCCGTCCAGGGGTCTGATCGGCTTCCGTACGGAGTTCCTGACGCAGACCAGGGGCACCGGTATCGCGCACTCCATCTTCGAGGGCCACGAGCCGTGGTTCGGTGACCTGCGGACCCGTAACAACGGCTCGCTGGTCGCCGACCGTTCGGGCTCGGTGACCCCGTTCGCGATGGTCAACCTCCAGGAGCGCGGGGTCATCTTCACCGAGCCCGGCACCGAGGTCTACGAGGGCATGATCGTCGGTGAGAACTCGCGCTCCGACGACATGGACGTGAACATCACCAAGGAGAAGAAGCTCACCAACATGCGCGCCGCCTCCGCGGACACCACGGAGAACGTGGTGCCGCCGCGCAGGCTCTCGCTCGAGCAGTCCCTGGAGTTCTGCCGGGACGACGAGTGCATCGAGGTGACCCCGGACACCGTCCGGATCCGCAAGGTCGTGCTGGACCAGAAGCAGCGCGGTCGCGCGGCTTCCCGGGCCAAGCATTCTTGAGGCAAAATCTCGGCTGACGTGACGTCAGTACGGACGGCCCGGCACCCCGCGAGAGCGGACGGTGCCGGGCCGTTCGTCAAGCGCCGTCGCTCACCGTCCGTGGATTTCCCGGCACCAAGTGTCCGGATATCGACCAACGCTCTCCGGAACGCGTGTTAACGGTCCGTTTCGCGGGTGTCTGCCTGGCCTGACTTTGTCCGGATTTCGGGCGGAGGAGGTGGGGGGATGTTGTCAAAACGAGACCCTTTAAGTGTGGTTTACGGCTCGGGCGTACTTAATAGTTGGCTCCATTGAGCTCGGGTCAATGGGTCATGCGCTGTGGGGAGCGCGGGCCCACGAGCGCACTCGGGGTACTTGACGGGCGAGCCGGCAGGGGTGTCAGCGCGCGTAGACAGTGCCCTTCTCGTAGTGACAAGTGGACTCATGAGGAGGACCCCATGCGTGGTGCCATAAGCACCAAATGGGTAGGGCGCACGGTAGTCGTCCCCACGGGGGAAGAGCGATCGTGACAAGTCCAGTACAGACCGAAGACGCCCAGGCGTCAGGCGGACCCGAAGCGGATGCCCTGTCGAAGGACGGGACGCAGGAAGCGAAGCAGGCGGCCGGGCTCTCGCCCGGCCAGCTCATGTGGCGACGCTTCAAGCGGGACCGCGCGGGGGTCATTTCCGCCATCGTCGTCATCTTCTTCTTCGTGATCGCGCTTCTCGCGCCCGTGATCAAGATGCTGTACGGCAAGGACCCCTACACCCTGTACGGACAGGGTGAGGGCGGCGGGGACATCACCCTCCTCGACGACTTCAACATGCCCACCGGCAGCTTCGGCGGTGCGTCGGGTGCCCACTGGTTCGGTATCGAACCCAACCTGGGCCGCGACGTGTTCATGCAGCTCATCTACGGCATGCGGACGTCGATCTACACGGCTCTGGTCGCGACCGTCGTGATGGTGGTCCTGGGCGTCCTGCTCGGGCTCGTGGGCGGCTACTTCGGCGGCAGGATCGACTACTGGCTCGGCCGGCTGACCGACCTGCTGCTCGGCTTCCCCAGCCAGTTGTTCTTCATCGCCGCCATGCCCGTGGTCACCGCGGCCTTCGTCCGTCCGGACGAGGAGACACCGACCGCGCTGCGCGCGGGCGCGATCGTCGTGGTGCTGTCGTTCCTCGGCTGGATGGGTCTCTCCCGTCTGATCCGCGCCTCCACACTCTCCCTGCGTGAGCGGGAGTTCGTCGAGGCGGCGAAGATCGCCGGAGCTTCGCCCTGGCGGATCATCCGCAAGGAACTGCTGCCCAACCTGGTCACCCCCATTCTGGTGCAGGCGACGTTGCTGTTGCCGTCCACCATTCTCTCGGTGGCGTTCCTCTCCTACGTGGGAGTCGGCTACGTCGAACCCACGCCGGACTGGGGACGGATGTTCGCCATCGGCAGCGACATCTTCCAGCAGGACCCGGCCTACATGATCTACCCGGGTGTCGCCATGGTCATTTTCGTCGTGGCATTCAACCTTCTCGGCGACTCGGTCCGAGACGCCTTTGACCCGAAGTCCGGACGCTGACGTCCGGCTGAGGGGAAAGCTGCCACCCGGGCACCGGCCACGACCGGATGAGCCAGGCAGCACCGATGGATCACTACTGACAGATGGGTACTCACCAGCATGAGCATCTTTGGCACGCGCAGAACACGTGCTGTCGTCGTCGCCCTGGCGGCCGGCTCGTTGGCGCTGACCGCCTGTGGCGGCGGCGACAGCGACAGCGGCACGAAGGACAAGAGCAAGACCCAGGAGGACGCCGCCAAGCAGTCGTCAGCGGTCTCCTACGGTGACGCGCAGGCGTCCACGGGGCCTGCCAAGGAGGTGCCCGGCGCTCAGACCGGCGGCACCATGTCGGTCTATCAGGAGGCCGACTTCTCCCACCTGGACCCGGGCCAGAGCTACGTCAGCGACACCAAGCTGCTCGACCGGCTGCTCCAGCGCGGTCTGACGCAGTACGACGAGGACGCCAACGGCAAGCTCACCGTCGTCGGTGACCTCGCCACCGACTCGGGCAAGCAGACCGACGGCGGCAAGACCTGGACCTACACGCTGAAGAGCGGCCTCAAGGACCAGAACGGCAGCCCGATAACGTCGGCGGACATCCGCCACACGATCGAGCGCCTCTACGCCCCGTTCATCACGGACGGCCCGACGTACATCCAGAACTGGCTGTCCGGCGGCGGCACGACGTACCGCAAGGCCCTGCCCGACGGCGGCTTCGGCAGCAAGCACCTGCCCGACTCGGTGCTCGCGACCCCGGACGACAAGACCATCGTCTTCCACTTCAAGGACGCGCAGCCCGACCTGCCGCAGGCCCTGACGATGACCGGCTACTCCGTGGTGCCCGCCAAGACGGACACCAAGGAGAAGTACGACACGGCCCCGGTCTCGACCGGCCCGTACAAGATCGCCGAGTTCAAGCCGGGCAAGTCGATGACGCTCGTCAAGAACGCGAACTGGGACCCGAAGACCGACTCGGTCCGCCACCAGTACGTCGACGGCTTCAACATCGACTTCAACCACGACGACGACGACCAGAGCAAGACGCTCCTCGCCGACCGCGGTGAAGCCAAGAACGCCATGATGTTCACCGGCCAGGTCTCCACCAACCAGGTCAAGAACGTCGTCACCAACGCCGCCGCGATGAAGCGCACCGTGCAGGGCTACGCCCCGTACGTCTGGCAGCTCAACTTCAACATGGACCGGGTCACGGACAAGAAGATCCGCGACGCCATCACGTACGCGCTGCCGAGCAACCAGATCTACAAGCTCGACGGCGGTGCCTACGGCGGTGAGGTCGCGACCGGTCTGATGGCGCCGACCGTTCCCGGTTACGAGAAGGGCTACGACCCCTTCGGCAAGCTCAAGAAGCCGAACGGCGACATCGTCAAGGCCAAGCAGCTCATCAAGGAAGCCGGCGCCGAGGGCAAGAAGCTCGTCTACGCGTTCGCCAACACCCCGGTCCGCCAGCAGCAGGCTGTCGTCGTCACCAACCGGCTGAAGGAAATCGGCCTGGACCCGGTGAAGAAGGAAGTTGACAGCGCCACCTGGTACGAGCAGATGGGCAAGCTCAAGAACGGCATGGACCTCTACATGACCGGCTGGGGCCAGGACTGGCCGTCGGCGTCCACGGTCATCCCGCCGTCGTACGACGGGACGACCCTGCAGGACGGTTCTTCGGACTACTCGCACATCAACGACCCGAAGGTCAACGCCGACATCGCGGCCGCCCAGAAGATCACCGACCCCGCCGCCGCCCAGAAGGCCTGGACCGCGATCCACCACGACATCGTGGAGCGCATCAACCCGGCGGCCCCGGTCTACTTCACCAAGGTGTTCCAGATCTTCGGCTCCAACGTCGGCGGTCTGCGCTACTCGTCGGACTCCAGCTACGTCGACGTGACCCGCGTGTTCCTCAAGAAGTAACACCGGAAAGGTAAGGCCTGTCCCGATGGTGCGCACCCGGCGGAGTGCGCACCATCGGGCCGCCGGGCCCTTCTCCTCGACCCCCTCACAGCCGCCGTCCTGAGAGCAGCGACAAGCCATGGTGCAATTCCTCATACGCCGGTCGTTCGGCGCGATACTGATCCTCTTCCTCATCAGCGCCATCACATACTTCATGTTCTTCGCCATCCCGCAGGACCCGGCACTGCTGGCCTGTGGCAAGAACTGCACCCCGGACGCGCTGACCATCATCCACAAGAACCTCGGCCTGGATCAGCCGGTGCCTGTGCAGTACTGGCACTACCTCGCGGGCATCTTCGCGGGCCGCGACTTCCCGACCGGCCACTGCCCGGCCCCCTGCCTCGGCGTCTCCTTCGCCAACCAGCAGCCGGTGTGGGACACCATCCTTGACCGCTTCCCGCTGACGCTCTCGCTGTCGGTCGGCGGCCTCATCGTCTTCCTCGTCGTGGGCCTCGGCGCCGGCATGATCGCCGCGGCGAAGAAGGGCACCACGCTCGACAAGGTGTTCAGCTCCGCCTCGCTGGTGCTCAGCTCGCTGCAGATCTACTTCCTCGGCCCGCTGGTCCTGCTCCTGCTGGTCTACAACACGGGCTGGCTCGACAAGCCGAAGTACGTGCCGATCACCGAGGACCCCGCCGGCTGGTTCATGGGGCTGCTGATTCCCTGGCTGGTCATCTCGGTGATCTTCACCGCCAACTACACGAGAACAGCGCGCTCGACGATGATCGAGCAGTTGCAGGAAGAACACGTGAGAGCGGCCCGTGCCAAGGGCATGAGCGGCAAGTACGTCTTCTTCCGCTACGCCTGGCGCGGCTCGCTCATCCCGATCGTCACCATCCTCGGCATCGACATCGGTGCGCTGCTCGGCGGTGCCATCGTCACGGAGTTCACCTTCGGCCTGCCGGGTATCGGCCGGCTCGCCGTACAGTCGGTGACCGACAAGGACCTGCCGCTGACCATGGGCGTGATGATCTTCAGCGCCGCCTTCATCCTGCTGTTCAACGTCATTGTGGACGCCGCGTATGCGTTCATCGACCCGCGCGTGCGTCTGTCCTAGGAGTACGACCGTGACCACACTCACCAAGACCGACGGCGCGCCTGCCCCGACCGGGTCGGACACGTTCCTCTCGGTGCGCGACCTGCGTGTCCAGTTCTCCACCGAGGAGGGCACGGTCAAGGCCGTCGACGGACTCTCCTTCGACCTGGAGCGCGGCAAGACGCTGGGCATCGTGGGCGAGTCGGGCTCCGGCAAGTCGGTGACCAACCTGTCCGTCCTGGGCCTGCACGCCCCGGAGACCACCACCATCACCGGTGAGATCCTGCTGGACGGCCAGGACCTCACCGATGTCTCGGACAAGCAGATGGAAAAGCTCCGGGGCAACAAGATGGCGATGATCTTCCAGGACGCGCTCACCGCCCTGTCGCCGTACTACACGGTCGGCCGGCAGATCGCCGAGCCGTTCGTCAAGCACACCGGCGCCTCCAAGAAGGAGGCGCGTGCGCGGGCGATCGAGATGCTCGGCAAGGTCGGCATCCCCGACCCCAAGTCCCGGGTCGACGACTACCCGCACCAGTTCTCCGGCGGTATGCGCCAGCGCGCCATGATCGCCATGTCGCTCGTGTGCAACCCCGAACTGCTGATCGCCGACGAGCCGACCACCGCGCTCGACGTGACGGTCCAGGCGCAGATCCTCGACCTGCTCAAGGACCTCCAGCAGGAGTTCGGCTCCGCGATCATCCTGATCACCCACGACCTGGGCGTCGTGGCGAACGTCGCCGACGATCTGCTGGTCATGTACGCGGGGCGCGCCGTCGAGCGCGGCAGCGTACGTGAGGTGCTCAAGCAGCCGCAGCACCCCTACACCTGGGGTCTGCTCAGCTCGATGCCGCGGCTGGCCTCCGACGTCAACGAACCGCTGCGGCCCATTCCGGGCACCCCGCCCAGCCTGCTGAACCCGCCGACCGGCTGTGCGTTCCACCCGCGGTGCGAGTTCGTCGACGTGGTCGGCGGGAACGGCCGCTGCGTCAAGGAGCGGCCCGAGCTGCCCGTGGGACGGGGCTCCGCCTGCCATCTGACGCTGGATCAGAAGCAGCAGATATTCATTGAGAAGATTCAGCCCCGGCTGGGCTGATGTACCGGCGACTGGGGCTATGACCATGAGCGAGAAGAACACGAACACCGTCGTCAGTCAGGCGGCTGCGCCGCAGGGCACCTCGGCCGCGGGCGAGCCGCTGATGGAAGTGAAGGGGCTGACCAAGCACTTCCCGATCTACGGCGGCTTCCCCATCAAGCGGAAGGTCGGCGCCGTCCAGGCGGTCGACTCCGTCGACCTGAGTGTCTTCCCCGGGGAGAGCCTCGGCCTCGTCGGCGAGTCGGGCTGCGGCAAGTCGACCACCGGCCGGCTGCTCACCCGGCTGCTGGAGCCGACCGCGGGCACCATCTCCTACGAGGGCCGCGACATCACGCACGCCAACCGCAAGCAGTTGGCGCCGATCAGGTCCGAGATCCAGATGATCTTCCAGGACCCGTACGCGTCGCTGAACCCGCGGCAGACGGTCGGCAAGATCATCGCCAGCCCGATGGAGATCAACGACATCAAGCCGCCGGGCGGCCGCGAGGCCAAGGTCCGCGAGCTGCTGGAGACCGTCGGCCTCAACCCGGAGCACTACAACCGCTTCCCGCACGAGTTCTCCGGCGGCCAGCGCCAGCGCATCGGGGTGGCCCGCGCGCTCGCGCTCCAGCCGAAGCTCATCGTTGCCGACGAGCCGGTCTCGGCCCTGGACGTCTCCATCCAGGCGCAGGTCATCAACCTGCTCCAGGACCTCCAGCGCGACCTCGGCATCGCCTTCGTCTTCATCGCGCACGACCTGTCGATCGTGCGGCACTTCTCGCAGCGCGTCGCCGTGATGTACCTGGGCAAGGTGGTGGAGGTCGCGGACCGCGACTCCCTCTACAACGGGCCCCGGCACCCGTACACGCACGCCCTGCTCTCCGCCGTGCCGGAGACGGACATCGACATCGAGAAGCGCGAGCGCATCCGGCTCTTCGGCGACGTGCCGTCGCCGATCATGCCGCCCTCCGGCTGCCGGTTCCGTACCCGCTGCTGGAAGGCGCAGGACAAGTGCGCCACGGAGGAACCGCCGCTGGTCCAGATCGCCGGCAACAAGCCGGGCCATCTGACCGCCTGCCACTTCCCCGAGGACCCCACCACCGAGGCCCGCGAAGAGGACGTCATCCTCGACCCGGCGCTGCGGGCCCTGGAGAAGGACCTGGAGCCGGAGGACCGGCCGTAACGCTTTTTCACGGACGCTCGCCCGCACCCCGCTCGCACGCTCTCTCGCGCACGCCGCGAAAAGGCGTTGCGGGCGGGGTGCGTCGCGCCCGACAGTACGTCCATGTCCCTTACCGTGCGGCCTGCCGTACCCGACGACGCCCCGGCCATCTGCGAGCTGCTCAACGCGATCGACGTGATCGAGATAGGCCGGCCCGAGACCGACCTGCACGAGGTGCGGGACGATCTCGGCCGCCCCGGCGTCGACCTCGCCCAGGACTCCTGGCTGGCGTACGAGGACGACCGGCTCGTCTGCTACGGCCTGATGTGGGACGACTCCGGCGACGAGCGCATCGACATGGACCACTATCTGCTGCCCGGCAGGACCGCGGCGGGCGTGCGGCTCTTCGAGCTGATGGAGGGACGGGCCGCGGAACGGGCCCGTACGAACGGCGCGGCGCGCGCCGTCGTCCATATGCAGCTCAACACCGAGCCGACCCTGGACACCGCCGTCATCGAGGCGCGCGACTGGCGCCGGGTCCGCCGCTACCAGGTGATGACCCGTGACGTCACGGCCCTGGGCGCGGCGCCGACGCCGCCCCCGGGGGTACGGGTACGGGACTGCGCGGCCGAGTCCGACCGGCGCCGCGCGTACGAGCTGTGCGAGCTGACCTTCGCCGACCACTTCGACCACCAGCCGCGCGGCTACGAGGAGTGGCTGGAGCACCAGGGCGGCGACCGGATCGACTGGTCGCTGGTGTGGATCGCCGCGGCCGACGGGATCGGCGACGCGGGCGTGCTGATCGGCGGCAACGAACGCGAGTCGATGGGCTGGATCCCCAACCTGGGCGTGGTCAAGGACGCCAGGGGCCGGGGGATCGGCGGCTTCCTGCTGCACCACGCCTTCCACGCCTTCGCCGGCCGCGGCCGGGCGACCGTCGGCCTCGGCGTCGACACCGAGAACGCCACCGGCGCGCTGAAGCTCTACGAGGCGAACGGCATGCGGCTGCACTTCGCCGTCGACACCTGGGAGCTGATCGTCCCGGTGTGACGGGTGTGACCGGTGTGACCGTCCTTCGGGCTGTGACTCGTACAGCCCTCAAGAAAGTGCGGTTCGACACCGTATGGGGTGTATTTGGGTTCAAGTGAGATCTGGGCCTGAAAGGGAGGCACTCCATGCGTGGAGCCACACACGCCAAGTGGGCCGCTTGCGCGGTGGCCGTCGCGCTGACCGCGACGGCCTGCGGCGGGGGCAGCGACAGCGGCAGCGGAAGCGGCAGTGGTGGCGGCACGAGCGGGGTGCTGAGCGCCTCGTGGGGTGACCCGCAGAACCCGCTGGAGCCCGCCAACACCAACGAGGTGCAGGGCGGCAAGGTGCTGGACATGATCTTCCGGGGCCTCAAGCGCTACAACCCCAAGACGGCCAAGGCGGAGAACGCCCTCGCCTCCAGCATCACCACCAAGGACTCCAAGACCTTCAACATCACCGTCAAGAACGGCTGGACGTTCAGCAACGGCGAGAAGGTCACGGCGAAGTCCTTCGTCGACGCCTGGAACTACGGCGCGAATCTGAAGAACAACCAGAAGAACGCGTCCTTCTTCCAGTACATCGCCGGCTACACCGACGTGCACCCCGAGACCGGCCAGCCCAAGGCCACCACCATGTCCGGGCTGAAGGTCACGGGCGCGCAGACCTTCACCGCCACGCTGTCGCAGCCGTTCTCGACCTGGCCCGACACCCTCGGCTACGCGGCGTTCGCCCCGCTGCCCAAGGCGTTCTTCAGCAACCACGCGGGCTGGCTCTCCAAGCCCGTCGGCAACGGCCCCTACACGGTGGACAAGTACACCAAGGGCTCCCAGATGTCGCTGCGCACCTGGAAGAAGTACCCCGGTGACGACAAGGCGCAGAACGGCGGCGTGGACCTGAAGGTCTACACGGACAACAACACCGCCTACACCGACCTGACGGCCGGCAACCTCGACCTGGTCGACGACGTGCCGGCGGCGCAGCTCAAGAACGTGAAGTCGGACCTGGCGGGGCGCTACATCAACACCCCGGCCGGCATCATCCAGACGCTGGCGTTCCCGTTCTACGACAAGAAGTGGAACGGCCCGAACTCGGCGAAGCTGCGCACCGGCCTGTCGATGGCGATCAACCGCGCGCAGATCACCAAGACCATCTTCCAGAACACCCGCACCCCGGCGACCGACTGGACCTCGCCGGTGCTCGGGTCGGCCGGCGGCTACAAGGCCGGGCTCTGCGGCTCGGCCTGCGACTTCGACGCGGCCCAGGCCAAGAAGCTGATCCAGCAGGGCGGCGGTATCCCCGGCGGCAAGATGACCATCTCGTACAACGCGGACACCGGCTCGCACAAGGAATGGGTCGACGCCGTCTGCAACAGCATCAACAACGTGATGGGCAGCGGCAAGACCTGCGTGGGGGCCCCGGTCGGCACGTTCGCCGACTTCCGCAACCAGATCGGCCAGAAGAAGATGACCGGTCCCTTCCGGGCCGGCTGGCAGATGGACTACCCGCTGATCCAGGACTTCCTGCAGCCGCTGTACTACACCAACGCCTCGTCGAACGACGGCAAGTTCTCCGACCCGAAGTTCGACAAACTGGTCAACCAGGCCAACGCCGAGACCGACACGGCCAAGGCGGTCAAGCTGTTCCAGCAGGCCGAAGAGGTCGTCAGGGACCAGATGGCGGCCATCCCGCTCTGGTACCAGAACGGCAGCGCCGGCTACTCGGACCGGCTGTCCAACGTCGCGCTGAACCCGTTCAGCGTCCCGGTCTACAACGAGATCAAGGTCAACTGACCCGCCGACGGCGTGCGGCCCGGCCCACCACTGGCGCCGGGCCGCAGGCCGTTACCGGCGACGTCCTGGCCCCGCACGCACCCCACGATCCCCGGAGTCCTCCATGGGACGATATGTGATCAGGCGTCTGCTCCAGATGATCCCCGTGTTCATCGGTGCGACGCTGCTGATCTTCCTGATGGTCAACGTCATGGGCGATCCCATCGCCGGTCTCTGCGGTGACAAGACCTGCGATCCGGCGACCGTGGCGCAGCTCAAGAAGGAATTCGGCCTCGACAAGCCCGTCTGGCAGCAATACCTGACCTACATGGGCCATCTCTTCCAGGGCGACTTCGGGACGGCCTTCAACGGCCAGAAGGTCATCGACCTGATGGGCTCGGCCTTCCCCGTCACCATCCGGCTGACGATCGTGGCGATCGTCTTCGAGATCATCATCGGCATCACGCTCGGCGTGATCACCGGGCTGCGCAGGGGCCGCCCGGTCGACACCGGCGTGCTGCTGCTGACCCTGGTGGTCATCTCCGTACCGACCTTCGTCACCGGTCTGATCGTGCAGCTCGTGCTCGGCGTGAACTGGGGCATCATCAACCCCTCGGTCTCCACCTCGGCCCCCCTGGACGAACTGATCGTGCCGGGGCTCGTGCTCGCCTCCGTGTCCCTGGCGTACGTCACGCGGCTGACCCGTACCTCGATCGCCGAGAACAGACGCTCCGACTACGTGCGCACCGCCATCGCCAAGGGGCTGCCCAGGCGCCGGGTGATCGTCCGCCATCTGCTGCGCAACTCGCTGATCCCGGTGGTCACCTTCATCGGCACCGACATCGGCGGGCTGATGGGCGGCGCCATCGTCACCGAGCGGATCTTCAACATCCACGGCGTCGGCTACCAGCTCTACCAGGGCATCGTGCGCCAGAACACCCAGACCGTCGTCGGCTTCGTGACCGTCCTGGTCATCGTCTTCCTGGTGGCGAATCTGCTGGTCGACCTCCTCTACGCCGTTCTCGACCCGAGGATCCGGTATGCCTGAAGACCCGAACCGACCGTCGAACGAGGCCATCGCCGGCACCGGGGCCGGCGGCACGATGGACCTCGCCATGAGCGAGGGCAGCTCCGTACAGGGCGAAGGCCCCGAGGGCGGCGGCACGGACGACAAGCCACGCAGTCTCTGGTCGGACGCCTGGCGCGACCTGCGGCGCAACCCCATCTTCATCATCTCGGCGCTGGTCATCCTCTTCCTGGTGATCATCGCGATCTGGCCGCAGGCCATCGCCTCCCGCAACCCGCTGACCTGCGATCTGGCCAAGGCCCAGGAGGGCTCCCAGCCGGGGCACCCGTTCGGCTTCGACGGGCAGGGCTGCGACGTCTACACCAGGACCGTGTACGGGGCGCGCGCCTCGGTCACCGTCGGCGTCTGCGCCACGGTGGGCGTCGCTCTCATCGGCTCGTTCCTCGGCGCGCTGGCCGGCTTCTTCGGCGGCATCTCCGACTCGCTGCTGTCCCGGGCCACCGACATCTTCTTCGGCATCCCCGTCGTCCTCGGCGGGCTCGTCCTGCTGTCCGTGGTCAAGAGCTCCACGGTCTGGCCGGTGATCGGGTTCATGGTGCTGCTCGGCTGGCCGCAGATCTCCCGGATCGCGCGCGGCTCCGTCATCACCATCAAACAGAACGACTTCGTGCAGGCGGCGCGGGCGCTCGGCGCCTCCAGCACCCGGCTGCTGGTCCGGCACATCATGCCCAACGCCATCGCCCCGGTGATCGTCGTCGCGACCATCGCGCTCGGTACGTACATCTCGCTCGAAGCGACGCTCTCGTACCTCGGCGTGGGGCTCAAACCGCCCACCGTGTCCTGGGGCATCGACATCTCGGCAGCGTCGCCGTACATCCGCAACGCCCCGCACATGCTGCTCTGGCCCGCCGGCGCGCTGGCGGTCACCGTGCTCGCTTTCATCATGCTCGGCGACGCGGTGCGCGACGCCCTCGACCCCAAGCTGCGCTGAGGAGTTGCGTCCCATGTTGCTCGAAGTGCGCGATCTGCACGTGGAGTTCCACACCCGCGAGGGCGTCGCCAAGGCGGTCAACGGGGTCAGCTACCAGGTGGACGAGGGGGAGACCCTGGCCGTGCTGGGCGAGTCGGGGTCCGGCAAGTCCGTCACCGCCCAGGCGATCATGGGCATCCTCGACGTGCCGCCCGGCAAGATCACCGGCGGTGAGGTGGTCTTCCACGGCCGGGACCTGCTGAAGCTCAAGGAGGAGGAGCGGCGCAAGGTCCGGGGCTCCGAGATGGCGATGATCTTCCAGGACGCGCTGTCCTCGCTCAACCCCGTGCTCAGCGTCGGCGCCCAGCTCGGCGAGATGTTCATCGTGCACCGGGGGATGTCCCGCAAGGACGCGCGGGCCAAGGCCGTCGAGCTGATGGACCGGGTCCGGATCCCGGCCGCCCACCAGCGGGTGGGGGACTACCCGCACCAGTTCTCCGGCGGTATGCGCCAGCGCATCATGATCGCGATGGCGCTCGCGCTGGAACCCTCGCTGATCATCGCCGACGAGCCGACCACGGCCCTCGACGTGACCGTCCAGGCCCAGGTGATGGACCTGCTCGCCGAGTTGCAGCGCGAGCTGAACATGGGGCTGATCCTGATCACCCACGACCTCGGGGTCGTCGCCGACGTCGCCGACAAGATCGCGGTGATGTACGCGGGACGCATCGTGGAGACCGCGCCCGTCCACGAGATCTACAAGGCGCCGGCCCACCCGTACACCCGGGGACTGCTGGACTCGATCCCGCGCCTGGACCAGAAGGGCCAGGACCTCTACGCGATCAAGGGCCTGCCGCCCAACCTGCTGCGGATCCCGCCGGGCTGCGCCTTCAACCCGCGCTGCCCGCGCGCCCAGGACGTGTGCAGGACGGACGAGCCGCCGCTCTACGAGGTCTCGGCGAGCCGGCGCAGCGCCTGCCACTTCTGGAGGGAGACCCTCGATGACTGAGCCCATTCTGGAAGTACGGGACCTGGTCAAGCACTATCCGCTGACCCAGGGGATCGTGATCAGGAAGCAGGTCGGCGCGGTGAAGGCCGTCGACGGCGTCTCCTTCGACCTGGGCCAGGGCGAAACCCTGGGCGTGGTGGGGGAGTCGGGGTGCGGCAAGTCGACGGTGGCCCGGATGCTGGTGCATCTGGAGGACCCGACGGCCGGCACGATCCGGTACAAGGGCGAGGACATCACCAAGCTGTCCGGGCGGGCGATGAAGACCGTCCGCAGGAACATCCAGATGGTGTTCCAGGACCCGTACACCTCGCTCAACCCGCGCATGACCGTCGGCGACATCATCGGCGAGCCGTACGAGATCCACCCCGAGGTGGCGCCCAAGGGCGACCGGCGCCGCAAGGTGCAGGACCTGCTGGACGTCGTCGGCCTCAACCCGGAGTACATCAACCGCTATCCGCACCAGTTCTCCGGCGGCCAGCGCCAGCGCATCGGCATCGCGCGCGGCCTCGCCCTTCAGCCCGAGGTCATCGTCGCCGACGAGCCGGTCTCGGCGCTCGACGTGTCGGTCCAGGCGCAGGTCATCAATCTGATGGAGCGGCTCCAGCAGGAGTTCGGGCTGAGCTACGTCTTCATCGCGCACGACCTGTCGATCGTGCGGCACATCTCCGACCGGGTCGCCGTGATGTATCTGGGCCGGGTGGTCGAGATCGGCTCGGACGCGGAGATCTACGACCACCCGACGCACCCGTACACCCAGGCGCTGCTGTCCGCCGTACCGCTGCCGGACCCGACGGCGCGCGAGCACCGCGAGCGGATCATCCTCAGCGGTGACGTGCCGTCCCCGGCGAACCCGCCGTCCGGCTGCCACTTCCGTACCCGCTGCTGGAAGGCGCAGGACAAGTGCGTGGTGGAGGACCCGGTCCTGGCGGTCCCGATGGTCTTCCGCGACGACACGGGCCCGGCGTCGCACCCCTCGGCGTGCCACTTCGCGGAGGAGAAGCAGATCGTCCGGGCCGCGGGCCCGGATCCGGACGGCGGTACGGAGGCGGAGCCCGGCACGGGTACGGGTACGGAGAACGGTACGGGTACGGAGAACGGTACGGGTACGGAGCCCGGCACGTGGACCGAGCGTCCTGACGACCGATGAGCGTGGGAGGATCCGGGCATGCGCGACGAGACGATCGGCGACTTCCTCGACCGGCTGGCCGACCGGGTCCCGGCCCCCGGCGGCGGCGCCACCGCGGCGCTGCACGCGGCCCAGGCGGCGGCCCTGCTCGGCATGGTGGCCCGCTACAGCACCGGTGAGAAGTACGCCGCCGACCGGGCGACCGTCGAGCGGATCATCACCGAGACCGACGAACTGCGCGCCGCCGCGATGCAGTTGGCGCAGGACGACGCCGTGGCGTTCACCGCCGTCACCGACGCCTACCGGCTGCCCAGGGCGGACGACGAGCAGAAGGCGGCCCGTTCGGCGGCCATCGCGACGGCCCTGATCGGGGCCGGCCGGCCGCCGGCCGAGGTCATCGTCGTCGCCGATGTCGCCGTCACGCTGGCCGAGGAGCTGCTGCCGATCGGCAACCGCAACGTCATCACCGATGTGGCGGCAGCGGCCGAGGCGGCGCGCGCCGCCGCCACCACGGCCCGGGTCAACGTCGAGATCAATCTCGGCGGCATCAAGGACACCGAGGTCAGCGCCGCGCTCGCGGCCGAGGCCGACCGGGTGGACCAGATCGCCGCACGCGCCGAGCAGATCACGGCGGCCGTGCGCGCGGAGATCAAGAAGTGACCGCGACGGTCCTGTCCGGCAAGGAACTCGCCGCCGCCGTACGCGCCGAGGCCACCGCCGGAGCCGCCGAGCTGACCGCTTCCGGCACCCCGCCGCAACTGGCCGTGGTGGTCGCGACCGCCGACGAGTCGAGCGCCTGGTACGTACGCTCGATCGCCAGGTCGGCCGGGAAGGCCGGCATCGACTGCGAGATCGCGGACCTCGGCGCCGAAGCCACCGCGGGCGAGATCAGCGACCGGCTCACCGCGCTCAGCGCCGACGCGTCGGTGCACGGGATCATCCTCCAGACCCCGCTGCCCGCAGGAGCCGCCCTGGAGGACCTGGCGTCGGCCATCGCCTTCGAGAAGGACGTGGACGGCGCCAACCCGCTGTCGCTCGGCCGGCTGGCAGCCGGGCTCCCCGCCTTCGCCCCGGCCACCGCCGAGGCCGTGGTCGCGCTCCTCGACCACCACGAGGTCGAGCTGACCGGCCGTCATGTCGCCGTCGTCGGCCGCTCGACGGTCGTCGGCAAACCGGCGGCGCACCTGCTGCTCGACAAGAACGCCACCGTCACGGTCTGCCACTCACGCACCCGCGACCTGGCCGCCGTCACCTCGGCGGCCGACGTGGTGGTCGCAGCGGTCGGCAGGCCGGGCCTGATCACCGCGGCGCACGTACGACCGGGGGCCGTCGTCGTGGACGTCGGCACCAACCCGACGGCCGACGGCGGCCTCGCCGGTGACGTGGACCCGTCCGTGGCCGACCGGGCGGGCGCCCTGACCCCGGTCCCGGGCGGCGTAGGACCGGTGACCACGGCGCTGCTGCTCCAGCACACCGTCAGGGCGGCGCGGGCGGCGCGGCAGCGAGGGCGCTGACGGCTCGGGTTACGGGGATCGGCCCGGCTCGGCGGCGAGGGCGCCGCAGGCCCGCGTGGACCGGTCGGACGCGGTTGTTCCGTGGGCCAGATCGGGCCGTACTCCGCACGTCACGCTGCCGGGACGGCCGGTGGCGGCCGGACCGGCGCGGCCAGGGGCGGCGCTCCCGCAGGGCGCCTTGCAGCGACGGACCGCGGTGCGTTTTCCGGCCACCCCAGCGGTGGCCGGAAAGTGCCGCGGCGGGCGGCGGTGGCGGCGCGGATGCTCAGCCGGCGTCCGGCCGGCCGGCCGGCAGCGAGCGCTTCAGGAAGTCCACCTGGAGCAGCAGCATGTTCTCCGCGATCTCCTCCTGCGGCGTCATGTGCGTCGCGCCCGTGAGCGGCAGCACCTCGTGCGGGCGGCCGGCGGCCAGCAGCGCCGCCGACAGCCGCAGGGAGTGCGCGACGACCACGTTGTCGTCGGCCAGGCCGTGGATGATCATCATCGGCCTGGCCGGCTCCTGGGGCGCCGAGAGGCTGCCGTCCTCGGTCACCAGCGAGTGCGCGGCGTAGACCTCGGGCTGCTCGTCCGGCATGCCGTAGTAGCGCTCCATGTAGTGCGTGTCGTAGAGCCGTACCTCGGTGACGGGCGCGCCCACGACCGCCGCGTGGAAGATGTCGGGGCGGCGCAGCACTGCCAGTCCCGCGAGCCAGCCGCCGCCCGACCAGCCGCGGATCGCGACCCGGCCGGTGTCCAGCGGGAAGCGCCCGGCGAGATCCTGGAGCGCGTCGATCTGGTCGTCGAGGGCCAGCAGCATGTTGTGCTTGATCGCCTTCTCCCAGCCGGGCGACCGGCCCGGCGCGCCGCGGCCGTCGGCGACGATCACCGCGAACCCCTGGTCGGCGAACCACTGGGACGTGAGGTGCGCGTTGTGTGAAGCGACCACCCGCTGGCCGTGCGGGCACGCGTACGGGTCCAACAGAACCGGAAGCGGACCGTCCGATTCCTGATAGTCGGTGGGGAGCAGGACGGCGCACGGAATCCGCCGTGCGCCCCCTTCGGTGAACCGCGCGCGAGCCGTGAGCACCGGCTGCTCGGCGTACGAGACGATCGTCACCAGCGGCTTGCCGTCCCGCAGCACCTGCGCCGACGTCCCCGGCGCACCCGGCCTGGCCGAGGTCAGCACGGTCACCCGGCCGCCCCGCACCGCCGCATGCACCCCGGGCCCCGCCGAGAACCGCTCCGTCCCCAGCTCGCTGACCCGGTACACATGGATCTCGCCGATCTCCGGCGCCGCCGCCTCCTCACCGGCCACGGCCGACACCAGAACGTCGTGCTCACCGATGTCCAGCACCGACCGGAGCTGCAACTGCGGCCCGGTCAGGGCCCGGTCGCCGACCACCAGGACCCGTGCGCCCCCCTCGTCGGCGATCCGTACGAGCCGGCCGTCCGGCGTCCACGCCGGCACCCCGGCGAACAGCTCCAGCCAGGCCGGGTCCTCGTCCCTGTGCACCATCTGCGTCGCGCCGCTCGCCGGGTCCACCGCCAGATACAACTGGCTGCCCTGGTCACGGGTCTGGACGAGCAGCAGCGGCGCGCCGGCCGCCGACCAGTGCACCCGGGCCAGGTACGGGTAGCGCGCCCGGTCCCAGACCACCTCCGTACGCGACCCGTCGAGCCCCAGCAGGAACAGCGTCACGTCGGCGTTGGGCGTGCCCGCCGCCGGGTACGCCACCTGCTCGGGCGCCCGGTCCGGGTGGGCCGGGTCGGAGATCCACCAGCGGTTGACCCGCGCCGTGTCGGCCCGCGCCACCAGCAGCCGGTCGGAGTCGGGCGACCACCAGTAGCCGCGCGAGCGGTCCATCTCCTCCGCCGCGATGAACTCGGCCAGGCCGTACGTCACATCCTCGTTCTCGGGCCCCGCCAGCTCCCGGTCGCCCGTACCGTCCGCCCCGGTCACCCGCAGCGCCCCATGGGCCACATAGGCCACATGGCGGCCGTCCGGGGACGGCCTCGGGTCGATCACCGGGCCCGGCACGGGCAGTTCACGCACCGCCGCCTCGCGCAGCCCGGCCGTGAACAGCCGCCCCGACAGCGTGAAGGCCGCCAGCTCGACCGCCGCGTCCACCGCGTACCCGACGATGCCCGCGGAGCCCTCACGGCTCCGCTCTCGCCTGGCCCGCTCCTGCGCCGAGAGCCGCTCGCCGGCGCCGCCGAGCAGCACCTCCGGCTCTGCGGCCACCCGCTCGCGCACCTCACCGGCCGCCGCACCGGAAAGATCCACCACCCACAGGCGGTTCACCCGGTCGGTGCCGGAGGCGGAACGCAGGAAGACCACCCGGTCGCCGTCGGGCGACACCGTGAACGAGCGCGGGGCCCCGAGGGTGAACCGCTGGGTGGTCGCGTACTGACGAGGGAACGAGAGCTGCGGCCGCAAGGTCATGAACCGAATCCTATGAGGCGGCGGTGGCCGTGCGCCCCCATGTGCTGCCGTGCTCCGATCGATGCGTTGGCACGGATAGTTATGATCCGTAGCGCTTGGTGGGTATGACTCTGCCGGGCACATGCACGCTGCGATGTTCCGACTGAATATCTATGGAGGTGAACCGCCGTGGCACTCTCGATTTCGGCGGTGGTGCTGCTGGCGATCGTTGTCTTCCTCCTGGTCCGGAAATCCGGGCTCAAAGGTGGACACGCGGTTGTCTGTGTGCTGCTCGGGTTCTATCTCGCCAGCTCCACCATCGCGCCCACCATCAGCGACCTGACCTCCAACGTGGCGGGCATGATCGGGGGCATCAAGTTCTGACCGCCTCGTAGGCTGTCCCCATGAGCGATCTACCCGGCCGGCGTCTGATGCTGGTGCACGCGCACCCTGACGACGAGACGATCAACAACGGCGTCACCATGGCCAAGTACGCGGCCGGTGGCGCCCTGGTCACGCTGGTGACCTGCACGCTCGGCGAAGAGGGCGAGGTCGTGCCGGCCGGTCTCGCCCGTCTCGCGGCCGACAGGGACGACGCCCTCGGCCCGCACCGCGCCGGTGAACTCGCCGCCGCCATGCGGGAGCTGGGCGTCACCGACCACCGCTTCCTCGGCGGCGCGGGACGCTACCGGGACTCCGGGATGATGGGCCTCCCGCAGAACGACCGCGAGAACGCGTTCTGGCACACGGACGTCGAAGCGGCGGCGCCGTACCTCGTCGAGATGATCCGCGAGACGCGCCCGCAGGTGCTCGTCACGTACGACCCCGACGGCGGCTACGGCCACCCCGACCACATCCAGGCCCACCGCGTCGCCACGCGCGCCGCCGAACTGGCCGCCGACGCCGCGTACCGGCCCGGCCTCGGAGCGCCGCACACGATCGCGAAGGTGTACTGGAACCGGGTGCCTCGCTCGGTGGCCGAGGCGGGCTTCGCCCGGCTGCGGGACGCGGCTACGGCCTTCCCCGGCACGGCCTCCGTCGACGACCTCCCCGGCGTGGTGGACGACGCGCGGATCACGGCCGTGGTCGACGGCGCCGAGTACGCCGAGCGCAAGACGGCGGCCATACGCGCCCACGCCACGCAAATCGCCGTCGACGGGCCGTTCTTCGCGCTCTCCAACGGCCTCGGCCAGCCGGTGTTCGTGCAGGAGTACTACGAGTTGGTCCAGGGCGAGCGAGGGGCTCCTGCGGGCGAGCGGGAGACCGACCTGTTCGCGGGGATCGCGGGGATCGCCGGAACCGCCGCTGCCGAAGCCACCGCGGGGGCCGAGCGATGAGCGCGGACCAGTACCCCGGCGGCTGGCTCGCCCGGCCGCCCAGACCCGCCAGGATCGCCGCCTACGCGGGCCTGCTCGTCCTCGGCGCCGTCGTCGGCGTGGCCGGCGCGCTGGCCCAAGGCGGCTGGTTCCCGGGCGGTTTGGCGCTCGCCCTGCTCGCCACCGCCGGTGTCTTCGGCGGCGGGCTGCTGGCGACCGGCACCCAGCTCGGGGTGGGGGCGCCCGCGGCCGGCTGGCTGATTGCTGTCATTCTGCTGAGTATGGGACGGCCGGAAGGCGACGGTGTCTTCGCGGCCGGTATCGGACCCCTCGTCTATCTGCTGGGTGGGATGGTGGTCGCTGTGATCTGTGCCACCATGCTCCGGTTGCCGCAACCGGGCGCGAAGTCCGGCCGACTTGGGAAGTGAAGCGTCCGTCTGCTGCTGAATTGACCCTGTCCGTACGGCCGGCTGAGCAGCCGCTTCACGCGGTCGGCGGATGTGTGTCGGCGGAGGACAGTATGGTGGTGCGCGCTCCGGGCCGTCCCCCGGCCTCCGGCATGGGGACCTGCGAAGTTGAGTACCAGTAAGAACGGGCGGCGGAGCCAACCGGGAGATCCTGCTTTGAGTCGTGAAACTGACAGTTCGTCCTCCGGGCCCCAGGGGCGCGGCGGAGCCGCGTACCCCTCGGGGACACCGCCGTACGGATCACGCCAGTATCCGGGGCCGCATCCCCAGCAGGACGCGTCGGACGAGACCGAGATCCCGCCCGTCCCGCAGCCGGACGAGCCGAGAACCGAGACCACACTGACCACCCGCATCCGGATCAACATCCCGGGTTCGCGGCCGATCCCCCCTGTCGTCATGCGTACGCCGATGGGCGAGGGCGAGTCCACCGACGGCCGGGGCATCCCGGCGGCCGGGCAGAGCGGCGACCGTACGGGCAGCACACCGCGCCCCGACGGCGCGGGCCAGGACCCGGCAGGGTCCGCCGCCCCGGAGGGCGAACCGCCCGCAGGACAGGACAAGCAGCCGCCGAGCGACTGGTTCGCCCCCCGCAAGGCGGGCGCGGGTCCGGGCGGTGCGGGCGCGGGCACGGCAGCCGGCATGGGCGCGGGCGCCGCGGCGACGGCCGGCGGACCCACCCCGCCGCAGCCGGGCGCCGGTGACGGCACCGGCGGCGGCTCCCTCGCCGACTACGCCGCGCAGCCGGGCCAGCAGGGCCAGCAGGGCGATCCCGGCGCCGGCGGCTACGCGCCCGGCAGCCACGGCACCCCGCCCTACGGCGTACCCATCGGTGTCCCCGGCCCCGACAACGGCCCGAACGGGCCCACCACGGGCCCCGCGACGGGCAGCTCACCGCTCACCCCGCTCGGCGGACTGCCGGGCGGCGCACCGGGTCCTGGCACCTCCGGCTACCCCGGCGGCTCCGACCAGGGCGGCGCGCCCCGGATGTCCGACGACACCGCCGTACTGACCCCGCAGCAGCCCGCCCCCGAACCGCCCGGCGGCCATGTCTCGGGGGACACGCTCACCAGCGGTATCCCGGTGATCCCGCCGGAGCACCGCGCGCCGTTCCCCGGCTCCGGTACGCCGACGGGCGGCCCGCAGGGCGGCAGGCCCGACCTCACACCCAGGACCGACGACCGGCCCGCCCCCGGGCAGGGCTTCCCGCCCGGCGTCTACCCGGGGCCTGACGGACCCGAGCGGTCAGGACCCGCGGGGCCGTCGGCCCCGGCGCCCGCGCCGCGCCCCGCGGCGCCGGCCAAGAAGGGCCGCTCCAAGGGCATGCTGCTCGTCGCCCTGCTCATCGTGGCCGCCGTCGGCGTCTACGGCGCCGGCCTGCTCATGAACCACTCGGACGTGCCCAAGGGCAGCACGGTCCTCGGCGTCGACATCGGCGGCGGCACCCGCGACCAGGCCGTCAACAAGCTGGAGAGCGCGCTCGGCAAGCAGGCGAAGGCCCCGCTGGAGCTGGACGTCAGCGGCAAGACGCAGGAACTGGCCCCCGACAAGGCGGGCCTGACCCTCGACACGCAGGCGACCGTCCGCTCGGCCGCAGGCAGCGACTACAACCCGGTCACCGTGATCGGCTCGCTGTTCGGCGGCGCCCGGGTCGTCGAGCCGGTGATCCCCGTCGACGACGAGAAGCTGACCGCCGCCCTCACCGACCTGGCGGGCACCTCGGGCTCCGCCACGGAGGGCACGATCAAGTTCGAGCCCGGCAAGGCCGTCGCCGTACCCGGCAAGGCGGGCCAGTCCCTGGACGTCAACCAGTCGATGATCTCGGTGAAGGACGCCTACCGCGCCCAGGTCCAGACGGGTAAGACCAGCGTCGTCAAACTGCCGCTGACCAGCCGCGAACCCACCATCAGCCAGGCCGAGATCGACCGGGCGATGAAGGAGTTCGCCAAGCCGGCGATGTCCGGGCTCGTCACGATCAAGGCGGGCAACGCCTCGATCCAGTTCGGCCCCGACCGGTCGCTGCCCAAGATCCTCTCGATGAAGGCCGTCGACGGGACGCTCCAGGACAGCTACGACCTCAAGGCCCTCAAGGAGCTGTACGGCTCGGTCTTCGACGGCGTCCTGATCACCAGGGGCGACGGCTCGAAGACCGCGGTCACCCCGCAGGACGTGGCCGGCGCGCTGCGCGAGGCCCTGCGCGGCGGGACCCCGGACGAGCGCACGAAGGAGATCGACACCGACCCGAGCTGACCCGGCCCGGACATCGGTCGTGGCCCTGGGATGACGGATGTCATCCCAGGGCCACGACCGTCGGCACTGCCGGAAGCGGGGGCACCGCCGCCACGATGAGGGCATGACGACGACAGCCCCTCCCACCGCCACCGCCACAGCGGTGGCGAGCTTCGAGAACGTGCACAAGAGCTACGGAGACGTCCACGCGGTGGCCGGTCTCACGCTCACGCTCCACCCCGGCGAGACCGTCGCGCTCCTCGGCCCCAACGGCGCGGGCAAGTCCTCGGCCCTCGATCTGCTGCTCGGCCTCAGAAACCCCGACGCGGGCACCGTCAGCGTCTTCGGCATGACCCCGAAGGAAGCCATCTCGGCGGGCCGGGTCGGCGCCATGCTGCAGAGCGGCGGCCTGATGGAGGAGGTCACCGTCCGCGAACTGGTGAACCTCGCCTGCGCCCTGCACCGCAAGCCGTTCCCGGTCTCCGACGTGCTGGCCAGGGCCGGCATCACCCAGATCGCCGACCGCAAGGTCAACAAGCTCTCCGGCGGACAGGAGCAGCGGGTCCGGTTCGCGCTCGCCACCGCCGGCGCCAACGACCTCGTCGTCCTCGACGAGCCGACCACCGGGATGGACGTCACGGCGCGGCAGGCGTTCTGGGCCACCATGCGCGAGCAGGCGCGGCACGGCCGTACGGTGCTGTTCGCCACCCACTACCTGGAAGAGGCCGACGCCATCGCCGACCGGGTGCTCGTGCTGTACAAGGGCAGGCTGCTGGCCGACGGCACGGCCGCCGAGATCAAGGCCAGGGCGGGCGCCCGCCGGATCTCCTTCGACCTGGACGGCGCGATCGACGAGGCGGCGCTGCGCGCGCTGCCGTCCCTCAGCTCGCTGACCGTCTCCGGGGCGACCGTCCGCATGCAGTCGCACGACGCCGACGCGACCGTGCACGGCATGTACGCCCTCGGGCTCTACCCGCGCAATCTCGAAGTGGCCGGGCTCGGCCTTGAGCAGGCGTTCGTCGCCATCACCGAGGCCGAGGAGGCCAGGACCGCGTGAACACCCTGATCAAGCTCGAAATCACCCGCACCCTGCGGAACAAGAAGTTCATGTTCTTCTCGGTGATCTACCCCGCCGTGCTCTTCCTGGTCATCGCGGGGCCGCAGGACAACGCCAAGAAGGTGCCCGGCGGCGACCTGCCGCTCAGCTCCTTCTACATGGTTGCGCTGGCCTCCTTCGGGGCGCTCACCGCCGTACTGATGGGCAACAGCGAGAAGATCGCCAAGGAGCGCGAGAAGGGCTGGGTGCGCCAGCTCAGGCTCACCTCGCTGCCCGGACGCGGCTACGTCCTCGCGAAGATCGCCGGCGCCGCCGTGGTCAGCCTGCCGTCCATCGTCGTCGTGTTCGTCATCGCCGCCTCGGCCAAGGGCGTCAGCCTGGAGGTCTGGCAGTGGCTGGCGCTCACCGGCGTCATCTGGGCCGGCAGCCTGTGCTTCGCCGCGCTCGGCGTGGCCATCGGCTACATCGCGTCCGGTGACGCCGTCCGGCCCATCACGATGATCATCTACTTCGGGCTGTCCATCCTCGGCGGCCTGTGGCTGCCCGTCTCCACCTATCCGCGGTGGCTGCAGAACATCGCCGAATGGCTGCCCACGCACGCCTACGCGGCCCTCGGCCAGGCCATCGAGCTGGGCGGCTCGCCGCATCTCAAGGACGTCGCGATCATGGTCGGCTACTTCCTGGTCTTCGCGGGCGGCGCCGCCTGGCTGTACCGCAAGGACACACTGAAGGCATGAGCGAAGTGACCTTCTCCGGCGTCGGCATCGGCCAGTCACCCGACGGCCGCAGGCATTCCTTCGTGAAGCTGATGTGGTTCGGCATCTGGCTGGCCTTCATGGGCGCGCCGGTGAGCGACCTCTTCGACCACGACGGGTCACCGTGGAGTGTCGTGCTCGGCGTGGCCGGCCTGGTCGCCTTCGTGGGCGTCTACCTGATGGTGATCTTCCGGCACACCGGACGGCCGCTCCAGCCGCGCACCGTCTACAGCGCGCTGCTGTTCATGCTGGCCCTCGCGGTCCTGCTCTCCGTCACGCTGGACAGCGCGTGGCTGGTGCTCTTCGTCTACGTCTCGGTGTCGTGCGGAGCCGCGCTGCCGATCCGGCTCTCCCGGTTCGCGATCCCGCTCGTCACCGCGCTGATGGCGGCCGTCGGCCTGCGGTCGGCGGACAACCACGACCTGCTCAGCGCGCTGGTCGTGCCCGCGCTGCTCGGCGGCTTCGCCATGGCGGGGGTCGGCCAGCTCGTCCGTACGACGATCGAGCTGCGCGAGGCGCGGGCCACCGTCGCCGAACTGGCCGCCAACGAGGAGCGGCTGCGGCTCGCCCGCGATCTGCACGACCTGCTCGGCCACTCGCTGTCGCTGATCACGCTCAAGAGCGAGCTGGCGGGCCGGATGCTGCCTGCCCACCCCGACCGGGCGGCCGCACAGGTCGCCGACATCGAGCAGGTCAGCAGGCAGGCGCTCACGGACGTACGGGAGGCAGTGAGCGGCTACCGGCGGCCCACCCTGCCGGGTGAGCTGGCAGGGGCCCGTACGGCGCTGGCCGTCGCCGGTGTCACCGCCGACGTACCGCAGGACGTCCCGAAGGAACTCGGCGGCGCCACGCTGTGCGCCGAGTCGGAGACGGTGCTCGCCTGGTCGCTGCGGGAGGCCGTCACCAATGTCGTACGGCACAGCGGGGCGAGCCGCTGCGTCGTCTCCCTCACCCCCCGGCAGACCCTGGAAGGACCCGTGGTGGAGCTGACCGTCGAGGACGACGGACGCGGCGCGAGCGGCGCCGCGCGGGGCAACGGGCTGACCGGGCTCACCGAACGGCTCGCCCAGGTCGGCGGCACGCTGGAGGCGGGTTCCACCAAGCGCGGCTTCCTGCTCACCGTCCGCGCGCCCCTGGCCGTCCCCCTAAACTCCCCGGCATGAGCGGCAACGCCGGCCCGACCCGCATGATCAAGGTTCTGCTCGCCGAGGACCAGTCCATGGTGCGCGAGGCCCTGGCGGCGCTGCTCGGGCTCGAACCGGACATCGACGTGGTCGCCCAGGTCGCCAGGGGCGACGAGGTGCTGGCGGCGGCGCGGGCCGCCGACGTGGATGTCGCGCTCCTCGACATCGAGATGCCGGGCATGACCGGCATCGAGGCGGCGGGCGAGCTGCGCGACGCGCTGCCCCGGATCAAGGTGGTCGTGCTGACCACCTTCGGCCGCCCCGGCTATCTGCGCCGGGCCATGGAGTCGGGCGCCGACGCATTCCTGGTCAAGGACGCCCCCGCCGCCCAACTCGCCGAGGCCGTACGCAAGGTGCTGGCGGGGGAGCGGGTCATCGACCCCACGCTCGCCGCCGCGGCGCTGGCCGACGGCGCGAATCCGCTGACGGACCGGGAGCGCGAGGTGCTGCGGGCGGCGGCCGGCGGCTCCACCAACGCGGAACTGGCCGCGCTCCTGCACCTGTCCCAGGGCACGGTCCGCAACTACCTCTCCACGGCGATCCAGAAACTGGCGGCCCGCAACCGCGCCGAGGCGGTCCGCATCGCACGCGAGAAGGGCTGGCTCTGACGCGCCGCGCCGGCCGGTCCGGCGGGACGGCCCGTCCTGCCCGGCGGGTGCGGACCGGCACGCGCGCTCCGCGTCGCGGGCCTCCGGCCACTGGGGACAGGCCCCCGGCCCCCTCGGAGGCGCGAGCGTCGCGACGCCGGTGCTTTTCCCCAATCCCGCCCCTTCCCGAAACCGGGGCTACGCCCCGGACCCCAAGACGGCGCCGGGCCGCCGTGCCCGGCCTACGGGCCGTGAGCGTTCGGACGCTGGGCCCCGCCCGCTGCCGCGCAGCGGCTGGCGCTGCGGGTGCGGGGACCCGTGCCCGCTGCGGCGGATCCGGGTCCCGGCCCGGGCCGCCCGGGACGGCGGGCCTAGGCCGGTCAGTTGGGCATCGCGCGCCCAAGGCGGCGGCGGGTCGCCGTGCCTGGCCTGCGGGCCGCGAGCGTTCGGACGCTGGGCCCCCGCCCGCTGCCGCGCAGCGGCTGGCGCTGCGGGTCCGTGACCGGCCCGACCCGGAGGACGGCTCTTGGCCCGGTCAGTTGAGCATCGCGCGCGCCGCGCGCGCCCTGCGGCGCAGGGCCTGCGCCGTGGACGGCTCGACCGCCGACACCACCTCGGCGTACTCCTCCATGGCGGCGGCGCCCGCCAGGTAGTCGCCGCGCTCGATGAGCAGCCGCGCCCGGTCGTAGCGCAGCCGCGCCGGATGCGCGGGCAGCAGCAGCGACAGCTCGACCGCCCACAGCGCCACATCCGTACGCTCCGGCCGGGCAGCCGCCCACGCCCGGATGTTGTTCAGGATCCGTACGACGATGTCGAGCGGATCGGCGGGCACCGGCGGTCCCGGCGGCGGGGGAGCGCCTGTCGCGGCCGTGACGAGCCGTGTCGCGTCGTCGCCCGTCAGCAACTGGCCGCCGGCGAACGGGTCGGCCAGCACCCGCTCCGCCGGATCGCCGAAACCGACGACGAAATGGCCGGGCAGCGCCAGGCCGTACACGGGCGCGCCCGCCCGCCGCGCCACCTCGATCCAGACGACCGAGAGCAGGATCGGCAGCCCGCGCCGCCGGCGCAGCACCTCGGGCAGCAGCGACGACTCCAGCAGTTGGTAGTCGGCGCCCGAGCCGTGGAAGCCGAGCCGCCCGCCCAGCAGTTCGGCGAGCGCCGCCGCCCAGGCGCGCGGTCCGGTGAGGCCGAAGGGCAGCAGCCCGGCCAGCCGGTCCAGCTCCATCTCCGCCGCGTCCAGGGCGGCCTCGACACCGGCGTCGTCCCGCACCTGGTCGGCCTCGGCGCCGATCAGCAGGCACAGCGCCGCCAGGTCGGGGCGCTCGGCGCGCGCCTCGTCGGCGAACCGCCGCCGCCTGCCCGCTGCGCCCGGCTGGTCCGGCTGGTCCGGCTGTTCCGGCGTCATACGCGACCCGTACCCGTTCAGGAGGAGCGGAAGTGCTGATACCGGTGATGGGTGACGAACCCCATGCGGTCGTACATCGCGCGCGCCGCCTCGTTCTCCGTCTCCACCTGGAGCCAGGCGGCCGAGGCACCCTGCGCCAGCGCGTCGCGGGCGAGCGCCGCCATCACGGCGGTGGCGAGCCCCTGGCGGCGGTGGGCGGGGTCGACCTCCACCGCCATGAAACCGGCCCAGCGCCCGTCGACGACACACCGGCCGATCGCGGCGGGCGTATCGGACCCGCCGGACCCGCCGGACCCTCCGCCGGAGCCGGGCACGGTGGCGAACCGGACGTACGGGGCCGTGTTCAGCACGTGCAGCACCTCGGGGCCCGGCGCGCTGAACCGGTGGTAGCCGCGCAGCCAGCCCTCGTCGCAGACCGGCCGCAGCGCGACCCGCTCCACCTCCGCGTCGGGCGCGGCGTCGGCCAGCGGCGCCAGCGCGCCGATCCGCACCTCGACCGACACCTCGGCCACCCAGCCGCGCCGCGCCAGCTCGGCCCCCAGCAGCTCCTGGGTGCCCTCGGCGCCGCTCGACACCTGGATGTACGGGGGCAGCCCGCGCTCCCCGTACCAGGCGCGCACCCGCTCCAGCGCCTCGTCGAGCGGGAGCCCCGGATCGCCCAGCGGCAGCACGGAGTTGGCGCGCCGGGTGAAACCGCCTGACGCGCCGAGCCGCCAGCCGCCGAGCCGCTCGGTCTCGGCCGGCTGCCACGCGCGCGCACAGACGTGCGCCAGCTCCTCGAAGGACGCGGCGGGACCCCGCCGTCTGGCGGGCGCCGCCGGTACGACCTTGGCGGCCACGAGCGCCGACTCGGGAATGCTGACACGCTCGCCGGTACGCCGTGTGATGAGGACCACACCGTCGTCCCACGATGTGAGAACACCCACCGTGTCGGTGAACTTACCCGCGCCGGGGCCTGCGCCGGTGAGCTGTCTGACTGATACGCGTTTGCCCACGTCGATGGGGGTCACCCGGACTTCGAGCCGGCCTCCGGCGCTGAATTCCACAGCTCTGTCCACCCCTCCTGTTCGGATCGAGCCCAAGAACGGAGATACTAGGTGGCGGGCATCGACGACGCCGCGCTCCCGCGCGCCTGTGGACGGAGCCGCACATCGGCCCGCCGCCGCCCTATCGAGGAGGAACGACAGCGTGACCTACGTCATCGCGCAGCCTTGTGTCGACGTCAAGGACAAGGCGTGCATCGAGGAGTGTCCGGTCGACTGCATCTACGAGGGCTCCCGGTCCTTGTACATCCACCCGGACGAATGCGTCGACTGCGGTGCTTGTGAGCCGGTCTGCCCGGTCGAGGCGATCTTCTACGAGGACGACACCCCGGACGAGTGGAAGGACTACTACAAGGCGAATGTGGAGTTCTTCGACGAACTCGGTTCGCCCGGCGGTGCGTCGAAGCTCGGTCTCATCGAGCGCGACCACCCCTTCATCGCAGCACTGCCGCCGCAGAACGGCTGACAGCGCGCACCGCACCGGCCCCGTACGGCACCGCTCGCCGTACGGGGCTGAGGCGTTGGCGCCCGGCTGAGCCCGCCCGTGTGCGGACGCCGGTACGAGCACGTCCGTACGAGAAAGAGTGAGCACCGTGTCCGCAGTCTCTGCCCGCCTGCCCGTCTTCCCCTGGGACAAGCTGGAGCCCTACAAGGCGACTGCCGAGGCCCATCCGGACGGGATCGTGGACCTGTCCGTCGGGACCCCGGTCGACCCCGTCCCCGAGCTGATCCAGCGGGCGCTGACCGGCGCCGCCGACTCGCCCGGCTATCCGACGGTCTGGGGCACGAAGGCACTGCGGGACGCGCTGACCGACTGGGCCGTGCGGCGGCTCGGCGCGCGCGGGGTGACCCACTCGAACGTGCTGCCGGTGGTCGGCTCCAAGGAACTGGTGGCCTGGCTGCCGACGCAGCTCGGGCTCGGTGCGGGCGACCGGGTCGCCTACCCGCGGCTCGCCTACCCGACGTACGAGGTGGGGGCGCGGCTCTGCGGCGCCGAGCCCGTCCCGTACGACGACCCGACCGAGCTGGACCCGGCAGGGCTGAGGGTCCTCTGGCTCAACTCCCCGTCGAACCCGACGGGCGCGGTGCTGGGCAAGGACGAACTGACCAGGATCGTCGCCTGGGCGCGCGCGCACGACGTGCTGGTCGTCAGCGACGAGTGCTACCTGGAACTCGGCTGGGACGCCGAGCCGGTCTCGGTGCTCGACCCGGACGTCAGCGGCGGCACGTACGAGGGCCTGGTCGCCGTCCACTCGCTCTCCAAGCGCTCCAACCTGGCCGGCTACCGGGCCGCCTTCCTGGTGGGCGACGCGGCCGTGCTCGGCGAGCTGCTCCAGATCCGCAAGCACGGCGGCATGATGACGCCCGCGCCGGTGCAGGCGGCGACGGTGGCCGCGCTCGGCGACGACGAACACGTCGCGCGGCAGCGCGAGCGGTACACGGCCCGGCGGGTCGCGCTGCGCGCCGCGCTGGAGTCGCACGGCTTCCGCATCGAGCACAGCGAGGCGGGCCTGTACCTCTGGTCGACGCGCGACGAGCCGTGCTGGGACACCGTGGCGCACCTCGCCGAGCTGGGCATCCTGGTCGCCCCCGGCGACTTCTACGGGCCTGCGGGCGAGCGCCATGTGCGGGTCGCGCTGACGGCGACGGACGAGCGGATCGAGGCCGCCGTCAAGCGACTCGGCTGAGTACCGGCGCGGCTGAGTGCGGCCGGTTGCCGAAGGACCACGAGGTACCACGAAGGGCCCGGGGAGACGGAAGCTCCCCGGGCCCTTCGCCGCGCTACGCCGCTGTCAGCCGAACGCGGGCGCCGGCCGCAACGCGCAGGTCAGCCGATCGGCAGACCCGGTAGGCCGCCGCCGAGCCCGCCCGCCGGGGCCGCGCCCTGCGCCGCTGTCGACGTGGTCCGGCCCAGCACCTCGCCGGCGCTGCCCGCGGTGTCGCCCGCCACCTTCTGCGCGGCGGGGGTCGCCGTCTTCGCCGCGCTCCCGACGGTCTTGCCCGCCGCGGGGACGGCGGACTCGACGGCGCCGCCGCCGGCCTTGCCCGCCACGTCGGTGGCGCTCTGCGCGCCGCTGTCGATGCTGTTGCCGACCGAGGCACCGTCCAGCGCGGTCACCGCGCTCAGGTCGGTGGCCTGCGGCAGCGTCGCGGCACCGGCGGAGCCGGCCGCACCGACCACGGGGGCTGCGCCGGCCGCGATGAGCAGTGCGGCGCGGGCGATCCGACGGGTCAGGGGGAGGGACATGATGCTCCTTTGGCGGGAGAGAAACAGTGCTTGTCCGTCGATCGGACACTGTGACAACCGCTCAAGGGGGCGTGCGGGTTGCGGTGACCGTACGTAAAGAGTTGGCAATGCGTCGCATTATCGGGTACGGATAAAAACGGGCAAACGGTTGTGTTCCGCATCGCCTGCCGAACCGTCACTTCGCAGACGCGCCAAGGGGTTTGGCCCTTTTCCGAACGTGCCAAACGGATATGCCACGACCACCCCCTGCGGGCGACCCGCCGTACTACTGCGCGATCCGGATCCGCACGTCGTTCGAGGCCGCTTTCGCCTTCGCCTTCGCTTTCGCCGACCCGTCGTCCGTACGGCGCCAGCCCCGGTCGGCCTCCGCCGCGCTCCACACCCGGCCCGCGTAGCCGACCTCGGAGATGTGCAGCTCGGCCGCCTGCGCGACGGCCCACTGCGCCAGCTCCCAGCCGCGCCTGCCGCCCTCGGCGGCGGGCAGGGCGTCCACCGGCACCGACACCTCGGGATCGGCCGTACCGCCGACCTCGTCGGACGCCGGCGCCTGGGACGGATCCGGCTGCGGCAGCACCTTCGGCCCGAAGTCGCTCACCAGCGCCGCCCGTACCTTCTTCGGGTCGCCCGCCACCGCCGGGGTGGGCGCGGGACACGTCAGCACGGCGGCGGCCCTGCCGGTGAACGCGGCGGCCAGCAGCGTCGCGTCCGGCTCGTGCTTCGCGTACGCCTGCGGGAAGCCGCTGCGCTGGACCCGCTGCGCCGCCACCGTCAGCGGCAGCCGCGAATAGCCGGGGATCTCGGCGAGATGCTTGTAGAACTGCCCGGACGAATAGACCGGATCGAGGATCTGGGCCGCCGTGCCCCACCCCTTCGACGGGCGCTGCTGGAAGAGCCCCAGCGAATCCCGGTCGCCGTGGTTCAGGTTGCGCAGCGCCGACTCCTGGAGCGAGGTCGCGAGCGCGATGGTCACGGCCCGCTCCGGCATACCGCGGGTGGTCCCGACGGCGGAGATCGTCGCCGCGTTGGCCGCCTGCTCGGGGCTGAGTTCGTACGACGCCTTGTCGTTCCCCGCGTCCTTCGCCACGACCTTGCACTGCTGGGAGTGCGGGCCGCCGGTCACGTACTGGGTGACGGCATAGGCGGCGACGCCGAGCAGCACGAGGAGCGCGGCGGCGATACGCAGCGGACGGCGGCGGCGCCGGGGCGGGGATGCGGGGGAGGCGGTCTCGGACACGGGGTCACCGTACTGTGCCGCGCGGGCCCGTGTTTCCCCGCCGGGGAGGCGGCCGGGGGCCCGGGGCCCGGTGCGCGGGACGTTAGGGTCACCAGCATGTCTGAGACCGTTCTTGACCTCACATCGGACGGGCCCGCGCTCACCGCCTGGCTTGTCGACTTCCCGTCCGTCAGCGGGACCGAGAAGCCGCTCGCCGACGCGATCGAGCAGGCGCTGCGCACACTGCCGCATCTCACCGTCGACCGGTACGGCAACAACATCGTGGCGCGCACGCACCTGGGCCGCGCCGAGCGGGTCATCCTCGCCGGGCACATCGACACCGTGCCGATCGCCGAGAACGTGCCGTCGCGGCTGGACGGCGACGGGGTGCTGTGGGGCTGCGGGACGACCGACATGAAGTCGGGCGTCGCCGTCCAGCTCCGGATCGCCGCGACCGTCCCCGCGCCCAACCGCGATCTGACGTTCGTGTTCTACGACAACGAAGAGGTCGCCGCCGAGCTGAACGGCCTCGGCCGGGTGGCCGACGCCCACCCCGACTGGCTGGCGGGCGACTTCGCCATCCTGCTGGAGGGGTCCGACGCCGAGGTCGAGGGCGGCTGCCAGGGCACCCTGCGGGTCATCCTCCGTACCGAGGGCGAGCGCGCGCACTCCGCGCGGAGCTGGATGGGGTCCAACGCCATCCACGCGGCGGCGCCGATCCTGGACCGCCTCGCCGCGTACGAGCCGCGCCGGCCGGTCATCGACGGGCTGGAGTACCGGGAAGGGCTCAACGCGGTACGGGTCGAGGGCGGCGTCGCCAACAACGTCGTCCCGGACGCCTGCACGGTCGTCGTCAACTACCGCTACGCGCCCGACCGCAGCGCCGACGAGGCGCTGGCGCACGTCCGTGAGGTGTTCGAGGGCTGCGGGATCGCCGAGTTCACCGTGGACGACCACTCGGGCGCCGCGCTGCCCGGACTCTCGCACCCGGCCGCCGCTGCCTTCATGGCGGCGGTGGGCGGCACGGCACGGCCCAAGTTCGGCTGGACGGACGTCGCGCGGTTCAGCGCGCTCGGTGTACCCGCGGTCAATTACGGCCCCGGCGACCCGGTCTTCGCCCACAAGCGGGACGAGCGGGTCGTCGTGGAGCGGATCACCCGGTGCGAGGACCAGTTGCGCGGTTGGCTGACCGGCTGAGAAAGCGGCCGCCGCACCGCTCGCGAACAGCGGGAGACGGTGCTTCCGCCGGACCGACGGTCGGAATTTCGCTGTTCGTCACGTCCTTGGACCTAACCTGGCCGCAACGGGGGAAAGCTTTCGGTTCAGCGGCGGAAGGAACAGGTCATGGGCATGCCTGAGGGAACGCAGAGGCCGGAGGAGCAGCGGCTCGGTCCGGTGCTCAGGCGACGCGAACAGGTGCAGTCCTCCACCACCGATCAGCGGCTGTTGGACACCGAGGGTGACTCGGAATGGGTGCACACCGACCCGTGGCGGGTGATGCGGATCCAGTCGGAGTTCGTGGAGGGCTTCGGCGCACTGGCCGAACTGCCCAGCGCCATCAGCGTCTTCGGCTCCGCCCGCACCCCGATCGGCTCGCCGGAGTACGAGGCGGGCACCCGGATCGGCCGGGCGCTGGTCGAGGCGGGCTTCGCGGTGATCACGGGCGGCGGCCCCGGCGCGATGGAAGCGGCCAACAAGGGGGCACGGGAGGCGGACGGCGTCTCCGTCGGCCTGGGGATCGAGCTGCCCTTCGAGCAGGGGCTGAATCCGCACGTCGACATCGGCGTGAACTTCCGGTACTTCTTCGTCAGAAAAACGATGTTTGTGAAGTATGCGCAAGGGTTCGTCGTGCTGCCGGGGGGTCTCGGCACGCTGGACGAGCTGTTCGAGGCGCTGACGCTGGTGCAGACCCGCAAGGTGACCCGCTTCCCGATCGTGCTGTTCGGGACGGCGTACTGGGGCGGTCTTGTCGACTGGCTGCGGGGCACGGTGGTGGCGCAGGGGAAGGCGTCGGAGAAGGACCTGCTGCTGTTCCACCTGACGGACGACGTGGACGAGGCGGTGGCGCTGGTGACGAAGGAGACGGGCAAGTAGGGGGGCGAAGCCGCACGGCCTGACGGCGGTGGAAGCCCGGCCGGTCGACTTGGGCGAGCCCTCGGCGGGGACGGGCGCTGGGAGCCCGGCCGGTTGCCTCAGGCGTCAGGTCGTCCGGCGGGGACGGGCGGTGGGAGCCTGGCCGTTCGCCTCAGGCGAGCCCTCGGCGGGCGACCGCCGGGGGCAGCAGGCCCGCGATGGCCGAGACCATGTCCAGCACCTGCCGGGTCTCCGCCACCTCGTGCACGCGGTAGACGCGGGCGCCCAGCCAGGACGAGACGGCGGTCGTCGCGAGCGTACCGATCAGCCGCTCCTTGACCGGGCGGTCGACGGACTCGCCGACGAAGTCCTTGTTGGACAGCGAGACCAGCACCGGCCAGCCGGTCTCCGCCATCTCGGGCAGCCTGCGGGTCGCCTCCAGCGAGTGCCGGGTGTTCTTGCCGAAGTCGTGGCCGGGGTCGATGAGGATGCCGTCCTCCCGTACGCCCAACCGCACGGCGCGCTCGGCGAGACCGACCGTGACCCGCAGGATGTCCGCCATCACGTCGTCGTAGGCGACGCGGTGCGGCCGGGTGCGCGGCTCGGCGCCGCCGGCGTGGGTGCAGACGAGACCGGCGCCGTACCGGGCCGCGACCTCGGCCAGTGCCGGATCGACGCCGCCCCAGGCGTCGTTCAGCAGATCGGCGCCGGCCTCGCAGACGGCCTCGGCGACCTCGTGCCGCCAGGTGTCGACGCTGATCACCGCATCGGGATGGCGCCGGCGCACCTCGGCGACGAAGCCGACCGTACGGCGGATCTCCTCGGCGGCGCCGACCTCCTCGCCGGGGCCTGCCTTCACCCCGCCGATGTCGATGATCGCGGCGCCCTCGGCGACGGCCTGCTCGACGCGGTCCAGGGCCGGGGCGTCGTCGAAGGTCGCGCCCTGGTCGTAGAAGGAGTCCGGGGTGCGGTTGACGATCGCCATGATCACCTGCTCGTGCTCGCCGAATTCCCGGCGGCCCAGCCGCAGAGTCCCACCGCGCATCCCGCTCGTCCTCCTCATGGTCACGCTCATGGTCACGTCGGCCCGCCTGCGACCCTAACGGTCTTCGTGACACCATCGGCACCGGACGTTTTCCGGCCCCGGGAGAAGATCGTGCTGTTCTTGTTCTTGATCGTCGCGATGGTCGTGGTGGTCGCCGCCGTGACGCTCGCCGTCGTCGGCGGCGGCGACAGCGCCGTCCTCACGGACACCGCGCCGGAACAACTGGTGGACCCCCTGCCGATGACACGCCCGGTCGGCCGCGCGGATGTGGACGCCGTACGGCTGCCCGTCTCGGCCCGCGGCTACCGCATGGCGGACGTGGACGACGTACTCGCCCGCCTGGGCGCGGAACTCGCCGAGCGCGACGCGCGCATCGCCGAACTGGAATCGGCGCTGGCGGGCGCGCAGGCCACGGCGGTCTCGTCGCCGGACCTGTTCAAGCGCCCCGGCGAGGAGACGGACCGATGACCGGCACGGGCGTCGTCGAAGGCGCCGACGGGCTGCCGCGCTGCCCCTGGGGCCTGTCCTCCGAGGACTACGTGGCGTACCACGACGAGGAGTGGGGCCGCCCGGTCCGCGGCGACGACGCCCTCTTCGAACGGCTCTGCCTGGAGGCGTTCCAGTCCGGCCTGTCCTGGATCACGATCCTGCGCCGCCGCGAGACGTTCCGCGCGGCCTTCTCGTCCTTCAAGATCGCCTCGGTCGCCGAGTTCACGGACACGGACCGGGAACGCCTGCTGGCGGACCCGGGCATCATCCGCAACCGCGCGAAGGTCGACGCGACGCTGGCGAACGCGCGCGTGCTCGTGGACTGGGAGCCCGGCGAACTCACCACCCTGATCTGGTCCCACGCCCCCGACCCGACAAAGCGCCGCGCGCCGCGCACGACCGCGGATGTCCCGGCGGTGACGGACGAGTCGACGGCGCTGTCGAAGGACCTGAAGAAGCGCGGGATCAGGTTTGTGGGGCCGACGACGGCGTATGCGTTGATGCAGGCGTGCGGGTTGGTGAACGACCACCTGTCGGATTGCTTCACCCGAGCCCGCTAGCCGCTGCGCGGAGCCTTTCCCCCAGCCCCGCCCCTCCCCGAAACCGGGGCTCCGCCCCGGCCCCCGAGGGCGCGAGCTTCGCCGCGCCGCTGCTTTTCCCCGATCCCGCCCCTTCCCGAAACCGGGGCCCTGCCCCGGACCCCGGGGCGGCGGGCCGCCGCGCCCGGCTGCGTCGGGGAAGTCAGCTTCACCGCGCTGCGTGCTGTGCGGGGCACAGGTCCGCAATCGGGCCCCGAACGCCCGGGGCCCTTCCCGGGGCCCGGGACGTACCGTCCCCGAGCCGGCGAGCGCCGGCTGCGCCGCGCTGCGCGCGCCCGCACCTCCTCCGCCGCCGCGAAGCGGTCGGCGTCCGGGGCGGAGCCCCGCATACCGCGCCTGCACCTGAGCCGGGGCCCGCCCTGCGGAGGCGGACACTGCTCGCGGTTCGGGGCCGAGCCCCAGCCTTTCCCGGGGCCGCCGGCCCCGTTGCCGCTGCGCCGCTGCGGGGGTCGTCACCCCGCCCCCCGCCGCCGCGAAGCGGTCAGCGTCCGGGGCCCGGGGCGGAGCCCCGTGTGCCCCTCCCGCCGGACGCGGGTCCGCGTCCGGTCTTCGGGGTCCGGGGCGGAGCCCCGGTTCGGGAAGGGGCGGGGTGGGGAAGCGCTCCCCGCGTAGGGGCTCAGCGGCCCACGTACCTCGGCTTCCCCTTCGACAAGAACGCCTCCACCGCGATCACATGGTCCTCCGACGCGCCCGCCGCCGACTGGAGTTCGTCCTCCCGCTCCAGCGTCTCCTCCAGCGTGTGCTCCGCCCCGTACGCCAGCGACGCCTTGATCGCCGCGTACGCCGCCGTCGGGCCCTCGGACAGGGTGCGGGCCACCGCGAGTGCCGTGGGGGCCAGGTCGGCCGCGGGGACGAGTTTGTTCGCCAGGCCCAGGTCGTACGCCTCCTGCGCACGCACCGAGCGCGGGAACAGCAGCAGGTCCGTCGCGCGGCTGCGGCCGACCAGGCGGGGCAGGGTCCAGGAGACGCCGGAGTCGGCCGTCAGGGCCACGCCCGCGAAGGACGTGTTGAAGGAGGCCGAGTCCGCGACCACGCGGTAGTCCGCGGCCAGGGCGAAGCCCATCCCCGCGCCCGCCGCGACCCCGTTCACGCCCGCCACCACCGGCTTCGGCATGCCCGTGATCGCCCGCAGGATCGGGTTGTAGTGCTCGCTCACCGTCCGCATCGTCGCGCCGGCGCCCGTCTTCCGGTCCTCCGCCAGCAGCGCCACGTGTTCCTTGAGGTCCTGGCCCACACAGAAGGCCCTGTCGCCCGCCGCCGTGAGCAGGACACCCCGTACGGCCGAGTCGGCGCCCGCGGCCTCCAGGGCGTCCCTGAGGGCGACCTTCGCCGCGATGTTCATCGCGTTCATGGCCTCGGGCCGGTTGATCGTGATCGTTGCGAGTCCGTCACTCACGTCGTAGAGCACGGTGTCGGCCATGATCAGGTCCCTTCGCGGCTGCGGCAATGGTGTGCGGGCCCAGCATGGCGGAGAAACGGCGGCGAAGTATCGCAGGCGGATCGCCGAATTGAGTCGTTTTGCGTGAGCGCGTTGCGCAAGCGATGCCGACCGATGTTGGTCATGGGGTCCCGCGATGCGGGATAATGACCTGGAAGCAATGTGTTCGATGCCGGTGACACAGCGCCTGTCATGGGGCCGCCGGCTGCGATGAGCTGGTTTCAGGAAGGGGAACGAGCATGGCGGCCATGAAGCCGCGGACGGGCGACGGCCCGCTCGAGGTGACCAAGGAGGGGCGGGGCATCGTCATGCGCGTTCCGCTCGAAGGCGGCGGTCGGCTTGTCGTCGAGCTGACTCCGGACGAGGCGGACGCACTCGGCGACGCGCTCAAGAAGGTCGTCGGCTGAGCGGAACGCTCACAGTCTTCGGGGTCGAGGGTCACCCCCGGATCGACACCATCACTGCCCCGGCGCGGACCAGTACCGTCCACGCCGGGGCAGTGCCATGTAGTGCCATGTCCGGACCGGAGCGGGGGCACAGCAGGGCGTAGAGGGGGCGGCGGGGCTGGAGGGGGCGGCGGGGACGGCGGGCGCGGCGGACAGCCGGGGGTGCGGAGGCCGGGCGCGGGCAGCGGGCGCGGCGGACATCCCCTACGCCCTCCGCACCGCACACAGCAACCCGTCCCCCACCGGCAGCAGCGACGGCACCAGCTCCGGAATCTCCCGCACCGTCCGCAGCAGCTCCCGCAGCCGCAGCACCTCCGCAGGCTGCGCCGCCGAGTCCACCGTGCGGCCGTCGGCGAACACGCCCTCGAAGCACACCAGTCCACCGGGTCGCAGCAGCCGCAACGATTCAGCGAGATAGTCCAGCGACTCCAGGCGGTCCCCGTCGCAGTACACGAGGTCGTACCCGCCGTCCGCGAGCCTGGGCAGTACGTCGAGGGCGCGGCCGGGGATGAAGCGTGCCCTGTTGCCCGCGAAACCGGCCGCGCGGAACGCCTGCCGGGCGAACTGCTGGCGTTCCGGTTCCGTGTCGACCGTGGTCAGGACGCCGTCGGGGCGCATCCCCTGGAGCAGGTAGATACCGGAGACGCCGGTGCCCGTACCGATCTCGGCGACCGACTTCGCCGCCCCCGTGGCGGCGAGCAGACGCAGCGCGGCGCCGGTGCCTGGAGACACCGAGCGAAGCCCGCTCTCCCGGGCCCTGTCACGGGCCCAGCGCAGTGCTTCGTCCTCGGCGACAAAGGCGTCGGCGAACGCCCAGCTCGTCTGCCGGTTGGCGGTAATGACCCTCTCCTTGTCCCCGTTGGCGGCGCAACGGTGACTGTATCCGCTGGGCCCGGGAACCCGCAGATGGGACCAGTCGTTATGTGGGGGCGGACAACACGCGGACCAACAGGCGGATCACTGCCGGATGAAGACGAAGTCGCGGGCCCAAATTCGCGTAAAGATTCTTATCCGGAGCTAACGGGCGAGGTGGCTATGGTAGGGGCTCCACTGGACACCACCAGAGCCGATAGGGGAGGTGCGGCTGCGGCTGTGGATCGGAGGGGAGTGCTCAGGCGCTTTCTGCGGTCGGCAGGTGAGCCGAAATCCGTGACCAACATTGCTGACCGTTCTCGCCCGACCGACTCCGCAGTTACTGCGACCTTCGCATCGGATGCGGAATCGCAGGCGTGGACGCCTCCTAGCTGGGAGGAGATCGTCAGCACGCACAGCGGACGGGTCTACCGCCTCGCCTACCGACTGACGGGCAACCAGCACGACGCCGAGGATCTGACCCAAGAGGTCTTCGTCCGCGTCTTCCGCTCGCTGTCCACCTACACGCCCGGCACCTTCGAGGGCTGGCTCCACCGCATCACCACCAATCTCTTCCTCGACATGGTCCGCCGCAAGCAGCGGATCAGGTTCGACGCCCTCGGCGACGACGCGGCGGAGCGGCTGCCCAGCCGTGAGCCGTCCCCGCAGCAGGTCTTCCACGACACGCACTTCGACGCGGACGTCCAGCAGGCGCTGGACACCCTCGCGCCCGAGTTCCGCGCCGCCGTGGTGCTCTGCGACATCGAGGGGCTGTCGTACGAGGAGATCGCCGCGACGCTCGGGGTCAAGCTGGGTACCGTCCGCAGCCGGATCCACCGCGGCCGCTCGCATCTGCGCAAGGCTCTTCAGCACCGTTCCCCCGAGGCGCGTGCCGAGCAGCAGCGTTCCTTCGTCAGTGTGGCAGGGGAGGGCGGAACGGCGTGAGTGGCTCAAGCCCGACCCCCGCGGAGCAGCATCTGGGGGACCGCCTCGCTGCCCTGGTGGACGGCGAGCTGGGGCATGACGCGCGGGAGCGGGTGCTGGCCCATCTGGCCACCTGCGCCAAGTGCAAGGCCGAGGCGGACGCCCAGCGCAGGCTGAAGAGCGTCTTCGCCGAGGCCGCCCCGCCGTCGCCGTCCGAGGGTTTCCTCGCCAGACTTCAGGGGCTGCCCGGCGGCGGGCCGCCCCGTGACGATGACGACGACCGGCGCGGCCCCGACCGAGGCAGCCTCTTCGAGGCGGCCGGCTTCGGCAGCGCCGCCGGCGGGTTTGGCAGCGGCGGCCTGCGGTCCGGCGGCTTCAGCTACGCCCCGCTCGGCGCCCACGGCGGCGTCCTGCCCGGCGGCCCGGGTTCCGGTTCCGGTTTCCGTATCCACGAGGTGGACCGGCACGCGGTGGGCCGCCGCGAGGTGGGCCGCCAGGAGGCGGAGCGCTCCCCGTGGCGCGGACGCCGGTTCGCCTTCGCTGCGGCCAGCGCCGTCTCGTTCGCCGCGATGGCGCTCGGCGGCGCCATGCCGCTCGGTTCGGCGGCCGACGCCCCGCTGCCGCGCGGTGTCGGAGTGACCCCGATGCGCGCTCCCGGCAGCACGGCCCCGGCCGGCACGGTCGCCGAGTCCGGCCGCCGTCAGGGCGGCGGAGGCGGCATCCTGCCGCAGGTCACGGACCGTACGCCGGTCTCGCCGCTCAATCTGCCGACGGCACAGGCGCTGTCGACGCGGGCGTTCACCACCCAGTCGTTCAGCTCGGCGGTACTGAACAGCGCGCGGCTGACCCCGCTCATACGGTCCACGGGCCCGGCCCTCCGGCTCGACGCCGTCGACAAGACCTTTCCCGTGACGACCACCCCGGCCCCCAGCCGGTTCACGGCGCCGACGCAGCCCGCTCAGTGGATTTCTTCCCGGCACTGAGCGCCGCCGTTCCCGAACCTGGTTGAATCCTCACCAAGGTGCCCTCGCCGGGGCGCGGAGCGGCAGTCTGCGGGGAGAGCATGGACGACGGGAAGCCCACCGGACGCAAGGCGAAGTGGTGGAGCCGTCCCGACGAGGGACGGCCGCCGGTGACGGCCGGCGAGGCGGGGACGGCCACCGGCACCAGCGGGGCCAGCACCGGCACCACCGGCACCAGCACCGACATCACCACCGACACCCCGGTGGCCGACGAGGAATTCGCCGCGCCCGCCGAGCAGCCCGCCACGGTCCCGCCGCCCCGTCAGCAGCCCCTGCACGACCGCGACCCGTACAGCACCCCGCCCTACGGCGGCCCCGGCCCCTGGGCGCCCGCACCGCCCGTACAGCTCCCGCCCCCGACGCCGCCGCACGGCGTGCCCGTCCCGCAGCCGGATCCGGTGCACTCCTATCCGCCGCCGCCGCCCCCGCCGCCCGCACCGCACGCCGTGCCGCAGACCTCGCAGTGGCTGCGCTACGACCCCTGGGGCGGTCCCGGCGGGCAGCCGCCGCAGATCCTGACCCAGCCCGACCCGCCGCGCCGCAGGCGGCGCGGCGGCCTGGCGGGCACCGTCGTCCTGGCGCTGGTCGCCGGTCTCCTCGGCGGCGCCGTCGGCGCGTACATCGAACGGGACGGCGGCTTCACCGACATCAAGCTGCCCCAGGCCGCCCGGGACAGCGGCGGCCGCGCGCCCGACAGCGTCGCCGGCATCGCCGCCAGCGCGCTGCCCAGCGTCGTCACCCTCCACGTCACAGGGCCGAGCGAGGAAGGCACCGGCACCGGGTTCGTCCTCGACACCCGCGGCCACATCCTGACGAACAACCACGTCGTCGAGGCAGCCGGCGCCAACGGTGAGATATCGGTCACGTTCAGCGGCGGCGAGAGCGCCAAGGCGAGCCTCGTCGGCAAGGACAGCGGCTACGACCTCGCCGTCGTCGAGGTCACCCGGGTCTCCGGGCTCAAGCCGATGCCCCTCGGCAACTCCGACAACGTCCACGTCGGCGATCCGGTCGTGGCCATCGGCGCCCCCTTCGACCTCTCCAACACGGTGACCTCAGGGATCATCAGCGCCAAGGACCGCCCCATCACCGCGGGCGGCGAGAAGGGCGACGGCAGCGACGTCAGCTATGTGAACGCGCTGCAGACCGACGCGCCGATCAACCCCGGCAATTCCGGCGGCCCGCTGGTGGACACCAAGGCCGAGGTGATCGGCATCAACAGCGCCATCCGCGCCGCCGACAACGGCGCCGGGCTCGAAGGCGGCCAGTCGGGCTCCATCGGTCTCGGCTTCGCCATACCGATCAACGAGGCCAAGCGGGTCGCCGAGGAGATCATCAACACCGGCAAGGCCACCCACCCGGTGATCGGCGTCACGCTCGACACCGAGTACGCGGGCGACGGCGCACGCGTCGCGCAGCAGGCGGCCGGCGGAGGCTCCGCAGTGACGGCGGGCGGCGCCGGGGCGAAGGCGGGCATCAAGCCGGGCGACGTGATCACCGCCGTGGACGGCGACCGGGTGCACAACGGGGAGGAGTTGATCGTGAAGATCCGCTCGCACCGCCCCGGTGACCGGATGGAGCTGACGCTGCTCAGGTCGGGCCGGTCGAGCACCGTCACCCTGGTCCTGGGATCCGCCGAAGGGACCTGACCTCCGGCCGGCGGGACATGACCCCCGTGGGGAGGTACCGCGGGGACAGTTGGTGCGGGTACCGTGTAAAAGCCCCGGGCCCTCGACCCACAGCGGAGAACACAAGGAGCAGCTAGGTGTTCAATGACATAGGCGCACTTGAGGTGGTCACGCTCGCGGTTCTGGCCGTGATCGTCTTCGGCCCGGAGAAGCTGCCCAAGGTCATCCAGGACGCCGCGCGCTTCGTGCGGAAGATCCGCGAGTTCTCCGAGAGCGCGAAGCAGGACATCCGCTCCGAGCTGGGTCCCGAGTTCAAGGACTTCGAGTTCGAGGACCTCAACCCCAAGACGTTCGTCCGCAAGCAGTTGATGGACAACGACGACCTGGGGCTGAAGGAGATCCGCAGCAGCTTCGACCTGAAGAAGGAGATGGCGGAGGTCGCCGACGCGGTCAACGGCCACGACAGCGCCGCGTCCGACACACCGTCGGCTCCCGTCTCCTCGGCCAACGGATCGTCCGGTTCGACCACTCCCGACCTGCTGAAAAAGCGTGACAAGCCCGACGAGGGCGAGCGCCCGCCGTTCGACGCGGACGCCACCTGACCCCGGCCTGTACCGGTGATCCGGTACGGGGTGGCTATCCTCCAACTGTCCGGTAGTGAGGTGCCCGTCGGGGGCGGGCCGCTGCGGACGTCGGATACGAGGAGGCGGCCGGACAGATGGAGACCACGAGTCGGGTAGGCGAGCGGGGAGCGCTCAGCTCATCGACTGACGAGGGGGTGCCGGCGGCCCGGCTGACGATCGACGGCTATCTGCGGGCCACCTTCCCCTGGTACGGGCTGGACGACGCGTTCACCGGACCGCGCAGGCTGATGCAGGTCGGCGCCGCCGCCGACGGTACGGTCCAGCACGGCGCGATCGGCCACGGCGACGAGCCGTCGATAAGACCGGACGCGTCCGGCGCGGACACGGAGCGTTTCGCCGTCGTCGTCACGGTCGCCGGCAGCCCCGAGCGGCGCAGCGGTGACGGTACGGGCCAGCTCGACGCCACCACGGCCTCGTCGGCGGCTTGGCTGGCAGGCTCGGGCCTGCTGTCGGCCACCTGGCCCGCACAGCTCGACCACTCGCTGCGCGACGACTGGCTGGACCAGCAGACGGAAGCGGCGTTCGAGGTCGCTGACGATCTGACGGGACCCGAATGGTCGGCGCTTTCGCTGCCGGTCGACGGGGTGCCGACGCCGTTCCACTACCGCGAGTCCGAGTTCGGCTGGGTGCTGGCGGGCTCGACGCAGAGCGGTGTGCACCTCGGCGCGTACGGCCGGGGGATGAGCGCGTACGGTCTCGGCTTCGCCGTGATCGAGGACATCGCGTCGTACGCGGCGGAGAGCCGTAGCTGACGGTCCCGCACAAAGCGCTACCGGGTGGGGGGGGGGGGGGGGGGCCCCCGCCCCCCCCCCCCCCCCCCCCCGCGCCCGCCCCCGGGGGGGGGGGGGGGGCCCCCCCCCCCCCCCCCCCCCCGGCCCCGCCGGGGGGGAACAGCACCACCCCCCCCCCCCCCCCC
>NZ_JBVJLC010000008.1:0-28927 GCF_055584925.1 Streptomyces sp. NPDC087906
GGTTGCGGGGCCTCCCCCGCGGGGGGGGCGGGGGGGGGGGGCGGGGGGGGCGCGGGGGGGGGGGGGGGCGGGCGCGCCCCCCCCCCCCCCCCGCGGGGGGGGGGGGGGGGGGCCGCCCACCCCCCCCCCCCCCCCCACCCGTTCGCCGTCCTCAGAACTTGTTGCGCGGGGTGATCCCCAGCGACATGCCCGACAGGCCGCGCTGACGGGCGCTCAGCTTGGCGGCGATGCCGCGCAGCGCCTGCCCCGCCGGCGAGTCAGGGTCGGACAGCACGACCGGCTTGCCCTCGTCGCCGCCCTCGCGCAGCCGTACGTCGATGGGGATACCGCCGAGCACCGGCACCGTGGCACCGGTCGTCTTCGTCAGGCCCTCGGCGACCGCGGCGCCGCCGCCCGTACCGAACACGTCGATCATCTCGTCGCAGTGCGGGCACGGCAGCCCCGACATGTTCTCGACCACGCCGACGATCTTCTGGTGGGTCTGCACGGCGATGGAGCCCGCCCGCTCGGCGACCTCGGCCGCCGCCTGCTGCGGGGTCGTGACGACCAGGATCTCCGCGTTCGGCACGAGCTGCGCCACCGAGATCGCGATGTCGCCGGTGCCCGGCGGCAGGTCGAGCAGCAGCACGTCCAGATCGCCCCAGTACACGTCGGCGAGGAACTGCTGGAGCGCCCGGTGCAGCATCGGCCCGCGCCACACCACCGGCGCGTTGCCCGGGGTGAACATCCCGATGGAGATGACCTTCACGCCGTGCGCCGACGGCGGCATGATCATGTTCTCGACCTGGGTGGGCCGGCCGTCGACCCCCAGCATCCGGGGCACGCTGTGCCCGTAGATGTCGGCGTCGACCACACCGACCTTCAGCCCGTCCGCGGCCATCGCCGCCGCCAGGTTGACCGTGACGGACGACTTGCCGACGCCGCCCTTGCCCGAGGCCACCGCGTAGACCCGGGTCAGCGAGCCCGGCTGTGCGAAGGGCACCTCACGCTCGGGCGTACCGCCGCGCAGCGAGGCCGCCAGCTCCTTGCGCTGCTCGTCCCCCATCACGTCCAGTGTCACCTCGACCCCGGTGACCCCGGGGACCCGGCTCACCGCCTCGGTGACGTTGCTGGTGATGGTGTCGCGCATCGGGCAGCCGGACACCGTGAGATAGACCGTGACAGCCACCGCACCGTCCGCACCGATGTCCACCGATTTGACCATGCCGAGATCGGTGATCGGCCGGTGGATCTCGGGGTCGTTCACCGTCGCCAGCGCGTCGCGCACCGCGTCTTCCGCCGGGAGGGTGGTTCCGTACGTGTCGGTAGCCATACCGAGATGGTACGGCGCCACGCACCCCCGAACGAAAGCCGTCAACGGTCTGCTTCCTCACGCCCCTGACCAGGGTCCTGCCCCGGGTCGTGACCGGGGCCCTGGGCAGGTCGGGGCGGCGGCTGGGGCGCTTTCGACCGGCGTGCGCCGGACCGCAGACGCAGCACACTGGACCCGTGCACCGCACCGGCGAGGGGGAGTGACTATGAGTGACCACCGTAAGTTTGATCGGGACCCGGGTCAGGGCAAGCCGCTCCAACTCTCCCAACTCCAGGCGCTCCTGGCGAGCGCCATGGCGGACAAGGGCCTGTGGCAGCCGGACTCCCCGTGGATCCGCCGGGCCATGGAGTCCCACCCTCGGCATCTGCTCGCCCCGGAGCGGCTGTGGTCATGGGACGGAGACTCCTACGTTCCCGTGGACCGCGCCAGGGACCCCGACAGGTGGGCGGGACTCGTCTACGGCGGCCCCTACGACTCGGCCGTCATCCAGGTGACGGACGGCTTGCCCACATCGAGCCTGAGCTGCGAGGCCGTCGTCGCCGACATGCTCGACTCCCTGATGCTGGAGCCAGGCCAGAACGTACTGGAACTGGGCTCGGCAACGGGCCGCAACGCCCTGCTGATGGCGCGCAGGGCCGGGCCCGGCGGGCGGGTCACCACCGTCGAATTCGACCCCCGGTTGGCAGCGACCGCGGCAGAGAACCTCGGCGCGCTGGACGTCAACGTCGATGTGATGACCGGTGACGGTGCCCTGGGGGCTCCCGCGGCTGGACGCTTCGACCGGGTGATGTGCACCTACGCGGTTGATCTGGTCCCCTGGGCCTGGGTGGAGCAGACACGACCCGGCGGCCGGATCGTCACCCCCTGGGGCCGGCTGGGCCACGTCGCGCTCACCGTCGCCGACGACGGCCGGTCGGCAAGCGGCTGGATGCAGGGTCTGGCGACGTTCATGCCCGCGCGCGGGGTTGACCAGGGACAGCCCTGGGATGAGGTCCGTGGCAGCGAATCCCCCGATACCGAGGGGCCGTTCGCCCGAGACCCCGCGCCTCTCCACCGCGACGCCAACCTGCTCTTCGCGCTCCGGGTCGTCCTGCCTGACGTACGGATCCGTACGGAGGCCGACGGCGGCGAAGGGGGCGTGACCGCGTGGACACACGACGGCCGCTCCTCCTGGGCGACGATCGTCTGCCCCGAGGCAGGAGGTCCGGCCGTGGCGTACCAGGGCGGCCCTCGCCGGCTCGCCACCGAACTGGAAGCGGCATGGGAGGAGTGGGAGAGATCCGGCGCGCCGAGCGTGTACGAATACGGCATGACCCGTACGCCGGAGCAGCAGCACATCTGGAGCGGCGATCCGGAGAACGGGAAGCGCTGGCCGCCCGTCACCCGGCCCTCAACCGCGAACCACACCCCGTACGTACGATCCACCGACGCGTAGGGTCCCGGCTCTCCGGCGCTTGGCTCCAAGCGGGTGATCCGCGCCCCCTGCGCGCCGTCTCCGCCGCCTCTCCGCCTCTCCGCGACTCGGCTACTCCCCGTGGTCCTCGTCGCCGCCCTGCTGCCCGGACCGGCCCTCGGGGTGTCGCGGTGGACGCTGCTGTGGTGGACGCTGCGGGCGTTGGTCGTTCATGTCTCGCACCATGTCCTGCAGCTCCGAGCGGATCCAGTCGCGGGTGGCGACCTCGCCGAGGCCCATGCGGAGGGCCGCGATCTCCCTCGTCAGGTATTCGGTGTCGGAGATGGAGCGCTCGTTCTGCTTGCGCTCCTGCTCCTGGGTGACCCTGTCCCTGTCGTCCTGCCTGTTCTGCGCGAGCAGGATCAGCGGGGCCGCGTAGGACGCCTGGAGGGACAGCGCCAGGGTCAGGAAGATGAACGGGTACTGGTCGAAGCGCAGGGCCCGGGGGGCGGCGATGTTCCAGATCACCCACAGGATGATGATCAGGGTCATCCATACGATGAACCGGCCCGTGCCGAGGAAGCGGGCGACGCGCTCGGAGAGCCGGCCGAACGCCTCCGGGTCGTAGTCGGGCAGCAGCCTGCGGCGCTGCGGCCGGGGCTGGTCGAGCCGGATCCGCGGGCCGCCGCTCTTCGCGCGCTCCCGGCCGGTGTCCTTCTCCGCCCGCTCACTCGCCACGGGCCACCCCCTCCAGACCGCGGAAGCCGGTCTCCCGCCAGTCGTCGGGCAGCAGGTGGTCCAGTACGTCGTCGACGGTGACGGCGCCGAGCAGCGAGCCGCCCGCGTCCACGACGGGCGCGGAAACCATGTTGTACGCGGCGAGGTGGCTGGTGATCGCGGGCAGCGGGGTGTCGGGGGCCAGCGGCGGCAGGTCGCTGTCCACGATCGAGCTGACGAGCGTGAACGGCGGATCCCGCAGCAGCCGCTGGAAGTGCACCGTGCCCAGGTACTTGCCCGTCGGGGTGTCGTCCGGCGGCCTGCACACGTACACCTGCGCGGCCAGCGCGGGGGACAGGTCCTGCTGGCGTACCCGTGCCAGCGCGTCCGCCACCGTCGCGTCGGGGCGCAGGATGATCGGCTCGGTCGTCATCAGACCGCCGGCCGTCCGCTCCTCGTACGACATGAGCCGGCGTACGTCGGCGGCGTCGTGCGGCTGCATCAGCGTCAGCAGCCGCTCCTTCTCGTCCTCCGGCAGCTCGGAGAGCAGGTCGGCCGCGTCGTCCGGGTCCATCGCCTCCAGCACGTCGGCGGCCCGCTCCTCCTTGAGCTTGCCCAGGATCTCCACCTGGTCGTCCTCGGGCAGCTCCTCCAGGACGTCGGCGAGCCGGTCGTCGTCCAGGGCCGCCGCCACCTCGGCGCGCCGCTTGGGTGTCAGATGGTGCAGTACGTTGGCGAGTTCGACCGGGCGCAGCCGCTCGAAGGTCGCGACGAGGTTCTCCGCGCCCTGCCCGTCCTCCTCCAGCGAGAAGCCGGTGACGGCCGACCAGTCGACGGTGACGGTGTCCCCGCGCCGCCGCAGCGCGCCGCCCTTCCTGCCCCTGCGGACGAAGACCTTGCCGATCTCCCAGTCGCGCCGGGCGGGCAACTGCTGGATGGCGACGTCGAGAACGGTCACCTCCTCGTCGTTCTCCACGAGCCGCACCCGGCGGTCGAGGAGTTCGCCGAGCACGAGCCGCTCGGTGGGGCGCTGTTCGAAGCGCCGTACGTTGACCACGCCCGTCGTGATGACCTGGCCCGACTCGACGCCGGTGACCCGGGTCATGGGCAGGAAGATCCGCCGCCTGCTCAGCACCTCGACCACCAGGCCGAGCAGCCGGGGCGGCCGGTTGCCGATCCGCAGCATCGCCACGAGGTCGCGGACGCGGCCCACCTGATCGCCGTTGGGGTCGAAGACCGCCACCCCGGCGAGATGCGAGACGAAGATCCTGGGGGCGCCTGCCGCCATACCGCGCGCCTCCTCTTTCCTGAAGCCTCTTCATGCCGTTCTTCCCGGTGGGAGAACGGGTTCAGGCTAGCTCGTACCGCTTCGTCGCGCCCTCGCACATCCCCCGTCAAGACGCCGCGTCGAGCGGCGCCGACGGCCCGGGTACGCTGCGGTCTGCCACCCCCACCCGTGCATGAGAGGCATGTGTTCGTGACTGCTCTCCCATTGTCCGACCGCGCCCGCAGGACCGCCCGCAGGACCGTCCTGAGAGCTGTCCGCAGGGGTGTGCTGCCCGTGGCACTGTGCGCGGGCCTCGCGACGGCCGTGACGGCGTGCGGCGGAGAGGATCCGGACGCCGGTACCAACGGCGTCGGCAGACTGTCGGCCACCGAGATCGAGCACAAGGCGCAGACGGCGGTCGAGAGCGCGAGCGCGGTCCGGCTGGCCGGCGCGCTGGTCACGCAGGGGGAGACGTACAAGCTCAACATGCGGCTCAAGAAGACCGGCGGCACGGGCTCGGTCACCTCGAAGAACAGCACCTTCGAACTGCTGCGGGTCGAGGACGAGCTGTTCCTGAAGGCCGACGCCGGATTCTGGAGCCAGGGGAAGGCGGACGGCAAGGGCGGCGCCTCCTCCGACGGCGACACGGACTCCGAGGCGGCGCACAAGCTCGACGACAAGTATGTGAAGGTCCCGGCGGACGACCCCTCGTACAAGCAGCTCCGCGGCTTCACCGACATGAACGTCCTGCTCGACGGGTTGCTCACGCTCAACGGCAAGCTGGCGAAGGGCGATCGGGACAAGATCGGCGGCGTACGCGCGATCGAGGTCAGCGCGGCCGAGGGCAAGGGCGGCTCGCTGGACGTGTCCCTCGAAGGCACCCCGTACCCGCTGCAACTGGAACGCGCGGGCGGCGCGGGCACGCTGACGCTGTCGGAGTGGGGCAGGGACTTCGCGCTGGAGGCGCCGGCGAAGGGGCAGACGGTCGACTACGGGAGCCAACTGCCGCGCGCGAAGGGCTAAGGACGCGCGCCTAGGGACGCGCGCGTCGCCGGTGAGCCCGCGCCTGGGTGGCGCCGGGCCTGGCGTACTCGGGCGGCCGGCCCGGTATCGCGGCGGCCCTGCACTAGCTTGCGGGCGGGCCCTCGCGCTGGGGTGCCTGGGCCGGCATCCCTGCGCTAGCTCGCGGGCGGGCCCTTGCGCTTGCGCTTGCGCTTGAGCAGCAGGCGGCCCAGGGACGCCGGGACCGGTCCCCGCGTCGTGGCGGGGGTCGGCAGGGGCGTAGCGGCCAGCGACCCGGTGGGCAGCTCCCGGCTCACCTCGCGCGGCTCCAGCCGCAGTACGCGGCACTCGCGCGCCCAACGCTCCGTCATCAGCTCGCCGTCCGGGGCGTTCAGCCGCTTGCCCTTGAGTTCGGCGACGGCCGTCTCCCAGGCGTCGGAGTGCGGCGCCAGTTCCGTGACCGCCGCCGTCCAGGCGACGAGCCGGCCGCCCTTGTCCTTGCTGCGTACGGTCACCTCGGCGGCGCCGCCGTCGGTGAGCCCCGGCAGCGGTTGTTCGCCGGGGCCGTCGCCGACGAGCAGGACGGCCCCTTCGTGCCAGACGTGCCACAGCGCGCGGTCGGGGCCTGAGCCTCGCACCCAGACGACGCCGGACTTCTTGCCGGCCTCCTCGACGAGCGCCTGGCCGAGCAGCGGTTCTGTCATGCGCACAGTCTCGCACCGGTGCCGGCGTACGCCGGCCTGGCGTGGTCAGGGCCCGTCCGGCGTCAGAGCCAGCCGTTGCGCTTCAGCGAGTGATGGATCGCCAGACAGGCCGCGATGATCGCGGCGAGCACCATCGGGTAGCCGTACTTCCAGTGCAGCTCGGGCATGTGGTCGAAGTTCATGCCGTAGATGCCGCACACGGCCGTCGGTACGGCGATGATGGCGGCCCAGGACGTGATCTTGCGCATGTCCTCGTTCTGCGCGACCGTCGCCTGCGCCAGATTGGCCTGGAGGATCGAGTTGAGCAGTTCGTCGAAGCCGATGACCTGCTCGTGCACCCGGGCGAGGTGGTCGGCGACGTCACGGAAGTACTTCTGGATGTCGGGGTCGACCAGCCGCATCGGCCGCTCGCTGAGCAACTGCATCGGCCGCAGCAGCGGCGAGACGGCCCGCTTGAACTCCAGCACCTCGCGCTTGAGCTGGTAGATGCGCCCGGCGTCCGAGCCGCGCGGGCTGCCCTTCGCCGGGGCGGAGAAGACCTCGATCTCCACCTCGTCGATGTCGTCCTGCACGGCGCCCGCCACCGCGATGTAGCCGTCCACGACATGGTCGGCGATGGAGTGCAGCACGGCGGACGGGCCCTTGGCGAGCAGTTCGCTGTCCTCTTCGAGGCGGTGGCGCAGATTGCGCAGCGAGCCCTTGCCGCCGTGCCGGACGGTGATGACGAAGTCCCGCCCGGTGAAGCACATGACCTCGCCGGTCTCGACGATCTCGCTGGTCGACGTCAGCTCCGTGTGCTCCACGTAGTGGATGGTCTTGAAGACGGTGAACAGGGTGTCGTCGTACCGCTCAAGCTTCGGCCGCTGGTGCGCGTGCACCGCGTCCTCGACGGCCAGCGGGTGCAGTCCGAACTCCGCCGCGATCCCGGCGAACTCCTCCTCGGTCGGCTCGTGCAGCCCGATCCAGGCGAAGCCCCCTTCGCCGCCCTCGCGCACCCGCAGCATCGCCTCGTGCGGCGTGACGCACGGATCGGCGGTGAGCCGGCGGCCCTCGCGGTAGACCGCGCAGTCGACGACGGCGCTCGACGCCGAGGGGTCGCGGGTCGCGTCGTACGTGTCGTACTTGCCGTAGGAGGCACTGCTCTTGCGCAGGGACGGGCGGACCGCTGCGCGCAGGTCACGAATCATCGACATGGCGGGCTCCTTCACGGAGAGGCCGTCGGCGAGGGCGTGGCACAGCCCGGAACGAGGACGTGACGCGTACGCAGGCGTACGTACGTCCGCAAAGCGGGCGGCACCGCGAGTTCGCGGTGACGGCGTTCGCTACAGACAGGCGAGAACACAGGCTGAGGGCCGGAGACGAAGCGCTCTTCCGACGTGCGACGTGCCGCGAGCCTGTGCGGGCGGGGCCCTCAGATCACAGAGCGGCGAAAAAAGCGGAAGAGCGGCTGGTACTGGCCGGGTGACTTCGATCCACCGCAGCCCCACCTCCTCCGGTCTGTCCCCCGTAGGGGATGACGTGTCGTCGGGACAAGGAGAGCGACGCTGCTGCGTACTGTCCCGACCGGCGGCCCAGACTATCAGCCCACCCGAGCCCAATCTTGCTTCTTGCCCCATCCCTACGCGATCTATGCTCCCGGGATGGCAGAAATTCTTGCTCTGGTCGAGGCGCGGTTGCGGGCCGCGCTGGGGGAGCCGGACGCGCGCGCCGCAGTGACGTTTCTGGGGACGGAGCGCATCGAGGTCCTGAGATTCACGGACGTAGGGGGCCCTGGCGTACGGGAGGGCGGGCCGCTGGTGCGGTACGCGACGCTCGGCATGTCGGCGCAGCCGATGGCCGACCCCGCGGCGGTGCTCGCCGATCCGGAGCGGGGCCCGCGGGCCGAGCTGATCCTGACGGTGCGGGCCGGGCGCGCCGACACCGACCAGGTGCTGCGCCCGCTCGCGGTACTGGCCGCTTCACCGCAGGTCGAGGGGGTGGTCGTGGCGCCGGGCGCGTCGCTGGACCTCGGCGCCCCGCTGTGGCCGCAGGCCCCGTTCACCTCCGTACTGGTCGGCGAGGCGGGCGGTCTCGTCGAGGATCTGGAGCTGCCGGCGCCGCTGGATCCCGTACGGTTCCTGCCGCTGCTGCCGATGACGCCCAACGAGGCGGCCTGGAAGCGCGTCAGGGGCGCCGAGGAGCTTCAGGAGCGCTGGCTGGCCCACGGAACGGACCTGCGCGACCCGTTGCGCGGGGCCGTACCGCTGGGAGAATCCGAGGCCGGTGATCGTCCTTGACGCGGCGTCGGCCGGGGAGGACCGTGGGGCGCTATGAGGGGTGAACCCAGTTGCCCGAAGTGCGGTGGCCGGGTCAGGGCGCCCGGTCTGTTCGCCGACACCTGGACATGCGACACCCATGGCACCGTGCACCCGCTTCAGCCCGTGATACCGCCCAGCGTCGAAGCGCTCGGCGTGGTGGTGAACCGGGCGCGGGTCCCCGTGTGGATGCCGTGGCCGCTGCCCGTCGGCTGGCTGTTCACCGGCGTCTCGTACGCGGGCGACGACCGCAGCGGCGGCCGGGCCACGGCCGTGGCCTGCTCGGGCCCCGGGCCGCTGGGCGGGGTGGGCGAGCTGCTGCTGATCGCGGAGGAGATCGGGGTGGGCCTCGGCGCCCGCTACGCGGGGATCGAGGGCCCCGACCCGGGCCCCAGCATCCGCGTCGACCTCCCGCCCCACACAAAACTCCTGGCGGCGGGCCGCCCCACCCCCCTGTGGCACGTCCCGGCCGCCCCGGAGGACCGCGCGGTCTTCGCGGGCGAGGCGCTGGGCCTGTGGCTGTGGGCGGTGGTCTGGCCGGGCGAATCGGGTCTGCTGATGTACGACGAACTGGTCCTGACGGACCTCAGGGACGCGGGCGCGGAGGTGGAACTACTCCCGTGCGGGGCGCTGACGCCGAGGCTGCTGTCGTAAGCCGACCCCGCCCCGGCGGGGCCGGCGCGACGCACAGGCGCGCTGCCCGGCTCCCGCCGCCAAGGTCCGGCACACCGCGCCGGCCGCGCTGCCCTGCCGGTCGCGCTGCCCTGCCGGGGCGTCGGGCCGCATGGGTGGTGGAGTCCGGCCCCGGCCATCCGGCCGTGCCTGACCCGTACCTGACCCGCGCCGAGGCGCGGGTCACCAGCCCGGGGCCGTAGGGACACGGCGCCGCAGCGCCGGGCCGCACGCTGCCGTGTCCGGCCGCCATCGTGTTGTCCGTCACCCTGACCAACCAACCTGGGCCGCCGGGACACGGCGCCCCCCGGGCACGGCGCCGTCGGGCCGCGCCCGGCTCGCGCCGAGGCGGGTATCCGCGCCGACCGGGCCGACGGTGCCGCCGACGCCCACGTACCCCCCTGACCTGCCGCGTTCTCGACGATCCGCGCGGGCCGTTATCCTGCTGAGCGTTCCCCTTCTGCCCCTTCGAGCCCAGTGGAGTCACGCGCGTGCGTATCGACCTGCACACCCACTCCCGGGCTTCCGACGGTACGGACACGCCCGCCGAGCTGGTGCGCAACGCCGCCGCGAGCGGGCTCGATGTGGTGGCGCTGACCGATCACGACACCACCCGGGGGCACGCGCCGGCGATCGCCGCGCTTCCCGCCGGGCTCACGCTGGTCACCGGGGCCGAGCTGTCGTGCCGTATCGACGGCATCGGGCTGCACATGCTCGCGTATCTCTTCGACCCCGCCGAGCCCGAACTGCTCCGTGAGCGCGAGCTGGTACGGGACGACCGCGTGCCGCGCGCCAAGGCCATGGTCGGCAGGCTCCAGGAGCTGGGCGTTCCGATCACCTGGGAGCAGGTGGCGCGGATCGCGGGCGACGCGTCGCTGGGCCGGCCGCACATCGCGACCGCCCTGGTCGAGCTGGGCGTCGTGGAGACCGTCTCCGACGCCTTCACGCCCGAGTGGATCGCGGACGGCGGCCGGGCGTACGCCGGGAAGCACGAACTCGATCCGTTCGACGCGATCCGGCTCGTGAAGGCGGCAGGCGGCGTCACCGTCTTCGCGCACCCGCAGGCCGTCAAGCGCGGCGCCGTCGTGCCGGAGGAAGCCATCGCCCGGCTCGCGGCGGCAGGGCTCGACGGCATCGAGGTCGACCACACGGACCACGACGAGCCGACCCGGGTCCGGCTCCGGGGACTCGCCGCCGAGCTGGGCCTGCTGCCCACCGGCTCCAGCGACTACCACGGCAGCCGGAAGTTCGTGGAACTCGGCGCGTGCACCACCGACCCGGAGGTGTACGGCGAGATCACCCGCCGTGCCACGGGCGCCTTCCCGGTGCCGGGCGCGGGCGGACCCGCGTAACGCTGACCCCCACCCACGTACCGCCGCCGGACCGTGCGCACGCGCACGCCACGGCGGTCGGCCGCAGTCCCGCGCGCCCCGCGCCCTCCCGTACCTCTCGCCCCAACTCTCGCAAGGCCACCCCGTGTTCGACTTCGCCGTGTTCGGCTCCCTCTTCCTCACCCTCTTCGTGATCATGGACCCCCCTGGCATCACGCCGATCTTCCTCGCCCTCACCTCGGGCCGCCCCGGCAAGATCCAGCGCGCCATGGCCTGGCAGGCGGCGGCGGTCGCCTTCGGGGTGATCACCGTCTTCGGCATCCTGGGCCAGCAGATCCTGGACTACCTGCACGTCTCCATCCCGGCCCTGATGATCGCCGGCGGCCTGCTCCTGCTGCTGATCGCGCTCGACCTGCTGACCGGCAAGACCGACGAGCCCAAGCAGACGAAGGACGTGAACGTCGCCCTCGTCCCCCTCGGCATGCCGCTGCTCGCGGGCCCCGGCGCCATCGTCTCCGTCATCCTCGCCGTCCAGCACGCGAACGGCGCCCAGGCCCAGATATCCGTCTGGGCGGCGATCGTCGCCATGCACCTGGTGCTGTGGCTGACCATGCGCTACTCGCTGCTGATCATCCGGGTCATCAAGGAAGGCGGCGTGGTGCTGGTGACGAGACTCGCGGGCATGATGCTGTCGGCGATCGCGGTGCAGCAGATCATCAACGGCATCACCCAGGTGATCCGCACGAGCTGAGCCGAGAAGGGCGACCCGGTTCAGCCCGGTTCGCAGCGGTCGAGTGCGGTACGAACCCGGTTGAGCCCCTCCACTCTCCAGTGGCTCCGGTCGGGCATCTGGTCGTCCCTTCGCCAGCGCCAGGCGGAGAACAGCGCCCAGTTCAGGGCGCGGCACCGGTGAATCAGGCCGAGGTCGGCCCCCGCGTAGTGCTTTCCCACCTCTTCGGGCGCGTGGGCGAGGTCGAACTCGACCGGCCCACGGCAGCACGTGGCGAGGTCGATGAAGAGCGGCCCTCGCCGCGTGTTCAGCAGGTTGCCCGGATGCGGTTCGCCGTGCAGCAACTGGTCGCCGGCTGTGTCGACGCTGATCGCGGCGCTCAGTCCGCCGAGGGTGTCGCTGAGGAGTGCCCGGTCGGAATCGGCGAGCTCGGGGGAGCGCTCCCGGTCGGTCACCTCTCTCAGCGCCATGGCGACTCGATCGGTGAAATGCGGTGCCGCCAGATCGATTTGCCGCAGGGCGGCATGGTGTCGCAGGAACACGTCCGCGTAGTCGGCCGGGGCGATGTCTGCTGCCACGGGTGCGTAGTAGGTCCAGAGCGAGATGGCGAAGCCGTCACGCGCGTACACGCGGGGCTCGACCCGAGGGTCCAGCTCGCCGACCGGAGCATCGACGCCGGTGAGACGGCGGGCGACCTCCACCTCGAACGTCGAATCAGCCAGATGCCCCGAAGGCGCGACCCGAGCCAGCACATCGCAGGGGATCAGCCGCAGCGCGACGCGGTCCGAGTTGTGGACGACGATCGCGTCGTCGACCTGAAGGTCCAGCTCCGAAGCGGTCGCCCGTCCTGCCTCGACCGCGCGGCGGAGTTCTGCCGGCTCCACGCCGTTCTCCTTCGTTGTTGAATGCACGAATCAGGACCGACGATGAGTTTCGCCGCCCCGGCAGGTCTCACCATCGTTGTCGACACACCAGGAGGAGCACGTGGCTCAGTTGCTGAGAGTCCAGAACTTCAACGTCTCGAGCGACGGTATCGGCGCCGGTGAGGACCAGACCCTGGAGCGGCCGTTCGGGCATGTCGATCCCGGGAAGCTGTTCGCCTGGGCCGGCGCCACGGCGAGCTGGCCCATGCGCACCGACCCCGGGGGGAGCCGCGGCCTGGACGACTACCTCACGCGGGACTACCCCCGCAACATCGGCGCCGAGATCATGGGCCGCAACAAGTTCGGGCCCCAGCGCGGCCCCTGGCAGGACCACGAGTGGCAGGGCTGGTGGGGCGACGAGCCTCCGTTCCGCACCCCGGTCTTCGTCCTGACCCACCACGAGCGCCCATCGATCACGCTGTCCGACACCACGTTCCACTTCGTCGCAGGCGACCCGGCCACGATCCTCGAACAGGCCAAGGAGGCGGCGCAGGGCAAGGACGTCCGACTCGGCGGCGGAGCCACCACCATCCGCCAGTTCCTCGACGCCGACCTGGTCGACACCCTGCACGTGGCGGTCTCGCCGCTGAAGCTCGGCACAGGAGTACGCCTCTGGGACTCCCCGGACGACCTGCGCGACCGCTTCCACCTGGACGTGGTCCCCAGCCCGAGCGGAGTGACCCACCACCTCTTCTGGCACAAGTAACCGCCCCACCGGGCGCGGGCAGCGCTGCGCCCCCGTACGGGTGAATCTGTACGGGGGCGCTTCGTACTGGCGACGTGCTTAAGAGTTATGAGGCCGACTGCTCGGCCGGTCGGATGTAGATGCGCTGGCCCATCGCTGCGGCCTGCTGCACGATCCGATTGACGGAGGCTGCGTCTACCACGGTGCTGTCCACGGGCGACCCGTCGACGTCGTCGAGGCGCGTGATTTCGAAGCGCAAGGCTTCTCCCTTCGTCTGATCCTCCTGCTGGAGAACTACGGGTGACGGCGCATGTCCGTCGTTGGTTTCATACTGCACAACGGCTTGCCCTCTGCAAACATTCCCTACGCTAAGGAAATTTTTCGGACGGCTAACTACTGGCGGGTACGATGGCGTCCACGGAGAATGAACGGCGTATGAGTGAGGCAGAGATCGATCCAGAGACCAGCGAGATCGGCGCCCGGCTGGAGCGCACCAACGCACTGCTCCAGAGGATGCTCGCCGAGGTCGCGAAGACTCCGTCCACGCATGCCATCTTCGTCGACGCCGGTTACGTCTATGCTGCGGCCGGGTTGCTTGTAACGGGCACTGAGGACCGGCGGTCGTTCGATCTTGATGCCGAGGGGCTCATCGAGGCCTTCATCGACAAGGCCAGGATCATCTTCGCCGACAGCAGGCTGCTGCGCGTCTACTGGTACGACGGCGCCAGGCGCCGTATCCACACCCCCGAGCAGCAGTCCATCGCCGAGCTGCCCGACGTCAAGGTGCGGCTCGGCAATCTCAACGCCAACAACCAGCAGAAGGGCGTCGACTCCCTGATCCGTACGGATCTCGAATCGCTCGCCCGGCACCGCGCCATCAGTGACGCCGCGCTCGTCGGCGGGGACGAGGACCTGGTGTCGGCCGTCGAGGCCGCGCAGGGGTACGGGGCGCGGGTGCACCTGTGGGGCATCGAGGCCGCCGACGGGCGCAACCAGGCCGAGCCGCTGCTCTGGGAGGTCGACAGCCAGCGCACCTTCGACCTCGAATTCTGCAAGCCGTACGTCACCCGGCGGCCGGTCACCACGTACGAGCACGAGGGCGACCCGCCGCCCTCACGCGACCAGGTCCGGTTCGTCGGCGCGCAGATCGCGGCCACCTGGCTGGTCGAACGGGGGCGGGAGGCGATGGGCGAGCTGCTGCCGGGCCTGCCGTATCTGCCGGGCCCGGTGGACCAGGATCTGCTGATCGAGGCGGAGAGGCTGCTCCAGCGGTCCCTACGGGGCCACTCCATGCTGCGCAGGGCCCTGCGGGACGGGTTTTGGCAGCATCTTCAGTCGCAGTACTGACGTCACGGGGACGCGGGCCGGCGCTCAGTCGTACAGGTCCCAGAAGTCCGTCAGCGCCGCCGCAGTCTCCAGCGGCCTGTCCGTGTTCGGCGAGTGCTCCGCACCCTCGATCACCGTCCTGCGCGCCCGCAGCCGGTGAGCCATCTCGTCCAGCAGCGGCACCGGCCAGGTGTCGTCGCGTTCGCCGGACAGCACGTACATGGGCAACGGGGGCCGCAGCGCGGCCAGTTCGGCCACCCGGTCCGGCTCGGTCGCGAGCTGGCGGCTGGTGACCGCGAGCTGGAGCGGGTTGTTGCGCAGCCAGCGCTCCCGCATCAGCGCGCCGTCCTGCGCGGTGACCTCCTCCGGCGGCTCCATCGTCTGGAAGGCGTCCCAGACCTCCGCCATCGTCATGACGGGCAGTACGTCCTGGAGGAGCTTCACCCGCTGCTGCTGCGACGGGGAGATCTGCGCGGGGCCCGAGCACATCAGGGTCAGTGAGCGGAACGCGCTGCGGTCGGCCAGGGCGGCGACGCGGGCGATCTGGCCGCCCATAGAGTGCCCCACCAGATGCACCGGGGCGCCGATCGCCTCGGTCTGCGCGAGTACGTCGGCGGCCAGCTCGCCCTGCGCGTAGGCCGCTTCCGTGTCGGGTCCTGGCGTCTCGTACTGCCCCCGGCCGTCCACGGCGACCGCGCGGTAGCCGGCGCGGGTGAGCGGCTCCAGCATCGTCGTGAAGTCCTCCTTGCTGCCGGTGAAGCCGGGCAGCAGGAGTACGGTTCCGCGCGGCGGCCCCTCGGGGGCGGCCTCCAGGGCGGCGAAGTCGCCCCTGGCGGTGGTCAGGGTGCGGGCGCGTGCGCAGGGGGGCAGGACGAACGTCGGCGGCCGGCTCATGGGACGAGGCTAGCGCGACCGCCGCGTACCGCTCCCGCGCACACCGACGGCCCGGCACCCCTCGCGGGGGGCGCCGGGCCGTCGGGCGGTACGGGTGGAGCCGAAGCGGGGTCAGCTCTCGGTCGTCGTCGCCGCTGCCGTACTGGCACGGCGGCGGCGCTGCTTCGGCGCGGTCGGAGCCGTCTCGGCCCCGGCCTCCGGAGCGGCTGCGGGCGCCGGGACGGACTCGGCCGTCTCGACAGCCACGGCCTTCTTGGCGCGGCTACGGCGGCGGGGCTTCTCCTCGGCGGCCGGCGCCTCCGCCGGTGCCTCGGAGACCGGTGCCTCGGTGGGCACCGCCTTGGCCGCCACAGCGGACTCGGCCGACTGCTTCGCGACCCGGGTGCGGCGCCGGGGCTTCTCTTCAGCGGCCGGGGCTTCCGCCACGCTCGCCGTCGGCTCCGCCGTCTCCACGGCCTCGGCGGCGGGCTTCGCCGCGCGGGTACGGCGACGGCGCGGCTTGACCGCAGCCTCCTCCGCCTCCGCCGCCGGCTCGGCGATCACGGGCTCGGGCGCCGCCACCTCGGCCGTCGCCACCTCAGGGGCGGCCACGGTCTCGGCGGCGACGGCGCTCGCGCGGGTACGCCGACGCCTTCGCGGCGTACGCGGCTCGGTGGGCTCTGCCACAGCGGGCAGGGGCGCCATCTGGAACTGCGGCTCGTCGGCCGGTTCGGTGACAGCGACGGGCGCGACAGCGGCGACCGGTGTGACAGGAGCCACGGCAGCGGACTCCGCCGCTCCGCCACGGGTGCGGCGGCGCTGGCGCGGGGTGCGCGTACGGGCCGGGCGCTCCTCCCGTACGGGGGTGGCCGTCGCCGCGGACTTGCGGCCACGGCCGCCCGTCTCGCCCAGGTCCTCGACCTGCTCGGCCGAGAGCCCGGCGCGGGTCCGGTCGGTACGCGGCAGGACGCCCCGCGTGCCGGCCGGGATGTTCAGCTCCTCGAAGAGGTGCGCCGAGGTCGAGTACGTCTCGGGCGGGTCGGGGAAGCCCAGGTCCAGCGCCTTGTTGATGAGCTGCCAGCGGGGGATGTCGTCCCAGTCGACCAGTGTGACGGCGATACCCGACGCGCCCGCGCGGCCGGTGCGGCCGATGCGGTGGAGGTAGGTCTTCTCCTCCTCCGGCGACTGGTAGTTGATGACGTGCGTCACGCCTTCGACGTCGATGCCGCGAGCGGCGACGTCCGTGCAGACCAGCACGTCCACCTTGCCGTTGCGGAAGGCGCGCAGCGCCTGCTCCCTGGCGCCCTGGCCGAGGTCGCCGTGGACGGCGCCCGAGGCGAAGCCGCGCTGGGCGAGCTGGTCGGCGATGTCGGCCGCCGTGCGCTTCGTACGGCAGAAGATCATGGCGAGGCCGCGGCCTTCGGCCTGGAGGATCCGCGCGACCATCTCAGGCTTGTCCATGGAGTGGGCGCGGTAGACGCGCTGCGTGGTGTTGGCCACGGTCGCGCCGGCGTCGTCGGGCGACGTGGCGCTGATGTGCGTGGGCTGCGACATGTAGCGGCGGGCGAGACCGATCACGGCGCCCGGCATCGTCGCGGAGAAGAGCATCGTCTGGCGCTTGGCCGGCAGGAGCTGGATGATCCGCTCGACGTCGGGCAGGAAGCCCAGGTCGAGCATCTCGTCGGCCTCGTCGAGCACGAGCGAGCGCACGTGCGACAGGTCGAGCTTGCGCTGGCCCGCCAGGTCGAGCAGCCGGCCGGGGGTGCCGACGATCACGTCGACGCCCTTCTTGAGCGCTTCGACCTGCGGCTCGTACGCCCGGCCGCCGTAGATGGCGAGGACCCGAACGTTGCGGACCTTGCCGGCGGTCAGCAGGTCGTTGGTGACCTGCTGGCACAGCTCGCGGGTGGGGACGACGACGAGCGCCTGCGGCGCGTTCGTCAGCTTCTCGGGCACGGCGCGGCCGGCCTCGACGTCTGCCGGGACGGTGACGCATTCGAGCAGGGGGATGCCGAAACCGAGGGTCTTGCCCGTGCCGGTCTTGGCCTGCCCGATGACATCCTTGCCGGACAGCGCGACCGGCAGGGTCATCTCTTGGATGGGGAACGCGGACATGATGCCGACGGCCTCTAGTGCTTCGGCCGTCTCGGGGAGGATTCCGAGCTCTCGGAAAGTCGTAGTCAGGGTGCTGCCTCTTCTGTGAGACGCGACGCGAGGCGAACGCTGGGGGTCGTACCGCACCTGGGTACTCGGCCGGCCGTGGGTTGGCCGGATGGCGCGGGACCACTGCCGTCGCTCGAGCGCTCGTGCCGCTGAGGGGGCCCCTCATCTGCAGGTCGTACGCATCTGTGCGCACGGTCCACGCGGAGGGCGGTCGGGGCGGAGCCGATCGGGCCACCGACCGGGCATCCTCACACTGTCTGCTCAACACTGCGATCGCCCGCCGGATACTCGGCAGGCGCATTACCACTGTACCCCGGAATCGCGCATCTGTGTCGGTGGAATTCGACGGGGCAGTGTGCGGGCGGTGCGCGGGCAGTGTGCGGGGCGCGTTCGGACGGCCCCTTACGAGGGGCGCCGGCCGGGCTATTGTGCGCTCCATGGAGACGCCCGACAACGCCACCGCACCCGAATCAGCAGCCCCGGCACCCACCGGGATCGCCGCCCAGGACTGGGCCACAGCTTCCTCGGAACCGCAGTACCACGCGGCCGTCGTGGATCTGCTGGGAGCGCTGGCCTACGGCGAGCTCGCGGCCTTCGAGCGGCTCGCCGAGGACGCCAAACTCGCACCGACCCTGCCCGACAAGGCCGCCCTCGCGAAAATGGCCGCCGCGGAATTCCACCACTTCGAGCAGCTCAACGAACGGCTCAGCGAGATCGACGTGGAACCGACCAGCGCGATGGAGCCCTTTGCCAAGGCCCTTGACGAATTCCACCGGCAGACCGCGCCTTCGGACTGGCTGGAAGGGTTGGTCAAGGCGTATGTCGGCGATTCCATCGCCAGTGACTTCTACCGCGAGGTCGCGGCCCGGCTCGACACGGACACCCGCGCGCTCGTGCTCGCCGTGCTGGACGACACAGGGCACGGCAACTTCGCCGTGGAGAAGGTGCGCGCCGCGATCGAGGCGGAGCCGCGCGTCGGCGGCCGGCTCGCGCTGTGGGCGCGGCGGCTGATGGGCGAGGCGCTGTCGCAGGCGCAGCGGGTGGTGGCGGACCGGGACGCGCTGTCCACCATGCTGGTGGGCGGGGTGGCCGACGGGTTCGACCTGGCCGAGGTGGGCCGGATGTTCTCGCGGATCACCGAGGCGCACACCAAGCGGATGGCGGCGCTCGGCCTCGCCGCCTGACGCTCCGGCGTATCGCGCCTGACGCCGTACGACGTCAGGCGCGCACGGCGCGTCAGGCGGTCACGACGGCATGGATGGCGGTCACGACGGCATGGCGGTCACGACGGCATGGCGCGGCGCAGTGCCCGCCCCGAGGGGCGCAGCAGCAGCGAGATCATGACGGCGCCGACGATCGCGGCGCCCAGCAGCGTCGCCGGCGCGTGGCCGGGGCCGAGCGCCATGTGCGTCACGAAAGCGCCGAACAGGGCGCCGAGCGGACCTGCGCCCAGCACGGTCCTGCGGGCGGGCAGCCGGTGGGCGAGCAGCCCGGCGGCCGCCAGCGACAGGACAAGCCCGAGCAGGACGGATCCGAGGGTTTCCAGGACCACTGCTGATCACCTCGCGTCATCGGGGGGTGGCGTGCGGTCGGCACGGCGTGGACGGTCTTGTGTGTCAGCCCGTCATTACCCGGCGTGCGCGGAACGCAACCCTCCCGTGACAGCGCAATGATCCCGCCGTAACAGCGCGGCGGCCCGGACAGCGCGACGGCCCGGCGGGAAGTCCCGCCGGGCCGTCGCCGGAATGTCCGTCACGACAAGGAGCCAGGTACTACAGCGTGCCGAAACCGACCCGTCGTGTCGTCGGCTCGCCGATCTCCACGTACGCGACCCGGTCGGCCGGTACGAGGACCCTGCGGCCCTTGTCGTCCGTGAGACTGAGCAACTGCGCCTTGCCGGCCAGCGCGTCGGCCACGGCGCGCTCGACCTCCTCGGCGGACTGCCCGCTCTCCAGAACGATCTCCCGGGGTGCGTGCTGCACGCCGATCTTGACCTCCACGGCTATGTCCCTCCGAACGGTCACAGGTGCGCGGCCAGCCGCGCGGTACGCAGCACACATTAGCCCGGCGGAACCGCGCACAGGACGCCACGGTGAACGCCGGCAGCGAACACGCGTCGCCGGGCGCGGTCCGGACGGGAGCCCTACGGCTTGTCGGGGTGCTGCTCGCTGCCGTGCAGCGGGAAGCCGGCGATGCCGCGCCAGGCCAGTGAGGTGAGGAGCTCGACGGCCCTCTCCCGGGGGATGGCGGACTCGCTGGACAGCCAGTAGCGGGCCACCACCTGGGACACGCCGCCGAGGCCGACGGCCAGCAGCATGGACTCTTCCTTGGACAGCGCGGTGTCGGAGGCGATGACGTCGCTGATCGCCTCGGCGCACTGGAGCGCCACGCGGTCGACGCGCTCGCGCACCGCGGGCTCGTTCGTCAGGTCGGACTCGAAGACCAGCCGGAACGCGCCGCCCTCGTCCTCGACGTACGCGAAGTAGGCGTCCATCGTCGCCTCGACGCGCAGCTTGTTGTCGGTCGTCGACGCCAGTGCCGTACGGACCGCCTGGAGCAGCGACTCGCAGTGCTGGTCGAGCAGGGCCAGGTACAGCTCAAGCTTGCCGGGGAAGTGCTGGTACAGGACCGGCTTGCTGACGCCCGCCCGGTCGGCGATGTCGTCCATCGCCGCCGCGTGGTAGCCCTGCGCGACGAACACTTCCTGGGCCGCGCCCAGGAGCTGGTTGCGCCGGGCGCGGCGCGGCAGCCGCGTCCCTCGTGGGCGTGCCGCCTCGGTCTGCTCTATGGCTGTCACGCCGCCTCCCAAAAAAGTCGATCTCCGCGCGCCGTGCGCCGCGACACCCATCGTACTTTTGGGTAACCCGGCGGCGGGCCGTGCGGACGCAGAATTTCACGGACCGGACAACCAAAGACGGCCATTGCCGACGAAATCCGATCAGCGGTACTCGTCCTCGTCGGCCGGGACCGTACGGGCCTGCTCGACCGCGTCCGCCTCCGGGACCTCGATGTCGCCTTCGACGACCTCCTCGGCCGCTTCGGTCTCGTCGGGTTCGTCGCTCTCCTCGGGCTCGTCGGTTTCGGTCCTGGCCTCGTCGGGCTCTGCGGGGTCGACCGGCATACCTGCCTTCTCTCCTCGGTGTGCCTACCTACGAGCGTAGGAGCGGGGCGTGCGCGGCGCCATATGGTCTGTGACGGCCAACACGCAGACCGGGGCGTGACGGTCTCGTAACATTGCCGCATGCCTTCGACCGACCTGCCGGAAACTCTCGCCGCCACCGTGGCGCCGCGCGTCGCCGCCGTCCGTGTCGCGGACGGGGAGAAACTGCGGTCCGTGGCGCTGCCCGGACTGACGCTGACCGTCCGGGCGAGACCGGCGACCCGGGCCGGTCTGCCGCCCGCGCTCTTCGTGCACGGGCTCGGCGGCTCGTCGCAGAACTGGTCGGCGCTGATGCCGCTGCTGGCCGACATGGTGGACGGCGAGGCCGTGGATCTGCCCGGCTTCGGCGACTCCCCGCCGCCGGACGACGGCAACTACTCGGTGTCCGGCCTCGCCCGCGCCGTGGTCAGACTGCTGGACGCCTCCGGTCGCGGCCCGGTGCATCTCGTCGGCAACTCCCTCGGCGGCGCCGTCGTCACCAGGGTCGCCGCAGCGCGCCCCGACCTCGTCCGCACCCTGACGCTGGTGTCGCCCGCCCTGCCCGAGATCCGGGTGCAGCGCAGCGCGGTGCCGACCGGGCTGCTGGCTCTGCCCGGCGTCGCCTCGCTGTTCGTGCGGATGACCCGCGAGTGGACGGCCGAGCAGCGCACCCGCGGTGTGATGGCGTTGTGTTACGGCGATCCGGCGTCGGTGTCGGAGGAAGACCTCGGCCACGCGGTGCGGGAGATGGAGCGCCGGCTCCAACTCCCGTACTTCTGGGACGCGATGACGCGCTCGGCGCGCGGCATCGTCAACGCGTACACGCTGGGCGGCCAGCACGCGCTGTGGCGCCAGGCGGAGCGGGTGCTCGCGCCGACCCTGCTCATCTACGGCGGGCGGGATCAGCTCGTCTCGTACCGTATGGCCCGCAAGGCGTCGCGCTCGTTCCGCGACTCCCGGCTCCTGACACTTCCGGACGCCGGACATGTCGCCATGATGGAATACCCGGACCTGGTCGCCGAAGCCGTCCGGGACCTCATTACTTCGACCGACACTTCGACCGACGACGTCAGGGGCTGATCCGGGGCGTGGGACGACACAGCCGCAAGGGCCCGGCTTCGCCGGTCCCGCAGAGCGGTACGCCGGGCACGGCGGCCGGTTCGGCCCCCGGCGGTGACCGGCGGGAGCGCCCCGCCGACCCGTTGGACCCGAGCACCCCTTTCGCTCCTTTCGGTCCCGGTCAGCACAGCGCCGTCGGCCACGGCGCGCCGCAGGTGCGCGGCGGCCATCCCGAACAGCGTGAGCCCGGCGGCGGTTGGGGTTCGGGGCAGCGCTACGGCGACTGGCAGGGCGGGGCGGCGCGCCCCGGGGCGACCGCGGGGCGGGCGGGGGCGGGGCGGTTGACCAATCCGGTCACCGGCGCGCCGATGATCCCGGGCCCGCGACGGGAGTTCGTCGACGCGTTCGACACCTTCGACGCTTTCGACGCGCCGCCCGTCAAGCGGCGTCCTGGCCCAACTGCCGCCGGTACGAAGGATGAAGCGCCGGACGGAACACCCGACCCGGACCCGGACCCGGCTCCCGACGCGGCGGGGCCCCACGAGCCCGCACCGCCGCGCTCCGGAGCCTCCGACGACGCGCAGCCGGCGAAAGGCGGCAAGGGGCGCACCTTCACCGGCATCGCCGCCGCCGCTGTCACCACGGTCCTCGCGATCGTCGTGGCGGGCCAGGTCGCCGACGGCGGCGGCAAGCAGCCCGCGGCCAAGGCCGACGGCGCGGGTGCCATCGCCGCCAGGGCCGGTACGGAGACGGTGCCGCCGCCGCGGCCGGTGAAGGCGCCGCCGCCGGCCCCGACGTACACCCAGCTCATGGCCGAGCAGTTCCCGCTCTCGCCGAAGCTCAAGGCGTCAGGGCGCTTCACGCCGGTGCCCGGCACCGCGAAGGCCCCCGGCAAGGGGGAGAAGTTCCGCTACCGCGTGGACATCGAGAACGGACTCGGGCTCGACGGCGTGCTCTTCGCCGACGCCGTGCAGAAAACCCTGAACGACGACCGCAGTTGGGCCCATCACGGGGCCAGGACCTTCGAGCGGATCGCCACCGGCAGACCGGACTTCGTGATCACCCTGGCCAGCCCGGGCACCACCGCCGTCTGGTGTGCCAAGTCGGGCCTGGACACCACCGAGGACAACGTGTCCTGCGACTCGGCCAGCACCGACCGTGTCATGATCAACGCGTTCCGCTGGGCGCAGGGCTCGAAGACCTTCGGCGCCGCCGCGATGTACTCCTACCGGCAGATGCTGATCAACCACGAGGTGGGCCACCGGCTCGGCCACGGCCATGTGACATGCCGCACGCCGGGGGCCCTCGCGCCTGTCATGCAACAGCAGACTAAGTCCCTTGATATCGACGGAATCACGTGCCGTCCGAACCCCTGGGTCTTCCCCAAAGGCTGACATCGCGGACCCGGCCGCCCTTTGACAGAGGGGGTCGGGTCCTCCATATTTCTCGGCATGCCGTCCCGCCACGCAAGCTTCTGCGGTCACATCGCCATTGAGCTGACGCTCATCGGTGTGACTCCGCTGTGCGTGGCCGACATCCTCTGTCGCTGACGCCCGCCTCCGCGCGCGCCGGCGTCGCGTCCCGTCAGTACCCCTGCCTGGCCTCTCGCCGCGCGTGCGGGCCCGTTCCCACGGCCCCACCCCCCCCCGCAGTCATCCGCTGTGTTCACAGCACTCCGAGAGGTCTTCCGATGCGTCGTCAACCGTCCCTCATATCCCGCCGCCTGGCAGCGGCAGCCGTCGGCCTGGCCGTCGTCGCGGGCGCCGCGGCCTGCGCGGGACCCAAGGACAACAGCTCCAAGGACGGTGAAGGGGCGGGCGGCAAGCCGCAGAAGGGCGGCACGCTCTCGGTGCTGAACACCACGCCGCTGACCGACTTCGACCCGGCCCGGCAGTACACCTCAGGCGGCGGCAACATCCCCACGCTGGTCTTCCGCACGCTCACCACCCGCGGCCCGGGTGCGGGCCCCGCGGGCAACAAGGTCGTCCCCGACCTCGCCACCGACACCGGCCGCCCCAACGCCGACGCCACCGAGTGGACGTACACACTCAAGGACGGGCTGAAGTTCGAGGACGGCGCCCCGATCACGAGCGCCGACATCAAATACGGCATCGAGCGCTCCTTCGCCGCCGAACTCTCCGGCGGCGCGCCCTACTTGCGGGACTGGCTGGTCGGCGGCGCCGACTACCAGGGCCCGTACAAGGACCCCAAGGGCCTCGCCTCGATCGTGACGCCCGACCCGAAGACCATCGTCTTCAAACTCTCCAAGCCCGAGGGCGACTTCCCGCTCCTCGCCTCGCAGACGCAGTTCGCGCCCGTGCCGAAGGCCAAGGACACCGGCGCCAAGTACGAGACCCACCCGATCTCCTCCGGGCCCTACAAGGTGGTCAAGAACGAGGGCGACGGCGAGCACATGGTCTTCGCCCGCAACACCAACTGGTCGCAGAAGACCGACCCCAGGCGCCGGCAGTACCCCGACACCATCGACGTGAAGTCGGGCCTCGACCCGTCCGTCATCAACCAGCGGCTGTCCACCAGCACCGGCGCCGACGCCTCGGCCGTCACCACCGACACCAACCTCGGCCCCGCCGAGCTGGCCCAGGTCTCCGGCGACAGCGCGCTCTCGAAGCGCGTGGGCACGGGCCACTTCGGCTACACGAACTACCTGGCCTTCAACACCAAGGTCAAGCCGTTCGACAACGTCAAGGTGCGGCAGGCCATTTCGTACGCGATCAACCGCACCAGCGTCATCAACGCGGCCGGCGGCTCCGCGCTCGCCGAGCCGGCCACCACCTTCCTGCCCGACCAGGAGGCGTACGGCTACGCGCCGTACGACCTGTTCCCCGCGGGCAAGTCGGGCAACCCGGCCAAGGCCAAGGAGCTGCTGAAGGAGGCCGGTTACCCGAACGGGCTGACCATCACGCTCACCCACTCCACCCTGGAGGACCGGGAGAACAGCCCCACCATCGCGACGGCCGTGCAGGAAGGCCTCAAGCAGTCCGGCATCACCGTGAAGCTGGACGGTCTTGAGAACAACGCCTACAAGGACAAGACCCGCACCGCCGCGAAGGCGCCCGGCTTCTTCCTCGCCCACTGGGGCGGCGACTGGCCCTCCGGCGGCCCGTTCCTGGCGCCGATCTTCGACGGCCGGCAGATCGTGAAGGACGGCGCGGGCAACTTCAACCACGCCCAGCTCGACGACCCTGCGGTCAACCAGGAGATCGACGACATCAACAAGCTGACCGACCCGGCCGCCGCCGCCAAGCGCTGGGGCGCGCTGGACAAGAAGCTCGGCGGGGAGGCGCTCGACGTGCCGCTGTTCCACCCGGTCTACAAGCGGCTCGTCGGCAAGAACGTCAAGAACGTCGTCATCAGCGACTGGACCGGCGTGCTCGACGTGTCGCGGGTCGCCGTCAAGTGACCACGGCCGATCTGCTGGTGTCCGAGGCGGCGGCGCCCGCCGCCTCGGACGCGCGCCAGGTGTGGCGCAGGCTGCGGGGCCGCCCCTCGGCCCTCGTGGCGGCCGGTGTGCTGGTCCTGCTCGTCGTACTCGCCGTCGCCGCACCGCTGTTCGCGGCCCTTGAGGGCCAGGACGTGAACACGTACCACGACGCGCTCGTCGACTCGGCGCGCGGCGGGGTGCCCACCGGCTCGTTCGGCGGGGTGAGCGGCGACCACTGGCTCGGTGTCGAACCGGGCACCGGACGCGACCTGTTCGTCCGGCTCATGTACGGGGCCCGTGTCTCACTGCTCGTCGCGCTCGGCGCGACGGTGGTGCAGCTCGCGATCGGGGTCACCGTCGGACTGTGCGCCGCGCTCGGCAACCGGTGGCTCGACACGTTCCTCAGCCGGGTCACCGATGTCATGGTCGCGCTGCCGCTGCTCGTCCTCGGGATCGCCCTGACCGCCGTCGTACCGTCCGGGTTTCCGCGCCCGCTGCTGCTGATCCTGATCATCGGACTCCTCAACTGGGGGGGTACGTCAAGGATCGTGCGCGCGCAGACGCTGACCCTGAAGGAACTCGACTTCGTGGCCGCCGCCCGGCTCGGCGGCTCCGGCCGCTGGCGGGTGGCGCGGCGCGAACTGCTGCCGTCGCTCGCCGCGCCCGTCATCACGTACGCGTCGATCCTGGTCCCGTCGAACATCGTGATCGAGGCGTCGCTGTCGTTCCTCGGCGTCGGCGTCAAACCGCCGACACCGTCCTGGGGGCAGATGCTGTCCGGCGCGACGACCTGGTTCCGCGCCGACCCGATGTATGTGCTGCTGCCCGCAGGGGTGTTGTTCGTGACCGTCCTCACCTTCACCGTGCTGGGTGACGGGGTGCGCGCCGCGCTCGACCCGCGCGAGGCCAGCCGGCTGCGGATCGGCCGGGGCCGCGCGCGCAAGTCTTCGAAGGGCGCCGCCTCATGACGCGCTATCTGCTCAAGCGGCTCGGCGGCGCGGTGCTCGTGCTCCTCGTGCTGTCCGCCGTGATCTACGCGCTGTTCTACATCGCGCCCGGTGACCCGGCGCGCCTCGCCTGCGGCGACCGCTGCTCGCCCGCGCAGGTCGCGCAGGTACGGGGCCAACTCGGCCTGGGCGACCCGGTGTACGTCCAGTACGCGCACTTCGTCCAGGGCATCTTCGCCGGGCGCGACTACTCGTCCGGCACGGCCGCGCTGCACTGCGACGCGCCCTGCCTCGGCTTCTCGTACCAGAGCGACCAGCAGGTCACCGACCTGCTGCTGGAGAAGCTGCCCGCGACGCTGTCGCTCGCCATCGGCGCGATGGTCGTCTGGCTGGTCATCGGCATCGGCACCGGGCTGCTGTCCGCGCTGCGGCGCGGCGGCATCACCGAGCGCGCGCTGACCCTGCTCACCCTCGCGGGCACCAGCACACCGGTGTTCATCCTCGGGCTGCTGTTCCTGATGGTGGTGTGCGCCTATCTGAAGTGGCTGCCGTTCCCCTCGTACGTGCCACTGACCGAGGACCCGACGCAGTGGGGCTGGAACATGCTGCTGCCCTGGCTCACCCTCGGCCTCTTCGAGAGCGCCAAATACGCCCGGCTCACGCGCAGTTCGACACTGGAGACACTGGCGGAGGACCATATCCGCACCTTCCGCGCCTACGGGGTCGGCGAGCGGGCGATCATCGCGCGGCACGCGCTGCGCGGCGCCGTACCGCCCGTCATCGCGCTCAACGCGCTCGACCTCGGCACCGTCCTGGGCGGGGCCGTGCTCACCGAATCGCTGTTCGGCATCCCCGGGGTCGGCAAGACCCTGATCGACGCCGTGCGGGAGATCGATCTGCCCGTGGTGGTGGGGGTGGTGCTGGTGACCGGCACCGCCGTCGTCCTGGCGAACGTCCTCGCCGACCTGCTGTACGCCGTGGCCGACCGACGGGTGGTTCTGCGATGACTCTCGAACACAGCACCGGCACAGGGGAGTCGGCGGAGCCGCTGGTCGTCGTGGCCGGCCTGACGGTGGACTTCGCCACCGGCGCCGAGGCCATCAGGGCCGTGGACGACCTGTCGTTCACCCTTGAGGCAGGCGCGGCGCTCGGGCTGGTCGGCGAGTCCGGCAGCGGCAAGAGCACCGTGGCCGCCGCCCTGCTCGGTCTGCACCGGGGCACCGGCGCCGAGGTCGGCGGCGACGTCCGGGTCGGCGGTACGGCGGTGAACACCGTCCCCGAACGCCAACTGCGCGCGCTGCGGGGCGCGGTGGCCGCGATGGTCTTCCAGGACCCGCTGTCGTCCCTCGACCCGTACTACGCGGTCGGCGACCAGATAGCCGAGGTCTACCGGGTCCACACCCGGGCCTCCCGCAAGGCCGCGCGTGCGCGGGCCGTCGACGTCCTCGACCGGGTCGGCATCCCCGACGCCGCGCGCCGGGCGGGTTCCCGGCCGCACGAGTTCAGCGGCGGCATGCGGCAGCGGGCACTGATCGCGATGGCGCTCGCCTGCGAACCGCGGCTGCTGATAGCGGACGAGCCGACGACGGCCCTCGACGTCACGGTCCAGGCGCAGATCCTCGACCTGCTGCACGACCTGCGCAGGGAGACCGGGATGGGCCTGCTGCTGGTGACCCACGACGTGGGGGTCGCGGCGGAGAGCGTCGACGACGTGCTCGTGATGCGGCACGGCAGGCAGGTGGAGCGCGGGCCCGTGGCGACGGTCCTCGGAGCGCCGCGCGAGGAGTACACCCGCGCGCTGCTCGCCGCCGTACCGAGGGTCGACGCCGCCGTGTCCCGTACGGCGGCGCCGGCCGAGCGGCGGCAGCCGCCACTGCTCGAAGCCGTCGACCTGCGCAGGGAGTTCCGGCGCGGCAAGCAGACCGTCAGCGCCGTCGACGGGGTCTCGCTGACCGTACGGCCGGGGGAGACCCTGGGCATCGTCGGCGAGAGCGGCAGCGGCAAGACCACCCTCGGCCGGATGCTCGTCCGGCTGCTCGACCCCACGTCCGGCCGGCTCACCTACCGGGACCAGGAGATCGGGGCGCTGTCGGAGAAGGAGCTGCGGCCCTACCGGCGCGAGTTGCAGATGGTCTTCCAGGACCCGGTCTCCTCGCTCAACCCGCGCCGCTCGGTGGGGGAGTCCGTCGCCGACCCGCTGCGCGCGGCCGGTGTGCTGGACGACGCGGCGGTCACCACGCGGGTGCGCGAGCTGCTGGAGCGGGTCGGCCTCGACCCGGACCGGCACGACCGCTATCCGCACGAGTTCAGCGGCGGCCAGCGCCAGCGCGTCGGGATCGCCAGGGCGCTGGCGGCCGAGCCGCGGCTGATCGTCTGCGACGAGCCGGTCTCGGCCCTCGACGTGACCACCCAGGCGCAGGTCGTGGCGCTGCTGGCGGAACTCCAGCGCGAGCTGGGGCTTGCGCTGGTCTTCATCGCGCACGACCTCGCCGTCGTACGCAAGGTCAGCGACCGGGTCGCGGTGATGCGGCACGGCAGGATCGTCGAACAGGGCACCGTCGACCGGGTGTACGGATCCCCCGAGGACCCGTACACCAAGGAACTGCTCGCGGCCGTGCCCGCACTCGATCCCGCGCTCGCCGCCGTGCGCCGCGCGGCGCGCAAGGAGCTGACCGGAGGGCCGGTCGCCGCCTGACCCGGCCGCCTGACCCCCCTGCCTGACCTTGCGTAGTCGAAAAGCACCGTAGCGCCACAGAACGCGCCCGGTACGCATAAGTTACGTGCATTCACCCCTTCCAGTGGTGGGGGGGGGGGGGGGGGGGGGCCCCCCCCCGCCCCCCCCCCCCCCGGGCCCCCCCCCCCCGGGGGGGGGGGCCCCCCCCCCGGTTGTAAATACGGCCCCCCCCCCCGCCCCGCCCACGGCGGGAGCAGGGGGACCAAACAACCCC
>NZ_JBVJLC010000008.1:28937-195934 GCF_055584925.1 Streptomyces sp. NPDC087906
CCCGGCGCCACCTGGTTGTGACAACCCCCCCCGCCGCCCCACCCCCCGCCCCGTCTACGATTGTTGTACGTGCCAACACCCCCCCGGGGGGGGCGCCCCCCCCCCCCCCCCCCCACCACGGTCATCTCCGCTTACGGTCGTCCCGCTGCGAGTCGCCGGATCAACGGCGGCGTTCCACAAGGGAGATCGGGGGTGTGCTCGTGCGGATCGGACTGCTCACCGACGGTGGTTATCCGTACGCGACGGGTGAGTCCAGGCTCTGGTGCGACCGGCTCGTGCGCGGGCTCACACAGCACGAGTTCGACATCTACGCGCTCAGCCGCAGCGCCCAGCAGGAAGGGCGCGGCTGGATAGAACTGCCGCCCCAGGTCCGGCAGGTGCGCACGGCAGCGCTCTGGGCCCCCGCCGACGACGGCAGGACGTACGGCCGCCGCGACCGCCGCAGGTTCGCCGCGCACTTCACGCGGCTCGCCGCCGCCATCTGCGCGCCGGGCGACGACCCGGCCGCAGCCGACGGCTTCGCTGCGGGGCTCTACGGACTCGCCGACCTGGCCAGGGAGCGCGGCGGCCTGTACGCGGCGCTCCGCTCCGAAGTCGCCGTCCGGCTCCTCGAAGCGGCCTGCCGTGCGCCCGGCGCGCGCCGGAGCGTGCACGCCACGAGCGTCACCGGCTATCTGGCCTTCGCCGACCACCTGGAGCGCGCCCTGCGCCCCCTGTCGCTCGACTGGTACGCCGACGGCGACGCCTGCGACGACGGCCATGACGGCAACGACGGCGACGCCGTCGGCGGCCTGGCGGGCGTCGACCTCTGCCACGCCGCGTCCGGCGGCTCTGCGGCCCTGCCAGGACTGCTGGCCAAACGCTTCTTCGGGGTACCGCTGCTGGTCACCGAGTACGGCGTCCAGCTCCGCGCGCACTACCTCGCCAGCGGCGGCTCGGCCGCCGAACCTGCTGGAACGGCCGCCCTGGGCACCCCCGTACGCGCCCTGCTCGCCGGATTCCAGGGCCGGCTCGCCGCCGAGGTCTACCGGCAGGCGGCCGTCATCACCCCCGGCAACGCGCACGCCAGGCGCTGGCAGGAGCGCTGCGGCGCCGACCCCGCCAAACTGCGCACGGTCTACCCGGGCATGGAGGCCGACCGGTTCGCCGCCGTGGGCGAGAGCGACGACGGCGGCGACACCGACACCGTCGTCTGGGTCGGCAGGATCGAACCCGCCAAGGACCTCGTCTCCCTGCTGCACGCCTTCGCCGCCGTCAGGACCGCGCGGCCCGGCGCGCGGCTGCGGATCATAGGCGCCCCCGCCCAGGGCCCCGAAGCGGCCGACTACCCGGCCCACATCCGCGCCCTGGCGGCCCAGCTCTTCCCCGACGAGGCGCCGGACGCGCACGCCGTCGGGGAGAACCCGGTCTCCTTCGAGGAGATCGGCTGTCCCGAGGCGCCCGAGCTCCCCGACGCGTACGCGGCGGGGAGCGTGGTCGTCCTGTCCAGCATCGTCGAGGGCTTCCCGCTCAGCCTCGTCGAAGCGATGTTCTGCGGCCGGGCCACGGTCTCGACCGACGTCGGGGCCGTCGTCGAAGTCATCGGCGGCACCGGACTCGTCGTACCGCCGCGCAACCCGAAGGCGCTCGCCGACGCCGTCGCCGGGCTGCTCGCCGACGACGTGCGCCGCGAGCGGCTCGGCGCAGCCGCCCGCGCCCGCGCACTCGAACTGTTCACGGTCGAGCAGAATCTCGCCGCTTTCCGCTCCATCTATCTCGAAATCGTCTCGCACGCCCCCGTACGCCGCCCGGCCGAAGCCGTCGGCGCCGACGGAGCGCCGCTGCCCTTCGCCCACCCGGCCGAGGGACAGGTGCCGAGCCGCTGGCCGGTCGGCGCCACAGCGGGCACCACGGCCGGCGCGGGGGAGAGCGATGTCTGACGGAGGCACCACCATGACCGAAGCCCGCACCACCGCTACGACCACGACGGATCCCCCGTCGAGCACCACCATGACCGTCCCCGTCCCGGCCGCACGGCGCGGCCCCGCCGACCCGGTGATACTGCTGATGCACCGCCACCGGCGGCTGTGCGAAGGCGCCGTCGACCCGCTGGAGATCGCCGCCGGGCTCGAAGCGCACGGCATCACCGACCGGACGGCGGCCCGCTTCCGGCACCGCGACGTCTTCTCGCTCGCCGAGGAGCTGTACGCCCGCGTCCCGCGCGACGGCGACCGGCCGGCCGCCGCCCTGCGCCCCCCGCGCGAGCCGGAACCCGTCGCCGACGCGCGCACCGGCTGGGCCGGTTCGGCCCGCTGGCTCACGCTCTCGCTGCTGCCCGGCGCCGTCAGCGCCCTCACCCTCGTCGGACTGCATCGCACGACCGGCCAGACCCAGCTCGCGATAGCCCTGGCGGGGGCCTTCGCCCTGTCCGGCGCGCTGTCGAGCGCGCTGCGCCGGGGCCCGCTGCGCGCCACCGGGCGACGGGTCCCCGCCGCGGGACTCTGGGTGTACTGGCTCCTCGCCTACCTGGTCTGCGGCGACGGACTGCTCGACGCCCTCGTCGCCGGCGGCCCGCACGGGCCGTGGCCGGCGACCCTGACCCCGCTCGTCGCGCTGTCCTTCGCCGTCGCCCCCGCCGTCTGCTGCGCCCACCTGTTCTCCGTACACGCCAGGCGGCGGCTCTCCGACAGCAGCGGCCTCGCCGACTTCGCCGCGGGAGCCAGGCCCCTGCTGCTCGCGACCGCCGCCCTCTACGCCTGCGCGCTGACCGGCCTCGTCCTCCTCACGACCCTCGCCTTCGGCGCGGGCGCCGCGCTCGCCCCGACGCTCGCCCTCGGCACGCTGCTCATGCTCGCCCGGCTGCTGACCGTCCACGGCTACCCCGACCCCGCGGCGGCCGGACTCGTCTGCGCCTGCCTCGCCGAGGCCCTGGCCTGCCTGTCCGTCGTCGCAGGCCGGATCCCCGGCTGCGGACCGCTCGCCGCCCCCGTCACCGGCGTCGTACACGCCTGGGGAGCGGGAGCCGTCCCCGCACTCGCCTGCGCCGCGGCGGCGCTCGTCCTGCTCGCCCACGCCGTCGTCACCCTCGGCAGGGCATCGGCCCACACCTGACCCCGGCCCCCGGCCACCCCTGACCCCACCCCCCGCTGACACCCGCCCGCCGACATTCCGCCCCGCATCCCACGCGACATCCCGCTGCAAGGAGAACGAACGAGATGACCCCGCAATCCCCAGCTCAGACCCTTCGGCGCAGAGGGGCGGCACGATGAGGGTCCTGCTGCTCGGCGCCAACGGATTCCTCGGCCGGTTCGTGGCCGACCGGCTGCTCGCCGACCCCGCCGTGCATCTCACCGCCCTGGGCCGAGGCGACGACGCCGACGTACGGTTCGACCTCGCCGGCGGCAGCCCCGGAGCGCTCACCCGCTTCCTGGACGCCGTCCACCCCGGGGTCGTCATCAACTGCGCCGGCGCCACCCGGGGCGGCGCGCGCGAGCTGATCCGGCACAACACCGTCGCCGTCGCCACCGTCTGCGAGGCGCTGCGCCGCAGCGGCTGCGGCGCCCGGCTCGTCCAGCTCGGCTGCGCATCCGAGTACGGCCCTTCGCCGCACGGCTCGTCCACGGCCGAGGACGCCGTACCGCGCCCCGGCGGACCGTACGGAGTCAGCAAGCTCGCCGCCTCCGAACTGGTCCTGGGCGCGGGGCTCGACGCCGTGGTGCTGCGGATCTTCTCGCCCGTCGGACCCGGCACCCCGGCGGGGTCGCCGCTCGGCCGGCTCGCCGAGGCCATGCGCCGCGCCATGCAGGGCGGCGACGGCGAGCTGAAGCTCGCCGGGCTCGGCGTCCAGCGGGACTTCGTGGACGTACGGGACGTGGCGCGCGCCGTGCACGCCGCCTCGCTGTCCGCGGCGCAGGGCATCGTCAACATCGGCACCGGCCGGTCCGTGAAGCTCAGGGACGCCGCCGCCGTGCTGGCCAGGGTCGCCGGATACGCGGGCGCGCTGCACGAGTTGGACGCCCCGGGCCCCGCCCGGCACGGCCACGCGCCGATCGGCGCCCAGCGCGGCGAGTCCGCGCCGGAGCAGCTCGGCGCCGGCCCGTTCCCGTACCCCGACGGCTGCGGATCCTGGCAGCAGGCGGACGTGCGCACCGCGCGCGACCGGCTCGGCTGGCGCCCGCGGATCAATCTGGAGGAATCGCTCGCCGACATCTGGATGGAGGCGGCGTGCCGTATCTGACCACGACAGGTCAGCGCCTCTCCGCCACCGAGGCCGGCGAGGTCGGCCTCGGTGTCCCGGGCTACGCGCATCCGCTGCTGGCGCCCGCCGAATGGGCCGGTCTCACCCGGCCCGCCACGCCGCTGCACTGGGTCGTGCTCAACGTCGCCCAGGGCCCCGGCACCCGGCCCGACCCGCACTGCCTCGACGCCGCAGGACGGCTGACCAACGCGGGCGTACGGGTGCTCGGCCATCTCGACCTGGCGTACGGCAGCCGCCCGTTCGGCGAGATCGTCGCCGACGCGCAGCGCTATCTGGACTGGTACCGCGTCGCCGGTTTCTCCCTCGACCGGTGCCCGGCCGACCGGGCGGAGCTGCCTGCGGTACGGCGGGTCACGGCCACCCTGGAGGCGCTGGTGGAGGGCGCGCACGTCGTCCTCGGGCACGGGACCCACCCGTACCCCGGATACGCGGAGGCCGCCGACCAGTTGGTGACCTTCTCCGGGCCGTGGAGCGACTACCGCTGGTCGCAGGCGGCCGAGTGGACGGCCGGCTATCCGCCGGAACGATTCGTCCATCTCGTCCACGGACTGCCCCGCACCCACCTGGACGAGGCGATGCGGGTCGCCCGCTGGCAGGGCGCGGGGACGATCTTCTTCACCGACCGGACGGGCCCGCAGAACCCGTTCGACGCGCTGCCCGGCTACTGGGACGAGATCGTCTCGCGGGTCGGACCTGGTGTCTCGGAATGAGCAGGCGCGTGGCACTGTTACAGAGAGAACGGATTACTGAATGAACGACCAACCCCCTTGTAGAGGTCCCTGTGTCGCTGCCCCCCTTGGTCGAGCCCGCTGCTGAGCTGACCGTCGACGAGGTCCGCAGGTACTCCCGTCACTTGATCATCCCCGATGTCGGGATGGACGGGCAGAAGCGGCTGAAGAACGCGAAGGTGCTGTGTGTGGGGGCCGGTGGCCTCGGCTCCCCGGCCCTGATGTACCTGGCGGCGGCCGGTGTCGGCACGCTCGGCATCGTGGAGTTCGACGAGGTCGACGAGTCGAACCTGCAGCGCCAGATCATCCACAGCCAGTCCGACATCGGCCGCTCCAAGGCCCAGTCGGCGCGTGACTCCGTCCTCGGCATCAACCCGTACGTCAACGTGGTCCTGCACGAAGAGCGGCTCGAAGCCGAGAACGTGATGGAGATCTTCGCCCAGTACGACCTGATCGTGGACGGCACGGACAACTTCGCCACCCGGTATCTGGTCAACGACGCCTGCGTGCTGCTGGACAAGCCGTACGTCTGGGGTTCGATCTACCGCTTCGACGGTCAGGCGAGCGTCTTCTGGTCGGAGCACGGCCCGTGCTACCGCTGCCTCTACCCGGAGCCCCCGCCCCCCGGCATGGTCCCCTCCTGCGCCGAGGGCGGCGTGCTGGGCGTGCTCTGCGCGTCCGTCGGGGCGATCCAGGTCACCGAGGCGATCAAGCTGCTGACCGGCATCGGCGACCCGCTGGTCGGGCGGCTGATGATCTACGACGCGCTGGAGATGCAGTACCGCCAGGTCAAGGTCCGCAAGGACCCCGACTGCGCGGTCTGCGGCGAGCACCCCACCGTCACCGAGCTGATCGACTACGAGGCGTTCTGCGGCGTCGTGTCGGAGGAGGCCCAGGAGGCGGCGGCTGGTTCGACGATCACTCCGAAGCAGCTCAAGGAGTGGATGGACGACGGCGAGAACATCGAGGTCATCGATGTCCGCGAGCCGAACGAGTTCGAGATCGTCTCGATCCCCGGCGCCAAGCTGATCCCCAAGAACGAGTTCTTGATGGGCAACGCGCTGGAGCACCTGCCGCAGGACAAGAAGATCGTCCTGCACTGCAAGACGGGGGTGCGCAGCGCCGAGGTGCTCGCCGTCCTGAAGTCGGCGGGCTTCTCCGACGCCGTGCATGTGGGCGGCGGGGTCGTCGGCTGGGTCAACCAGATCGAGCCGGAGAAGCCGATCTACTAGATCCACCGGAACGTCGCGCATACGCAGGGCCCGGACCGTACGCGGTCCGGGCCCTGCGTCGTCCGTGTGGGGTTACTTGCAGACGGTGCCGGCCTTGGGCACGGTCCCGTCCAGCAGGTAGCCGTTGACGGCCTTCTGGATGCACGCGTCGCCGCTGTCGTACGCGCCGTGGCCCTGGCCCTCGTAGGTGATCTCCACGCCGACGCCCTTGCCCAGCGCGTCCGCCATCGCCTTCGCGCCCGCGTACGGGGTCGCCGGGTCACCGGTGTTGCCGACGACGACGATCGGGGCCGAGCCCGGCGCGCTGACGTCGGGATGCGTCCAGGTGCCCGGCACGGGCCACTCGGAGCAGCTCATGATGCCCCAGCCGAGGAAGTCGCCGAAGACCGGCGATGCCTTGCGGAACTCCGGCAGCTTGGCCTTCGTCTGCGCCAGCGTGTAGCGCTCCTTGGAGTCGACGCAGTTGACGGCCGCGTTCGCCGCCTGGATGTTGCTGTACCTGCCCTGCTGGTCGCGGCCGTTCATCGCGTCGGACAGCGCGAGCAGCAGCCCGCCGTTGCCGCCGTCCGCCTCGTCAAGACCCTGTTCGAGCAGCGGCCAGTACTCCTTCGAGTAGAGCGCCTGCGCGATGCCGTTGGTGGCCTGGGTCTGCGTCAGCTTGCGGCTGCCGATGCCCGCGATCGGCTGCTTGTCGAGCCGGGCGAGCAGCGAGGAGATGAACCCCTCGATCTGCTTCGGGGTGCTGCCGGGCAGGGTGCAGGCGTCGCCGCGCGACACGCAGTCCTTGGCGAAGTTGTCCAGGGCGAGCTGGAAGCCCTTCGCCTGGCCGAGGGAGCTCTGCTCGGCGTCCTGCGTCGGGTCGACGACACCGTCGAAGACGGCCCTGCCGACGCTCTTCGGGTACAGGTGCGCGTAGACGCCGCCCAGCTCCGTGCCGTACGAGATGCCGAAGTAGTACAGCTTCTTGTCGCCGAGCACCTGGCGCATCAGCTCCATGTCGCGGGCCGCGTTGGTCGTCCCGACGTACGGCAGTTCGCGTCCCGAGTCGCGCTCGCAGCCGGCGGCGAAGCTCGCCAGGCCCTCGGTGAGGGACTTCTCCTCGGCGGCGTCGTCGGGGGTCGCGTCCTGCGCGTAGTACGCGTCGAGCTGCTTGTCGCTCTCGCACCGGACGCCGTCGCTGTCGCCGACGCCGCGCGGGTCGAAGCTGACCAGGTCGTAGCGGGCGCGCAGCTTCTCGTAGTCCTTCGCGAAGGACGGCAGTCCGGTGACGCCCGAGCCGCCGGGGCCGCCGAAGTTGAAGACGAGCGAGCCGATCCGGTGGCCCGTGTCGGCGGCCTTGGCGCGGATGAGCGCCAGTTTGATCGTGTCGCCGTCCGGCTTCGCGTAGTCGAGCGGGACCGTCATGAACGAGCACTGCCAGCTCACCTTGCCGGGCAGCGGGGACGGCGAGGGGCCGCCGCCCTGCTCGACGGACGGGGCGGCGCAGGTCTTCCAGTCCAGCTTCTGGGTGGCCAGGTTCGTGGGCCGGGCCGTCGGGTCGGAGCTGCCGCTGCCCCTCCCGCCGTCGGATCCGCTGTCGGAACACGCGGAGACGGCCAGGAGGGCGGCGGCGGTGACGGCGGCCAGGGCAGCGGCGCGCCGGGCGGAGGAGGTCGGCATCCCCCCATCCTGTGTCACAGCGGGGCGCGCCGCGCCCGGCGGGGTCCAAGCGGAGTAGCGCGGGGCGCCTGCCGCGCGCCGCCCTGTCCTACAGGGCTCCCTTGCGGGTGAGCTGGTTGAAGGACAGCCAGCCGGGCAGCACCGGCAGCCAGAACGTCATCAGCCGGAACAGCAGGACGGCGGGTGCCGCGACCTCCTTCGGCAGTCCGACGGCGAGCAGACCCAGCGTCAGGGCGCCCTCGACGGCCCCCACCCCGCCGGGGGTCGGCGCCGCCGAGCCCAGCGCGTTGCCCGCGAGGAAGACCACGGCGATGCTCGCGTAGCTGAGCTGCTGGTTGCCGTTGTCGAACGCGCGGATCGACGCGTCCAGGCACATCACGAACATGCCGGTCAGCAGCAGCATCCCGCCGATGCCGGTGAGCAGCTTCATCGGCCGCTGGAGTACGTCGAGCATGCGCGGCACGACGCCCGCGAACAGCGAGCGCAGCCGCGTCACGACGAACTTGCGCAGGAACGGGATCGCCGTCACGACCAGCACCAGCACGGCCACCGTCAGCAGACCGGCGATCACCGTCCTGGACGGGGTGAGCGACGTCGTCTTCTCCGTACCCGTCAGATAGCCGAAGGACAGCAGCAGCAGGATGTGCGCGCCCAGCCCGAAGAGCTGCGACGCCCCGACGCTCGCCACGGCGAGCCCGGGACGGACCCCGGCGCGCTGCAGGAAGCGGGTGTTGAGCGCCACACCGCCGACGGCGGCCGGTGCGACGAGCTTCACGAACGACCCGGCGACCTGCGCGATGACCGTCCGCAGGAAGCTGACCCGCTCGGGCACGAAGCCCAGCAGGCTCATCGCCGCCGCGATGTAGCTCAGCGCGGAGAACAGCGCCGCAGCCGCCACCCAGCCCCAGTGCGCCTCGCCGACCACCATCGTGTAGTCGAGCTGGGTGAGCTGGGAGAGCAGGAAGTACGCGGCGACGGCCCCGGCGATGAAGGTGACGAGCGTACGGGCCCTGATCCGCTCCAGCCTGACCGGTTCGACCGGCGCCTGCGGCCGGATCAGCAGCACCTGCTGACGGATCTGCGAGAGCAGGTCCTCCTCGCGCGCCTCGTCGAGGGCGTCGTCTATGGCGCGCTTCTCCGCCTGCTTCTCGGCCCGCAGGGATTTGCGTACGGCCTTGCGGTCGCCGCCGCTGGCCGCCTTGGCGTCCGCCAGCCGGTGGCGCTTGTTCGCGTCGGACGCTTCGAGCACGGCCTCCCGTTCGCGCTGCGCGCGCTCGCGGGCGAGCTTGCGCAGCGTCGCGCGGGTGGAGCGGCTCAGCGCGATCGGCTGGAGCAGCGGCAGCGAGTCGGCGACGGCGTCGGGGCCCATCACCTCGACGGCCGCGGCGACCGAGCGGCGCGCGCCGACCCGTAGCCCCATCGTGGTGAGGAGCTGCGCGGTGTCCATGCGCAGCACGACGTCGCCCGCCGCGATCTCCCCGCCGCGCAGCTCGGTCAGGATCACCTGCCCCGACCGGTCGATCATGATCGCGTCGCCGGTCAGCGCGCGGTGCGCGATCCGCCGCGACTGGAGCGCCTTGACCTGCCGCCAGGCGCCGCGCAGCAGCTCGTCGGTGACGTCGTCCGTCTCGATCGAGTCCAGCGATCTGCCGCCCAGATGCTCGTAGACGAGCATGACGGCGTCGGGCCCCAGCTCGGAGGTGGCGATCAGTTTCGGCGCGTGCGCGCCCGCCGCGATGGCCGCGTAGGCGAGCAGCGCCTCCTGTTCGAGCGCCTGGCGCAGGGAGGGGATCGAGCGGCGCGCGGTGATCGAGCGCAGCGTGAGCTGCCGCCACAGCCGGTAGAAGAAGCCCTGCGCCTGCTGTTCCCTGTCGACGACCGTGACGTCGAGCGGCGCGCCCTCCTCCAGGGTGACGAAGTAGCGCCGCCCCCGGTCGGCCTGCTCGCCCGACTCGGCGCCCTCCTCGGCGCGCATGGCGCTGACGGGCCGGAAGCCGACCCTGCGCAGCCCCGCCATCAGGGTCTGCCCGGTGGGCCGTACGTTGGGCGAGCCGACCGCGTAGAGCGTGCCGTACGCGACGGTCCAGCCGATCAGTACGGTCAGGGCGATCGAGAACGGCGTGGTGTAGCCGGCCACGAGCATGGCGAACGCGTCGAGCAGCAGGACCACCCAGAGCACCACGCGCCAGCGGGGTCTGCGGGCCATGCCCACGGCCGTCATGTACGCGATGACGGGGGCCAGATAGCCGTGCACGGGATCGGTGAGCCCGGAGCCGGCCTGCGACCTGGTCAGCGCCTCCTGGATGGAGCCCGGCGCCGCTCTGGTGACCCAGAGGTCCGTGGCGAGCGTCACGCCGTGCGCGAGTACGGCGGCGAGTACGCCGTCGGCGATCCGCAGCCCGTCGCGTTTGATCAGCCGCTCGATGGCGAAGGCGACGGGGACGAGCAGGACGGCGATGCTGGAGATCAGCCCCGCCATCTTGGCCAGCAGGTCGGGCGCCTGGCCCGTACCCCTGCTGATGTCGTCCTCAAGGCCGGACGTGGTGCCGTGGGCGAAGGCCGAGAGGGCGAGCACCAGACCGATCGCGAGGATGCCGATGACCAGCCGCAGCAGGTCGGAGGGGCGGTGCACCCGGGCGGCGAGCAGCGGCTCGTCGCCGGAGACCCGGTCGGTGGGGGTCACCTCGTCGTTGCAGGGCGGCTCGTAGGGGTGGGCGCCGGTGTGCTCGTCCGAGCCGGTCTGGTCGCCGTTCTCAGGCCGGTCGGCGTCGGGGCGTGCGGGGGTACCGGAGGGCGAACCCGTGGCGCGAGCGCGCGCCACGGGCTCCTCCGTGGAGTCCGCATCCGTGTCTTCTTGATCTCGTATCACCAGTCACCGCCCGGACGATGGTGGCACGAGCCGACGACAGACGGGGGCATCAGGGTGCATTGCGGGGGCGTGGGCCGCGCGAGATACCTCCCTTTGCGTGCGTACGTACGCGGGGTGACGGCGCGCGACCGTCGTACGCCAGGAGGGGACTGTCGGTGCCGTGGGGCAGGATGGACCGGATGACGAGCGAGGAGCGTGCAGGCGAACGGGACGAGCCGCAGCGCCTCCCGGAATACGCGGAGCGGGTGCTGGACGTGGCCGAGCTGATCCCGGCAGGCCGGGTGATGACGTACGGCGACGTCGCCGAATGGCTCGGCGACGGCGGCCCGCGCCAGGTCGGCCGGGTGATGGCGCTGTACGGCGGCGCGGTGCCCTGGTGGCGGGTGGTCAGGTCGGACGGCGTGCTGCTGCCCGAGCACGAACTGCGGGCCCTCGACCACTATCGGGAGGAGTCCACCCCGCTGCGCGAGGCGGGACGCGCCACGCACGGCCATCTGCCGCGGCTCGACATGAGACGGGCGCGGTGGGACGGGACGGATCCGGTCGACGCGGGATCCGACGACGGCGCGGATCGCGGCGGCGCGGGTTCCGAAGGCGCGGGTTCCGGCCGTGCGGATCGCGGCGGCGCGGGTTCCGGTCGTGCAGGATCCGGCCGTGCAGGATCCGGCAGCACGGATCGCGGCAGCGCGGATCCCGGCCGTGCGGGTTCCGGCAGCACGGGTCCGGGTCCCGGCCATGGGAATCGCGGCAGCGCGGGTCCCGGCGGCGCGAGATCCGGCGGTGCGGATGCGGGCGATGTGGCTCACACAGGACAGTTTCCGGCATCGGACGGCCCGGCGTGAGCGCCGCACGCCATGCGGACGGATCCGCCGCGTGCCGGGCGGCGGCCCGGTAGCGTCTGAGGCACCCGCCCCGCGCACCCCGGCCGGTGCTCCCGGCACCACCAGCACCTCGTTCAGCACGTCCCCCAGCACCTCCTCCAGGACCGGCGATCCACGTGAGCTCCTCCTCCACCACCGGGCGCACCCCGGCACCGCAGCGCCGGGTACGGCAGCGGTCCACGGGTGCGTACCGACTGGTGCGCACGCCTCCGGAGCCGGTGGTCCCTCCTGAGCTGGACGCCGCACAGCGCAGGGTGGTTGACCACGGGACCGGGCCGCTGCTGGTGCTCGCCGGTCCCGGCACGGGCAAGACGACGACGCTCGTGGAGTCGGTGGCCGCGCGTGTCGCGGCGGGCGCCGATCCGGAGCGGATCCTGGTGCTCACCTTCAGCCGCAAGGCGGCGGTGGAGCTGCGCGACCGGATGGCGGTCAGGCTCGGCGGCACCCGCGGGCCGCAGGCCACGACGTTCCACTCGTTCTGCTACGCCCTGATCCGCGCGCACCAGGAGGCCGACCTCTTCACCGAGCCGCTGCGGCTGCTCTCCGGGCCCGAGCAGGACGTCGCCGTACGCGACCTGCTCGCGGGCCAGCTCGACCTGGAGCGCGAGGGCCGGGTGCGCGTCCGGTGGCCGGACGAGCTGCGCGCGTGCCTCACCACGCGCGGCTTCGCCGACGAGGTGCGCGCGGTGCTCGCCCGCAGCCGGGAGCTGGGGCTCGGACCCGACTCGCTGGCCGCCTTCGCCGCGCGTACCGGCAGGCCCGACTGGTCGGCGGCGGCTTCCTTCCTCGCCGAATATCTCGACGTCCTCGATCTGCAAGGCGTGCTCGACTACGCGGAGCTGGTGCACCGCGCCGTGCTGCTGGCGCGCCGCCCGGAGGTCGCGAAGCGGCTGACGGCCCAGTACGACACGGTCTTCGTGGACGAGTACCAGGACACCGACCCGGCGCAGGTCAGACTGCTCGGCGCACTGGCGGGCGGGGGCCGTTCGCTGATCGCCTTCGGCGACCCGGACCAGTCGATCTACGCCTTCCGGGGCGCCGACGTGAACGGCATCCTGGGCTTCCCCGACGCGTTCCCGCGCGCCGACGGCCGGCCGGCCCCGGTGGAGGTGCTGACCACCTCGCGCCGCTCGGGCGCCGCGCTGCTGGCGGCGAGCAGGATGCTGACGCGGCGGATGCCGCTGCCCCGGCTGCCGGCGGAGAAGGTGCGGGCCCACCGCGAGCTGGCGGCGGTACGGGACGGGGGGCGGGTCGAGACGTACACCTTCCCGACCCCGTCGACGGAGCTGGAGAACATCGCGGACATCCTGCGCAGGGCGCATCTGGAGGACGGCGTCCGGTGGAGCGAGATGGCCGTGCTGGTCCGCGCGGGCGGCCGCACCATCCCCTCCGTACGGCGCGCCCTCACCTCGGCCGGTGTGCCGCTGGAGGTCGACGGCGACGACGTACCCCTGCGCCACGAGCCCGCCGTCGCGCCGCTGTTGACGGCGCTCAGGGCGGTGGCGACGGCGGCGCTGCGCCCGGCGCCGGGCGAGCCGGCGGCGGACGGGGGCGACGGGGGCACTGCTCCCTGGCTGGACGTCGAGACGGCGCTGACGCTTCTCTCCTCGCCGCTCGGCGGGATGGACGCGGCCGATCTGCGCCGGCTCGGCCGGGCCCTGCGGGACGACGAACGGGCGGCCGGGAACCGGCTCCCGCCGCCCTCCGACGCGCTGCTCGCCCTCGCACTCGCCGAGCCCGAACGGCTCGTCGCGCACGACCCCGCGTACGCCAGGGGCGCGCAGGTGCTCGGCGGGCTGCTGCGCAAGGCGCGCGAACTGCTCGAAGGCGGCGGCACGGCGGAGGAGGCTTTGTGGGAGCTGTGGGACGGCACGAACCTGCCGCGCAGGCTCGAACGGTCGGCGCTGCGCGGCGGGGCTGCGGGCCGTAACGCCGACCGCGACCTCGACGCGGTCTGTGCGCTCTTCGACGCCGCCGCCCGCGCGGAGGAGCGGATCGGCGGCCGTGGCGCGCTCAACTTCCTCGAAGAGCTGGACGCCCAGGACATCGCGGCCGACACCCTCAGCAGGCGGGCGGTACGCCCCGACGCCGTACGGCTGATGACGGCGCACCGCTCGAAAGGGCTGGAGTGGCGGCTGGTCGTCGTGGCGGGGGTCCAGGAGGGGCTCTGGCCGGATCTGCGGCGGCGCGGCTCGCTGCTGGAGGCCGACAGGATCGGCAGGGACGGCCTCGCCGAGCCGCTCACCCCCGGCGCCCTCCTTACCGAGGAGCGCAGGCTGTTCTACGTGGCGGCGACGCGCGCCCGCGAACGGCTCGTCGTCACGGCGGTGAAGGCCCCCGCCGACGACGGCGACCAGCCCTCCCGCTTCCTCACCGAACTGGGCGTCGAGCCGCGCGACATCACCGGCCGCCCGCGCAGGCCGCTCGCCGTCGCCCCGCTCGTCGCCGAACTGCGCGCCACGACGGTCGACCCGGCGGCGAGCCCCGCCCTGCGGGACGCGGCGGCCCGCAGGCTCGCCACACTCGCCGCGCTCACCGACGAGGACGGCCAGGCGCTGGTCCCCACCGCGCACCCGAACAGTTGGTGGGGCATGTACGAGCCGACGCTCAGCGCGGTCCCGCTGCGCGACCGGGGCCAGCCGGTCGCGCTCTCCGGCAGTGCGCTGGACCAGCTCGCGAACACCTGCGCGCTCCAGTGGTTCCTCGGCCGCGAGGTGAAGGCGGCCGAACCGGCCACGGCGGCGCAGGGGTTCGGCAACGTGGTGCACGTCCTGGCCGACGAGGTCGCCTCCGGACGCACCCCCGCCGACCTCGCCGTCCTGATGGAACGGCTGGACTCCGTCTGGGACGCGCTCGCCTTCGACGCCCCCTGGAAGTCCCACCAGGAAAAGGAGCACGCGCGCGTGGCGCTCGAACGCTTCCTGAAGTGGCACGTCGGCGACCGAGCCGGCCGCACCCCCGTCGCCACGGAACACGAATTCGACGTCACGATCGAGGCCGGCGAGTACGAGGTCCGGATCCGGGGCTCGATGGACCGCGTGGAGAAGGACGTCCAGGGCCGGGCGTACGTCGTGGACTTCAAGACGGGCAAGGCGACCCCGACCAAGGAAGAGGTCGCCCACCACCCCCAGCTAGCCGTCTACCAACTCGCGGTACGCGAAGGAGCCCTGGACGAAATCTTCGACGGCCACCGCCCGGAGTCGGCAGGCGCCGAACTGGTCCAACTCCGCCAACCGGCCCCGAAGCGCGAGGGCGGCGACGAACTCCCCAAGATCCAGGCCCAGGAACCACTGGCAGGCGAATGGGTGGGCGACCTCCTGGCCACGGCGGCGGGCCGAGTCCTGGACGAACGCTTCACCCCGAGCACGGGCCAGCACTGCGCCCACTGCGCGTTCCGAGCGTCGTGCGGAGCGCAACCGGAGGGCCGGCAGATCGTGGAGTGACAGGTGCCCGTCCGGGCGGGGCAGGCGCGTTCGCGACGTTGGCCGTGCGCCGGCGCCGCCAGGCCACCGGCCGTCTGCTGGGTGGCGTGGGCACTGCCCGTTCGCGGTCGCGGTATGTGCTCACCGGGGGATGCGCGGCGTGCGGGGCGGCTGCTGTCCCGCCGGGCAGGACGGCTCGCCTGGTCGTGCATCCCGGGCACGTGCGCGCGTGGGGCTGCCCGGAAAGCCGGGCGGTGCCGCCCCCGGGGCTCCGGGCCGAGGAGCCGAGTGCGTGGCGGGTGTTCCTCGGTCGGACGGAATCGCCGGTCACGGCACCACGCCGTCCGGCGCACGCCGAGGGGGGGCCGGAACGCCCCTTCCGACGGCTCCCCGCCGACGCGGCCCGGCGCCTCGCGGCGGCTGCTGCCCGTACGCTCCTCCCGGCCGGGGGAGGCCTGAGGCCGTAGCGGGGGGCGTTGTCGGTGGGGGCGGATAGCCTCTCTGGGGTGGCCGCACACCTCACCGATCCCGGGCAGCTCAAGGAGCTCCTCGGCATCCCCTTCACCCCGGAGCAGACGGCGTGCATCACCGCCCCGCCCGCCCCGCAGGTCATCGTGGCCGGGGCCGGGTCGGGGAAGACGACGGTGATGGCCGCGCGGGTGGTGTGGCTGGTCGGGACGGGGCAGGTCGCGCCCGAGCAGGTCCTCGGGCTCACCTTCACCAACAAGGCCGCCGGCGAACTGGCCGAGCGCGTCCGCAAGGCCCTCGTGCGGGCCGGGGTCACCGACCCCGACGCCATCGACCCCGACCACCCGCCCGGCGAGCCCCGCATCTCCACGTACCACGCCTTCGCCGGGCAGCTCCTCACCGATCACGGGCTGCGGATAGGGCTCGAACCGACCGCGCGGCTCCTCGCCGACGCCACCCGCTTCCAGCTCGCAGCGCGGGTGCTGCGCGAGGCGCCGGGACCGTACCCGTCCCTCGTCAAGACGCTTCCCGCGCTCGTCAGCGATCTGCTCGCGCTGGACGCCGAGCTGGCGGAGCACCTGGTGCGGCCCGCGAAGCTCGGCGCGTACGACACCGAGCTGCTGCGCACCCTGGACGGTGCGAAACTCAGCAACGCCGAGCTGCGCAAGGCCCCCGAGGCCGCCCTCGCGCGGGGCGAACTCCTCGACCTCGTCGGGCGCTACCGCGACGCCAAGAGCGCCCGCGACCTCCTCGACTTCGGCGACCAGATCGCCCTCTCCGCCGAACTCGCCCTCACCAGGCCCGAGGTCGGCGGCATCCTCAGGGACGAGTTCCGGGTGGTGCTCCTCGACGAGTACCAGGACACGTCCGTCGCCCAGCGGCTCCTGCTGGCCGGTCTGTTCGGCGGCGGCAGCGGACACGCGGTGACCGCCGTCGGCGACCCCTGCCAGGCGATCTACGGCTGGCGCGGCGCGTCCGTCGCCAACCTGGACGACTTCCCGGCCCACTTCCCGTACGCCGACGGCGCGCCCGCCACCCGCTTCTCGCTCAGCGAGAACCGGCGCAGCGGCGGCCGCCTCCTCGACCTCGCCAACTCCCTCGCCGAGCCGCTGCGCGCGATGCACGAAGGCGTCGAGGCGCTACGGGCCGCGCCGGGCGCCGAGCGGGACGGCAGCGTGCGCTGCGCCCTGCTCGCCACGCACGCCGAGGAGATCGCGTGGCTGGCCGACTCGATCGGCCATCTCGTACGTACCGGCAAGGAGCCCGGCGAGATCGCCGTCCTGTGCCGCACGGCGGGCGACTTCGCCGCGATCCAGGGCGCGCTGGTCGCGCGTGACGTGCCCGTCGAGGTGGTCGGCCTGTCCGGGCTGCTGCATCTGCCCGAGGTGGCCGACCTGGTGGCGGTGTGCGAGGTGCTGCAGGACCCCGGCGCCAACGCCTCGCTCGTCCGGCTGCTGACCGGGCCCCGCTGGCGGATCGGCCCGCGCGACCTGGCGCTGCTGGGCCGCAGGGCCCGGCTGCTCGTCCACAGAGGCGGCGCCGGCTCCGCCGACCCCGACGACCCGGCCGCCATGGACGAGCGGCTGGCCGCCGCCGTCGAGGGCACGGACCCGGCGGAGGTCATCTCCCTCGCCGACGCGCTCGACACGTTCCTGGAGTCGGCGGGCGCGCCCCAGGACGGCCTGCCGTTCTCGGCGGCCGCCCGGGTACGGTTCGCCCGCCTCGCCACCGAACTGCGCGACCTGCGCAGATCCCTCGCCGACCCGCTGATGGACGTCCTGCACCGGGTGCTGGCCACGACGGGCCTGGAGGTCGAGCTGGCCGCGTCGCCGCACGCGCTGGCCGCCCGCCGCCGCGAGACCCTCGGCAACTTCCTCGACATAGCCGCCTCCTTCGCCGCGCTCGACGGCGAGGCCGGGCTGCTGGCGTTCCTGGCGTTCCTGCGCACGGCGGCGCAGTACGAGAAGGGCCTGGACAACGCGCTGCCCGGCGGCGAGAACACCGTGAAGGTGCTCACGGCGCACAAGGCCAAGGGCCTGGAGTGGGACGTCGTGGCCGTGCCGGGCCTGGTCACCGGACAGTTCCCGAGCGGCCGGGCACGCGAGGCATGGACGGCGCAGCCGAAGGTGCTTCCGCACGCGCTGCGCGGCGACGCGGCGACCCTCCCGGACATCGAGTCCTGGGACGCGAAGGGGCTGAAGACGTTCAAGGACCGGATGAAGGCGCATCAGCACACCGAGGAACTGCGCCTGGGCTACGTCGCCTTCACCCGCCCGCGCACCCTGCTGCTGGGTTCGGGCCACTGGTGGGGCCCCAGCCAGAAGCGCCCGAGGGGCCCGTCGGACTTCCTGCACGCGCTGTACGACCACTGCGCGGCGGGGTACGGCGAGATCGAGGCGTGGGCGGACGAACCGGCGGAGAGCGAGGAGAACCCGGCCCTCCTGGCGGAGACCACCCCGCAGCCCTGGCCGCTCCCCCTGGACGAGCGGTCCATGCGCCGCCGCCGGGAAGCGGCGGACACGGTCCTGACCTACCTGGAGTCAGGCCCGCCAGAACCGGAACCCGCCCCGGCCCCGGCTCCGACCGCGGACGATCCGTACGAGGAGCCGTACGCCCCCGAGGAGGACGACCCGGAACCCGACCCCGACCTGGCGGACTGGGACGCCTGGACGGACGCGCGGGCGGAGCCCGCCGCCGAGCACGACGGGGCGGCGGCCGACGAGACGCTGCCGTACGGGACCGTGCCGTACGGGACCGTGCCGTACGGGACCGTGCCGGACGGGACCGTGCCGGACGGGACCGTGCCGTACGGGACCGTGCCGGACGGGACCGTGCCGGACGGGACAGCGCCGTACGGGACAGCGCCGTACGGGACAGCGCCGGACGGGACCGTCCCCGACCGGAGCGCGCGCGGCGCCATCCCTGCCAGGGATACCCCGCCCGAGGGGCCGGAGCCAGAGTCCGATCTGGCGGACTGGGACGCCTGGACCGACACCCGGGACGAGCCCGCACCCGCCCCGGACGGCGCCAGCCCCGGCGGGGCCGTGCCCGGCACGGTCGCGCCCGGTGGGATCCGGGCCGGCGGCGCCCCGCCCGCACCGGACGGCACCCCGCACGACGGCACCGAGCCCCCGCCCCACGCTGCCCCGCTCCTCCCCGCCCCCCGCCCCCCGCAGGGAACGCCGCAAGGGGCGCCGCACAGCGGACCCCTCACGCCCGAGGAGGTCCGGACCCTCGACTCCTGGGATCGTGATCTTGACGCGCTCGCGCGCGAGCTGACCCGCGCTCGGGCCGCTGTTCGCGACGTGTCCGTACCGGCGTCGCTGTCCGCGTCCCAGTTGCTGCGGCTCGCCGCCGATCCCGACGGGTACGCGCAGGATCTCGCCCGGCCCATGCCGCGGCCCCCGCAGCCCGCAGCGCGCCGGGGGACCCGGTTCCACGCCTGGGTGGAGTCGCGGTTCGAGGAGTTGCCGCTGCCGATGCTCGGGCCCGACGAGCTGCCGGGGGGCGCCGCCGACGAGCCCGAGATCGCGGACGAGCGCGACCTGGCCGCCCTCAAGGCGGCGTTCGAGCGGACGGCGTACGCGTCCCGCACCCCGTACCGCGTCGAGGCGCCGTTCCATCTCACCCTCGCCGGGCGGGTGATCCGCGGCCGGATCGACGCCGTCTACCGCGATCTCGACCCCGCGACCGGCGCGTACACGTACGAGATCGTCGACTGGAAGACCAGCAGGATCCGCAACGCCGACCCGCTCCAGCTCGCCGTCTACCGGCTGGCCTGGGCCGAGCAGCACGGCCTGGCGCCGGCCGAGGTGGCGGCCGCCTTCCTCTACGTGCGCAGCGGCGACGTGGTGCGTCCCGCCGTGCTGCCCGGCAGGGCCGAGCTGGAGCGGATCCTCACCGAAGGAGCGGCCGAACCGGCAGACGAGCACGCCCCCTGAGCCGGTTAGGCTCGACATCATGAGCGAGACCCCGGACAGCGTCGTCCGTACGTACATAGAGACCCACCGGGCGGCTTTCCTCGACGACCTCGCCGAGTGGCTGCGCATCCCCTCCGTCTCCGCCCAGCCCGAGCACACCGCCGATGTGCGCCGCAGCGCCGACTGGCTGGCCGCCAAGCTGGCGGAGACCGGGTTCCCGGTCACCGAGGTCTGGGAGACGGGCACCCCCGCGGCGCCCGGCGCGCCCGCCGTCTTCGCCGAGTGGGCGTCCGACGACCCCGGGGCGCCGACCGTGCTGGTCTACGGCCACCACGACGTGCAGCCCGCCGCCCGCGAGGACGGCTGGCTCAGCGACCCCTTCGACCCCGTCGTACGGGACGGCCTGCTGTACGGACGCGGCGCCGCCGACGACAAGGGGCAGGTGTTCTTCCACACACTGGGCGTCCGCGCCCATCTCGCGGCCACCGGCCGCACCAGCCCCGCCGTCCATCTCAAGCTCCTGATCGAGGGCGAGGAGGAGTCGGGCTCGCCGCACCTGCGGGAGCTGGCCGAGCGGCAGGCGGCCCGGCTCGCCGCCGACGTGGTGATGGTCTCCGACACCGGCATGTGGTCCCGGGACACCCCCACCGTCTGCACCGGGATGCGCGGGCTCGCCGTCTGCGAGATCGAGCTGTACGGGCCCGACGAGGACATCCACTCGGGGGCCTTCGGCGGCGCCGTACCGAACCCGGCCACCGTCGCGGCGCGGCTCGTCGCCGCGCTGCACGACGCCGACGAGCGGGTCGCGATCCCCGGCTTCTACGACGGCGTCGCCGAGCTGACCGCGACCGAGCGCGCCCTCTTCGCCGAGCTGCCCTTCGACGAGCGGGAGTGGCTGGGGACCGCCAGGTCGCAGGGCACACTGGGGGAGGCCGGCTACTCCACCCTGGAGCGGCTGTGGGCGCGTCCCACCGCCGAGGTCAACGGCATCGGCGGCGGCTACCAGGGCTCCGGCGACAAGACGATCATCCCGTCGTCGGCCATGCTGAAGCTGTCGTTCCGGCTGGTCGAAGGACAGGACCCGGACCGGATCGAGCGGTCCGTACGCGCGTGGGCGCAGGCGCGCGTCCCGGCCGGTATCCGCCACAAGATCACCTTCGGCCCCGCCACCCGCCCGTGTCTGACCCCGCTGGACCACCCGGCGCTCCGGTCGGTCGTACGGGCCATGGGCCGCGCGTTCGGCCAGAAGATCCGCTACACCCGGGCGGGCGGTTCGGGCCCCGCGGCCGATCTGCGGGACGTGCTCGGCGCGCCGGTGCTGTTCCTGGGTGTCTCCGTACCGTCCGACGGCTGGCACTCGCCGAACGAGAAGATCGAGCTGGCACTCCTGCTCAAGGGTGTCGAGAGCAGCGCGTACCTGTGGGGCGAGCTTGCCGCGGCCCCGCGCTGAGCGGCTCGCGCAGTCCGCGCGTCGTGCGGCGCCGCCGCCACTGAGAAATACCCACGTCGTCCGGGGGAGTTGGAAGTACTTGTGAGCACCACCAGCAACGAAGACATCGCACACCGACCGATCGGCCTCACCGCCCCGAGCGGGATCGACCGCGCGGCCCACCACCGGCTGGACGAGGCGTGGCTGTCGGCTGCCTGGAGCCACCCGACGACGCGCGTCTTCGTCGTGTCGGGCGGCCAGGCGCTGATCGACGACACCCCCGAAGGCACCACCGAACTCGTCATGACACCGTCCTTCGAGGCGCCCGTCACCGAGACGCACCGCTACTTCCTCGGCACGGACGACGCGGGCGTGCGCTACTTCGCGCTCCAGAAGGACTCGCTGCCGGGACGCATGGACCAGTCGGCGCGCCCCGCGGGGCTGCGCGAGGCGGGGCTGCTGCTGTCGGCGCGCGACGCGGGCCTGCTGGTGCACGCCGTCGCACTCGAGAACTGGCAGCGGCTGCACCGCTTCTGCTCGCGCTGCGGCGAACGTACGGTGATCGCCGCGGCAGGCCACATCCGGCGCTGCCCCGCCTGCGGCGCCGAGCACTACCCGCGTACCGACCCCGCGGTGATCATGCTCGTCACGGACGAGGAGGACCGGGCGCTGCTCGGCCGCCAGGTGCACTGGCCGGAGGGCCGGTTCTCGACCCTCGCCGGCTTCGTCGAGCCGGGCGAGTCCATCGAGATGTCGGTGGCCCGCGAGGTCTTCGAGGAGGCCGGGGTCGTGGTCGGCGACGTCGAGTACGTCGCGAGCCAGCCGTGGCCGTTCCCTTCGAGCCTGATGCTGGGCTTCATGGCCCGCGCCACGTCGTCGGAGATCACCGTGGACGGCGAGGAGATCGAGGAGGCGCGCTGGTTCTCCCGCGAGGACCTGCGGACGGCGATCGAGACGGGCGAGATCCTGCCGCCGCTCGGCATCTCGATCGCGGCCCGGCTGGTCGAGCTGTGGTACGGGAAGCCGCTGCCCAAGCCCGAGCGGTGACCTGACACGAAGGAGCCCCCGCCGTTCGGCGGGGGCTCCTGGACGCCGTCGTGCGTCAGGCGCCGATCTTCTGCTTGACCTGGGCGAGCGACGGGTTCGTCAGCGTCGAACCGTCGTCGAACAGCACGGTCGGCACCGTCTGGTTGCCGCCGTTCGCCTTCTCGACGAAGGCCGCCGACTCGGGATCCTGCTCGATGTTGATCTCCTTGTACGCGATGCCCTCGCGGTCCATCTGGCCCTTGAGCCGACGGCAGTATCCGCACCACGTGGTGCTGTACATCGTCACAGTGCCCGGCATGTCCCTCGCGCTCCTCTGGCTCGTCCGTCTCGCCCTACGCGTGTGAACGTAGCGGAGGCGGCGGCCATTCCCGTACCGCGACCTCCGGTGCGGCACCCCGCGCGTTCGGTGCGGTACCCCGCGCGTTCGTACGACGAATACGCATCGCCTGTGGACAACTTCCGCTCCTGTCACAGCCGACCTGGCAGCATGGCGGGGTGACACCAGCAACGCACTCCCCACTGTTCCCGCAGGATTCCGACGCCGGCCAGATCGTGGCCCCGCCGCGCGACGCCGACGCGGTGCTCGAAGGGCTCGACCCCGAGCAGCGGGCCGTCGCCACGGCGCTGCACGGACCGGTGTGCGTGCTGGCCGGGGCCGGCACGGGCAAGACGCGCGCGATCACGCACCGGATCGCGTACGGGGTCAGGGCCGGCATCCTCCAGCCCGGCACGGTCCTGGCCGTCACGTTCACCAACCGCGCGGCGGGCGAGATGCGGGGGCGGCTGCGCCAGCTCGGCGCCGGCGGGGTCCAGGCGCGCACGTTCCATTCGGCCGCCCTGCGCCAGCTCCAGTTCTTCTGGCCGAAGGCGGTCGGCGGCGATCTGCCCCGGCTGCTGGAGCGCAAGGTGCAGCTCGTCGCCGAGGCGGCGGCGCGCTGCCGGATCAGGCTCGACCGGGGCGAACTGCGGGATGTGACGGGGGAGATCGAGTGGGCGAAGGTCACCCAGACCGTCCCCGCCGACTATCCGGCGGAGGTCGCCAAGTCGCTGCGCGACGCCCCGCGCGACCCGGCGGAGATCGGCCAGATCTACGGGATGTACGAGCAGCTCAAGCGGGACCGCGGGGTGATCGACTTCGAGGACGTCCTGCTGCTGACCGTCGGCATCCTCCAGGACCGGCATGACATCGCCGACCAGGTCCGCCGCCAGTACCAGCACTTCGTGGTGGACGAGTACCAGGACGTGAGCCCGCTCCAGCAGCGGCTGCTGGAGCTGTGGCTGGGCGACAGGGAGACCCTGTGCGTGGTGGGCGACGCCAGCCAGACGATCTACTCCTTCACCGGCGCCACCCCCGACCACCTGCTGAACTTCCGCACCCGCCACCCGGGGGCGACGATGGTCAAGCTCGTCAGGGACTACCGCTCCACGCCGCAGGTCGTCCATCTGGCCAACGGCCTGCTGAGCCAGGCCCGTGGCCGCGCGGCCGAGCACCGGCTCGAACTGATCTCGCAGCGCGAGGCGGGCCCCGACCCGGTCTTCACCGAGTACGCGGACGAGCCGGCCGAGGCCGAGGGCACCGCGCGCCGGATCCGCGACCTGATCGCTGCGGGCGTCCAGGCGGGCGAGATCGCCGTGCTCTACCGGATCAACGCGCAGTCGGAGGTCTACGAACAGGCCCTGGCCGACGCGGGCGTGCCGTACCAGCTCCGCGGCGCCGAGCGGTTCTTCGAGCGGCAGGAAGTACGGGAGGCGGGCGCCGCGCTGCGGGGGGCCGCCCGGTTCGGCTCGAACGACTCGATCCTCGACGATGTCGTCGATCTGCCGTCGCAGGTGCGCGCCGTGCTCTCCACGAAGGGCTGGACCACCGAACCGCCGGCCGGTTCCGGCGCCGTCCGCGACCGCTGGGAGTCGCTGGCCGCGCTGGTGCGGCTCGCCGAGGACTTCGTCAGGGCCAAGCCGTCGGCGACGCTCTCCGACCTGGTCGCCGAGTTGGACGAGCGCGCGGCGGCGCAGCACGCGCCGACGGTGCAGGGCGTCACGCTCGCCTCGCTGCACGCGGCGAAGGGGCTCGAATGGGACGCCGTGTTCCTGGTCGGCCTCACCGAAGGCATGATGCCGATCACGTACGCGAAGACCGACGAGCAGGTCGAGGAGGAGCGCAGGCTCCTCTACGTCGGCGTGACGAGGGCGCGGCTGCATCTCTCGCTGTCCTGGTCGCTGGCCCGCTCACCGGGCGGCCGGGCCTCCCGGCGGCCGACCCGCTTTCTCACCGGGCTGCGCCCCGGCTCGGCGGCGCCCGCCGCGCGCGGTGGGTACGGGACGTACAGCGCGGGGGCCGGCGCGGCCGCCGTCGAGCGCGGTGGTGCGGGCGCCCGGCGCAAGCGGCGCGGACCGGCGCTGTGCCGGGTGTGCGGCAAGACCCTCACGGACGCCGGCGAGATGAAGCTGATGCGCTGCGAGGACTGCCCCTCCGACATGGACGAGGCGCTGTACGAGCGGCTGCGCGACTGGCGCGCCGGCCAGGCCCAACTGATCGGCCAGCCCGCGTACTGCGTCTTCACGGACAAGACGCTGATGGCCATCGCCGAGGCGGTGCCGGGCGGCGAGGGCGAGTTGGCCGGTATCGCCGGGGTCGGCAGCCGGAAACTCGGCCGGTACGGGGCCGATGTCCTGGCCATCTGCGCAGGCGGGGAGCCTGGGGAGGCCGTCGCGGGCGGGGACGGAACAAGCTGATTCAAACTCGTCGGGAAAATAGTTTGCGCGCGCCCCGTCGGTCCCCATAGGTTCTTAACCACGGAAACAAGCGCTTCACCGAAGCCCTGTCGCCGTGCTCTACTTATCCGAATACGTGTGACCGGCCCCGGCCTGTCCCTTAGACGCCGAGAGGAGGCGATTTCCATGATCAGCATCAACAGCGGCAGCAGCGCCAAAATGACCGATCGTCCGGTCGCCTCTGTCTGCTCTCTCGGCGTCTCCCGCCCGGAGTTCATTGTCGTCACCGATCTGCTCGGCGCCTTCGCCGTGCGTTCGGGGTCCGTCGTGGAGTCAGGTGTCAACCTGCTGCCCGGTCGGCGCGTCAATGACCCGCGACGGACCAAGGCAGTGGCAGCGGGAGCGACGGCGGCCGAGGCTCAGGCCACGGCCTATGCGCTCGCGGCGGCCACTGCCGAACCCCAGCAGCAGATGAAGCACCAGCACAAGATGTGGGCCTTCCGTGGGCTCGAACCCTGGAGCGATCCAGTCTGATCGAGAATCAGGCCGGCGCCTTCAGGGCCGCGGAACCCCACCCGGGATCCGCGGCCCTTTTGTTTGTCCCTGAACGGGACGGACAGCGCGAAGGGGCCTCGGGGACAAGAAGCACCAGGTACCAAGCCGCAACCCGGCCAACAGGCCGGACCGACCAGACGAGGAAGAACAACCCGTGCAACTCGAAGCGCACGCCCCGTCCGTACCGCCTTCCGGAACAAACCCCCCGCCCGGTCTCACGGAGGACTCCACCTTGACCCCGCTCACCACCCTCACCGCGCTCGACGACGCCATCGACAGCCTCGGTGTGCCCGTTCCCTGCCGTGCCTACGACCCGGAGGTCTTCTTCGCCGAGTCCCCGGCCGACGTCGAGTACGCCAAGTCGCTCTGCCGCACCTGCCCGCTGGTCGAGGCCTGCCTCGCCGGGGCGAAGGAGCGGCGCGAGCCCTGGGGCGTCTGGGGCGGCGAGCTCTTCGTCCAGGGCGTGGTCGTTGCCCGCAAGCGGCCCCGCGGCCGTCCGCGCAAGAACCCGGTCTCGGCATGAACGCGACCGGAACCATCGACCGCCCCTTCACTCACGATCCCCAGAAACAGGATCCGATGACCCCTTCCACCCGAGAGCCGTCCGGCTCCGCCACACCAGTCGTCACCACGCTGGGCGCGAATGACTCGCGCCAGAACAGGACCCGCGAGATGCAACTCATTCCAGAAGCCCTTGCCCGTGCGCATATGGACGAACGAATGCGGGATGCCGCGGCGGAGCGCCAGGCATCGCGCCTGGTCGCCGCCCGGCGTATGCAGAGACGCGCCGAGCGCGCGTCGATGCGCGCCCGCCGCGCGCTGGCCATCGCCGTCATGCAGTGACCGCCGCCGTGCGGTAGCCGCTGAGCGCGGATCGAACTGAAGACGCGGGGGCCGGTCCTTGAAGGGACCGGCCCCCGCGGCGCGTTCAGCCCGCAGGCTCGCCTTCGCCCTTGGTACCGCCTTCGCCCTCGGGCTCGGCCTCGTCCCCGTACTCCGACTCCGGCAGGAAGCCGGGCAGCCAGTCCTCCAGCTCGGCGCGCAGCCGCACCGTCGCGTTGAGCTGGCAGAGCACCCCGATCGTGCTCAGCGTGACGCGGTGGATCAGCAGATACGCCGGCGGCAGATTGAGCTGCCGCCCCAACTGGTGGGCGGGGGAGCGGGGATCGGCGATCCGCGCCGCCTGCGTACGCATCCACGTGCGCGTGAAGGTGAACTCCTCCACGGCGGCCGGTTCGATGATCGGCAGCAGATAGTCCAGCACCGCGTCCGGGTCGAGGTCGATGGTCTCCCTGACGAAGCCCTCTTCCCGCAGCAGGTCGTACACCCCCTCGGCGTCCCCCTCAAGTGTCGTACGCAGCGCCTCCCCGATGGTGTCCGGCAGCCCGCCGGGCAGCCGGTCGACCGTGCCGAAGTCGAGCACGCCCAGCCGGAACTCGCCGATCCGCTCCTCCAGGGAGTCCGCGTCGTCTTCCTCGGCGCCGACGGGCGGCAGCAGCCGGAAGTTCCCCGGGTGCGGATCCGCGTGCAGCAGTCCGGTGCGCGCCGGGCCCGAGAAGAGGAATCTCGCCAGCAACTGGCCCGCCCGGTCCCGCTGTTCGGTGGTGCCGTCCGTGATGATGTCGGCCAGCGGCCAGCCGTCGATCCACTCCGTGACCAGCACCTGCTCGCTCTGGTGCACCACCTCGGGGATGACCACGTCGGGATCGTCGGTGAACTCCTCGGCATGCTCCTGCTGGGCCTGCGCCTCCAAGCCGTAGTCCAGCTCCTCGGCGACCCGGTCCCGCAACTCCGTGATCAGCGGTTTGATGTCCATGCCCGGGATCAGCGGCCCCAGCAGCCGGGCGAACCGGCTGAGCTGCGCCAGATCCGACAGCAGCGCCTCGCCCGCCCCCGGATACTGCACCTTGACCGCGACCTCGCGCCCGTCGTGCCACACGGCCCGGTGCACCTGGCCGATCGAGGCTGCGGCCGACGGCTTGTCCTCGAACTCCAGGAACAGCTCGCGCCAGTCCTCTCCGAGCCGCTCCGTCAGCACCGCGTGCACCGTGCGGGTCGGCATCGGCGGCGCGGCTTCCTGGAGCTTGGTGAGCGCGGCCCGGTAGGGACCCGCGACCTCCTCCGGCAGCGCCGACTCGAAGACGGACAGGGCCTGGCCGAACTTCATCGCCCCGCCCTTGAGTTCGCCGAGCACCTTGAAGAGCTGGTCGGCGGTGCGCTGCTGCAGTTCGCGGCTGACGATCTCCGCCGACTTGCCGCCGATCCGCCTGCCGAGCCCCCAGGTGGCTCTGCCGGCGAACCCGATCGGTAGCGTGGCCAGCTTCGCGGTGCGGGTGACCGCCTTCCGGGGAAGATCAGACATGAAGCCCCTCCTAGGGTCTGTCCGGCGGCCATGGAGCGTGCTGCGGTTACCCGACCATTGTGTCGTGCGGCGGGCCCGTCCCGACGACTCGCTCCCCCTCTGTTCTGCCTGCGGCCCCGCAGGAGCAGTCCCGATGCGGGGTGAGCCGCTCCGCGCGCCAGTCCAGCAGCGGCATCGACACCTCCCAGCGTGCTCCGGTGCTCGCGGGCAGTTCCCCGTCGAGGAACGACAGCGCGTGCGCGGCCGCCAGTCCCGCGACCGCCGTGGCAAGGCCCAGATCACAGGCGGGTACGGGGACGGCTCTGCGCCCCGACCTCCACTGTGCCAGCATCCGCGGCCAGCCGGGATCGCCGTCGGCCCGCTCCAGCGCCAGACATCCCGCGCAGGCCGTGCCGCCCGGCAGCACCAGCGGTCCGACCAGACCTGTGGCTTCGATCACTCCCGCGTAGAGATGCGGAGTGCCCGTGCCGATCCAGGACCCGGCGGCGGCCGGATCAGGCGCGTACGCCGCGAGCCCGTCACGCGGAGCGACGACCACCAGCGAGAGCGGGGGCTCGGCGGCCTGCCGCTGTCCCGTACGGCCCTGCTCCCCGCCCGTACGCCCCGGCGCCGAGCGCCGGACGAGCCGGCGGGCCGCCGCGTCCCTGCGCTCGCCGACGGACCGGGCGGGCGGACCGCCGGGTGCCACGTCCCACTCCTGGACGCAGCCGCCGTCCAGCACATCGACCCGGCCGACCCCGGCGGCGGACAGCAGCGCGGCGACGGCCGCCCCGACCCGGCCGGCGCCCCGCACCTGGACCCGCACGGCCCGGCGCGCCGCCAGCCGCCGGGCCGCGGCCCCCGGCTCCCGGTGCACCACGGACAGCGACGCCAGCTCCGGGCGCAGCCGGTCCAGCGCTTCCGCGTCCCGTAACGATCCGACCGCGTCGGCCGCCGCCCCGGGATCGTCCAGCAGCCCCGCCGCCGTCAGCCGCTCGACCAGCGCATCCGGCTGTCCGTCCGGCAACCCCATCGCGCGGCCCTGCTCCCGCAGCACCGGCAGATCGCGCGTCCCGTCCAGCAGCTCGAGAAAGCTGCCCGTCGCCGTGTCGACAGGACCGACGAGCACCGCGTGCGCGGGCGTCACCCCGAACTGCACCGTCTGCCGCTCCCGCCAGGCCCGCCGCAACGCGGGCTTCACCATCGGACGCATATCGGCCTCCCCGTTGATCAATCCGTCCTTACGTCCCGGTCTCCAGCATGCGGCGTCCAGGAAAACAGCGTGAAAAGTTATCCACAGGGTGGGGAATTAGTCGTTCAAATGGCGCAGGCGCCGGATTGATCAAGGCTGAACCGTCCCGTGGACGGGACTTCCCGTACACACAGCGGGTAACGTCGTGGCGTGTCCGCCGATCCTTCCCCTCGCCTCGCGGGGGAGACCCCGCCGCACAGCGCGGGAAACCAACAGCGCAGCGTGAAAAACCGCCAGCAGCGCGGATCGGCGACGAGCGCTGTCGAGGTGCGCAGGAGCACCCGCCGCAGCAGGACCGTCTCGGCGTACCGCGAGGGCGACCGGACCATCGTGCTGATCCCCGCCCGGATGTCGGAGGCCGAGGAGCGGCGCTGGGTGACGGTGATGCTCGACAAGCTCGCGGCGCAGGAGAGCAAGCGCATGCTCGGCGACACCGAGCTGACCGAGCGCGCCGAGCGGCTTTCCGCCCAGTACTTCGACGGCAAGGCCCGGCCCGACTCGGTGCGCTGGGTGACCAACCAGAACACCCGCTGGGGCTCCTGCACCCCCGCCGAAGGCAGCATCCGCCTCTCGCACCGGCTCCAGGGCATGCCGGAGTACGTCGTGGACTATGTCCTCGTCCACGAGCTGGCCCATCTGCTGGTGCCGGGCCACGGCCCGCGCTTCTGGCGGCTGCTCGACGCCTACCCCCGCACCGAGCGGGCCCGCGGCTATCTCGAAGGCGTCGTGGCCGCCGACCGGTTGCCGCACCTGCCCGCGACCTGATTCGTCGATCCTGTACCGAATGTGTACCGGCTTGCTTCAATGTCCGATCGAGCCGTTAGCCTGACGCGACGTATTCGCATTCGGGATGGGGGACGGTCGTTACGCATGGCCAGGGAATTCCAACGCGGCCACAAGGCCAAGATCAGTGACCTCACGCCAGGGACGGATCTGTACGTAGGTGTGCAGATCTCGGGTCCCGGGCTGACCTTCGACATCAGTTGCTTCGGCCTCGACGCCGACGAAAAGCTGTCGGACGACCGTTACTTCATCTTCTTCAACCAGCCCAAGTCGCCGGAGGAGTCCATCTCGCTCCTCGGCGCGCAGGCCGGTGACACCGAATCGTTCCGTGTGACGCTGGACCGTATCCCGGCGAACATCCAGCGGCTCTCGTTCACCGCCACGATCGACGGCGGCGGGCAGATGTCCCAGGTCGCCCCGGGCTATCTGCGCGTCGTCGCCGGTGGTGAGGAAGTCGTCCGCTACTCCTTCACCGGCGCCGAGTTCAGCACCGAACGCGCCGTGATGCTGGGCGACTTCTACCTGAAGGACGTCTGGCGGTTCGCCGCGGTCGGCCAGGGCTTCGACGGCGGGCTCGACGCCCTGCTCAAGAACTTCGGCGGCGAGGTCGCCGAGGAGCAGCCCGCACCGCCGCAGGCCGGCGGGCAGGCTCCGGGCTTCGCCCCGCCGCCCGGCGGTGCGCCCGCCCCGGCGTTCGGCGCACCCGCCGCTCCCGCCGCACCGCAACCGCCCGCTCCCGCGCCGTCGTTCGGCGCGCCGCAGGCACCGGCCGCTGCCCCGGCACCCGCCCAGGCGCCGCCCATCCACCACGCGCCGACGATAGCGGCGCCGCTCGCCCCACCGGGCGCGCCCGCCCCGTACGGCCAGCCGCCCGCGCCGGCCCCGTACGGCCAGCAGCCGCCCCAGCAGCCGCAGTTCGGCCAGGTCCCCGGCCAGGCGCCGGCGCCCTTCGGCCAGCCGGCCCCGAATCCCTTCGGGCAGCCGCCCGGCGGCGCTCCGCAGGGGGTCGTCCCGCAGGGCGCGCCGCCCGGTGGCGCCGGTCTCCAGGCGGCCCTCCAGCCGTACAAGGAACTGCCCACGGGCCAGCGCTGGACCTCGCAGAACGGCCATCTGATGCGGGTCGACCTGTCCATGGGCGGCTCGCCCGTCCTCGCCCGCCAGGGCAGCATGGTCATGTACCAGGGCAAGGTCGACTTCGGCTACAAGGGCGCGGGCTTCGCCGGCCGGATCGTCGGCAACGCCACGGGCCAGGAGATGCAGTTGATGCGCTGCACCGGCCGGGGCCAGGTCTTCCTCGCCGAGGAGAGCGCGCATCTGCACCCCGTGGAGCTTCAGGGCGACGGGATCTGCGTATCGGCCGAGAACGTGCTCGCCTTCGACGAGTCGCTCCAGTACGAGGTCCGCCGCATCGAGGGCCACGGCATCCCCGGCGGGGCCCTGTTCACCATGCTCTTCCAGGGCACCGGGACCGTGGTCGTCAAGACGCACGGCACGCCCGTGGTGCTGCCGGTCACGCCCACCACCTTCGCCGACTGCAACGCGGTCGTCGCCTGGTCGGCGGCGTCCCAGGTGATCCTCTCCAGCCAGGTCAGGCTGCGCAGGAACGCCTACCCGGGACACAGCGGAGAGACCGTCAACCTGCAGTTCCGGGGAGCCCCCGGCAACTTCATCGTCGTCCAGCCGTACGAGGTCTGAGGGAGCCCGAAGAATGAACCAGCAACTCGCGGGCTTCGCGCCCACGCCCATCGCGGCCCGGATGGAGAACCACGGCAGCGCCATGCTCAAGGTCGCCATGGCCACCGGGCAGGACCTGTTCGCGCGCACCGGCTCGATGGTCGCGTACGAGGGCTTCATCCAGTACGAGCCCAACCCGCCGGCCGTGCGCCAGATCGCCTCCCAGTGGGTCACCGGCGAGGCCACGCCCATCATGAAGTGCTCGGGTGACGGGCTGCTCTATCTCGCCGACTACGGCGCGAACGTCGTCGTCATCAACCTCAACAACGACGCGATCTCGGTCAACGGCACCAATGTGCTGGCCTTCGACGCGCATCTCCAATGGGGCGTCGAACGGGTCAAGGGCCTGGCGAAGTTCGCGGGCCAGGGCCTGTGGAACGTGCAGATCTCCGGGACCGGCTGGGTCGCCCTGACCTCGCGCGGCACCCCGATGGTCGTGGACTGCGGCCGCGGTGAGGACGAGACGTACGTCGACCCGGACGCGCTCGTCGCCTGGTCCCCGAACCTCAAGGTCAAGGGCAAGCGCAGCCTCAAGGCGTCGGCGCTGATCGGGCGCGGCAGCGGCGAGGCCTTCCAGATGGCCTTCTCGGGGCAGGGCATCGTCGTCGTCCAGCCGAGCGAGGACAGTACCGACCGCCTGCGGGTCCGGGGCTGAGGGGAGCCAGACAATCATGCAGAGTCCGCTTTTCGCACTCACCGAACAGCAGTCCCAGGACCGCTACACCATCCAGAACCCGCAGCTCCTGCGGGTCGCCCTCACCGGCCAGGACGACGTGCTGGCCCGCAAGGGCGCCATGGTCGCCTACCAGGGGCTGATGGACTTCGACGGCGAGTACCAGTCCGGCAGCCAGCGGCGCGCCCGCGCCCGCACCGGCGAGGGCCTCGACCTGATGCGCTGCTCCGGGCAGGGCACGGTCTATCTGGCCAACCTCGCCCAGTACATCCATGTCGTGGACGTCGACCAGGACGGCATCACGGTCGACAGCGCCTATGTCCTGGCGCTCGACTCCGCGCTGCACACCGAGGTCATCGCCGTCGACAGCCAGTACGGCGTCTCGGGCACCGGCAAGTACCAGCTCAACATCTCGGGCCGGGGCAAGGTCGCGCTGATGACCTCGGGCCAGCCGCTGATGATGCAGGTCACGCCGGACAAGTACGTCAACGCCGACGCGGACGCCGTCGTCGCCTGGTCGACGTCGCTGCGGGTGCAGATGCAGTCGCAGACGCACTCGTCGGGCGTCTTCAGGCGGCGCGGCAACACCGGCGAGGGCTGGGAGCTGAGCTTCCTCGGCCAGGGCTTCGCGCTCGTCCAGCCCAGCGAGGTGATGCCGCCGCAGAACGCGGCGATCGGGCAGGGCCTCGCCGCGCAGTTCGGCGCGGGCCAGCACGGCTCGCACGCGCAGAACCAGAACAACGCCTGGAGCTGAGCCCGTCAGGCAAGGGGCCGGTCCGCACGCGGTCCGGCCCCTTCCAGCGCTGTACGGGTACGCTCCAGCAGCCGCGCGACCGAGCCGTCGGCCACCTCGGCGGCGCGCGCGTAGTCGAACCAGCGCAGGTCCAGCGACTCCTCGCTGATCCGCTCCACCGCATCCGGCGGGGCGAGCGCCGCGTACTGGACGTCGAAATGCCAGTGGCAGGGCGCCGGGATGCGATGCCGGTCCAACCGCACAGGACCGCCCGGCAGCAGCGTCAGACCGGGGATGCCGGACTCCTCCGTCGCCTCCCGCAGCGCGGCGTCCGCAAGGCCGCCGTCCTGCGGCTCGCAGTGGCCGCCCATCTGCAGCCACATGCCGAGCTTCCTGTGCAGCGTCAGCAGCACGCGCTGCCGGGACGGATCGATCACCAGCGCGCTCGCCGTGAGATGCCCGGCCGTACAGCGCTTCCACATCCCGTCCGGATGCTCGGCCAGATGACCGAGGTAGCTCAGGCGCAGCTCTTCCTGGTCCCCGTACCCGTTCAGTACGCGGACGGCGTCGTCGTGCAGGCTCACTTGTCGCTGTCGCCCTCGCTGTCGTCCCCGTCCGAAGCGCCGTCGGCCTTGTTCCCGTCCGGCCCGTCGTGCTTCCGCAGGTCGGGCTTGCCGTCCGCCGCGTCGCCGAGCATCTTGTCCAGCTCCGAGAAGTCGAGCTGCTCGTGGTGGACGAAGCCGTCCGGGTCGTCCAGGTCGGAAGCGGTCGGCAGATTGTCCGGGTGCTCCCACAGGGCGTCCCTGCCGTCGACCCCGCGCGCGTCCGTGAGCGAGGCCCACAGCCGCGAGGCGTCCCGCAGCCGGCGCGGCCGCAGCTTGAGGCCGATGAGCGTCGCGAAGGTCTGCTCGGCGGGACCGCCGGTGGCGCGGCGCCTGCGCAGCGTCTCGCGCAGCGCGTCAGCGGCCGTCAGACGCGACTTCGCCGCCTCGTGGACCACCGCGTCCACCCAGCCCTCGACCAGCGCCAGGGCCGTCTCCAGCCGGGCCAGCGCCGCCTTCTGCTCCGGGGTGTCCTCCGGCTGGAACATGCCCTGCTGGAGCGCTTCCTGCAGCTCCTCCGGGTTCTGCGGGTCGAACTGGCCGACGATGTCTTCCAGCTTGCTCGTGTCGACCTTGATCCCGCGGGCGTAGCCCTCGACCGTGCCGAAGATGTGCGCGCGCAGCCACGGCACATGCGTGAAGAGCCGCTGGTGGGCGGCCTCGCGCAGGGCCAGATACAGCCGCACCTCGTCCTTGGGGACGCCGAGGTCCTTGCCGAACGCCTCGATGTTGAGCGGGAGCAGCGCCGCCTTGCCGGCCGGGCCGAGCGGCAGGCCGATGTCGGTCGAGCCGACCACCTCGCCCGCGAGCACGCCGATGGCCTGGCCGATCTGCTGGCCGAACATCGCGCCGCCCATGGAGCGCATCATGCCGATCAGCGGTCCGGCGACGCTCTGCATCTCCTCGGGCAGTACGTCGCCCATGGCCATGCCGACGCGCTCGGCGACCGGGTCGACGAGCTGCTGCCACGCGGGCAGCGTCGCCTCCACCCACTCGGCGCGGCTCCACGCCACGGCCGTGTTGGCGCCGGACGGCAGCGACGTCACTCCGTCGAGCCACAGGTCGGCCAGGCGCACCGCCTCACCGACCGCCGCACGGTCCGAAGGGCCGATGCTCGCGTCCTTCGTGCCGTCCGGGGTGCCCTGGGAGACCGTCTGGCGGGCGATCTGCTTCGCCATGTCCCAGTTGACCGGGCCGCCCTCGAAGCTGAGCATCTGCCCGAGCTGCTGGAAGGCCGCCCCCAGGTCGTTGGGGTTCAGCGAACCGAACATCGCGGCGAACGGATTGTCTCCGCCGCCCGCGCCGCCCGGCAGCCCGAACCCGAAGTCCCCGAAGGGGTTGCCGGAACCGCCCTGACCGCCGGAACCGGAACCCTGACCACCTCCGGCCGGGTCCTTCTTCTTGCCGTCGCCGTCCTCCGGCTCCTCCGGCGGAAGGCCGAATCCGAATGGGGTGTCACTCACGGGTTTCCTCGGCTCGTAGGGCCGCCGGCTTACCGCCGGCGGCGACTGCCCGACTACACCACCCAGCCTAACGACCTGGTCGTCAGACCGACCGTCCACAGCGGGCGACACCCGGGCGGCTTCCGGGCTCGGTGCCCCGCAGGCCGACAGCCTGCGGCAGGATGGACGTCACCTGGTACGCACGCGTCATTCACGTACGTACTGAAGACAACCGCTGGAGACGCCCGGTGAGTTCCCCAGATCCGCAGGTTCGCGCAGCGCGAAACCACTCAACCCCGAGCAGGTCGCGCGGCCCCGTCGTCGCGGTCACCGGCGCCGCGACAGGTGTCGGTGACCTGCTCGTCCGCCGACTGGTGGCGTCGCAGGAGATCAAGCAGGTCATCGCCATGGACGAGCGCAGGGGCGAGGTCCCCGAGGCGCAGTGGCACATCCTCGACGTCCGCGACCCGGCCATCGCCGAGAAGCTGCGCGGCGCCGACGTCGTGGTGCATCTGGCGCTCGACCTCGATCTGGAGACCGACGCCGCCGCCCGTACGGCCTACAACGTCCGCGGCACCCAGACCGTCCTGACGGCGGCAGCGGCCGCCGGGGTGCACCGGGTGGTGCTCTGCACCTCCGCCATGGTCTACGGCGCGCTGGCGGAGAACGACATCCCGCTCTCCGAGGACGCCGAACTGCGCGCGACGGCCGAGGCCACCGGGGTCGGCGACCTGCTGGAGATCGAACGGCTCGGCCGCCGCGCGCCGCGCGCGCACCCCGGGCTGCATGTCACGGTCGTACGCCCCGCCGTCCTCGTCGGCGGTACGGACACGGCCCTGACCCGTTACTTCGAGTCGCCCCGGCTGCTCGTGGTCACCGGATCCCGCCCGACCTGGCAGTTCTGCCATGTCGACGACCTGGTCAGCGCGCTGGAGTACGCGGCGCTCGGCAAGGTCGAGGGCGAGCTGGCCGTCGGCTGCGACGGCTGGCTGGAGCAGGAGGAGGTCGAGGAGCTGAGCGGCATCCGGCGGATGGAGCTGCCGTCGGCGGTCGCGCTCGGCGCCGCCGCCCGGCTGCACCGGATCGGGCTCACGCCCTCGCCGGCCGGTGACCTCGCCTACACCATGCACCCCTGGGTGGTCAGCGTCAGCAGGCTGCACGACGCGGGCTGGCGGCCGAGCTGGACCAACGAGGAGGTGCTCGCCGCGCTCCTGGAGGAGGTGGAGGGCCGGCACACCGTCGCGGGCCGCCGGCTGGGCCGCAAGGACGCCACGGCCGCGGGCGCGGCGGGGGCGACGGTCGCGCTGCTCGGTACGGCGGCGCTGGTACGGCGGGCCCGCAAGGCGCGCCGCCGCCTGTAGGGCCCGCCCGTGGTCCCGCTTCGGACCGGCACCGCCCGCCAGGCACAATGGGCCCATGGGAAGCATGTACGACCACCCCGGAGAGCAGACGGCGCACGACCCGATCCGGCTGCTGGCCGTCCGCGACACACCGCTGAGCCTGGACGAGGTCTTCCGGGCCGTCGGGGACGAGGCGGCGGGCGGCACGGCGATCTTCGTGGGGACGGTACGCAACCACGACGGCGGCGCCGACGTGGACGCGCTCGGCTACTCCAGCCACCCCTCGGCGGAGGCGGAGATGCGCCGGGTCGCCGAGAAGGTCGTGGCGGACTTCCCGGTACGCGCGCTGGCCGCCGTCCACCGTGTGGGTGATCTGGCGGTGGGGGATCTCGCGGTCGTCGTCGCGGTCTCGTGCCCGCACCGCGCGGAGGCCTTCACGGCCTGCCGCAAGCTCATCGACGACCTCAAGCACGAGGTCCCGATCTGGAAGCACCAGACGTTCTCGGACGGCAGCGAGGAGTGGGTGGGGGTTTAGCGACCGGGGTGGGCGCGTAGCGCCTCGTGCGCGTGTGGGCCGATTTGCGTAACCGTATCCCTGCCAGCAGCGTTGACCCTGCAGATGGTTCATCTGCTGATCAGTCGGATGCAGGACACTCACGGGGTCGGGAGATCGAGATGGCCGCACTTGCCTGGTTGCTCATTCCGCTCATCGCCGCTGTCGGCGCGGCGATATGGGGCGGCTGGGCCGCCAAGAACCGCACCATAGGCGACATATCCGAGCTGAACGGCTACGCCAGGTTCCGGGACGCGATGGAGCCGCCCGAATCAGGTCCCGACGCCCTCTGAGGCGGTCTGTCGGCCACCGGGCCCGGACGCCGCGCTCGCGGCGCTTTACCGTACTGTCGTTCCATGCCACGCCGCACAGCGACGATGCTCGCCTCCACCCTCGTCCTCATCGCGCTTCTCTGCGCGGGCGTGCTCATCAATGTTCCGTACGCGGAGATGAGCCCCGGACCGACGGTGAACACACTCGGTGACGCCGGCGGCGAACCGGTTCTGCAGATCTCCGGGCACAAGACGTACAAGACGACCGGCAATCTGAACATGACCACGGTCAGGGTCACCGGCGCCGACTACAACATGAACATCGTCGAAGCGGTCTACGGCTGGCTGGCCCACGACGACGTGGTCGTGCCGCACGACACGCTCTACCCGGACGGCAAGACCGAGCAGCAGTCGACGCAGGAGAACGCCGAGGAGTTCAGCCAGTCCCAGGAGAGCGCCAAGGTCGCCGCCCTGACGACGCTGAAGATCCCGGTCCCCTCGCGGACCATCGTCTCGACCGTCCTGAAGAAGAGCCCCGCCGAGGGCAGGCTGCACGCGGGGGACGTCATCAAGGCCGTGGACGGCACGGCGGTGCGCGAGCCCGACGACGTCGCCAAGCTGGTCACCCGGCACAAGCCCGGCGAGCAGGTCGTCTTCACGATCGTCCCGGTCAAGGCGGCCGACGCGGCGAAGAAGGCCGGCAAGGAACCGGCCACGACGCAGAAGGTCACCGTCACCACCCGCACGTCCGACGACACGGGCAAGCCGCGCGCCGTCGTGGGTATCTCGGCCGGCACCGACCACACGTTCCCGTTCCCGATCGACATCAAGCTCGCCGACGTGGGCGGGCCGAGCGCCGGGCTGATGTTCTCGCTCGGCATCGTCGACAAGCTCACACCCGGCTCGCTGACGGGCGGCAAGTTCATTGCGGGTACGGGCACGATCGACGACAAGGGCGCCGTCGGACCGATCGGCGGCATCGAGATGAAGCTGGTGGGCGCGCGCAACGCGGGCGCCCGGTTCTTCCTCACGCCCACCGAGAACTGCGCCGCGGCGGCTGCCGACACCCCGTCCGGTCTCACGCTGGTCAAGGTGAAGAACATCTCCGACGCCAAGGCGTCCCTCGACAAGATCCGCGCCGGGAACACGGCCGGCCTGCCGAGCTGTTCGGCGAGTTGACCGGCCGCGCCCCGTACAAGCGCGACAAAACGGTTGGAACAAAAGGGGCGTTACGGGTTTTGCGGGTGTTACGCCTCGAAGGTGGCGGAAAGCGCCTCGGCGAGCCCGGGGACGAGCCCTGACCCGGTGAGGACGTCGGTCGCCGAGTCTTTCTCCCGCAGCCGCAGCGCCGACTCCCGTGCGCCGTCGCGCAGTACGGCCACGGTCATCCGCACCTCCTGACGGTCCGGATGCGCGGCGACCCAGTCGACGAGTCCGGCCTCGTCGAGTCCTTCCGGTACGGACGCCTCGGCGGACGGCGGCAGCATCAGCCGCTCGACCGTGAGCGCGCAGCCGGCCACGGCCGCGGGCCAGGCGATGGTGGCGAGGAACTCGTCCAGCGGCGTGCCGGCCGGGATCTCGTCCTGTTCGATGGGGGTCAGCGGGGCGGTCGCCCCGCCGTCGTCGAGGCCCAGTTGGGCCGCGAGTTCGGGTTCGTCGGTGCGCAGCCGCGCGGTGTCTACGAGGGCGAAGAGCCGGGCCGGCTGGTCCCAGCCGAGACCCGACGCGTACTCGTCGATTTCGAGCACCGCGCGGGTGAGCGGGCTCGCGGCCATGGGCGTGCCTGAGGAGGGGGAAACGTTGGACATGGCCGATATCCTGCCTCCTTCGGACCCGGGGGCGGGAACTAGGTAAAGCCTCAGTAAGTTGCATGTGTGGGCTCTACGATCGCGGGGCCCGCTCCACACCTGCCAGAAACGATGCTGGCGGACACGACCGCGAACTTAGAGGTGCGCACGTTGGCTTTCCAGATGCCGGACCGCGGCGGAGGCCCGACCGGGCCACGGATCAGGGTGGGCCGGCCGTCGAGACGCGTCCGGACCCTGCTCATGACGTTGGGCGTCCTGGCCGTACTGGCCATGGCGTTCGTCATGTTCGCCGGGTTCTGGACCGACTGGCTCTGGTACCGCTCCGTCGATTACTCGTCGGTCTTCACCACCACGATCTGGACCAAGATCGGTCTGTTCGCGGTCTTCGGGCTGCTGATGGCGGCCGCCGTGGGCGTGAACATCTGGCTCGCGCACCGGCTCCGGCCGCCGCTGAGCGCGATGTCGATGGAGCAGCAGAACCTCGACCGGTACCGGATGAGCATCGCCCCGTACAAGAAGTGGGTGCTCCTCGCGATCACCGCCCTGGTCGGGCTGATCGCCGGGGCCTCCGCCTCCGGGCAGTGGCGCACGTGGCTGATGTGGGTCAACGGCGTCTCCTTCGGGCAGAAGGACCCGCAGTTCCATCTGGACGTGTCGTTCTACGCGTTCGACCTGCCCTGGTTCCGCTTCCTGCTCGGCTTCGGCTTCGCCGCCATCATCCTGAGCCTGGTCGCCGCCGCGCTGACGCACTACCTGTACGGCGGGCTGCGGGTCACCAGCCCCGGCGCGCGGGCGACGGCGGCGGCCACCGGCCATCTGTCGGTGCTGCTGGGCCTCTTCGTCTCGCTGAAGGCCGTGGCGTACTGGCTCGACCGGTACGGCCTCGCCGTGAAGTCCAGCGACTTCAAGGCGGCGGGCAACTGGACGGGCCTGCGGTACGTGGACGCGAACGCGTACCTGCCGGCGAAGACGATCCTGTTCTGCATCGCGGTCATCTGCGCCCTGCTGTTCTTCGCGACGCTCTGGCGCCGCACGTGGCAGCTTCCGGTCATCGGCTTCGGCCTGATGGTGCTCTCGGCGATCCTGATCGGCGGCCTCTACCCGGCGATCGTGCAGAAGTTCCAGGTCCAGCCCAACGAGCAGGCCAAGGAAGCGCCGTACATCCAGAAGAACATCGACGCCACCCGCACCGCGTACGGCATCGACGCCTCGGACGTGACGGACTACTCCGGCAAGGGCGACCCGGCGAAGAAGGCCGAGCAGCGCAAGGCGGCGGACTCGGCGGCCAGCTACCGGCTGGTCGACCCGAACGTGGTCTCGCCGGCCTTCCAGCAGCTCCAGCAGGAGCGTAAGTACTACCAGTTCCCCGCCACGCTGGACGTCGACCGGTACAAGAACCCGCAGGGCCAGCAGCAGGACACGGTGGTGGGTCTGCGCGAGCTGAACATCACGGGTATCCCGAAGCGGAACTGGATCAACGACCACTTCACGTACACCCACGGCTTCGGTGTGATCGCGGCCAAGGGCACGGGCACGGTCACGGACGAGAACCAAGGCACCGTCGGCGCCCCCGACTTCACCGAGTCGGGGCTGCCGACCACCGGCCAGCTCGGCACGTACCAGCAGCGGGTCTACTACGGCGAGAAGACCGAGCAGTACTCGATCGTCGGCGGACCGCAGAAGGAGCTGGACTACGAGAAGAACGGTGAGAAGACCACCAGTTACGCGGGCAAGAGCGGGGTCAACCTGTCCAACCCGCTGAACCGGGCTGCGTACGCCGTGGCCTTCAGCGAGCCGCAGATGCTGTACTCGGGCGCCATCGGCACGGGGTCGCGGATCCTGTACAACCGCACCCCCAAGGAGCGCGTCGAGGCGGTCGCGCCCTGGCTGACCATCGACGGGGACGCCTACCCCGCCGTGGTCGACGGCCGGATCCAGTGGATCGTCGACGCCTACACGACGACGAACGGCTATCCGTACGCGTCCCGTACGACGCTCGGCGACACCACGACCGACTCGCTCACCAACAACCAGCGCGCGGTCGTCGCCCAGCAGAACCAGGTCAACTACATCCGCAACTCGGTGAAGGCGACCGTCGACGCGTACGACGGCAAGGTCAAGCTGTACCAGTGGGACACCAAGGACCCGGTCCTCAAGACCTGGATGAAGGCGTTCCCCGGCACGGTCAAGCCGAAGTCCGACATCAAGCCGGACCTGCTGGCCCATCTCCGCTATCCGCAGGACATGTTCAAGGTGCAGCGCGAGCTGCTCACCCGCTACCACGTGACCGACTCGGCGCAGTTCTACAGCGGCAGTGACGCCTGGCAGGTGCCGGACGACCCGACGAACAACAACAGGAACGCGGTCCCGCCGTACTACCTGAGTCTGAAGATGCCGGGCCAGACGGACCAGCGGTTCTCGCTGACGACGACCTTCACGCCCAACGGGCGCCCGAACCTGGGGGCGTTCATGGCGGTGGACGCGGACGCGACCAGTCCGGACTACGGCAAGATCAGAGTGCTCAGAGTGACCTCGACCGTCCAAGGGCCGCAGCAGGTGCAGAGCGAGCTGAACGGCGTCGACAAGGTCGCCGAGTTCGTCAGGAACCTGAGAGGCACCGACTCGGACATCGAGTACGGGAACCTGCTGACGATCCCGCTCGACAACGGCTTCCTGTACATCGAGCCGGTCTACGCACGCGGCGGCAGCGCCAACTACCCGCTGCTGAAGATGGTCGCGGCCTCGTACGGCGGCAAGCCGGTCTTCGAGACGAGCCTGACGGGCGCGCTCAACGCGGTGTTCGGTGCCGAGGGCACCGAGCCACCGACGACGACGCCACCACCGCCGGGCGACACCACGAAACCGCCGCCGGCCACCGGTGACAAGGAGCTGCAGAAGGCCATCACGGACGCCCAGAAGGCGTACGACGACGGTGAGGCGGCGCTGAAGAAGCAGGACTGGACGGCGTACGGCAAGGCCCAGCAGGAGCTGCAGGAGGCGCTGCAACGGGCGGCCGACGCGGGATCCACGGCCTCGGCCGGCGGTGGCGGGAGCACCAACAGCGGCTGAACAGGGCCCACTCCGCGCCGTGGTACGGTTGGGACACAACGGCGCGGGGTGGAGCAGCTCGGTAGCTCGCTGGGCTCATAACCCAGAGGTCGCAGGTTCAAATCCTGTCCCCGCTACTCATGGTCAAGGGCCCGGATCCTTCAGGATCCGGGCCCTTGGCGTACGTCTGTACGGATGTGTCCCAAGTGTGTTTCAGGTCGGTGGAGTTGGCCCCGACCGTGTTTGACTTGTCTCTCTGTGGGCATGTCGACAAAACGCTGAAGTGACCTTGTCGCACGCGATATACCAGGTGTGCGCGGGTAGCGGGTGGTGCGACGATGGATTTTATGGGGGATAGGACAACTCTGTTGGAGACAGGGCGGTTTGTGCAACGGCCCGAAACGGGAGGTTTCGGGGCCGACAGCGCTGCCGACAGTACGGCGTCCGCCGTGGAAACCGCCGACGCCGAGGCCGAGGCGCGCCATCGCGCCGCCGCCGACGCGGGCGACACGGCGGCGATGAGCACGCTCGGCGCCCTGCTGCTGCGCCGCGGCGACCTCGACGCGGCCGAGCCCTACCTCCGCGCCGCCACCTCCGACGGCGACCGCGCGGCGGCCAACAACCTGGGCGTCCTGCTCCAGCAGCGCGGCTACCCCGACGAGGCGGCCGGCTGGTGGCGGATCGCCGCCGTCGCCGGCTCCGCCGCCGCGGCGCACGCCCTCGGCCGGCACTACCGCGAGCGCGGCGACGAGCCCGCCGCCGAGTACTGGCTGCGCCAGTCCGCCGAACAGGGCCACGCGCTGGGCGCCTACGCGCTCGCCGACCTGCTGGAGCACCGCAGCGACGTCGGCGCCGAGCGCTGGCTGCGCGCCGCCGCCGAACAGGGCCACCGCGAGGCCGCTTACCGGCTCGCCATGGCCCTGGAGCGGCGTGCCCGCGAGGCCGTGCGCTCCACCGAGGACGCGGCGCCCGCGCTGCTCGCCGAGGCCGCGCAGTGGTACCGGCAGGCAGCCGCGCGCGGCCACCGCAGGGCCGCCCTGCACCTGGGCTCGATCCTGGAGCGGCGCGGCGAGCTGAAGGAAGCCGGCCGCTGGTATCTGAACTCCGCCAAGGACGGCGAGGCGCGGGCCGCCTGCGCGCTGGGCTTCCTGCTCCGCGACGCGGGCGACGAGGAGAGCGCCGCCATCTGGTGGCTGCGCGCCGCCCAGGACGGCGACGGGAACGCGGCCAACGCGCTCGGCGCGCTGCACGCGGCCCGCGGCGAGCAGCAGAGCGCCGAGCGCTGGTACCGCGCGGCGATGGACGCGGGCGATGTCAACGGCGCGTACAACCTCGGGCTGCTCTGCGCCGCCCAGGAGCGTACGGGCCAGGCCGAGCAGTGGTACCGCCGCGCCGCCTACGCGGGCCACCGCGAAGCCGCCAACGCGCTCGCCGTCCTGCTGCTCCAGGCCGACGACCCGACCGGGGCCGAGCCGTGGTTCTCCAAGGCGGCCGAAGCGGGCAGCGTGGACGCCGCGTTCAACCTCGGCATCCTCTACGCGGGCCGCGGCGACGACCGTTCGGCGCTGCGCTGGTACGAGCGCGCGGCTGCGGCCGGGCACACGGAAGCCGCCCTCCAGGTGGGCATCGCCTGCCTGCGGGACGGCGACGAGCAGTCGGCGGAGCGGCATCTGCGCTGCGCCGCGGGCGGCGGCAGCGCCGAGGCGGCGTTCCGGCTCGCAGCCCTGCTCGACTCGCGGCTGCCCCCGCCGGGCCCCCCGGCGCTCGGCGAGACGCACACCGAGAAGACCGAGTGCGAGCAGTGGTACGAGCGCGCTGCCGAGCAGGGGCACCGCCGCGCCCAGGTGCGGGTCGGCATGCTCGCCGCCGGGCGCGGTGACATCGCGGAGGCCGCCCGCTGGTACCGCGAGGCGGCCGAGGCGGGCAGCCGCAACGGCGCCTTCAACCTCGGGCTGCTGCTCGTACGCGAGGGCGGTGAGCGCGAGGCCGCCCTGTGGTGGACCCGCGCCGCCCAGGCCGGGCACGGCCGCGCCGCGCTGCGCCTTGCCCTGCTGGCCGCCCGCAGGGGCGAGTTGACCGAGGGGCAGCGCTGGTGCGCCCGCGCCATGGACCTCGGCCCCGCCGAGGTGTCCGAGCGCGCCGCCCGGCTGCGCGAGGCGCTGCACCAGGAACTGACCGCCTGACCGCCTGACGGTCCGACCGCCCGGCGGTCGGACCGGCGGGGCGGCGGGGCGGAACCGATCCTGTCAGGAGCATTGACACCCCGAGAGATCAAGTGATCTATTCACTTTATGAGTCGCAGTGAAGGGTCACTGTCCGAGCATCTGGCGGACAGCATCGTCGAGATCATCCGGACCGAACGGCTGGTTCCCGGGGACGCGTTGGCGTCCTCCCGTGACCTGGCCCGCCGGTTCGACGTCACCACGCCCACGGTCCGCGAGGCCCTGCGCAGGCTTGAGGCCACGGGCGTGGTGGAGTTCCGGCACGGTTCGGGGACGTATGTGGGGCCCGGCAGTGAGCGGCGGCTGCTCGCCAACCCCCATCTGCCCCGGGCCAGTCGGCGCTCGGTGCTGGAACTCGTCGAGGCACGGCTGGTCCTGGAGCCCGCCGTGGCGGCAGCCGCGGCGCGGGTCCGGGAGTCCGCTGCGGTACGGCAGTTGGAGGCGGCGGCCGTCAACGCGCTGCACCCACCGCGGAGTCCTGAGCTGCGGGCGGTGCACTTCCATGTGGAGCTGGCCGCCGCCAGCGGCAACGCGCTGCTGCGCGAGGCCGTCGAGGCACTGCTCCAGGTACGCGCACGTGAGCAGGTCGAGATCCGGCACCGCTACAACGACCGTGCGCGGGACCACGCCGAGCATGTGGAGATCTTCGAGGCGGTACGGGACGGCGACGCGGACGCGGCCGAACGGCTGACGCGTACCCACCTCGCGGCCATCCGCACGGCGGTCATCGCCGCCGACTTCCCTGATCCCGACTCTCCCGGCCCCGGCCTGCCAGGTCCGCGGTCCTCGGGTGCGTCGTCCGCCACCGAGGAGGCGGGCCGATGAGCGGCGGACGGCCGGCCCGGCTGGCGGAGATGACCACGGTCGAGGCGGCCGACGCCGTCACGGCGAGCCCGGTGGTGATCATCCCGGCCGGTGCGTGCGAACAGCACGGTCCCGGCATGCCGTTGGCCACGGACACGATCCGGGCCGAAGGCGTGGCCGACGCCGTGGCCGCCCGGCTCCCCGGGCGGGTGGTGATCGGCCCGCCGCTGCCGATCGGCGTCTCCCCGCACCATCTGGCCTTCGCCGGCACGGTCACCCTGACCACGACCACCCTGGCCGCCGTGGTGCGGGAGTACGTGGCCAGCCTCTACCGGCACGGCTGGCGGAAGATCCTCGTGGTGACAGGTCACGGCGGCAACAACGCCACCCTGACCACGGTGGCGCAGGACCTGCTCACCACCCACCCCGACCTCCAGTTCGCCTGGACCCCCGTCACCGTGCTGGCCAACGACGTCATCGCGGAGCTGGGTGTCAGCGAGGTGCACGGGCACAGCGGAGAGGCCGAGACCGCCCAGATGCTGTACCTCGCACCGCAGTTGGTGCACTCCGACCGGCTGGCCGCCGGGACGACGTCCACCGGGCAGCTCGATCCGCTCTCCCGGCTCGCCCGCCGCACGAACCACCCCGCGCTCGCCGTGCGCTACGACCGGCTCAGCGAGAACGGCGTGCTCGGCGACCCGCGCCGGGTGAGCGCCGAGGACGGGAAGGCGATCCTGGAGGCGGTGGCAGGCCGGGTGACCGCCTTCGTCGAGGAGTGGCTGACCATTTGACCCGTATCCGCGCATGATCCGTATCCGCACACCGCACCCCACCCACCGCACAGCGCCCGCCGCACCCACCGGGCTCCGCTGACCGACCGGCGCCGCGCCGCCCTCACTTCACGGCGCGCGCGGTGCCGCAGCACCAACGGCTCGACGGCTCGTACCGCCGGGCCCGTGCGCCACCCGTCACAGTCACGCGCCGCGCGCGTCCCCGCCCCCGCACGCCCGGGGCACCCCCGTCCCAGAACCGTCCAGCCGTCCGCCCCCCGGCGTCCGGCAGAAGGAGCCTGCCATGAACCGCACCACCGGAAGCGACAGCAGGAGCAGCGGCCCCCTCCGGCGGCTGGCGAGCGCCGTCATCGGCCTGGCGCTGGTCGCCGGAGCGGTCGCCGCCGCCGGACCCGCCGCCGCGGCCACCACCGCCCGGCCCGCGGCGAAGTCCGCGTGCAAGCTGCCCCCGCCCCAGCCGGCCGGCACCAGCGCCGCGCACACGATCAGCAGCGGCGGCCGGGACCGCGCGTACCGCCTCCACCTCCCCGCCGGGTACGGGACGAAGCGGGACTGGCCGGTGGTGCTCGCCTTCCACGGGCGCGGCAACACCGGGGCCGGCACCGAGGAGTTCTCCAAGCTGTCGACGCTGCCTGCCGTGGTCGTCTATCCGGAGGGCGTGATCGGTACGGGCGACGGCGACCGGCAGGCCTGGCAGGGCGCGCCGTACGCGGCGGCCGGTGTCGACGACGTCGCCTTCACCGGTGATCTGCTCGACCGGCTCGAAGCCACCCTGTGCGTGGACGAGCGGCGGGTGTACGCCACCGGGAAGTCCAACGGGGCCGGGTTCGTGGCCACGTTGCTCGCCTGCCGGATGGCCGACCGGATCGCCGCGATCGCGCCGGTGGCGGCGGCCCTCTACCCGACAGGGGAGGAGTGCGGGCCCACCCGCCCGATGCCCATGATCGACTTCCATGGCACCGGTGACGTGACGATCCCGTACGCCGGGGACGCCGACCGGGGCCTGCCCGCGATCGACACATGGGTGGCGGGCAAGGCCGCGCTCAACGGCTGCCGGAGCCGCGCGAGCGTCCGGGTCGTCGAGCCCGACATCACCGTCTCCCGCTGGAGCGGCTGCGACCGGGGCGCCGAGGTGCGGCACGTGGCCGTCACGGACGGCGGACACACCTGGCCCGGGGCCGACAGCTACAGCGGCGGCGGATACACGACCCAGACCGTGGAGGCCGCCGATGTCCTGTGGGACTTCGTACGCGACTTCCGTACGCCGCAGCCCCGGCACCAGCACCAGCCCCGGCCGCACGGCCACCACTGATCCGCCGACCCGAGCAAGGAGCCGCTCCCCATGACCACGTCGACCGCACCACCGAACAGACCTGACGGGCCGCCGCCGCCCTCCGACGGGACCGAACTGCCGCGCCTCGTCCGCGCGATGGCCGTCATCGAACGCGCGGGCAACGCCCTGCCGCATCCGTTCTGGCTCTTCTGGATCCTCTCCGCGATTCTCGCCGTGGTGAGCGCCGTCCTGGCGGCGGCCGACGTCTCCGTCATCTCCCCGAGCGACCACAAGACCGTCGTCGTGCAGAACCTGCTCAGCGGTGACGGTCTCGCGATGGCCGTCTCCACCATGATCGAGAACTTCGCCACCTTCCCTCCCATGGCCACCATCGTCGTGGTGATCATGGGGGTCGCCGTGGCCGAACGCACCGGGTTCCTCGACGCGTTGATGCGGGTCAGCGTCTCGCGGGTGTCCGCGTCCTGGGTCGTGTTCGCCGTCGCCTTCGCCGGGACGGTGGCCCATGTCGCCTCGGCCGCCGCGTACATCATTCTCGTACCGCTGGGCGGTCTTGCCTTCCGGGCCGTCGGGCGCTCGCCGATCCTCGGCATCGTGGTGTCCTACACGGCCATCGCCTCCGGCTACGACGCGAGTCCGGTGCCGACCCCCAACGACGCGATATTCGCCGGCATCACCACAGCGGCGGCGAAGATCGTCGGCGGGGACGACGCCTATGTCTCACCGCTGAGCAACTGGTTCTTCAACATCGTCTCCTCGCTGCTGCTGGCCGCCGTCATCACGCTGGTGACGCGGTTCGTGCTGAGCCGCAGGCCGGACCTGGACGCCGATCCGGACGCCGACCTGGAGGACCTGGGCGCGCTCTCGCTCAGCACGAAGGAGCGCTCGGCGCTGCGGGCCGCCGTCATCACGCTGCTCGTGACGCTGGTGGTGCTCGTCGCCGCGATGGTGCCGGCCTCGTCGCCGCTGCGGGGCGAGGGCGGCAGCATCGTCGAATCGCCGTTCCTGGACGGCATCGCCGCGGTGGTGGCGTTCGTCTTCGGCCTGGTCGGCACCGTGTACGGGTACCGGTCGGGGTCGATCACCTCGGCGGCCGACGTACCGAAGCTGATGGCCCAGGGCATCAGGCAGATGGCTCCCGTGCTGGTGCTGTTCTTCGCGATCGCCCAGTTCCTGGCGTACTTCGACTGGACCCGGATCGGCGATGTGCTGGCGGTGCGGGCCGCGGAGGCGCTGGAGCGCAGCGGGATGCCGATCGTGCTGGTCTTCCTGCTGATCCTGCTCCTGCTGACGCTGGTCAACGTGATGGTGACGAGCGGTTCGGCGATGTGGGCGCTGGCGGCGCCCGTACTGGTGCCGATGCTGATGCTCGTGAGCGTCCCCGCCGAGACGACCCAGGCGCTGTTCCGGATCGCGGACTCGGGGTCGACGGCGATCACGCCGATGAGTCCGTACTTCCTGATGGCGCTGGGCTTCCTCCAGCGGTACCGCAAGAGCGCGGGGATCGGCACGCTCGCCTCGTACACGCTGCCGCTCGCGGTCGCGATGACGGTGGCGTGGACGGCGCTGTTCCTGGTCTGGTGGGCGGTCGGCATACCCCTGGGGCCGGGGGCGCCGGTGCGGTGAAACGGGGATTTGCTCTGGTCGGCGCCGTGACGTAACGTTCAGTTCAACGGCGCGGGGTGGAGCAGCTCGGTAGCTCGCTGGGCTCATAACCCAGAGGTCGCAGGTTCAAATCCTGTCCCCGCTACTGAAATCGAAGGCCCGGAACTCGAAAGAGTTCCGGGCCTTCGGTCATTGCCTTCGATCATGGATCAGGCAGAAGCGGTCAAGCGGAGACGATCACGCGGAAGCGCACTCCGGGCAGGTGCCCCGGTAGGTGACCTCGACGTCCGAGACCGTGAAGCCGAAGCGCTCGCCGCTCGGCAGCTCGGCCAGCGGATCGCCGGTCGGGTGCACGTCGCGGATCGTGCCGCAGGTCGAACACACCAAGTGGTGGTGCGGACGGTGCGCGTTCGGGTCGTACCGCTTGGCGCGGCGGTCCGTCGACACCTCTATGACCTCACCGAGGGTGACCATCTCGCCCAGGGTGTTGTAGACGGTCGCGCGGGAGATCTCCGGCAGCCTGGCCACGGCACGCGCGTGCACCTCGTCGGCCGTCAGATGCACATGGTCGCCGTCGAGGACCTCGGCCACCACGCGCCGCTGCGCCGTCATGCGCCAGCCGCGTCCGCGAAGTCGTTCCAACAGGTCACTCATAGGGGCAAGCCTAACAGGGAGGCACCTCAGGTCCCGATCGAGTACGGCTTTGGATGCCTGCTCGACTTGGACGAAGTCCAATACGGGATCGGCAGGACCGGCGGCCAGGTCAGCCCGCGAGCACCGGCTGCACGGCGGCCGGCGCCCAGCAGCGGATGATGTCGCGTACGGAGACGATGCCCACCGGCTCGCGCTCGTCGAGCACGATCAGATGGCGGAAGCCGCCGTTCGACATGGCCCCAGCCGCCTCCTGCAGCGTCCAGTCGGGGGAGGCGAAGACGACATCGGTCGTGGTGTGGGAGCACGCCGTCTCGGTGTCCGGGCTCTGGTCCTTGCCGATCGACACGAGAATGTCGCGCTCGGTGAGGATGCCGATCCCGCAGTCGTCCGTGTCCAGCACGACGGCCGCGCCGACGCGGCGCTCGGCCATCAGTCTGGCGGCCTGCCGGAGCGTATGGGTGGGCCCGATGGTCAGCACCACCGAGGTCATTGCGTCGCGTACCAGCATGGCCGCAGCCACCTCCTGGAGTGGACCGCCTCGTGAGAAAGAATTCACAAGTTCACAAGTGGGCGGACTCTTAGAGTGACACGCCTACGCGGAGTCAACAAGGGGGCGCACGGAGCAGGAGCGCACGCCCGGCGCCAGCGGCGCTGTCAGTAGCGCTGGTTGAGATATCCGAGCAATTCCTCGTGCAGCACACCGTTCGAAGCCGCCGCGTTGCCGCTGTGCGGACCCGGGCGCCCGTCGAGCCCCGTGAAGTCGCCGCCCGCCTCCTGCACGACGATCGCGGTGGCCGCCATGTCCCACAGGGACAACTCAGGCTCGGCGCACATGTCGACCGACCCCTCGGCGACCATCATGTACGGCCAGAAGTCACCGTAGCCCCGGGTGCGCCAGCAGGCCCTGGTCAGATCGAGGAAGCCGTCGAGCCGCCCCTGCTCCTCCCAGCCGCTGAGGGACGAGTACGCGAACGACGCGTCCTTGATCCGCGCGACCTTCGAGACATGCAGCCGGGTCGCCGACGACAGGCTGCGGCCCGTATAAGCGCCGCCGCCCTTCGCCGCCCACCAGCGGCGGCCGAGCGCGGGCGCCGACACCACGCCGACCACCGGCTCGAAGCCGCCCTCGCCTGCCACCATCAGCGAGATCAGCGTCGCCCAGACGGGCACACCGCGCACGTAGTTCTTCGTACCGTCGATCGGGTCGACCACCCAGCGGCGCGGTCCCGTGCCCTCGATGCCGAACTCCTCGCCGAGGATCGCGTCGCGCGGCCTGGCCCGCTGCAACTGGCCGCGGATCAGCTCCTCCGCCGACTTGTCGGCCTCACTCACCGGAGTCATGTCCGGTTTGGTCTCGACCTTCAGGTCCAGAGCCTTGAACCGGTCCATGGTCACCGCGTCCGCGGCGTCGGCGAGGACATGGGCAAGGCGCAGATCATCGTGGTAGTCGGGCATGGTCGTCACAGTATCGACCGGTCAGGACCCCGGGCCAGCGGGCCCGCCCGAGGGTGGCTGCCGCTGCTCTTGACAGTGAGCGACGGCGCGTCAACTCTGAGCGCAGAGCCGACAGGACCCGGAGGCGCTGATGCCTGCTGCGCGTGAAGCCCTGTTGAACGCCGCACTGTCGGCGATCGGCGACCTGCCCTGGACCGCCGTCAGGATGGTCGACGTCGCGTCGGCCGCCGGCGTCTCCCGGCAGACCCTCTACAACGAGTTCGGCGGCAAGGACGGGCTGGCCCGCGCGCTGGTGCGCCGCGAGACCGACCGCTATCTGCTCGGTGTGGAGCGGCTGTTGGCACAGCGCGGCGACGCGGGGGAGCGGCTCGTCTCCGTCGCCGAGTGGACCGTCGGCGAGGCGGCTGCCAGGCCCGTGCTGCGCGCGTTACTCACCGGCTGCTGGGGGGACCGGCTGCCGCCGCCCAGAGCGGCCCGTTCCGCGCCGGCCGATCTGGTGGCGCTGGTACGGGACAGATCGGCCGCCGCGCTGGACCCCGAGCCGCCCGACCACTGCGAGTTGGCGGTACGGCTCGCGCTCGCCCAGGTGGTCGCCCCGGCCGACGAGCCCGTCGGACGGCTCGTCAGATCGGTGGTGGCGGGACCGGGTGCGGCAGCCGTCAGTGCGCCGAGCCCGAGAGCTGCAGACCGATGACCCCGATGATCACGAACGAGATCGAGACCAGCTTGAGCACCGAGACGACGTCGTTGAGGAAGATCATTCCGTAGATCGCGGTGCCCGCGGCCCCGATACCGGTCCACACCGCGTACGCGGGACCGACGTCCAGCTTCTTCAGAGAGAGCGTCAGCAGCCCGAAACTGCCGAGGGCGAAGCTCGCGAAGGCGATCGTCGGCCACAACCGGGTGAAGCCGTGGGACAGTTTGAGACAGACGGCGAAGCCCGTCTCCAGGATTCCGGCGACCACAACCAGCAGCCACGCCATTGTTTCAGTGCCTCCCCGTCGGTGACTGCTTCGTATCGCTTGGGTGCGATTATGCACTTACCAACGTCGGCGGGCCGCAAACGCCGGTCCGTCAGTCACCTTCGCGCCGCTCGCGCGTGGCGAGAAGCCGCCGCAGCGAATAGAGCCTGGCCGGATCGGCGTGACCCTCCGCCACCCACGCGTCCAGCGCGCAGTCGGGCTCGTCATGGCTGCACGCCCGCGGGCAGTTCTCCGTACCCGGTACGAGGTCGGGGAAGGCGAGCACGATGCGCGAGGGATCGATGTGGTGCAGCCCGAAGGACCGGATGCCCGGCGTGTCGATCAGCCATCCGTCCGCCTTGGCCAGCGGCAGCGCGAGCGCCGAGGTCGTGGTGTGCCTGCCGCGCCCCGTCACCGCGTTGACCAGGCCGGTGCTGCGCTCCCTGTCCTTCGGGACCAGCGCGTTGACCAGGGTCGTCTTGCCCACGCCCGAATGCCCGACGAACGCGGTGACCCGGCCGTCGAGATACTCCCGCACCTGCTCGGCCGCCTCGCCGGTGGCCAGCTCGTCCCGCCGCGTGACGACGTAGCGGACGCCGAGCGTCCGGTAGATCTCCAGGAGTTCGTCGGGCGACTCCAGGTCCGACTTGGTCAGCACCAGCAGCGGTTCGAGCCCCGCGTCGAACGCGGCGACCAGGCAGCGGTCGATCAGCCGGGGGCGCGGCTCGGGGTCGGCGAGCGCGGTGACCACGGCCAACTGGTCGGCGTTCGCGACGATCACGCGCTCGTACGGGTCGTCGTCGTCGGCCGTGCGGCGCAGCACCGAGGTGCGCTTCTCGATCCGTACGATCCGCGCCAGCGTGTCCTTCTTGCCCGACAGATCGCCGACCAGGCCGACCCGGTCGCCCACGACCGCCGCCTTGCGGCCCAGTTCGCGCGCCTTCATCGCGAGGACGGGCCGGTCGTCGACGAGACAGGTGAGCCGGCCCCTGTCGACGGTCAGCACCATGCCCTCGGCCGCGTCCTCGTGCTTGGGGCGGATGTTGGTACGCGGCCGGTTGCCCTTGGGGTTGGGGCGGGAGCGGATGTCGTCCTCGTCGGGGTTCTTGCCGTAGCGGCGCATCGCGTCAGGCTCCCGCACCCGCGAGCATGTCGGCCCACATCAGCGGGAAGTCCGGCAGGGTCTTGGCCGTCGTCTCCACGTTCTCGATCTGCACCCCGTCGACCACCAGGCCGATGATCGAGCCCGCCGTCGCCATCCGGTGGTCGTCGTACGTGTGGAAGACGCCCCCGTGCAGCGGGCGCGGCCGGATGTGCAGCCCGTCGGCCGTCTCCGTGACATCGCCGCCCAGCTCGTTGATCTCCTTGGTGAGCGCGGCCAGCCGGTCCGTCTCGTGGAGCCGCAGATGGGCGACGCCCCGCAGGGTGGAGGGCGAGTCGGCGAGCGCGGCGACGGCGGCGATACCGGGGGTCAGCTCCCCGACCTCGCTCAGATCGACGTCGATGCCATGGATCCGCCCGGTGCCGCTGAAGGTGAGGCTGCTGCCCTCGGTCGTCGCCTCGAAGCGGCAGGAGCCACCCATTTCGGTGAAGATCGCGCGCAGCGCGTCCCCGGGCTGCGTGGTGCGCACGGGCCAGTCGGGGACGGTGACCCGGCCGCCGGTGACCAGCGCGGCGGCCAGGAAGGGCTGCGCGTTGGAGAGATCCGGCTCGACGGTCAGATCGCGGCCCAGCAGCGCGCTGGGGGAGACCCGCCACACATCGGCCTCGCCGCCGGTCTCCGGCTCGTCGACCTGGGCACCGACCGCGCGCAGCATGTCGACCGTCATCCGGATGTGCGGCATCGACGGCAGCGCCGAGCCGACATGCCGTACCTCGACGCCCTGGTTGAACCGGGCCCCCGACAGCAGCAGCGCGGAGACGAACTGCGAGGACGCCGAGGCGTCGATCCGTACCGAACCGCCGTCCAGCGCGCCCGCGCCCTGCACCGTCAGCGGCAGGGCGCCGCGGCCGTCGTCGTCGATCCGCGCGCCGAGGACCCGCAGCGCCTCGATGACGGCGCCCAGCGGGCGCACGTACGAGCGGGGGTCGCCGTCGAAGCGGACCGGACCGTCGGCGAGGGCGGCGACGGGCGGCAGGAAGCGCATGACCGTGCCCGCGTTGCCGACGTCGACCGTGGCCGGGCCGTGCAGCCCCGCGGGGATCACCCGCCATGCCTCGCCCGTGCTGCCCGCGGTGCTCGCGGTACCTGCGCCGCCCGAGCTGGACGAGACGGTCTCCTCGATGCCGACGCCCATCGCGCGCAGTGCTTCCGCCATCAGCAGGGTGTCCCGGGAGCGCAGCGGCCGGCGCAGCCAGCCGGGCTCGGCGGCCAGCGCGGCGAGGACGAGACCGCGGTTGGTGACCGATTTGGAGCCGGGCACGGTGACCGTCGCTTCGACGGTCCTGCTCGCGTAGGGGGCGGGCCAGAGGGCGGGCTGCACGGAACTCTCGGTCATGCCTTCACTTTAGTGGCTGAGGGCCGACCCTGATCCTGATCAAATACTGTGAAACCAGGACGTAACCATCAGGTACTCAGACGTAATCAGCCAGTGCTACGACCGAATCGACGGCACCGGGCTTCAGGGCGCCTCAGGACGTCTCGGAGCACCGCAGAGCGCCTCAGAGCCCGAGCAGCCAGCGTCCGCCGCCGATCAGCGAGCAGAGCGAGACGGCGTGGAAGAGGAACAGCCACATCGCGGCGGGCGCCCCGGTCAGCCGCGCGAGCTGGTCGGCGTCCGAGTCGGCCGCCCCGCCGCGCCGCCGCTTGGACTGGAGCTCGAACGCCGGGCGCACCCCGCCCAGCAGCAGGAACCACACGGCTGTGTACGCGAACGCCGCCTGCACCTGCGGTCCGGTCAGCCAGGACACCAGCAGGAAGGCCGCGCCGGTGACGACGACGGTGAAGACCCCGTACGCGTTGCGGATCATCACCAGCATCGCGATCAGCAGGACCGTCGCCAGCCAGAGGAACAGCGTGATGTGGTGCGCGGCGAGCAGCCAGGCCCCGCCGAGTCCGAGCAGCGGCGGCGCCGGGTAGCCGGCAGCGGCCGTCAGCACCATCCCGAGCCCGGAGGGCTTGCCCCGGCTGACGGTCAGCCCCGAGGTGTCCGAGTGCAGCCGGATCCCGTCGAGTCTGCGGCCCGTGACCAGGGCCGTCAGCCCGTGGCCGCCCTCGTGCGCGATGGTCACGGCGTTCCGCGCTATTCGCCAGACCTGGTGCGGTACGACGACGGCCAGGGCGAGCACGGCCGTCACGTACACCACCCATTCGTCGGGCGCCGGCTGGCTGCCGAAGACGCGGTCCCACAGTTCGCCGATCGAGGCGGGGTCGATGCTGGCCATTTCTCCGGCGGCTCCTCAACAGGGTTTGCGTCGTGGCAGTCTGGCATCTATGTGCGGACGGTATGCGGCGAGCAGGCGGCCCGAAGACCTTCAGGGTCTCTTCGGGGTGGAGAAGTGGAACCCCGAGGAGACCCTGGCGCCCGACTGGAACGTGGCGCCGACCAAAGAGGTCTACGCGATCCTCGAACGCGCGGTGAAAGACGCGAACGACCCCGCTCCGGTTCGCCAGCTCCGCACCTTGAAATGGGGACTCGTGCCGTCCTGGGCCAAGACGCCCGAGGGCGGCGCCCGGCTGATCAACGCGCGCGCCGAGACCGTGCACGAGAAGCCGTCGTTCCGCAGGCCCTTCCTCTCGCGCCGCTGCATCCTGCCCGCCGACGGGTACTACGAGTGGGTCACCGGCAGCGACGAGCGGCAGTTGGAGGAGCAGGGCAAGAAGAAGCGGACGCGCAAGCAGCCGTACTTCGTCACCCCGGCCGACGGCTCGGTGATGGCGCTCGCCGGGCTCTACGAGTTCTGGCGCGACCGGACGCTGCCCGACGACCACCCGCGCGCCTGGTGGGTGACCTGTTCCGTGATCACCACGGAGGCCGAGAAGACCCCGCTCGGCGTGGCCCCCGCCGAGGGGCCGGGCTCGCTGGCCGACATCCACCCCCGGATGCCGCTCATGCTGACCCCGGACCGCTGGGACGCCTGGCTCGACCCGGCGCGTACGGACCCCGACGAGCTGACCGGGCTGCTCGCACCGCCGCCCGCGGGGCTGATGCGGGCGTACCCGGTCGGCACGTCCGTCAGCAACGTCCGCAACAACGGACCCGAACTGCTGGAGGAGCTGGCGGCGCCGGAGGAGAGCACGCTGTTCTGAGCCGCCACCCGGCACGATGGCCCGGTGACAAGCAATCCTGCGCCAAGCAATCCTGCGCCAACCAATCCCGTGACCAGCGTCGAGACACCGGCCGGAGAGGCCAGGATCACCTGGCACCACGCCCCGCGCGCCCGTCTCGTCCTCGCCGTCGGCCATGGCGCCGGCGGCGGAATCGAGGCCCGCGACCTCCAGGCGCTCGCCGCCGCCCTGCCCGCGCGCGGCGTCACCGTCGCCCTGGTGGAGCAGCCCTGGCGGGTGGCGGGCAAGAAGCTCGCCCCCGCCCCGAAGACCCTCGACACCGGCTGGCGCGCGCTGTGGCCGGCGCTCGGCGCACCCGGGCTGCCGGTGGTGGCCGGGGGCCGCAGCGCCGGGGCCCGGGTCGCCTGCCGTACGGCGGCCGAGCTGGGCGCCCACGCCGTACTGGCACTGAGCTTCCCGCTGCACCCGCCGGGCAGGCCCGAGAAGTCGCGCGCGGCCGAGCTGCTCGGCGCGGGGGTGCCCACGCTCGTCGTCCAGGGCGGCAACGACCCGTTCGGCAAGCCCGCCGAATTCCCCGCCGAATTCCCCGGCGGCGGAAACGAACTGCTGGAGATCCCGTACGCCGACCACAGCTTCGGCATCCCCAAACGGGCCCCGCTGAGCGAGGCCGAGGCGCTGGACACGCTGGTCGAAGGGGTCGCTTCCTGGCTCGGAAAACCCCGGGAATGCTGAGGATGCGACCACTGTTGACAGAAACGTTGGTACACCAAGCGTGAGAGGGAGTCCGTCGTATGGGTTCGACCATGTGCCCCCGCCGTTCGGACGGCACTGACCTGGCGTGGACGGTGCTGGCCGCCGGTAAGCCGGCGCCGGCTGTGACGGTCGGCGCACCGGACCGGACCGCCCCGTCGAAGCAAGGTCGACTATTCTCCGATTCGAGTGGGTCCGCTTTTGGATCCGCCACAGCGTTGGAGGAGGTGGGTCCGGTCACTGGGACCGACGCGGGGACTTCAGGGACCGACGACGGCCGCGCCGAAGAGACCACTGCGGAGCGCAGTGCGCGCTTCGAGCGCGATGCCCTGGGCTACCTCGACCAGATGTACTCGGCCGCGCTGCGCATGACGCGCAACCCGGCCGACGCCGAGGATCTGGTGCAGGAGACGTACGCGAAGGCGTACGGCTCGTTCCACCAGTTCCGTGAGGGCACGAATCTCAAGGCATGGATGTACCGCATCCTCACGAACACCTTCATCAACTCGTACCGCAAGAAGCAGCGGGAGCCTCAGCGCAGCGCCGCCGAGGAGATCGAGGACTGGCAGCTCGCGCGCGCCGAGTCGCACATGTCGACCGGGCTGCGCTCCGCCGAGTCGCAGGCGCTCGACCATCTCCCGGACTCCGACGTGAAGTCCGCCCTGCAGGCGATTCCCGAAGAGTTCCGCATCGCGGTTTATCTCGCCGATGTAGAGGGCTTTGCCTACAAGGAGATCGCGGACATCATGGGTACACCCATCGGCACGGTGATGTCGCGGTTGCACCGCGGTCGCCGTCAGCTACGCGGCATGCTGGAGGACTACGCCCGTGAGCGCGGGCTCGTCCCGGCGGGTGCCGGAGAGTCGTCCGACGATCGGAAAGGTTCGGGCTCATGAGCTGCGGAGAGCCGCATGAGACGGATTGCAGCGAAGTCCTCGATCACTTGTATGAGTTTCTCGACCACGAGATGCCCGACAGTGACTGCACCAAGTTCGAGGTGCACTTCGAGGAATGCTCCCCGTGCCTGGAGAAGTACGGTCTCGAACAGGCCGTGAAGAAGCTCGTCAAGCGGTGCTGCGGTCAGGACGACGTACCCGCCGACCTGCGGGCCAAGGTCATGGGCCGGATCGACCTGGTGCGATCGGGACAGACCGTTCCTGACCACGACGTGACCGCTTCCGGCGCGAACCTGCCGGGTGCGGCCAAGGACTGACCGGCAACGCACGACGGATTTCGTAGGGGCGTACGGCGCATCGCGCCGTACGCCCCTACTGCTTGTTCCGTCCGGTTGTCACCCGAAGGTGCTAATCAGTCGCATAATTCCGCTCGCCGACGCCCAACTCGCTAGCCTGACCGTCTGTTTGAGCCCTGCGAGGGCTGGGTGAGCCCCTGCCGGGGGCCGGGCCGAGGAGGGGCGGCGACGCCGTGAGGGCCATACCGGGTGCGGCGCGCGCGTACATCCTGTGCACCGCGCTCTTCGCGACCCTCTGCGTGCTGCCCGCGCTGCGTCCCGGCAGGCCGTCGCCCGTCCCCTGGCCGGCCGTCCTGCTGCTCGCCGCGCTGTACGCCTTCTGCGAGATGCCCGCCCGCTACCGGCTGCACTTCCCCGGACGCGCGCTCGGCGGGTCCGTACCCGTCGCCGCCGGATCGTTCTTCCCCGTCCTGCTCGCCGCGGCCTTCCTGCTGCCGCCGTCCGCCGCCGCGCTGGTCGCCGTGCCCGGCGCCGTGCTCGGCCGGGTCGAGCAGCGGCCCGAAGGCGCCCGGCGGATCTGGCGCGCCGCCCAGCTCGCCGTCGCCACCTGGGCAGCGGCGCGGGCGCACCTGGTCTTCGGCGGGCCCGTCGCGCTCGGCGGCGGGGGCTACGGCCTCGCCGCGCCCGACTTCCCGTACGTCCTGCTGCCGGCCGGCGCCGCGGCCCTCGCCTTCTGCCTGGTGCTCGCCGCCCTGGACGGCGGCATCCTCGTCACCGCAGAGCGGCTGCCGGCCCGTACCGCCTGGCGCGGACTGCTGCCCCGGTCGCTGGCCTCGCACGGCGCGCACGGACTCGCCGGGCTGATGATGGCCGTCCTGTGGCGCAGTCCGTACGGGCCGCTCTCCGCGCTCTTCGTGCTGCTGCCGATGTACATCTCCTGCTGGGTCTTCGCCCAGTACCACCGGGAGCGCGCGGCGCACCAGGCCACCATCAGGGCGCTCGTCCAGGCCGTCGACATCAAGGACAAGTACACGCGCGGCCACAGCGAGCGGGTCGGCAGGGCGTCCGTGATGATCGCGCACGAGCTGGGCATGGAGCGCGAGCGGCTGGAGGTCCTGCGGTTCGCCGGGATCCTGCACGACGTGGGCAAGCTCGGCGTCCCCACCCGGGTGCTGCGCAAGGAGGGCCCGCTCACCCCGGAGGAGCGCCGCGTCATCGAGCTGCACCCCGAGTACGGCCACGAGATGGTGCGCGGCATCGGCTTCCTCGGCGAGGCCCGCTCGGCGATCCTGCACCACCACGAACGGCTCGACGGCACCGGTTACCCGTACGGGCTCGCGGGGCGGCAGATCCCCGAGTTCGCCCGGGTGGTCGCCGTCGCCGACGCCTTCGACGCGATGACCTCCACCCGCTCCTACCGGCGGGCGCGGCCGGTGCGGACCGCCGTGGCCGAGCTGGAGCGGTGCGCGGGCAGCCAGTTCGACCCGGAGATGGTCAGGGCGCTGGTCAGGGCCCTGGACCGGCACGGCTGGCAGACGGCGGTGACGGCCGACGACGCGAACGCCGCGCGGAACATCGCGGCGGGGGCGGGTGCGGGTACGGCGTCCCCGCCCGCCCCCGAGGCCGCCTCCGAGGCTGAGCCCGCCCCCGAAGCGGAGGCCGAAGCCGAGCCGGAGGCCGAGGCCGAGACCGAGGCCGACGCCGCCCCGGCGCCCGAGGCCGACGCGCGCGGCAGCGTCCCGCAGCCGGCCCGCACCACCACCGCAGGACGCACCCCGCGCGGCGGCACCCGGTGAGCGCCGCAGCCGCCGCGGGCGCCGTCACCCGCACCCGGCGGCGGATGTCCCGTACGGTCGTCGCCGTCTACGGCGCCGCAGCGCTGCTCACCGCGGCCGGGCTCGGCTCCACGCTGTGGCGCGGCGTCACCGAACCCCGCGACGCGCTCGCCTTCGGGCTGCTCATCACCGTCGGCGAGCTGGCCCGCTGGGGCGCGCTGCCCGGGGAGCGCGAGCCGGCGCCGCTCGGCGCGGCGGGCGCGCTCGCGTACGCCCTGCTCGGCGCGAACGGCGGCCAGCCCACCGGCCACGGCGCGCTCCAGACGGTCGCCGTCGCCGTCGCGGCGGCGCTCGCCGGGTCCGTACCGCACATCGCACGCGGCAGCGGCCCCGCGCTCGACCACATGGTGCGCCGCGTGCTGACCGTCGGCTTCGCCGCCGTCTGCTTCCAGCCGCTCTACAACTCCGGCGGCTTCGGCGACCTGACCCGGCAGGGCCCCTACTACGCGGCGCTGCTGCTCCTGCTGCTGGTGCTGACCGCCCTGTGCGACGCCGTGCTGGCCGCGCTGATGGCCCGCGCCCGCACCCACCACCCCTTCGGCCCCCTGCTCAGGGAGGAACTGCGGGCCCTGCTCGGCATCGGCTCGGCCGTGTGCGCGACGGGCGCCGTCATGGCGCTCGGGGTGGCCGTCGCCGGGCTCTGGGCGCTGCCGGTGTTCTGTGTGCCGCTGCTGCTCACGCACCTGTCGTTCCGGCGCTACGCGGCCGTGCGGACCACCTACGGCCAGACCATCGCGTCGCTGGCCCGCGCCACCGAGATCGCCGGGTACACCCCGCCCGGCCACGCCCGCCGGGTCGCCGAGCTGAGCCGCGCGGTCGGCCGTGAGCTGGGCCTTTCGGGGCCGGACCTGACCGTGCTGGAGTACGCGGCGCTGATGCACGACATCGGCCAGCTCTCGCTCGTCGACCCCGTGCCCGAAGGGGCCACCGCCCTGCTGCCGGTCGCCGAGCAGCGCCGGATCGCGCTGCTCGGCGGAGCCGTCGTACGCCAGACCGGGGTGCCGGCGGCGGTGGCCGTCGTGGTCGAACGGCAGGCCGACCCCTACCGGGAACAGCCGCTGCCTGCCAGGATCGTCCGCGCCGTCAACGCGTACGACGATCTGACCGGGGAAGGGGCCGGAGAAGGAGCGGGCGCGAGCGGCGCGCTGAGCGCGCTGGAGCGGCTACGGCTGGGCACGGCGCACGACTACCAGCCCGAGGTGGTGGAATCCCTGGCACGCGTGCTGTCCCGGGGCGGTCTGACGTCGGGCGGGGCTGGGTAACCCATGGGTAAGAAGCGGGCGTCCGACCCGGCATGGTTGGATGCGAAGAAGAGGGTGTCCGGGAGTATGGCCCGAGCGACCGGCAGGCGGGAATCGTGAGGATCTTCGGGAAGGTACGGCATCGGCCATCCGCCTCGTGGCGGCAGGCCACCGACCGCGCGTTCACGCTGATCGGTGACGGCCGGTACGAGGACGCGGGCGCGCTGCTGACGCGTGCGGCCGATCTGGAGCCCTGGCTCTCGGAGTCCTGGTTCAACCTGGCGCTGCTGCACAAGTTCCGGCACGACTGGGAGCAGGCGCGGGCGGCGGGACTGCGGGCCGTGGCCCTGCTCGACAAGGAGACCGGCGCCCCCGACTGGTGGAACGTGGGCATCGCTGCCACCGCGCTCCAGGACTGGCCGCTGGCCCGGCGCGCCTGGCAGGCGTACGGGCTGCGGGTGCCCGGCAATCCGCACAGCGTCGAGGCGAACGGCGAACCGGAGGGCATGGAGCTGGGCAGCGCCGCTGTCCGGCTGTCGCCCGAGGGCGAGGCCGAGGTCGTCTGGGGCCGCAGGCTCGACCCGGCGCGGATCGAGGTGCTGTCGATCCCGCTGCCGTCGTCGGGGCGGCGCTGGGGCGAGGTCGTCCTGCACGACGGCGTACCCAACGGCGAGCGCACGACGGCGGCGGCCCCGGACGGCGCCACCCGCGCCTACCCGGTCTTCGACGAGATCGAGCTGTGGGCGCCCTCGCCCGTACCCACCTGGGTGGTGCTGCTGGAAGCGGCGACCGAGGACGACAGGGACGCGCTGGAGCGGCTCGCCGCCGACGCCGGCTTCGCCGCCGAGGACTGGTCGTCGTCCGTACGGCTGCTGTGCCGGGCCTGCTCGGAGAGCCGGATGCCGAGCGCCGAGGGCGACGGCGAGCATCTCGACCCGCACGACCACAGCGAGCCCGGCCACCCGGGGCCGCTCGGCCACCGCACGGCGGGCGAGCTGTGGGTGCCGGAGCGCGAATGCGGCATCGCGGCGCCGCAGGCCCTGGTGCGCGGGCTGCTGGACGGCTGGGTCGCCGACAGCCCCGAGACCCGCGAGTGGCGGGATCTCGAAGAAGTCTGCTGACGGGCGACCTGAGCCTCCCGCGGCTGCGCTTAGGCTGTACGGGCACATCGTGCGGACCCGCGCGGCGTGCGGGCAGCAGCATCGGGTACTGAGGAAGGCGTACTGCGGACATGGCGCAGCAGGAGACGGACCAGCGGATCGACAGTGAGGCCCCGGTGACGGACGCCGACGGGTTCGTCGACGACACCACGGACGCCGAGGCGCGCGAGCTGGCGCACCGGGAGCGCGGCACGGCCCGCCCGATCACCGTCGTCGGCAATCCCGTGCTGCACAAGGAATGCCGGGACGTGACGGAGTTCGACGGCGCACTCGCCGCGCTCGTGGACGACATGTTCGCCAGCCAGCGCGCCGCCGAGGGCGTGGGCCTGGCCGCCAACCAGATCGGCGTCGACCTGAAGGTCTTCGTCTACGACTGCCTGGACGACGACGGCGTACGGCACGTCGGCGCGGTCTGCAACCCCGTCCTGGTGGAGCTGCCGCCCGGGGAGCGCAATCTGGACGACTCCAACGAGGGCTGCCTGTCCGTGCCGACCGCGTACGCCGCGCTGCCGCGCCCCGACTACGCCGTCGTCACCGGCGTCGACCTGAAGGGCCGCCCGGTCAAGCTCCAGGGCACGGGGTACTTCTCCCGCTGCCTCCAGCACGAGACGGACCATCTGTACGGGTACCTGTACATCGACCGGCTCTCCAAGCGCGACCGCAAGGACGCGCTGCGGCAGATGGCCGAGGGCACCCCGCGCTACGAGACCGTCCCCAACGACTGAGCGTCCCGCATCCCGGCCGTGGCCGACGCGGGTACGCGGAAGGTGCGGCGGTAGGCGTTCGGGGTCGTCCCGAGCGTCCGCAGGAAGTGGTGGCGCAGCCCCGCCGCGCTGCCGAAGCCGGAGCGCCCGGCCACGCTGTCCACCGTCTCGTCCGTCGCCTCCAGCAACTCCTGGGCGAACAGCACCCGTTGGCGCAGCAGCCAGCGGTAGGGCGTGGTCCCCGTCTCCTGCTGGAAGCGGCGGGCGAAGGTGCGCGGCGACATATGGGCCTGCTCGGCCAACTGCTCGACGGTCATCTCGCTGTCCAGATGCCGCTCCATCCAGGCGAGCACGTCGGCGACCGTGTCGCAGCGGTCCCGTGGCAGCGGGCGCTCCACGAACTGCGCCTGGCCGCCGTCGCGGTGCGGCGGGACGACCATGCGGCGGGCGACGGCGTTGGCGATCTCCGGGCCGTGCTCCAGCCGCAGCAGATGCAGACAGGCGTCGATCCCGGCCGCTGTACCGGCCGATGTGATGACGCGGCCGTCCTCCACGTACAGCCCGTCCTGCTCGACCTTGGCCTGAGGAAACGTCCGGGACAGCAGCTCGGTGTGGCTCCAGTGGCTGACGCACCGCCGCCCGTCGAGCAGCCCGGCGGCGCCCAGCACGAACACGCCGGAACACACGCTGAGCACCCAGGCGCCGCGGTCGACGGCGCGCCGCAGCGCGTCCAGCAGCTCCGGCGGATAGTCGCGCACGGCGTACGAGGCACCGGCGGGTACGGCGATCAGATCGGCCTCCTCCAGCCGGTCCAGGCCGTACATGTCGCCGAGGGTGAACCCGGCATGGGTGCGCAGCACGGGCCCCTCGGCGGACACGACGCCGAAGTCGTACGCCGGCAGCCCTTCGTCACTGCGGTCGAGGCCGAACACCTCGCAGATCACGCCGAGTTCGAAGGGATGAACGCCGTCGAGGAGGACCGTCGCCACGTTTTTCAGCATGGCAGCAAGTGTGGCAGCAATTCGATGCTTGATGACAGTCCTGCCACTGCTTTTCCTGGGGCGGAGCGACGAAAGTGAAGGCATGGACACCTTCCTCACCATTCTCGCCCTGATCGCCCTGTTCGTCCTCCTCGCGCTGCCCCCGCTGTACTGGCACGTCAAGGACCGCGTGACCGACCGCCGGGTCCGGCTGGCCCGGATCGACCACGAGCTGCGCGAGCTGCGGGAGCGCCGCAGCCCGAACCGCGACGACTACTCCCGCACCAACTGACCCGCACGCCGGCCGAGCCCGCCGGGCCCGGACACCGCGTCGAATTCGCCGCTCATGCAACCACCGTGCCCGCGTCTTGCCGTTTCCGCAAAGAGCTTTGCCCGCCGGCCGATCCGGGCGGATCGTTGCGTCGCAGTCACCGCGAACTTCACCGCGCACTGCACCGCCGACGCGACGAGAGGCCGACCGCCATGGATGCCCAGGGCTGGAACGAGATGTACCGCAGCCGCGAGCAGGTCTTCAGCGGCAACCCCAACGGGGTGCTCGTCGCCGAGACGGCCGAGCTGCCGCCGGGCCGGGCGCTCGACGCCGGGTGCGGCGAAGGCGCCGACGCGCTCTGGCTGGCCCGGCGCGGCTGGCAGGTCACCGGGGTCGACATCGCCGAGACCGCCCTGCGGCGCGCGGCCGAGGCCGGCACCGACGTCCAGGACCTGGTGACCTGGACACGCGCCGACCTCAGCACCACACCGCCCCCGGCGGACGCCTTCGACCTGGTGTCCGTCCAGTACTTCCCGCTGCACCGCACGCCGGACCACGCGGCGCTGCAAGGTCTCCTGGCCGCCGTCGCCCCCGGCGGCACGCTGCTCTTCGTCGGCCATGACCTCGCGGACCTGACCCACCGGGAGGGCGACGACTTCGACCCCGCCGACTACTACCAGCCCGCCGACATCCCGCCACTCCTCGGCGCGGGCTGGGACGTCCTGGTCGACGAGACCCGGCCGCGCGCCGTCCCGCCCCCGGCCGGCACCCACCACACCCACGACACCGTCCTGCGGGCGCTGCGCAGGCCGTGAGCAGGTCAGAAGTCGTCGTCCAGACTGACCGAGCCCTCCACCGCCACCTGGTAGGCGGACGGGCGGCGTTCGAAGAAGTTGGTCAGCTCCTGGACGCCCTGCAGTTCCATGTACGAGAACGGGTTCTCCGAGCCGTACACCGGCGCGAGGCCGAGGCGGCGCAGCCGCTCGTCGGCGACGCACTGGAGGTATTCGCGCATCGACTCGGTGTTCATGCCGGGCAGCCCGTCACCGCACAGGTCGCGGCCGAACTGCAGCTCCGCCTCGACCGCCTCCTTGAGCATGTCCGTGACCTGCCGCTGGAGTTCGTCGTCGAAGAGGTCCGGCTCCTCCTTGCGGACGGTGTCCACGACCTCGAACGCGAAGTTCATGTGCATCGTCTCGTCGCGGAAGACCCAGTTGGTGCCCGTGGCGAGACCGTGCAGCAGGCCGCGCGAGCGGAACCAGTAGACGTACGCGAACGCGCCGTAGAAGAACAGGCCCTCGATACAGGCGGCGAAGCAGATCAGGTTCAGCAGGAAGCGCCGCCGGTCCGCCTTGGTCTCCAGCCGGTCGATCGTCTCGACCGAGTCCATCCAGCGGAAGCAGAACTGCGCCTTCTCGCGGATCGAGGGGATGCTCTCCACCGCGTCGAACGCCGCCGCCCGGTCCGCCGGGTCGGGGAGGTAGGTGTCGAGCAGCGTCAGATAGAACTGGACGTGCACGGCCTCTTCGAAGAGCTGGCGGGACAGGTACAGCCGCGCCTCGGGGGAGTTGATGTGCTTGTACAGCGTCAGGACGAGGTTGTTCGACACGATCGAGTCGCCCGTCGCGAAGAACGCGATCAGCCGGCCGATCATGTGCTGCTCGCCGGGGGAGAGCTTGGCGAGGTCGGCGACGTCGGAGTGGAGGTCGACCTCCTCCACGGTCCAGGTGTTCTTGATCGCGTCGCGGTAGCGGTCGTAGAAGTCGGGGTAGCGCATCGGCCGCAGGGTCAGTTCGAAGCCGGGGTCGAGCAGATTCTTCTCAGTGGTCTTTTCAGTCGTCATTACTGGCAGGCCTCGCAGGACTCGGGGTTTTCCAGGGAGCAGGCGACGGCGTCCGCGTCGGGCGCCATCGGTACGGGTACGGGTACGGGTGTGGAGGCGGCGCCGGGGGCGACGCGCGCCGCCGGTACGTCGGCGGCGCCGGCCGCGCGGGCGATCCGGGTCGCCGGGCGCGAGCGCAGGTAGTACGTGGTCTTGAGGCCCTTCTTCCAGGCGTACGCGTACATCGAGCTGAGCTTCCCGATGGTCGGCGTCTCCAGGAACAGGTTCAGCGACTGGCTCTGGTCGAGGAACGGCGTACGCGCCGCCGCCATGTCGATCAGACCGCGCTGCGGGATCTCCCACGCCGTGCGGTACAGCTCGCGCACCTCGGCCGGCAGCCAACTGAAGCCCGCCACCGAGCCGCTGGCCTCGCGCAGCGCCTCACGGGTCCTGGTGTCCCAGACACCGAGCCGCTTCAACTCCGCCACCAGGTACGAGTTGACCTGGAGGAACTCGCCCGACAGCGTCTCGCGCTTGAAGAGGTTCGAGACCTGCGGCTCGATGCACTCGTAGACCCCGGCGATCGAGGCGATGGTCGCGGTCGGCGCGATGGCGAGCAGCAGCGAGTTGCGCATACCGCTCCTGGCGACCCGGGCGCGCAGGGCGTCCCACCGCTCGGGCCAGTTCAGCTCGACGCCGTAGTGGTCGGGGTGCAGCACCCCGCGCGCCGTACGCGTCTGCTCCCAGGCGGGCAGCGGGGCGTACCGCTCGGCGAGCCCGCAGGACGCCTCGTACGCGGCGAGCATGACCCGCTCGGCGATCTTCGTGGAGAGCGCGGCGGCCTCGGCGGAGTCGAAGGGCAGGCCATTCTTGAAGAAGACGTCTTGGAGGCCCATCACACCTAGGCCGACCGGGCGCCATGTGGCATTGGAGCGGCCCGCCTGCTCGGTCGGGTAGAAGTTGATGTCCACGACCCGGTCGAGGAAGGTGACGGCGGTGGCGACCGTCGAGTCCAGCCGCGCCCAGTCGATCTCGCCCGAATCCAGCACGAAAGCGGCCAGGTTGACCGAGCCGAGGTTGCAGACGGCCGTCTCGCCGTCGTCCGTGACCTCCAGGATCTCCGTGCAGAGGTTGGACGAGTGAACGGTGCGGCCGGGCTCCGCCGTCTGGTTGGCCGTACGGTTCGACGCGTCCTTGAAGGTCATCCAGCCGTTGCCGGTCTGGGCGAGGGTGCGCATCATCCGCCCGTACAGGTCGCGGGCCGGGATCGTCCTGATCGCGAGGCCCGCCGCCTCGGCCGCGCGGTACGCCGTGTCGAACGCGTCGCCCCACAGGTCGACCAGCTCGGGCACGTCTGAGGGTGAGAACAGCGACCAGTCGGTGTCCGCCTCGACGCGTCGCATGAATTCGTCGGGGATCCAGTGCGCGAGGTTGAGGTTGTGCGTACGGCGTGCCTCCTCACCGGTGTTGTCCCGCAGTTCGAGGAACTCCTCCAGGTCGGCGTGCCACGTCTCCAGATAGACGGCGGCGGCGCCCTTGCGCCGGCCGCCCTGGTTGACGGCGGCGACCGAGGAGTCGAGCGTGCGCAGGAACGGCACGATGCCGTTGGAGTGCCCGTTGGTGCCGCGGATCAGCGAACCCCGGGAGCGGATACGGGAGAACGGGATGCCGATGCCGCCCGCGTGCTTCGAGAGCCGGGCCACCTGGTGGTAGCGGTCGTAGATCGAGTCGAGTTCGTCGGCGGGGGAGTCCAGCAGGTAGCAGGAGGACATCTGCGGGTGCCTGGTACCGGAGTTGAACAGGGTCGGCGACGACGGCAGATAGTCCAGCCGGCTCATCAGCCGGTAGAGGGCGGCGACTTCGTCCAGCGCGGCCGTACTGTCGTCCTCGGCGAGCCCGCACGCCACGCGCAGCATGAAGTACTGCGGGCGCTCGAAGACGTGGCGGGTGATCGGGTGGCGCAGCAGGTAGCGGCTGTAGAGCGTACGCAGCCCGAAGTACCCGAACCGGTCGTCGGCGGCCGGGTCGACGAGCGCGTCGAGCCGCTCGGCGTGCAGCGCCACGAAGCGGGCCGTGGCGTCGGCGATCAGCCCCTCGGTGTGTCCGACGCCGACCGAGGCGGAGAACGACACCGCGCCCTGGCCCGCGGCCTCGTCCGCGATGGAGCGGGTCAGCAGCCGGGCGGCGAGCCGGGAGTACGCCGGGTCCTCGGAGATCAGCCCGGCGGCGGCCTCGGTGGCCAGCTCACGCAGGCCCGCGGCGTCCGATCCGGCGTGCCGCCCCCGGAGCGCCGCCGCGGCGACCTTGCCCGGGTCGGTGTCGGGCAGATCGGCGGTGAGGTCCGTCAGCGTACGCAGCAGTGCCTCGCCTGAAGCGGCGGTGTGCGTGGCCGGACGGTCTGGCGCGATGGTCACGTGATGCTCTCCCTCGCTCGGACCGGGTCCGGCGGGCAGGAGGCAGGCGTACGACGGACCGCACCCGGAGCAGGGCGCACCGCCGTGTCCGCCGGCCCTACCGCGGGGCCCGGGACGTCTCGACGCCCGAATCGGCCGACCCGGACGCACCGCCGGCAGGTGTTCGGACTCGCGGGGTACGACAAAGCGCACCACAGCACACCGTTGCGGGACAGTTCCGGATTCGCACCGGATTCCCCTGTGTCGACAGCGAGACGAGCATACATCTGGTGGACGTTCCGGGAGCCACCCCCCACATGTTGTGTCGCGGCGAGTTTCGTCTGCTCGCTGTCAGCGCTGTGTCAGCGATTTCCGCTACCGTCCTGGAGACAAGGAGGTGTCCCCATGGCGGCGGTCGAAGGCAGGCACGGGATTCTTCCGGAGGAGTTCGACGAGGCGACCCGGGTACTGGCGAGGACCACTGAGGGCGTCCGGCTGGAACTCATCGACGGACGGATCAGGAGCAGGGCCGTGCCGGACGGTTCCCGCGGGCGCGTCGTTCAGTGGCTGACACGTATCTGCATGAGAGCGCGTCCTGAGCTGTGGCTCCATCCGGGGCAGGGGCTGAAGGTCCAGACGTATCGCAACGGCCGTGCTCGCCCGGACGGTGCCCTGGCGCCCAGCGGCGCTTTCGTCGGCCAGGGCGAGTGGGGCGACCCGGAACGGGTCCTGATGACCGTCGAGGTCACGTCGTACGACTCCGACACCGACGACCGAGCAGCTCAAGGAATGGGTGCGCTGAGGGCAGCGAAAACGGGCCGCCGGTGGTGCCGGCGGCCCGTTCCTGTCGCGGTTTCGCGGTGGCTCAGTGGGCCGGTTCCGCCGGGGTCGTCAGGGGGAGTTCGGCCTTGACGTCCGGGTCGCCCGCGTCCGCCGTGTAGTCCGACGCGCTCGTCTCGTCGATGCCGTCCGGTGCCTTGACCGCGCGCAGGATCAGGGTGAGGACCACCGTCACCACCACGTTCAGCACGAACGCGGTGAGGCCGATGTAGCCGATCTCGCCGAGGCCCGGGATCTCCTTCGACGAGCCGCCGAAGTGCTTCTGGGTCGGGCTCGCGACGCCGTACGCGGCGAGCGTCCCGTAGACCATGCCGACCGCCCAGCCCGCCAGCAGGGCCCAGCGGTGGAACCAGCGGGTGAACAGGCCGCCGACCAGGGCCGGCAGGGTCTGCAGGATCCAGATGCCGCCCAGGAGCTGGAAGTTGATCGCTACGGTCGGGTCCATGCCGAGGACGAAGACCAGCGCGCCCACCTTCACCAGCAGGGACACCAGCTTGGAGACCTTGGTCTCCTGCGCGGGGGTCGCGTCCGGCTTGATGAAGTCCTTGTAGATGTTGCGGGTGAAGAGGTTCGCCGCGGCGATCGACATGATCGCGGCCGGCACCAGCGCGCCGATGCCGATCGCGGCGAACGCGACGCCCGCGAACCAGTCGGGGAACATGTTCTCGAAGAGCTGCGGGATCGCCAACTGGCCGTTGTCGACCTTGATCCCGGCGGCGATGGCCATGAAGCCGAGCAGCGCCAGCAGCCCCAGCATCAGTGAGTACAGCGGCAGGATCGCGGTGTTGCGCCGGATCACGTCGCGGCTGCGGCTGGAGAGCGTCGCCGTGATCGAGTGCGGATACATGAACAGCGCGAGCGCCGAGCCGAGCGCCAGCGTCGCGTACCCCCACTGGCCGGCTTCGGGGGGCGCCAGCGCGCCGCGCGGTTTGCCGGTGGCCGGGTTGACCTTCGCGAAGGCGTCGCCCGCCTTGGCGAAGATGTCGTCGAAGCCGCCGAGCCGGATCGGGATGTAGATGATCGCCACGAGAATGACGATGTAGATCAGACCGTCCTTGACGAACGCGATCAGCGCGGGCGCCCGCAGCCCCGACGAGTACGTGTAAGCGGCGAGCACGGCGAACGCGATGAACAGCGGCAGGTCCTTGACGAACCAGTTGGTGTCGTTGCTGCCGCCGATGCCCATCACGTCGAGCACCGACTGGATACCGACCAACTGGAGCGCGATGTATGGCATCGTCGCGAGGATGCCGGTCACGGCGACCGCCAGGGACAGCGACTTCGAGCCGAACCGCCCCCTGACGAAGTCCGACGTCGTCACGTACCCGTGCTTGTGCGACACCGACCAGAGCCGGGGCAGGAAGGTGAAGATCAGCGGGTAGACCAGGATCGTGTACGGGACGGCGAAGAAGCCCGAGGCGCCCGCCGCGTAGATCGCGGCCGGTACGGCCACGAAGGTGTACGCCGTGTAGAGGTCGCCGCCGAGCAGGAACCAGGTCACCCAGGTGCCGAACGACCGGCCGCCCAGGCCCCATTCGTCGAGGCTGTGCTGGTTCTCCGCCCTGCGCCAGCGCGCCGCCAGGAACCCCATGGCGGTGACGGCCAGGAAGAAGAAGATGAAGACGCCGAGCGCGACGCCGTTCACACCGTCCTTCATCGCGACACACCTCCCTTGCGGGCGCGCTGGTCACGCTGCCACAGCTTGTAGGCGGTCATGGTCAGCGCCGTGGAGATGAAGACCCACAGCAGTTGGTACCAGTAGAAGAAGGGGATACCGATGAACGCCGGGTCGACCTTCGCGTACGAGCCGACCCAGAGCATCGCCACGAACGGCGCCAGCAGGCAGACGCCGATGACCACCCGCAGCGGTGTCACCACGGGCGCCGCTGTCGCCGTGGGCGGTTTTTCTTCCGGGTTGTCCGGCATTCGGCGTACCGTCCCCTCACTGATCACCTGGTGTAATGCGCAGGCAATCTAGGGGAGGAGGCCGACCGCCGTCACCCCCGCCGCCGTCTCGGAACGGCAACGGTGCGGCTAAACCGCTCAATGGGCGGGTCGTTTGAGCCGCGCGACGAACTTGTACCGGTCGCCGCGGTACACCGAACGCACCCATTCGACCGGTTCGTTGTCCGCGTCCACCGAGTGCCGCGAGAGCATCAGCATCGGCAGGCCCACGTCCGTGCCGAGCAGTCCCGCCTCGCGCGGGGTGGCCAGCGAGGTCTCGATGGTCTCCTCGGCCTCGGCCAGATGGACCCCGTACACCTCGGCCAACGCCGTGTAGAGAGACGTGTACTTGACGAGCGAGCGGCGCAGCGCGGGAAAGCGCTTGGCCGACAGGTGCGTCGTCTCGATGGCCATCGGCTCACCGCTCGCCAGCCGCAGCCGCTCGATGCGCAGCACCCTGCCCCCGGCGGTGATGTCGAGCAGCCCGGCCAGGGTGTCGTCGGCGGTGACATAGCCGATGTCCAGGAGCTGGGAGGTCGGTTCGAGCCCCTGGGCCCGCATGTCCTCGGTGTACGAGGTGAGTTGCAGGGCCTGCGACACCTTCGGCTTGGCGACGAACGTGCCCTTGCCCTGGATGCGTTCGAGCCTGCCCTCGACCACCAGCTCCTGGAGCGCCTGCCGCACGGTCGTACGCGAGGTGTCGAACTCGGCGGCGAGCGTACGTTCGGGCGGAACCGGGGTCCCTGGCGGTAGAGTCTCCGTCATGTCCAGCAAGTGCCGCTTGAGGCGGTAGTACTTGGGCACGCGTGCCGTGCGGGTCGCCGCCGGTCCCTCGGTCTCCGTGCCGCCCCCGTCCGTGGCCATGCCCTGCCTTCCCGACTGCTGCGCTGCTGCCGTCACCGGCTCCTCCGTCTGTCGCGGCTCACATGGTGGCACGGTCCGGTCACAAGACGTGGGCCTGCCTCTCAGGTGTCGGTCCGATAACGGACGTCACTGCCCTTCTTATACACCCTTGACACCCCCAAAGGTCTAGGCCAAGCTCCCCGTACTGGTCTAAACCATTAAAGACCAGGTCCCAGCCCCAGTCAGTACTCGGCGTAAGTCTTCGCGGTGGGCGGGGGGTTGCAGGAATCCCTGAGGAGGGTGGCGTGAAGCGCAAGCTCATCGCGGCGGTCGGCGTCGCGGGCATGTTGGTCAGCATCGCGGCGTGTGGCTCGGACGACAAGTCCGACAACGGGTCTTCGAAGTCGGAGGACGCCAAAGCACTCACCGTATGGCTGACGGTGGATGCCCAGAACAACTGGCCGGACCTGGTGAAGGCCGCCGATGCCGCACTGGTCAAGAAGCACCCCGGCGTCAAGATCAAGCACGAGTACTACGGCTGGCCCGACAAGAACACCAAGCTCGACGCCGTCCTCGCCACCGACAAGGCGCCGGACGTGGTCGAGATGGGCAACACCGAGATGCTCGGCTACATGGTCAAGGGCGCCTTCGCCCCCGTCGACGCCTCCAAGTTCGACAACTCCGGTGCCTGGCTCGACGGCCTCAAGCAGTCGGTGACCTACTCCGGCAAGACCTACGGTGTGCCGTACTACGCCGGCGGCCGCGTGGGCAACTGGCGCAAGGACATCGCCAAGAAGGCCGGCATCAGCGCGCCGCCGAAGACCTACGCCGAGCTGACCTCCGACCTGGACAAGATCCAGAAGGAGGAGGGGACCAAGTTCAACGCCTGGTACCAGCCCTCCCGTGACTGGTACGCGGCGATGTCCTTCGTCTACGACGCCGGCGGCTCCATAGCCACCGACAACGGCGGCACGTTCAAGGCCAACCTCTCCTCCGCGGAGTCGATCAAGGGCCTGAACGACTGGAAGAAGATCGAAGACAAGTACATGCACGGCGACAAGACCAAGGACGAGTCGGACCGTTTCACCATCTACGGTCAGGGCAAGTCCGGCATGATCTTCGGCGCCGCCTGGGAAGGCGCGTCCGCCGAGGACCCGAAGGCCGACACCACCGGCAAGCTCAAGGGCAACCTCGAGAACTTCGTGATGCCCGGTCCCTCGGGCAAGAACATGCCCGTCTTCCTGGGCGGTTCGGACCTGGCCGTCCCGGTCAAGTCCAAGGCGCAGGACCTCGCAGCCGAGTGGATCAACGACTTCACCGGCGCGCAGGGCCAGAAGGGCCTCGTCGCCAAGGGCAACCTGCCCAACAACACCACGGACCTCGCTCCCATGAAGAGCGACCCGGCCACCGCAGTGCCGGCCACCGCCGCCGAGTCGAGCTGGTTCGTCCCGCAGGCTCCGGGCTGGGGACAGGTCGAGAAGGCCCAGGTACTGCAGACGATGCTGCAGTCCATCGCCACCGGCAAGGCGTCGGTCGAGGACGCCGCGAAGACCGCGGACGCCGCGATCGACAAGGTCATCAACACCAAGTGACCTGAGCACGGGGCCCCGTCGAACCCGACGGGGCCCCGTCCGGCGGGCTGCACCAAGAGAGGGACCCCGAGGAGCGCGCGATGAGTGCCGCAGAGACAACCACTGTCAAGGTGCCGCCGGCGCGGCGCGACCCACAACCGGGCATCGCACCCGGCAGACCCGGGAAGCCCGGCGGAAAGCGCGGGAAGGGCGGGGGCTCGATCCCCTGGCTGCTGCTCGCGCCAGGACTGCTCGTCATCGGTCTCGTCTTCGGCTACCCGCTGGTGCGGCTGGTCACCCTGTCGTTCCAGAAGTTCGGCCAGCCCCAGCTCTGGGGCTTCCAGCCAGCCGAGTCGGCAGGCTTCAGCAACTTCACCGAGGTCCTCGGCGACAGCGAGTTCTGGACCGTCGCCCTGCGGACCGTCGTCTTCGCCGCGGTCTGCGTCATCCTGACGCTGGTCCTCGGCATGCTGGTCGCGCTGCTCCTTCAGCGCGTCTCCGGCTGGGTCAAGACCCTCATCAACATCGCCCTCATCGCGAGCTGGGGCATGCCCGTCGTCGTCGCCATCACCATCTTCAAGTGGATGTTCGACTCCGACTACGGCGTACTCAACTGGCTGCTCAGCAGGGTCCCCGGGGTCGACCTGATCGGCCACAACTGGTTCGCCAGCGGCACCCAGGGCCTCTCCGTGATCATCCTGCTGGTGGTCTGGGGCGCCGTACCGTTCGTCGCCATCACCCTCACGGCGGGACTCACCCAGGTGCCCGCCGAACTCGAAGAGGCGGCCCGCCTCGACGGCGCCGGCGCCTGGGGCGTCTTCCGGCACGTCACCATGCCGCTCCTCAAGCCCATCCTCGTCATGCTGGCGACCCTGTCGGTCATCTGGGACATGGGCGTCTTCCCCCAGGTGTTCGTGATGCGCGACGGCCACCCCGAGGCCGAGTTCCAGTTGCTCACCACCTACTCGTACGACAAGGCGTTCGTCGTCAACGACTACTCCCAGGGCTCGGCCATCGCACTGATCACGGTCGCGCTGCTGCTGGGCGTGATCGCCGTGTACATGCGCCAGATGCTGAAGATCGGAGAGGTGGAGTGACCACGACCGCCGCGACCCCTGTCGCCGCCGCCGCCCCGGCGCCCGCGCGCACCACCGGCAAGCGTTCCCGCAAGAAGGGCAAGCTCGGCTGGAACATCGTCGGGCTGCTGGTCTTCGTCGCCATCGGCTTCCCCGTCTACTGGATGCTGAACACGGCGTTCAAACCGGCCAAGGAAGCGATCGACCCCGACCCGCACTTCTTCCCCCGGACCTTCACCCTGTCCAACTTCCAGCGCGCGCTGGACATCGCCGACTTCTGGGGCCCGGTCACCCGCTCGCTGATCGTCTCGGCAGCCGCCGTCCTCATCGCGATCGTGGTCGGCCTGCTCGCCGCCCTCGCCATCTCCCGGTTCGCCTTCCGCGGCCGCAAGATCGTGATCGTCGGGATCCTCGCCGTCCAGATGGTCCCGCTGGTCGCCATGATCATCCCGGTCTTCCTGCTGCTGAACGACCTCAAGCAGTACGACAAGCTCAGCGGGCTCGTCCTCACCTACCTGACGCTGACCCTGCCCTTCACGGTGTGGACCCTGCGCGGCTTCATCGTCAACATCCCCAAGGAGCTGGAGGAAGCGGCGATGGTCGACGGGTGCAGCCGCACCGGCGCCTTCGTCCGCGTGGTCTTCCCGCTGCTCGCCCCCGGCCTCGTCGCCACCTCCGTCTACGGCTTCATCCAGGCGTGGAACGAGTACCTCTACGCCCTGATGCTGATGAGCCAGCAGAACCAGACGGCGACCGTGTGGCTGTCCAACTTCTCCACCAAGCACGGAACCGAGTTCGCACCGATGATGGCCGGCTCCACGATGATGGCTGTCCCCATCGTGGTCCTCTTCCTCATCGTCCAGCGCAAGATGGCCGCAGGTCTGACGGCCGGCGCGGTGAAGGGATAACGCCGACCCATGACCACCATCACCACCGGTACGGACACGCTGACGCGTGACGCGCTCGCCGTCCTGCAGCCCGGCTTCGTCGGCACCACGGTCCCCGACTGGGTGCTGCGCCGCATCGGCGAAGGACTCTCCTCGGTCGCCCTGTTCGGCCGCAACGTCGCCGAGCCCGAGCAACTGGCCGCGCTCACCGCCCGGCTGCGCGCCGAGCGCCCCGACGTCCTCGTCGCCATCGACGAGGAGGGCGGCGACGTCACCCGGCTCGAAGTGCGCACCGGCTCGTCCTTCCCCGGCAACTACGCCCTCGGATCCGTGGACGACACGGACCTCACCCGGGACGTGGCCCGCGAACTCGGCCGCAGGCTCGCCGAGTGCGGGGTCAACTTCAACTGGGCGCCCTCCGCCGACGTCAACTCCAACCGCGACAACCCCGTCATCGGCGTACGGTCCTTCGGCGCCGACCCCGCGCTGGTGGCCCGGCACACCGCCGCCTACGTCGAGGGCCTGCAGTCCGCCGGGGTCGCCGCCTGCACGAAGCACTTCCCCGGACACGGCGACACCGCGGTCGACTCGCACCACGCGATGCCCAGGGTCGACGTGGACTTGGACACAGTGCACGCCCGTGACCTGCTGCCTTTCCACGCGGCCATCGCAGCGGGTTCCAAATCCGTGATGAGCGCGCATATCCTGCTCCCCGCGCTCGACCCGCACCACCCGGCGACACTGAGCCCGCGGATCCTCACCGGTCTGCTGCGCGGCGAACTCGGGTTCGAGGGTCTGATCGTCACCGACGGCATCGAGATGCAGGCCGTCGCCTCGGCGTACGGAATCGAGCGCGGCTCCGTCCTCGCGATCGCCGCGGGCGCCGACGCCATCTGCGTCGGCGGCGGGCTGTCGGACGAGGGCACCGTACTGCGGCTGCGCGACGCCCTGGTCGCCGCGGTACGGAACGGTGAACTGCCCGAGGAGCGACTGGCCGACGCGGCCGCGCGCGTGCGCGACCTCGCCGACTGGACTCATCGGGTAAGGGGGGCTTCGGGGCCGGGCGCGGCTGCACAGGAGGGGACCGCGCCCGGCACCGTGAAGAGCGCGCCGGTCGGTCTGGCCGCCGCCCGCCGCGCGGTACGCGTGACCGGCGAGGTCACCCCGCTCACGTCGGCGCCGTACGTCGCCGCCTTCACCCCGGTCGCGAACATCGCCGTCGGCAACGAGACCCCGTGGGGTGTCGGGGCCGAGCTGGCGCGGCTGCTGCCCGGCACGGAGACCGGTTCGTACACGGCAGGCGACGACGGGGCGCGGGCCGTGGCCGCCCAGGTGGTCGAGGCCGCGGGCGACCGTACCGTGGTCGCCGTCGTACGGGACGTCCACCGGCACGCCTGGATGGCGGAGGCGCTGGACGCGCTGCTCGCGGTCCGGCCCGGCACGGTCGTGGTCGAGATGGGCGTGAACGAGGCGGAGCCCAGGGGAGCGGTGCACATCGCGACCCACGGGGCCGCCCGCGTCTGCGGCGAGGCCGCGGCGGAGGTCATCACCGGCCGTACGGCGGGCTGATCCGCCCCTTCGACACCACCGGAACACAAGAGCGCCGGACGGCCCCGCGAGGGCCGCCCGGCGCTTCCGTGTTGTCTCCGAGGAGCGGCGGAGTCGTCAGACCCCGAAGGGTGCCGGGTAGAGGATGGTGCCCCTCGGGACGGGAGCGGTGGCGTCCAGGGCGAGGACCATCATGGCCTCGTCGGGTACCTCGAAGGTGGGGCGGATGCCGTGGGTCGAGGCTCGGGTGAACCCGAAGCGCGGGTAGTAGCCGGGGTGTCCCAGACAAGTGATGAGGTTTTCGCCTTGGGCGCGGGCGGCGTCGAGGGCGGCGCGGATCGCGGCGGATCCTGCTCCCGTCCTCTGGTAGGCGGGGAGCACCGCGCATGGGCCCAGCACGAGGGCGGGGCTGTCGTCGATGTGGCAGCGGGTCAGCAGCGCGAAGCCCGCGATGGTGCCGTCGGGGGTCTGTGCGACCAGGGAGAGGCCGTCGATCCAGGCCGGGTCGGTGCGCAGGGCCTCGACCAGGTCGGCTTCCAGCGGGGTCGGGAACGCGGCGAGGTTGACCGCGCGGATCGCGGCGACGTCGGCGGCGGTCTCGGGGCGGGTGGTCCAGGTAAGGGGATTGTTCATGAGGAGAGGCCGGTCCGTTTCACAGAGGCAGCGGGGGAGGTCCGAGTGGCGCGGTCGTACGCCGGTGACGACGTCGCACTGACCACGGTCCGCACGCACGATCCGGGCGGGCACGAGACCGGCGGCGCGATGCGCGGCGAAGGCGCGGTGGAACGCCTCGTCCCACCCGAACGCGAGCAGCGTTGAACCGGCAGACGAGCCGGGGGAGGAAGAGGTGGAGGAGGATGACAACTTGAGAGACCTTTGGATCAGGGGCCCCGCCAGGACGTCACACGACCACCGCGCGAGCGAGCACGCTCACCGCTGGATGGAGGGAAACGGATTCAGACAGGGACCCGGGACGTGAGGATGGTCCGGGCGCTGCCGACAGCAGCGATCTCTACCGCGATCATTGACCTCACCTCCCTCGAACAGTCACAAGCCGAAAAGTCCTCCGAGAAGATACCACCTGATCGGCTTCGAGCAGCGTCCAGACCTCGATGAGGTGACGAGAACCGGGCCGACACCACCGGAACACGCAAGCGCCGGGCGGCCTGTGCGGGCCGCCCGGCGCTTTGTCGTGTCCTCAAGGATCAGAGGCCCTGCCAGTCCGGCTTGGACGCGTACGTCGCGCGGAAGTAGTCGGCCAGCTTCAACTTGGACGCCGCCGCCTCGTCCACCACGACCGTGGCATGCGCGTGCAGTTGCAGCGCGGAGGCCGGCACCAGCGCGGCCACCGGGCCCTCGACGGCCTGCGCCACCGCCTCTGCCTTGGCCTCGCCGGTCGCGAGGAGCACCAGATGGCGCGCCTCCAGGATCGTCCCGATGCCCTGGGTGATGACGTGGTGCGGCACCTGCTCGATGTCGTTGTCGAAGAAGCGCGCGTTGTCCACCCGGGTCTGCTCGGTCAGCGTCTTGATCCGGGTGCGCGAGGCGAGCGACGAGCACGGCTCGTTGAAGCCGATGTGCCCGTCGGTGCCTATGCCGAGGAGCTGGAGGTCCACCCCGCCGGCCTCGGCGAGCGCCTTGTCGTACGCCTCGCAGGCGGCCTGTACGTCGTCGGCGCCGCCGTCCGGGCCCATGAAGGACTTCTCGGAGAGCCCCAGCGGCGCCACGACCTCGCGCAGCACCACCGAGCGGTACGACTCCGGGTGGCCTGCCGGCAGTCCGACGTACTCGTCGAGCTGGGCGATCCGGGCGTCCGAGACATCCACGGCCCCCGCGCGCCGCTGGGCGGCCAGCGCCAGATACACGGGCAGCGGGGTCGAGCCCGTGGCGACCCCGATCAGCGCGTCGCGCTTGCGCCGCAGCAGGCGGGCGATGGCGTCCGCGACGATCTCGCCGCCTGCCGCGGCGTCCTGGACGATGACAACTTCCACGCTGGCCCTGCCGATCTGGGGGAGTGACGATGTCCGATGTGTGGTATAGACCAATCTAGCAGAGCCTTCCGCCCTGGTTGAAGGGCCCCTGACCAGCGGATCAACCGCCCCCGGCTGGCGGCGCCCCACGAGCCCATGGTCGACTGGACGGGTTGCGGGAAGGCGTACGAACCCCGCCGTACGGAGGCAGAGACGATGTCGGAGAGCGAGCAGCCCGGACTGATCATGGCGGGCGAGATGGCGGAGCAGCCCGCGGTGCTGCGGCGCATCCTGCGGGACGGCGCCCCGGGCATCCGCGAGGTGGCGGCGGCGATCGGCGAGCGCCGGCCGCGCTTCGTGCTGCTCTCGGCGCGCGGCACGTCCGACCACGCGGCGCTCTACGCGAAGTACCTGCTGGAGATCCGGCTCGGCATGCCGTGCGGACTCGCCTCGATGTCCACCATCACGGCGTACGGCGCCCGCCCCGACCTCACCGACGTGCTGGTGATCACGGTCAGCCAGTCGGGCGGCTCGCCCGACCTGGTGACCTCCACCCAGGCGGCCAGGGACGCGGGCGCGATCACCCTCGCCGTCACCAACAGCCCGGACTCGCCGCTGGCCGCCGTGTCCGAGTTCCACATCGACGTCCTGGCGGGGCCCGAGAAGGCGCTGCCCGCCACGAAGACGTACACCGCGACCCTGCTGGCGCTCTACCTCTTCGTGGAGGGCCTGGGCGGCGGTGACGGCGTCGCGGCGGCCGTCCTGCCGGACCTCGCCGAGGAGATCCTCAGCCGCAGGGCCGAGGTGCGGACGCTCGCCTCCCGCTACCGCTTCGCCGACCGGATGGTCCTCACCTCCCGGGGCTACGGCTACCCGACGGCCAAGGAGGCGGCGCTGAAGCTCATGGAGACGAGCTACATCCCGGCGCTCGCCTACTCGGGCGCCGACCTGCTGCACGGCCCGCTCGCGATGGTCGACAACGTATCGCCGGTGATCGCCGTCGTCCCCGACGGCAAGGGCGGCGAGGTGCTGCGTCCCGTGCTCGACCGGCTGCGCGGCCGGGGCGCCGACCTGGTGGTGGTCGGCCCGAAGTGGGAGGTCGAGACCGCGTCGGCCGGATTCGTCCTGCCGACGGACGGCGTCGCCGAGGAGGTGCAGCCGGTCCTGGAGATCCTGCCGCTGCAACTGCTTGCGTACGAGGTCACCATCGCCCGCGGCCAGGACCCGGACGCCCCGCGCGCCCTGGCGAAGGTCACCGAGACCCGCTGAGAGCCGCTGCCGCGTGGCGTGCGGCCCGCGCCGCCGTGCCCAGGAAACACCCGCGGGCCGCGGCGCCGGGACGGGACCCTCAGCCCGTCCGGCACCGCAGCCCGGAGTTACTACGGCCGGACGGGTGTGCGGTCCCGCACGGCCGTGGAAGAGGCAGCGGCGCGGTCAGGGCAGAGGGCGCCGGGTGCCTCGGTCCCGCCTTCCTGTGCGGGGAAGGCGGAAGCTTTACCCGTTCATTGTGGACTAGACCATTCTGTGCTGTCCATCCGTAGGGGCGGGTCAATTCCGCGGGTACGCTCGCTGTGTGCCCTCCATGAACGACCTCGTACGCCAGCACACCGCCCTGAGCGAGTCCGATCTCGAATGGCTCCACCTGCTGGTCTCGGAGTGGCAACTGCTCTCCGACCTCTCCTTCGCCGACCTCGTGCTGTGGGTCCCCACCCGCGACGGCACCCGGTACGTCTCCGTCGCACAGATGCGCCCCAACACCGGACCCACGTCCTACCAGGACGACATGGTCGGCCATCTCATCCCGCGCGGCCGGCGCCCGCTGCTCGACGCCGCCCTGGACGAGGGGCGGATCGTCAGGGAGGGCGACCCCGAGTGGCGCGAGGAGGTGCCGGTACGGGTCGAGTCCATCCCGGTACGGCGGGACGGCCGGGTGCTCGGCGTGATCGCGCGCAACACCAACCTGCTCACCGTCCGCACGCCGAGCCGGCTGGAGCTGACGTACCTCCAGTCCGCCTCCGACCTGGCGCAGATGATCGCCGCCGGATCGTTCCCCTACCCCGGTGAACAGGTCGACATGGACGCGTCACCGCGCGTCGGTGACGGGCTGATCAGGCTGGACGCCGACGGGGTCGTCCAGTACGCGAGCCCCAACGCCCTGTCCGCCTACCACCGGCTGGGGCTCGCCTCCGACCTCGTGGGCCAGCATCTGGGCCGGGCGACCGACGAACTCGCGCCCGCCCGAGGCCCGGTGGACGAGGCCCTGGTCAAACTGGCCAGCGGGTACGCGCCCAAGGAGACCGAGGTGGAGAGCGCCGTCGGGGTCATCCAGCTCCGGGCCATCCCGCTCAAACCCAAGGGCACCCGCATCGGTTCGCTGGTGCTGCTCCGCGACGTCACGGAACTCCGGCGCCGCGAGCGTGAATTGATAACGAAGGACGCCACCATCCGGGAGATTCACCACCGGGTGAAGAACAATCTCCAGACGGTGGCGGCGCTGCTGCGGCTGCAGTCCCGGCGGATGGACTCCGAGCAGGGCAGGGAAGCGCTCAACGAGGCGGTACGGCGCGTCGGTTCGATCGCGATCGTGCATGAGACGCTTTCACAGAATCTTGACGAGCGGGTGGAATTCGACGAGATCGCCGACCGGGTTCTCGCAATGGTTTCCGAAATTTCACCCGGCAAGGTCGTCTGCCGGCGCACCGGCCGGTTCGGGATTCTGGACGCCGAAGTGGCCACGCCGCTTTCGATGGTGCTCACGGAAATTCTGCAGAACGCCCTGGAACACGCTTTCGGCCCCGCCGACCAGGGCCGGGTCGATGTCTCCGTGATCCGCTCGGGCGAGACGGCGGGCAAGCAGCGGAGCGAGGGCGCCCGTTCGGACGCCCGGCTGCTGATCACCGTCCAGGACGACGGCCGCGGGCTGCCCGAGGGATTCGACCCGCAGCGGGCGGGCAACCTGGGGCTGCAGATCGTACGGACGCTGGTGGAGGGCGAGTTGGGCGGCAGCTTCGACATGGTGCCGGCCCCCGAGCGCGGCACGCAGGTGGTGCTGGACATCCCCGTCGAGCCGCAGAAGTGACGTACGTCTGAAGTGACGCGGGGTCAGGCCTGAACCGGGACCGCACAGCAGCGAGCCCCGAACCGTTTGTGACGGTTCGGGGCTCGGCTCGAAGCTCATTTGCTATGCGCATCGGTGGGGGTACTGCGCGCTGCGGTTCGGGGGCGGGACCATGCGTACACGCTGTACGCTCCGCCTGCTGAGGCTCGTGCGGGGTGGATCAGGCGGTCGCGTTACGCGCCCGGTTGCGAGCGGCACGGCGCTTCATCGCGCGGCGCTCGTCCTCGCTGAGGCCACCCCAGACGCCCGAGTCCTGGCCGGACTCAAGCGCCCACTGCAAGCACTGCTCCATGACGGGGCAGCGACGGCAGACGGCCTTGGCTTCCTCGATCTGCAGCAGCGCAGGACCGGTGTTGCCGATGGGGAAGAACAGCTCGGGGTCTTCCTCGCGGCAAACGGCGTTGTGACGCCAGTCCATGGCTGCTACCTCTCTGGGTGTGTCATTCATGTTGCTTGTGAATGTGAACGCTTTCACGAATCCCTCAACAAGGGAAGGGTCGACCGTCAGATGGACTGACGTCGTCCTTGGCATGAGGAGGGGTTCTGGTTCTCAGGGAGGCCGGTGTTGCGGGCCGTCCCGATCGCCATGTAGAGATTCGCAAACCTCGGCGGCGGATACAACCCCTTCCGGAAAGTTTTTTTTGATTCCTCGGTGTCGACTAGGTCACAGCCGTACTTCCATGGGGTGGATGCCAGCCTAAACGTTCGAGTGGAAGGAGTTTGGCCCCTTCCACTCACACAATCACACGCAGTGCACGGCGTACGCCTGTGAACGTCACGCTCGTTCGCAGTCCTAGGTGGTCGCCGTCCAGTTGGAAGGGCAGGGGCACCTTTGAATGCAAGGTGAAGTCCGTCAGGTCGTGCAGGGCGACGGCATGCTTCCCATGAAGGCCTTTTTCGGGCGTCGAAGTGAGCAGTTGCGTGGCGTATCTGGCGACCGCGGCCGACGACAGCCGGCTCAGTCCGATCACGTCCAGCGCGGTGTCGAAAGAGGCGCCGGGGGAGCCGTACACCGGACGATTCCCCAGGTAGGTCCAGGGGCCCGTGTTGCAGACTATGGACAGCACGAGGTCGGTGACGGGGTCGGCGCCGGGCCGCTCCAGGGTGATCATCCCCTGTCTGCGGTGCGGCTCTTCGAGGAACTGGCGTATCACCTGGCGCACGTAAAGGGCGTGCGTCGAACGCTTCCCGCGCTCCCGGTGCTGTTCGACCCGGCCGACGACTCCGGCCACCATCCCGAATCCGGCGCAGAAGGTGAACCAGCGCGACGGCACCGCTTCGTCGTCCGTCCCAGGAGTGCCCGCGGCGAGCCCCAGACCGACCGTACGGCCGCTGCCGTCCCGCAGGGCGTCCAAGATCGCTCCGGTGGCCTCCACGGCGTCGTTGGGGATGCCGAGCGCCCGTGCGAAGACGTTGGTGGAGCCGCCGGGCACGACGGCCAGCCGGGGCAGCCGGTCCGGATCGGGGCCGTTGTGCAGCAGCCCGTTCACGACCTCGTTGACCGTGCCGTCCCCGCCGAGCGCGACGACCAGTTCGATGTCGTCGGACTCGGCCGCCTTCCTGCCGAGGTCGCGCGCGTGTCCGCGGTACTCCGTCGTGACGGCCTCCAGCTTCATCTCGCTGGCGAGTGCGTGGATCAGAACGTCACGTGTCCGGGCACTGGTGGTGGTTGCTGCCGGATTGACCACGAGGAGTGCGCGCATGCCTGGAAGATTACCGGCCGGTGACCCCGGGGGCCGATCCCGGCCCGTGGGCGGCGGCTACGCTGCTCGGGTGAGCAGCAGTGAGAAGAAGACCCCCGAACCCGCACCCGGCGCCGTCCGGGGACCGCGCCCCGCGCGGCTCGCCGTCGCGGCGGCCGTGTGCCTGGCCGAGGCCCTGGCACTGCTGGCCGGCGGGGTGTATCTGCTGGTCGAGGCGGTGAGCGGCGACCCGGACAGTCCGCAGCAGGCGGCGACGCTCGGGGTGACCGTGCTCGTCCTCGGCGCCATTCCGCTGATCGCCGCCCGCGGGCTGTGGCTGCTCCGCCGCTGGAGCCGGGGCCCCGCGATGATCACGCAGATCATGGCGCTGCCCGCCGCCTGGGCGCTGCTCACGGCGTCCGGGGCGCTGGTGCCGGCCGGTATCGCGCTCGCGGTGGTCGCCGTGGCCGGGCTCGTGGCCCTGGTCAACCCGACGACCACCGAGGCGCTCGGCATCCGGGGCCCGGCAGGCGACGACGCCTGACGCACGGGCCCCGCCCTGCCCCGTCATTCCTCCACGAGCAACCGTTCCCGCAACTGCGCCAGCGTGCGGGCCAGCAGTCGTGACACATGCATCTGGGAGATGCCGACCTCCTGCGCGATCTGCGACTGGGTCATGTTGCCGAAGAAGCGCAGCAGCAGGATCCGCTTCTCGCGCGGCGGCAGATCCTCCAACAGCGGCTTCAGCGACTCCCGGTACTCGACGCCCTCCAGGGCCTCGTCCTCGGAACCGAGCGTGTCGGCGACGGCCGGCGACTCGTCGTCCGTGTCCGGCACGTCCAGCGACAGGGTCGAGTACGCGTTGGCGGACTCCAGGCCCTCCAGGACCTCCTCCTCGGAGATCCCCAGCCGCTCGGCCAGTTCATGGACCGTGGGCGAGCGGCCGTGCTGCTGCGACAGCTCGGCCGTGGCGGTCGTCAGCGAGAGCCGCAGCTCCTGGAGGCGGCGGGGCACCCGTACCGCCCAGCCCTTGTCGCGGAAATGCCGCTTGATCTCGCCGACGACGGTCGGGGTCGCGTACGTCGAGAACTCGACCCCGCGGTCCGGGTCGAACCGGTCGACCGACTTGATCAGGCCGATCGTCGCCACCTGCGTCAGATCGTCCAACGGCTCGCCGCGGTTGCGGAAGCGCCTGGCCAGATGCTCGACCAGCGGCAGGTGCATCCGCACCAGCCTGTTGCGCAGATCCGCCTTCTCGGACGAACCGTCAGGCAGCTCGCGCAGCTCGATGAACATCGCCCGCGCCCCGCTGCGGTCATGTGGATCGTGGTGTTGCTCGCTCATAAAGGCCGCCCGCTCCGCCCGCGCCTGCTCCGCCGCCGTCCCGCCGTCCGGTCCGTCAGATCCGTCCACCGGGTGGGGGCGGGCCTGCTGCTCCGGGACACCCGCAGGAGTGAGCACCCGCTCGGAGCCCTCGTGCCCTCCCCCAGGATCCCGGGGGACGCGCCCCTCGTCCTGCACCGGCCTTCCCCCGTCCACCGGCCTCCCCCCGTCCCTCACGCCGGACCGGGTCCGGCGCCGCGCTGTTTGTACAGGCTGATGGCGACCGTACGGTCCTCTGCCACCGTCGAGTTGACCTTGCCGGCCAGCGCCGAGAGCACCGTCCACGCGAACGTGTCACGCTCCGGCGCGCGCCCGTCGGTGGTCGGGGCCGAGACGGTGACCTCCAGCGAATCCTCGATCAGCCGGAAGACGCAGCTCAGGACGGAGCCGGGCACGGCCTGCTGAAGCAGGATCGCGCAGGCCTCGTCGACGGCGATGCGCAGGTCCTCGATCTCGTCGAGGGTGAAGTCCAAGCGCGCCGCGAGGCCGGCCGTGGCCGTACGCAGCACGGACAGGTAGGCACCCGCAGCGGGCAGCCGGACTTCCACGAAGTCCTGGGTCCCGGGCTCGCCTGCGATCTGGGACACCCTCACCTCCAAGGTGGCACAAGCTTTCAGGGCTCAGGACCGGGAGAGGTCCGGAGCCTTGCGGTACGTGGTCGGCACGCAGCCGGTCTGGACTGGCGACGCTATCGCGATCCATAGTGCCCTGTCGCCGGACCCTCTCCGCACGGCTGTCACCGATGGTAAGTCCATGCGCACGCAAAGTCGCTTGAGGTGTGGACCGCCCAATGCGGAATAACCGGCGGAGGGTTGACGTACCCACACGTCAGACGATCGAACCGTCCACAAAGCACCAGCGCCAGCTCTCGCCCGGCTCGAACGACCGCATCACCGCATGGCCCGTGTCCTTGAAATGCCGGGTCCCGTGCCGGAACGGAGAGGAGTCGCAGCAGCCGACATGGCCGCACACCAGACACATCCGTAGCTGTACGGGATGGGTGCCGGCCGCCAGGCACTCCAGACACGTGTCACTCTGCGGTTCGGGCTCGGGGCGCGGCAGATCCGCGACGTGTTCGCACTCGCTCATGATGACCAAGGTTACGACGCATGTGAGGACACACCCGGATGGATGTATTGGAGCTGGTCGCGCTGGTGGCGGGCAGCGCCGCCGTGGCCGGGGCCGCGCGGCGCACGCCGGTGCCCGCGCCGCTGCTGCTCGTGACGGTCGGGCTGATCGCCGCCTACGTGCCCGGCGTACCCGCCTATACGCTCGACCCGCACATCGTGCTGCCGCTGATCCTGCCGCCGCTGCTGTACACGGCGTCGGTGGACAGCTCGTACCTCGACCTGCGGGCCAACATGCGGCCCGTCGCGCTCCTCTCGGTCGGTTACGTGCTCTTCGCGACCCTCGTCGTCGGCTATCTGGCCTTCCTGCTGGTGCCCGACCTGCCGCTGACCGCCGCCCTGGTGCTGGGCGCCGTCGTCGCGCCGCCCGACGCGGTCGCCGCCACGGCCATCGCCAGGAAGCTCGGGCTGCCGGGCCGGGTCACCACGATTTTGCAAGGCGAGTCGCTGGTGAACGACGCGACGGCGATCACCGCGTTCAAGGTGGCGCTGGCGGCGGCCGTCGGCGCGGGGACCGGCTGGGGCGAGGGGCTCCGCGAGTTCGCGCTGGCCTCGCTGGGCGGGGTGGCCGTCGGGCTCGTCCTGATGGTGCCGCTCCACTGGCTGCGCACCCACCTCAAGGAAGCGCTCCTGCAGAACACGCTGTCGCTGCTCATCCCCTTCGTCGCGTACGCGCTCGCCGAGCAGTTCGGCGCCTCCGGGGTGCTGGCCGTCGTCGTGGTCGCCCTCTACCTCGGACACCGCTCCTGGCAGGTCGACTTCGACACCCGGCTCCAGGAGCACGCCGTGTGGAAGATGGTCGCGTTCGTGCTGGAGTCGGCGGTCTTCGCACTGATCGGGCTCCAACTGCCGTTCGTGCTCAGGGGACTCGGCGAGTACGGGGTAGCCGAGTCGTGCCTGTACGCCGTCGGCGTCTTCGTGGTCGTCGTCCTGGCCCGGTTCGTCTGGGTCTACCCGGCGACCTTCCTGCCGCGCCGGCTGTCCCGGCGGATCAGGGAGCGCGAGCCGGACACCACCTGGAAGGCGCCGCTCATCGTGGGCTGGGCCGGGATGCGCGGGGTGGTGTCGCTGGCCATCGCCTTCTCCATCCCGCTGACCATGGACGACGGCGACCCCTTCCCCGGGCGCAACCTCGTGCTGTTCCTGACCTTCACGACCGTCATCGGCACGCTCGTCGTCCAGGGGCTCACCCTGCCGCTGCTGATCCGGCTGCTGAAGCTGCCGGGGCGCGACAGGCAGGCCGAGACGCTCGCCGAGGCGCAGGCGCAGAGCGAGGCGTCACGGGCCGCCGAGCAGCGGCTGCGCGAACTGCTCGCCGACGACCGCAACTCCCTGCCGAAGCCGCTGGCCGACCGGCTGCGCGCGGTCCTGGAGCGGCGCCGCAACGCCGTGTGGGAGCGCCTCGGGACCGTCAACGAGACGACGGGGGAGTCGGCGGACGAGACGTACCGGCGCCTCGCGGGCGAGGTGCTGCAGACGGAGCGGTCGGTCTTCGTCGAGCTGCGGGACCGGCGGAGCATCGACGACGAGATGCTGCGGACGCTGCTGCGCAGGCTGGACCTGGAGGAGGCGGCGGCCTACCGGGAGGAGAGTTCGGACTGACCGGGGCCCGGTCCCTTACGCGCTCGGGGGTCCTCACGTGCTGGGGGTCCTCACGCGCTCGGGGGTCCTCACGTGCACCGGGGCCCTTACGTGCACTGGGGCCCTTACGTGCTCGGGGGTCCTTATGCGCTCCGGGTTTCGGGGCTGCCGGTTTCGGGGCGGCCGGTGATGACGGCGGCGACCGTGCTGCCGGGCGCGAAGGCGCCCTCCGTGGCGAGCGTCGTCAGACCGTAGAGCATCTTGGCGACATAGACCCGCTCCACCGGCAGTCCGTGCCGGTCCTCGAAGTCGTCGGCGAAGGCGTCGAGGACGGCGGGCACCCGGGCGAAACCGCCGAAGTGGAACCGGTCGTCAAGGCTCCAGTCACCGGCGGGACCGCCGAAGGCCGCCCGTTGCAGCTCGCGCGTCTCCTGGCCGATGAAGCCGCCTCTGAGGACCGGGAAGCCCACCGCCCGCTGTCCGGTCCCGAGCCCCGCCGCAAGGCCCGCCAGGGTGCCGCCGGTGCCGCAGGCGACGGCGGCGACCTCGGCGGCGCCGCGCAGCTCCTGGCCGAGACCGGCGCAGCCCCGGGCCGCTCTGGCGTTGCTGCCGCCCTCGGGCAGCAGATAAACGGAATCCCGCTCCAGGCCGCTGCCCGCGAGCGCCGCTGTCACCAGCGAGGCCGCGACTCCGGGCTCTGCCTTACGGCGGTACGCGGCCCGCGGGACGAAGCACAGCCGCATCCCGTCGGCCGCGCAGCGCGCGAGTGAGGGGTTCAGCGGCCGGTCCGCCAACTCCTCGCCCCGTACGACCCCGACGGTGGCGAAGCCGAGCAGCCGGCCCGCCGCCGCCGTGGCGCGCAGATGGTTGGAGTACGCGCCGCCGAAGGTCAGCAGGGTGCGCAGCCCGGCGGCTGACGCGGCCCGCAGATTGGGCGTCAGCTTCCGCCACTTGTTGCCCGGCAGCTCCGGGTGGATCAGGTCGTCGCGCTTGAGCAGCAGCCGTACCCCGTGCCGGGCGAAACGCTCGTCGTCCGCGGGCTGGAGCGGCGAGGGCAGCAGGGGCCGCAGTCCTGCGGGATCGAGCGCATCGGGCGAGGTCACCCCTCATTGTCGGCGCGCGGCCGCCCCGGTGTCATGTCGGTCTGCCGTCGGTCCGGTCGCGATACGGGTACGCACCGCGCACCGCCCGCCACTGCCGGTGCGGGCTTATCAGGACAATTGGCCCATCGGAGTGGACTATCGCGTGTTGTGCCCCGTCCTACGGGAATCAGTCCCACTCATTTGTGTAATGGCGCGGCCACGGTCGGTGCTGAAAGTCTTTGTCCCGCAGGTCAGCACATGATCGAAGGGGAGACTTCATGTCGGTTGGTGACGAGGTCCGTGAAGCACAGGCGCCGCCCCAGCAGAGCCTGGGAACCGCCGCCGCGCGGAACCTGGCGACCACCACCAAATCGGTTCCGCAGATGCAGGAGATCACCTCGCGGTGGCTGCTGCGGATGCTGCCGTGGGTTCAGGTGCAGGGCGGTACCTACCGGGTGAACCGGCGGCTCAGCTATGCGGTCGGCGACGGACGCGTGACGTTCGTGCAGACCGGGGACCGGGTGGCGGTCATCCCCGCCGAGCTCGGGGAACTGCCTGCGCTACGTGATTACGAGGACGAGGAGGTGCTCGCCGAGCTGGCGAACCGCTGCGAACAGCAGGAGTTCGCCGCCGGCCAGGTCCTGGCGGCCAGCGGGGACGCGGACGACCGGGTGTTCCTCCTCGCGCACGGAAAGGTGGAGCGGATCGGCACCGGCCCGTACGGGGACGAGACGGTGCTCGAAGTCCTCGCCGACGGGGCGTACTTCGGCGACCAGGCCCTGCTCGACGCGGACGCCACCTGGGAGTACACGGCCCGTGCGGCGACGAAGGCCACGGTCCTGGTGCTGACCCGCCAGGACGTGCTGAACCTCGCGGAGCGCGCCGACTCGCTCAGCGGGCATCTGGCGGGCCTGGCGGCCATCCCCGAGCAGCGGACGAACCAGTACGGCGAGGCCGCGATCGACCTCTCGGCGGGCCATGTGGGCGAGGCCGCCATCCCCCACACGTTCGTGGACTACGAGGGCGCGCCGCGCGAGTACGAACTGAGCGTGGCCCAGACCGTGCTGAAGGTGCACAGCAGGGTCGCCGACCTCTACAACCAGCCGATGAACCAGACCGAGCAGCAGTTGCGGCTCACGGTCGAGGCGCTGCGCGAGCGCCAGGAGTACGAGCTGGTCAACAACCGCGAGTTCGGCCTGCTGAACAACTGCGACTACGGCCAGCGGCTCCAGCCGCACGACGGCGGCCCGAGCCCCGACGACATGGACGAGCTGCTGTCGCGGCGGCGCGGCTCGAAGCTCTTCCTGGCCCATCCGAAGGCCATCGCCGCCTTCGGCCGCGAGTGCAGCAAGCGCGGGATCTACCCGGACAGTGTGGAGGTCGCGGGACACCATGTGCCCGCCTGGCGCGGGGTGCCCATCTTCCCGTCCAGCAAGATCCCGATCTCGGACGCGCGGACGACCTCGATCATCTGCATGCGTACCGGTGAGGCCGAGCAGGGCGTCATCGGGCTCCAGCAGAGCGGCATCCCCGACGAGATCGAGCCGAGCCTGTCGGTCCGCTTCATGGGGATCGACGAGCAGGCGATCATCTCGTACCTGGTCACGGCCTACTACTCGGCCGCGATCCTGGTGCCGGACGCCGTGGGTGTCCTGGAGAACGTGGAAGTGAGCCGCTGGTAGTGAGGCGGCGGGAGTGACCCGTCGGCAGTGAGACGCCGGCAGTGAGGCGCCGGACCGGGTGAGGACAGCCCGGAGGGGCCGGCCGGACCGTACGAGCCCGCCGGCCGGCCCCTCCGGCACCCGCCCCGCACCACGGCCCGTTTCCTCCACCTCGCCCCACCCCGCCCCCCACCTCGTTCCCCCGTCGCGCCGCAGAAGGAAGCGATCATGACCATGACCAGCACGGACGCCCCCGCCGAGGGCCATGAGGCGGTGGCGCTCCTGGAACGCACCCGGACCGTCGTCGATCCGGAACTGCGCTCCACCGTCGAGTCGTTGCCGGGCTCCATACGGAGAGTCGCGATGTACCACTTCGGCTGGGAGCATGCCGACGGCACCCCGTCCTCCGGCCGGGCGGGCAAGGCCATCAGACCCGCCCTCGTACTCTCCGCGACCCGCGCGCTGGGCGGAGATCCGCGGCAGGCCGTACGGGCCGCGGTCGCCGTGGAACTCGCCCACAACTTCACCCTCCTCCACGACGACGTGATCGACGAGGACCCGACCCGTCGGCACCGCGCCACCGCCTGGACGGTCTTCGGCACCCCGGACGCGATCATCACGGGCGACGCCGTGATGGCGCTCTCGCTGCGGCTGCTCGCCGAGGACCCGCATCCCGCGTCGGCGGCGGCCTCGGCCGCCCTGGCGTCCTGCGTCATCGAACTCTGCGCCGGCCAGCAGGCGGACTGCGCCTTCGAGGACCGGGGGCCGCACGAGGTCACGCTCGACGAGTGCCTCTCCATGGCGACGGCCAAGACGGGCGCCCTGCTCGGCACGTCGTGCGCGCTCGGCGCGCTCTACGCGGGCGCCGGCGCCGAGGAGGTCGCCGCGCTGGACGCGTTCGGCAGGGAGGCGGGCCTGGCCTTCCAGCTCATCGACGATCTGATCGGCATCTGGGGCGACCCGGACCGTACGGGCAAACCGGCCGGCGCCGACCTGGTGGCCCACAAGAAGTCCCTGCCGGTCGTCGCCGCGCTCGCCTCCGGCACCCCGGCCGCCGAGGAGCTGGCCGAGCTGTACCGGGGCCCGATGGACGCGGCGGACGTCCAGCGCGCGGCGGCTGCCGTCGAGCGGGCCGGCGGGCGGGACTGGGCGCAGCTCCAGGCGGCCGACCGGATGTCCCGGGCGGTCCATCAGCTCTCCCGGGCCGTCCCCGACCTCACGGCGGCCGGCGATCTGATGGCCCTGGCGGAGTTCGTCACGCGCCGCAGCCGGTAACGACTCCGTCGCCCGCTGGGACAGCCGGGCGCCCCAACTCTAAGATCGCCTCGTCCTATTGACGACACGACGATCAGCGAGGAGGGCCGGATCATGAGCCAGGCGACAGACACGGCCGCGGAATCGGGCGCGGGGCCCGGCGGGGTGCCGGGCGGGCTGCCGGGCCAGGTGCCGGGCGTAGGGATCCGACAGGCCGGGGAGGAGGACCGGGCGACCCTGGTGCGGCTGCTGGACGAGGCGTTCATGGACGACCCGGTGAGCAGTTGGGTCTTCCCGGACGAGGCGCAGCGGCGCACCCTGCACAGCAAGTTCCTCGGCGTGTTCGTGGACGTGGCGCTCACCGAGGGACGCGCGGACATCACGGAGGACGGCAACGCGGCGGCGCTCTGGCTCCAGATACCCGCCGGGCTGCCCGAGGAGGAGGACGACACCCCGGCCAGGATGCGGGAGGTCTCCGACCCGGACAACGAACGCGCCGAGCTGATCGGCCGGCTGACGGGTGCGATCCATCCGCACGACCGGGCCCACGAGTATCTGCTGATGATCGCGGTGTCCCCGGAGCACCAGGGCCAGGGCCTCGGCAAGGCGCTGATCGAGCCGGTGCTGGAGCGCTGCGACCGCGAAGGGACCCCGGCCTATCTGGAGGCGAGCAGCGAGCGCAGCGGCCGGCTCTACGAGCGGCTCGGCTTCGCCTTCACCGGCACCACCGTCGATCTGCCGGACGGACCACATATGTGGCCCATGTGGCGCGATCCGCAGGGCGGCTGACGGTGAAAGATCCCGTTAGCGCTACAGTCCGCGCCATGACAGCGGAGTTGACGGATTCATGGGCGGGTTGGTACCGGGACCGCCAGGGCGCGGAAGCGATCACCTTTACGACGAGCGGGCATGAGGTCCGGACCCGGATCAGGGAAGTCGAGTACCAGGGCCCGGATTTCGCCACCCTGGAACCGGTGGGCGCGGGTGAGGTGCTGTCGTCCTGCGTCATGGAGTGGGACGTCCGGCTGCCGGTCGTCGCGGCGGGGGTGGCGCAACAGGCCACGCTCAACTGCCTGCTGACGCTCGGTGAGCGGCAGACCGGAGCACCGGCCGGCCGCGCCGAGCTGAGCCTGACGCTGCACTGCGCGGGGGCGGCGTACGAGTCGGGTATCTCGGGCGGCGGTTTCGGCGGGGCGCTGGAGCGGATCAGGCGCCAGCTCCCGACCGACACGGAACTGGGCGGCAGGCCGCTGGTGGGCGCCTGAGTCCGGCCATCGGCACCACCACCACGGCCACCACCAGCACCACCAGCACCACCAGCACCACCAGCATCACCATCGGCATCAGGCTGCGGAACCGACCGGGTCAGACCCGGCCCGGCGGGCTGAACGGGGGGTTGTCGTCGAGGAGTACGAACCCCTCCTCGACGTCGGCCGGCTGGAAGCCCGCCGAGAACAGCGCGTCCAGCAGCCCGTCCAGCCGGGCGCGCGCGGCGGTCCGGCCGGCCCCTGGCACCCGCTGGACGACGGACCGCTCCTGTACGCCGGGGGAGAGCACCCGGCGTGCGGTGCGCGCCACCTGGGCCGAGTGCCGCTCGGCGAGCGCGGCCAGCCGCTTCGTGTCGTACGGGATGGCCAGCCGCAGCGTGATCCGGTGCTCGAAGTGGCAGTGCGGGGGCAGCGCCGCCGCGTCGGCGTCCGTCAGCGGCACCCCGTCGTTCCAGGCGGCCGCCTCGATCCGCGTCCGTACGACGGCGAAGCCGGCCTCGGCCAGCAGCCCGGCGCACGCGTCGGCGGCGTGCCGCTGCTCCTCGTAACTGCCGGTGCCGCGCCGGGTGAGCGTCGGCCGGCCCGGCGTACGGCCCCGGTCCAGGACGGTCGGGGTCAGGGTGAGGCCGTGGGCGTCCGCCCAGTCGGCGAGCTGGACGCTCGTGCGTAACGTCGTCCGTACCGTGAGCTGGGTCTGGAAATCGCCCTCGACGGCCGGCCGAAGGCCGCTGCCGGGCGATGCGCCCGTGTTCGTACTGAAGTCCACCGAGCGACGCTACCAAGGGAAAGGGCGCCCCACCGTACGAAGCGTACGGTGGGGCGCCCTTCCGGCGTACGGACGGGTCAGGACACCTTGGCGAGCGCGGCGGCGATGCCGTTGGCCCACAGGGCGTCGACCTGGGAGCGCTCCGACGCGTCCGGCTGGCTGTTCGTGCAGGACGTACCGGGTCCGCCGCCCGACATCAGCTCACTGCACGGACCGTCGTAGGTGTCGGGCAGACCGAGCACGTGCCCGGTCTCGTGCGTGGTGACACGGACCGAGTCGTACTGCTGGTTCTGGGCGTAGTCGAGGAAGACATAGCCCCGGCCGTGCCCGTCGGTGCTCGCGTACGAGCCCGCCGGGTCGTTGCCCTCGTAGTAGTCGAAGTCGGCGTTGCTGCCGGCCTGGAGCTGCACGTTGGAGACCGCGCTGTTCCAGATCGACGCCGCGCTCGATATCTGGCCGGCGAAACTGGGCGCCTGCGACGGGTCGTAGACGACGGTGACAGCCTGCGCGCCGGGGTTGGCGGCGCGCTTCTGCGCGGCGGACTTGAGGACGGCCTCGAAGAACGCCTTGTTGTTGGCCGCCTCTTCCTTCGAGCCCTCGTAGGCGGCGACCGAGGTCGCGGCCGGCGAGGAGAGGGAAGTGGCGCCGGCAGCGCTGGTGGGGGCAGCGCTGCCGGTGGCTGCGGTGGCGGGAGCGCCGAAAGCGGTGGCGAGGCCGAGGCCGATTCCGCAGATTGCGGACATCACCGTCTTGGGGTGTCTCATGTGGGGGGACTCCTACTCGTCCGTAGAACGAATTCGGTACCGCAGAGTCTCGGTGAGTCCGGCCCCGCGCGGATGATGGCAACAGCCGATAGCACGGACCAATCACCGCGAAGTCCGCGCCTATTGCAGCGGTTTGGGCCCCTGGTGCAAGCGGAGCAGCACGCTCTACGCTCGGAGGATGGAGCTGGAGGTAAGGCACTTGCGTGCCGTCTGCGCCATCGCCGACACGGGGAGTCTGCACAAGGCGGCGCGGCTGCTGGGCATGAGCCAGCCGTCCTTGACCACGCAGTTGCGCCGGATCGAGAACACCCTGGGCGCCGAACTGTTCTCCCGTGAACGGACCGGCTGCCGGCCGACCCCGCTCGGCCGCTCGGTGCTGAGCCGGGCCCGGCCGCTCGTCGCGGGGATGGCCACGCTCGTCGCCGAGGCGCACGCGGCGGCCGGCCGGGCCGACGGGCCGTGCCTGCGGGTCGGCTCCACCGCGAGCCGCGCCCTGGCGGGCTGGCTGCGCCGGCTGCGCGACCGGCTGCCCGGCACGGACATCACGCTCCACATGGACGTGTCGGCCGGCGCCCTGCTGAAGATGGTGGCCGCGGGCCAGTTGGACGTGGCGTTCGTCCACGAGGTGGAGGGCTGCCCGCTGCCCGTCCCCGAAGGGCTGGAGCGGCGCGTACTGGTCGAGCGCGAGCCGCAGTTCGTCTCCATGTCGCTGGACCACCCGGCGGCGGCCAGCTCCGTCGTGGAACTGGCCGACCTCGCCGACGACCGCTGGATGATCGACCCGACGGTGGACGGCGAATCGGACGGCCTGCGCCGCGTCCTGGGCGCCGCGGGCCTCAACCCCCGTGTCATGCACGGCGACTATCTAACGGCGGCAAATTTGATCGCAGTCGGCGAGGCGGTCGCCCCCTGCCAGCCCACCTCGGGCCCGCGCGACGACATCGCGATCAGACCCCTGCGCGACGACCCGCTGGCGGTACGGCTGCTGCTGTTCTCCCGCCCGGGAGGCGAAGGCGCCGAGGCGTACGAGGACTTGACGGCGGCGTACCGCGAGGCGGCGCTGCGCACGGTCGCGTACCGCCAGTGGCTGACCCACCACAAGAGCCCCTTGCTGCACGCGCCCGCAGCCTGAGCCACGCCCGCGCCGCCCCCGCACCCGCCCCACGGCGTAGACCGGCACCAGCTCCGCTCCCGCCCCGTGACGTAGACCGGCACCGGCGCCGCTCCCGCGCGAAGCCGGTCAGCCGGCGGGGGGCCGTCCCGGTGCGCTGACCAGCGCCCGTGCCTGGTCCCTGGCGTGGCCCACCGGATCCGGGAACGTCCGCAGCCCGTGGGCCACGAGCGCGCCTTCGTGCAGCAGCGCGAGGGTGCGCCCCAGCGTCTCGGGCTCCGGCGCCCCGGGATCGGCGGTCCGTGCCTCGCGGGCGAGCGCGGTGAACAGATCCAGCATCCAGACCTTCTGGCCGGTGATGATCGCGTACGCGGGGTGGCCGGGGTCATCGATCTCCGCGTGGGCGTTGACCATGCTGCATCCCCGCCGACTGAATTCGTCCATCCAGTCCCGCGAGGCGTCGAACACCGCGACGATCCGCTCCGCGGCTCCGCCGCCTGCGGCGTCCGTGGCGGCGAGCCGCTCGGCGAGGAACGCGCGCCAGCGCTCGTCGCGCGCGGCGAGGTACTCGACGACGAGCTGCTCCTTGGAGCCGAAGCGGTCGTAGAGCGTCTTCTTGGTGACCCCGGCCTCGGCGGCGATGAGATCCACGCCGACGGCATGGATCCCGCGCTCGTAGAAGAGCCGGGACGCGGCATCCAGGGCGCGGCGGGCGCCTGGTGTGAGCACGATCCGTTCCATGGTTCGACTATACCGTTCTGTTTACGTCGACAGGTCGTCGGGCACGCGACTAAACAGATCGGTTTACTCGCACCCTCCCGGATGGTGATTCCCCGTGCAGGTCCTGATGGCAGCCGCGTTCGTCGTCTGCTGGAGCTCCGGCTTCATCGGAGCCAAACTCGGCGCGGGCAGCGCCGGCACGGTGACGATCCTGATGTGGCGCTTCCTGCCGCTCGCCGCGGTCCTCGGGCTGGCCGCGCTGACCGTCACCCGCGCCTCCTGGCGCGGTCTCACGGCGCGCGACCTGCTCCGGCAGGCGGCGGTCGGCCTGCTGTCCCAGAGCGGCTACCTGCTCACCGTCTACTACGCGATCCAGCTCGGCGTCTCCAGCGGCACCACCGCCCTCGTCGACGGCACCCAACCCCTGGTCGCCGGAGCCCTGGCGGGCCCGCTGCTGCGCCAGTACGTCTCGGCGCGGCAGTGGCTCGGGCTCTGCCTGGGCGTCGCGGGCGTCGTCCTGGTCACCACGGCCGACGCCACGGCGACCGTGTCGGCCGGGGTCCGGCCGTGGGCGTACGGGGTGCCGTTCATCGGCATGCTCTCGCTGGTCGCCGCGACCTTCGTGGAGGGCCGCAGCCGCACCCGTACCGCACCGTCGGTCGCCATGACGCTCCACTGCGCCACCAGCGCCGTCGTCTTCACGGCCCTGGCACTGGCCACGGGTGCGGCTGCACCGCCCGCCGACCCGGACTTCTGGCTGGCGATAAGCTGGCTGGTCGGCCTCGCGACCTTCGGCGGCTACGGGCTGTACTGGCTGGTGCTACGGCGCTACGGCATCACGAGGGTCAACGCACTCATGTTCCTGATGGCCCCGGTCACCGCGGTCTGGGGCGCCCTGATGTTCCACGAACCCTTCGGCCCACGCACAGCCGCGGGCCTCGCGCTGGGCCTGGCGGCGGTAGCCGTCGTCACCACCGCGCCCGCTCACGCCGGTGACGCTGGTCGTCCTGGGCTCGCGCGCCGTTGCTGTCGACTACTCACGGTTCGTGCCGCATCCGGAGACGTCCGCAATCCGCAGGCCACGAGCGCACCTTCGTGCAACAGCACGAGGGCGCGCCAGCGATCCGGGCTTCGCGGCCCGTGGAATTCTTGAATACTAGCGAGGGGCAGACGTGCTGAACTGATGGTCGCGAGTGGCGACAGCCGCGTGCGCAGCCTTCGGAGAAGTGGAGTAAGCCTCCGATGGATTGCAGATCGCGCATAGCGATATCATCACAGCAAATGTGCAAAGTGAAACAGGTATTGCTTTGCTGATGGCTCTGTTCCTTTTGGGCACTATGAGTCTTTCTCCATGCTTCGAACTCGGCGCTGTGGGACGAAGATCTCCCGAGGAAGAGCCTGTCAGATGCTGAGGCGAGTGGCAAGCTTCGAGGTGCCCTTTACGCAGACCCTGCGCTGCCCATCCCGTGCCTCAGAGTCTCGCCAGGAGTTCGTCGATCCGATCGGCCTCACGGGAATCCCCGAGGCTGCTGAAAGCTGCGGATGCGCGTACCCAAAGCGCCCGAGCATGCTCGACATCTCCGGTTTCGGCACGGAGGGTGGCCAGGCAGTCGAGAGCCATACCGGTCTCTCGTACGGCACCGATGTCGATGGCCAGGGCGAGGGCACTCTCCAGATGGTCGCCGGCCGCGGTCCAGTCCTTGAGGTGCCGTTGCGCTTCGCCCCAGCCGCGCAACGCCTGCGCCTCCTCGTGGACGGCGCCGATTTCTCTGGCCAGGTCCAGCGCCTGACGATGATGTGCCGCAGCTTTGTGGTGCTGAGCCGCGCTCTGGTAGGCGACGCCCATGCGGTGAAGCGTGATCGAGGCGTTTCGCCGGTCTCCGCGTCTGCGGAATATGAGCAGCCCTTGCCGATATTTTTGCAGGCATTCCTCCAGTTCGTCGACAGAATTCATGGTGTCGGCGAGATTAACCTGCGCCATGGCGCGGTCGGATTCACTTCCGGTAGTGGAAAGTATTTCTAGCAGATCGCTAAGAACGAGTCGTGCAGACTTCATATCTCCAGTGTGAATGTAGAGATCTGCAAGATTATTGAGCGCCCGCGCAGCTTCCGTTTCATTGTTGCATTCACGAAATCCGGAAAGTGCTTCGAGGAATAGTTCAAGAGCGGCTGCATGGTTTCCCAAATGCCGATGTGTGATTCCGAGATTGTTTCGTGTGCGCGAAGTCTGAAAAACATCCCCTTCGCGTAAGCGAAGATCTAACGCTCGGTTCTGGAAAGAAAGAGCTTCGGTGTAGCGGCCGAGATTCCAATTGAGTAGGCCCAGAAAATGGAGGGCCTCTGTCTCGGCCGACGCCGTCCCCGCCATTTGTGACAGGCCCAGCGCGCGCAGGCCGGAATCGAGGGCCTCTCCATAGTGGCCGCCGTGCGACTGGGCAGACCCGAGGCTGATCAACGCCAGGGCCTCGGCCTGCCGGTTGCCCCCCTCGTGCCAGTGGGCCGCCGCCGCCGTGTGCATCGCACGGGCCTCCGACCAGTAGCCCTCCTCGTCCAGGAAGCCCGCCAGTACGTGGGCCAGTCGCGCGGCCGTCGCGGGGTTGCCGTGATCTCTGGAATGACGCTCGGCCTCGACGAGCGCCGCCCGCTCGTCGTTCAGCCACTGTCTGGCGCCCTGTGCGTCACTCCAGTCAGGCGATCGAGTGCTGGATGAGAGTTCGAAAAGGTCGAGTTGTGAGTGGTGCGGATACACGGCGCGGGCCGCCTGCGCGCAGGACTCCGTGTAGAAATCGATCAAGCGTTCAACGGCCGTGTCGCGTACGTCCGGCAGGTCCTCGGCCGTCGTGAGGGTGCGGGCGAATTCCCGGAGCAGGTCGTGGTACGCGTACCGCTCGGGGGACGGCTCAGAAATGAGGTGCGCGTCGAGGAGTTCTTCCAACATCCTTTCGGATTTATCGGGTTCGCGGCCCAGCAGGGCTGCGGCCGCGTGGAGGTCGAAATCCGGCCCCAGGTGCAGGCTCAGCAGCCGGAACGCGGTGCGTTGATCTGCGGGAAGCGTGTGGTACGACATCTCGAACGCGCGAGCGATCTCCATCGAGAAGCCGTCCCGGATTTCACCGAGCCGGCCATGTTCCCTGGACAGCCTGCGGATCAGGTGCGCCGTCGTCCACGAAGGACGTGATACCAGCCGGCCCGCCGCCAGTTCCACGGCCAGCGGAAGGTTTCCGCACAGCCGGGTTATCTCGGACACCTCCGCCTGATTGCGGCTGCGCTCCTCGCCCGCCAACTGCCGGAACATGGCGTTGGCCTCGTCCGCCGTCATGACGTCCAGGAACAGCGACCGCACCCCGGGCAGGCCGGTGAGCCGCCGGCGGCTGGTGATGATGACCAGGGACGGGGAGTCCCCCGGGAGCAGCGGGCGGACCTGTTCCGCGTCGGCTGCGTCGTCGAGGACGATCACCGCGCGGCGGGTGGCGAGCAAGGTCCGCCAAAGAGACACCAACTCGCCCAGCTCGCCGGGGATTTCGGAGGCGGGTACGCCGAAGATCCGTAACAGCGCGGACAGTGCCGCCTGCGGGGTGAGCGGGTTACGGCCCGGCGCGTGTGCCTCCAGGTCGAAGTGGACCTGGCCCGAGGGGTAGGAAGGGGTGAGGCGCCGGGCCGCGTGGACGGCGAGGGTGGATTTACCGATGCCCGGCATGCCGCTGATGGCTTGGAGGGCGATCACAGCGCCGCCCGGCCCCGGCCCCGGTGCCTGGAGCGCCCGCATCTCTCGTTCCCTGCCGACGAGTTCACCGTGGCTCGGCAAGGTGTGCGGCGCCGCCGAGACCGGTTCGGGCCGTGCGAGCAGCTCCGCCACGGGAGCCTGGTTCAGGATGAGTTGCTGGAGCCGCGAGAGTGCGCCGCCCGGCTCTGCGCCCAACTCCTCGCTCAGCCGGCGTCGTACGGTGTCGTACACGCGTAACGCGTCCGCCTGCCGGCCGCAGCCGTAGTCGGCGACCATCAGATGGCCCGCCAGGCCCTCGTCGGTCGGATGCTGTTCGAGCAGCGTCGTCAAGTCCGGTATCAGCTCGGCGAAATGGCCCATCCGTAACTCGACGGCGATACGGGTGAGCTGCGCGGCCAGATGCTTCTCCGCCATATTCGTCCGGACGCTCTCCGCCCAGAGGCCGGGCAGCCCCGACAGCGGCTCGCCCCGCCAGCCCGCTTCGGCCTCCTCCAGCAATGCGAGTGCCTGGACGTCGTCCCCCGCGTCGGAGAGGGATCGCGCTTCTGCCGTCAGTCGCTGGAAGCGGTGCAGATCGACCTGATCGGGGTCGATTTCGAGCGTGTACGAACCCGCCTGCTGCGCGAGACGGACATCGCCGTCCGCGCTGTCGAGTCTTCGGCGGATCCGCGCCGCGTACACATGCAGGCTCGCCCGTGGCTTGCGGGGCGGATTGTCGTCCCACAGCCGGTGGATCAGGGTGTCGAGGGGGACGGGGCGGCCGGCGTCAACGGCCAGCGCGGCCAGGGTCAGCCCCTCCCGGGCGGTGCCGAGTGCGTCTCGGCGACCGCCGGAGCGTAATTCCACCGGCCCCAGGATGAGTATCTCGAAGGTCACCAGCGCCCCCATACCCGGTCCGCTGCCCGCGGGCCCCTGCCAAAGGATCCCACGACGTCAACTTCGATCAAAAGATGGCGTCAGTTGAATACTTATCTTGGCTTGAACGTTCATTAGCTGAATTATTCAGTCTGCAATAGACAAAGTATGGGTAAGTTCCGATCAATCAATGGACGGGCGCCTCTTCTGACCGGCCGCGACCGGACGTCGGGGACAATGCACATACGGGGGAGGGCGGTTGCATTGGGCGAGGTCACGGCTGTCGAGCTGCGTGTGGCTATGACAAAGGCATATGCCAGGCCGGGAGGGTGGCGGGCGCTCGTCGGCGCGCTGGAGGGCGTGGGGGGCGTGGATCCGGCGACGGTGTTACGGGTTCGGGCGGCGGCGGAGGGTGACGTCGGTGGGTTGGCTGACGAGCTGGCCGAACAGGCATCCACAGCAGCGGAGTTGGCTCGGGCGTTGCGGGGGTGGATCGATGCGGGCGGGGGAGTGGCAGGGCCGGTCGGCAACACCGTCTCCGGTGACACGTCGATCGACGGGCACCTCGTCCAGGCCCACCACATCCAGGGCGGAGTGCACTTCCACGCCCCGGCCTCCGTCGCCGCACCGGCCGCTCCCGCCGTCCCGCGCCAACTGCTGCCCGTACCGGCCGACTTCACCGGCCGTACGAGCGAACTCGCCACCCTCGACGAGCTGGTGGGCCGGCCCTTCGGCGGGCCCGCGATCGTCGTCATCAGCGGTTCACCGGGAGTCGGCAAGACCACCCTCGCCTCCCGCTGGCTGAGTGCTCTGGCCGACGAGTTCCCCGACGGGCAGCTCTACGCCGATCTGCGCGGTCACTCAGGGCAGGACCAGCCGCCGGCCGGGCCCGGCGAGATTCTCGGACAGTTCCTCCGGGCGATCGGCGCGCCGGACTCGCCGGCCGGGCTGAGCGAGCAGGCCGCCCTGTGGCGGTCGCACACGGCGGGGCTGCGGCTCGCCGTGATGCTCGACAACGCGGTGAGCGCCGCGCAGGTGCGTCCGCTGCTGCCCGGCGGGCCCGGCACGCTCGTCGCCGTCACCAGCAGGTCCCGGCTGACCGGACTCGGCGTCGACGGCGCGGCGTTCGTCCAGCTCGGCGCGCTCGCCGTGAACGACGCCGTCGATCTGCTGAGGCGCCGGATCGGCGCCGACCGGGTCGGCAGGGAACCCGAGGCCGCCCGGCAGGTCGTCACCGCGTGTGCCGGACTGCCGCTGGCCGTGTGCGTGGCGGCGGCGCGGATGGCGGTGCGGCCGCGGCAGCCGCTCGCCGCCATGGCCGGGGCTCTCGACCGGGACGGCGGCGCGGGCCGGCTCGACACCCTGAGCATCGAGGGCGGGTACGCCGTGCGGGGCGCGCTGGACGAGTCGTACCGCCATCTGCCGCCCGGACTGGCCGTGGGCTACCGGCGGTTGGGGCTGCTGCCCGTCGTCGTGTTCGGCACGGCCGTCGCCGCCGCTGCCTGTTCTGTACGTCCGGACGAAGCGGCTCTGCTGCTCGACGATCTCGCCGAGGTGAATCTGTTGGAAGAGCTGGGTCCCGACCCCGTCTCCGGGGCCGACCGCTACCGGTTCCACGATCTCACCAGGGCCCACGCGGCAGACCTGGCGGGCGAGTTGGAGACATCCGCCGACCGGCGCGACACCGTACGCCGGGTCGTGGACGCGTATCTGTTCACCGCCACGGCCGCCGAGGCCCTGCTGGCACCGAGCCACCGCACCTTGCCCCGTTACTACGAATCCCCACAGGACCCCGGGCGGCAGCCGCCGTTCACCGGCGCGCCCGGCGCGCTGAACTGGTTCAATGCCGAACTGCCCCATCTCATGGCCGCGTTACGCACGGCGGCCGAGCACGGCTGGGACAGTACGGCCTGGCAGCTCGCCGACGCGATGTGGCCCGCCTTTCTCCGATTACGGCCCTACGACCTGTGGATCGAAGCGCACGAGATCGGACTCGCCGCTGCCCGCAGGGTCGGGGACCGGCAGGCCGAGAGCCGGATGCTCACCTCAGGCGGCACCGGACTGCGCAACGCCGGGCGCTACGACGAAGCCGTCGAGTGGTTCGCCCAGGCGAGGGAGGGTGCGATCCGGGATGGCGACCGGCGCGCCGAGGCGCAGGCGCTGCACGGCATCGGCCAGTCGCACCGGCTCGCAGGACGGCTGGCCGAAGCCGCGACGTTCTTCACCCCGGCGCTCGAACTGCGTGAGGAGATCGGCTACCGGCGCGGCGCCGCGCTCACCCGGGTTTGCCTCGGCGACGTGGCCCTCACGGTCGACCGCCCCGAACAGGCCGTCCCGCTGCTCGAACGCGCCCGCGCGGACCTGCTCGCCGAACACGACGCGTACGACGCCGCCCGCGCCCTGGCGTTTCTCGGCCGCGCGTCCGCCCGACTCCCGCGCGCCGGGCGGACCGTCGACGACATTGAGCGTCAACTGATCGCCGCATTGGGTGAGTTCGAGGAGACCGGATCCCGGCACTGGCAGGGCCGGGTGCTGGAGATGCTCGGCGAGTCGGCCGAGGAACGGCAGGACGGCGCACGGGCCAGGAACTGGTACGAGCAGTCCCTGGCCCGCTACGCCCAGGTCAGCGCGCCCGACGTACGGCGCCTGGAGGAGCGCCTGGACCGTCTCCCTCCACCGGACCGCGGACCGGACCGGCCGTCCGGCCGGTCGCCGGACCGGCCGTCCGAGCCCTGACCAGCCAGACGTACAGCAGCGACGAGAAGCGCACATAACCCTCGGTGGAGAAAGCGGCCCCGACCGGCAGCCACCTCACGACGACCCGGTCACCGGCGCGGGCCGCCGCCACACATCCGCCGTCCGTGCACCGTACGACGGTCAGCAGGCACCCCGGCCGCCGCCGCATCGTCCGGCGGGCGAGCCGTAACGCCTCGCCGTACGGGCGGAGTACCGAGGCGTGGAGCACGTCGGCGCATTGCAGCCACCGCTCGTCCACCCCGCCGTCGAGGTCGATGTTCAGATGGCCGTCGGCGACCATGTCAGCCCCTCCTCCGACTCCAGCGGTTCCGGCAACGGCAGCGGCCGTACTGCCGGTTGATGGGCCGGTCGGCCGAGGCCCAGGATCCGGTACATCAGCTTGCGCATCAGCTCGTTGAAGCGGCCGGGCTCGGACGAGATCCGCGCCGCGATCCGCGCGTACTCCCGCGCCGGGTACTCGGCCGCCGCGTAAGCCAGTTGTTCGGGCACCGGGTGAGCCGGTGACAACGACGGTGCGACCTGGGCCAGTTCGGCCCCCGGTGACTCCGGATTGACGTCCCCGTCCGGGAATCGGGCCAGCAGGATGGCCGCCCGCGTCAACGTGGCGTACAGCGTGACGGAACCGTGGTCCCCGATCACCCAGTCCGCCGCGATCAGATGCGAACGCCAGTCGGCGTCCGGCGGTACGACCGCGACGCCGCGCCGCCGGAAACCGGCCAGCCACGCCTTCACCTGCCAGTCGCCGTGGCCGGCGTGGATGTTGGGGTGCAGCAGCACCGCGATCCGGTACTTGTGGCGCGGCAGCTCGGCCACGAGTCTCGGCAGCAGCGCGTCGATCCGGTTGAACGACGACCCCAGCCCCCACGTCGAGCAGACCATGATCAGCCCCTGCTCGGGGCGCACCCCCAACGCCTCGCGGTAGGCAGCACGATGCGGAAGGCTGGCGGTGATCCGGTCGTGGTCGGCGTCACCGACCACCTCGGCCACCGGCAGCGCCTCCGGGCACCAGCGCTCCAGAGCCGTCAGGTCGGACCGGTGGGCCAGCGCGAACGCCTTCGGTACGACCCGCCCGTCCCACATGAGGTACGAGCGCCCCAGCCCGCCGACCGTCCGCGGCTCCCCGGTCGGCTCCCCGGCCGCGTTGCTGTCGGTTACCCCGCTGTCGGCCACCCCGCCGTCGATCACCCGCGACATCTTCATGTGCCCCGCCCCGTGCGGCAGCCGGATCAGCGGCGCGCGAAGCCGCTCAACTCCCTGCGAACCGGCGGCGAGCGCGAGGTCGAACTCGGTGCGGACCGCTTCCTCCCATGGCATCACGGTGCTCCCCATCGCGCGCAGCGAGCGCGCCGCGCCCTCGTTGAACGCGTGCGGCGCGATCGTGAAGACCACCTGGATCCGCAGATCGGACTCCAGCAGCGGCAGCAGCTCGCGCAGCCGCTGCCCGTACACCTCCGTATGCACGACGACCAGCACCTTCCGGCAGCCGGTCAGTGTCAGCCACTGACCGGTCTCCCGCTGTACCGGGCCGGTCTTCCGCTCTACCGGGCCGCCGCTCAAGGGCCGCCCTCTCACATCAGTCATCAGATCCCCCGACGCTGTTTTCGGACCTTTCTTCCGGGCCTTGCGTGACGTGACATGCCCTCGCAGGTCGGTCGGAGGCTTGACCGGGCCTTGCCGAAACCTTGCAGCGGGCCGCCCGCGCCGACACGCGCGCGGCGCGGGAAAACCAGTGGGCGGGGAGGGGGACGAGTGACGAGAATGCCGGGGCCGGTACGTGTGGGCCCGGCGCGAGGAGCGACATCGATGGTTCGCCGTACGACCGTGCCCGGCCTGTTCCCCCCGCCGGACTACGCGCATGCGGCGGTGGTCGACACCGACCGCCGCCTCGCGTTCCTCGCCGGGGCCGTACCGCTCGACGCCGAGGGGAACCTCGTAGGCCCCGGCGACCTGGAGGCGCAGACCCGGCAAGTGCTCGCCAACATGGAGACGGCGCTGCGGGCCGTCGGCTGCGGGCCCGGCGATGTGGTGTCCACCGAGGTGTACGTGGTGTCGCAGGACCCCGCCGAACTCGGCCGCGTGTGGACGGTCGTACAGGCCGGCGGCCTGACGCTCGGCCCGCACACGTCGACGCTGCTCGGGGTGGCCTGCCTCGGGTACGCGGGCCAGCTCGTGGAGATCACCGCCGTCGCGGAGGTGCCGAGTTGACCGCCCCGCGAACCGGCCGGGTCGCCGTCGTGTCCGACATCCACGGCGTCCTGCCCGCCCTGGAGGCGGTGCTGGCCGAGCCCGAAGTCGCCGCCGCGGCACGGGTGGTGGTCACCGGCGACATCGCGGCGGGACCGCAGCCCAACGAGGTGCTGGAGGTGCTGACGGGCCTCGGCGACCGGGCCGTACTGATCGGCGGCAACGCCGATCGCGAACTGGTAGAGCTGCGCGCGGGGTTGATGGCCGAGGTCCCCGGCGACGCGATGGCGACCTGGGCGGCCGGGCAGCTCACCGCGGACCATGTGGCGCTGCTCGCGGGACTTCCGCGCACCCGGAGGCTGCCGGTGGTCGGCCTCGGTGACGTCCTCTTCTGCCATGCGACGCCGCGCGACGACGAGGAAGTGGTCCTGGTGGACTCCCGGCTCGCCCGCTGGGCCGAGGTGCTGGCCGGCCTGGACGACGGCGTACGTACGGTCGTGTGCGGCCACACCCATATGCCGTTCGTCCGGCTCGCGCACGGCCGCCAGATCGTCAACTCGGGCAGCGTCGGCATGCCGTACGGCCGGGCGGGCGCGCACTGGGCGCTGCTGGGCCCCGGCGTCGAACTGCGGGTCACCCGTTTCGACACCGAGGCGGCGGCGGCCCGGCTCGGCGCGGAGTCCGGGTATCCGGACATCGCGGAGTGGGCGGAGTACGTCCTCAACGCCGGCGCCGGTGACGCGGAGGCGCTGGAGGCTTTCGGCCCGAGGGACGGGAGGAAGGGCCCGAACGGAGCCTGATCGGACACGCGTTGACGGGAGCAAAGAGGGTGAAAAACCCATAAATACCCGAACGCGTCATCGATTACCATCGAACGCGTGCATGAGGACATGCCTGGTCGGCGCCAGCGCTCCCGCAGGGAGCAGCGACGCCGCCGCAAGGCCAAGAGACGGCGGGTGACGTGGGCGGTCACCGCCGCTGTCCTGCTGATCGGCGGCGGCGGTACGTACGCGGCGACGAAGGCGCACGAGGACGACAAGGGCACGCCGACCGCCCAGCGCACCCTGCGCTCACTCCGGCCCTCCCCGTCCCCCACCCCCGTACCGATGGACCTGCGACCGGCCCTCGCCCCGCTCGCGGCCACCCTCTCCGGCAACGAACTGTCCGTCGCGCTGCTGGACACCGGGAGCGGCAAGTGGGCCACGTACGGCGACGGCGCCTTCGACACGGCCAGCATCGTCAAGGTGGACATCCTTGCCGCACTCCTGCTCCAGACGCAGGACGCGGGGCGGGAGTTGACGGCGAAGGAGCGGGCCTACGCCGCCGATATGATCGAGAACAGCGACAACGAGGCGACGAGCGCGCTGTGGACCGCCATCGGCAGCGCCGTCGGCCTCGACGCCGCCAACAAACGCCTCGGCCTCTCCGAGACCCAGGGCGGCGGCGGCACGGTCTGGGGCGTGACCAGGACCACCGCACAGGACCAAGTGCGCCTGCTGCAAGCGGTGTTCGGCGAGGACCCACCCCTGTCGGCGGCCTCGCGCCGGTACATCCAGGACCTGATGGGCCACATAGCCAAGAGCCAGCAATGGGGCATCTCGGCAGCGGCCGACACCGGCACCAGCCCGGCCCTCAAGAACGGCTGGCTCCAGCGGACCGCGACGGAGAAGTGGGACGTCAACAGCATCGGCCGGATCGAGACCGGCGGCCGGGTCTATCTGATGGCGGTCCTGCTGAACGGCTGTACCACGGAAGAAGCAGGCATCAAGATCGTGGAACAGGCGGCCCTGGTAGCGGTGAAAGGTTTCTCCTCAACCTGAACACCCCACCGGGAAAGAACCGGAGGACGAACGACATGACCAGCGATCCCGTGTCTCGGTCAGTGGGCGCACACACCGCCGATCCGTGCCCCCGGTGCCGCGTCGAGGCGTTCCGCGCCGGCCGGCCCATGGCGGGCGCGGGGTGGGGTGTCGTCGGCTACGTCTGCGCCGACTGCGGGCACACATGGTCCCGCCCGGTCGAGGACGACGTGGAGGTGTACGACATCGTCAGGGTGGACCTCTCGGACGCCACGCTCTACGGCACCGTCTGGCAGGTGGCGGGCGATCGGATCCAGGTGCGCGGCAGTGGCGGTGCCTGGCTGCGCTGGGTCGAGCGCTGGAGAGTCCACATCTACTGAGATCGACCCGCCCTGGGCCGACAGAGCCCGACGTCGAGCCCTCGGCGACCGCTTACAGCCCCGATGCCGGACCAGCCCGAGCTGTAGCCCCGCCCGCTGCCATCGGCTGCAGCGGGCGGGGGTCTCGTCTCGCTAGCTGCCGGGCTTGGCGCTGTCGTCAGCGCATATGGCCCACACGAGCTTGCCGACACCAGCACGGCCGCTGACTCCCCAGCACCCATGGGTGAGGGCGTCTACGAGCGCCAGGCCGCGGCCCGAGTCGGAGTCCGCCGTCGGCGCTCGCAGTTGCGGCTTGGTGTCGCCGGCGTCATGCACTTCAATCCGTACCCCGCCGACGAGACGCTCGAATCGCGTCTCGATCAGACGTCCCGGCACGCGCCCGTGCTGAACCGCGTTGGTCACCAGTTCCGAGAGAACAAGCGGTGCCGAGTCGGCCAAGTCGGTAAGGCCCCACGCCTGCAAGTGCCGCAGCAGCAAGTGGCGCGCCCTTCCGACGGATTGCGCGCTGCTCGGCCAGCGCTTGACCACAAGCGGCGGAAGGCCGTCGAGCGCGGACGCCTTGATGGTGGCGGTCTCGGTCATGCGTGAGCCTCCTGCGCTACGCGGTAGAGGGCTGTGCCCGTGGGACAACTGGACCCGTCGTCACGGCAGAACCCGCAGTCGCCAAGGTGCCGACGAAGGGCTTCTTCGGGGGCGAGCGCGGTATTCACGGTGACGAGTTGCAGGTAGCCGGGGGCGGACATGCGCTCTCGGTACTGCCAGGCGAACATGATTGCGGCCGCCTGCTCAGGGGCTTCGAGGATCGTGCCGTCGGTGAGCCGGACGGCGCCCATGCCTTCGGGCGGGTGCTCGTCAAACGGAAGCAGGCGGCGAAACCGCACGCATTCCGGGCATACTTCGATGTCCCACCCTGGTCCCGATAGCGAATGGGTCCGGCCGACCTCCACCGGGTCGTCCGTGGGCTGCTTACAGAAGCGGCACGCCGCTCGCGCCGCAGCGATCTGTTCGTCTTCGAGGGCCGGGCGAACGGTACCCGCAGGTACCCGCCATTCCGGGCCGCCTCGTACGGGGCGGAGGATAACGAAACCGGAAAGCTCGTCGATGACTTCGCCGGCGCGGCCTTCCTCGTCCACTCCTACCCAACCAGCGGGCGCTGGTCCGTCTTCGCTCATCGCGACATCTCTTTCCCGACCATGGCTCACCTTCGGCTGATGTCTTTTGAGGGGTAACCAGGCCAAATGGTGTACGCCTCAGCGGTTCTTTACCGATGATGGATTTCACGCCGAATGGGAGATAGGTCACGGCGTGGCCACGCGCGGCCACGTAGCGGCCGCGGCCGGGAGTGCGAGCGATGACACGAGAGACTGGAACTGCGGGCCGCAACGATGCGCTCAGGGCGGCCCGGTTACGTCGCGGCTGGCGGACGATCGACGCCGCAGCCAACGCGCTCCAGGCGCACGGGCAGCAGCTCCTGGACGACGTCCAGTTCACCGTGTCCGCGCGGACCTGGCGACGCTGGGAGAGCGACCGTCCCGGATGGCCGTCGGAGGAAACGGCGATCGTGCTGCACGACGCGCTCGACCGCTGGCCCGAAGACCTGGGCTTCACCGTTCCGCCGGGCTGGATCCGGCCGGAGCACCATGAGGAGGCGGACGTGCGCCGCCGCGCTCTCATATCCGTCACAGCCGCCGCACTCGTAGCCGGCCCCGTCGCGCCGCAACACGTCGACCCTGCCCTGATCGACTACTTCCAGCAGCAGTTGGAGGGGCACTACCGCGCGGACATGTTCCTCGGCCCGCATGACTTGATCGGTACGGTGGCCGCGCAGTATCAACTGATCGACAAGCTGGTCCGCAGCGCGAAAGGCGAGACTCGGCGGGGGCTGCTCCGCGTCGGGGCCGCGTACTCCGCACTCGTCGGCTGGCTGTACCAGGACGCCGGCGACATGGACGGCGCGAGCTTCTGGCGTGGTGTCACCCAGGAGATAGCCATGCGGTCCCGCGACCCGCACCTGATCGGCTACTCCCTCGTCAACCAGGCCCAGGTCCGGACCGACCTCGGGGACGGCTACGCGGTTGTCGATCTCTGCGAGGCTGCGATGGAGAACGCCACCCGCCTTGCTCCGAAGGTACGAGTGATGTCCCTTCAGCAATGGGCACACGGAGCCAGCCTCACCGACGACCGTACGGCCGTCGATGGTCTCCTCGATCAGGCGACCGGGCTCCTCTCCTCCGTGGACGACGACTTGCCCTGGGGCAACGCCTGCAGGCGCACCCCCGGCTACCTGAAGATCCAGCGCGCGACCTGTTACGGACGGCTCGGCCTCGGAGCGGAGGCTGGTGCACTGTGGGAGCAGGTTCTCGCGATCGTCCCCGAGACCGCCCGGCGCGACCGCGGCGTCTACATGGCTCGACAGGCCACAGCGGCAGCCACCGCACAGGAGCCGGACCACGCCCTCGAGATCGCCCGGGATGTGGTGACCGTCGCCGTCGAGACTCGGTCCGCACGCATGCGCAGGGAGCCGATCACTCTGGAGCAGGCGATGCGCCCGTGGCACGATGCTCCCGTCGGCCGGGACCTGGCGGAGGTGCTGGCACCGGTGACCGAGAGGGGATGACGTGGCTCAGGTACCAACGCCGCTGACCGACGAGGAGATTGAGGCGCGGCTGGCCGAGCTGCCGCTGTGGTCCCGCGCGGGGACCGAGATCACGCGGACCATCGAGATCCGCTACCACGCAGCCGTCGCGATGATCGTGCACATCGCCGACCGCGAGCGGCGCATCGGGCACCACGCGGACATCGACCTCCGCATGGACCACACCAAGGTCTCGGTCACCACGCACGACGCCGGATACCAACTGACGGCGGCCGACTTCGACCTGGCCGCACGCATCGACGCCATCGCGGCCGCGCACCAGTCCGTACCCCTCGACTGACATCCAATCGCACGAATGCGCCCCCTCCGAGCTTGCGCATCGGGCGGTCGAGGCGTCGTCGCTCACCCGGTCCGCGCGCGTGCGTGCGCAGTTGAGCACCCTCTACCCGTACACAGTCGGGCGTAGCGAGTCGGCAACCATGCGTGAGGCTCACGATAGTATCCGCGATCTGCTGTCGAGTTGATCGGAGTATGGGCGTGACGACGACCATCGCGGTAACCGGACACATGGACATCACGGCTGAGAGCGTGCCGCTCGTTCGTGCGGCGTTGCGTGAGGTGTTGCAGCCTTACACGGTCGACGGGTTGATCGGTGTGTCGTGCATCGCGGCAGGCGCCGACAGTCTGTTCGCCGAGGCTGTCACGGAAGTTGGCGCGCAGCTCGTCGTCGTGCTGCCCTCGAAGGACTATCGCGAGGCCAAGGTGCGCCCCGATCACGCTGCTGTGTTCGACCATCTCGTCGAGGCCGCCGTCGAGGTCGTCGTCATGCCGTACGACTCCGCGAACCGGGCGGCGTACGAAGCTGCGAACTCGGAACTGCTACGCCGAGCTGACCGGCTCGTCGCGGTGTGGGATGGCACTCCCCCCTCGGGCAAAGGTGGCGGAACGGCCGACACCGTGCTCGAAGCACGCGATGCCGGTCTCGCTGTCGACGTCGTATGGCCTTCGGGTGCCGCTCGCCGGGTGTGAGTTGCTGAGACGACGAACGCCCCCTGCCCGGCAGTAACTTGGGTTCTAACGGTCATCGCAACACCCGACCTTCATCGACTCACCACGAGTGAGCGGTCACGTCCAGGAGCTTCACCGCAGCATGCTGCCGTACGCCGGCGAGGCCCCCGTCCTGGCCTTCGAGCAACGCATGCGCGAGGCCCTCGGCTGATTCCTACGAGCCGCCGGTCGCCTCGTCCAGCAGCAGATAGAGCAGGCCGACCAGGCTGCCGCTGCTGACCACCTCGCGGCGGTCGATCATGCCCCGGATCTCCGAGATCGGAATCCACTCGATCCGGTCGGACTCGTTCACCTCGGTCGGTGGACCCGCATAGGAAGCGGCCTCCGCACGGAAAATGAAGTGCTCGGAATCGGTGATGCCGTTCGCGGGCTGCGCGTAGACCAGGGGTTTGACCCCTTCCACCCGCCAGCCGGTCTCTTCCTCCACCTCGCGGGCGGCAGCCTGCTCAGGTGTCTCGTCGGCCTCGATGAGGCCCATCGGAAGTTCCCAGCCCCAGGTGTCGGTGATGAACCGGTGCCGCCACATCATCAGCACGCGCTTCTGGTCGTCGACAACGGTCGCCACGGCGAGATGCCGCATCCGGACCACATGGTGTTCCCACCGCCGGCCGTCGGGCTGCTGGACGTCCACGAGCCAGAGGTTCACCCATGGGTTGCTGTAGATCTGCCGCTCGCCATGGACGGTCCACCGCATGAGCTCAACTCCCTTGTCACAGTGAACTATCCAGCATGTCACTCTGACGAGAATCCGTCCTCCTGGTTGGGGCAGTCGAGCTGCTGCACATGGTGACCCATGACCTGCGGCCGGGCATAAAAGACCGCACCCGGTCCGTCGTGGCCGCCGTGTTCGGCGGCCTGCGGGCCGGGTGCGGGGGTGCCAAGAGGGGGCGCCCAAGTCACGCCTTCTTGGTCTCCCAGAAGATCTTGTCGATCTGGGCGATGTAGTCCAGCGCCTTCTGGCCCGTCGCCGGGTCCGTCGAGGCCTTCGCCGCCGACAGGGCCTTCAGGGTGTCGTTGACGAGCTGGTGCAGCTCCGGGTACTTCTCGAAGTGCGGGGGCTTGAAGTAGTCGCTCCACAGCACCGAGACATGGTGCTTGGCGAGCTCGGCTCGCTGCTCCTTGATGACGGTGGCGCGGGCCTGGAAGTGGGCGTCGTCGTTGCCCGCCATCTTCTCCTGGACGGCCTTGACCGACTCGGCCTCGATGCGGGCCTGGGCCGGGTCGTAGACGCCGCAGGGGAGGTCGCAGTGGGCGCTGACCTTCACCTTCGGGGCAAACAGTCGGGAGAGCATTGAGCTGTCCTTCCTCGTGATCGTCTTCTCAGGTGGGACATTACTCCGTGAGAAGCCTGTTTTCGCGAGTGCCCCCGTGGGCTTAGGACAAAAGTCCGGCGTGAATATGAGACCTGTGGCGGAACATACGGTCGGACCGGGAGGTGCCGCATGACGGAGTCGGGGCGGGAGTCGGGGCGGGAGCCGAGAGTGCCGTTGGGGATCGCGGAGGTGACGGGTCCTTCGATGTACCCGACGCTCAAACACGGCGATCAGCTCCTGGTGCACTACCGGGCGCCCGTGAAGGCGGGCGACGTGGCGGTGCTCAAACACCCGTTGCAGCAGGACCTGCTCATCGTAAAACGGCTGATCGAGCGGCGCGAGGGCGGCTGGTGGGTGCTGGGGGACAACCCGGGCGCCGAGGGCGACAGCAGGCTGTTCGGGACGGTCCCCGAGGAGCTGCTGCTGGGGCGGGTACGGGGCCGGTACCGGCCGCGCGGCGAGGATCAGCGCTCGGTGCGCGGGGCGGTCTCCTGGCTGGTCTCCTCGGTGCGCCCGGTGCTCGCCGACCGCTCCGTCTCCAGGCGCTTGCGGGCCCGGTAGGCGGCGACGTTGGCGCGGGTCGCGCAGCGGTCCGAACAGTAGCGCCGCGAGCGGTTGGTCGACGTGTCGAGGTAGGCGTTGCGGCACGGCGCCGCCTCGCACAGGCCGAGCCGGTCGACGCCGTGCTCGGTCAGATGGAAGGCGAGCCCCATCGCGGCCGTCGCGGCGTACCCGGCGGTCGCGTTCGAGGGGTGCTCGGCGAGGTGCATGTGCCAGTCGGGGAGGCCCTCCTCGTCGAGGAGTTCGTGGCCGGAGATCTGCGGGCTGACCGGGAATTCCAGCAGCAGCGAGTTCAGCAGGTCGACGGCCCGGGTGGGCTCACCCGTGTCGGCGGCGGTGAAGACCGCGCGCAGCCGTGCCCTGACCGACCGGAAGCGGGTGATGTCCGCCTCCGTCGCGCGGCGGGCGAGCTGGGTGCTCGCGCCGAAGAGTGCGCGGACGTCCTCGACCGAGGTCAGGGTGTCCGTGCCACGGGCCGGCTCCTCGGTGTTGACCAGGCGTACCGCGTAGTCCGAGTAAGAGGCCAGTTCCACTTGTAGTCCTTACGGCTGCGTTCTAGAGTCGGGAGGGCCGACCGTAATGGCCGACTGACGTTCCAGGGTATTACTCAGGGGAGGGTTTATGACGGAGGCGACGACCGGCACCGACTGGCGGGCCTGGCAGCAGAGCTGGGACCAGCAGCAGGAGTGGTACATGCCCGACCGCGAGGAGCGGTTCCGGGTCATGCTCGACATGGTCGAAGCGGTGGTGGGCCCGCGGCCCCGGGTGCTCGACCTCGCCTGCGGTACGGGCAGCATCTCGGACCGGCTGCTGCGCAGGTTCCCCGAGGCGACCAGCACCGGCGTCGACCTCGACCCGGCCCTGCTCGCCATCGCCCGCGGATACTTCGCCGGCGACGAGCGGGTCAGCTTCGTGACCGCCGACCTGAAGGACCCCGGCTGGCCGGCCCTGCTGCCGTACGGGACGTACGACGCCGTCCTCACCGCCACCGCCCTGCACTGGTTCCACACGGAGCCGCTGACCACGCTGTACGGGCAGCTCGCCGGGCTCGTACGGGACGGCGGAGTCCTCATGAACGCCGACCACATGACCGACACCACCACCCCCGGGATCAACGCGGCCGAACGCGCCCACCGGCACGCCGCCATGGACCGCGCCAGGTCGGCGGGCGCGCTCGACTGGGCGCAGTGGTGGGACCTCGCGGCCAAGGACCCCGTACTCGCCGGACCCACCGCCGAGCGGTTCCGGATCTACGGGGAGCACGCCGAAGGTGACACACCGTCGGCCGACTGGCACGCGCGTACGCTGCGCGCGGCCGGCTTCGCCGAGGCGAGGCCCGTCTGGTCCTCGCCCGCCGACTCCCTCGTACTGGCGCTCAAGTAGCCGGCCGAGCGGCGCGGGACGGGTGGTACGGGCGTCCCTGCCCGTACCACCCGCGTTCGTGGCACCTACAGCACCTTCGACAGGAACGACTGCGTCCTGGCATGCTGCGGATTGCCCAGCACATCGCGCGGATGACCCGTCTCGACGACGATGCCGTCGTCCATGAACACCAGCGCGTCCCCGACCTCGCGCGCGAAACCCATCTCGTGGGTGACCACGACCATCGTCATGCCGTCGGCCGCGAGGTCGCGCATCACGTCCAGGACATCACCCACCAGCTCCGGGTCGAGCGCCGACGTCGGCTCGTCGAACAGCATCAGCTTCGGTTCCATCGCCAACGCCCGCGCGATGGCCACCCGTTGCTGCTGACCGCCGGAGAGCTGCGCGGGATAGTTGTCCGCCTTGTCGGACAGACCGACCCGGTCGAGCAGTTGCGCCGCACGCGCGCGGGCCGACGACTTCGACTCGCCGCGCACCTGCATCGGCGCCTCCATGACGTTCTCGACCGCCGTCATGTGCGGGAACAGGTTGAAGCGCTGGAAGACCATGCCGATGTCCCGGCGCTTCCTGGCGACTTCGCTGTCCTTCAGCTCGTAGAGCTTCTCGCCCTTCTGCCGGTAGCCGACCAACTCCCCGTCGACGTACAGCCGTCCGGCGTTGATCTGCTCCAGGTGGTTGATGCACCGCAGGAACGTCGACTTGCCCGACCCCGAGGGGCCGATCACGCAGAACACCTCGCGCGGCGCGACCTCCAGGTCGATGCCCTTGAGTATGTGGGCCGTGCCGAAGGACTTGTGGACGCCCTCCGCCTTCACCATGGCAGTCATCAGGCACTCCTCGGGCTGCGCAGGGAGGCCATGTTCGCCTTGACCTTCTGCCACGGGGTGGCAGCGAGACTGCGGCTCGTGCCGCGGGCGTACCGGCGCTCCAGATAGAACTGACCGACACTGAAGACACTGGTCATCGCGATGTACCAGATCGAGGCGACGAAGAGCATCTCCATCACCGCGTACGACGTGGACCCGATGCTCGACGTCGCGCGCAGCAGATCCGGATAGGTCACGGCGACCACCAGGGACGAGGTCTTCAGCATGTTGATGAACTCGTTGCCCGTCGGCGGGATGATGACCCGCAGCGCCTGCGGCAGCACCACCCGGCGCATCGTCTTGGCCTGGGTCATCCCGAGCGCGTGCGACGCCTCCGTCTGCCCCTCGTCGACCGACTGGATGCCGGCCCGGCAGATCTCCGCCATGTACGCGGCCTCGTTGAGGCCGAGCCCCAGCAGGGCGCACATGAACGGGGTCATGACGTCCGTCATCTCGTTCTTGTAGATGAACGGGATGTTCAGGATGGGGAAGATCAGCGCCAGGTTGAACCACAGCAGGAGCTGCACGTAGACCGGCGTCCCGCGGAAGAACCAGATGTACAGCCACGCGACGCCGCTGGTCACCGGATTCTTCGACATCCGCATCACGGACAGGATCACGCCGAGGACCACACCGAGCACCATGGACAGCACGGTGATCAGCAGGGTGCGGCCCGCGCCCTTCATGACACTGCTGTCGAAGAGCTTGTCCGAGACGGCGTGCCACTGGACGTTGCCCTGCGCGAACGCGTAGACCAGCGCCACCAGCAGGGCGACCACGATCACCCCGCTGAGCAGCCGCCCCCAATGCCGTACGGGAATGGCCTTGATGGCCCCCGCCGGGATCGCCGCCGCGCCCCCGGTGTCGGGCGCGGCGCTCCCGCTGTCGGGCGCGGCGCCGGCCGGTATCTTCTCGATCTTGTCACTCACCACGGCTGCCCCTCAGTACCGCGCCGACTCACTTGCCGCCGTTGATGGCAGCGGCGTCGATCGCGCCGGTCTGGGCGCCCCACTTGTCGAGGACCGCCTTGTACGAGCCGTCCTTGATGATCGCGTCGACAGCGAGCTTCAGCGCATCCCTGAGCTGGGTGTTCTTCTTGCTGACCGCGATGCCGAACGGTCCGGCGTCGTACTGCTCGCCGACGATCTCGAACGCGTTGCCGTTGTCGGCCTTGCGGGTCAGGTCGAGGGCGACCGGGTAGTCGTTGACACCGGCCACGGCGCCACCGGACTTCACCCGGGTCTGCGCCTCCGTGTCGTTCTCGAAGGGCTCGATGTTGATGGCCTTCTTGCCGCCGTCCTTACACGCCTTGGACTGCGTGTTCAGGGCCTCCTCGTACGTGGTGCCCTTCTGCACGGCGGCGGTCTTGCCGCACAGGTCCTCGATGGACTTGATGCCCTCGGGGTTGCCCTTCTTCACGTACACGGCGGTACCGGCGATGAAGTAGTCGACGAAGTCCACGCCCTCGCCGAGCTTCTTGCCCTTGTCGTCCAGGCCTTCCTGGCGCTGCTTGTTGTCGGTGATCGACGACATCGCGATGTGGTAGCGGCCCGAGTTCAGGGCGCTGATCAGACCGTCGAACGAACCGGACGTGAAGTCGAAGCGCACACCGAGCTGCTTGCCCAGTGCGGCGGCTATGTCCGGGTCGACACCGATGATCTTGCCGCCGGCCTCGGACTCCATCGGGGCGTACTCGGCGTTGGTGCCGACCTTGATGACACCGGCGTCCTGGATGTCCTTGGGCAGCTTGCTGAAGAGCGGCGCGGTCTTCGCCGTGCTGTCGGCGCCCTTGGAGCTCTTGTCGCCGGCGCTGTCGGTCTGGTCACCACAGGCGGTCAGGAGCAAGGCGCCCGCGACCGCTACGGCGCCGACCGCGACGATCCGGGACTTCGCTGCGGACGTACGGCGAGTGCTGCTTGCGGTCATGATCGGGGACCTCCGGCGGTCAGGGAGCGCTGGCAAGTGAACGGGCACGTACTTTCGGGTTTCGCGACCGTGTGTGATTACCGGCATCTTGCCATTCGGACTGGTCCATTCAGGGGCGCAGCCATGTCAAAATCGGGTAACGGGTCACCCCCGTCCCCCGCCGGCCGGCGCGTCACCACCGGACCATCTGCCGGGATGCCTTCCACCGGCCGGAGAATCTCCGGTTCCGCCAGCCCTTCGCGCGTGCGCGGGCCGGACCGTCCGGTAAGAAGGACGTTCACACCCCCTCATCCGGGGCTCAGGGCGCGTGTGCGGCGCGCCCGCGCGTGGTTGCGCGATGCCTGACGCAGCGACGCGGTGCCCACCCACCCCTCCTCAACCAGGAGTGGCCACCCTCAACTGATGAAGACCTAAGGGGTACGACCATGGCAGCGGAGATCGTCAATCCTCGCAGCGAGACCGATACGGCCGAAAGCGCTCCCGACGAGCCCTTCGATCCGGCCTTCGCGCTGCACCGCGGCGGCAAGATGGCCATCACGGCCACCGTCCCCGTGCGCGACAAGGATGACCTGTCCCTCGCTTACACGCCCGGCGTCGCGAAGGTGTGCACCGCGATCGCCGAGAATCCCGAACTCGTCCACGACTACACCTGGAAGTCCCAGGTCGTCGCCGTCGTCACGGACGGCACCGCCGTCCTCGGCCTCGGCGACATCGGCCCGGAGGCCTCGCTCCCCGTCATGGAGGGCAAGGCCATCCTCTTCAAGCAGTTCGGCGGGGTCGACGCGGTGCCGATCGCGCTCGCCACCACCGACACCGACGAGATCATCGAGACCGTCGTCCGGCTCGCGCCCTCGTTCGGCGGCGTGAACCTCGAAGACATCTCGGCGCCCCGCTGCTTCGAGATCGAGCGGCGGCTCCAGGACCGGCTCGACATCCCCGTCTTCCACGACGACCAGCACGGCACCGCCGTCGTCACCCTCGCCGCCCTGCGCAACGCGGCGCGGCTCACCGGGCGCGGCATCGGCGAACTGCGCGCCGTCATCTCCGGCGCGGGCGCCGCGGGCGTCGCCATCGCCAAGTTCCTGCTGGCCGCCGGGATCGGCGACGTGGCGGTCGCCGACCGCAAGGGCATCGTGAGCACGGACCGCGACGACCTGACCGACGTCAAGCACGAGATCGCCGCGCTCACCAACAAGGCGCGGCTCAGCGGCTCCCTGGAGGCCGCGCTGGCCGGCGCCGACGTCTTCATCGGCGTCTCCGGCGGTACGGTCCCGGAGCCGGCGGTCGCCTCGATGGCGCCCGGCGCCTTCGTCTTCGCCATGGCCAACCCGAACCCCGAGGTCCACCCCGACGTGGCGCACCGGTACGCGGCCGTCGTGGCGACCGGCCGCAGCGACTACCCCAACCAGATCAACAACGTGCTCGCCTTCCCCGGCATCTTCGCGGGCGCGCTCCAGGTGCGCGCCTCGCGCATCACCGAGGGCATGAAGATCGCGGCGGCCGAGGCGCTGGCGGACGTCGTCGGCGACGAACTCGCCGCGGACTACGTGATCCCGTCGCCGTTCGACGAGCGCGTCGCCCCGGCCGTGACGGCGGCGGTGGCCGCGGCGGCCCGCGCGGAGGGTGTGGCGCGGCGCTGAGGCGGCTGGCGCCGCTGACCGTTCTGGCGCCGTCCGTGCCCCCCACCGGGGCGCGGGCGGCGCTATCGTCATGGTCATGTTCGCCGCCTACGCCGCACGCATCGACCGCGACCAGCCCCTCAACGGCCTTGAACTGGGGGAGCGTCCGGCCCCCGAGAAGCGCCCCGGCTGGACGACCGTGACCGTAAGAGCCGCCTCCCTCAACCACCACGACCTGTGGTCGCTGCGCGGGGTGGGCCTCGCCGAGGACAAACTCCCGATGATCCTCGGCTGCGACGCCGCGGGCATCGACGAGGACGGCAACGAGGTCGTCGTCTACTCCGTCGTCGGCGCGACGGGCCACGGCGTGGGGCCGCGCGAGCCCCGCTCGATCCTCACCGAGCGCTACCAGGGCACGTTCGCCGAGCAGGTCACCGTCCCGGCCTGGAACGTCCTGCCGAAACCCCCCGAGCTGAGCTTCGAGGAAGCCGCCTGCCTGCCCACGGCCTGGCTGACCGCCTACCGCATGCTCTTCACCAACGCCGGTGTCCGGCCGGGCGATTCGGTCCTGGTCCAGGGCGCGGGCGGCGGCGTCGCCACAGCCGCGATCGTGCTCGGCAGCGCGGCGGGTCTGCGCGTCTACGCCACGAGCCGCTCCGAGTCGAAGCGCGCCCGCGCGGTCGAACTGGGCGCGCTGGACGCGTTCGAGCCGGGCGCGCGGCTGCCGCAGCGGGTCGACGCGGTCATCGAAACGGTGGGCGCGGCGACGTGGTCCCACTCGGTCAAGTCGCTCAAGCCGGGCGGCACGCTGGTCATCTCGGGCGCGACGAGCGGCGACAGCCCGTCGCGCGCGGAGCTGACGCGCGTCTTCTTCCTTGAGCTGAAGATCGTCGGCTCGACGATGGGCTCGAAGGACGAGCTGGAGGACCTGCTGTCGTTCTGCGCGACGACGGGGGTGCGGCCGGTGATCGACGGGGTGCTGCCGCTGGACGGGGCGCGCGAGGGGTTCGAGAGGCTGGAGCGGGGAGACGTGTTCGGCAAGATCGTCCTGACGACGTAGCGCGGTGTCGCCGTCCGGCGGGGGTTGTGGGTTTTGGCTGCGGTGCGTTTGCGTGTGCCGGGTTTTGGTTGCGGTCCGCTTGTGTGGTGCCGGTGTCCGGGGCCTCCGGAGGGGGGTGTCCGGACTGCTCGATCGCTAGAACTCCTACGCTTTACGTCCGGACACCCCCCTCCTGCGGCCCCGGCCCCCTCCCGCCGGTGGGCCCCCAGCCCGACGTCCGCGTGGACGCGGCTTGCGGGGCCCGTGCGGCCGGGGGCCGCGTCCCTGTCGTGGGCGCCCGGTCCCTTCCCGCCGGTGGCCGGGCACACCCGATCCGTGGCGCGGGCTGAAGGGGGTCGTGCAGGGGTGGTGTCCGGAGCGTAAAGCGTGATTTGTGGCGCATCTTGGCGGTCGCTCTGAGTCCGGGCGCACGCGCCGTAAATCGTGCAGCGCAGGACACGACCCCGGAACGGCTCCCGGCGACAACCGCAACCACGACCGGCAACCCTGACCGCGCCGGACGGCGACACCGCCCCCGGCGACAACCGCAACCCAGACCGGTCACCCCGAACCGCGCCGGACGGCGACACCGCAGCGCAGGACACGACCCCGGAACGGCCCCCGGCGACAACCGCAACCCAGACCGGTCACCCCGAACCGCGCCGGACGGCGACACCGCCCCCGGCGACCACCGCAACCAAGACCGGCCACCCTGACCGCGCCGGACGGCGACACCGTCGGACGGCGACACCGTCGGACGGGGTTACCCGGACGTTCCTACCCTCAGCAGCGCCGTGATGTGGGCCGCCGCCGTTGACAAGTGCCTGCGCGCCTCGCCCAGTTGCGTCTCCGTCACGCCGTTGTCCCGCGCCGCGTCGCGGATGTCGTCGCGGAAGCGGTCCAGCAGGCGGTCCAGGTCGCGGGCCGGGTCGCCCGTTTCCGGGGTGTCCTTCGCCCACTCCGGGCCGGCCGGCGACTCCGGCGCGGGGCGCGGGGCCGGGCCCGGGGGCCAGCTCATGCCGCTCAGTTGGCCCGCCAGTTCCGACAGGCCCTCCCTGACCCCCGTCGGCCAGTCGCCGCGCGCGAAGTGGCCCTGGACCTGGTCCTGGACCTGCTTGGCGATGCGCTGCATCTCCTCGCGCGCTGACTCCTGCGCCTCCTTCGCCTGGCGGCGCGCCTGCTGGGCGTCCTCGCGGGCCCTGCGCGATTCGTCCTTCGCGCGGCGGGCCTGCTCCTTCCAGCCCTGCTTGGCGGCGCGCCAGGACTCCGCGTCGTCCGGGGGCGACTGGCGGCGCGATTCGGACGCCGCCGCGCGCATCTCGTTGCGCAACTGGCCCGCCGCGCCCCGTACGTCGGCGCGGATCTCCGCGGCCAGTTCGGAGACCGAGTCGCGGATCTCCAGCTCCAGGTCGGCGAGTTCGCCGCTGCGGCCCGCCAACTCCTCGCGGCCCGCCTCGGTGATCGAGTAGACCTTGCGGCCGCCCTCGGTCGCGTGGGTGACCAGGCCCTCGGTCTCCAGCTTGGCGAGGCGGGGGTAGACGGTGCCTGCGGACGGCGCGTACAGGCCCTGGAAGCGTTCCTCCAGGAGGCGGATCACCTCGTAGCCGTGGCGCGGGGCCTCGTCGAGCAGCTTGAGCAGGTAGAGCCGCAGTCGCCCGTGGGCGAAGACAGGAGGCATGTCAGTGCTCCTTCGTTTCGGAAGCCGCCGGTCCGTCGGCGGTCGCCGCCGCCGGCCTCCGCAGCAGCGCGATCGAGCCGGAGACCGTGGTCGCCTTGAGCGTGCCGGTTCCGGCGCCGAGGTTGCCGGTGATCTTCTTGGCGCCCCACATGCCGCTGACGCGCAGGTCGTCGAAGGCGTTGGAGACCGAGCCGCTGGCGGTGTTCGCCTCGACCTTGGCGTCCGCGGGATGCGGCAGCCGGATCGCGACCTCGCCGGAGACCGTGGTGAGCTTGATGTCGGTGGGTTTGCCCGCGGGGTCGAGGTCGATGACCATGTCGCCGCTGACCGAGTCGGCCCGTACGGACGATCCGGCGCCCTCGACGAACGTCAGGTCGCCGGAGACCGAGTGGTACTGGAGGTCGCCGGTGACGGCCTGGGCCTCCAGGTTGCCGGTGACCGTGTCGGCGCGTACCGGCCCGGCGAGGCCGACGAGGGTCGTGTCGCCGTTGACGCCGCGGACGTCGGTGCGGCCCCGCATGCCGGAGACCATCGCGCCGGCGCCGACCACGCCGACCTCGACGTCCGCCGTCGCGGGGACGGTGAGCGAGACGACCGCGCTGCGGTGCCTGCCCTTCGGGTCGAGCCAGTCGAGGAACCCCTTCCAGGGCAGGTCCTCGTACGTGACGGTGAGCGCGGAGCCGCTGCGGGTCACGATCAGCGGCGGGCCCTCGATCTGCGAGATCTCCAGCCGGGCACCGCCCTGCGCGGCCAGCGTCGCCTCGTCGGCACCGACGACGTTGACCGTGCCGTTGACGATGCGCACGCTCAGCGAGGCCACCGGCTCCTCGAACGTGAGCTTTCGCGGCTCGGCGACGCGCCATGTCGATTCCGCCATTGCTGACCTCCCCAGTCACGACGCAACATATCGCGTCTTCTGAAAGACACGATATATCGCGGATGGGGGAAGTCAAGGCACGGCTTACTCGTCCTCGTCGTCCAGCCGGGCCAGCCAGGTCGCCAGCCGCTCCACGGGGACCTCGAAGTCGGGGTTGAGGTCGACGAACGTACGGAGCTGGTCGGCGAGCCAGTCGAAGGTGACCTCCTCCTCGCCGCGCCGCTTCGCCAGCTCCTCGATGCCACGGTCGGTGAAATACACGTCAGGCTCCTGGGGGTACGGGCACGGGGCCCGGCCCGCAGACGCTGCGGACCGGGCCCCGTGTGATGTCGGTTCAACCTGCGAGGGGACGCTACGCGTCGAAGACCTCGTTCACGAGCTGCTGCTGCTCCGTCTTGTGACGGTTGGCCGAGCCGACCGCGGGGGACGAGGAGTGCGGCCGCGAGATGCGGCGCAGCCGCTCGCCGTGCGGGACGTCCGCGCCGACGGCCAGGTCCAGGTGGTCGATCAGGTTGAGCGCGATGAACGGCCACGCGCCCTGGTTCGCCGGCTCCTCCTGGGCCCACAGGTACTTCTCGGCGTTCGGGAACTTGGCGATCTCCGCCTGGAGTTCCTTGCCCGGCAGCGGGTACAGCCGCTCAAGGCGGATGATCGCCGTGTCCGTGACGCCGCGCTGCTGGCGCTCCGCGTCCAGGTCGTAGTAGACCTTGCCGGCCGTGAAGACGACCTTGCGGACCGCCGACGGGTCCACGCTGTCGTCGCCGATGACCGGGCGGAACCCGCCGGTGGTGAACTCCTCCGCCTTCGACGCCGCCGCCTTCAGACGCAGCATCGACTTCGGGGTGAAGACGATGAGCGGCTTGTGGTGCGGGTTGTGGACCTGCCAGCGCAGCAGGTGGAAGTAGTTCGACGGCAGGGTCGGCATCGCGACCGTCATGTTGTTCTGCGCGCACATCTGCAGGAAGCGCTCGGGGCGCGCGGACGAGTGGTCCGGGCCCTGGCCCTCGTAGCCGTGCGGCAGCAGCAGGGTGACGCCGGACGTCTGGCCCCACTTCTGCTCGGCGGCCGAGATGTACTCGTCGACGATGGTCTGGGCGCCGTTGACGAAGTCGCCGAACTGGGCCTCCCACATGACCAGCGACTCGGGCCTGGCCAGCGAGTAGCCGTACTCGAAGCCCATCGCCGCGTACTCGCTGAGCAGCGAGTCGTAGACGTTGTAGTGCGCCTGGTCCTCGGACAGGTACAGCAGCGGCGTGTAGTCGTTGCCGGTGTCCTGGTCGACCAGGACCGCGTGCCGCTGGCCGAACGTGCCGCGCCGGGTGTCCTGGCCCGACAGCCGGACGGGGGTGCCCTCCATCAGCAGCGAGCCGATGGCGAGCGTCTCGCCCATGCCCCAGTCGATCGTGCCGTCCTCGACGGAGGCCGCGCGGCGCACCATCTGCGGCATCAGCCGCGGGTGGACGGTCACGCCGTCGGGGATGTTGACCTGGGACTCGGCGATCCGCTTGACGACCTCCTGGGAGACCGCCGTGGTCACCGAGACGGGGAACTCGGCCTGCGCGTCCGGGACATGCGTCGGACCCGGCTGCGAGGTGGCCTCGCGGACCTCCGCGAAGACCTTCTCCAACTGGCCCTGGAAGTCCTGGAGCGCCTGCTCCGCCTCTTCCAGCGTGATGTCGCCCCTGCCGATGAGCGATTCGGTGTAGAGCTTGCGCACCGAGCGCTTCTTGTCGATCAGGTTGTACATCTGCGGGTTGGTGAACTTCGGGTTGTCGCCCTCGTTGTGACCGCGGCGGCGGTAGCAGATGAGGTCGATCACGACGTCCTTGTTGAACGTCTGGCGGAACTCGAAGGCGAGCCGCGCGACGCGGACCACGGCCTCCGGGTCGTCACCGTTCACATGGATGATCGGCGCCTCGATCATGCGGGCGACGTCGGTCGCGTACATGGAGGAGCGCGCGGACTCGGGCGCGGCGGTGAAGCCGACCTGGTTGTTGATCACGACATGGACCGTGCCGCCGGTGCGGTAGCCGCGGAGCTGCGACATGTTGAGCGTCTCGGCCACGACGCCCTGGCCCGCGAAGGCCGCGTCGCCGTGCAGCGCGACGGGCAGCACGGTGAAGTCCGTGCCGGCCTTGTTGATGATGTCCTGCTTGGCGCGGGCGATGCCCTCGATGACCGGGTCGACCGTCTCCAGGTGGGACGGGTTCGCCGCCAGCGAGACCTTGATCTGCTCGCCGTCGAGCCCGGTGAAGGTGCCCTCGGCGCCCAGGTGGTACTTGACGTCGCCGGAGCCGTGCATCGACTTGGGGTCGAGGTTGCCCTCGAACTCCCGGAAGATCTGCGCGTACGACTTGCCCACGATGTTCGCGAGGACGTTGAGCCGGCCGCGGTGCGCCATGCCGATGACGACCTCGTCGAGCCGCGACTCGGCCGCCGCGTCGATGACCGCGTCGAGCAGCGGGATGACGGACTCGCCGCCCTCCAGCGAGAAGCGCTTCTGGCCGACGTACTTGGTCTGCAGGAACGTCTCGAACGCCTCGGCCGCGTTGAGCCGGCGCAGGATCCTGAGCTGCTCCTCGCGCTCCGGCTTGGTGCCGGGGCGCTCCACGCGGTCCTGGATCCACTTGCGCTGCTTCGGGTCCTGGATGTGCATGAACTCGATGCCCGTGGTGCGGCAGTACGAGTCGCGCAGCACGCCGAGGATGTCGCGGAGCTTCATCATCGACTTGCCGGCGAAACCGCCGACCGCGAAGTCGCGCTCCAGGTCCCACAGCGTCAGGCCGTGCTCGGTGACGTCCAGGTCGGGGTGCTTGCGCTGGCGGTACTCCAACGGGTCGGTGTCGGCCATGACATGGCCGCGCACCCGGTAGGAGTGGATCAGCTCGAAGACCCGGGCGGCCTTGGTGACGTCGTCGTCGTGCGAGGCGTCGATGTCCTTGAGCCAGCGGACCGGCTCGTAGGGGATGCGCAGCGACTCGAAGATCTCGTCGAAGAAGCCGTTCTCACCGAGCAGGAGCTGGCTGAGGATCCGCAGGAACTCGCCGGACGCCGCACCCTGGATGACCCGGTGGTCGTACGTCGAGGTCAGCGTCATGACCTTGGAGATGCCCAGCTTGTTCAGGGTGTCCTGGGACGTGCCCTGGAACTCCGCCGGGTACTCCATGGCGCCCACGCCGAGGATCATGCTCTGACCGGCCATCAGGCGCGGCACGGAGTGGACCGTGCCGATACCGCCGGGGTTGGTCAGCGACGCCGTGACGCCGGAGAAGTCGTCCATCGTCAGCTTGTTGGCGCGGGCCCGCCGGACGATGTCCTCGTACGCCTGCCAGAACTCGAAGAAGTTGAGCGTCTCGGCCTTCTTGATGGCCGCGACGACCAACTGGCGGTCGCCGTTGGCCTTCACCAGGTCGATGGCGAGGCCGAGGTTCACATGGTCGGGCTTGACCAGGGTCGGCTTGCCGTCCTTCTCCACGTACGAGTGGTTCATCGACGGCATGGCCTTGAGGGCCTGCACCATCGCGTACCCGATGAGGTGCGTGAAGGAGATCTTGCCGCCCCGCGCCCGCTTCAGGTGGTTGTTGATGACGATGCGGTTGTCGAAGAGCAGCTTCACCGGCACCGCGCGCACGGACGTGGCCGTGGGCAGCTCCAGCGACACCTTCATGTTCTTGGCGACGGCGGCGGCCGGACCACGCAGCGTCACATACTCGGGCCCCGCCGCCGCTTCGGTGTCCTTGCTCGCCGCTCCGCCGTTCGAAGCGGCCTTGGCCGCCGCCGGCTTGGCGACGGGCTCGGCCGGCTTGGCCGGAGCGGGCGCCGTGGCTACGGGCTTCGCGGGAGCGGCCGCCTGGGCGGGAGCCGCGGGCTGCGCCGGGGCCGCGGGTGCGGCGGGCGGAGCGGGTGCGGCTGCCGCCGGCTGGGCCGGGGCGGGCGCCGGTGCCTGCGCCGCGGGCGCGGCGGTCACCGCAGCCCCCGCGGCTGCGGTCTCCGCCGGCTTGTCCGCCGCGCCGGACGAACCCGGCTTGTAGTCGGCGAAGAAGTCCCACCAGGCACGGTCGACTGAGTTCGGGTCGTGGAGGTACTGCTGGTAGATCTCGTCGACGAGCCACTCATTGGGCCCGAAGGCAGCGGCAGGGTTCTTCCCCTGCCCGTCTGCGTCGGTCGAGATGCTCGGGTTACTGGTGGACTGAGACGACACGGCGTGAACCGCCCTCTTCCGCTTCACAAAAAGTAATGGACAGCGGGAATCAAGGCTACGCCTACCGGGCGCGCAGGTGCAGGCCGGGCGTGCCATCGTCGTGCAAGTCACATCCGACAGCGGGTTTCAGCGTATGAAATGGCGGGAAACAAACCCGGTTCACCTTCACCGGGACTGTCCGGAGCCCCCGATTGCGGAGAGTGGCCAGGCTCATGGGCCGCCCGTCCCCGACTCCGTATCCGAAGATCGTGCGCTTTCCTTACGAATTGTACGTCAACCGGGTGTTCTGCGGGACTCCCGGAAGAGTGACCCGTATCCGGCAGCCGCGCGCCGATTCGGCCACTCCGATGCGGCCGCCGTGCAGATCCACCGCCCAGCGGGCGATCGCGAGACCGAGACCCGTACCGCCGTCCGTACCGGGTCCCGGGGCCGGGGTGTTGCCCCGGTTGAACCGCTCGAAGACCCGGCTGCGCTCCGGCTCGGGGATGCCGGGACCCTCGTCCAGCACCTCCAGGTCCAGCGACTCGGGCTGCGGGCCGCGCCGGGCCCGTACCGTCACCCGGCCGTGCGCCGGGCTGTGCTTGACAGCGTTGTCGATCAAGTTGGCCACGACCTGGTGCAGCCGCTCGGCGTCCGCGTGCGCGGTCAGCTCGGGCGGCGAGACGTCCAGATGCAGATGCACGTCCGTACGGGTGTGGTTGCCGGACCCGGAGCTGAGGCCGCGCTGCGAGGCCGCCAGATTGGCCTCCTTGAGCACGCCCGACAGATACGGCCACACCTCGAAGCGGCGGGCCCGCAGCGGCACCACGCCGTTGTCGAGCCGCGACAGGTCCAGCAGGGTCTCCACGAGCCGGCCGAGCCGCTCCGTCTGGCTCAGCGCCGTACGCATCGTCTCCGGGTCGGCGGCCGACACCCCGTCCACGACGTTCTCCAGCACGGCGCGCAACGCCGCGATGGGGGTGCGCAGTTCGTGCGAGACGTTGGCGACCAGCTCCTTGCGGTGCCGGTCGACCGCCTCCAGGTCGTCCGCCATGCGGTTGATCGTGGAGGCCAGGTCGCCCAGCTCGTCCCGCCGGTCGGCGCCGCTGACCCTGCGGGTGTACTCGCCGTGCGAGATGCCCTTCGCGACGGTGTTCATCTCGTCCAGCGGCGCGGTCAGGCCGTGCGCCACGAACTGGGTGATGAGCAGCGTCGCGATCACCGAGAAGACAGTGATGAACCGCAGCTCGGTCTTGGTGCGCAGGGCCACCATCAGCAGCCCCGTCGTGATGAAGACGGAGACCACGACGAGGGTGCCGAGCTTGGCCTTGATGGAGAACGGGCGCAGATTCCTGCTGGGCGGGCGTCTGCTCGGCAGGTTCATGGCGCCGGGGTCTCCAGGGCGTACCCGACGCCGTGCACCGTACGGATCCGCTCGGCGCCGATCTTCCGGCGCAGCGCCTTGATGTGGCTGTCGACGGTACGGGTGCCCGAGGCGTCCGCCCAGTCCCACACCTCGGCGAGCAACTGCTCGCGGGAGAGGACGGCGCGCGGGGTGTTCGCCAGGCAGACCAGCAGGTCGAACTCGGTCGGCGTCAGATGGACGTCCTCGCCGCGCACCCGCACCCGGCGCTGCGCGTGGTCGATCTCCAGCTCGCCCAGGCGCAGGATCCCGCTGCGCGGGGTCACGGCGGCCAGCGCTGCCCGCTCGACGCGGCGCAGCAGCACATGCACCCGGGCGGCCAGCTCCCGCATGGAGAACGGCTTGGTCATGTAGTCGTCGGCGCCGACCCCGAGACCCACCAGCATGTCGGTCTCGTCGTCACGCGCCGTCAGCATCAATACCGGCACCGGGCGCTGGGCCTGCACCCGGCGGCAGACCTCCAGGCCGTCGAAGCCGGGCAGCATGATGTCGAGGACCATCAGATCCGGCTGCCACGCCTCGGCTGCGTCGACGGCCGCCGGGCCGTCGAGCGCCGTCTGGACCATGAACCCCTCGGCCCGCAGCCGCGCCGCGATGGCGTCGACGATCGTCGCGTCGTCCTCCACGACCAGGACCCGGCGCTGGGCGCCGGGCGTCGCCGCGACCCCGTTCTGGCTGGTGTGTGTCTGCTCCATCGCCCCGCCCCTGCTACGTGTTCGCTGTCCGTGCTGCTCGTACCGCGGTCATTCGTGTGCTGGTCTTCGTGTGCTGGTCTTTGTGCTGTGGTCTTTGTGCTGTGGTCGTCGTGCTGTGGTCTTCGCCGCGGTGTGCGCGCCGCGCTCCTCGTACCGCCGGTGTCACCGTCCGCGCGCGTCCGCACACCGTCGGAAGGAACCCTGTGTGGGGAGCAGCGTAGAGGCAGCGAAGGGGTCTCGGCTACGCAGTGCGAACCCCGAGGTGGACCACGTCGGGCACTCCCCGGGCAACCTGGATCTCTTGGGTGGTTACCCCGTTGAATCCGGCATTCCGCAACGCATCGCCAAAGGTCGGAGAGGGTTGCGCGGACCAGACGGCGAGCACGCCGCCCGGGTTCAGCAGCGCCCGGCAGGCGGCCAGTCCCGCCTGTGTGTATAGGCTTTCGTTGCTCTCGGTCACGGTCCAGTCCGGGCCGTTGTCGATGTCCAGGCAGAGCGCGTCGTAGCGGTCCGTCGTGGTGTGCACGTGCTCCACCAGGTCGGTGTGAAGGATCACAGTCCGCGGGTCGACCAGCGCGGCGCCGGAGATCCTGGCCAGCGGCCCGCCGTGGTGCCAGGCGATGACGGCGCGCTCCCGCTCGACCACCGCGATCCGGCCCCAGTGCGGATCGGCCGCCGCGTGCGCGAGCGAGAAGCCGACGCCGAGGCCGCCGATGAGGACCGACGGCATACTGTTGCGCCGCTCCTCGCTCAGCGCGCCGAGCGCGGCGTCGATCAGCAGCCGCTCGGAGCGCCCGTCCGACGTGTCCATCAGGAACGTCCCGTTGGCGATGATCTCCAGCCGGTCGCCGTGCCGCCGCAGCACGACCTCGCCGTACGGCCCGTCCCTGCGGTCCAGCGTGACGGGCACGGCGTCGGGATCGGGAAGGGTGTCGGGCACGGTACGGATCCCTTGTTCGGTCGTCGGAAGCGACATGCTCCCCGCCATCCTGGTACATCCCGGCGCGCCGTCGGCGGCCGGGACGATCCGGTACCCGTGCTTGTGCCCCGCTTACGCGCCGTCAGCGCTTGTCGGGGCGGGCGCCGCGCCACGCGTACAGCGCGGCGCCGCAGACGTACGTCCCGCACGCCGCCAGCCAGGCACCCGGCTGCGGTCCCGGCTGCATCGGCCAGGCCCAGAGCGTGGCGACACCGCCGTGCGTACGGGGCGCCGACAGATAGGTCCCGCTGAGGTAGACGGTCGTCGGCAGCCAGCTCAGCCGCGCCCCCAGCAGCGCCGCCGACCCGGCCGCGATGCCGGTCGCGCCCAGTACGTTGCGGACCATCGCCTGCGCCCCGAACACGTCGGTACCGCCCGGCACGGCCGCCGCCAGGCCGCCGGCGGCCAGTGCCGTCAGTGCCAGCAGATGGGCCAGCCTGCGCGGCCACCAGGCCCGTACCGCCGTCCGGTCCAGCTCGTCGCTGGGGGAGTACAGCCCGGTCCCGACGATCCCGGCCGCCAGCATCGGCGCGAGCGTGACGACCGGGATACGGGCGGTGTCGCCGTACCGCCGGGCCGCCTGGAGTTCGTACGCCGCCCAGCCGGCCAGCAGCGCCGCCGCGACCAGCGAGGCGGCGCCCGCCGGCAGCGCACGGGAGCGCAGGTACAGCGCACGGCTCATGGGACGGGCACCTGGGCCGGGTCGCAGCGGTCGGCGGCGAGATAGCGGGTGAGGTAGGTGCGGGTCTGCGCGGCGTCCATCGCTTCCAGCCGTTTCAGGTAGGGCCTCGCGCTCCGCCCCCAGGGGGACGTCGCGAACCTGCGGCGTGGCACGAGCCATTGCAGGACGGCCGTCTCGATGTCGGCGGCGCGCTCGTTCAGCGGCGTGTCGACCGTCTTCGACGGGCAGTCCGCGCTGCTCAGAAGCGCGCCCGCAGCCCCCTCGGCGAACTGCTCCGAGTGGGTCAGCCGTCCCCGTACGGTGTCGTCGATCAGGTCCGGCAGCTCCACATCACCGGGACGTCGCGGGACGGGGTAGTGCACCCAGCGCTCGGGCGCACCCGGCACCCCGCGCAGCTTGGCGTCGACCCCGGCGAGCGCCTGCCGCATCTCGGGCAGCATGTTCCGGTCGACCGCAGGCACGCAGAGCCGTGGCACCCCGTCGTCGCAGACGGGCCGGACGGCCGCCGGATCGTCCCGCCACAAGCCGTCGCCGGTCGTCGCGATCGGTACGGCCGCCGCGACGGCGAGCGCGAGCGGGAGCAGTGCGGTGAGTCGGCGCCGCGCGGCGAACGCCAGCAGCGCGGTGGCCGCCAGCCCGCCCGTCCACAAGCTGCTGGCCGGACCGAACCACCACAGGGGCTCCTGCAACGAGGAGTCGTACTCAAGGGCAGGATCCAGCCAACGGGCGCTCGACCGCACGTACCCCGGAATGCCCAGTGCGACATAGGTGAGGACAGCGAGCACGGGTGCGACGAGCCGCCAGGGCAGCAGCCGGCCGATGACGAAACCGAGCGTGCCGAGTGAGCCGATCGCCACGGCGTCGGCCGCGATCAGCGACACGTACGGATGCCCGCCGCCGGTGTACGGCCAGGTGGCGGTCAGACAGCAGGCCGCCGCTACGAGATAGCCGGCGGCCGGCCACAGCGCGGCGGGGGCGGCAGCGACGAGGGTCTGCCGCAGCCTGCTCCTCGGAAAGGTGGCGCGCAGCTTGTCCGTGCCGCGCCGGTGCTCCCTGCCGCCCTGCCAGCAGCCGGCCGCGACGGCCAGCGGTCCGCCCAGCAGCAGACCCGCGACGCGCAGCAGATCGGTGGTCTCCGCCCAGTGCTGCTGCCACTGGTCCGCCTTGCTGTACATGGTGACGCCGACGAGGACGGCGAGGGCGACCCCGGTCCATGGCCCGGTGCCGCGCAGCAGCTCAGGACGGAGTACGCGGGTCACGCCGCCGGTCTCCCGGCCTGCGGCCGGAGCTGCCACGGGGGCTGTCACGAGACTCATCGCACGCCCGCCCGGTGGGTCCGCAGCGCCGCCGTATAGCCGCGCTCGATCGGGTTGGCGTCGCGTTCGTCGGCGCCGGTCGGGTCTGCGCCGCTGCCCTCGGCACCGGCGGCGGTCAGTTCCGCCGTGGTGCCCCGGAAGGCGACCCGGCCCGACTCCAGCAGCGTCACTTCCGAGCAGGCGGCGGCGACGTCCTCCACCAGATGCGTCGAGACGATCACCGTGGCCGCGCTGCCCACTTCGCGCAGCAGCGCCCTGAACTCCACGCGCTGCTCCGGGTCGAGACCCGCCGTCGGCTCGTCGAGCAGCAGCAGATCCGGGTCGTTGACGATCGCCTGCGCGATGCCGACGCGGCGCACCATGCCGCCCGACAGCGTCTTGATCTTCGCGTCGGCGCGCGCGCCGAGTCCCACCCGCTCCACGGCGCGCTCGACCGCCTCGGCCACCCCGTGCGCGGGCATCTCTTTCAGCCACGCCACGTACGAGACGAACTCCCGCACGGTGAAGCCCGGGTAGTAGCCGAACTCCTGCGGCAGATAGCCGAGCCGCCGCCGGAGCGCCGAGCGGGCCCGCCGGTCCGCCACGTCGTGCCCCAGCAGCTCCACGTGTCCCTCGGCCGCCGCCGAGACCGTGGCGAGCACCCGGATCAGGGACGTCTTGCCCGCGCCGTTCGGACCGAGCAGCCCGTGCACCCCCGTGCCGAAGCCGAGCGTCACGGCGTCGAGGGCGACCGTCCTTCGGTGTCTGACCGTGAGCCCCCGCACGGCGACCGTCTGTTCCGCCACTGTCCGCTGTCCCTTTTCTTCCATCTTTCGTGACCGGTCTCTCGTGTCTCGTTCCGTCATGAGGACCCCGCCCAGTCGTACGCCTGCCGCCGCAGCGCCAGCAGTCCCGCGCAGAGCAGGGCCGCCACCGCCCAGCCGCCCTGCGCCGCCGCGCCCGCCAGGAGCTGCGACAACTGCTCGGCGAGCGCGCGGGTCGGCGGCAGCGGTAGGTCGTCACCCGTGCGTGGGTGTACGGCGGGTGCCGTCGCCACCACCAGCAGCCATCCACCACCCACCACGGCCGTCGCCGTCCGGCAGCCGGTGTACGAGCCGAGCGCCAGCGCGGCCAGCGTCAGCGTCAGCCCCGGCAGCAGCCAGGCGGCGGCCCCCGGTACCCCGGCGTACGCGGGCAGCAGGGCCCCGGCGAGCGTCAGCAGCGGCAGGCTCGCGGCCAGTACGGCGGCGGTGCGGGTGAGCAGCAGCCGCAGCCCGCCGCCCGGGGTCGAGGCGGTGATCTCGTGCATCGGGTCCGCGTACGGCCCGTACGAGACGGCGACGCCCGCGAGCGGCAGCACCGGCGCGAGCGCCAGCAGCACGGGGCGCCCCCCGGCGTACCCCGCGCCGTACGCGAGAGCCACCGCCCCCGCCGCGACCAGCACCAGCGCCACCGCCCAGGCCCCGCGCAGCGCGGGGCCCGCCGCCCACAGCAGGCGGGCGACGGCGCCGGTCCTGCCTGCCGGGGGAGCGGGCGCCGCGGCGAGCGCGGCGGCCCGCACCTGCGCCAGTACGGGTCCTGCGGCGCCCGCCCGTACCGCCGCCGACACCCGTACCGCGCACGGCCCGCACGACTCGACGTGCTTCTCCAGCGACCAGGCGTCGGGCTCGCGCGCCGCGCCCGCCGCGTACACCTCCGCCAGGCGATCCGTCACATGCCAGGTCGTCATGCGATGCCTCCCAGGCCCGGTCCGGGCGCGACCCGGCCGAGTTCCAGGCGCAGTTCCCTGCGGGCGCGCATGGCGCGGGTCTTGACCGTGCCCTCCGGTATGCCGAGCAGCCGCGCGGTCTCGCCGGTGGTCAGCCCGTCGACGACGGTGGCGCGCAGCACGTCGCGCAGTTCGGGGGAGATCCGGTCGAGGGCGGCGCCCACGTCCCCGTACTCAAGACCGGTCAGCACCCGGTCCTCGGCCGAGGGGGCGGCGTCGGCCGGTTCGTACGCCACGCGCGTGGCGCGTTCGGTGCGCTCCTGGGCCCGCCGGGCGTCGACCAGCCGACGGGCGGCGATCACCCACAGCCAGCCGCCGGCCTCACCGCCGCGGTGTCCTGCGGCGGAGCGCCAGACGGCGACGAAGGTGTCCTGGAGGACCTCCCGCACGATTTCGGGATCGGCGCAGCGCCGGGTCAGCCGCGCGTGCAGCCAGCCCGCGTGCCGGTCGTAGAAGACGCCGAGCGCCTCGGCGTCCCCTTTGGCGACGGCGCGCAGCAGCGCGTCGTCGGCCAGGTCTCCCCCCACGGGGCGGAACAGTCTCACGCCCTGTCTGTCGCTCGCGGGCGCCCGGCCGGTTCACGACAGCGCGGTCCGGTCGGTGCCGGTCCGGTCAGTGCGTGTGGTCGCCCGGGTGGGGTGCCGGGGCTGCCGGGCGGGTGTTGGTGTGGCCGCAGATCCAGGCCAGCGCTTCGTGGACGCCGTGGATGTAGTCGCGCGGGACCGTGCGCTGGGTGGCGTCCTCCAGTTGGACGACCGCCGCGTCCGTCTCCGCCGTGAGCAGGGGAAGGTCGGGGGCGCCGGAGCTGACCGCACCGGTGACCGGGGCGGTCTCGCCGCGGCCGAGGGCCCACAGGTAGGCCGTCAGGGAGCCGCGGGAGAGCTGCGTCTGCTGGGCGGTACCGGCGGCCACGTCGGCGAGCGCCCGATACGCCTCCTCCACCTCTGTGCGTGGCCGGGCGCCGACGCGCAATTCGTCGGGGGGTCCTGTCTGTTGAGTACTCATACCTGTTCACTTGTCCCCGCAGGCGCGGTAAATGTCTCGCCGAAACAGGTATGGCCGAGTCACACCCGGCGCTCGGCGGGGGCGTACGGCGGGGGTGATCAGGCGACCCGCAGGACGCCGGTGACCGGGCCGTGCAGCCGCCATCCGAGCGCGCTGTACAGGGCGCGTCCTTCGGTCGTGCCGGCGAGGATCCCGGTGGTGGCGCCGGCGTCGGCAGCCGCCGTTTCGAGGGTGCGCATCACGAGCCGGCCGAGGCCCTTTCTGCGATGTCCCGCGTCCGTCTCGACCTGGTCGACCACGGCACTCTCCCCGGCCAGCCCGACCTGCCCCCGCGCGGCCGGCTCTGGCAGAACTTGCCGCAGTACGTGCCCCGGCTGTCCGACGTCGATGCGACAGCCCCGGGGTTGCTCGACGGGAGTCGCTGTGGAACGGGAGACGGCCGCGGGCCCGGCCACTCGCGGCGCCGGTGTCCGGTCGTGGCGGCGGCCGTCAGTCCAGCCAGATGACCATGGCGTCCCCTGCGTGGGCCGCTGCCTGGAAGAACCGAGCCAACGCCTGGTAGTGGCTGGTCACGGAGTCGAGCGCCTCTCCGCGCTCCCAGACGATCGTGGGGTAGATGTCGGCCTTGGCGAGGTCCGCCGGACCCACACCTTCGACGAGCGTCTCGTGAGGGGTGGCGGCGAGTGCCGTGGCCGCGACGCTGACGCGTTCCGGGCTGAGAAAGCGGGGCGGCCCGTAGCCCCAGTCCGCAGCATCCGGTATCTGTTCCTCGCCGTGAATGATGTCGACGGGGAAGTCCACGCGGCGCAGCAGGAAGTCGAGCGCGTGCCACATCTTGTCGACGTCGTGGCAGCGCGCTTCGGACGATTCTGGTCTTGCTTCCGCCTCCGCCTCGATGAATTCATAGACGAACTCCTGCGCCCGGTCGGGGTCCTGGAGGGCCCGGTCGAGCTCGGCAGCGGTCAGGCGGGCGTACTCGCCGATGATGCTCATGGCCGGATGCTAAGGGCGGCCACTGACAGGCAGGTCAGGACAGGCGGAGCTGTTCGCCCGCCGGATCCGGCGCGAGTGCGGTCCGCAGCCGGTCGATGCCCGCCCGCCAGGGGCCGGCCTCCGCCTCCTCTTCCCACAGCTCAAGGAGTTCCGACGGCTCGCTCGCGACGCGATCGAGGCTCCGGAGGGCGAGGGCGCGCAGCCCGGTGAGGTCGGGGAGAGGCTTCTCCGGTCCGTAGTGAGAGTGCGCGGGCTCCCCGCCGGGACACTGCGCGGCGACCAGGGCCGCCGCCGCGACGGCCTCGTCGGCGACGTCCGCGTCGAGGTAGTCGGCGGTGTCGGCGACCCGGGTGAGCGCGTCCCTGACCAGCTCCTGGCGCGCGTCGGGGGCGGTGTCGTCGAGCTTGCCGCACCAGTCGGCGGCGGTGTCGTTGTCGAACGGGCCGATGTCCCAGGTGCCCATGTGTTCCTCCTGATCACGATGGCGTGCGGGCATCGTGGCAGGCACCACTGACAGTGGCGTCCGGCGCCGGACATCAGCGCCGTGACGAGGGGATTCGCGGGGTCGGACCGCTATCGCTCAGAGCGAACGGCCGTTGGGGAACATTGGCGGGCTCACTTGCATTGAGTCCACATAGCTCAACCTAACTGCCGAAGGGGAGATCATGGCCTCCATTTCCACCCCGCTCACGCTTCCCGTGCTGCCGCTCGACGACGAGGTCGTGCTGCCCGGCATGGTGGTTCCGCTCGACCTGTCCGACGCCGAGGTCCGCGCCGCCGTGGAGGCCGCTCAGGCCGCCGCGCGTTCGGGTGGGGCCGGTGCCGGGAAGCCTCAGGTGCTGCTGGTGCCACGGATCGACGGGTCGTACGCCGCGACCGGTGTGCTCGGCACCGTCGAGCAGGTGGGCCGGCTGTCCGACGGGGATCCCGGTGCGCTGATCCGCGGCAGAGGCCGCGTACAGATCGGCTCCGGTACGAGCGGACCCGGCGCCGCCCTCTGGGTCGAGGGCATCGCCGTCGACGAAGTGACCCCCGACCCGCTGCCCGGCTCGGTCACCGAACTGATCAAGGAATACAAGGCGCTCGCCACCGACTGGCTGAAGAAGCGCGGCGCCTGGCAGGTCGTGGACCGCGTCCAGCAGATCGACGGCGTGTCCGCGCTCGCCGACAACGCCGGTTACTCGCCCTTCCTGTCCACCGCCCAGAAGGTGGAGCTGCTGGAGACCACCGACCCGGTGGCCCGGCTGAAGCTCGCCATCAGCCAGCTCCGCGAGCACCTCGCCGAGCAGGACGTCGCCGAGTCCATCGCCAAGGACGTCCAGGAAGGCGTCGACAAGCAGCAGCGCGACTTCCTGCTGCGCCGCCAGCTCGAAGCCGTGCGCAAGGAACTGCGCGAGCTGAACGGCGAGGGCGACGAGGACGAGTCGGACGACTACCGCACCCGCGTCGAGGCCGCCGATCTCCCGGAGAAGGTGCGCGAAGCCGCGCTGAAGGAGGTCGAGAAGCTGGAGCGCTCGTCGGACCAGAGCCCCGAGGGCTCCTGGATCCGCACCTGGCTGGACACCGTCCTCGAACTGCCGTGGAACGAGCGCACCGAGGACGCGTACGACATCCAGGGCGCCAAGACGATCCTCGACGCCGAGCACGCGGGCCTGGAGGACGTCAAGGAGCGCATCACCGAATACCTGGCGGTGCGCAAGCGCAGGGCCGACCGCGGGCTCGGTGTGGTCGGCGGCCGGCGCGGCGGCGCCGTCCTGGCCCTCGTCGGGCCGCCCGGTGTCGGAAAAACCTCGCTCGGGGAATCCGTCGCGCACTCCATGGGACGCAAGTTCGTCCGGGTCGCGCTCGGCGGTGTCCGGGACGAGGCGGAGATCCGAGGGCACCGGCGCACCTACGTCGGCGCGCTGCCCGGCCGTATCGTCCGGGCGATCAAGGAGGCCGGTTCGATGAACCCGGTCGTCCTGCTGGACGAGATCGACAAGGTCGGCTCGGACTACCGCGGCGACCCGGCCGCCGCCCTGCTCGAAGTCCTGGACCCGGCGCAGAACCACACGTTCCGCGACCACTACCTGGAGGTCGAGCTGGACCTGTCCGACGTGGTGTTCCTCGCCACCGCCAACGTCCTAGAAGCCATCCCCGAGGCCCTGCTCGACCGGATGGAGCTGGTCAGGCTCGACGGTTACACCGAGGACGAGAAGGTCGTCATCGCCCGCGACCACCTGCTGCCCCGGCAGTTGGAGCGCGCGGGCCTGGAGACCGGCGAGGTCACCCTGGAGGACGGCGCCCTGCGCAAGCTGGCGGGCGAGTACACCCGCGAGGCGGGCGTACGGAACCTGGAGCGCGGCATCGCGCGGCTGCTCCGCAAGGTGGCGGCCCAGCACGAACTCGGCGAGCGCGAGCTGCCGTTCAGTGTCGGACCCGACGACCTGCGCGGCCTGATCGGCCGGCCGCACCACGTGCCCGAGTCGGCGCAGGACCCGGCCGAGCGGCGCACGGCGGTGCCGGGCGTGGCCACCGGCCTCGCGGTCACCGGCGCCGGCGGTGACGTCCTGTTCGTCGAGGCGTCGCTGGCCGACCCGGAGACGGGCGGCTCGGGTCTGACCCTGACGGGCCAGCTCGGTGACGTGATGAAGGAGTCCGCGCAGATCGCGCTCTCCTTCCTGCGCTCGCGCGGCGCCGAACTGGAGCTGCCGGTCGCCGACCTGAAGGACCGGGGTGTGCACATCCACTTCCCGGCGGGCGCCGTCCCGAAGGACGGTCCGAGCGCGGGCATCACGATGACGACCGCTCTCGCCTCGCTGCTGAGCGGGCGCCAGGTCCGCACGGACGTCGCCATGACGGGCGAGGTCTCGCTGACCGGGCGGGTGCTGCCCATCGGCGGTCTGAAGCAGAAGCTGCTGGCCGCGCACCAGGCGGGTATCACGACGGTCGTGATCCCCAAGCGCAACGAGGCGGATCTGGACGACGTACCGGCCGAGGTCCTCGACCGGCTGGAGGTCCACCCGGTGACGGATGTCCGCCAGGTGCTGGAGATCGCGCTGTCCCCTGCGGAGGTGCCGGTCCAGGCCGCTGCCTGAACCACCCCGCACCGGCGGCCGGGCACGGAACGATCTGTTCCGTGCCCGGCCGCCGCGCCGTGCGCCGTGCTGTGGAAGGAAGGGTTCCTGACGATCAACGGGCCATGGCCCCAGGTCAGTTGGTATGTCAGACTGACCGGTACGCAGGTGCAGTCCCGAGTGAGAAGTGTGATGTGAGCGAGCCCCGTTCCGCCCCGACGATCGGTCAGCTCGTCCTCGGCAGACAGCTCCAGGCCCTGCGCGAGAAGGCCGGCCTGTCCCGGGAGGACGCCGGCCGGCTGCTGCGGGTCACGGCCGCGACCGTGCGCCGGATGGAGATGGCCGAGGTCGCGCTGAAGATTCCGTACGTGCAGCTCCTGCTGCCCGCCTACGGGCTGCTCGCCGAGGACGTCGAGGTCTTCCTGCGGCTCGCCGACGAGGCCAACCAGCCCGGCTGGTGGCAGCGGTTCCACGACATCCTGCCCGACTGGTTCAGCGGCTACGTCAGCCTGGAGGAGGCGGCGAGCACCATCCGCTGCTACGAGCCGCACTTCGTACCCGGGCTGCTCCAGACCGAGGACTACGCGCGGGCGATCCTCACCACCGGCTCCGTCGGCCAGCGCGACCCCGCGCGGATCGAGCGGCACGTCGCGCTGCGGATGGAGCGCCAGAGCCTGCTCACCCGCCCCGACGCGCCGCGGTTCTGGGCGGTGCTGGACGAGACGGTGCTGCGCAGGCCCGTCGGGTCGGCCGAGGTGATGCGCGGTCAGCTCGACCGGCTGCTCGACGTCTCGGCCCAGCCGAACGTGACGCTGCAGATCGCCATGCTCTCGGCGGGGCACCACGCGGGGACGTACAGCCCGTTCGTGCTCTTCCGGTTCGACGTGCCGGAGATCCCCGACATGGTCTACATCGAGTATCTGACCGGCGCGCTCTTCCTCGACCAGCGGACCGAGGTCATGGAGCACCTGGAGGCGATGAACCGCATGGTGGCGCACGCGGAGTCCGCCCGCGACACCCGGGAGTTCCTCACCGACCTGCGCGCCCTGTACGGATGACGCCAAGCGCGGCGATGGCGGCGGGCGCGGCGATGGCGGCGGGCGCGGCGATGGCGGCGGGGGCGGGGGCGGGGGGGGGGGGGGGGTGGGGGGGGGGGGGGGGGGGGGGGGGGGGGGGGGGGTGGGGGGGGGGCGCGCCCCGGGCGGGGGGGGCGGGCGGGGGCCGCGCCGCATGCGGGGCGAAGGGCCGGGGTCAGCCGTTCGCGAGGGCCTGGACGCGGTCCAGGGCCCCGTTGAAGCGGTCGTGGTCGCCGACGGTCGGGCCCGTCGACGTGTACTGCCAGATCGTCTGGACGCCCCAGCCGGCCGGCAGGGCGCCGACCGTCGTGTTGTAGCGGGCCACCCAGAGCGGGTTCGTGCCGCCGAAGCCCGCGTAGTTGCCGGTGCAGGAGCTCCACCAGCTCGTCGCCGTGTAGATCACGGCGTCACGGCCGGTGCGCGACTTGTAGGTGTTCAGGAAGTCCCTGATCCAGCTCACCATCTGGCTGGGCGACTTGCCGTAGCAGGAGTCGCCGTACGGGTTCCACTCGATGTCGAGCACCCCCGGCAGCGTCTTGCCGTCGCGTGACCAGGCGCCGCCGTTGTCGGCGAAGTAGTTGGCCTGGGCCGCGCCGCTCGTGCTGTTGGGGGTGGCGAAGTGGTACGCCCCGCGGATCATCCCGACGCTGTACGCACCGTTGTACTGCTGTGCGAACGACGGGTTCTTGTACGAACTCCCTTCGGTTGCCTTGGTGTAAGCGAACCGGACGCCGCTGCTCCACAGGGCGGCCCAGTTCACGCTGCCCTGGTGGCTGGAGACGTCCACACCGTGCGTCTGGGTGACGCGGGTGTCGGGCGGCAGCCCGCCCTGCCCGTCGTGCGCGAGCACGCCCATGCCCATGTAGGCGGAGCCGGGCGCGGGCAGATCGGGGGCCGGCTGGGGGACAGGGACCGGCTGGGAGCCGGGTACCGGCTGCGTACCGGGTACAGGGCGGGTACCGGGTGCGTGCTGCGCACCGGGTACCGGTTGGGGGTCGGGGGTTGCCGCGGCCGCCGCACCGGGAAGGGTGAGCAGGAGCGCGAGGGTGGCCAGGAGAGCTGTGGTCGCCGCGACGAGCGGGCGGCCGGGTGTCACGGATCTGTGCACGGGCATTGCGTGCCTCCGGAAGACCTGGTGGGGGGATCTCATGGACGTGTCGACAAGTCGTGGTATGGACATGTCAGTGGTGACGCTACGCACGTAGACGTGACGATGGAAGGTTGCCACGCTGCTGCCGTTGGACTAAACCTGCGAAATAATGACGGAGCTGCGGCAATGGCCGCCTGTGAAAGAAACTTTCAGGAGCGGGAAAGCGCGTGATGGGTGCTGACGTGCACGGGAGTAAACCGGGAAATCAACCGGGCCCGGCCGGTACGAGTGGTGTGGACCACGAATTCCTCGCCCTGGAGCGGGAGCTGGCCGTGTTTCTGCGCCGGGCCAGATCGAATTCCGGCGAGATGGCGCGCGAGGTCCATCCCGAACTCGAACCGGCGGCTTATGGGCTGCTCGTCCGGCTGGAGGAAACCACCTGTCAGCGGGCCACCGAGCTGTCCGCCTATTTCGGCGTCGGCAAGGCGACCATGAGCCGCCAGCTCCGGGCGCTGGAGGACCTCGGGCTCGTCACCCGCGAGCGTGACCCCGCCGACGGGCGCGCTTCCCTCGTACGCCTCACCGGCGAGGGACTGGCCCGCTTCCAGCGGGTGCGCGACGCGCGCAGAGGCAGGTACGTACGCCAGCTCGCCGACTGGGACCGCGCCGAGATCGCCGAGCTGGCCCGGCTGCTGCACCACATGAACGCGCGCACCGGGAGCTGACGGCTCGCCCCGGGAAGGGCGCCAGGCGCGCTCGCTCACACCTCCACGTACGTCGCCGTCGCGTCGTCGCTCTTCTTGTGGCGGCGGAAGGCGGCGCCGTCCGGGTCGGTGTCCTCCGTCGCCCGTACGCGGTCGATCAGCTCCTGCGGACCGCTCTTGCGCACCAGCGCCAGCGCGTCGGCCCAGTCGCCCTCGTGGAACATCTCCACCCACCGCGCCGCGCCGTCCGTCAGGGCCAGCAGGGCGCGCACCTCGGCGGCCGGGGTGCGGCCCGTCACCGCCTTCGCCGCGGCGGACGGGTCGGCCGCGGCCGTGAAGAAGCCGCCCTCCGCGTTGCGCAGCGCGTCCGCCGACGCCGCCGACCGCAGGGCCGCGCGCGGGACGCGGTGCAGCCGGTCGTCCACGACGGCCCGTACCGCGCCGTCCGGCGCCTCCAGCAGCAGCGTCGAGTCGGAGAGCACCAGATGCTCGACGGTGTCGGCGCCCCAGCGGGCCAGCACCACGGTTGCCTGCGGGGTGCGCACGTGAGAAAGGTCACAAGTGTCACGATGTGCGTCGGCAGTGCGCCGGATGGCCTCGGCCAGGATCTCCGCCAGTGTCAGATCCCGTCGCGAAGCGGACAGTTCGGCCAGCGCGCCGCCGAGCCGGGCGGTGAACCAGGGCACACCGTGCACACATCCGACCTCGCCCGCCGGGGGCGTCACACCGTCCAGGACGATCAGCGAGCCGCCCTCGCCGGACGCCGGGAGGACCACGGATGTCCAGTCCTCGTTGGGCCGTTCGGTGACTCCGGGTGCTGTGGCGAGTTCGATGCGCATGGGCCAAGTCTGCACGAGTCCGCCGCGGCTCCCGCCGACTCCTTCACCGCGCCTGCACGTGCCGGGGAATTCCCGTACCGCCTGGTCAGCGGGACCGACCGAGCGGAATGATCTGTTCCGCGGAGCTGCGGGCGGGCATCCTGCCAAAGCGCGGGCGTAAGGTCCACCCGGCGCTCCGGGGCGGCACGCGGAGCGCTGATCCGGAAGTTGTTCGTCAACTCCTCCGTGATGTTCACTCGTTCAGGTGGCGGAGCGGCCGATGCGCGCCCCCCTCCCGGATGCGCTGGGATGGTCTGAAGCCGTGCCAGGGGTGGGGGTTGTCTCGTAGTGACCGGTCGTCACCTCTGCTTCATGGGCGGACGAGTCAAGAATGCGAGCACCGGTGCAGAAGAAGCGGCCTCGGGGCAACGGCGGCATGACAGCTAACCCTCCGGGCGAAGGGCGCCGTAAGCGGGTACGCGGCCGGCTGTTCGCCGGTGTGGCGGTCATCGCCGTCACGGTCGTCGCCGCGGGTGGGCCCGGCGTACTCGACGCCTCCACCCGGCTGAGCGACGCACAGCGGCTCGTCACCCTCGCCGAACTGAACCGGCAGACCGTGACGCTGGCCCACTCGCTGGCCGACGAACGCGACGAGGCGGTCGTGTACGTGGCGGCGGGACGCCCGGCGAAGGACGGCTCCGACGAGGAAGCCAAGAAAAAGGACGCGGACGGCCATCAGGTCTCCCGCGAGACCCGCGCCCGCGTCGACCGGCAGATCGACGAGATCCGCGCCACCGGATCCGCCTCGGCCGGGCTGCTCAGAGACCTCTCCACCGTGCCGTCGGTCCGCGCCTCCGCCCTCACCGGCAAGGACGCGGCCCCCGACACGTACCGGGCCTACTCCGACGTCATCGACGACCTGCACGCTGTCGCCGAGCGGCTCGCCGAACGCGCCCCCACCGAGGTGGCGGGAGACGTACGCGCCTCCGTCGACCTCGACAGCGCGGTCGACCGGGCCTCGGGCACCCGCGCCCTGCTGCTGGGCGCCCTGGCCGTCCCCGCCGACGCGGAGCCCACGACGGTCATCGACCCCGTCACCGGCCTCTCCGTGCCGTCCTCGGACGACGTGGCGGCCAACAAGAAGAACGACGCGGCGCGCGACGCGCTCAGCTCCGCCGCCCAGCAGACCCGTACGGGTGAACTCGCCGCGCTCGCCGACTTCGACCGCACCGCGGACAGCCAGGCGCGCGACTCGCTCGCCCGGACCGTCACAGGGCCGGACATCACGGCGGCCGACGGATATCTGAAACGGCTCACCGACCGCCCGGAACTGTCCGAGTCGGAACGCTCCACCGACCAGGAGAAGGTCAGGACCGCGCTTTCCGCCCGCATCGACCAGATGCGCGGCGTCGAGGCGGGACTCGGCAGCGCCCAGCTCACCGCGCTCGAAAAGATCCGCGACGACGACGTCACCGCGCTGGAGCTGCGCTTCGCGCTCCTCGGCGGCCTGCTGCTGATCGCCGTCGGTGTCGCGACGGCCGTCGCCCGCACCCTGACCCGGCCGCTCGCCGTGCTGCGCATCGGCGCCGCCCGGCTCGCCGAGGCGCCCGAGACGGCCGAACCGGTACGGTTCACCGGCCGCAACGACGAGTTCGCCCAGGTCGTACGGTCCCTCAACACGCTGCACAGCAAGGTCGCCGGCCTGTCGGCCCGGCCCCATCCCGCGGGCGGGGACACGACCGTCCCGATCGGCGCCAGTGCGAAGGCCGCGGCGCAGCGCGCCGAATCCCAGGAGCGCGCCGAATCGCACGGGGGCACCGACCTCCAGGAGCACGCGGAACTGCGGGAGCACGCGGACCGGCTCACCGCCGAGCTGGCCCAGCTCCGGCACACCGTCGAGCACACCTTCGTCAACCTCTCGCTGCGCTCCCTCGGCCTCGTCGAGCGCCAGCTCGGCGTCATCGAGTCGCTGGAGGAGCGCGAGCAGGACCCGGACCGGCTCGCCACGCTCTACAAGCTCGACCATCTCGCGACGGTCATGCGCCGCCACAGCGAGAACCTGCTGGTCCTCGCCGAGCACGAACACGGCCACAGCCACCCGGGCCCGGTGCCGCTCGTGGACATGCTGCGCGCCGCCGTCAGCGAGATCGAGCGGTACGAGCGGATCACCATCCAGTCGCTGCCCGCGCACGCGCAGGTGGCCGGCTTCGCCGCCGACGACCTCAGCCATCTCGTCGCCGAACTGCTGGAGAACGCCACGTCGTTCTCGCCGCCCGAGGCCGGGGTCGAGCTGTCCGGCTGGCTGCTGGAGAGCGGCGAGGTGATGGTCTCCGTCCAGGACCAGGGCATCGGCATGCCGGAGGACCGGCTCACCGAGCTGAACGCCCTGCTGGACGAGGCCACCCAGAGCGATCGGGGCGAGCAGGGCGCGCGTGACGCCTGGGGCACGCCCGGCGCACCGGCCGAGAGCGAGGGCCTGGGACTGCGGGTGGCGGCCCTCCTCGCCGCGCGGCACGGCGTACGGGTCCATCTGCGCAAGCACGAGGACGGCGGGCTCGCTGCCGTCGTCGTCCTGCCGCAGGCGCTGCTCCCCGCGACGCGGCCCTCGACCGGTCCGGTCCCGGCCGCCGCTTACCCGCCGCCGGTGGCGGGACCCGCGCCCGCCGTCCACCAGCCGGGCTCGGTCGCGGAGGCCAACTCCAACGCGCTGCCGACCCGGCAGACCGCCCCCGCCCCCGACCCGGACCCGCTGATCGCGGCGGCCGAGGAGACGATCCGCGCGGCGGAGAGCGGGGCGGCGGCGCCCGCACAGGTCCGTCAGGACCCGTACGCCGTCGGCCCCGACACGCACGAGCGGGCCGACGTCGACCAGGACACCTTCACCATGCGGCTGCCCCGGCAGCAGAGCGCGGAGCGGGCGCCCGAGCCCGTCGCGGCGGCACCCGAACCCGAATCCGCACACGCACCCGCACCTGAATCCGCACCAGAACCCGCACCCGAACCCGAATCCGAATCCGCACAGACAGGACCGGAGTCCGATCCGGTCACCGACAAGGGACTGCCCAAGCGAACCCCCAAGGTCGTCAAGGCGGCGACCGAGCCGACCGGACGCACCGGCAGCGTCGACGCCGAGGAGCTGCGCCGCCGGCTCGGCGGCTTCCACCAGGGCGCGAAGGACGGCCGGCGCGATGTCGAGGCCGAACTCACCGAGCGTTCCGACCAGGCGGACGTCACCGACCCGATAGCGTCCGGAGCGCGGGACGGGGAACGTGACGAAGAGGCGGGGGAGACAGTCGAGGAGGCACGCAGTTGACAGCGACCGGCACATTCGGACTGAGTAGCGAAGCCCGAAACATGCACTGGCTGTTGAGCAACCTCGTGGAGGAGGTGCCAGGAGTACGTTCCGTCGCCGTCGTCTCGTCCGACGGACTGCTGCTGCTCTCCTCCGCCCAGGAGCACAACAGCGCGGCGGCCGAGGCGGCGGGCGGTGCGCCACGCGGCGAAGGACCGCGCGGCGCGGGCGCCGATCTCGCCACCATCGTCTCGGGCATCGCCAGCCTCACCATCGGCGCGGCGAAGCTCATGGACGGCGGCGGGGTCAAGCAGACGATGGTCGCCATGGAGGAAGGCAGTGTCTTCATCATGTCCATCAGCGACGGCTCGCTGCTCGGCGTGCACGCCGCGCCCGACTGCGACATGAGCGTCGTGGCGTACCACATGGCGCTCTTCGTCGGCCGCGCCGGACACGTACTGACGCCCGAACTCCGCAGCGAGCTGCGCAAGTCCATGGAGAACGCCCGATGACCGCCGCCACCGGGTCCACCGGCGCCCAGGCCCGCAGACTCCCGGTGCGCGGCGGCGACCGCCGCCCCGCGCGGGTCCGCCCGTACTCGCTCACCGGCGGCCGTACCCGCTTCGGGCACGTGCTGCTCGTCGAGACGCTGGTCGCCGCGATCGAAGCGGCGGACGAGCGCAGGGAACTGACCGACGGCGGGGCCGCTTCGCGGGTCATGCCGGAGATGCGGGCCATCGTCGAACTGTGCCGCCGGATGCGCACGGTCGCCGAGATCTCGGCGCTGCTGAAGATGCCGCTCGGGGTGGTCAGGGTGCTCCTCAGCGACCTGGCCGACCAGGGAAAGATCCGTGTGTACGGGACGGGGCACGGCACCGGCCAGCCCGACCGCGCGCTGCTGGAAAGGGTGTTGGATGGACTCCGCCGTCTCTGAGGTCACCGCTGCTGCCCCGGCGGCCGAGGAACAGCTCCAGGACTGGCAGTTGGACCACACCCGCGCACCCGTCGCCACGAAGATCGTCGTGGCGGGCGGCTTCGGTGTCGGCAAGACGACCTTCGTCGGCTCCGTCTCGGAGATCACGCCGCTCCAGACCGAGGCGCTGATGACGCAGGCGAGCGAGGGGACCGACGATCTCAGCGCGACGCCCGCCAAGCTCACCACGACCGTGGCGATGGACTACGGGCGGATCACGCTCTCCAGCGACCTCGTGCTGTACATCTTCGGCACACCCGGCCAGCAGCGGTTCTGGTTCATGTGGGACGACCTGGTGCGCGGCGCGATCGGCGCCGTCGTGCTCGCCGACACCCGGCGGCTGTCCGACTGCTTCCCTGCTCTCGACTACTTCGAGAGCTGCGGGCTGCCGTACGTCGTCGCCGTCAACCACTTCGAAGGCAGCGAGCTGTTCGAGCCGGCCGACGTACGTGAGGCACTGTCCGTCCCCGCGCACATTCCCGTGCTGACCATGGACGCGCGCAACCGGGCCACGGCCGTCGAGTCGCTTCTCACGCTGGTGCAGCACGCACTCGACAACACCCGAGAGTAGCCTGCGGACCGTCCGAACCCCCCTCGCGACGCCGCCCCCCACCCGACCAGTTCACGCACCGCGCACAGCGCGCCACGCACCCGACGGAGACACCGCCATGCGGAAGATACTCATTGTGGGAGCCGGCCAGTCCGGTCTCCAACTCGCCCTCGGACTCCAGTCCCAGGGCTACGAGGTCACCCTGATGTCCAACCGCACGGCGGACGAGATCCGGACCGGCCGGGTCATGTCCACCCAGTGCATGTTCCACACCGCGCTCCAGCACGAGCGCGATCTCCAGCTCAACTTCTGGGAGTCGCAGGCCCCGAGGATCGAGGCGCTCGGCGTCTCCGTCGCGGCGCCCGACGCGACCCGGGCCGTCGACTGGGTCGGCACGCTCGACGGCTACGCCCAGTCCGTCGACCAGCGGGTCAAGATGGCCGGCTGGATGGAGACCTTCGCGCAGCGCGGCGGCCAGTTGGTCATCCACGGCGCCGCCGTCTCCGACCTGGACTTCTTCGCCCGCACGTACGACCTGGTGCTCGTCTCCGCGGGCAAGGGCGAACTGGTCTCCATGTTCGGCAGGGACGCGGCACGCTCCCCGTACGACGCCCCGCAGCGCGCCCTCGCTGTCGCCTATGTGCACGGTCTCGGCCCGCGCCCGGAACACCCGGAGTTCGACGCGGTGCGGTGCAATCTCGTGCCGGGCGTCGGCGAGCTGTTCGTCATGCCGACCTTCACCACCAGCGGGCGCGCCGACATCCTCTTCTGGGAGGGCGTGCCGGGCGGCCCGCTCGACGCGTTCCAGGGCGTCAAGGATCCGGCGGAACACCTCTCGCTCACCTTGGAGTTGATGGAGCGCTTCACGCCGTGGGAGTACGCGCGCGCCACCAAGGTCGAGCTGACGGACGCCAACGGGACGCTCTCCGGGCGGTACGCGCCGACCGTACGCAACCCCGTGGGGCAACTGCCCGGCGGCGGGCTCGTCCTCGGGGTCGCCGATGTCGTCGTCGCCAACGACCCGATCACCGGGCAGGGCTCCAACTCGGCGGCCAAATGCGCCGCCGCGTACCTCGAAGCGATAGTGGCGCACGGCGACGGCGAGTTCGACGAGGCGTGGATGCGGTCCGCGTTCGACCGCTACTGGGACACCGCCCGGCATGTCACCAAGTGGACCAACGCCATGCTGGGCGCGCCGCCGGAGCATGTGCTCAACCTGATCGGCGCCGCCGGCCAACTCCAGCCGGTCGCCGACCGGTTCGCCAACGGCTTCAACGATCCGGCCGACTTCGAGAACTTCTTCTACGAGCCCGACCGGGCCAACGCCTATCTCGCCGAGGTGGCGGCCACCGCCTGACGGCGCCGCTTCCCGGCCGGGGTCACAGCGCCGCGTCCGGGCGTACGGCGCCGAGCAGCGGGCTCGACGCGATCGGCGACACCTTGACGGCGGCGCCGGGGCGCGGCGCCTGGACGACCTTTCCGTCGCCCAGGTAGATCGCCACGTGCGTGGCCTTGGGGAAGTACACCACCAGGTCGCCGGGGCGGAGCCGGTTCAGCGGCACCCGGGGGAGCCGCCGCCACTGCTCCTGGCTGGTGCGCGGGATGGTCCGCCCCGCGTGCGCCCAGGACTGCGAGGTCAGCCCGGAGCAGTCGAAGGCTTTGGGCCCCTCGGCGCCCCACTCGTACGGCTTGCCGACCTGCCCGACGGCGTACCGCACGGCGGCGCCGCCCTGCGCCGACGGCGCGATGCGGGGGGTTCCGCGCGTCTGGCTCTGCGGGCCGAGGGCGCCCGAGTCGACCAGTTGCCGCTGGGCCGCCTCCGTGCCGCTCCGCTCAAGGGAGTTGAGCTGGGCGACCTGGTCGCCGCTGAGCCCGGCGAGCAGTGCGGTGACCTGGCGGAGCTTCGCCGCGGCCGTGTCGCGCTGCTGCTTCTTGCGCGCGGTGAGCGCCTGCTGCGTGGCGAGCGCCTTGCGGGACGCGGTGGCGAGGGCGTCGGCGCGCTTCTCGCCCTCGGCGAGACCGGAGAGCGTCGCCGCCCTGCCGCGTGCGGCGCGCGCCAGCAGCCGCCCCTGGTCGACCGCGTGCTGCGGGTCGTCGGCGAGCAGCAGCCGCAGATAGTCGGAGAGGTCGGACTGGCCGTGGTACTGGGCGCGGGCGAGCTGTCCGACGTCGGCGCGGTTACGGGCGAGGGCCGCGCGGGCCTGCGCGAGCGAGGCGGTCAGCTTCTTCGTGGCGGCGCGCTGGCGGGTGAGGGCCACCTCGGTGGCGTTGTACGCCTCGCCCGCCTCCTCCGACTGCTGGTAGAGCTGCTGAAGCCGGGTGAGCATGGCGGGGACGGACTCCGGGACGGCGGCGGGCGCGGCGGGTGCGCCGGGTGCGCCGGGTGCGGGTGCGCCGGGTGGCCCCGGTGCCGGGGTCGCGGTGGTCGCGGCGGGGGACGGGGCCGCGCCGCCGCCCGGCGGCTCGGCGACGGCGGGCGCGGCGAAGGGCACCGCCGCCAGCACGGTCGCGGCGGCCAGCGCCGCCGTACAGACGGATCGCAGAAGTCTGCCTGACACGTCATCACCTCCGGTTGCGGTGCGGAGTGTCCAGTCCTAGGTGATGATCATCCGATAAGTGGGGTGATCGGGCCGTAGGTAGGCAGTACGGCCCAACGGAGTCACCCCGGGCGGGCCGATCCGTATGCCATGCGGCGTGGCGGGTGGCGGCCGGGGCGGCGGCCTGCGGACCCGGTCAGCCCAACGGCAGCAGATAGAACATGCGGTCGCGTCCGACGACGACGTCCTTCCCTGCGGCCAGGGCGCGGTAGGACGGCGGTGCGGACGAGGTACCGGGGGCTGACGCGGTACCGGGGGCATCGCCCGCGTTCTGGAACTTCCACAGCCGCCGGCCGTCCGCCGCGTCGAACGCGGTCAGTTGACGACCGTCCCCGGCGAGCAGCGTCCTGCCACCGGCGACGGGTGTCACCGCCGGCACCCCGCTCCACACGGCGGCCTCCGTGGACCGCTTCCAGCGCGTGTCGCCGGTGGCCGGGTCGATCGCGTACACGTCCTGGAACCGGTTGGCGACATACAGCGTGGAGCCGTCCACGGCCCCGGTCCCGAAGGCGAGCGGCTCTGTTCCGGCGCCGGCGGCCTTGCCCTTCAGCAGCCAGCGCTGTTTGCCGCTGCCCGCGCCGACGGCGTACAGGTCGGCGCCCGCCGCGCCGAACAGCAGCCCGGTCTCGTCGCCCGCCACGGCGCCGCCGGGCGGCACGGCGCCCAGCACCTTGGACCACGTGCGGGCGCCGGTGGCCCGGTCGAAGGAATGGAACATCGAGCGGCCCTTGGCCGCCTTGAGCTGGGCGGGCGTCAGCGACTTGCTGTCCTGCCGTACGACGATCTCGTCGGGCAGCAGCGCGACGAGCTGGTACCTCGGGACGTACGGCGCACGGCCGTTGGAGACGGCGGCGCGCCACAGCAGTTTGCGTCCGGTGACGTCGTACGCGAACAGGTAGCTGCGGACGGCCGGTTCGGCCGCCGTACCGGTCTTCACCGCGCCGGTGAGCCAGACGACCGAGCCGGACTGCCCGGTGATCCCGGACAGCTCCAAAGCCCCGCCGTCGGCCAGTTGGTCCGCGAACGGGACGCGGTGCCGGACCGCGCCGTCGACCGGCGAGAGCCAGCGGAACGCGTCGGCCCCGACGACGAAGACCAGCCCGTCGGGCGTCGGCTGCGCCCGCAGCACCGACCCCGCCTCCGGCCGCTCCCAGCGGACCCGCCCGGTGTGGACGTCGACCAACGTGGTGGCGGCGGACGCCGTCAGGACGAGATACCGGTCCTGCAGCACGGCCGCGGCCGCCTCGCCCTGATGCTGGTAGGCCCACCGGGGCTCGGGCGGCACCCCGGGAACGGCGACCCGCCGTGCGACCGGCTTCGCCGCGACGGGAGCGTCCTCTCCACCGGAGCCGAACGCCAGCACCCCGCCCCCGCCCACCACGAGCCCAGCGGCCCCGGCCAGCGCACCGACCAGCAGCGAACGCCGGTCGAGCCGCGCGAAAGGGGAGGCGCCGGCGGGTGGCCGACCGGGCACGGGCGGCGGAGTGGGCCGAGCGACGGGCGGCGGCCCGGCGGGCGGCAGGGCGGCGTGCGCGGGGGCCACCGGCGGGGCGGCGTGCGCGGGGGCCACCGGCGGGGCGGCGCCCGGCGGCTGCGACCCCGCCAAACCCGCCAACCCCGCCACTCCCGCCGCCCGTTCCGCGACCGCCGCCGTCAGGCGCTCCGGCAGCCAGCCGTCCGCTACCAGTGCTGCCGCGCCCTCCAGGGCCAGTGCCGCTGCCACCTGGCCCGCCGTCGGGCGGCGGGTCGGTTCCTTCGCCAGGCAGGAGGCCAGCACCTTGCGCAACTCGGGCGGTACGGCGTCGAGTCGGGCCTGCGCCGCGCCGATTTCCGTGCTGTCGGCGAACGGGGTCGTGCCGGTCGACGCGTACGCCAGCAGCAGGCCCAGGACGAAGATGTCGGAGGCCGTTCCCGGTTCGCCGCCCGCGACCTGTTCCGGGGTGAGGTAGCCCAGCCGTACCGACAGCCGGCCGCCCGTGTCCAGCCGCGCGGACGCCGCCGCGCCCAGCGCGCCGAAAGCCGTGAGGCGCGGGCCGTCGGCGGCGAGCAGGACGGTTTCGGCGGACAGGCCCTGCAGGACCGTGCCCGCCGGGTGCACGCGGGCCAACGTCTCGGCCAGGGCCGCGCCCAGGACCCGTACCGACCGCTCGGGCAGCGGCCCGGCGACGGCGATGGCCTCCGCGAGCGTCAGCCCCGGCACATAGGCGCTGGCCGCCCAGGGCGCCGGGTCCGCCGACTCGTCCGTACGGGAGTCGAGCGGCGGCCGCACCCAGCCGCCGGCCAGCCGCTCGGCCGTGCGCACCTCGGCCTCGAAGCGGCGGCGGAAGGCCGCCGCACCGGCCAGTTCGGGGCGGGCCACGGACAGGACGACCACCGGGGCGCCCTCGTCGGCGCGGCGCGCGAGATACTCCACCGCGCTCGCGCTCCCGCCGCCGCGCGCGAGCAGTGTGTACGGCCCGACCCGGCCTAAGACATGGCCTACCGGCTCCATGACGAGCCTCCCCCTGGTGACACGGTCTCGCGATCTTATGGCGTGCTGTTCGGTTTCGACCAGGGCCACTTCAGGGTGCGGGGTTCGTGTCCCTCGGGCACGTACTCGTACGTCCAGCCGCGCTGCAGCCCGAGCCGCTTGGTGTAGCCGGCGGGGGTGCGCCGGTACGAGTGGACGGTGGGCGGCCCGCCGCCGGCGTCGGGGACCGGCAGGTCGTACCACTTGGGCGGCTGGCCCGTAGGACCAGGCATGACGGGCAGCACGCGCCCGTCCAGCGGCCCGCCGACAAAGAGGGTGTCTTCGCTTCTCACCCGCCCAGTCTCGCTCAGCCCGCCCCGATCGCCTCGCCCACGAGCGGCACCACCCGCCGGGCCAGCGTCCCCACCGGACCCTCCGGGTCCTCGTGGCGTACGAGCACGCGCACCGCGAGCGCCGTCTCCTCGTCCGTGGCGGCCGTGGCGACGAGCAGCGCGACGAGATGGTCGACCAGCCAGTCACGCAACTCGCCGGCCGGCGGCTGCTTGTCCTCGTCCAGCCATATGAGTGACGCCGACTCGACCGCGGCGATCCACGTCCGCACCATCATCCGCATCCGGGGCCCCGGCGCCGACCCGCCGGCCGGCGCGATGTGCAGCAGGATCTGCCCGGCCGCCGCCCTGCGCACCTCGTCCACGATCGCGGTGGTGCGGGAGGTCTCGCAGACGCTGCCGCCCCGCAGCAGCGCGCTGAACCCGGCGTCGTGCTGGTCGACGAAGGACAGGTACCGGTCGAGGACCCGCTTCAGCCGCTCGGTGGGCGGCCCGGTCTGCGGTTCGGTGAAGCACAGCTCCAACTGGTCGGCGGACGAGCGCAGCGCGGCCTCGTACAACTGCTGCTTGCCGCCGGGGAAGTAGCGGTAGACCAGCGGCCGGGACACCCCGGCCGCCGCCGCCACGTCGTCCAGGGCGACCTCCTCCGGTGCCTGGTGCGCGAAGAGCGTCAGGGCCGCGTCGAGGAGCTGGGTGCGGCGCGCCTCGACGCTGAGCCGTCGGTACGCGGGCGTGGCTGGCGCGGTCATGTTCCGCAGCGTAACGGCATCGCCCGCGTCCGGTACCGCGAGCGACCGGGTCCGCGCGGTCAGGCGAGCAGCCCGGAGGAGCGCCACATCTTGCGTCCGGGGCCGCGCAGCACCCCGATGTCGTCCAGGAAGTCGGTGAGCTTCTTGGCGCCCGACTGCATGACCTCGCGCCGGTGGCCGCTCGCCCGCACCTGCGCGACGGCCTCGCGGCGGTCGAGACCGACGTTGTCGTACACCTGCGGGTTGACGAAGCAGACGGAGAAGACCTTGGCCGCCTGGCCGCTGCTGAGCCGGGTGAACTCCTGCTCCCAGCGCGGCGCCGTCACCATCTGGCGGCGCAACTCCTCCCGGGCGTACCGGACATGGCGGGCCTCCTCGATGACATGGATCCGGGTCACCCCGCGCACCAGTGACTGCACCCGCTCGTCGGGGAAGGTCAGCCGCTGCATCCAGTCGAGGATCTCCTCACCGAGCAGGGTCGCGGCGAACGAACCCGGCGTGGTGGAGGCGGTCTTGAGGACCCGCGCCAGATTGTGGTGGAAGCGCGGCACGGGGTACGAGGGGGCGCCGCCCTTCTGGATCATCCGCGCGAACATCATCGAGTGCCGGCACTCGTCGGCTATCTCGGTGAGCGCGTACCTGACGTGGTTGCTGGTCACCGACTTGTCGTAGATGTGCCGGACCAGGAGCTGCATCAGGATGATCTCGAACCAGATGCCGAGCGAGGCGAGCGACGCCGCCTCGTGCCTGGCCAGGTCCATCCGCCGCTCCTCGGGCATCTTCCGCCACAGCGGGGTGTCGTAGAGCGAGACCAGCTCGGGCGGCCAGAACCACTTGCCCTCCTCGATCGGCGCGTCCCAGTCGAGTTCCTTGTCCGGGTCGAAGGAGTGCCTGGCCGACGATTCGAGCAGCCGCTGGGCGACCTGCTCGCGGTCGCGTAGCGGGCCCAGAGCGTCGCTGAGCAGCCGCATGTCGCCTTCGGTCACTGCTGTCATGGCTGAGCGCACCTCGCACCTCGGGACGGGACCGGTGGGTGTTACCGGCGGTACCCTTATGAGACCTCGTGTCAGTAAGGACGTCAATCCCCCCGGCGCGACGGGTGCGCCGGCTGTCGGCGCGGCCCGGCGCCGACTTGTTGACTCCGGGTCTACCAACGTGTGAGCCTGCCAACAGTCCAGCCGACGAGGGTACTTACACCACCGTGAGGCCCGTGAGGCCGAGGAGCTGCTGCCTGTGTCGACGCGCGACCTCTACACCGACGCCCCCGAAGAGACCGTCTGGCAGGTCCCTGCCGCGGGCTCGGCCCGCTTCCAGTGGGACTACGACAACGGCCGTGACCGGCTCCTCGCCCTCTACCAGAAGGGCAAGGACAAGCAGTGGGACGGCGCCCGGCGCATCGACTGGGAGCTGGAGGTCGACCCGTACGACCCCCTCGGCACCCCCGACGAGGCGCTGAACCTCTACGGCACCCGCTACTGGGCCAAGATGACCGACAAGGACAAGGGCGAGCTGCGCAAGCACTACACGGCCTGGCAGTTCAGCCAGTTCCTGCACGGCGAGCAGGGCGCGATGGTGTGCGCGGCGCGGATCGTCGAGTCGGCGCCCGACCTCGACGCGAAGTTCTACTCGGCCACCCAGACCATGGACGAGGCCAGGCACGCCGAGATCTACGGCAGGTTCCTGCACGAGAAGGTCGGGATGCTCTACCCGATCAACGACAACTTGCAGGCCCTGCTGGGCGATACCCTCCGCGACTCCCGCTGGGACATGCCGTACCTCGGCATGCAGGTCCTCATCGAGGGCCTGGCGCTCGCCGCCTTCGGCATGATCCGCGACACGACCAACAAGCCGCTGCCGAAGCAGATCCTGGCGTACGTCATGCAGGACGAGGCCCGGCATGTCGCCTTCGGCCGGATGGCGCTGCGCGACTACTACAAGCAGCTCACCGACGCCGAACTGCGCGAGCGCGAGGAGTTCGTCATCGAGGGTTGCTACCTGATGCGCGACCGGCTGCGCGGGGTGGAGGTGCTGGAGAACTTCGGCGTACCGAAGGCGGAGGCCGAGGAGTTCTCCGAACAGTCCGAATTCCTCCAGTTGTTCAGGAAACTGCTGTTCAGCCGGATCGTGCCGTGCGTCAAGGACATCGGCCTGTGGGGCGAGCGGCTGCAGAAGGCCTATCTGGACATGGGCGTCTTCGACCTCGGCGACTCCAACCTGGACCTGCTGATGACCCAGGACGAGGAGATCGCCGAACAGCTCGACAAGGACCGCTTCGCCGCCGAGGAGCGGGAGCGGGTCGCCGAGGTGACGGACGCGATAGCGGAAGGCGGGAGTTGACGAGGCAGGGGCGGGCAGCCGGTAAAGGCACGTGCAGTTGACCGGTCGGAACACCAGGATGGTTCGCATGCCTGCCACTTCGGGATACACCCCGCTCCCCGGTTCGGCCGCCGCGTCCCGTACGGCCGCTCGCCGCAGTCTCGAAGGGCTGGCGACGGGCGACGCGTTCGGCGAGCGCTGGTTCCCGCTCTTCCGCGCGCCCGACACGGCCGCTGCGGAGATCAAGGCCCGCCGCACTCCGCAGGAGCAGCGCTGGCCCTGGACGGACGACACGGCCATGGCCCTCGCGATCCAGCGGGTCCTCGAAGAGCTGGGCGCCGTCGACCAGGACCGGCTGGCCGCCCACTTCGCCCTCGCCTTCGAGACGGACCAGGCGCGCGGCTACGGCCACGGCATGCACCTGCTGCTGCCCGCCCTGCTGCACGAGCCCGAGAGCTGGCGCACCCTCGCGCCGCGGCTGTTCGACGGCGGGAGCCTCGGAAACGGCGCGGCCATGCGGGTGGCGCCGCTGGGCGCGTGGTTTGCCCACGACCTCGGCCAAGTGACCGAGCAGGCCACGCTGTCCGCCGAGGTGACCCACAGCCACCCGCAGGGCATCGCGGGCGCCGTGGCGGTCGCCGTCGCCGCCGCGCTGTCGACCCGGCACGAACTGTCGCTGGACGCGGTGACGGACGCGACACCGCCGGGTGCCGTACGGGACGGCCTCGCCAGGGCCGCGAAGCTGCCGTTCGGCACGGCACCCGCCGAGGCGGCCGAAGTGCTCGGCAACGGCAGCCGTATCCGCGCCGACGACACCGTCCCCTTCGCGGTCTGGACGGCGGCCCGGCACAGCGACGACCTGACGGCCGCCCTGTGGTCGACGGCCGAGGCGCTCGGGGACGTCGACACGACCTGCGCCATCACCGGCGGCATCGTGGCGGCGCGCACCGGGACGGACGGCCTGCCGGGGGAGTGGCTGGAGCGCCGCGAAGGACTGCGGTCCGTCTGACGGGGGCCGGTACGGTACGCCGCGTCCGGTACGCCCCGTCCCGTACGCCGTGCCCCGCCCGCCCGCCGGTCAGCGCAGCGCCTCCTCCATCACCGCCCGCGCGATCGGCGCCGCGTCCCCGCCGCCGCTGATGTCCGCCCGGTCGGCCTGCGCGTCCTCCACCACCACGGCGACGGCCACCGCCGGCTGCGCCGCGTCGTCCGCCTGCGCCCAGGCGATGAACCAGGCGTACGGCGTACCGGAGTTGCCGATGCCGTGCTGCGCCGTGCCGGTCTTGCCGCCGACCGTCGCGCCGTCGATCGCCGCGCTCGTCCCCGTGCCGTTCTCCACCACGTCCACCATCATCTGCCGCAGCCGCTGGGCCGTTCCCGGGTTCATCGGCCGGTCGTAGGTATGCCCGCCGGTACGGGAGACGACGTCGCCGTCCGCCGCCGTCGTCCGGTCCACCAGATGCGGGGAGCGCAGTTCGCCGCCGTTGGCGACCGCGGCGGCGACCATCGCCATCTGCAGCGGGGTGGCCCGCGTGTCGAACTGCCCGATCGAGGACAGCGCCAACTGGTCGTCGCTCATGTGCGTGTCGAAGTTGGAGGCGGCGACACCCGAGGGGATCTCGATACCGGTGTCGTTGAAGCCGAACTTCTCGACCGTGTCCACCATCTTCGAGAGGCCCACCGTCACCCCGAGCCCGGCCATCACCGAGTTGCAGGACCAGGTGATCGCGTAGTCCAGCGACGCGTCGTCGCAGCCCTCGGCCTCGTTGGGCAGCGTCGTGGCCGTGCCCGGCAGGACGTACGGCTCGCCGATGCCGGTGGGGGCCGCAGGGTCGCGCACCTTCCCCGACTCCAGCGCGGCGGCGGCGGTGACGATCTTGAAGGCGGAGCCCGGCGGATAGGTCTGCCGGATCGCGCGGTTGAGCATCGGCTGGGTGATCTCGCCGTTGAGCCGGGACCAGGCGGTCGTGACGGCGGGGCCGGTGCCGGAGAGCTGCGTCGGGTCGTACGAGGGGCTGCTGACCAGCGCCAGGATCTTGCCGCTCGCCGGTTCGATCGCGGCGACGGCGCCCCTGCGGCCCGCGAGCCCGCTGAAGGCGACCCGCTGCATCGAAGGGCGCACCGTGGTGACGACCCGGCCGCCGGGCTGCCGGCCGTGGGTGGTCTCGTTCCACAGCGGCAGCGGCGCCAGCATCGGATCGGTGCCGGACAGCACGCCGTCCTCGGCGTTCTCGATCAGCGTCGTACCGTACGTCTGGGAGGCGTAGCCGGTGACCGGGGCGTACAACGGGCCCTGTGTATAGGTCCGTTCGAAGCGCAACTGCTGGCCGGTGTCCCTGGACCCGGTGACGGAGACGCCGCCGACCAGGATGTCGCCGCGCGGCTGCGCGTAACGGGCCACGATGTCACGGCGGTTGGCGGGGTTCTTGTCGTACGCGTCTGCCTCGAAGACCTGCACCCGGGCCGCGTTGACCAGCAGGGCGACGAGCAGCAGCAGGCAGAACGCGGCGGCGTGCCGGATATGACGGAGCATCACTCACCCGCCGACGGGGGTACGGCGTGCTCGACGACCCCGGGTTCCACGGGTGCGGGCGCCGGTCTGCGCGCCGAGTCGCTGAGCCGGATGAGCAGCGCCACGATGATCCAGTTGGTGACGACGGACGAACCGCCCTGGGCGAGGAACGGCAGCGCCATGCCGGTGAGCGGGATAAGCCCCATCACCCCGCCCGCGATCACGAACACCTGGAGGGCGAGGATCGAGGAGAGCCCGACGGCCAGCAGCCGGCCGAAGGAGTCCCGCAGCACGAGCCCGGCCCGGAAGCCGCGTGCCACGAGCAGCGCGTAGAGCAGGAAGATCGCGGTGAGACCCGCGAGGCCCAGCTCCTCGCCGGCCGTCGCGAGGATGAAGTCCGACTTGGCGGCGAAGCCGATCAGGATCGAGTCGCCGGCGCCGAGGCCGGTGCCGAACATCCCGCCGGCCGCGAAGGCGAACAGCGACTGGGCGAGCTGTCCTGGGCCCTGACCGGCGTCGATGGAGGCGAACGGGTGCAGCCAGTCCTCCACCCGGCCGTGCACATGGGGTTCGAACGAGCCGACCGCGTACGCGCCGACGACGGCCAGCAGCAGCCCCACCGCGATCCAGCCGAGCCGCCCCGTCGCGACGTACAGCAGGATCACGAAGAGCCCGAAGAAGAGCAGCGAGGTGCCCAGGTCGCGCTCCAGCACCAGGACGATGACGCTGAGCAGCCAGATCGCGACGATCGGCCCGAGCACCCGCCCGGTCGGCAACTGGAGGCGCCAGGCGGTGCGTCCGGTGTAGGCGAGGGCGCCGCTGTTGGCCGCCAGATAGGCGGCGAAGAAGATCGCGAGCAGCACCTTGGCGAACTCGCCCGGCTGGAAGGAGAATCCGCCAACCCTGATCCAGATCTTCGCCCCGTTCACTGCGGGGAAGAGGATCGGCACGATCATCAGGATGAGCGCGGCGGCGACGCACACGTACGCGTAGCGCTGGAGCAGCCGGTGGTCGCGTACGAAGAGCACGACACCGACGAAGAGCGCGACGCCGATCGTCGACCAGACGAGCTGGGTGGGCGCTGCCTGGTCGTGCGGGGTCTCCAGGTCGAGCCGGTAGATCAGCACCAGACCGAGACCGTTCAGCAGCACGGCGATGGGCAGCAGCAGCGGGTCGGCGTACGGGGCGCGCACCCGGACGGCGAGATGCGCGAGCAGCGCGAGCAGGCCGAGCCCGGCGCCGTAGCCCGCGGCGTCCGGCGGTACGGCGTCGTTCTTCGCGAGGCCGACCGCCGCGTAGCCGAAGACGGAGATGAGGACGGCGCAGACGAGGAGCGAGAACTCGACACCCCGGCGCTTGGGGATGCGTAGCTCGGGCGGGGGAGTGTCCACCGTCGTCGGTGCGGTCATGGCAGGCAACGTAGCAATTCGACATGCCTTATGTCCGGCTATGTAAAGACATAAGGCATGTCGAACTTACTCACCATCAAACGGTGTCAGCGGTGTCAGCACCAGCGCGGCACGGCGCCGATGTTGGCGATGTAGGCCGCCGAACCCCAGGCCCAGGTGCCGTCGGTGAGCAGGTACCAGCTCGTGTTCCCGTTCACGTTCCCACCGCGCGTGCGGCAGAAGATGTGCACGACGGCGCCGTACGGCTCGCTGCGTACGACACGGCTGCTGCGGGTCGGCTTGTCGCGCAGCAGCAGGCCCGTCCTGGCCGTGACCTTGCCGAGGTAGCTGCGCGCGATGTGCTCCGCCGCCGGGCTGTCCTCGCGCGCCACCGGCCGCTTCGACGGGGCGGACGGGGTGTCGACGGCCGCCGGGCTGTCCGACGCCGTGGACGGCGCGGGCGGCGCGGCGAGCGCTGCGGGGGCGGTGGTGAGCGTCGCTGCGGCAATGGCGGCGATTGCGGCGGCGCTGAGGCCGAGGGAACGCAGGGGCATGCTGACTCCTGGTGACCTGGGTGCGAGGAGCCGGCCGTTCCGGCATACGGCTCGCCCGATTCACCCTAGTTTGACCACGAAGAGTCCGCAAAAGATCACTATGGGTCACTTTGCCCCGGAGGGTGGCTCAGCTCTGGTACGGGTTCTGCTGCGGCTGGCCGCCCGTGCCCTGCTGGCCGGACCCCTGCTGGCCGTATCCCGGGGTGACCGGGGCCGCGCCGGGGCCCGCCGCCGGGGCGACCTGCGCCAGCAACTGCTCGGCCTGCTCCTTCTCGATCCGCTGCTCGGCGCCGCAGAACGTGCACTGCGTCGCGTACTTCGTCGAGACGGGGAACAGCGGCACGAAGAACAGCGTGAACTTCGTGACCCGCTTCCTGAGCGTGTGCGCCGACGGGTTGCCGCAGCGACCGCACACCAGCGTCAATATGGCGAGTTGGTAGAGGTAGCCCCTGGTACCGAAGATGATCATGAGCGGGATTCCTTCCGGGAAATATCGGCGAGCGCCTGCGACGGTGCCTGGTCAGAGTGTGCCGTACGCCACCGACACCCGGGACGGGCCGGGTACTTCGGACGCCCCGCCGTTTCCGTCCCGCCGCCCGCTCGACGGCGTTTCGTTACGGAATCCGGCGTCCGCGTACGGTTGGCGGATGGTTGCCATGAATTGGTTCTTGCCCCACGGCCCGCGGGCTGTTCCCATGGGCAAGGGGTGATGGCATGACCCGTCTTCGCGTCACACCGGCGCACCACCACGGTCAGGACCGGCTCTATGTGAGCCTGCCGGACGGCACCGGTGTCGCCTGGTACGACAAGAGCGCGGGCCGCGTCAGTCTCGTCTACGCGGCGCGCCGCGAAGCCGTACTGGCCGCGCTCGCGCCGTATCTCACCGGCGAGGTGACGGTCGGACCGCCGCCGGTGCCCACCCCCGCCGACCTCGACCGGCTCTCGCTCCATCCCGACGACGACCTCGCGCCCAACCGGCCGGGGGAGTCCCTGCACGTCCAGCTCGACGCGATGCCGTCGCCCGGCGCCTCGCTGCGGCTGCGGCTGCGGCAGGACGCGCGGCGCGGCGCGCTGCTGGCCCAGCAGTTCGTGGGCGAGCAGGTGGACCGGCTGGAGAGCGCGGGCTGGCGGGTGCTGCACTCCGTACCGCTGCCGGGCGCCGCGTCCGTCGACCATCTGGCGATAGGTCCCGGCGGGGTGCTGGCGATACGGACCCTGCCCGCGCGCAAGCAGCGCGTGCGGATCGAGGACCCGATGGTCAGGACGGGCCGCGCCGAGCCCCTTCCGCATCTGCGCTGGGCCCGGCAGGCCGCCGAACGGGCCACGCTCGCCCTGGCGGGCGCGGTGAGCCCGGTGCTGGTGGTGGCGGGCGCCGCCAGTCTCGACGTACGGCCGGCGCCGCAGGACGTCCGGATCCTGCACGACACGGAGGTCGCCTCGCTCGCGGACCTCGGCGGCGTACTGAAACCGGCGGACGTCGATGCCCTGTACGCGGCGGCCCGCGACCGGCACACCTGGCTGCGGGTCTGACGGTCCCGCACCAGCCGGACCGGCTCAGGGGAGTGGCGCCGCGCGAGCGGGGTCGTTGAGCGGGGCCAGCAGCTCGCCGTGCCGGTCGAGCCGGTCCGCCATGTCGTGCAGCGTGAAGACGAGCCGGGTCTCGCCCGCCGCCCCCGCCCGCGCGCAGCCCTCGACCTCCTCCCAGGTCACCGGCGCCGACACGGTCGGCTCCTCGCGCGCCCGCAGCGTGTAGGGCGCGGCCGTCGTCTTCGCCGCCGCGTTCTGGCTGTGGTCGACGAAGACCTTCCCGGGCCGCAGCGCCCGCCGCATCCGGTGCACCACCAGCGCGGGCAGCGCCGCCTCCGCCTCCACGGCGAGGCCCTTCGCGTACGCCGAGACCTCGGCGGACGGGGCGGGCTCCAGCGGTACGAGCAGATGCAGCCCCTTCGACCCGGACGTCTTCGCGTACGCGCCGAGCCCGTCCGCCGCCAGCCGCTCGCGCAGCCAGAGCGCGACCCCGCAGCACTCCACGACACCGGCGGGCGCCCCGGGGTCCAGGTCGAGGACCAGCCGGTCGGCCATGGCGGGCGCTTCGGCCCGCCACTGCGGGGTGTGGAACTCCACCACGAGATTGGCCGCCCACATCAGCGTCGCCAGATCGTCCACCACCACCTGCGAGGCGACCTGGCTCGCCGAGCGCGGCACCTCGGCGATCCGTACCCAGTCGGGTGTACCGGGCGGCGGGTTCTTGGTGAAGAAATGCTGGCCGCCAGGACCGTCCGGATAGCGCAGGAACGAGATCGGCCGACCAGTGAGATGAGCCAGCAGAGGGGCCGCCGTACGGGCGTAGTAGTGCAGCACCTCGCCCTTGGTGGTGCCGGTCGCCGGATACAGCACCTTCTCCAGATTGCTGAGCGACAGCCGCCGCCCCTCCACCTCTGTGATCGGCGTCATACGATGAGAATCCCACGAATCCCGGATGAAAGGGATGGAACGTGCGATCCATATGGAACGGCGCGATCTCCTTCGGGCTGGTCAGCATCCCGATCAAGCTGGTGAACGCCACCGAGAACCACTCGGTCTCCTTCCGGCAGTTCCACAAGGAGGACGGCGGCCGGATCCGCTACCGCAAGGTCTGCGAGATCGACCAGCAGGAGGTCTCGGCCGCCGACATCGGCAAGGGGTACGAGGAGGCCGACGGGACGATCATCCCGATCACCGACGAGGACCTGGCGGCGCTGCCGCTGCCCACGGCCAAGACGATCGAGATCGTCGCCTTCGTCCCCTCGTCGTCCATCGACCCGCTCCAGATGGACACGGCGTACTACATCTCGGCGAACGGCGTACCGGCCGCCAAGCCGTACACCCTGCTGCGGGAGGCGCTGAAGCGCAGCAACAAGGTCGCCATCGCCAAATTCGCCCTGCGGGGCCGCGAGCGGCTGGGCATGCTGCGGGTCGTCGACGACGTCATCGCCATGCACGGACTGCTCTGGCCCGACGAGATCCGGCAGCCGGAAGGCGTGGCGCCGGAGACCGACGTCACCGTACGGGACGCCGAACTCGACCTGGCCGACGCGCTGATGAACACCCTGGGCGAGGTCGAGATCTCGTCGCTGCACGACGACTACCGGGAGGCGGTCGAGGAGATGATCGCCGCCAAGGCGGAGGGCCAGCCCGTACCGGAACGGGAGCCGTCCGGCGGCGGTGGCCAGGTCATCGACCTGATGGCGGCGCTGGAGAACAGCGTGCGCGCGGCGAAGGACGCGCGCGGCGACGGCGCCGAAGCGTCGGACGCCGAGGTCACCCACCTCAAGGACCGCCAGCCGGCCGAGAAGGGCACGGCCAAGAAGACGGCGCGGAAGAAGACGGCCGAGAAGAAGACGGCGGAGAGCGAGACCGCCGAGAAGAAGGCGCCCGCCAAGAAGCAGGCGGCGAAGAAGACGGCGAAGACGGCGGCCAAGAAGTCCACGGCGAAGAAGACCACCGCACGGAAGTCGGCGCCGTCGAAGCGCAGCTCCGCCTGAGGCCGGCACCCCACCGACCGGCCCCTGAATACCTGTTCACGGCCACCCCACCGGAGCTGGTAGGGTTTCTCCCGTCGCCGCAAAGACGACATGCCCCCGTAGCTCAGGGGATAGAGCATCGGCCTCCGGAGCCGGGTGCGCAGGTTCGAATCCTGCCGGGGGCACTTCCGGAAAAAAGGCTCTGACCAGCAGAAATGCCGGTCAGAGCCTTTCTTGTTGCCTCGCGGTCAGGCGGGGCGGCGCGGCCGTCAGTTTCCCCAGCCGCCGCCGGTCGGGAGGAGCGCTGCGATGGAGGTCTGGAGCGCCTTGCGCAGGCCCGGAATGGTCTTGTCGAACTGCGCTCCGTACGCCTTGATTTCCTTCTTGTACGCGCGGGCGTCGCTGCGCGAGAAGATGTGGTGCGAGTAGTCGCTCTCCGTGGCGAGCACCGTCAGGGCGAGGTCGTCCAGGGGGATGTTCGCCGGGTCCAGGCCCTTCAGGATCGGCTCCTGGCTCTTTTCGCGCAGGGCCAGCACATGGTCGGGGTGGTTGACGGTGACCTGGTGCTGGGAGAGCAGCGACAGCTTCTTCTTGGCCTTCTCGCCCAGGCTGATCTCGCCCAGTTCCAGGAGCTGTTCGCGTACCGCCGACTCGGCGGTGTGGGCGCGCAGGTGCACCAGGTTGAGCCAGTGGTGGGGCTCCGGTTTCACCTCGTGCCAGACCTCGGCGAGGAACGGGTCGTCCGGCGGCGAAGCGGCCTGTCGGGCCACTTTCTCCTTGCCCGGTACGACGCTGACGAGGCCGGCGTCGAACAGTTCGACCAAGGCGGCCGCGCGGAGTTTCTGGCCGCGGAACTGGAGGTTGTTCGCCTCGAACTTCTCCTTCTCCACGGTGTAGCTGAGCAGGTAGAGCCGCTGCGGGAGCGTGTCGAGCATGGTCTCTCCTATGCGTGGGTGCGGACGGCGGGGGCGCACTCCTCGGCGAGTACCGCCGCCAGTTCGGGCAGGAGGGCGGCGACGGGGTCGTGGGTCAGTTCCGTCATCCGGAGCTGCCCGCCGGCGGTGACGACACCGAGGATGTGCTCCCCGCCGAGCTGGGTGATCTGCGCCGGGCCCCACAGGGCGCAGACCGCGCTCAGGTGCTGTCGCCCAGGATCCACCGCGCCGAGGTTGGTTATCTGGATGTCGGCGGCCGTGGCGGCCGTCATCATCGCCTCGGCCTCGCTCCCGTTCGCAGGGGCGTGCGCGGCGAGAGCCGCCGAACCGGCCTGGAGGGCGTCCGGCGCGCGCTGCCCCGACAGCGCCGCGTGGGTACTGCGGGCGAGCGTCCAGAAGTCCTTCGCCTCGTCCGCCGTGCTGCCGGTCCTGGCTCCGGCGAACCTGACCACCACGTCGTCGGCCAGACCGGCGGCGCGGCGCAGGTCCACCGGGCTCAGGACCCGGACGAACTCACGGCCCCGCCGGTGGAACACCACGGCGGCCGCGGCGCAGAGCGCGGCATGCACCGACGTCCGCTCCAGGCGGGAGCGCCGGACGAGCCGCTCGGTCAGTTCCGGGTCCAGGGCGAGCGCGTCCACATGGGGGGTGCGCCCGGCGAACGCCACCAGCTCGCCGGGCGCGTCCATGCGCTCGTCGCCCTCAGCGGGCGCGCCGGGTGCCGGGACTGCCGCCGGCGCTTCGCGGCGGGCGAGGAGATCTTCCTGCGCGGCCGGTACGCCGCCGGCCGCCAACTCCGCGCCGTCGAGGGCCGCCACGAGGTCCAGCAGCGCCCGCAGCGCGCCGGTGCCGTCGGTGATCTGGTGGGCGAAGGTGAGGACGACCTGGCAGTGCGCACCGCGGGGGAGCAGGACGGCGCGGACCAGCGGGCCCGGTGTCGCCGGGATCGGCCGGGTCTGCTCGGCGGCGACGACGGACTGCCACGGCGTCCCGTCGGCGGCCGTCTCGACGGGGATCGCGCCCTCGGCCTCGCGGAACACGGCCTGGGGGCCCGAGCGGTCGACGGCGACCCTGAGCAGCGGATGCGCCTGCTGGAGCCGGGCCAGGGCCGAGGTGAGCGCCGGTGCCGTTACGGGGTGGGCCACCTCGGCCACCAGCGAGAACTGGACCGGGTTGCGGCGCATGTAGAAGTCGATGGTCCGCTCGAAGGCGCCGAGCGTGCGGACCGGTTCGCCGTGGCTGTCGTTCGTCGTCCGGGGCATTCTTCCCTCCCTGTCCATGGAAGTGCTGTGCGTCAGGCGGTCGGCCGGATCGCGCCGATCGCCCGGAGCCGCTTGCCCGAGCGGCGGGCCGCCCACAGCACGACCAGGAAGGCCAGGGCAAGCAGCGGATAGCCCATCACGATCTTCGCGAAGGCCAGCCAGCCGGTGGCGTCCTTCTCGTACAGCCACTGCTGCACGGCGAACCGGACGGCGAAGACCGCGGTGAACGCGAGGGTGGCGATGTCGTAGTAGTGGGTCGACGCCTTGTCCTTGAGCCAGGCGGTGCCGGTGCCGTTCAGGGCGCCCCAGACGATTCCGGCGAGCGGCCGGCGTACGAGCACGGAGAGCAGGAAGATCGCGGCGAGCACCAGGCTCGCCCAGATGCCCAGCAGGAAGTAGCCCTTGGCCGACCCGGTCTTCCAGGCGACGAACGAGGCCACGGCCACACCGAACAGCCCGGAGAGGGCCGGCTGGAGCGATTCCCTGCGCACCAGCCGCAGTACGGAGATCGCGACCGCGACGGCGACGGCCGTGATGATGGCGCCGGTCAGCCCGAACGAGGCGTTGCCGAGCACGAAGGCCACGACGGGCAGCATCATGTACACCACGCCGGTCGAGCCGCCCATCTGTTCCAGCGCCGTGGGCTTGGGCTTGGGGTCGGGCTTGGCCCGGGGCGTGGGCTCGGGGGCCTGGGGCTCGTCGAGTACGGGGATGCGGTTGTCGGGGTCTGCGGAACGTATGTACTTCGTCATGCGGGTTCAACTCCCTCAGTGGTATGGGTCGTTCGGACAGGCCCTAGCTGTCCGCGTGCGGCCGCCCGCCCAGGTGCCGGGCGAGGAAGGCGTCGGCGGCGCGGTACATGTCGATGGTGTTCTCCGGGTT
>NZ_JBVJLC010000008.1:196032-291650 GCF_055584925.1 Streptomyces sp. NPDC087906
ACGACAGGCCCTAGCTGTCCGCGTGCGGCCGCCCGCCCAGGTGCCGGGCGAGGAAGGCGTCGGCGGCGCGGTACATGTCGATGGTGTTCTCCGGGTTCACGAAGCCGTGTCCTTCGTCGCTCTTGACCATGTACTCGACCGGTACGCCCCGCGCGCGCAGCGCGGCGACGATCTTGTCGGACTCGGCCTGCACGACGCGGACGTCGTTGGCTCCCTGGATCACCATCAGCGGCGTACGGATCTGGTCCACCCGGCTGATCGGCGAGCGCGCCAGCAGCTCGGCCCGCTGCTCCGGGTCGTCCGGATCGCCCGCGTACAGGTGCCAGTTGGTGGCCAGATGGGGCTTCACGAAATCCGGCACGGTGCCGAGGAAGGTCACCAGGTCGGAGATGCCGAAGCAGTCGACGGCCGCGGCGAAGACGTCAGGGGTGAACGTGACGCCGACCAGCGCGGCGTAACCGCCGTACGAGCCGCCGAAGACGGCGACCCGGGACCGGTCCGCGTACCCCTTGTCCACGGCCCAGTCGACCGCGTCGATCAGGTCGTCGTGCATCTTGCCCGCCAACTCCCCGATGCCGGCCTTGAGATGGGCCTTGCCGTAACCGGTCGAGCCGCGGAAGTTGACCTGGAGCACCGCGTAGCCGCGGTTGGCCAGGAGCTGGACCAGGGGGTTGAAGCCCCAGGCGTCGCGGGACCAGGGGCCGCCGTGCACCAGCAGGACCATCGGCGGTGCGGACGACTCCGCGCCGGCCGGCAGGGTCAGGTACGAGGGGAGGTCGAGGCCGTCGCGCGCCGGGATCGTGACCGGCGTCATGGGGGCGAGGGCTTCGTGGTCCAGGTACGGGTACGGCCGGAACAGCAGCCGGCTCTCGCCCGTGTCGTGGTCGTAGTGGTAAGCGACCCCGGGGTCGCGGTCGTTGGTGAAGCTGACGATCCAGTGCCGCCCGCTCCTGTCGGACGAGACACCGGCCAGGTCGCCGTCGGAGAGCTTGCCCAGATGCGCCAGCACCTCGGCGAAGTGCGGGTCGAGGGGGTGGATCACCTGCCGCTCGCCGAGGTAGCGGGCGCCGAGCAGTTCGCCGGTGCGCCGGTCGCGGATCAGCGGCGAGGGGAGGCCGGGGAAGACGGCGGAGCGGGTGTCGAGGTCGAAGTCGGGGTGGCTGTCGACCTCGGTCTCCTCGCCGGTGGCCAGCTCGACCCGGACCAGCCTGGTCCTGTCGGTGCCCCGGCAGGAGCCGATCCACACGCCGGTGCCGTCCGGGGTGAGCTGGATCGGGTGGATGCCGAGCGGGTAGTCGGAGCCGTCGTACTCCAGGACGGGGGACAGGCTGCCGGTCTCGGCGTCCCAGCGGGAGAACTCGATATTGCCCTCGTCGGTGGTGGCATGGGCGAACAGCTCGCCGCCGGGCGCGCACAGCCAGCCGGCGACCATGCCGGGGTTCTGCACGAGCATCGTCAACTCGCCGGTGGCGATGTCGAGTTCGTACAGGTCGAACTCGGCGGGATTGCGGCGGTTCAGATTCAGGATCGCCTTGCCGGGACGCGAGAGCGGCAGTTCGAGCCCGGTGACCTTGCTCCCGGGAAAGGGGGTGAGGTCGACCGCTTCGGCTCCGGGGCTCTCCAGGTCGACCCGGAACAGGTGCCAGTTCTCGTCGCCGTCGCCGTCCTGCTCGTACAGCAGCCAGCGCGGATCGTCCGTCCAGTGGTACGACGACACGCTGCGGTGGTCGTCGGCGGTGACGCAGCGCGCCTCGCCGTCCGGCTCGACGCTCCGCACCCAGACGTTCAGCCGCTCCCGCCACGGCGCCAGGTAGGCGATCCGGGTGCCGTCGGGCGAGATCGAGGCGCCGGCGCGCTCGGGTGAGTCGAAGAGTTCCTCGACGGTGAGGTGCGGGGTGGTGTGCGATGTCGTGGACATAGAAATCTCCTGTCCGCTATCTCGGGCACCAAACGTCAGGATGTCACTAAGTGACAGACGGGCATCTCTGGAAGGGAAACAGAAGGCGTATGACCACTCCCGCGCAGTCGGCCACCCCCGCGCCGCAGCACACTCCCGGGCCGCAGCCCACCCTCGCGCCGCGGCACACCCCCGAGCGGACAGCCCGCCGCACGGCGGATCTCACCGGCGGGCTCAAGGCCGCCGACCTGGCGGACTTCTACCGCGACCTGCACCGGAACCCGGAGCTGTCCGGGCAGGAGTTCCGCACCGCGGGCAAGCTCGCAGCCGCCCTGCGCACCGCCGGGTACGAGGTGACCGAGGGCGTGGGCGGCACCGGCGTGGTGGGGGTGCTGCGGCGCGGCGAAGGGCCGGTCGTCTGGCTGCGCGCTGACATGGATGCGCTGCCCGTCGGCGAGGAGACCGGTCTCGACTACGCCTCGCGGGTGCCCGGAGTCATGCACGCGTGCGGCCACGATCTGCATGTGACCTGGCTGATGGGCGCGGCGCTGGCACTGGCCGCCGGGCGGGACGTCTGGGCGGGCACGGTCGTGGTCGTCGGCCAGCCGGCCGAGGAGGGCGGCGCGGGTGCGGCGGCGATGGTGGCGGACGGGGTGCACAGCCGCTTCCCGCGCCCGGACGTTCTGCTCGGCCAGCACGCGGCGCCGGGGCCCGTCGGCCTCTACTCCCACACGCCGGGACTGACGATGTCGGCGGCCGACGACCTCGACCTGGTCGTGTACGGCGTCGGCGGCCACGGCTCACGCCCCGAGGCCGCCGTGGATCCCGTCGTCACGGCCGCGCATGTGGTCACCCGGCTCCAGACGGTGATCTCCCGGGAAATCGCGGCCCGGCACTCGGCCGTTCTCACCGTCGGCCAGTTCCACGCGGGTGAGCGGTCCAACATCATCCCCGGGGAGGCCAGGCTCGGCCTCAACCTGCGCAGCCAGGACCCGGCCGTGCGCGAGCAGATGCTCGCCGCCATCAGCCGTATCGCCGAGGGCGAGTGCGCCGCGGCGGGCTGCCCGAAGGCGCCCGAGATCACGGTCGTCTCCAGCTACCCCACGACGGTCAACGACGCCGCCCTCGACACCGAGATCGCCGCCGTGCACCGCGCGGTGTTCGGTGACGGCACCGTGCTCGACGCGGGGCCCGCCATGGGCAGCGAGGACTTCTCCCTGCTCGCCCCGGCGGGAGTCCCGTACGACTACTGGTACGTCACCTCGACGCCCCTGCCCGCGTGGGACAGCGCGCCGGGCACGGACCTCATGGAGAAGTTCGCCAACGTCCCGGCCAACCACAGCCCGCTGTTCGCCCCCGACCTGTCCGTGCTCGTCCCGGGCGTTCAGACGCTGGTGTCGGCCGCCTTGGCCAAGCTGGCCTGAGCGCCGTCCGCCCCGGCGTCTGCCGTGCCGTCCGTCTCCGCCGCACCCGAGGGGCCCGAGGTGGCGATGGCGAGCGTCACCTCCGTGCCCTTCTCGATCGTGCGGCTGACGGTGCACTCCTTGGCGACCGCACCGCGTATCGCCGCGGCCACCCGCTCGCGCGCGGCCTCGTCCAGCGACGAGAGGTCGACGTCCAGGGCGACATGCAGGGTGTCGTACTCATGGCTGCCGGGGCGCCGGTCGCTGTCCGCCGTCGCCGTGAAGGGCGCGTCCTCGCCCGAGCGCCGCACCACCAGCTCCTCGACCGTCACCGCCGCGCACGCTGCGGCCGACAACTGGAGCAGCTCGCCCGGGGTGAAGGAGCCCTCCCCGCCGACGCGGCCGACCCGCACCTCGGCGCCGCGTTCGTTCCGCCCGACGAACTGGTGGGTACCGGTCCGCTCGATCCTCAGCTCTGCCATCGCTCATCCCTGCTGTCGTCGTTCGTCACGGGGAGTAACGTGTGGCGGCAGCCTCTTGTTCCCGCTTCCCGTCGCGGGCCGCGCCCCGGACGAGGTTTCGCACGACTGCCATACGCCCGTAACGCCCCTCCGTTGACCGTCCCCACCCGCGCTGCGAGCATCGGTCGGCATGACCACTGCCACGGGACCCACTGCCACGGGACTACGGATCAGCAAGGCCGCCGGGCACATCGGCGCCGAGATAGCCGGCGTCGATCTGGCCGATGACCTGTCACCCACCGTCATCGCGGAGATCCGCGCCGCCGTACTGGCGCACAAGGTCGTCTTCTTCCGCGACCAGCGGCTGGACGCCGCGTCGCAGGAGGCGTTCGCCCGCAGATTCGGCTCACCGACAGCGGCGCACCCGACCGTACCGGCCCTCGACGGCAGCCCCGCCGTGCTCGATCTGGACTACGGGCGCACCACGGGCCGCGCCAACCAGTGGCACACCGACGTCACCTTCGTCAGGTCCCCGCCGCTCGGCTCGATCCTGCGGGCCGTCACCATCCCGCCCTACGGCGGCGACACGGTATGGGCCAACACCGTACGGGCCTACGCGACGCTCCCCGCCGAACTGCGGGCGCTCGCCGACCGGTTGTGGGCCGTGCACTCCAACGCGTACGACTACGTCTCCGAGGCGCGCGAGGGCGACGACTCGGCGTCGGAGCGCGAGTACCGCGAGGTGTTCACCTCCACCGAGTACGTCACCGAGCACCCGGTGGTGCGGGTCCACCCGGAGACGGGTGAACGGGCCCTGGTGCTGGGCGGGTTCGTCCGCCGCTTCGTCGGCTGGACGGGCGAGGACTCCCGCGACCTGCTGCGGGTCCTGCAGAACCATGTCACCGAGCTGGAGAACACCGTGCGCTGGCGCTGGGCCCCCGGCGACGTGATCTTCTGGGACAACCGCGCGACCCAGCACTACGCGATAGCCGACTACGGCGACCAGCCGCGCCGGGTGCAGCGGATCACCCTGGTCGGCGATGTGCCGGTGTCGGTGTCGGGGGAGCGCAGCCGCTCGGTGACCGGGGACGACAGCGCGTACAACTCGGCGCTCGGCCGCCCCACCGACGCGGCGGGCGCGGGCGCCACCTGATCAGGGGACCGCCCGGTGGGCCGTACGCCCCTACGGCTCACCGGGCGGTCACCCGACGCGTCACGGCTTGCGCGCGACCCCCGCGTAACCGGAGACCATCGCGTCCAGCTCGTCGGCGGAGAAGCCGGCGAACGGGTCGGCGGGCGGCGCCGGCACCTCGTCGTCAGGGCCTTCCGCCGCGCCCCGTTCGGAGGACTGCTCGGAGGACTGCCCGGCCGGCTGCTCGGCGGGCGCCGGGTCGGGCCGCCAGCGGTGCACGACCTGCAGCCCCGGCTCCAGCATCTCCAGACCGTCGAAGAACCGCAGAATCTCCGCGCGGTCGCGGATCTGCCCCGATATCCCCGACGCCTTGTACGTCGCGAGCACCCGCGCCCACTCCTCCGGCGCGAACGCGTTCGTCGCGTGGGAGAGCACCAGATGGCTGCCGGACGGCATCGCGTCCATGAGCGTCCGCACGATCTCGTACGCGCCCTCGCCGTCCTCGACGAAGTGCAGCACGGCGAGCAGCATGACGGCGACCGGCCGGTCGAAGTCGATGACCTCGGCCAGCGCGGCGGATTCCAGGATCGTCTCGGGCTTCTTGACGTTGCCCTCGATATAGGTGGTCCTGCCCTGCGGGGTGCTGACCAGCAGCGCCTGCGCGTGCGCGAGGACGATCGGGTCGTTGTCCGCGTACGCCACCCGGGCCGCCGGGTTGATCCCCTGCGCCACCTGGTGGGTGTTGGGGGACGTCGGTATGCCCGTGCCGATGTCGAGGAACTGGTCGACGCCCGCGTGCACCAGGTCCCGTACGGCGCGGGTCAGGAACCGCCGGTTGGCCAGCGCGCCGTAGCGCAGGTTCGGGAAGGCGGCCAGGACCTGCTCGGCGGCGGCCCGGTCGACCGGGTAGTTGTCCTTGCCGCCGAGGTAGTAGTCGTACATGCGCGCCGACTGCGGCTTGCTGGTGTCGACCTGCGGCTTGGGGGGACGTCTGCGGACGCCCGCCGGCCCGGCGGCCTCGGGCTCGTGGTCAGTCATTGTGGCGGTTCCTTCGGTGGGACCGGCGGGGCCGGCGGTCCGGGCAACATGGCTGTCGGCGGTGCGACGCGAAGCGGTGGAGCGGCCAGGACCGCTCGGCGAGCAAATCACTTCATGCGCAGCCTAGTTGCTGTCCCCGCCGGCGCCGCCCCGGCGCTGCCCCCCCGGCACCCGCGCCTTCCGCTTCGGCGGCCGGCCCGTCGATCACCCGCACGCCGCTCTGCCGCCACATGGCCGCCGCCCTGCCGCGCACCCGGTTGGTCGGGCCGGGTGCGCGGCGGTCACGGATCGCCGGTCGGGCGCGGGTCGGTCACCGGCGGTTCCCCCCCGTCCGCCGGGCAACTGCCCCCCGCGCAGTTGCCCGACTCCGCCGCACACCCCCGTTCGGTCCCCCGAAGGTGCGGCGACGACTCACGCCACACTGCCAGGCTCGGGACCGGACGTCGTTGACCAGGAGTCCACTCCTTCTTGATGCTCAGGCCACACGCCGCGACGTGCCGCTTGACCTGGGCGGCAGTGCGGCCCAATGTCGGGGCCATGACCTTTTCCGAGGAGCAGCAGCCCTGGCAGTGGGACGAGGCGACCTGGCGCGGCCATGTCGGGGCCGTAAGGGCCGGGCGCTCCCTGCTGCCCGCCGCGTGGCCCGGCGGGGCGCGGGCGGCCGTCGCGCTCTCCTTCGACTCCGACCACGAGACGATTCCGCTGCGCGACGGCGAGACCCGGCCGGGCAAGCTCTCCCAGGGGGAGTACGGCTCCCGGGTGGCAACCCCGCGCATCCTGCGGCTGCTGGCGGCGCGCGGTCTGCCCGCGACGTTCTTCATGCCGGCCGTGTCCGCGCTGCTGCACCCCGAGGAGGTACGGGCGTACGTGGACGCCGGGCACGAGGTGGCGCTGCACGGCTGGATCCACGAACGCAACATGACCCTCGCGCCCGCCGACGAGCGCGAACTTGCGCTGCGCGCGGCCGACACCCTGGAGGCGCTGAGCGGCACCCGGCCGGTCGGACTGCGCACGCCGTCCTGGGACTTCTCCGACCACACCCTCGCCATCTCCCGCGAGCTGGGTCTGCTGTACGACTCCTCGCTGATGGCCGACGACGACCCGTACGAGATCCTCGCGGCCGGCGAGCCCACCGGCATGGTGGAGATCCCGGTGGAGTGGATCAGGGACGACGCGCCGTACTTCACCATGGACCGGCACACCTCGTCCCGGCCGTACACACCGCCGCGCGGCGTACTGACCATCTGGCGGGACGAATTCGATCAGGCGATCGAGGAGGGTGGCGTTTTCCAGCTCACCCTGCACCCGCATGTCATCGGCCACCGCTCCCGGATCACCATCCTGCGTGAACTCCTCGACCACATCGCCGAGTTCGACGTCTGGTACGCCACGCACGCCGAGTTGGCGCAGTACGTCAGCAAGGACGGGCAAAACGGACGCAAAGGATAATGCGTGGCGTCTTGACCCAAGTCCTCCACGAGACCAGGATGATGTTCCGCCAACCCGGTGTAATGGGCATGCACTACACGGGTGCGCGCCCTGTCCGCCGGGGACATCGCGGAGAGGATCCACTGTGGCAACTGCCGAATCGAACGCCGCCGTACCAGCCGCCCCCCAGCCTGCCGCATCCGCCGCCTCCGGTATCGCCGATCCGGGCGCTCTCGGTCTCGCCGCCTTTGCGATGACCACGTTCGTGCTCAGCTTCTTCAACGCGGGGCTGATCAACGCGTCCGTGGAGAACGTCGTCCTGCCGCTCGCGTTCTTCTACGGCGGCATCATCCAACTCCTGGCCGGCATGTGGGAGTTCCGGCGCGGCAACACCTTCGCCGCCACGGCCTTCGCTTCCTTCGGCGGCTTCTGGCTGGCGTTCGCCGGATACAGCTCGCAGGTGGCGCCGCGCCTCGACCCGGCCCACGCCTACCAGGCCACCGGGCTCTTCCTGCTGGCCTGGGCGATCTTCACCGGCTACATGTGCCTCGCCGCGCTGCGTACCAGCGTCGCCGTGCTCGCCGTGTTCGTCACCCTGACCGTCACCTTCGTGCTGCTGTGCATCGGCGCCTTCGACCAGTCGACCACGGTCACCAAGGCGGGCGGCTGGGTCGGCCTGGTGACCGCGGTGGTCGCCTGGTACGCCTCGGCGGCGACGGTCACCAACAACACCTGGAAGCGCGAGCTGCTGCCGACCGGGCCGCTGGCCAGGTGACCCGCCCGGCGCCGGTCACCTGACCGGCCGATCGTCCCGTACGGCCCGTCCCTCACGGGGGCGGGCCGTCGGCGGTTCGCCTCCCGGTTCCCGCGCGGGGCGGGGCGTAGCCTTCTCGGCGCTGTGACCGAACGAATCGTCAACGGGAGTGCGCGATGACGGAGTACCGCCCCTTCGGCCGAACCGGCGTCAAGGTCAGCCCGCTGTGTCTGGGCACCATGATGTTCGGCGGCCGGGGCAATCCGGACCACGACGACAGCGTCCGCATCATCCACCGCGCACTCGACGCGGGCATCAACTTCGTCGACACCGCCGACGTCTACTCGGCAGGCGAGTCGGAGACCATCCTGGGCAAGGCCCTCGCCGGCGGGCGCAGGGACGATGTCGTCCTGGCGACCAAGTTCCACGGCGGCATGGGGGACGACCCCAACCACCAGGGCAACTCCCGGCGTTGGATCGTCCGCGAGGTCGAGAACAGCCTGCGCAGGCTCGGCACCGACTGGATCGACCTCTACCAGGTGCACCGGCCGAGCGAGGACACCGACTTCGACGAGACGCTCGGCGCGCTCTCCGACCTGGTGCACCAGGGCAAGATCCGCTACATCGGCACCTCGACCTACCCGCCGTCGCAGATCGTCGAGGGCCAGTGGATCGCCGAGCGGCGCGGGTACGAGCGCGTGGTCAGCGAGCAGCCGCCGTACTCCGTCCTGGCCCGCGGCATCGAGCGCGAGATGCTGCCGGTGGCACGGAAGTACGGTCTCGCGGTGATCCCGTGGAGCCCGCTGGCCGGCGGCTGGCTCTCCGGCCGCTACCGCAAGGGCGCCGAGCAGCCCGCGTCGAGCCGCGCCGGCCAGGGCGTGCGGTTCGAGATCAACGCGCCGCAGAACGCGGCGAAGCTCGAAGCGGCCGACGCGCTCGCCCGGTTGGCGGAGGAGGCGGGCATCACGCTCGTCCAACTCGCCCTCGCCTTCGTGCTGGAGCACCCGGCGATCACCTCCGCCATCATCGGCCCGCGCACCATGGAGCAGTTGGAGACCCAACTCGGCGCCGACGACGTCAAGCTGAGCCAGGACGTGCTCGACCGGATCGACGAGATCGCCCCGCCCGGCACCAACTTCACGGACAGGGACGCCGGTTACACCCCGCCGTCGCTGAGCGACCCGGCGCTGCGGCGCAGGAGCGCCGTCCGGTAACGCGAGCGGTAGATGTAATGGGCAGGGAAAGGTGTGGTCCGGAGCGTTGACATCGCGTCACGCCGAGGGCCACGCTCTCCATCGGTACGGATTGGCAACGTTGTCATCCTGGTATATCCCGGCTGCACAACGTTGTATTCCGCTGATCAGTGACGTCTTGACTCGCTGCTCGCTGTGGAGGCAACCGATGGCAGAACCCCGCACCGGACGCGCACCCGCGCCCCGAATCCCCGGCCGCAGCCGTGGCGACAGCCGCAGACAGGGCCGATTCCGCAGACATCTGGCCGCGGTCGCGGTGCTCGGCCTGGCGCTCGTGCCGCTCCAGGCCGTCGGCCAGGCGTCGGCGGCGACCGGACCCGCGCTGGTCGACGACCCCGCCTCGCTGGTCAACCCGCTCATCGGCACCTCCGGCGCCGTGGACACCTTCCCCGGCCCCGACATGCCGGCCGGGATGATGCAGTGGGGCCCCGACACCACACCGGACCGCCCGTCCGGCGGCGGTTACGAGTACGACGACAGCAAGATCAGCGGCTACAGCCTGACCCATGTGTCGGGACCCGGCTGCGGGGTCGCGGGCGACCTGCCGATCCTGCCGGTCACCGGGGCGCTGTCCGGCAACCTCGGCAATAAGTCTGCCCAGTTCAGCCATGACGACGAGCAGACGGCGATCGGCTACTACGGCGTCAAGGACGCGGCCGGCATCACCACCGAGCTGACCGACACCACCCGCGCGGGGCTCGGCAAGTTCACCTTCCCCGGCAGCGCCGACTCCAGCCTGCTGCTGAAGCTGAGCAACGGCGCTACGCAGGTCGACGGCACCCGGGTGAGCGTGGTCGGCAAGCGCGAGGTGACCGGGTCGATCGACAGCGGCCACTTCTGCGGCGCCGCCAACCGCTACACACTGCACTTCGACATCAAGTTCGACCACCCCTTCACCACCAGCGGTACGTGGGTGGGCAGCACGATCAACCCGAACGCCACGGCGCTCCAGCGGGGCGCGGTCAAGCAGACCCCGGCCACCACACCCAAGGGCCCGAAGAAGGAGAAGCACTTCACCGTGCCCTCCGCACCGGCCCCGACCGTGCACGGCAAGAACCCCAAGGGCACCCCGGCCCCCGCCCCGAGCACGTCCCCGAGCGCCGCCCCCAGCAGCGCGGCCAAGGCGGCGGCTCCGCCCACCACCGGCGCCAACGGGATGTATCTGACCTTCGACACCACGGCCGCCAAGACCGTGACGGCCGCCGTCGGCATCTCGTACACCAGCGACGCCAACGCCACGTCGAACCTGGCCAAAGAGGTCAAGGGCTGGAACTTCGACGCGATGCGCCAGGCCAACCACGACGCCTGGAACAAGGTGCTGGACAAGGTCGGGATCGGCGGCGGCACCACCGACCAGCAGATCCAGTTCTACACCGCGCTCTACCACTCGCTGCTGCACCCGAACGTGTACTCCGACGACAACGGCCAGTACATGGGCATGGACAACCAGGTGCACAAACTGACACAAGGTCAGAAAGCCCAGTACGCCAACTACTCGGGCTGGGACACCTACCGCTCGCAGACCCAGCTCATGGCGGTGGTCGAGCCGCAGCTCACCGGCGACGTGGTGACGTCGATGCTCAACGGCTACGACCAGACGGGCCTGCTGCCCAAGTGGGCGTCGAACAACGGCGAGAGCTATGTGATGGTCGGTGACCCGGCCGCGGCGATCATCGCCGACGCGTACGCCTTCGGGGTCCGCAACTTCGACACGGCGCACGCGCTCGACGCGCTCCAGCACGAGGCGACGGCGCCGAACCAGGACCGCCCCGCCGAGCCGGTGCGCGACAGCAAGGGCTACATCCCGCTCGACACCACCAACCCCGGCTGCTGCAACTTCTACGGGCCCGTCTCGACCCAACTGGAGTACGACAGCGCCGACTACGCGCTCGCCTCGTTCGCCAAGTCGCTGGGCAAGAACGCCGTGTACAAGAAGTTCGCCACCCGCGCCCAGGACTGGCAGAACGTCTTCAACCCGGAATCCGGATACCTGCAGGGCAAGAACGCCGACGGCCAGTTCGCGCCCGGCTTCACCCCCGGCACCTCCAACGGCTTCGTCGAGGGCAGCTCGGCCCAGTACACCCCGATGGTGCCGTTCAACATCCAGCAGCTCGCCGCCGCCGGCGGCGGCACCAAGGCGTACTCCGCGTTCCTCGACGGACTCCTCGACAACATCACCGAGCCGACGAGCGTCAACGCCAACCTCAGCAACGAGCCCAGCCTGGAGATCCCCTGGGAGTACGACTACCTGGCGCAGCCCTGGAAGACCCAGGCGGCCGTCCGGCAGGCGCAGCAGAAGCTCTACTTCAACGCCCCCGTCGGCTCGTTCGGCAACGACGACCTCGGCGCGATGAGTTCCTGGTACGTCTGGTCCGAGCTGGGGATGTATCCGCAGACCCCCGGCACCGACACCCTGGCGCTCGGCAGCCCGGCCTTCCCGGTCGCCCAACTCACCGTTGGCGGGCACAAGTTGAAGATCAACGCCCCGCAGGCGGCGCCGGACGCGCCGTACGTGCAGGCGCTCAGCGTCAACCAGAAGGCGCTGGACAAGTCCTGGCTGACCTACGGGCAGATCGCGGACGCCAACAGCCTCAACTGGACCCTCGGCACCTCGCCCAACACCTCCTGGGCGTCGGAGCCCGGCTCGGTCCCGCCGTCCGACACCACCGGCAGCCAGGGCATCCTCGCCGCGACCGGGCCCACCGACGGTCTGGTGACCGCCCCCGGCACCACCGCCCCCGGCACGCTCGACCTGACCAACATCAGCACCAAGCCGGTGACGGTCGACTGGAAGGCCACCGTGCCGTCAGGAGTCAGCCTGGACACCGCGTCGGGCTCGCTGACGGTCCCCGCCTCCGGCAGCGTGAAGCAGAAGCTCTCCGTCACCGCCGGCGGCGCCGAAGGCACCTACGCGGTCTCCTTCGCCCTGTCCGAGAACGGCGCCCCCGCGGGCAGCACCGCACTGCGGGTCGCCGTGGCGAAACCGGGCGAGCTGTGGCCGTACGAGACGAACGAGGGCGTCTATCCGGACGGCGCGAGCTTCACCGGCGGCTTCGACGACGGCGGCTGGGCGTACTCCCAGAACGCCCTGTCCGCCGCCGGGGTCAGCAACGGCTCGAAGATCACCGCGGACGGGCTGACCTACACCTGGCCGGACGTGGCAGCGGGCAAGCCCGACAACCTGGAGATGACCGGCCAGACCATCCCGGTCCCGGCCGGCACCGCCGGCGCCTCACTCGGCGTACTCGGCGCGGCCACCAACGCGCCGACCGACGGCAGCGGCGTCTCGGGCAAGCTGACCGTCACCTACACCGACGGCAGCACGGCGCAGGGCACGGTCGCCTTCTCCGACTGGACGCTCAACGCCAACTCCGCCCAGCCGCTGCCCGGTGACACGGCGGCGATCACCACCGCCTACCGGGCCACCGGCAGCGGTGGCAAGGACACGGTGAAGGCGTACGTCTTCGCCACGAAGGTGCCCGTGGACCCGGCGAAGACAGTGGCGTCGATCACGCTGCCGCAGACCGGCTCCGACGGCACACTCCACCTGTTCGCGCTCGCCTTCGGCGACTGACCGGGCGAAACACCCGCGGCCGGACCACCGGAGAGCGAGCGGTGGCCCGGCCGCGGTGCGCCGTCCGGCCCCTCCGGGCGCGCCCCCGAGCGCCTCCCGGGTGATGATTCGAAGATCGCGGGGTAAGTGAGCGCGGGGGATTGAGGCACCCGGGAACACGTGAGGGAAGAGGCGGTCCGTGGCTCGACGGTTGTACGCACTGGGTCGGTGGGCGGCCCGCCATCGCGGCCGCGTCGTGAGCGCCTGGCTGCTGCTCCTCGTGGTCGTCGCCGGGCTCGGGACCACCCTGAACGGCAAGCTGACCACCGAGTTCTCCGTACCGGGCATCGAGTCCCAGCAGGCGCAGGACCTGCTGAAGGAGAAGTTCCCCGAAGCGGCAGGCGGCACGGCCCGCGTCGTGTTCGTGGCCCACGGGGGCACCAAGCTCAGCGCGCCCGCCGAGAAGCAGGCCGTGGCGGCGAGCCTCAAGAAGGCCGCCACCGTGCCCGGCGTGGTCACGGTCTCCGACCCGGCCAAGACCGGCACGTACTCCAAGGACAGGACCATCGGCTACGCCGACGTGCTGTTCCGCCAAGCCGCCTCCGATGTGCCCGACTCGGCGAAGGACGCACTCTCCCGGGCGATGGCACCGGCCCGTGACGCCGGGCTGCAGGTCGAGTTCGGCGGCTCGGCCGAGACGGCGAAGACCGAGGTCGGCGGGCCCGCCGAGATCATCGGCGTGGTCATCGCCTTCTTCGTCCTCGCCATCGCGCTCAGCTCCCTGCTGGCGGCCGGGCTGCCCCTGGTCACGGCGCTCATCGGGGTCGGCATCGGGGTGACGGCCGTGATGTTCGTCTCCCGCTTCGTCCAGATGACCAACACGGCGACCGTGCTCGCCCTGATGGTCGGCCTCGCCGTGGGCATCGACTACGCCCTGTTCATCGTCTCCCGCCACCGCGAACAGCTCGTGGACCCCGACACCGATGTCCACGACTCGATCGGCCGGGCCGTCGCCACCGCGGGCAGCGCCGTGACCTTCGCCGGCGTCACCGTTGTCGTCGCCCTCGCCGCACTGTCGGCGACCGGGATCCCGTTCCTCACGATCATGGGTCTCGCGGCGGCGGGCACCGTGCTGATCGCGGTGTTCGTCGCCCTCACCCTCGTCCCCGCCGTCCTCGCCTTCGGCGGCGAGCGACTGCGGCCCAAGCCCGGCGGCGGCCGGTTCCGGCGCCGCCGCGACACCCCCGAACTGCCCGGCGCCTGGGGCCTCGCCTGGGCCCGTACGGTGATGCGCGCCCCGGTCCTCGTCCTGGTCGTCGGGGTCGTCGGACTGCTCGTCGTCGCGGTGCCCGCGCTGAGTCTGCGGCTCGGCCTGCCCAGCAACGAGACCCAACCGACCGACACCACCCAGCACCGCAGCTACGAACTGCTCTCCAAGGGCTTCGGCCCCGGCTTCAACGCCACCCTCATCGTCGTCGTGGACGGCACCGGCATCGCCCCCGCCGACCGGACCCCCGTGGTCCGGCAGGTACGCGCCAAGATCGCCGCCGATCCCGAGGTGGTCGCCGTCGCCCCGCCCAACGCGTCCAAGGACGGCGACGTCACGGTCATCGGCGTCGTGCCCAAGGCAGGCCCCGACGCGCCCGCGACGACCGACCTGGTCAACCGGCTGCGCGACGACGTAGGACCGCCCGTCTCGCGGGCCCACGGCCAGGTGTACGTGGCAGGCGCGACCGCCGCCGCCATCGACGTGTCGGCGAAGCTCTCCTCGGCGCTGCCGCTGTTCATCGGCATCATCGTCGTCCTGGCGCTGATCCTGCTGACCATCGCCTTCCGGTCGCTGCTCGTGCCGATCAAGGCCGTCCTCGGCTTCCTGCTGTCGATCGCGGCGGGGCTCGGCGCGGTCGTCTGGGTGTTCCAGTACGGCCACCTGGACAGCACGTTCCAGGTGGCGGCGGCAGCCCCGGTCACCAGCTTCCTGCCGGTGCTGCTGATCGGCGTGCTGTTCGGGCTCGCCATGGACTACGAGGTGTTCCTGGTCAGCCGGATGCGCGAGCACTACCAGCACCACGGCGACGCCAAGGAGGCCATCGCCCAGGGCCTGGCGCGCAGCGGACGAGTGGTGAGCGCCGCGGCGCTGATCATGGCGGCCGTCTTCGGCGGCTTCATCTTCAACGGCGACCCCATCATCAAGTCCATCGGCTTCGCACTGACCTTCGGTGTGCTGATCGACGCCTTCGTCGTCCGGATGACCCTCGTCCCCGCCGTGATGGCCCTGCTCGGACGGCGCGCCTGGAGCCTGCCGCACGCCCTCGACCGCATCGTCCCGAACGTCGACATGGAGGGCGCCTCCCTGCCGCCGCATCCGCCCCGGGACGCGCGCGGAAGTCACTAAAACCCGGACGCGGCGCCGCCGTCCGACCTACTCTCGAATGGTGGCGGGCGAGTCCGGCCGGGTGCTCGTTGTCGATGACAACCGAGTCATCAGGCAACTGATCAGGGTCAATCTCGAACTGGAGGGCTTCGAGGTCGTGACCGCGGCCGACGGTGCCGAATGCCTGGACGTGGTCCACCACGTCCAGCCCGACGTGATCACCCTCGACGTGGTGATGCCGCGCCTGGACGGCCTCAGCACGGCGGCCCGCCTACGCGCCGACCCCCGCACCAGCCAGGTACCGATCGCCGTCATCAGCGCGTGCACGCAGTACGAGGTCGACGCGGGCGTGGCGGCGGGCGTGGACGCGTTCCTCGGCAAACCCTTCGAACCGGCGGACCTGATCAGAATCGTCCGCCGCCTGGCGCGGGGCGACGACCCGTGGTCAACGGTGGACTGCCACGGAGCGGGCCGGGTGTAGCCGTCCGGCGGGGTTCACGTGTCTTGGTTGCGGTGTCGCCGTCCGGCGCGGTGTCGCCGTCCGGCGGGGTTCACGTGTCTGGGTTGCGGTTGTCGCCGGGGGCCGTTCCGGGATGGTGTCCTGCGCTGCACGATTTACGGCGCGTGCTCGTCCCACACGCGGTGCAACCGGATATGCGCCGCAAATCACGCTTTACGCTCCGGACACCACCCCTGCACGACCCCCTTCAGCCCCGCCCCACGGATCGGCTACGCCACGACCACCGGCCGCAAGGGGCCGGGCGTCCACGACAGGGACGCGGCCCCGGGCCCGCACGGACCCCGCAAGTCGCGCCCACGCGGACGTCGGACTGGCCCCACCGGGGGGAGGGGGCCGGGGTCGCAGGAGGGGGGTGTCCGGACGTAAAGCGTAGGAGTTCTAGCGATCGAGCAGTCCGGACACCCCCCTCCGGAGGCCCCGGAACCCGGCACCAGCCGGACGCACCGCAACCCAGACACCTGAACCCCGCCGGACGGCGAACCCGCTCAGGTGACCGCATAGCGAAACGCAGCGCGAGACCCCCCGGGGTCTCCCATACGCTTGTGCCGTGACCCCCGCCCAGCTCGCCCGCACCGTGCGGCACGCCGTGTGCCGTGCCGTCGCGGACGGCGCGCTGCTGGTCGACGTGCCCGAGCGGGTACGGGTCGAGCGGCCACGGCCCGGCGGCAGCGGCGACTGGGCCACCAACGCCGCCCTCACGCTGGCGGGACCCGCCGGACGCGCGCCGCGCGAGGTCGCCGAGATCCTGCGCAGCCGGATCGAGACCCCCGGGATCACCCGCGTCGAGATCACCGGGCCCGGCTTCCTGAACTTCACCCTGAGCGCAGACGGCGGCGCCGACCTCGTCCGTACGGTCCTCGCCGCAGGGACCCGCTACGGCCACGGCGACACCCACGCCGGTACGACGAAGACCTTCGCGCCCGGCGAAGGCGTCCGCGCCAGGGTCTGGACCGGCGCCGTCGTCGGCCTGCTCCGCGCCCAGGGCGCCACCGCAGACGTCCGGCCCGGCGGCGAGGCCCTGGCCGTCGTGCCCGTACCGGCAGGGGACGACGTCGTCGCCCGGCTCGGCCCCGACGCGGCCCGCTGGGGGCTGCTGCGGGCCGCCGCCCACGACCGCCCGCTCACCGGCCAAGGGCTGCTCGTCCAGCGCGAGACCAACCCGCTGTTCCTGGTGCGGTACGCCCACGCCCGCACCCGCGCGCTCAGCCGCGCCGCCGCAGAACTGGGCGTCCCGGAAGGCGGCCCGCAGGAGCAGGAGGAAGCAGGCGCCGACCTGCTCGCCGCCGTCGGCGACCACCCCGCCGTCCTGGAGAGCGCCGCCCGACGACACGCGCCCGACCGGCTCGCCCGTCATCTCGAACTGACCGCCGACGCCGTCCTGCGGTTCCAGGAAACCGGCCGCCCGCTGCCCGTCGGCGACGAGAAACCCTCGGCCGCCCACCGCTCCCGCGTCGCGCTCGCCGAAGCCGCCGGGGCCGTGCTCGCAGGCGGCCTGTCCCTGCTCGGCATCACCGCACCCGAACACCTCTGAAAGAGCGAAGAGATGAGCCGTTCCGCGCACCCCGCAGGCCCCCGCCACGGAGACGTGATCCCCGACGGGCACTACTCCGCACCGGCGGCAGACCTCAACGTCCTCGACGAGAAGGTCTGGTCCCGCACCGTCGCCCGCGACGAGAACGGTGTCGCCACCGTCGCCGGCATCGAAGTGACCCGGCTCGCCGAGGAGTTCGGCACCCCCGCCTACTTCCTCGACGAGGCCGACTTCCGGGCCCGCTGCCGCGCCTGGTCCGACGCCTTCGGCCCCGACGCCGACGTGTTCTACGCGGGCAAGGCGTTCCTGTCCCGCGCCGTCGTCCGCTGGCTCACCGAGGAGGGCCTCAACCTCGACGTCTGCTCGGGCGGCGAGCTGGCCACCGCGCTGGCCGGCGGCATGCCCGCCGAGCGCATCGCCTTCCACGGCAACAACAAGACGACCGAGGAGATCGAGCGGGCCGTCGAGGCCGGCGTGGGCCGAATCGTCCTCGACTCGTTCCAGGAGATCGTCCGCGTCGCGCACATCGCGCAGAGCCAGGGCAAGCGCCAGCGCGTCCAGATCCGGGTCACCGTCGGCGTCGAGGCGCACACCCACGAATTCATCGCGACGGCGCACGAGGACCAGAAGTTCGGCATCCAGCTCGCCGACGGGCAGGCCGCCGAGGCCGTCCGGCGCGCGCTCAAGCTCGACGGCCTCGAACTCATCGGCATCCACTCGCACATCGGCTCGCAGATCTTCGACATGGCGGGCTTCGAGGTCTCCGCGCGCCGCGTCGTCGAACTGCTCGCCCAGATCCGCGACGAACACGGCGTCGAACTGCCCGAGATCGACCTCGGCGGCGGCCTCGGCATCGCGTACACCTCCGACGACGACCCGAGCGAGCCGCACCACATCGCCAAGGCGCTGCTCTCCATCGTCACCCGCGAGTGCGAGTCGGCGCGGCTGAGCACGCCGCGTATCTCCGTCGAGCCCGGCCGGGCGATCGTCGGACCGACGGCCTTCACGCTGTACGAGGTCGGCACGATCAAGCCGCTCGAAGGGCTGCGCACCTACGTCAGCGTGGACGGCGGCATGTCCGACAACATCCGCACCGCGCTGTACGACGCCGAGTACAGCGTCGCGCTCGTCTCCCGCAGGTCCGACGCAGAGCCGATGCTCTCCCGCGTCGTCGGCAAGCACTGCGAGAGCGGCGACATCGTCGTACGGGACGCCTTCCTCCCCGCCGACCTGGCCCCCGGCGACCTGATCGCCGTCCCCGCGACGGGTGCGTACTGCCGCTCCATGGCGAGCAACTACAACCACGCGCTGCGCCCGCCGGTGGTCGCCGTCAAGGACGGCGGGGCGCGGGTCATCGTGCGGCGGGAGACCGAGGAGGACCTGCTCCGGCTGGACGTCGGATAATGCCGAAGGTAGCGAGATGGTCTCGGGATCTGGACGGACGGCGGAAACTTCCGTCCAGTGAGTGAGACTGGACCGGATTCGTGCTGTATGGGCACTGGGCTTGAAACGAAAGGCGTAGGTCGGATGATGCGTTCGCGTCCGCTGAAGGTGGCGCTGCTGGGCTGTGGTGTGGTCGGCTCAGAGGTGGCGCGCATCATGACGACGCACGCCGAGGACCTGGCCGCCCGGATCGGCGCCCCCCTGGAACTGGCCGGGGTCGCCGTACGGCGGCCGGGCAAGGCCCGCGCGGGCATCGACCCGTCGCTGATCACGACGGACGCGACGGCCCTGGTCAAACGCGGCGACGTCGACGTGGTCGTGGAGGTCATCGGCGGTATCGAGCCCGCCCGTACGCTCATCACCACCGCCTTCGAGCACGGCGCGTCGGTCGTCTCGGCCAACAAGGCGCTGCTCGCCGAGGACGGCGCGACGCTGTACGACGCGGCGGCCAAACACGGCAAGGACCTCTACTTCGAGGCCGCCGTGGCCGGCGCCATCCCGCTGATCAGGCCGCTGCGCGAATCCCTCGCGGGCGACACCGTCAACCGGGTGCTCGGCATCGTCAACGGCACCACCAACTTCATCCTCGACCGGATGGACAGCGCCGGGTCCGGCTACTCCGAAGCGCTGGACGAGGCCACCGCGCTCGGTTACGCCGAGGCCGATCCGACCGCCGACGTCGAGGGCTTCGACGCGGCGGCCAAGGCCGCGATCCTCGCCGGTATCGCCTTCCACACCCGGGTACGCCTCGACGACGTGCACCGCGAGGGCATCACCGAAGTCACCTCCGCCGATCTGGCCTCGGCCCGGCGGATGGGCTGCACCGTCAAACTCCTCGCCATCTGCGAGCGCGCCGCCGACGGCAAGTCCGTCACCGCGCGCGTCCACCCGGCGATGATCCCGCTCAGCCACCCGCTCGCCTCCGTGCGCGAGGCGTACAACGCGGTCTTCGTGGAGGCCGAGGCGGCGGGGCAGCTCATGTTCTACGGGCCGGGCGCCGGCGGTTCGCCGACCGCGTCCGCCGTCCTCGGCGATCTCGTCGCCGTGTGCCGGAACAAGCTGAACGAGGCGACAGGACCAGGGGAGTCGGCGTACACCCGGCTGCCCGTCAGCCCCATGGGCGACGTCGTCACGCGCTACCACATCAGTCTCGACGTGGCCGACAAACCGGGTGTGCTCGCCCAGGTCGCGACGGTATTCGCCGAGCACGGCGTGTCCATCGACACCGTCCGCCAGAAGGGAAAGGACGGCGAGGCCTCCCTCGTCGTCGTCACCCACCGCGCGCAAGACGCCGCCCTGTCGGCGACCGTCGAAGCGCTGCGCAAGCTCGACACCGTGCGCGGTGTCGCCAGCATCATGCGTGTTGAAGGGGAGTAAGGGACCCATGACGAGCAATGGCACCCACCAGTGGCGCGGCATCATCGAGGAGTACCGGGACCGCCTCCCGGTCACTGCGGAGACGGACATCGTCACGCTCCGCGAGGGCGGTACGCCGCTCGTCCCCGCACAACTCCTCTCCGAGCTGACGGGCTGCGAGGTGCACCTCAAGGTCGAGGGCGCCAACCCGACCGGCTCGTTCAAGGACCGCGGTATGACGATGGCCATCACCGAGGCCAAGGCCGCCGGCGCCAAGGCCGTCATCTGCGCCTCCACCGGCAACACGTCGGCCTCGGCGTCCGCCTACGCGGTACGGGCCGGCATGGTCTGCGCCGTGCTGGTCCCGCAGGGCAAGATCGCGCTGGGCAAGATGGGCCAGGCGCTGGTGCACGGCGCGCAGATCCTCCAGGTCGACGGCAATTTCGACGACTGCCTGACGCTGGCCCGCTCGCTGTCCGACAACTACCCGGTGGCGCTGGTCAATTCGGTCAACCCGGCCAGGATCGAGGGCCAGAAGACCGGCGCCTTCGAGATCGTGGACGCGCTCGGCGACGCCCCCGACATCCATGTGCTGCCCGTCGGCAACGCCGGCAACATCACGGCGTACTGGAAGGGTTACACCGAGTACGCCGCCGACGGGCCCGCCACCGGCACGCCGCGGATGTGGGGCTTCCAGGCGTCCGGCTCGGCGCCCATCGTGCGCGGCGAGGTCGTCAAGGACCCGCACACCGTCGCCACCGCGATCCGGATCGGCAACCCCGCCTCGTGGAAGTACGCGCTGGCCGCGCGCGACGAGTCCGGCGGCTTCATCGACGAGGTCACGGACCGTCAAATCCTGCGCGCCTACCGGCTGTTGGCCGCCCGGGAGGGCGTGTTCGTGGAGCCGGCGTCGGCCGCTTCCGTCGCCGGTCTGCTCAAGGCGGCCGAAGAGGGCAAGGTCGACCGCGGCCAGCGCATCGTCTGCACCGTGACGGGCAACGGCCTCAAGGACCCCGACTGGGCCGTCCAGGGCGCGCCCCGGCCGATCGTGGTCCCCGTCGACGCGGTCGCGGCGGCGGAGCGGCTCGGACTCGCCTGACGGCGATGGCGCACAGGAGGACGGGCGACACGCATCGTGCGCCTCCTGTGCGCCCTATGTCGGATGAGAACCTTCCTTCGATAGGCTGTACCCAACCCGCCCCGCCGCATATGCCGCGGTGTTGCCGCCTTCGTGCGCCCCGGGTCTCGAAAACCGCCGTCACCACGGAATTCGCAGTCACAAGGAGAGTCGTCAGAGCGATGGCCGGTCCAGCGTTCCGCGCCGCCGCCGTACGGGTGCGCGTCCCCGCCACCAGCGCCAACATCGGTCCGGGCTTCGACGCCCTGGGCCTGTCGCTGGGGCTCTACGACGACGTCGTCGTCCGCGTGGCCGACTCCGGGCTGCACATCGACATCGCGGGCGAGGGCGCCGACACGCTGCCCCGCGACGAGGACCATCTGCTGGTACGGGCCCTGCGTACCGCCTTCGACCTGCTCGGCGGGCAGCCGCGCGGCCTTGAGGTCGTCTGCGCCAACCGGATCCCGCACGGCCGGGGTCTCGGCTCGTCATCCGCCGCCATCTGCGCGGGAATTGTCGCCGCGCGCGCCGTGACCACGGGCGGCGACGCGCGCCTCGACGACGTCGCCATGCTGGAGCTGGCCACCGAGATCGAAGGACACCCCGACAATGTCGCCGCGTGCCTGCTCGGCGGCTTCACGCTCGCCTGGACGGACGGCGGAGCGGCGCGGGCGATCAGGATGGAGCCCCTCGCGTCCATCGTTCCGGTGGTCTTCGTCCCCGGCGACCCCGTACTCACCCGGACGGCGCGCGGACTGCTGCCGCGTACCGTCCCCCATGTGGACGCCGCGGCCAACGCGGGCCGTGCGGCCCTGCTCGTCGAGGCGCTGACCAGGCGTCCCGAGCTGCTGCTGCCCGCGACGGAGGACCGGCTCCACCAGGAGTACCGGGCCCCCGCGATGCCGCAGAGCGTCGCCCTGGTCAACCGACTGCGCGCGGACGGCGTCCCCGCGGTCATCTCCGGCGCGGGCCCCACGGTGCTCGCGCTGGCCGAGGACGGTGCGGCCGACAAGGTCGCACGGCTGGCGGGGGAGGGATGGGCCGCCAACCGGCTCTCCTTCGACGGCGCGGGAGCGAGCGTCCTGCCGCTCGGCTCTCAGTGACGGGGGATTGCCGGTGAGTGAGAGGGGGAATGTTTGTTGGAGCCGGTAGTGTTAGCCTTGAGCCAGCAGCGGTTGTCTTTGCGGCGCCGTGTATTGCTGATTTACGTCCCCATTTCGGGACCACCATTCTTCCGGGAGCCTCCCCAACTGCCTGAGCAGCCTGCCTGAGCAGTTTTGAGCACGCCTCGGAACCGGCACGACACCCCCTCGCTTTTCCCAGCGAGTGGGCCGAGCAGGGGGACCTCGGGCCGGACCCATTGCACGTAACGCATGTTTCTCCGCCATACCCGGCGGGACCACCGCCCCGGCATCGGTCCTCGATCCGAAAGATCACAGGCCGCAGCCGGACAGCACAACCGGTCGCCGAGCCAGAAGGCCGACGTCCGCTCCAGGGAAGGACCCTTCGTGAGCGACACCACCGATCTGATGGGCGTGACTGCCGACAACAGTGTCGACAACACCGCGCCCGCCGCAGGTGCTGCCACTGGCACCACCGCACGGCGCCGCCGCTCCGGCACCGGCCTTGAGGGCATGGTCCTGGCCGAGCTGCAGCAGGTCGCGTCCGGCCTCGGCATCAGGGGCACGGCGCGGATGCGCAAGAGCCAGTTGATCGAGGTCATCAAGGAGACGCAGGGCGGTTCGTCGCCCGCGGCCAAGAGCGCCGACGACGCCGATGCCGAGGCCAAGCCGAAGCGCAGGGCCACCTCCAAGGCCCGTACGGGTGAGACTGCCGCAGCCGCCGCCGAGAAGGCGGACAAGGCCGAAAAGGCCACCGCACAGCAGCAGATCGACATCCCCGGCCAGCCGGCGAGCGACGACCAGCCGGTCACCGAGCGCCGCAGGCGCCGAGCCACCTCACCGGCAGGAAACTCCGAGATCAGCGTCGCCGAGCCCAAGAACGAAGCGCAGGCAGCGGCCCCCCAGGCGGAGGACCGGCCGGACGCCAAGGCCGAGGCCGCCGTGGGCGCTTCGGCGCAGAGCGTCGACACCGACGGCAGGCGCGGCGAGCGCCAGGACCGCGGCCAGCAGCGCGGCGACCGGCCTGACCGCGGCGACCGCGGTGACCGGCGCGACCGGCAGCGCGACCGCAGGGGCAAGGGCGGCGACGACCAGCAGGGCGGCCAGCAGGGCCAGGGCGGCCAGAACCAGCAGGGCGGCGGCGGTCAGCGCCAGCAGCGGGACAACCGCGGCGGCCAGAACCAGAACCAGAACAACGGCCCCCAGGACGACTTCGACGACGAGGCGGGCGGCAGGCGCGGCAGGCGCGGCCGCTACCGCGACCGCCGGGGCCGGCGCGGCCGCGAGGAGTTCGGTGGCGGCGGCGAGCCGCAGGTCGCCGACGACGACGTGCTGATCCCCGTCGCGGGCATCCTCGACATCCTCGACAACTACGCGTTCATCAGGACCTCCGGCTACCTGCCGGGCCCGAACGACGTGTACGTCTCGCTCGCCCAGGTCCGCAAGAACGGCCTGCGCAAGGGCGACCATGTCACCGGCGCCGTGCGCCAGCCCAAGGACGGCGAGCGCCGCGAGAAGTTCAACGCGCTGGTCCGCCTCGACACGGCGAACGGCATGGCGGCCGACTCCGGCCGCGGCCGGCCCGAGTTCCAGAAGCTGACGCCGCTCTACCCGCAGGACCGGCTCCGCCTGGAGACCGACCCGGGTGTGCTGACGACCCGGATCATCGACCTGGTCGCGCCCATCGGCAAGGGCCAGCGCGGACTGATCGTGGCCCCGCCGAAGACCGGCAAGACCATGATCCTGCAGGCCATCGCCAACGCGATCACGGTCAACAGCCCCGAGTGCCATCTGATGGTCGTCCTCGTCGACGAGCGGCCCGAAGAGGTCACCGACATGCAGCGGTCCGTCAAGGGCGAGGTCATCTCCTCGACCTTCGACCGCCCCGCCGAGGACCACACCACCGTCGCCGAGCTGGCCATCGAGCGCGCCAAGCGCCTCGTGGAGCTGGGTCACGACGTGGTGGTGCTGCTCGACTCCATCACTCGTCTCGGCCGCGCGTACAACCTCGCGGCGCCCGCCTCCGGACGCATCCTGTCCGGTGGTGTCGACTCGACCGCGCTCTACCCGCCGAAGCGCTTCTTCGGTGCGGCGCGCAACATCGAGGACGGCGGCTCGCTGACGATCCTGGCCACCGCGCTCGTCGAGACCGGCTCGCGCATGGACGAGGTCATCTTCGAGGAGTTCAAGGGCACCGGCAACATGGAGCTGCGGCTCGACCGGAAGCTCTCGGACAAGCGGATCTTCCCGGCGGTGGACGTGGACGCGTCCAGCACTCGCAAGGAAGAGATCCTGATGGGCCACGACGAGCTGGGCGTCGTCTGGAAGCTGCGCCGGGTGCTGCACGCGCTCGACCAGCAGCAGGCGATCGAGCTGCTGCTCGACAAGATGAAGCAGACGAAGTCGAACGCGGAGTTCCTGCTGCAGATCCAGAAGACGACACCGATGCCGGGCAACGGCAACGACTGACGTCCTCTGCCCAGTGGTACCGGGGCCGCCCCCGTCATTTCGATGACGGGGGCGGCCCCTTTCCCGTCCCCGGAAGTTGTGGAACCCCGCCGGGTGCGTCACTGTCTGTACAAGGGGGACATATCGCCTGAATCGTTGAGGAGGAGGTAGCCGGACCGACGAGCGGCCACCGAGGGAGACCATGACCGACGACCGGAACAGCCGAATACGTGGCAGCCGCGCCCGCCGTGAACCGCGCGGCAAGCGCCGTCGCGCGATCCTCGTCGCCGTCTGGTGCGTAGTGGGGCTGGTCGTGATCGCCGCGGGTGGCCTCGGGTTCGTCTACTTCAAGCTGAACGGCAACATCAAGGGCGTCAACATCGACGCGCAGCTCGGCTCGCACCGCCCGCAGAACGTCGACAACGGCTCGCAGGACATCCTCGTCCTCGGCTCGGACTCCCGGTCCGGCGCCAACGCCGAGTACGGCAAGAACGCCGGCGCGCGCTCCGACACGGCGATGGTCATCCACGTCTACAAGGGCCACAAGAAGGCCGCAGTGGTCTCCATACCGCGCGACACCCTGATCGACCGGCCCGCGTGCCCGGACGGCAAGGGCAAGACCGCTCCCGCCGAGCGCGGCGCCATGTTCAACTCGGCGTACGAGGCCGGCGGCCCCGCCTGCGCCGTCAAGACCGTGGAGCAGATGTCCGGCATCCGGATGGACCACTACGTCGAGGTCGACTTCACCGGCTTCAAGAAGCTCATCGACCAGCTCGGCGGCGTCAAGCTCACCACGACGCAGGCCATCAACGACCCCAAGAGCCATCTCAAGCTGGCGGCGGGCACCCACACGCTCCACGGAGAGCAGGCGCTGGGGCTCGTCAGGACCCGCAAGAGCGTCGGCGACGGCAGCGACCTGGGCCGTATCCAGCTCCAGCAGGCGTTCATCAAGGCGCTGATCGGGCAGATCAAGCACATCGGCGTGTTCAGCAACCCCAAGAAGCTCTACGACCTCGCCGACACCGCCACCAGCGCGATCACGCCCGACTCGAAACTCGACTCGATCAACGGACTGATCGGGTTCGCCGGCGGCCTCAAGAACATCTCCACCAAGAACGTGACGATGATCACACTCCCGGTGCGCTACGACCCCGCCGACCCGAACCGGGTGCTGCCGCTGGCCAAGGGCTCCCGGCAGGTCTGGACGGCCCTCGCGCACGACCGGCCGATCCCCGCCTCCGCGACGAAGGACTCCGCGGGCGACCGGGGCGACGCGCACGGGGTCGTCAAGGGCGGCTGAGCGCGGCACCCCGGCCGGGACAGCGCGGCAGCCCGGCGCGAAAAGCGCGGCAGCCCGGCGGGGTACACAGCCGGGCCGCGGAATAGCCGGGCCCTTCCCCCGGTTTTGGGAGATACGCCCAGTGCTGGCAGACTGGTCCGCTGGCCCCGGTTCACGTACGAGCAGTCCGCGCGTGCGACCCGGAGCCCTCCCCGTGATCCGCGGGGACCTTCCCAAGGAGTCACCTTGAAGCGCGATATCCACCCCGCGTACGTCGAGACCCAGGTGAGCTGCACCTGCGGTGCGTCGTTCACCACCCGCAGCACCATCGAGTCCGGCGCCATCCGTGCCGACCTGTGCTCCGAGTGCCACCCGTTCTACACGGGCAAGCAGAAGATCCTCGACACCGGTGGCCGTGTGGCCCGCTTCGAGGCCCGCTTCGGCAAGGCCGCTGCCGCCAAGAAGTAGCGAGCCATCTGCGCCGGTTCTCGGTGCCCCTTCCCCGGGGCGCCGAGACCGGCGCTTTGGCGTCCCGCACCACCTTCGCGGCCCTGCCGCGGCATTCGCAGCACCTTCGCATCAACCCAGGAGCCCCCGATGTTCGAGGCGGTCGAGGAACTGATCGACGAGCACACTCAACTTGAGTCGCAGCTCGCCGACCCGTCGGTCCACGCGGACCAGGCGAACGCCCGCAAGCTCAACAAGCGCTACGCCGAGCTGACCCCGATCGTCGGGACCTACTGCTCCTGGAAGCAGACAGGTGAGGACGTCGAGACGGCCCGCGGCTTCATCGCCGACGACCCCGACTTCGCCGCCGAGGTCAAGGACCTGGAGCGGCAGCGCGAGGAACTCACCGAGAAGCTGCGGCTGCTGCTCGTACCCCGCGACCCCAGCGACGACAAGGACGTCATCCTGGAGGTCAAGGCCGGCGCCGGCGGCGACGAGTCGGCGCTGTTCGCAGGCGACCTGCTGCGGATGTATCTGCGGTACGCGGAGCGCGTCGGCTGGAAGACCGAGATCATCGACGCCACCGAGTCCGAACTGGGCGGCTACAAGGACGTCCAGGTCGCGGTGAAGACCAAGGGCGGCAACGGCGCGACCGAGCCCGGCCAGGGCGTCTGGGCGCGGCTGAAGTACGAGGGCGGCGTGCACCGCGTGCAGCGGGTGCCCGCCACCGAGTCGCAGGGCCGTATCCACACCTCGGCCGCCGGTGTCCTCGTGACACCCGAGGCCGAGGAGATCGACGTCGAGATCAACCAGAACGACCTGCGCATCGACGTCTACCGCTCCTCCGGCCCCGGCGGGCAGTCCGTGAACACCACCGACTCGGCCGTGCGCATCACGCACGTACCGACCGGTGTCGTGGCCTCCTGCCAGAACGAGAAGAGCCAGCTCCAGAACAAGGAGCAGGCCATGCGTATCCTGCGCTCGCGGCTGCTCGCCGCCGCCCAGGAGGAGGCCGAGAAGAACGCGGCCGACGCCCGGCGCAGCCAGGTGCGCACCGTCGACCGCTCGGAGAAGATCCGCACGTACAACTTCCCGGAAAACCGGATCTCGGACCACCGGGTCGGCTTCAAGGCGTACAACTTGGACCAGGTGCTCGACGGTGAACTGGACGCCGTCATCCAGGCATGTGTCGACGCGGACTCCGCAGCGAAGCTCGCCGTCGCCCGCTGACGTCCCGCCCAGTCCCTCACCCACTCTCGCAGTCCGGAGGAACCAGCGTGCAGCCACATCCTGGGGGGCCCAGCGACCCTCAGCGGCTCCGCCGCGGGCCCGTCCCCCGCAGCCTGCTGCTCGCCGAGGTGGCCCGGGCCACCCAGCGGCTGGCGGACGGGGGCGTGCCCTCACCGCGCTTCGACGCGGAGGAGCTCGCCGCTTACGTGCACGGCGTGAAGCGAGGAGAGCTGCACACCGTCAAGGACACCGACTTCGACGCCCGGTACTGGGAGGCCGTCGCGCGCCGTGAGGCCCGCGAGCCGCTCCAGCACATCACCGGGCGGGCGTTCTTCCGCTACCTGGAGCTCCAGGTGGGCCCCGGCGTCTTCGTACCGCGCCCGGAGACCGAGTCGGTCGTCGGCTGGGCCATAGACGCCGTACGGGCGATGGACGTCGTCGAGCCGATCGTCGTCGACCTGTGCGCCGGCTCCGGCGCCATCGCGCTCGCGATGGCGCAGGAGGTCCCGCGCTCGCGCGTGCACGCCGTCGAGCTGTCCGAGGACGCCCTGACCTGGACCAGGAAGAACGCCGACGGGTCCCGGGTCACCGTCCACCAGGGAGACGCCCTCAGCGCCCTTCCCGAGCTGGACGGCCAGGTCGACCTGGTCATCTCCAACCCGCCGTACATCCCGCTCACCGAGTGGGAGTACGTCGCGCCCGAGGCCCGTGACCACGACCCGCAGATGGCGTTGTTCTCCGGCGAGGACGGCCTCGACACCATCCGCGGCATCGAGCGCACCGCGCACCGGCTGCTGCGGCCCGGCGGCCTCGTCGTGGTCGAGCACGCGGACACCCAGGGCGGCCAGGTCCCGTGGATCTTCAGCGAGGAGTCCGGCTGGGCGGACGCGGCCGACCACCCCGATCTGAACAAGCGCCCCCGCTTCGCCACGGCCCGCAAGGCGATGCCGTGAACCGTTCGACCCGTTCCGACCATCAGACCGTGTATGTGCACGAGGAGGCCTCTCAATGGCTCGGCGATACGACTGCAACGACGCGACCGACCGTACGACCGGTCTGCGCGAGGCCGCGTCGGCAGTACGCCGCGGTGAGCTGGTCGTGCTGCCCACCGACACCGTGTACGGCATCGGCGCCGACGCCTTCAGCGCCGCGGCGGTGGCCGACCTGCTCGACGCCAAGGGCCGCGGCCGCAACATGCCCACGCCCGTGCTGATCGGCTCGCCGAACACCCTGCACGGGCTGGTCACCGACTTCTCCGAGCAGGCGTGGGAGCTGGTCGACGCGTTCTGGCCCGGCGCGCTCACCCTCGTCGCCCGGCACCAGCCGTCCCTCCAGTGGGACCTCGGCGACACCCAGGGCACGGTCGCCGTACGGATGCCGCTGCACCCCGTCGCCATCGAACTGCTCACCGAGTTCGGCCCGATGGCCGTCTCCAGCGCCAACCTCACGGGACACCCGGCACCCGAGGACTGCGACGCCGCCCAGGGCATGCTCGGGGACTCCGTCTCCGTCTACCTCGACGGCGGCCCGACGCCCGGCAACGTCCCGTCCTCGATCGTCGACGTCACAGGGAAGACCCCGGTGCTGCTGCGGGCCGGCGCCCTCGACGCCGAGGAGCTCCGCAAGGTGGTACCCGATCTAGAGGTGGCCAATTGACCACCCCGCAGGGGCGTGGCATAGCGGACACCGCACAGCACGGCAGTACGTTCCGCATCCTCCACGTCAGTACCGGCAACGTCTGCCGCTCGCCCATCACCGAGCGGCTGAACCGCCACGCCCTGACGGTCCGGCTCGGTGAGCGGCTGACCGGCGGACTGATCGTGGAGAGTGCCGGCACCTGGGGCCACGAAGGCGCCCCGATGGAGGCCAACGCCGAGGCGGTCCTGGCCGACTTCGGCGCCGACGCGACCGGCTTCGTCGGCCGCGAACTGCTCGACGAGCACGTGATCAGAGCCGACCTGGTCCTCACTGCGACCCGCGACCACCGGGCCCAGGTGATCTCCATGGGCCACTCGGCGGGCCTGCGCACCTTCACCCTCAAGGAGTTCACCCGGCTGGTACGGGCGATAGACCCGGCCACCCTGCCCGACCCCCTCGACGAGGGGGTCGTCGAACGCGCCCGCGCCCTGGTCCGCGCGGCGGCGGCACTACGCGGCTGGCTGCTGGCCCCGAACGCGGAGGCGGACGAGGTCTACGACCCGTACGGCGCGCCGATCACGTTCTTCCGCTCGATCGGCGACGAGATCAACCAGGCTCTGGACCCCGTGATCACCGCCCTCACCGGCGTAGCGGCGTCTATTTAAGGGGCTCGGTTCGCCTCCGGGGCGCCTCCGCAGCGCCCATGGGTTCACTGTTCGTCCCGGCCCGCCCCGATCACGTGGCGAGTGAGCCGAAGGGGCGCGCCGCTGTCGAAAGGGAGAGCGCGCGCAGGCCCGTGAGGAACGAGCGGGCCGAGCACGGTCGACCGTCGACAGGGGCTTAAAGCGCCCCGGAGGCGAACCGAGCCCTAAAAAAGCGCGTGCGCGGGGAGGCCGCGAAAACCCGTAGTATCCGCGAAGAAGCAAAAGGGAATTGGCTAGGGCGCTTTCCGTCCGGTCTGTCCGATTCCCGAACGGAATGGACGACGGCGGGAAGTCGTGCAACCAGCGCTCCCGTCCCGGGTGTCCTCATGTGGGGGACGACGCGGTATCCATGGGCTGCTGCGACCAAGGCTAAGGTGTGGGGCTGAGATGGCCAGCGATTCCTGTGGGGCAGCCCGTGCGTGATTACCTGCTGACGCTCTGTGTGACGGCCGCGGTGACTTATCTGCTGACCGGCCCGGTGCGGAAGTTCGCGATCGCGGTCGGCGCGATGACCGCGATCCGCGCCCGTGACGTACACCGCGAGGTGACACCACGGCTCGGCGGTATCGCCATGTTCTTCGGTCTGTGCGCCGGACTGCTCGTCGCCGACAACTTGCAGAACCTCAACGGGGTCTTCGACCTGTCCAACGAGCCGCGCGCCCTGCTCTCCGGTGCCGCGCTGATCTGGCTGGTCGGTGTCCTGGACGACAAGTTCGAGCTGGACGCCCTGCTCAAGCTCGGTGCGCAGATGATCGCCGCCGGTGTGATGGTGATGCAGGGTCTGACGATCCTGTGGATCCCCGTACCCGGTGTGGGCACGGTCTCGTTGACGTCCTGGCAGGGCACACTGCTCACCGTCGCGCTGGTCGTCATCACGATCAACGCGGTCAACTTCGTCGACGGACTCGACGGACTCGCGGCCGGCATGGTGTGCATCGCCGCGGCGGCGTTCTTCCTGTACGCCTACCGGATCTGGTACGGCTACGGCATCGAGGCCGCGGCCCCCGCCACCCTGTTCGCCGCGATCCTGATGGGCATGTGCGTGGGCTTCCTGCCGCACAACATGGCACCGGCCAGGATCTTCATGGGCGACTCGGGGTCGATGCTGCTCGGTCTCGTCCTGGCGTCGGGAGCGATCTCGGTCACAGGCCAGGTCGACCCGGACACACTGAACCTCTTCGAGGGCGGTACCCGCGAGGGCACCCACGCGGCGCTGCCGGTGTTCATCCCGCTGGTGCTGCCGCTGACGATCATCGCGATCCCGTTCGCGGACCTGGTGCTCGCGATCGGCCGCCGTACCTGGAACGGCCAGTCGCCGTTCGCCGCCGACCGCGGTCACTTGCACCACCGGATGCTGGAGATCGGCCACTCGAAGACCAGAGCGGTGCTGATCATGTACTTCTGGTCGGCGCTGATCGCGTTCGGTGTGCTCCTCTACTCCGTGCACTCGGCGTCGATGTGGATCCTGGTGCTCGTGGTCGGACTGAGCGCGGTCGGTCTCGTACTCCTGCTGCTGCCGCGCTTCAACCCCCATGTCCCGCGCTGGGCCGAGTCGGTGGTGCCGCCCCGCTACCGGCGCCGCCGCCGGCGGGCCGCCGCCGAGCAGTTGGCGCGGCGGGAGGGCGCGGAGGCCGGACTGGCCCCCGGAGCACCGGAGATGACCGAAGGACAACCGGCCGTCGCGACAGGCGTCAACGGGGCGACGGCTATTGGCGCTCGTTCGCGCAATAGCTCGCACGTGTGATGGTGAGCACACTTACATGGTAAAGACTGCATCAAATAGTTTGTGATATCGTTCACGAGACCCGGCGACAGAGCCGAAGAACCGTAGTGCGACGGTTCGTTGGCCCGAGAATTCATGACTCGGACCGGGCCTACGCTCGTCCATGACGACACGATCTGCCCCACGCCCCATGCCCGACCCCCCAGTCAGCGGAGCTGCCGCCATGCTGTCCAACGACGTCCGAAACCTTCTCCACACCGCCGTACCCACCGCTGCCGCCGGCGTTGTCGCCGCTGTGGTCAGTGGCGTGGTCGCGGGCGGGAAGGGAGCAGTGGGAGGCGTCGCGGGCGCGTTGGTGGTGGTCCTCTTCATGGGGGTCGGCCTGGTGGTCCTGCAGCGGACGGCGAAGTCGATGCCGCACCTGTTCCAGATGATGGGGCTGCTGCTTTACACAACACAGCTACTGGTACTTGTGATCTTGTTGGCGGTCTTCAAGAACACCTCTCTGTTCAACCCGAGGGCGTTCGCACTCACCGTGGTCGCGACGACCATCGTGTGGGTCGCCTGCCAGGCGCGTGCTTTCATGACGGCCAAGACCCTCTACGTCGAGCCTGAATCGACGAAGAGCGCCGACGCCGAGAAGACGGGCCTGGCGAAGTGAGGGGTAGGGCCGGGATAAGTGCCTGTTCCCGATACTGCTATCGTCCAGTTCCAACTGCGGCATTGCGGGCGCGGGCATCCGAGCTGACGCCTGTTCTCATGACGCGAGGCTCGAAGCCCGGCCGCCGTTCCCACATCCGTCACACCAGTCCAGTGCCGAACCGCGGCTGCGCGCCGCGCCGACACAACGAGGTTGCCGTACCTATGCGCCATGTTGAAGGAGCCCGTGGTGAGTGCTGACCCGACACAGGTGCTCGCCTTCGAGACCGACTGCCACATTTTCGAGGGGTGCGGATTCCCGACTCCCGGCCTGCACTCCTTCCTGTTCGATCCGATTTTCACGGTCGGCAGCTTCGAGTTCAACAAGCCGATTCTGCTGGCGCTGCTCAGCACGATCGTTGTGGTCGGGTTCTTCTGGGCGGCTTTCAACAAGCCGAAGCTGATCCCCGGCAAGCTGCAGATGCTCGGAGAGATGGGATACGACTTCGTCCGCCGCGGCGTCGTCTACGAGACGATCGGCAAGCGCGAGGGCGAGAAGTACGTCCCCCTCATGGTCTCGCTGTTCTTCTTCATCTGGATCATGAACTTGTGGGCGATCATCCCACTCGCCCAGTTCACCGCGACATCGATCATCGCCTTCCCGGCGATCCTCGCACTGATCGTGTACGTGCTCTGGGTCAGCATCACGTTCAAGAGGCACGGCTTCGTCGGCGGATGGAAGAACATCACCGGCTACGACCGTTCGCTCGGCCCGGTGTTCCCGATGGTCATGTTCTTCGAGTTCCTGTCGAACCTGCTCATCCGCCCGTTCACGCACGCCGTACGACTCTTCGCGAACATGTTCGCCGGTCACGTGCTGATTCTGATCTTCACCATCGCGAGCTGGTATCTGCTCAACGGCATCGGGATCGCCTACGCAGGCGTCTCGTTCGTGATGGTCCTCGTGATGACGGTCTTCGAACTGTTCATCCAGGCACTCCAGGCGTACGTATTCGTCCTGTTGGCGTGCAGCTACATTCAGGGCGCTCTCGCCGAGCAGCACTGACACAGCCCAGTCCCCCAGACATCCGGTGGCCAACCCCCACCGGCCCGTGAAGAAGAAGGAAGAAACGGCATGTCTGCTCTTGAGACCCTCGCCGCGGTCAGCGTCAAAGGCAACCTGGCCTCGATCGGTTACGGCCTCGCCGCCATCGGCCCCGGTGTCGGCGTCGGCATCATTTTCGGTAACGGAACCCAGGCCCTGGCCCGGCAGCCCGAAGCGGCCGGCCTGATCCGGCAGAACCAGATCCTCGGCTTCGTCCTCTGTGAGGCACTGGCCCTGATCGGCCTCGTCATGGGCTTCGTCTACCCCTCCACCTGATGACGAGAACAATCTTCGACGGAAGGCACTGATGTGATCGCCCTGGTACAGCTGGCGGCCGAAGAGGCCGAGAATCCTCTGATCCCGGAGATCCCCGAGCTCATCGTCGGTCTGCTCGCCTTTGCCATCGTCTTCGGCATCCTCGCGAAGAAGCTCCTCCCGAACATCAACAAGGTTCTTGAGGAGCGCCGCGAGGCGATCGAGGGTGGCATCGACAAGGCCGACGCCGCCAAGGCCGAGGCCGAGAGCGTCCTTGAGCAGTACAAGGCGCAGCTCGCCGAGGCCCGGCACGAGGCCGCCCGGATGCGCCAGGAGGCGACCGAACAGGGCGCCGCGATCATCCAGGAGATGCGGGCGGAAGGCCAGCGGCAGCGTGAGGAGATCATCGCCGCCGGCCACACCCAGATCGAGGCCGACCGCAAGTCCGCGGCTCACGCGCTGCGCCAGGACGTCGGCAAGCTCGCCACCGAACTGGCCGGCAAGCTGGTCGGCGAGTCCCTTGAGGACCACGCCCGGCAGAGCCGTACCGTCGACCGCTTCCTCGACGACCTTGAGGACGGCGCATCGAAGGCCGAGGCCAGGCGATGAACGGCGCGAGCCGTATCGCCCTGGCGGAGGCACGCGAGCGCCTCGACGCGCTGACCGACTCCACGTCGGCCGACGCGGCGAAGCTCGCCGACGAGCTGGCGGGCGTCACGGCGCTGCTCCAGCGCGAGGTGTCGCTGCGCCGGGTCCTCACCGACCCGGCGCAGGACGGCGAGGCCAAGGCCGCCCTCGCGGGCCGACTGCTCGCGGGACAGGTCAGCGGCACCGTCGCCGACCTGGTCTCGGGCATGGTCCGCGCCCGCTGGTCGCAGCCCCGCGACCTGGTCGACTCGATCGAGGAGCTGGCGGCGACCGCCGACCTCACGGCGGCGCAGCGCGCCGGCGCGCTGGACGACGTCGAGGACGAACTGTTCAGGTTCGGCCGCATCGTCCAGTCCAGCACCGGACTGCGGGCGGCGCTGACCGACAGGTCGGCGACGGTCGCCGCCAAGGGCGAGCTGCTGCGCACGCTGCTCGGCGGCCGGGCCAACCCCGTCACGGAGCGGCTGGTCGTACGTCTCGTCACCGCGCCGCGTGGACGTAGCCTGGAAGCAGGTCTTGAGACGCTGTCCAGGCTCGCGGCCGAGCGCCGGGAGCGCCTGGTGGCGGTCGTCACCTCGGCGGTGCCGCTCACCGACGGCCAGAAGCAGCGCCTCGGCGCGGCCCTGGCCTCGCTGTACGGCCACCCGATGCATCTCAACCTGGACGTGGACCCCGAGGTCATCGGCGGTGTCTCGGTCCGGGTCGGTGACGAGGTCATCGACGGCACGGTCGCTGAGCGGCTCAGCGAGGCGGCGCGGCGGCTCGGCCGCTGACGCGGTCACCAACAGAACAGAGCAGGACCGGCGGCCCGGTTGGGCCGTGCAGAAATTGCGGAAGATTCCTGGGGGTCGCCCCCAGACCCAAGCAGACCCCCAAGAAGACTTCGGGCCCAACAAGGAGAGCAGGGAATCCAGATGGCGGAGCTCACGATCCGGCCGGAGGAGATCCGGGATGCGCTGGAGAATTTCGTCCAGTCGTACAAGCCGGACGCGGCCTCGCGCGAGGAGGTCGGAACGGTCAGTGTGGCCGGTGACGGTATCGCCAAGGTCGAGGGACTGCCCTCGGCCATGGCGAACGAGCTGCTGAAGTTCGAGGACGGCACCCTCGGTCTCGCCCTCAACCTTGAGGAGCGCGAGATCGGTGCGATCGTCCTCGGCGAGTTCAGCGGCGTGGAAGAGGGACAGTCGGTCACCCGTACCGGCGAGGTCCTGTCCGTCGCCGTCGGCGAGGGCTACCTGGGTCGCGTCGTCGACCCGCTCGGCACCCCGATCGACGGCCTCGGCGAGATCGAGACCGAGGGCCGCCGCGCCCTCGAACTGCAGGCCCCCGGCGTCATGATCCGCAAGTCGGTGCACGAGCCGATGCAGACCGGCTACAAGGCCGTCGACTCGATGGTCCCGATCGGCCGCGGCCAGCGCCAGCTCATCATCGGCGACCGGCAGACCGGCAAGACCGCCCTCGCCGTCGACACGATCATCAACCAGCGTGACAACTGGCGCAGCGGCGACGTGAACAAGCAGGTCCGCTGCATCTACGTCGCCATCGGCCAGAAGGGCTCCACCATCGCGTCCGTGCGCGGCGCCCTGGAGGAGGCCGGCGCGCTCGAATACACCACGATCGTCGCCGCCCCCGCTTCCGACCCGGCCGGCTTCAAGTACCTGGCGCCGTACACCGGCTCCGCCATCGGCCAGCACTGGATGTACCAGGGCAAGCACGTCCTGATCGTCTTCGACGACCTGTCGAAGCAGGCCGACGCCTACCGTGCCGTGTCGCTGCTGCTGCGCCGTCCGCCGGGGCGCGAGGCGTACCCCGGTGACGTCTTCTACCTGCACTCGCGTCTGCTGGAGCGCTGCGCCAAGCTCTCCGACGACCTGGGCGCCGGGTCGATGACGGGCCTGCCGATCGTCGAGACCAAGGCGAACGACGTGTCGGCGTTCATCCCGACCAACGTCATCTCCATCACCGACGGCCAGTGCTTCCTGGAGTCCGACCTCTTCAACGCCGACCAGCGCCCCGCGCTGAACGTCGGTATCTCGGTCTCCCGCGTCGGCGGCTCCGCCCAGCACAAGGCCATGCGCCAGGTGTCGGGCCGGCTCCGCGGCGACCTCGCCCAGTACCGCGAGCTGGAGGCGTTCGCGTCCTTCGGCTCCGACCTGGACGCGACGTCCAAGGCGGCCCTGGAGCGCGGCCAGCGCATGGTCGAGCTGCTGAAGCAGCCCCAGTACTCGCCGATGCCGGTCGAGGAGCAGGTCGTCTCCGTCTGGGCCGGTACCACCGGCAAGATGGACGACGTACCGGTCTCCGACATCCGCCGCTTCGAGGGCGAGCTGCTGGAGTACCTGCGCCGCGAGCGCAAGGAGCTGCTGACCAGCATCGCCGAGGGCGGCAAGATGTCGGACGACACGACGCAGTCCATCGGTGACGCCATCACCGCCTTCAAGCAGCAGTTCGAGACCTCGGACGGCAAGCTTCTCGGCGACGACGCGCCGGCCGACGCCAAGTGACGACGGAAGGGACCTGACTCATGGGAGCGCAGCTCCGGGTCTACAAGCGTCGCATCAAATCCGTCACCGCGACCAAGAAGATCACCAAGGCGATGGAGATGATCGCCGCCTCGCGCATCGTCAAGGCGCAGCGCCAGGTGCGGGCCTCCTCGCCGTACGCGGAGGAGCTCACCCGGGCGGTCACAGCGGTGGCGACCGGTTCGACGACCAAGCACCCCCTGACCACCGAGACGGAGTCTCCGACCCGGGCCGCGCTGCTGCTCATCACGAGCGACCGCGGTCTGGCCGGCGGCTACTCCTCGAACGCCATCAAGGCGGCGGACCGGCTCACCGAGCAGCTCCGGAGCGAGGGCAAGGAGGTCGACACGTACATCGTCGGCCGCAAGGGCGTCTCCTACTACGGGTTCCGTGAGCGCAAGGTCACGGACTCGTGGACCGGCTTCACCGACGGCCCGACGTACGCGGACGCCAAGAAGGTCTCGGCGCCGCTGATCGAGGCGGTCAGGACGGAGACGTCCGAAGGCGGCGTGGACGAGCTGCACATCGTCTTCACCGAGTTCGTCTCGATGATGACGCAGACGCCCGTCCAGAACCGGCTGCTGCCCCTCAAGCTCGACGAAGCGGCCAAGGAGGCGGACACGAAGGGCGAGATCCTTCCGCTGTTCGACTTCGAGCCGTCGGCGGAGGACGTCCTCGACGCCCTGCTGCCGCGCTACGTGGAGAGCCGTGTCTACAACGCGCTGCTGCAGGCGGCCGCTTCCAAGCACGCCGCCACCCGCCGCGCGATGAAGTCGGCGACCGACAACGCCGGGGACCTCATCAAGAGCCTCACCCGGTCTGCCAACGCGGCCCGCCAGGCCGAAATCACCCAGGAAATCAGCGAGATCGTCGGTGGCGCGAGCGCCCTGGCCGACGCATCTGCGGGGAGTGAAAATTAATGACGACCACTGTTGAGGCGGCCAACCCGGGAAGCACGGTCACGGGCCGCGTCGCCCGGGTCATCGGCCCGGTCGTCGACGTGGAGTTCCCCGTCGACGCGATGCCGGAGATCTACAACGCGCTGCACGTCGAGATCGCCGACCCGGCCAACGCCGGTGAGAAGAAGACGCTGACCCTCGAAGTCGCCCAGCACCTGGGCGAGGGTCTGGTCCGCGCGATCTCGATGGAGCCCACCGACGGTCTGGTACGCCAGTCCGCGGTGACCGACACGGGCGCCGGCATCCTGGTGCCCGTCGGTGACGTGACCAAGGGCAAGGTGTTCAACACCCTCGGCCGCATCCTGAACGAGCCCGAGGCCGAGTCGCAGATCACCGAGCGCTGGCCGATCCACCGCAAGGCTCCGGCCTTCGACCAGCTCGAGTCGAAGACGGAGATGCTGGAGACCGGCCTGAAGGTCGTCGACCTGCTGACCCCGTACGTCAAGGGCGGCAAGATCGGTCTGTTCGGGGGTGCGGGCGTCGGCAAGACGGTCCTCATCCAGGAAATGATCATGCGAGTCGCCAACCTGCACGACGGTGTCTCGGTCTTCGCCGGCGTCGGTGAGCGCACCCGTGAGGGCAACGACCTCATCGGTGAGATGACCGAGACGGGCGTGCTGGAGAAGACCGCGCTGGTCTTCGGGCAGATGGACGAGCCGCCGGGCACCCGGCTGCGGGTGGCGCTCTCCGCGCTGACCATGGCGGAGTACTTCCGCGATGTGCAGAAGCAGGACGTGCTGCTCTTCATCGACAACATCTTCCGCTTCACCCAGGCCGGTTCCGAGGTCTCCACGCTGCTCGGCCGTATGCCGTCAGCGGTGGGTTACCAGCCGACCCTGGCGGACGAGATGGGTGTGCTCCAGGAGCGCATCACCTCGACGCGTGGCCACTCGATCACCTCGATGCAGGCGATCTACGTGCCCGCCGACGACCTGACCGACCCGGCGCCTGCCACGACCTTCGCGCACCTCGACGCGACGACCGTGCTCTCGCGTCCGATCTCGGAGAAGGGCATCTACCCGGCGGTCGACCCGCTGGACTCGACGTCCCGGATCCTGGACCCGCGGTACATCTCGCAGGACCACTACGACGCGGCCTCCCGGGTGAAGGGGATCCTGCAGAAGTACAAGGACCTGCAGGACATCATCTCCATCCTCGGTATCGACGAGCTGGGTGAGGAAGACAAGCTCACCGTCTTCCGCGCCCGTCGTGTGGAGCGCTTCCTGTCGCAGAACACCCACGCGGCGAAGCAGTTCACCGGTGTGGACGGCTCCGACGTACCGCTGGACGAGACGATCACCGCGTTCAACGCGATCTGCGACGGGGAGTACGACCACTTCCCCGAGCAGGCGTTCTTCCTGTGCGGTGGTATCGAGGACCTGAAGGCGAACGCGAAGCAGCTCGGCGTCTCCTGAGCCGCCGGTCATCAGGGGCGGGCGGCCGTGACTGCCGCCCGCCTCTGACGCTCTCCACGACAACCCATAGAATTAAGACCAACACCCGGCCGAACAGTCGGGTGGTGACCCGAGGAGCCCCTCATGGCTGCTGAGCTGCATGTCGAGCTGGTCGCCGCTGACCGCAGTGTCTGGTCCGGCGAGGCCACCCTGGTCGTCGCGCGCACCACTTCCGGCGACATCGGCGTCATGCCTGGTCACCAGCCGCTGCTGGGTGTGCTGGAATCGGGCCCTGTGACCATTCGTACGAGTGAGGGTGGAACGGTCGTCGCCGCTGTGCACGGCGGTTTCATCTCGTTCGCCGACAACAAGCTGTCGCTGCTCGCCGAGGTCGCCGAGCTGGCGGACGAGATCGACGCCCAGCGTGCCGAGCGCGCGCTGGAACGTGCGAAGTCGGACGACGACGCGAACGCCGAGCGGCGCGCCGACGTCCGAATGCGCGCGGTGGCGGTGAAGTAGGCGCTGCCACAACGGTTTCAACCCTCAGCCGCGGCCTGTTCCGGACCACTCCGGACCGGGTCGCGGCTGAGGCGATGCGGGTGCGGTTCTTGTTCCGTTACTGGATGAGCGAGGAGGTCGGTGTAGATGATCCTCGCTCTGCTTGTGTGCGGACTGGTCGTCGTCCTGGTCGCGGTGGGCCTGTTCGTCTTCGGTCTGCGCCGGCGGCTGATCCAGCGGTCCGGCGGGACGTTCGACTGCAGTCTGCGCTGGAACGTGCCCGAGAAGTCCGATCTCTCCGGCAAGGGCTGGGTGTACGGGGTGGCCCGCTACAACGGCGACCGGGTGAGCTGGTTCCGGGTCTTCTCGTACGCGCCGCGCCCCCGCCGCAATCTGGAGCGCTCGGCCATCGAGGTGCTGGCGCGGCGGGCTCCCGAGGGCGAGGAGGAGCTGGCGCTGCTCTCCGACTCGGTGGTGCTGACCTGCGCCCATCAGGGTGTCCGGCTGGAGCTGGCGATGAGTGACGACGCGCTCACCGGCTTTCTCGCCTGGCTGGAGGCGGCCCCGCCCGGCCAGCGGGTGAACGTCGCCTGACGGGCGTACGACGGCAGCAGTGAGGGGTGCGGCGCGTTGTGCGCCGCACCCCTCAGTGGTGCTGTGGTGGTGCTTTTACGGTCAGCCGATGCCGTTGGAGAGCGCGGTCACCAGTTCACCGTTCGAGGTGTCTCCGCTGAACTCCCAGAAGAAGGCTCCGCCGAGTCCCTGCTGCTTCGCCCAGCTCATCTTGGAGGTGATGGTGGCCGGGGTGTCGTAGCTCCACCAGTTGGTGCCGCAGTGGGCGTACGCCGTGCCCGCGATGGTGCCGGTGGCCGGGCAACTGTTCTTGAGGACGTGGTAGTCCTCGATGCCCGGCTCGTAGGTGCCGGTGGCCGGTCCTGTCGCGGTGCCGCCCGGGGCGTCCTGGGTCACGCCGGTCCAGCCGCGCCCGTAGAAGCCGATACCGAGGAGCAGCTTGTTCGCCGGTACGCCCTTCGCCTTGAACTTGGCTATCGCGTCGGCCGAGTTGAAGCCCTGCTGCGGGATGCCGGCGTACGAGGTGAGCGGGGAGTGCGGGGCGGTCGGGCCCTGCGCGTTGAAGGCCCCGAAGAAGTCGTACGTCATCACGTTGTACCAGTTGAGGTACTGCGCGGCGCCCGAGTAGTCGGCGGCGTCGATCTTGCCGCCGGTCGAGGCGTCGGCCGTGACGGCCGCCGTGACCAGGTTGTTGGTGCCGAACTTGGTGCGCAGCGCCTGGGCCACGTTCTTGAGGGCCGCGGTGCCGCTGGTGTCACAGGACAGACCGCAGGCGTTGGGGTACTCCCAGTCGATGTCGATGCCGTCGAAGACATCGGCCCACCGGGGGTCCTCCACCAGGTCGTAGCAGGACTGGGCGAAGGCGGTCGGGTTCTGGGCCGCCTGGCCGAAGCCGCCGGACCAGGACCAGCCGCCGAAGGACCAGATCACCTTGATGTTCGGGTACTTGGCCTTCAGCTTGCGGAGCTGGTTGAAGTTGCCGCGCAGCGGCTGGTCCCAGGTGTCGGCGACGCCGTCGACACTCTCGGCTGCCGTGAACGCCTTGTCGTAGTCCGCGTAGCTGTCACCGATCGTGCACTTGCCGCCGGTCACGTTGCCGAAGGCGTAGTTGATGTGCGTGATCTTGGCGGCGGAGCCGGAGCTGACCAGATTCTTGACCTGGTAGTTCCTGGCGTAGATGCCCCAGTCGGTGAAGTAGCCGAGCTTGACCTTGCCGCTGCCGCCCGGGTTCCCGGGGTTGCCCGGGTCGGTGGTGCCGGTGGTGTGGACCGCGCGTGCGCCGCTGACCGGTCCTGTCTGGTCGGCCGTGTCACGGGCCTGCACGGTGTACGAGTAGTCGGTGCCGGCGGTGAGGCCGGTGTTGGTGTACGTCGTGCCGGTGACGGTGGCGATCTTCGCGCCGTCCCGCAGCACGTCGTAGTTCTTGATGCCCTTGTCGTCCGTCGCGGCGCTCCACGACAGGACGACCGAGGTGTTGGTGATGCTGCTCGCCGACGGGGTGCCGGGCGCCGACGGCGGGTTGTCGCCGGGGACGACGACTCCGCCGTCGCACGAGGCGCCGTTGAGCTTGCAGCCCGAGGGGGAGCCGGATCCGGTGCCGTTGAAGCCGAAGCTGATGGAGGCGCCGGGGGCGAGTGTGCCGTTGTAGCTCTTGTTCTTGCCGGTCCAGTGGTTGCCGGAGCTGGTGACGTCCGCGTCCCACGCGGAGGTGACCGCCGTACCGGAGGGGAAGTCCCACTCCACTGTCCAGGAACTGAGGCTGGTGGTACCGGTGTTCTTCACCGTCCACTTGCCTTCGAAACCGGTTCCCCAGTCGGAGGCCTTGGTGAAGGTGGCGGTGGCCGAGGTGGCGGCCTCCGCGGGGGAGGCGAGGCCGACCAGGGCGGCCAGCGGGAGGAGCAGCGCGGTGAGGCCCGCGACGGTTCGGGACGTGGATCTGCGTCTGGATCTGGGTCTGTGAAGTGCCGAAAGAAGCTTCAAGGGTGCTCCAGGAGTGAGTACCGGACAATTCGGGGTTGGTCCGTGCACTGCACACGCCGCGACGGCTCACCGCGGTGTGTGCGGTGAGAGTAGGAAGGTCTGGACCAATCGTCAAGAGGTCTGGACCAAAGTCGCCCGCGCTGGTCAGCCACCCAACTCCTGCGCGAGAACGGCCGCTTGCACCCGGCTGCGCAGATCGAGCTTGGCGAGCAGCCTGCTCACATGGGTCTTGACCGTGGCCTCCGCCATCGACAGGCGCCTGGCGATCTCCCCGTTGGACAGCCCCTCGCCCAGGCAGAAGAACACCTCGCGCTCCCGGCGCGTGAGCACGTCCAGCACGCCGCCGTCGGCGGTCCTGCTGCCGCGCCCGGTGGTGGGCGAGGCGAATTCCGCGATCAGCCGGCGGGTCACGGCGGGCGCGATCAGCCCCTCGCCGGCCGCCACCGTCCGTACGGCCGCCAGCAGGTCCCGGGCCTCGGTGTTCTTCAGCAGGAACCCGGCGGCTCCCGCGCGCAGCGCCCCGAAGACGTACTCGTCCAGGTCGAACGTGGTCAGCACGAGCACATCGGCCAACCCCTCGGCGACCACCTGCCGGGTCGCCGAAACCCCGTCCACCCGCGGCATCTGAATGTCCATCAGCACCAGATCGGGCCGCAGCTCACGGGCCATCGCCAGCGCCTGCGCGCCGTCGGCGGCCTCACCGACCACCTCGATGTCGTCGGCGCTGCCCAGGATGAGCACAATGCCCGCGCGCACCGCCGCCTGGTCGTCGGCGACCAGCACCCTGATCGTCATCGTGTTCCGTCCTCTTCCCCGACGGGCAGCACCGCCCGCACCTGCCAGCTCTTGCCGTCACCCGCGGCCACCGGGCCCGCTTCGAACTCCCCTTCCAGCAGGGCGGTACGCTCCCGCATCCCGACGAGTCCCGCGCCCGACCCCGGCGCGCGCGGCCCCGGCCGGTCCCCGTACGGGCTGCTCACCTCCACCGTCAGCGCCCGCCTGGTGCGGACGAGCTCGACGGTGACCTCGCCGCTCGCACCGTGCTTGAGCGCGTTGGTCAGCGACTCCTGGACGATGCGGTACGCGGCCAGCTCGACCGGCGCCGGCAGCTTCGCCGCGCCGTCGCGCCGGTCGTCGAGGGCGAACGTCAGCCCGCTGGGCGCGCCGTTCACCCGGGCCTGCTCCAGCAGCGTGTCGAGGGCGTCCAGGGTCGGCGCGACGGTCGGTTCGCTCTCGCCTCCCGTGGTGCGCAGCAGCCCGATCAGCCGGCGCATCTCCGCCAGCCCTTGGACGCTGTTCTCCCGGATCACACCGAGCGCCTCGCGGCTGGTGCGCTCGTCGTCCAGCGACAGCGCGGCCGTCGAGTGGATCGCGATGGCCGAGAGGTGGTTGGCCACCATGTCGTGCAGCTCCCGCGCCATCCGCGCCCGCTCGGCCGCCACCGCCTGGACCCTGTCGACCTCGGCCAGCAGCGCAGTCTGCTCGGCCCGCAGCCGGGCCGCGTCCGCCGCGTCGCGGTGGTTGCGTACGAGCGCGCCGGTGGCGGCGGGGCCGAAGCCGAGGACCCCGATGACCACCCCGAGCAGCAGCCCCTCCACCGAGTGCAGCCAGACCACGAAGCCGATCGTCACCACGACCGTGAGCAGCGCGGTCAGCCGGGGGAGCCGGCGCGCCGTGGCCGCGGAGCCGTACAGCACGGCCGCGTACACCAGGTCCGTGAACATCACGATCGTCGCGATGCTGCCCTGCGTGAACTGGTCGGCGACCAGCGCGAGCGTGCCGACCACGAGCGCGGGCCCCGGCGCCGTCCTGCGCAGCAGCTCCATCGCGGCCGTGACGACCACGGGCACCAGCACCCACACGCCCGCCAGCGGGCGCCCCGGCTGGTTCTCGACGCCCAGGCCCCACAGCAGCAGACCGCCGAGCAGCCCGGCCGCCGCGATGAGGATGTCGTCGCGGTGCGGACGGAAGGGGCCGAAGCGGCCGAAGCGACCGAAGTGGCCGAATTTCCGGAGGTCGATGCTCACCCCTCCATCAAACAGGGCACGGCGCGCACCGTCCTCCCCTTACCGGGCGAGCCCCGCTACATCGAAGGATGCAGTGTTCGTAGCGCCGCCGCCGACGCGCGCGGGCTCAGCGCTCGCCGCCGGGCACCCAGAGCACGTCCCCCGTCTCCTTGTTCGCGGCGCGGGCGAGGATGAACAGCAGGTCGGAGAGGCGGTTGAGATACGTGGCGGTGAGCGGGTTCATCGTCTCGCCGTGCGTCTCGAACGCCGCCCAGGTCGACCGCTCGGCGCGCCGTACGACCGTGCACGCCTGGTGCAGCAGCGCGGCGCCCGGCGCGCCGCCCGGGAGGATGAAGCTCCGCAGCTTCTCCAGGTCGGCCAGGAACGCGTCGCAGTCCGCCTCCAGCTTGTCGATGTACGACTGCTCGACCCGCAGCGGCGGATATTCGGGGTTCTCCACCACCGGCGTCGCGAGGTCCGCGCCCACGTCGAAGAGATCGTTCTGGACCCGGACCAGCACCTTCACGATCGCGCCGGGCAGCGCGCCAAGAGCGATCGCGGTGCCGATGGCGGCGTTGGCCTCGTTGGCGTCGGCGTACGCCCCGATCCGTACGTCGGTCTTGGCGGTACGGCTCATGTCGCCGAGCGCCGTCGTGCCCTTGTCGCCGGTACGGGTGTAGATACGCGTCAGATTGACCATGCGCCCAAGCCTAGGGTCTGTCGTGCGGAACACCCGGATGCCGACGACGGCGCAAGTACGCCGTGCGCGCGGGCTGATGGACCGTCCCGGTGTGATGTCCGCCATTCGGTACGTGACGCGCATCTCTTCCGCGCCACACTCCGGCCGGTGACCGCTAACCTCCGGCAGAGCGACCGAATGTAAGCACGTGTCAAGGCAGAACAAGAATCGCGAGGTGTGTCGTGGCCAGGAAACTCGCCGTCGTCGGAGCCGGACTCATGGGGTCCGGGATCGCGCAGGTCTCCGCCCAGGCCGGCTGGGACGTCGTACTGCGCGATGTCACCGACGCGGCGCTGGCCAGGGGCACCGACACCATCAGAGCCTCGTACGACCGCTTCGTCGCCAAGGGCAAGCTCGAAGGCGCCGACGCCGACGCCGCGCTCTCCCGGATCACCACCACCACCGACCTGGACGCCGTCGCCGACGCGGACATCGTCGTCGAGGCCGTCTTCGAGCAGCTCGACGTGAAGCACGAGATCTTCCGCGCGCTCGACAAGCTCGTACGGGACGACGCCGTCCTCGCCTCCAACACCTCGGCCATCCCGATCACCAAGATCGCCGCGGTGACCGACCGCCCCGACCGCGTCGTCGGCACCCACTTCTTCTCGCCCGTGCCGATGATGCAGCTCTGCGAACTGGTGCGCGGCTACAAGACCAGCGACGAAACCCTCGCCACCGCAAGGGAGTTCGCCGAGTCCGTGGGCAAGACCTGCATCGTGGTCAACCGCGATGTGGCAGGCTTCGTCACCACACGGCTGATCTCCGCGCTCGTGGTCGAGGCCGCCAAGCTGTACGAGTCGGGTGTCGCGTCCGCCGAGGACATCGACATCGCCTGCAAGCTCGGCTTCGGCCACGCCATGGGACCGCTCGCCACCGCCGACCTGACCGGTGTCGACATCCTGCTCCACGCGACCGGCAACATCTACACCGAGTCGCAGGACGAGAAGTTCGCACCGCCCGAGCTGATGCGCCGGATGGTGGACGCGGGTGACATCGGCCGCAAGAGCGGGCAGGGGTTCTACAAGCACTGAACCGGCTTGACCGAATTGAGCCACCCCACCGGGTGAATTCGGTATCGGTTCGCTTACGGACGGCAACTTCCACTGCTGTCGGACAGTCAGTCAGTTGTCATACGACAGAGCAGACAGACACGGAGCACTGACGCACTCTCGGGGAGCGCATATGCACATCAGGGGCGACCACGCCGAGCTGGTCGTCGGGGGCCGCCTCGACGTACGCAGCGCGGCGGACGCCCGCACGGTCCTGCACTCGGCAGTCGACGACGGCGTCGGCGACCTCGTGCTCGACCTGACCGATCTGGACTCCTGGGACGCCACGGGACTCGGCGTCATCATGGGAGCCCACCGACGCGCGGGGAGGTGCGGCCGTAGGCTTGTGCTGCGCGGGGTGCCGCCCCAGATGCAGCGTCTGCTGGTGGCCACCCGACTGCACCGCATTCTCGCCATCGAGGGCGGAATCGCCGCAGAGTCACTGCCACGGGTCTGAGCACAATCCTCATAAGACCGTGACGTCTTGGACGGGGTGGTACCCCGGGTGTTCCTGGATACAGTGCTGAGGTCTATGGTTCGGCCGTCTGCCGATCTACCGGACCACTGAATCGATCGAACCGCTGACGCAGACACCGCACCGGACCAGAACCGACAGATGGGCGTGTTGTGAGGCCGGGGGAGACCTACACGCCTTGATCTGGGGGATTTGACGATGGACCCGATGAACCGGGGACCCGAAGAGAACCGCGCCGACGACGAGCGGCCCTTCGAACGGCCGGAGGAACGGCTTTTCGAGCGGTCCGACGTACGGTCCGACGCACGGCTCTTCGAGCGGCCGGACAAGCGCCTCGACGACCAGGCGGACGACGGGGCCGACGACTGGCCCGTCGAGCGCCCCGCCGAGGTCGAGCGGCGCCCCGCCGAGCTGGAACTCGCACGCGACGTCGTCGGGCAGCCCCGGCCGACGCGCGACCCGGCGCTCCTGCCCGCCCTGAGCCACCTCAAGGGCGCGGGCCCTGTCGCACCGCACCCCGCCCGCACGGTGCGGCTGGTCTCGGGTGACTTCCTCCTCACCGTCAACCCGGTCGACGGCACCGAGATCGAGCCGTGCCCGCCCGGCAGCAGGCCCGCCGCTCCGGTACGCCGTGACCCGGCCGACCGCGGCGCCCGGCAGCGCGCCGCCCGCCCGCCCGTACCGCCGGGACCCGCCGCCCCGCCGCTCCCGCTCCTTGAGCGGCAGGACGAACACGACCGGCTGATACGGCTGCTGGGCCGCGGCCGGTCCATACGGCTGTCCGGCGCCCCCGGATCAGGACGCACCGCGCTGCTCGACGCCGTAGCGGCCGACTGCGCGGACACGGCGCCCGACGGGGTCATCCGGCTCTCCGGCCACCGCCGCACCTCCGTCGAACTGCTCCACGAACTCCACAACGCCGTCTACGAGTCCGAGCTGGTCAGGCCCGACCGCCCCGAACTGCTCGACCGCGTCCGGGGGATCGGGGCCGTCGTCATCGTGGACGACCTCGAATTCGGCGGCGCCGCACTCGACGAACTGCTCGGCGCCACCCCCGAATGCGCGTACCTGCTCGCTGTGACCCCCGAGGTGAGCGCCCCCTCGGCGGAGACGGCGGTCGAGGAGATCTTCCTCGGCGGCCTCGGCCGCGGCTCGTCGCTGGAACTCCTGGAGCGCGCCGTCGAGCGGCCGCTCACCGACGAGGAGGCCAACTGGGCGGGCGACCTCTGGTTCGAGTCCGAGGGACTGCCGCTGCGCTTCGTGCAGGCCGGCGCGCTGCTGCGGCAGCGCGACCAACTGCGCCGCGATCCGCAGATCTTCGACGAGTTCGAGCCGTTCGCCAAGCCGTCGGGGGACCACGGCCGGGAGACGACGTCCGGCAGCGCCTTCGACCCGGCGTTCGACGCCACGACCGACAGCGCCGAGGGGTACGACATCCCGCTGCCCAGCGTCGGTGAGGGCGCGGCCCCCGCCGATCTGCTCGCCTCCCGGCTCAGCGACTCCGCCCGCGCGACGCTGCGCTTCGCCGTGGCGCTCGGCGGCGAGGTGCCGCACCAGGCACACCTGCCGGCCCTGGTGGGGGACACCCACGCGGACGCTGCACTCGGCGAACTCATGAGCAGCGGACTGCTCTCCCCGGTCGGCTCGCGCTACCGGCTCGCACCCGGCGTCGCCCTCCAGCTCACCGCGAAGGGCTACGCCGACGACGCCGAGGCCCAGGCGCACACCGCGGCCCAGCACTACGCCTGGTGGGTGGGCCACCCCTCCGTCACCCCCGAGCGCGCGGCGGCCGAGGCGGACGCCGTCCTCGCCGCGATGGCCCAACTCGTACCGGAACAGGGGCAGGGCAGGCCGGCGGCGGCCGGACACCCCAGCGCCGCCGTCCTGTTGGCCCGCAGCGCCGCCCCCGCCTTCCTGGCCGGCCTGCACTGGGGCGCCTGGGAACGGGCGCTGCGCACCGGCCAGGAAGCCGCGCGGATCGCCGGCGAGGTCGCCGAAGAGGCGTACTTCCACCATGAGTTGGGCGTGCTCGCGCTCTGCCAGGGCAACCTCGACCGGGCCCGCGCCGAGCTGGAGGCGTCGATCGCGATGCGCGGCGCCGTCGCCGACAAGAGCGGTACGGTCGCCGGGCGCCGCGCGCTGGCCCTGGTCACCGACCGCGAGAACAGCCTGGCGGGGACCACCCCCGCGGCCGGCCCCGCTCCGGCCGGCGCTCCCGCCATCGCCGCGGCGCTGCCGACCCCGGGCCTGCCCGCACTGCCGCCTTCGCGGCTGTCGTCACCCGCACCGGCCACCGCCGGCTACGCCGCGGGCCCGACGCTGATCGGCGGTACGCCCCCGCCGGCCGGCCGCCGCCGGCTGCTCGGCGGCGCGCGCCGCAATCTGGTCGCCGTCGGCACGGGCGCGCTGCTCGCCGCCGTCCTGGGCACGGTGGTGACCCTGGGCGCGACCTCGGGCAACGACACGCAGGGCTCGGACAAGGTCACCACGGAAGAGTCCACGGGCCCGGACGACGACAACGCGGGCCTGCCCGCGGACCCGCCGGCCGACCCCTCGTCGCCGGTCGGCCAGTCGAGCGGCGACGCCCCCGGCACTCCGGGCGACACGGCCACGTCCAGCGCACCGAGCGGCACCGGCGTCCCCACCGACCCGGACACGATCGCCTCGTCGGACCCGGGCAGCCCGTCGTCCCCGTCCGACAGCCACTCCACCCCGGGCGGCCACCACACGTCACCCACGGACCACCCGACGAAGCCCACCCACTCGTCGAAGCCGCCGACCGGTCCCACGGACCCGACGGGCGGTCCGACGGATCCGACCGACCCCACGGACCCGACCGACCCCACGGATCCGACGACGGACCCGACCGACCCGACGGACCCGTCCCTCCCGGACACCTCGGCGAGCGGTACGTCGCCGGTCGTCACCGAGGGAGTGCCGCAGCCCACCGGCACGGTCGCGTAACGCGCCTCAGCGGTGCTGCTGGAGCAGCCGGCTCACCGTGCAGTCGCCGGGGTCGCGCATCGCGACGCCGACGCTGATGTTGTAGAACGCCATGTCGGCGAGCAGCCGGGTCGCCTGCTCGCCGGAGATGCCCAACTGCTCGATGGCTGAGTCCCGCAGCCGGTCGAGCCCCGCCCGCGTCGCCTCGGCGATGTCGGCGTCCGACGCCGAGGCGCTCCAGGCGTGGATCTGGATCGTCAGCAGATCGCGGTCCGTGCTGACGAGTTCGTCGTAGGCGGCGGCGAGTACGGGCAGCCGCCGCTCGCGCGGTGTGCCGGCGACCGCCGCTGTCAGGGTCCCGACGATCCGGTCGCACGCCTTGTGCCAGGCGGCGATGAAGATCGCCTTCTTGGTCGGGAAGAGCTGGAACAGATACGGCTGCGACACCCCGACCCGCGCCGCGATGGCGCTCGTCTTGGTGCCCTCGTACCCGGTGTGCGCGAACAGGGCGATCGCCGCGTCGATCACCTGGGCCCGCCGGTCTACCGCGTTGGATCGAGCCATGCGGCCATCTTAGCGACCGGTCGCTAACCTCTGTTACGGTACTGAACTTAGCGAGCACTCAGTAAGTAGTGTTCACCCGGGACCGAGGAGCGCTTCGTGCAGCCAGAACCGTCCGTCACCGCGCCGCCCAGGACGGGGCTCGTCCTCGCCCTGCTGGGCGTGTTCCTGCTGGTGGTGATGATGGACAACACCATCGTAAACATCGCCCTGCGGGCCATCCAGGAACAGCTCTCCGCGTCCAACTCCCAGCTCCAGTGGGCCGTCGACTCGTACATCCTGATCTACGCCGCGCTGATGTTCCCGGCCGGCATCCTCGCCGACCGGTACGGCCGCAAGCGGGTCCTGCTGATCGGTCTCGCGGTCTTCGCCGTCGCGTCGGCGCTGTCCGCCTTCTCGACGACGCCGGACCAACTGATCCTCTGGCGCGCGGTGATGGGACTGGGCGGGGCGGTCGTACCGCCGGCGACGCTGTCCATCATCCGCGACACGTTCCCGGCCGACCGGCAGGGCAGGGCGATGGGCGTCTGGTCGGCGATCGGCGGCTCGTCGGTCGCGTTCGGACCGCTCATCGGCGGTCTGCTGCTGGAGCGGTTCTGGTGGGGATCGGTGTTCCTGATCAACGTACCGATCGTGCTCGTCGCCGGCGGCCTCGCGATATGGGCGCTACCCGAGTCGAAGGCGGCCGGCAGCCGGCGGCTCGACGTACCCGGCGTCGTCCTGTCGGTGGCGGGCGCCGCGACGCTCGTGTTCGGTGTGATCCGCGGCGGGGAGACCACGTGGTGGGCATGGAACACCACCGGCCTGATCGCCGCCGGCGTGGTGATCTTCGCGGTGTTCGTGGTGGTGGAGCGCCGCCGGGCCGAGCCGACCATCGACGTCTCCCTGTTCCGCAACCGCGCCTTCGCCTCGGGCACGCTGAGCATGGCGCTGGCGTTCTTCACCATCACCGGCGGGACGTATCTGCTCGTCTTCTACAGCCTGCTGATCCGGGGCGACTCCACACTGGCGTTCGGCCTCATCCTGCTGCCGGTCGCCGTCGGCAGCGTCGCCGCCGCCCTCGCGGCGAACGCCCTTACCCGCGCCCGCGGCCCGAAGGCCACCGTGCTGCTCGGACTCGGCTCGCTGACCGTCGCGTTCGTCATCCTGTACTTCCTCGACGCGCACACACCGCTGCTGCTGATCGAGACCGCTCTGCTGCTGGCGGGCCTGGGTATCGGTTCGGTGATGGCCACCACGACCCCGCTGGTCATGGCTGTCGTCGAACCCGGAAAAGCCGCGGCGGGGGCCGCCGCGAACAACGCGATCCGGCAGATCGGCGGCGCCCTGGGCGTCGCGGTCCTCGGCTCGATCTACGCCACCCGCTACCACGCCGGCATCACGGACGCGCTGTCCCCGTGGACACCCCCGCTACCGGAACAGGCGCAGGACTCGCTGGGCGCAACGGCCACGGCCCTCGAATCCGCCGCGCACCACGGCCCCCTGCCCCTCGTGCAGGCCGTCCCCCACCTCCGAGCCGAAGCGACACACGCGTTCACCGACGCCCTCCAGTCCACCTCGGCCGTGGCCGTCGGCCTGCTCCTTGCGGGCATGGTCCTCGGCCTGTTCTGGCTGCCGGCCCGGTCGGACGTCCGCGGGTGACGCTACCGATCCGGGTCAGTGGTTCTGCTGGGCCGCCGCGCGGCGTTGGCGTTTGCCGAGCGGGGCCTGGGAGAGGTCTTCCGCGGTGCTTCTGAGGTTCTTGTAGCCGTAGCCGCGTTCGGCCAGCCACGTCCTCGCCGCCTCTTCGGCGCGTTCGGTGGCCTCCAGGATGTCCTCCTCGGCCTCCCCGGAGTCCTGGAAGCGGAAGGTGAAGGCGGAGCGCGCCGACAGGTCGTAGCTGAGGTGCCCCTCAGCGGTGAAAGCCGCGCGCAGGACGTCGTGCTCCGGCGCGCGGGCCAGGAGTTCGGCTTGCTGGTCGGTGCTGAGTCCGTCGAAGACACCGCGGACGGTGACACGGAACGTACGAGTGCTCATTCCGCGACCCTAGCGAGCACCACCGGCGGGGACCAGCGAGTTCCGGCGTGGGCGACATGCAGCCAATCGGCCCGGCCCGCGGCTTTGCCGCAGGCCGGGCCCAACTCGGTTCAGAACAGGCGGAGTTTGTCGTCCTCGATGCCGCGCATCGCGTTGTAGTCCAGGATCACGCAGCCGATACCGCGGTCCGTCGCCAGCACCCGCGCCTGCGGTTTGATCTCCTGGGCCGCGAACACGCCCTTGACCGGGGCCAGATGGGGATCGCGGTTGAGCAGTTCCAGGTAGCGGGTGAGCTGTTCGACGCCGTCGATGTCGCCGCGCCGCTTCAGCTCGACCGCGACCGTCCCGCCGTCCGCGTCGCGGCACAGGATGTCCACCGGGCCGATGGCGGTGGGGTATTCGCGCCTGATCAGGCTGTAGCCCTGGCCCAGCGTCTCGATGCGGTCGGCGAGCAGCTCCTGGAGATGGGCCTCCACACCGTCCTTGATGAGCCCGGGGTCGACACCCAGCTCATGCGAAGAGTCGTGCAGGACTTCTTCCATCGTGATGATCAGTTTCTCGCCCGCTTTGTTCACGACCGTCCAAGCGTCGTCGCCCTCCTTCAAGGTGCACGGCGGCGACATCCAGTTGAGTGGTTTGTACGCACGGTCGTCGGCGTGGATGGACACACTGCCGTCGGCTTTGACCAGGATCAGACGGGGCGCGGAGGGCAGGTGGGCGGTGAGCCGGCCCGCGTAGTCCACGGAGCAGCGGGCAATGACGAGACGCATGGTGGGCAACGCTACTCGACTGCCGCCACCCGGCGCGATTCGCCCCTCAAGCCCCTTTCGTTTGTGGCCGGTTGTGTTCCCATTCGCCTGGTGCGGTCCGGACAGCGCGCATAACGTGGATGCAGGAGGTCGCCGGTCGTGCACGCTGCGTCGTCGGCGCCTCTTTCCCTGCCCGTAAGGCCCCACTTTGCTGGGGTCGCGAGAGGAGAACCCATGTCGCTCGACGTCTCACCGGCACTGTTGGAGCAGGCCGAGCGAGGCGAGGTCGACGAAGCGGAATTCGTCGACTGCGTCCGGACCTCCCTGCCCTTCGCATGGGAGATGATCAGTTCGCTGGTGGCACAGCTAAAGGTGGACGGCGGCCCCTTCGCCGACAACCAGACGCCGCCGCCGGACGAGCACGCACGTGGTGAGCTGTTGCGCGCACTCGCGAGTGACGCCATTCGTGGCGCACTCCAGCGGCATTTCGGAGTGCGCCTCGCGTTCCAGAACTGCCACCGTGTCGCGGTGTTCCCGCTGGACTCCTCGGTCGATGAGCGGCTTGCCCGCTTCACCTCGGTACGGGCCCAGTTGCTCAACCAGTCCCCGGAATTGCGCGACTGCTGAACCTGCCGCTCGGCGTGCGGCCGGTGGCCGGCCGTACGCCGGCGGTCAGCCGAGCCGGGGCAGCACCTCGGAGCCCAGCCGCCGTACGTTCTCCTCCGTCGCCACCAGATCGCCCGAGCCCTCGACCAGCAGCGCGAAGCGGCTGATGCCGGTACGTTCCGACGTGGCCGCCAGCCGGTCGGCCGCCAACTCCGGTGGCCCCACCGGGTGCAGACCGCACAGCAGTTCCGTGTACGCGACGGGATCGCGCATCGCGCGCTGCCTCCCGTCGACCGTCGTATGCGCGCCGAGCCCCTGGCGCAGCCAGCCCGGCATCGCCTTGAGCAGGGTCTCGGTCGCCTCGGCCGTGTCGTCCGCGATCTGCGCGACTCCCACCGACACATGCCGCACGGCGGCGACGACCTCCTGACTGTGTCCGGCCGCGTGGGCGTGCGCCCGCCACAGCGCGACCATCCCGGCCTTCTCCTCGTCGTCGCAGTGCATGCCCAGCAGCATGGGCAGCCCGTGCAGGGCGGCGAGTTTCACGCTTTTCGGTGAGGTGCACGCGACGATGACCTCCGGCCCTTCCTGGTCGAGGAGTTCGTCCGGCCGGGGCACCACGGGCACCTCGCGGAAGACGAACCGGTCGCCGGTCGCGGCGACGCGCGGCTCCCGCAGCCAGCGCAGCAGCAGCCCGAGCGACTCGGGGAAGTCGTGCTCGTACGCGTCGAGACCCGCGCCGAACACCTCAAGGTCGACCCACGGCCCGCCGCGGCCGACCCCGAGCGAGAACCGCCCGTCGGACAGCAGATGCAGCAGCGCCGCCTGCTCGCCGAGCGCCACCGGATGTGCGTTCGGCAACACGCTGACCGCCGTACCCACCCGGATGTGTCGGGTCCGTCCCAGCAGCAGGCCGGCGAGTGTCACGGCCGACGGGCACACCCCGTACGGCACGAAATGGTGCTCGGCCAGCCAGACGGAGTCGAGTCCCGACTCCTCGGCGGTCTCGGCGGTGCGCACCGCCCGGTGCAGCGCCTCTCCCTGGCCCTGGCCCGGGAACTGCGCGGCCAGTACAAATGCTCCAACCCGCATCGCTTCTGCCTCCTCAAGGCCGACGCGACTCCCCCTACCGGCAATAACGCGTGACACGTGCCAAAGGCACGGCTCGGCGCAAAGTTCGTGCGATTGTCCGGTAAGTACCTCCTGTGCCTCCGCCATTCACGCGCCACAGAAGACACGTGCCCCCTCTCACGGGCCGTAGGCTGGAGCGGAACCGTGCTTCCTGCCCCGTGAGGTGTCCTGTGTCCCCGCGCCGCAACCGCCCCCGAGGCGGCGAGAAACCGACCGAGAGCGCCGGTGAGTCCGGTGGCAGGTACGGCGGTTTCCAGCGGACGGAGTCCTGGCAGGGCGAGGAGTGGTGCGTCCGCCATGTCGCGGGCGCGAGCGCTGCGGGCAAGCGGTACCGCTGCCCCGGCTGCGACCAGGAGATCCCGTCAGGGCTCGCCCATGTGGTGGCCTGGCCGGAGTACGGCGGCGTCGAAGACCGGCGGCACTGGCACCAGGCGTGCTGGAACGCGAAGGACCGCCGCACCACGCGAGTGCAGCGGTCCCGTAACGCGCCCAGGTACTGAACCGGCTGCTCGGCCAGGTGCGGAGCCGGGTGCTCGGCCAGGTACCGAGCCAGGAGATCCGGCGGTCCGGTCCGGCGTCAGACGTCCCTGCGGTCCAGCGCGAAGAACGCCCCGACCAGCGCGGCCAGCGTCACCACCAGCATGATCCACAGCGGGTCCCAGCCGGTGGGCCCGGTGCCCGGTGGCCCCACCGAGTTGTCGTAGAAGACCGCGAGCTGGCTCGGCACCGAGTACTCGAACAGCGCGTCACGCAGGTTAGAGAGCCCGTCCGAGATCATGAACAGCGCCATCACCAGCGGCAGCAGGACGATCCCGATCATGATCGTGATCGCGCCTGCCGAATGCCGGATCAGCACCCCGACGGCCAGCGACAGCAGCCCGAGCAGCGCCAGATAGAGGCCGACCCCGACCGTCGCGCGGAACCACCGCTCACCCTCGGCCGACGGTACGTCCATGATCGTCGTCTGTAGCGCGCCCACGATCCCCGTGGTCAGCGTCGTGATCGCGAAGACCAGCAGGAAGAAGACCAGCGACTTCGCCGCCAGCACCCGCGCCCGGCTGGGGCAGGCCGTCAGGGTCGTGCGGATCATGCCCGTGCCGTACTCGGCGGTCATCGTCAGCACGCCCAGGGTCATCACGCAGATGGAGCCGAGCAGCACTCCGAAGAAGCCGAGGCTCAGGGCGTCCTCGTCGGTCGACGAGGTGGCGTTGCTGGCCACGGCGGCCAGCAGTCCGACGGCCACGATCAGGAAGATCAGCACGCCGAGCGTCCACATCGTGGAGCGCAGCGACCGCAGCTTGGTCCACTCGGAGGCGACCGCGTCGCTCAGGGTGGCCCGGCGCACCGGGATCGGCGAGACATAGCCCTGCGGCTGCCGCTGCTGCTGGTACGGGGTCGTCATCGGGCGTCCTCGGTCTCGTCGCGCTTCGTCGGGGCGCTCTCGGCGGCCGCCGCGGGGACAGCCGCGTCCGGTGCCGCCGCCGGCGTCGCGTACGGATTCCCGCCGGGCGGCGGCGGTACGTACCAGCCCTGCTGCGGTACGTCGGAGACGGCGGGCGGGCCCGGCAGCACGGCGCCGTGCGGCCCGTAGCCGGGCAGCGGCTGCTGGAAACCGGCGAGCGCGTCGGCCGTCGAGCGGTAGTCGACCGTGTGCTGCGTCATCCGCATGTACGCCTCCTCGAGCGAGGCCTGGTGCGGCGACAGCTCCCACAGCCGTACGTCGGCGTCGTGGGCCACGTCGCTGATCCGGGGGAGCGGCAGCCCGGTGATCCGCAGCGCGCCGTCCGGCTCGGGCATCACCTGGCCGCCCGCCTCGATGAGCGCCGCCGTCAGCTTCTCCCGGCGCTCAGGATCGACGTCCGCCGTGCGCACCCGCGCGAAGTCGGCCGAGTTGTGCGAGATGAAGTCGCGGACGCTCATGTCGGCGAGCAACTGCCCCCGGCCGATCACGATCAGATGCTCGGCGGTGACGGCCATCTCGCTCATCAGGTGCGAGGAGACGAAGACGGTACGGCCCTCGCTCGCGAGCTGCTTCATCAGATTGCGGACCCACAGGATGCCCTCGGGGTCGAGACCGTTGACCGGCTCGTCGAACAGCAGCACCTGCGGATCGCCGAGCAGCGCCGCGGCGATGCCGAGCCGCTGCCCCATGCCCAGCGAGAACCCGTTCGACCGCTTGCGGGCCACATCTTGCAGGCCCACCACGCCCAGCACCTCGTCCACCCGGGTCGCCGGGATCCCGGAGAGCTGGGCCAGCGACAGCAGGTGGTTGCGCGCGGTGCGGCCGCCGTGCACGGCCTTCGCGTCGAGCAGCGCGCCGACCTGGCGCGGCGCGTTCGGGAGCTGCCGGAAGGGGTGCCCGCCCACCGTGACATGACCGGCGCTGGGCTGATCGAGCCCCAGGATCATCCGCATCGTCGTGGACTTGCCGGAACCGTTGGGGCCCAGAAAACCGGTGACGGTGCCTGGGCGTACCTGGAAAGAAAGGTTGTACACGGCCGTCTTGGCGCCGTAGCGCTTCGTCAGGCCGACTGCCTCGATCATTCTCCAGCCCCATCGACAGGTCAGGTGGTCGGGGCAGTGGCCGTCCCCCCGACCGAAGGCCCCCGTAAGAGTTAGGAGGATATCCGGGCGTTGACGGTTCCGGCCAAATGCTTCCGCGCGTTACGCGTTACGCGTCGCGCTTCTTCAGCACCGCGTATCCGCCGATCAGCGCCGCCACCACCCACAGCGCGAGAATGCCGAATCCCTCCCACGGCCCGTACGGCGCCCGGTCCGAACCCGTCGCGTCGGGGACCACCTGAAGGATCTTGGACCCCGCCTGGTCGGGGAAGTACAGGGCGACCTTCTTGGCGCCGGGTACGGCCGAGAGGATCTGCGAGACGAGGAAGAAGAACGGCATCAGGATGCCGAGCGCCAGCATCGAGCTGCGCAGCATCGCCGTGACGCCCATCGAGAAGATGGCGATCATGCCCATGTAGAGACCGCTGCCGATGACCGCGCGCAGCACGTTCGGCTCACCGATGCTGGTGCCGCGGTCGCCGAGGGCGCTCTGGCCGAGGAAGAAGGTGATGAAGCCGGTGACGAGCCCGACCACCAGCGCCAGCACCCCGGCCACCAGGATCTTGCTGAAGAGGAACGTCGCCCGCTGCGGCACGGCGGCGAGCGAGGTGCGGATCATGCCCGAGCTGTACTCGGAGCCGACCACCAGCACCCCGAAGACCACCATGGCGAGCTGGCCGAGGATCATCCCGGAGAAGCTGGTGAAGGTCGGGTCGAAGGTGAGTTTGTCGGCCTGGGACAGGCTGTCGTACTGCGAGTCGAACAGCGCGGAGAGCCCCCAGCCCAGCGCGACGGTCACCACGAAGGCGCTGATCAGCGTCCAGGTGGTGGAGGAAACGGTACGGATCTTGGTCCACTCGGACTGGAGGACCGCTGGTGCCGATGCCATCGTTCAGGCTCCCTTGCCCTGGTTGCCGGCGCGCGGACCCCACTGCGGTCCCGCGGGCGGTCCTGCCGGTGGTCCCTGCGGCGGCCCCTGCTGGGGACCGGCGGCCGGCGGCTGCCCGCCCGCACCGGAATGGGCGTGGTACTCGACGGATTCGGCCGTCATCTGCATGAAGGCGTCTTCCAGCGAGGCGCGTTGGGCGCTCAGCTCGTGCAGGGTGATGCCGTGCTCGGCGGCCAGGTCGCCCAGCGGCTCGGTCTCGGAGCCGTCCACCTCCAGCGTCCCGTCGGCCGCCTCGATCGCGCTGATGCCGGCCTCGTGCAGGACGTCCTTCAGCCGCTCGGGCTGCGGCGAACGCACCCGGGCGTAGCTGCGTGAGTTCTCGTGGATGAAGTCCGCCATGGACGTGTTCGCCAGCAGCCTGCCCTGCCCGATCACGATCAAGTGGTCGGCGGTCAGGGCCATTTCACTCATCAGATGGCTGGAGACGAAGATCGTCCTGCCCTCGGCCGCGAGCGCCTTCATCAGATTGCGGATCCAGTGGATCCCTTCCGGGTCAAGGCCGTTGACCGGTTCGTCGAACATCAGGATCTCGGGGTCGCCGAGCAGCGCGCAGGCGATGCCGAGGCGCTGGCCCATACCGAGCGAGAAGCCCTTCGACTTCTTCTTGGCCACGGCGGTCAGCCCGACCATGTCGAGGACCTCGTCCACCCGGCGGCGCGGGATCCGGTTGCTCTGCGCCAGGCAGAGCAGGTTGTTGTACGCGCTGCGGCCGCCGTGCATGGCCTTGGCCTCCAGCAGCGCCCCGATGTGCTGCAGCGGGTCGGTCAGGTTCCGGTACTGCTTCCCGTCGATCCGCACCGACCCGCCGGTCGGGTTGTCCAGGTCGAGCATCATCCGCATCGTCGTTGACTTGCCCGCCCCGTTGGGGCCCAGAAACCCCGTCACCACACCCGGTCTCACCTGGAAGGAGAGATGGTCGACCGCGACCTTGCGGCCGAAATGTTTGGTGAGCCCCGCGACCTCGATCATGCGGCCAACCTAAAGGTGCGAAAAGCCCCCCGCCACCGGAGTGGCGAGGGGCTTGACGCGATTGTTACCCGGACTGCCGGGTTCCGGACAGCCGCCGGGTTCCGCGTGGGCGCCGGGACCCTGCGGGAGCGCCGGTGCTCAGCGGGACTGCTGGGCCGGCACACCGCGCGAGATCGGCTCGTCGTCGGCGGGGGTGCCGGCGGCGGCGACAGCGGCGCCGGTCAGCGTCGCCAGCATCTCGCGGACGTTGGTGAGCTGGGCGTTGATCGAGTCGCGGCGGTTGGTGAGCGCCGCCAGCTCGCGCTCCGACTCGCTGCGGATCCGGTCGGCCTTGGCGTTCGCGTCCGCCACGATGTCCTCGGACTGGCGCTGCGCCGTCTCCACCGTCTGCCGGGCCCTGCGCTCCGCGTCCGTGCGCAGCTTCTCGGCCTCGAGCCGGAGCTGCTCGGCGCGGTGCTCGATCTCCGCCAGGCGCTTCTCGGCCTTCGCCTGACGCGACGCCAGGTCGCGCTCGGACTGCTCACGCCGCTTGGCGAGGTTCGTCTCGAAGTCCGCCGCGGCCTGGGCGGCCTTGGCGCGGGTCTCCTCGAAGAGCGCGTCGGCCTCCTCGCGCTTGGACTGCGCGTCCTTCTGCGCCTCGGAGCGCAGCGTCGAGGCGTCGCCCTTGGCCTTCTCGACGATCCGGACGCCCTCGTCCTCCGCCTTCGCCTTCCGCTCGGAGGCGAACGACTCGGCGTCGTTGCGCACCTGCTGAGCCGCCGACTCGGCCAGCTCGCGGTGCTGTTCGGCCGCGCGACGGGCCTCCTCGCGCAGGTCCTTCGCCTCCTCCTCGGCGAGACGGAGGATCTTCTCGACGCGCGCGCCGAGCCCCGCGTACGACGGCTCGGCGTCGCTGACCTGGGCCTGGGCGTTCTGCGTTTCGAGGTGGAGCTCCTCGATGCGCTTTTCGAGAGAGGTGATGCGGGCGAGTGCACTGTCACGGTCGGCGACGAGTTTGGTAATGCGGTCGTCCACCTGACCGCGGTCGTAACCACGCCGCACGAGCTCGAAGCCGAATGGGGAGGATGTGTCGCTCATGGGGTTCCTGTCGAATGAGACCGGTGAGGTGATAGGGGGAATCCTAGGGGCCGAAGCGGCGTGTCATCGAGTTGATGCCGGTTTGATACGGACAATGTCCAGCCTTTTGAGTGGCTAGTCGTCCGCAGGCTTGTTACCCGAACGTGTGGTTCCCGCTGCTGCGCCCGCCTTGACGGGGTTGTCCTTCGTGGGACCGGAGGGTGCCTCAAATGACTCCAACGCTTCGAGTACGTCCTGGACACGGGAGATCTCGGTCTGGATGTCCGCGCGCCTGCGCACCAGCACGTCCAGCTCCCGCTTGCCGTCCTTGACCATCTGCTTGGCTTCCTGATCGGCTTCCGCACGAAGTTGCTCGGCCTCCCGAATCAATTCGGCCTTCTTCTGCTCGGCCTCCTTCAGGAGGCCCTCCGCCTTCTTCACCGCGGCGATCCGGACCTTGCTGGCCTCCGAATTGGCCCCGGCCATCAGCTCCTTGGCCTTCTGCTCGGCCTCGGCGCGCTGCTCGTTGGCGGCGCGCATCAGAGTGTCGACCCGTTCACCCGCCGTCCGCAACTGCTCCGAGGTCTCCCGCCGCGCCCGCTCGTGCAGTTGCTCGATCTCGCCCTCGCTGCGCGCCCGCAACTCCTCGGTGCGCTGCCTGATGGCCGTCGAGTCCCGCCGGGCCCCTACGAGGAGTTCGTCGGCGTCGGCGCGGGCCCGCTCGACGAGGGTGTTGCCCTCGACCGTCGCGTCCGCCGTGATCCGCTCCGCCTCGCCCCGCGCCGCCGCCACCAGCCGGTCCGCCAGCGCCTCGGCCTCGGTGGCGGCGCGCAGCGCCTCCTCCTGGGCCTTGTTCATGAGCTGGTCCGCCTGCTCGGCCGCGTCGGAGCGGCGCTTCGCCGCGTCCTTGCGCGCCTCGTCGAGGAGCCAGTCCGTCTCCTCCTGCGCCTCGTTCCTGATCCGCTCGGCCGCCGCCTCTATGTCGGCCTTGAACTGCTGCGCCTCGGCGCGCAGCCGGTCCGCCGTCTGCTGCGCCGCGCCGACCGTCTCGGCCGCCTCGGCGCGCATCCGCTCCGACTCCGTCGTCGCCTCGGCCATCAGCCGGTCCGCCTGCGTCGCCGCGTCACCGCGGATCCGGTTGGCGTCGTCGCGGGCCTCGGCGCGGGCGCGTGACGCGTCCCGCTCGGCCGCCGCGAGGGCGTCCGACGCCTCGGTCCGCATCCGCTGCGCGTACTCGGCCGTCTCGGCACGAAGCCGGTCCGCCTCGGCCGCCGCCTCGGCGACGGTCTGCTCGGCGAGCGCACGCGCCGCGTCCGACTCCTCCTGGGCCCTGGCGCGCACCCGGCCGGCGTCCTCGCTCGCCCTCTCGCGCTCCGCGAAGGCGTCCGCCCTGACCCGGTCGGCCTCTTCCTGCGCCTCGGTCCTCGTCCGCTCCGCCGCGTGCTCGGCGGCCGACCGCAGCCCGGCGATCTCCTGCTCGGCCTGGTCCTGCAGACCCGCCACGGAGTCCCGTACCTGCTGGGCGGTCTGCTCGGCGGCCGACACCATCTCCGTCGAGCGCCGGTCGGCCTCCTCGACCAGCCGCTGCGCCTCGGTCTGCGCCTCCTCGACCCGCTTGCGGGCCGATGCCAGCAGCTCCTCGCTCTGCTCGCGGGCCCGCTCGCGCTCCTGCTCCGCCTCGCCGCGCGCCCCTGCCAGCAGCTCCTCGGCCTCGCGGCGGCGCCTGGCCGCCTCCTCCTGGGCCGCCGACAGCGCCTCGGCCGCCTCGGTGCCGACGCGCTCCGCCGCCGCGCCCGCCTCGCTCCTGAGCCGGTCGGCGCTCTCCTGCGCCTCCGACTTGAGCCGCTCGGCCTCCGTCGCCGCTTCCGTACGCAGCCGTACGGCGGCGTTCTCGGCCTCGGCGCGGGACTCGGCGGCGTCGGACGCCGCTTCCGTACGCAGCCGCTCGGCCTCCTGCTCGGCCTGCGCCTGGAGCGTACGGATCCGCTCCGCCGCCTCCGCGCGCAGCCGCTCGATCTCCTCGCCGGCCTCCCGGCGGATCCGCTCGCTCTCCGCGCGGGCGTCGGTGAGCGCCTCTTCGGCGGACGCCAGCCGCTGCTCGGCGTCGGTGTGCAGCCGGGTCAGCTCGCCGGCCGCCTCCGCCTTGCGGGCGTCTATGCCGCGTTCGTTCTCCGCACGCAGCTCGGCCGCCGCCTGCTCGGCCGCGGACTTCGTCGCCTCGGCCTGCTCCTCGCCCTCGGCGCGCAGCCGCTCCGCCTCGGCCCGGGTGCGCTCCAGGGTCTCCTCGGCCTGCCGGCGCAGCGTCGTCGCCCGCTCGATGGCCTCGGTGCGTACCCGCTCGCTCTCCGTCGTCGCGTTCGACCGCGCCTCGTCGGCGTCCGCCTTGGCCTTGGTCAGCAGCTCCTCGGCGGACCTGGCCGCCTCCTCGATCTGCTGGACCGCTTCCCTGCGGGCCTCGCCGCGGATCCGCTCGCCCTCGGCGACGGCCTCGGCGCGCAGCGACTCGGCCTCGCCGCGCAGCCTGCGCGCCTCCTCCTGCAACTCGACGGTCTTGGCGCGGTACTCCTTGGTGTCGTCCTTGGCCGCGCCCTTGAGCTGGTCGGCCTGCTCGGCGGCCTCGCCGCGCAGCCGGTCCGCCTCGGCCTCGGCCTCACGGCGGATCCGGTCGGCCTCCTCGGCCGCCGACGTCGTGGTGGCCTTCGCGTCGGCCGACGCCTTGTTCAGGACTTCCTCGGCGGTACGGGCGGCCTTCGCGAGCTGCGCCGCCGAGTCCTCGGCGGCCACGGAGCGGGCCTTCTCCGCCGCCTCGGCGACCAGCTTCTCCGCCTCGGCGCGGGCGTCGGCGAGCGCCTGCTCCGCCTCCGCCTTGGTGGCTTCCGCTTCCTTCGTGGCCTCGCCGACCAGCCGGGCGATCTCCGACTTGGCCGTACGGGTGCGCTGCTCGTTCTGCGACTCGGCCCCGGCCAGCCGCTTGACGGCTGTCTCCTTGGCCTCCGTGACGACCTTCTCGGCCTCGGCGCGCGCCTCGCGCAGCCGCTCCTCGGCCTCCTGCATCCGCGCCTCGGCCGCCCGGCTGAGGTCGCCGGCCTGCTGGCGCGCGGTGTCGGACTCCTGCGTCGTGGTCGTACGGAGCTGCTCGGCGTGGGCGGTGGCTTCCTGCGCCTGGTTCGATGCGGCGGTCAGCAGCCGCTCCGCGTCCCTGCGGGCGCGCAGCAAAATCGCTTCCGCTTCACCGCGCGCGGCCTCCGCGTCGGCGCCGAGCCTGCGCCTGGCCTCCTCGGTGACCCGGGCCGCCTCGGCGCGGGCCGCGGCCAGCGACTGCTCCGCCTCGGCGCGCGACTCCTCCATGAGCCGGCGGGCCTGGGCCTCGGTACGGGCCCTGAGCTGCTCGGCCCACGCGACGTTCTCGTTGACGTGCGACTCGACGGTCTGCCTGCGGTCGGCCAGCTCCTGGTCGAGCCGCTGCCTGCGCTGGACCGCCTCGGCGTGCAACTCGGCCTGGAGCCGCGCCTGGTGCTCGGCGTGCTCCTGGAGGATGCGCTGGGTCTGCGCACGGGCGTCACGCAGCTCACGCTCGGCGTCCACCCGGAGCTGGTCGGCCTGGATCTGGGCGTTACGGAGCAGTTGCTCGGCCTGGTAGCCCAGGTCGGCATTGTCGTACGAGGGACGGGAAGCAAGGTTGCGGCGTGCCTCGTGGAGCTTGGCGCGCAACACCTCGACCTGGTACCCGAGGTCCTCGGCGTGCTGGACGGCCTTCTCTCGTGCGGTCTTCAGCCGGTCCATCTCGGCTTCGAACCGCGAGAGGTGGTCGTCTTCAGCTCGGTGGCTCTCCTGGCGTTCGTAGCCCCGCACTGCGCGGTCCCATCCGTCCCCTGGTCGCAACTCTCCCAACGAGTACCGCTCGCGGCGAGCGGCCCCCCGGGGAATGGTGTCAGATCATCGGCACACGTGCGGCCCCGACCCGGTCCCGGCCCGGAGCCGCCACTCTACCGGGCCGGGAATGCCCGGGGTCAGTGCTCCGGGACCGAGGTGACCAGTTCTGTGAGTACGCCGTGGCAGTCCTTGGGGTGGAGAAAGGTGATGCGGGAGCCCATCGTGCCGGTACGCGGCTGGTCGTAGAGGACGCGTACGCCCTTGTCACGGATGGCCTGGGAGTCACTGTCGACGTCCTCGGTGCCGAACGCGAGATGGTGCACCCCCTCGCCGTTCTTGGCCAGCCATTTGCCGACGGCGGAATCCTCCCTGATCGGTTCCAGGAGCTGAAGGTACGAAGCGCCGCCGTCGGACGTCTCGTTGATCTTGAGCATGGCCTCCTTCACGCCCTGCTCCTCGTTGGTCTCCGTATGGAAGACCTCGAAGCCGTACGTCGACCGGTAGAACTCGACAGTCGCTTCGAGGTCGTAACAGGCGATCCCGATGTGATCGATTCGCGTCAGCATGGAACCAGTGCAGCGGTACCGCCGCGGTTACGCAAGGTGCGCGCCGTCACACTCACCGGCTGGTGACCCCGCTGCCTACCGGTCAGTACCCTGGTGGTTAACCCTCGTTCACTCCTCAAGCTCAGGCAAAGGGGATCGCGTCTCATGTCGGATACGAACACCACCACTTCAGTCATCGTCGCCGGCGCCCGTACCCCCATGGGGCGCCTGCTCGGCTCGCTCAAGTCCTTCTCCGGCGCCGACCTCGGCGGCTTCGCGATCAAGGCCGCGCTGGAGCGGGCCGGGATCAGCGGTGACCAGGTGCAGTACGTGATCATGGGGCAGGTGCTGCAGGCCGGGACAGGGCAGATCCCGGCCCGCCAGGCCGCCGTCAAGGCGGGCATCCCGATGTCCGTCCCCGCGCTGACCGTCAACAAGGTCTGCCTCTCCGGGCTCGACGCCATCGCCCTCGCCGACCAGCTCATCAGGGCCGGCGAGTTCGACATCGTCGTGGCCGGCGGCCAGGAGTCCATGACCAACGCGCCCCACCTGCTGCCCAAGTCCCGCGAGGGCTACAAGTACGGCGCGATCGAAATGCTCGACTCCATGGCGTACGACGGCCTGACCGACTCCTTCGAGGACATCGCGATGGGCGCCTCGACCGAGAAGCACAACACCCGCCTCGGCATCGGGCGCCCCGCGCAGGACGAGTTCGGCGCGCTCTCCCACCAGCGGGCCGCCGCCGCCCAGAAGAACGGCGTCTTCGAGGCCGAGATCGTCCCCGTCGAGATCCCGCAGCGCAAGGGCGACCCGGTGGTCTTCGCGCAGGACGAGGGCATCCGCGCCGACACCACCGTCGAGACGCTGGGCAAGCTGCGCCCCGCCTTCGCCAAGGACGGCACGATCACGGCGGGCACGGCGTCGCAGATCTCCGACGGCGCCGCGGCCGTCGTCGTCATGAGCAAGGCCAAGGCGCAGGAGCTGGGCCTGGAGTGGCTCGCCGAGATCGGCGCGCACGGCAATGTGGCGGGACCCGACAACTCGCTCCAGTCGCAGCCGTCCAACGCGATCCTGCACGCGCTGAAGAAGGAGGGCGCGGAGGTGGCCGACCTCGACCTGGTCGAGATCAACGAGGCGTTCGCCGCCGTCGCCGTGCAGTCGATGAAGGACCTCGGGGTGTCCCCGGAAAAGGTGAACGTGAACGGCGGTGCGATCGCCCTCGGCCACCCGATCGGCATGTCCGGCGCCCGGCTCGTCCTGCACCTCGCGCTGGAGCTGAAGCGGCGCGGCGGCGGCGTGGGCGCGGCGGCGCTGTGCGGCGGCGGCGGGCAGGGGGACGCGCTGATCCTCCGGGTGGCCAAGTAGTTTGAGGCGCGTACGAAACGAACGGAGCTGTGATGCAGGACGTCCCCGAGCTGGTGACGCAGGCCCGCGAGGGCCGGCCGCGCGCCGTCGCCCGGCTGATCTCGCTGGTCGAGGGGGCGTCCCCGCAGTTGCGTGAGGTGATGGCGGCGCTGGCCCCGCTCGCGGGCAACGCGTACGTCGTCGGGCTGACCGGATCGCCGGGCGTCGGCAAGTCCACGTCCACGACCGCGCTGGTCTCCGCGTACCGGGCGGCGGGCAAACGCGTCGCCGTGCTCGCCGTCGACCCGTCGTCGCCCTTCTCCGGCGGCGCGCTCCTCGGCGACAGGGTGCGGATGTCCGAGCACGCGTCGGACCCCGGCGTCTACATCCGCTCCATGGCGACCCGCGGCCACCTCGGCGGCCTCGCCTGGGCGGCGCCGCAGGCGATCAGGGTGCTCGACGCGGCCGGTTTCGACGTGATCCTGGTCGAGACCGTCGGCGTCGGCCAGTCGGAGGTCGAGATCGCCTCCCAGGCCGACACGTCGGTGGTGCTGCTCGCCCCCGGCATGGGCGACGGGATCCAGGCGGCCAAGGCCGGGATCCTGGAGATCGGCGACGTGTACGTGGTCAACAAGGCGGACCGCGACGGCGCCGACGCGACGGCCCGCGAGCTGAACCACATGCTGGGCCTGGGCGAGACCAGAGCCCCCGGCGACTGGCGCCCCCCGATCGTCAAGACGGTCGCGGCGCGCGGCGAGGGCATGGACGAGGTGGTCGAGGCGCTGGAGAAGCACCGCGCCTGGATGGAGGAGCACGGCGTCCTGAACGCCCGCAGGGCCGCGAGGGCGGCGCGGGAGGTCGAGACGATCGCGGTCACCGCGCTGCGCGAACGCATCGGCGACCTGCACGGCGACCACCGCCTCGACGCGCTGGCGGAACGGATCGTGGCGGGCGAGCTGGACCCGTACACGGCGGCGGACGAACTGGTGGCGGGCATCACGGGCACGTAGTCGCCGTCCGGCGGGGTTGCGGGCCTTGGTTGCGGTGGTCGCCGGGGGCGGTGTCGCCGTCCGGCGCGGTTCGGGGTTGCGGGCCTTGGTTGCGGTGGTCGCCGGGGGCGGTGTCGCCGTCCGGCGCGGTCGGGGTGGCCGGTCTTGGTTGGGGTTGTCGCCGGGGGTCGTTCCGGGGTCGTGTCCTGCGCTGCGGTGTCGCCGTCCGGCGCGGTTTGTGGTTGCGGGTCGTGGTTGCGGTTGTCGCCGGGGGTCGTTCCGGGGTCGTGTCCTGCGCTGCACGATTTACGGCGCGTACTCGTCCCACACGCGGTGCACCCGGACATGCGCCGCAAATCACGCTTTACGCTCCGGACACCACCCCTGCACGACCCCCTTCAGCCCCGCCGCCCGGGACACTTGTGCCCGGCCACCGGGGGAAAGTGACCGGGCGCCCGCGCCAGGGACGCGGCCTCCGGCCCGCACGCACCCACATGCAGCGCCTATGCGGGCGCTGAGGTGGGACTCACCGACGGGAGGGGGCCGGGGTCGCAGGAGGGGGGTGTCCGGACGTAAAGCGTAGGAGTTCTAGCGATCGAGCAGTCCGGACACCCCCCTCCGGAGGCCCCGGGACCCGGCAGCCGACAAGCGGACCGCAACCACTGATCAGTCGTCGTCGCCGCCGTGCCGGCTGCCGCCGTGGTCGTCGCCGTCGTCGTGCCCCGGGCCGTCGTCGGAACCGCCGCGGCCACCGCGGCCACCGTGGTCGTCGCCCGCGTCGTGCCCCGGGCCGTCGTCGGAACCGCCGCGGCCGCCGCGGCCGCCGTGGTCGTCAGTCGTCGGCCGCGGGGCCGGCGCGGCGCTGTGGTGCGGGTTGTCGTCCGGGCTGGGGGGCGTGGCTGGGCGCTTGGTGGTGTGCGTGGCGCCGCCCCGGTGGTCGCGGTCCAGCGTTGCCCTGCCCGTCGTCAGGTCCACGTGCACCTCGCGCTCCACGCCGTCCGTGCCCCGGATCTCCACCTCCCAGTAGCTGCTGTCGCGTTCGACGGACGTCACCGTTCCCGGCACGATCTTCAGCGCCGCCGCCTCGGCCCGCCGGGCGTCGGTCCTTGCCGCCGGCGTCGACGTCGGCGAGACGTGCGGGTTGTCGTCCGGCGACGCGTCAGGCGACGCGTCCGGGCGGGCCGTCGCCGTGGCGCTCGGCGTCGGGGACACCCGGCCGTCGTCGCTGCCCATGGCGACCGCCGTGTAGGTGCCGCCCCCGATCAGTACCGCCGCCGTGACGGCCGCGATGGTGATGTTGCGCTTCATGTGGTGCCTCCCGAGTCGTTGTCCGTGTGACATCAACTTCGCTGAGGCAAGCTGAAGGCAGCCTGAAGCCACCTGAAGAGATCTTCAGGTTCAGTTTGGGAAGCTGGGCGCATGCGGTTGCTGATCGTCGAGGACGAGAAGAGGCTCGCGGTCTCGCTGGCCAAGGGACTGACGGCCGAGGGGTTCGCCGTGGACGTCGTCCACGACGGGCTCGAAGGGCTGTACCGGGCCGGCGAGGGCGTGTACGACCTGGTCGTGCTCGACATCATGCTGCCCGGCATGAACGGCTACCGGGTCTGCGCCGCGCTGCGCGCCGCCGGCAACGACGTACCGATCCTGATGCTCACGGCGAAGGACGGCGAGTACGACGAGGCCGAGGGGCTCGACACGGGCGCCGACGACTATCTGACCAAGCCCTTCTCGTACGTGGTGCTCGTCGCGCGGGTCAAGGCCCTGCTGCGCAGGCGGGGTTCGGCGGGTGCCTCGCCCGTGCTGCGGATCGGCCGCCTCAGCGTCGACACCGCCGCCCGCCGGGTCTTCCGCGACGATGTCGAAGTGGCGCTGACCGCGAAGGAGTTCGCCGTGCTGGAACAACTCGCCGTCCGGCCGGGCGAGGTGGTCGGCAAGCCGCAGATCCTGGAGCACGTCTGGGACTTCGCCTACGACGGCGACCCGAACATCATCGAGGTCTACATCAGCACCCTGCGGCGCAAGATAGGCGCCGGCGCCATCCAGACGGTACGCGGCGCCGGCTACCGGCTGGTCGCCTCGTGAGGCGGCCCTTCGGGTCCGTGCGGGCCCGTACGTCGCTCGGTGCCACGGTGGTGGTGGCGATCGCCCTGGTGGCCGCCGGGATAGCCGTCCTGATGTCGCTGCGCTCGAACCTCACGGGACAGGCGGACCAGCAGGCCGACTCGGCGGCCAGGGACATCGCGGTCGACGTCATCGCCCAGGTGCCAAATCCGGTGCCGTACACCCGGCTTGAGCTTCCCGACGGGGAGGACCATCCGGTGCAGGTGTCCACCAGGAGCGGCCAACTGCTCGCCGCCAGCAAGGACTTGGAAGCCGTCAGCGGAACAGGGCTCGCCGCCGTCAAGCCCGCTCCCGCCTCTTCCGCGCTCAAGACACCGGCCGCCTTCCATGACGACGGCGGCAAGGGCAAAGGGAGTGGCAAGGGCAAGGGCGGCGGCAGCGACGACGGCCCGAGCCACGACGCGGGTGACGACAGCGGCGGTGACGACGATCCGAGCGGTGACGACCACGGCGGCAGCGACGACGATCCGGCCGGGCTCGGCAGTGTCGGCGACGTCATCTCGCACACCTCGGGCCGCGCCACCGTCGACGGGCACACCGCCGACTACCGCTTCGTCACCATCGAGGTGACCGACCGGAACAACGCCAAAGTCCTGCTGCGGGTGGGCTCTTCGCTCGCCGCCCGGCAGAGCGCCCTCAACACCGCCACCACCGCCATGCTGGTGGGACTGCCCGCGCTGCTGCTGATCGTCGGCGGTGTGACGTGGCTGGTGACCCGCAGGGCGCTCGCCCCCGTCGAAGGCATCCGCCGGGAGATGGCCGCCATCACCGCGTCCGAGGACCTGTCGCGCCGGGTGCCCGAGCCCGGCAGGCGGGACGAGGTGGCCCGGCTCGCCCGTACCACCAACGAGACCCTGACCGCGCTGGAGGCATCCGTCGAGCGGCAGCGCCGCTTCGTCGCCGACGCCTCGCACGAACTGCGCAGCCCGATCGCCTCGCTGCGCACCCAGTTGGAGGTCGGCTCGGCCCATCCGCAGTTGCTGGACGTGCCGGGCGCCGTCCTCGACACCGTACGGCTCCAGCAACTGGCCGCGGATCTGCTGCTGCTGGCCCGGCTGGACGCGGGGGAGCGGCCGGGGGAGTCCCGGGTCGAGCTGGGCGCGCTGGTGGCCGAGGAGGTCGCCCAGCGGGCGGCGGACCGGGTCCCGGTGACGGTCGACGCGGCGGCCGGCCTTGAAGTCAGCGGCTCACGCGGCCAGTTGGCCCGGGTGCTGGGCAATCTGCTGGACAACGCCCAGCGGCACACCAAGACCGAGGTGGCCGTACGGGTACGGCTGGAGGCCGGCGATGTGGTGCTCGCGGTCGGGGACGACGGCGCCGGGGTGCCGGAGGCCGAGCGGCAGCGGATCTTCGAGCGGTTCGTACGGCTCGACGAGGCGCGCGGCCGGGACGACGGCGGCGCCGGACTCGGCCTCGCCATCGCCCGCGATGTCGCGCTGCGGCACGGCGGCTCGCTCACGGTCGGGCAGCGGCCGGGCGGCGGCGCGCTGTTCGAACTGCGGCTGCCGGCGGCCCGCTGACCTCAGAGCTTGCCGCGGTGGCCGTGCAGATGCTCCGCCACAGGGCCGAGTGCCTTGCGCAGTTCGGCGAGGGCCTCGGGCGACAGCAGGTCGATGAAGTGCTTGCGCACGGACTCGACATGGTGCGGCGAGACCCGCTGCATCGTCTCCATGCCCAGATCCGTGAGGACGGCGAACAGCCCGCGCCGGTCGGACTCGCAGTGCTCGCGCTTGACCAGCCCCGCCGTCTCCATCCGGGTGACCTGGTGGGACAGCCGGCTCTTGGACTGGAGGGTCGCGGCGGCGAGGTCGCTCATCCGCATCCGGCGTTCCTCGGACTCCGAGAGGTTCACCAGGATCTCGTAGTCGTTCATGGTCAGGCCGAAGGGCTGTAGGTCTTTCTCCAACTGGTGCGTCAGCAGCCTGTTGACATCCAGGTGGGTGCGCCAGGCGCACTGCTCCGCGTCGCTCAGCCAGTGAGTGGCAGTCTCGGTCTCCATATCAGGATTCTACCTAAGATGTTGAATTCTGTACAAAGTGTCGATGTGACGCCGCGCACCCGGTGCGCGGCGCCCACCCTCACCGACCGTCTACCCCTACAGGCCGAAGCGACGCTGCAGATCCCCGAGCTGGCCCGGCAGCCGCTGCCCGCCCGGCGGCTGCTGGCCCGGCCGCTGGCCGCCCCCGCCGCCCGGCACGCCGGGTTCGTTGGGCACCGTGCCCGTCACCCGCTCGGCCATCAGGATCTCGGTGGACTGGAGCAGCACCGTACCGGCCCCGACGAATTCGAACTGGTGCTCCTCGCCGGAGGCCCCGCCGATCCCCGTCATGGCGCGCAGCCCGCCCATCAGACCCGTCATGTAGCCGTGGTCGTAGTGGTGGCAGGGGGACGGGCAGTCGGCCCAGCCGACCAGCGCCTGCGGGTCCACCTTGAGCGGCGGCTCCATGAAGACCACCGGCCCGTTGGAGGCCGCGACGAACTTCCCGGTGCCGATCAGCGTGAGGAAGCCCGGCACGATCGACTGCTTGAGCGCCAGCGTGGGCTGGTAGGCCAGCAGATTCCCCGACCGGATCGTCAGGTTGCCGTCGTCCAGGTCGTACGAGTTCACGTCGAACGCCCGGTCGGCCAGCAGCATCTTGCCGCTGCCCTCCGCCACCACCCAGTCCGCCGCGTGCAGCGGCGAGTGGAAGCTGGTGCGCACCAGCCCCTGGAACCTGCCGTGGCCGATGCCGTTGAACTCGATCCGCCCGTAGTAGGCGATCATCTTGCCCTTCTGCAGGAACCACTGGCTCCCCTTGAGCTCCACGCAGAAGGTGTAGTTGTTGACGTTGTCGTCGCTCGGCAGCGTCATCGGATCGAAGATCACCGGGCCGGTCACAGCTTCTCCTCCGACGCCTGGACGTACACCGCACCGCTGCCGCTCAGTTCGAGCTGGAACGCCTCGCCCGAGCCGCGCCCCACCATGTCGCGCCAGCCGAGCGCGGTGGAGAGCTTGTTCCGTACGTCGCCGTGGTGCGCGACGTACGCCTGCGGGTCCACATGGACCTCGCGCCCCGGCGAGATGGGCACCTCGATCACCCCGCCGTGCGCCATCACGGCCACCGAGCCATGGCCCTTGAGCGTCGTGGTGAACAGCCCCTGTCCGGTCACCTGGCCGCGCACCATCCCCATGACCCCGCCCTGCGAGCCCATGAACATCGTGCCCTGCTGGAGCGTCCCGTCGAACGCCAGCAGCCGGTCGGCCTCCACGTACAGGGTGTCGCCGGTCAGGCCGATCACCTGGATGTGGTGGCCGCCGTGGCCGAACATCACCGTGCCGTTGCCCTCGACGGTCATCAGCGGGGTGGCCTCGTTGGCGACCCGGCGGCCGATCATCGACATCACACCGCCCTGGCCGCCCTGGATGTTGGGGGTGAAGCTGACGTCCCCGCGGTAGGCGATCATCGCGCCGCGCTGGCTGAACATCTGCTGCCCCGGCATGACGGTCGCCTCGACCATCTTCGAGTTGATCTCACGGAACGGCATCAGACGTCACCCCCGATCGTGTTCCGCTCGCTGGGCTGTACGTAGACGAGCCCGTCGCCCTCGAAGCGGATCTGGAAGGACTCGCCGGAACCCTCGCCCATGAGCGTGCGGAAGTTGACCCCGGACTGGAAGTTCTGCTGGAGGTTGCCCTGGTGGGCGATGTACGCGCCGGGGTCGACCATCAGCGGGTACTGCCCGGTCACCCGGAGCACCACGGCCGGGCCGTCCGACATGATCGCCGCCTGGCCCATCCCCTCGACGGTCGTGGTGAACAGACCGTTGCCGCTCGCGCCGCCGCGCAGCCCGGTGAAGGTCGTGCCCGTCCGCAGCCCCGCGTCGGTGCAGAGCAGATTGCTCGCCTCGACGAAGAGCTTGTCGCCGTGGAGCGAGACGAGATTGATCTCGCTCGCCCGGTCCGCGAACCAGCAGGTGCCCTGGCCGCTCACCTCCATCACCGTCATCTGTTCGCCGGTCAGCCGGCGGGTCACCATGCCCCGCAGACCCTCACCGCCGCCGGACAGCTTCTTGAACGCCATCCGGCCGTCATAGGCGACCATCGAGCCGTTCTTCGCCTTTACCGCGTCGCCGGTCATATCGACCGCGAGCATCTTGCTGCCTTGGAGTCGGAACTGAGCCACGGGACGAAGGTAACGGGCCCGGGGCGCGGCGAACAGGGCCTGATGTCACGACCCGACCCTGGCACCCGTCGGGGGAGGTCCGGCTGACACAATGAGGCGGGGCTTGTGCATCCATTCACAAGATCCCGCTCGCCAGCTCACCACCCCCTGACGAAGGTGCCTGACCCGTGGACATCAAGACCGCATCCGCCCTCCACCGCCTCCGGCTGGTCTCGGCGCCCGAGGCCGTGTCGTTCCTGCTGCTGCTCGTCTGCTCGGTGCTCAAGCGCACCACCGACTTCAACGCGGTCCCGGCCATGGGCATGATCCACGGGGTGCTCTTCGTCCTGTACGTGCTCTTCTGGCTGGACGCCCTGCGGGTCACCACATGGACACGCGGGAAGGCCCTGTTCTTTCTGGTGCTGTCCGTGCTGCCGACCGGCGGTTTCTTCGCCGAGCGCAAGCTGAAGCACGCCTCCGCCGACGCGGTCATCGCCGCGCGCGCCCGCCGCGAGGGTACGGTGAACGCATGATCGTCGCCTTTTCCGTCTCCCCGCTCGGTGCCGGCGAGGACGTCGGCGAGTACGTCGCCGACGCCGTGCGCGTGGTCCGCGAGTCGGGGCTGCCCAACCGCACCGACGCCATGTTCACCTCCATCGAGGGGGAGTGGGACGAGGTGATGGACGTCGTGAAGCGCGCCGTCGCCGCCGTCGAGGCCAAAGCCCCGCGCGTCTCGCTCGTCCTCAAGGCCGACATCAGGCCGGGCGTCACCGACGGCCTCACGTCGAAGGTCGAGACGGTGGAGCGACACCTCCGTACGAAGTAACCGCCGGACGTAAAGCGCCTCACTCGGACGACAGCGGTCGACACGCCAGGGAACGTCCCCTTGTGTGGGTGATATGTCCGAGTACGAGTACGACCTTCATAGCTGCCTCGCCGGCCCGCTCGACGAACCCGACCCGGCCGCCGCCTACCGGGTGCAGTACCGGAGTCTGCTCGCACAGGAACCGCACCGAATACGAGCCGTCCTGCTGATGACGCTCGCGCCGCTGCTCTCCGGCGTGCTGCTGGTCTACCTGGTCTGGCCGAGCCACCGCGTCGAGCGGGTCGGCGGCGACCGCTGGCTGATCGCCTTCGACCACGTGATGCTGGTGTCGATCGGCGCCATCGCCTTCTTCATGCTGGTCAACGTCGCCTCGATCGCGCACGCCACGATGGTCGCCAGGGACCCCGTCCCCGTCCCCGCCGAGGTCGGCACCCGCGTCGCCTTCCTCACCACGTACGTGCCGGGCAAGGAACCGCTCGCCATGGTGCGGGCCACCCTCGAAGGCGCGGTCCGGCTGCGGCACTGCGGACCGCTCGACGTCTGGCTCCTCGACGAGGGCGACGACGAGGCCGCCCGCGCGCTCTGCGCCGAGCTGGGCGTACGGCACTTCACCCGCAACGGCGTCCCCGAGTGGAACCGCGCGAAGGGCGTGCACAAGGCCCGTACCAAACACGGCAACTACAACGCGTGGCTCGCGATGCACGGCGACGCGTACGACTACTTCGCCTCCGTCGACACCGACCACGTGCCGCTGCCGAACTTCCTTGAGCGGATGCTCGGTTACTTCCGCGACCCGGACGTCGCCTTCGTCGTCGGACCGCAGGTGTACGGGAACTACGACTCGCCCGTCACCAAGGCCGCCGAGTCGCAGCAGTTCCTCTTCCACGCCCTGATCCAGCGCGCGGGCAACCGCTACCACGCGCCGATGTTCGTCGGCACCAACAACGTCGTACGGATCAAGGCGCTCAAGCAGGTCGGCGGGCTCTACGACTCCATCACCGAGGACATGGCCACCGGCTTCGAGCTGCACCGCACCAGGAACCCGCTCACCGGCCGGTTCTGGCGCTCCGTCTACACCCCCGACGTGCTCGCCGTCGGCGAGGGCCCGGCGTCCTGGACCGACTTCTTCACCCAGCAACTGCGCTGGTCGCGCGGCACGTTCGAGACCCTGATCAAGCAGTACTGGAAAGCGCCGTTCCGGGTGCCGCCGGGCCGGCTGCTCAGCTACACGCTGATGCTCGTCTACTACCCGATGACGGCCGTCAACTGGTTCCTCGGCATCCTCAGCTCCGTCCTGTTCCTGTGGCTGGGCGCCTCCGGCACGCAGGTGTCGTCCGAGGTCTGGCTGATGCTCTACAGCGACGCGGCGGCCCTCCAGGTCGGCCTCTACCTGTGGAACCGGCGGCACAACGTCTCGCCCCACGAGCCGGAGGGGTCGGGCGGGCTCGCCGGCATGGCGATGTCGGCCCTGTCGGCGCCGATCTACCTCCAGTCGTTCGGCTCGGCGCTGCTGCGCACCCGGGGCCGCTTCGTGGTCACCCCCAAGGGCGGCGAGGCCAGTCCCGACCGGCTGATGACCTTCCGGCTGCACCTCTTCTGGGCCGGTGTGCTGGTCAGCTCGCTGATCGCGTCGGTCTTCCTCGGCCACACCCATGCCGCGATGCGCACCTGGGCGGTACTGGCACTGGTCATCTCGCTCGCCCCGGTCGCGATCTGGCTCTGGACGAGCAGGCAGGACCGGCTCGCCGGCCGGGCCCCCGCGCCCGCCGCGGGCCCGCAGGACACCGACATGGCCACGGACCCGGGCGGAGAGCCGCGACCGGCGTTCGCCACGACGACGACAGGAGGGAACTGAGCCATGGCCTACCGGTACCGGCCGTCGAAAAAGCTCAAGAAGACACTGATCGGCGGTGGCGCGCTGGTGGTTCTCGCCGGCCTCAACGCCCCCGCCGCTGTCTCCTTCGCCGGCGACAAGTACCACGCGTACAAGATCGCGCAGCCGGAGTACAAGGCGCGCTACGGCTCCTGGAGCCTGCTCGACGTTCCGCGCGAGTACCGGGTCAACGCGATCCACGCGGCGCTGCTGCACACCGGCAAGGTGCTGATCATCGCGGGCTCCGGCAACAACCAGAAGAAGTTCGACGCGGGTTCCTTCGACACCGTCCTGTGGAACCCGGCGGACAACACCTTCAAGAAGATCCCCACGCCGGTGGACTTCTTCTGCGGCGGCCACAGCCAACTCCCGGACGGGAAGCTGCTGGTGGCGGGCGGCACGGCGCGCTACGAGGTGCTGGACGGCACCGTCAAGCGGGCCGGCGGCGGTATGCGGGTCAAGAACGAGAGCCCCGACAAGGCCGTCACCTTCAAGAAGGGCACCCGCTTCCGCTCGCCGTCCGGTGTCGAGTACGTCAGCAAGTTCCCCGTCACCGTGCCCAAGGCCAAACGGGAGTTCAAGGTCAGTTACGCCAAGGGCGGCCGGATGCTGCCGTGGAAGACGAAGATCACCGCCGGTGAGGCCCGGGTGTTCGTGGAGGCCGCGGAGAAGGGCCCGCAGGCGCTGACGACCGAGGCGGCCCAGTACGAGATCGAGGGGCTGCGCGGCAAGGACGCCGACAACCTCTACGGGCTCGCGCAGAAGCTCACCACCGAGAAGCAGGACTTCCAAGGCATCAAGGAGGCCTACGAGTTCGACCCGACGGCCGAGCGGTACATCCCCGTCGACCCGATGAAGAAGGCCCGCTGGTACCCGACGCTGGTCGGCCTGGACGACGGGCGGGTGCTCGCGGTCTCGGGCCTGGACGACGTCGGTGTCGTACAGACCGGTGACAACGAGATCTACGACCCGGCCGCCAAGACCTGGAGCAAGGGGCCGTCGCGCTACTTCCCGACGTACCCGGCGCTCTTCCTCACCAAGGGCGGCAAGTTGTTCTACTCCGGCTCCAACGCCGGTTACGGACCTGCCGAGAAGGGCCGCCAGCCGGGGCTGTGGGACCTCGGCACCAACACCTTCACCCGGGTCAACGGGCTCACGGACATCGACCAGACGGAGACGTCGGCTTCGGTGCTGCTGCCGCCGGTGCAGGACCAGAAGGTGATGGTGCTCGGCGGCGGCGGGGTCGGGGAGTCGTCCAAGGCGACGCCCAGGACCGGCATCGTGGACCTGAAGAAGGACAACCCCGCGTTCCAGGAGGGGCCGAGGCTGCCGCAGGGCACCCGCTACCTCAGCAGCGTGCTGATGCCGGACGACTCGGTCTTCACCACCGGCGGTTCGTCCAACTACCGGGGCCGCAGCGCCAGCGACATCCACAAGGCGCAGTTCTTCGACGCGAAGACCAACGCGTTCCGGCCGGCGGCCGATCCGACCGTGGGGCGCAACTACCACTCCGAGGCGCTGCTGCTGCCGGACGGCCGGGTGGTGACGTTCGGCTCGGACCCGCTCTTCGACGACGCGGACAACACCAAGCTCGGCACGTTCGAGCAGCGGGTGGAGATCTACACCCCGCCGAGCCTCCAGGGCGGCAGGGCGGCGCGGCGCCCGGTGCTGGGGGAGGGGCCCCGGCAGACCGACCAGCAGGGCAGGGCCCGGTTCAGGACGGCCGATCCGGGCGCGATCGTCAAGGCGCGGCTGATGCGGCCGAGCGCGGTCACCCACACCACGGACGTGGAGCAGCGGTCGATCGCGCTGGACCTCACCCGGCAGCGGGACTCGGTGACGGTCGACGTGCCGAAGGACCGCACGCTGGTGCCGCCCGGCTGGTACATGCTGTTCGTCACCGACGCGGACGGGGTGTCGTCGGTGGCCAAGTGGATCCAGGTGACGGGCTGAGACGCGGGCCCGGCGCGGGGAGTGTCAGCTCTTCGCGCGGCGGGCCAGGCCGAGGGCGTAATCCGGCCACCAGGTACCGGCGGCCGGGCCGCCCCGGCAGGGGCCGTCCGAGTCGCCGGGCCGCTTGATCCACAGATACGCGTCGAGGAGTTCGTTGCCGGTGTTGGTGGACGGCGGGGTGCCGAGCGCCCGGCCAGGCGGGTTGCACCAGGCTTCCGCGCGGTTGCCGGGCAGCGGCCCCGCGCCGTTGCGGCTGGTGTCCATGACGAAGTGCGAGCCGCCGAGCAGCCCGGAGAGCTGCGTACCGAACAGCTTGACGCGGTCGTTGCTCTGGAAGTTGGACACGTTGAGCGAGAACCCGTCGGCCACGTCGACCCCCGCGCGCCGCAGCGGCCCGGTCAGCCGCGCCGGGTCGGAGATCCAGGCCGGGTTGCCCGCGTCGAGGTAGACCCGGGTCTTCGGCTGCCGCTTCAGCCGGTCGACGGCCTGCGACAGCAGCTCGTACCGCTCGGCCTGGCCCTGCGGGGGCGTACAGCCGTCGGCGATGTGCGGCAGCGCGTCCGGCTCCAGGATCACCACGGCAGGGGCGGCGCCGATGGCGCCGGCGAAGGCGCCGATCCAGTCGCGGTACGCCTGCGCGTCGGGGGCGCCGCCCGCCGAGTACAGGCCGCAGTCGCGGTGCGGGATGTTGTACGCGACGAGGACGACGGTGCGCCGGTGCGCGGCGGCGGCCCGGACCGCCCGCTGGATCTCCGGCGCCGGGTTGTCGCCGGCCGGCCAGTCGGCGACGGGGCGCTCCGAGATCCGCCGCAGGTCCTTCGCCTCGGCGGCGCGGCCCTGTTTGCGCCGCAGGACGACCTCGCGGGCCGCGTCGCTGTCCGGGTCGACCCAGAACGGCGAGTCGGCGGCGGGCGCCGCCTCGCCGTTGGCCACCGAGAGCCCGGCCTGGGCGCCCGGGTCTTCGCCGGAGGACGGCGACGAGCAGCCGGCGACGCCGAGCAGCGCGGCGAGGGCGGCCGCCGTCAGCGAGGCGGCGAGCGGGCGGCTATGCGGTCTGCGGCCGGACATCCAGCCCCCTTGGGCGACGGCTCCGTAACGACAGGACCGGCTCATCGTGACATAAGGGGCATCTCGCCCCGGGAGCGACACCAGCGGACCGTGCGCCCTGGGCGATTCGACCGAACTGCGAGACAAGGCTGACCAGCATATGACCTGTGGGTAGGGTCGGAGCCGTGCCGAAGCCGCTGAGCCTCCCCTTCGATCCCATCGCACGCGCCGACGAACTGTGGCAGCAGCGCTGGGGGCCGGTGCCCTCCATGGGTGCGATCACGTCGATCATGCGCGCCCAGCAGATCCTGCTCGCCGAGGTCGACGCCGTCGTCAAGCCGTACGGGCTGACCTTCGCCCGGTACGAGGCACTGGTGCTGCTCACCTTCTCCAAGGCGGGCGAGCTGCCGATGTCGAAGATAGGCGAGCGGCTGATGGTCCATCCGACCTCGGTCACCAACACCGTGGACCGGCTCGTACGGTCCGGGCTCGTCGGCAAGCGGCCGAACCCCAACGACGGCCGGGGCACCCTCGCGGCCATCACGGACAAGGGGCGCGAGGTCGTCGAGGCGGCCACCAAGGACCTGATGGAGATGGACTTCGGCCTCGGCGCCTACGACGCGGAGGAGTGCGCGGAGATCTTCGCGATGCTCCGCCCGCTGCGGGTCGCCGCCGAGGATTTCGACGCCTGACCGCCGTACCGACCGGTCCCGCCGGACGGGCCCGCGAGCGGGCCACCCGCGCGAAGATCGCCCGGAACGGGCGGTTACGCTCGTTCCCATGAAACGAAGCGTGCTGACCCGCTATCGGGTCATGGCGTACGTCACGGGCGTGCTGCTGGTCCTGCTGACTCTCGGAGTCATCGCCAAGTACCTGCTCGACATCGACGGGGCCGACGGCTTCGTCGAGATCGTCGGTATCGCGCACGGCTGGCTCTACATCGTCTACCTGGGCGTCGCCTTCAACCTCGGCTCCAAGGCCCACTGGCCGGTCGGCAAGCAGCTCTGGGTGCTGCTGGCCGGTACGGTCCCGACCGCCGCCTTCTTCGTGGAGCGCCGGATCTCCCGCGAGCTGGAGCCGCAGATCGCCGGTACCGCCCCGGAAGCCGTCAAGGTCTGACCGGAACCGCCGCGAGTACGGCTCGCGGCGGCCAGGCGTCGACATTTACTCGGACGTCCTAGTAAATTTGACTCCATGGACGGTAGGCACAGCACGCAGGGCAAGGACGGCACGAGCGCTGACGGCGCGGGCACCGACAGTGCGGGCACTGACGCCGTCGAGGAGGGCCGCCGCCGCTGGCAGGCCCGCTACGACAAGGCCCGCAAGCGTGACGCCGACTTCAGCACGCTCTCCGGTGATCCGGTGGAGCCGGTCTACGGGCCGCGGCCCGGAGACACCTACGAGGGGTTCGACCGGATCGGCTGGCCCGGCGAGTACCCCTTCACCCGAGGGCTCCACCCGACCGGCTACCGGGGCAGGACCTGGACCATCCGCCAGTTCGCGGGGTTCGGCAACGCCCAGCAGACGAACGAGCGCTACAAGACCATCCTCGCCAACGGCGGCGGCGGGCTCTCCGTCGCCTTCGACATGCCCACCCTGATGGGCCGCGACTCCGACGACCCGCGCTCGCTCGGCGAGGTCGGCCACTGCGGCGTCGCCATCGACTCGGCGGCCGACATGGAAGTCCTCTTCGGCGACCTGCCGCTCGGCGACGTCACCACCTCCATGACCATCAGCGGCCCGGCGGTCCCCGTCTTCTGCATGTACCTGGTCGCCGCCGAACGGCAGGGCATCGACCCCGCCGTACTCAACGGCACCCTCCAGACGGACATCTTCAAGGAGTACATCGCGCAGAAGGAGTGGCTGTTCCAGCCCGAGCCCCATCTGCGCCTGATCGGCGACCTGATGGAGCACTGCGCCGCCGAGATCCCCGCCTACAAGCCGCTGTCGGTCTCCGGCTACCACATCCGCGAGGCCGGCTCGACGGCCGCGCAGGAGCTGGCGTACACCCTCGCCGACGGGTTCGGGTACGTGGAACTCGGCCTCAGCCGGGGCATGGACGTGGACGTGTTCGCGCCCGGCCTCTCCTTCTTCTTCGACGCGCACCTCGACTTCTTCGAGGAGATCGCCAAGTTCCGCGCGGCCCGCAGGATCTGGGCCCGCTGGATGAAGGAGGTGTACGGGGCGCGGACCGACAAGGCGCAGTGGCTGCGCTTCCACACCCAGACGGCCGGTGTCTCGCTCACCGCGCAGCAGCCGTACAACAACGTCGTACGGACCGCCGTCGAGGCGCTGTCGGCCGTGCTGGGCGGCACCAACTCGCTGCACACCAACGCCCTGGACGAGACGCTGGCGCTGCCCAGCGAGCAGGCGGCCGAGATCGCGCTGCGCACCCAGCAGGTGCTGATGGAGGAGACCGGCGTCGCCAACGTGGCCGACCCGCTGGGCGGTTCCTGGTACGTGGAGCAGCTCACCGACCGGATCGAGGCCGACGCCGAGCAGATCTTCGAGCAGATCAAGGAGCGCGGGCTGCGGGCGCACCCCGACGGGCAGCACCCGATCGGCCCGATGACCTCCGGCATCCTGCGGGGCATCGAGGACGGCTGGTTCACCGGCGAGATCGCCGAGTCCGCCTTCCAGTACCAGCGCTCGCTGGAGAAGGGCGACAAGCGGGTCGTCGGCGTCAACGTGCACCACGGCTCGGTCACCGGCGACCTGGAGATCCTGCGGGTCAGCCACGAGGTCGAGCGCGACCAGGTGGCTACGCTCGCGGACCGCAGGGCGGCCCGCGACGACGCCGAGGTGCGCAGGACGCTGGACGCGATGCTCGCGGCTGCGCGGGACGGCTCCAACATGATCGCGCCGATGCTGGCGGCGGTCCGCGCGGAGGCGACGCTCGGCGAGATCTGCGGCGTGCTGCGCGACGAGTGGGGCACGTACACCGAGCCGCCGGGCTTCTAGCACTTGTCCGACGAGCCGGTCGTCTCCCTTTGGGGGGCGGCCGGCTTCTTCGTACGCCTGTCCCGGCCGGTCGTCTGGCCAATACCTCTGCGTGAGAGGTAAAATCGATGGCATGGCCACAGAGGAGTTCCCCGACGCGCTCGCCGGCGTGCTGGCGGGCATCCAGCGGATGATCCGCCGCAAGCTGCGCGCGGGTCTGCCCACGCCCGCACCGCCGGTGCGCGGCATCGCGCTGCTGCGGCTGGTCGCCGCCAGGCCCGGGATCCGGGTCTCGGACGCGGCCAAGGAGCTGTATCTCGCGGGCAACTCGGTCTCCACGCTGGTCAACCAGCTCAGCACGGCCGGCTATCTGATACGCGAGACCGACCCGGCCGACCGGCGCTCCGCCCGGCTGCTGCCCACCCCCGCCGCCGTCACCCGGCTGCGCGACTGGGAGGCCGCCCGCGGCGCGCTCGTACGCGACCAGTTGGCCCGGCTCACCGAGGAGGACCGGGCGGCCCTGGCCGCCGCCCTCCCCGCGCTGCGCAGGCTCGCCGAGAACCTGCATGAGGAAGTGGAGGGGACATGACCGAACCGACGGGTCCCGACGCCGTCACGCTCAACAACCTCGCATACACCTTCGACGAGACCAAGGCCGTCGACGGCCTGGAACTGACGGTCGGCGCAGGCGAGGTGTTCGGGCTGCTCGGACCCAACGGCGCCGGCAAGACCACGGCGATCCGCTGCATCACCACCCTGCTGCCGGTGCCCGAGGGACGGGTGCTGGTCTTCGGGCACGACGCGGCGAAGGAGAAGATGGCGGTGCGCCGGCTGCTCGGCTACGTACCGCAGCAGCTCTCCGCCGACGCCGCGCTCACCGGCCGGGAGAACGTCTCGCTGTTCGCCCGCGTCTTCGACGTCAGCCACCGCGAACGCAAGGCGCGCGTCGCCCAGGCGCTCGCCGCCGTCGATCTCGCCGACGCCGCCGACCGGCTCGCCAAGACGTACTCCGGCGGCATGATCCGCCGGCTCGAACTCGCCCAGGCCCTGGTCAGCGCCCCCCGGCTGCTCATGCTGGACGAGCCGACCATCGGCCTCGACCCGATCGCCCGCACCAGCGTGTGGGAGCACATCAACGCCGTGCGCAAAGCCACCGGTATGACCGTCCTGGTCACCACGCACTACATGGACGAGGCCGACCAGTACTGCGACCGGCTCGCCCTGATGCACCGGGGCAGGATCCACGCGCTCGGCACCCCCGAAGAGCTGCGGTCCGAGCTGCGCGAGCGGCAGCGGGCCGCAGGCGACAAGAACGCCGCGCCGACGCTGGAGGACGTCTTCCGGGACGTCGCGGGGCGCGGCCTCGACGAACAGGGAGGCGATTTCCGCAGTGTCCGAAGCACCCGCCGAACAGCGACCCGCGTCGGCTGACGCGTCGCACCCCCTCGAACTGGATCTGCTGCTCTCCCCGCCGCGCGCCCGCACGGGCTGGCGGGTACTGGCCGCCAGGATCGGCGCGATGTGCGTGGTCGAGCTGCAGAAGCTGCGGCACGACCGTACGGAGCTGTACACCCGCGCCGTGCAGCCCGCGCTGTGGCTGCTGATCTTCGGTGAGACCTTCACCCGGATCAAGGCGATCCCGACCGGCGGCATCCCGTACATCGACTATCTCGCGCCCGGCATCATCGCCCAGTCGGCGATGTTCATCGCGATCTTCTACGGCATCATGATCATCTGGGAGAGAGACGCCGGGATCCTCACCAAACTCCTGGTCACCCCGACGCCGCGGTCGGCGCTGATCACCGGCAAGGCGTTCGCCGCGGGGGTGAAGGCCCTCATTCAGGCCGTCGTGGTGATCGTCATCGCCGCGCTGCTCGGGGTGGGGCTCACCGGGAACCCGCTCAGGCTGCTCGGGGTCGCCGTCGCGGTGATCCTCGGCTCGGCCTTCTTCTCCTGCCTCTCGATGACCATCGCGGGGATCGTGCTGACCCGCGACCGGCTGATGGGCATCGGACAGGCCATCACCATGCCGCTGTTCTTCGCCTCGAACGCCCTGTACCCGGTGGCGATCATGCCGGGCTGGCTCCAGGTGCTCAGCAAGATCAACCCGCTGAGCTATCAGGTCGACGCGCTGAGAGGGCTGTTGCTCGGCACCTCGTCCCATCTGCTGCTCGACTACGGGGTGTTGGTGGCCGCGGCGGCTGCCGGCATCACCGCCGCCTCCTCGCTGCTCGCCAGACTGGCGAGGTGACGCACCCTCAGTTCACGGCGCCGGCGGTACGTCGAGGGCTCAGGGGGCCGTCCCGGGGAGCGCTTCCGCGCTCCCCGCGCCGGTGATCCCCGACACCAGCAGGTCCGTGAACCGGCGTGCCCACTCGTCGTCCACCGGCTCCGCGCTCACCAGCGTCCGGTGCACCACGGCCCCCGCCACCACGTCGAAGATCAGGTCCGTGTCGCGGGCCGCCGTCTCGGGATCGTCCCCGGCCGGCAGCTCGCCCCGGCGCCGCGCGCGCTCCCGCCCCTCGTGCACGAGGCGCTTCTGCGGGTCGACGATCATCGCGCGGATCCGGGCCCGCAGCGCCGGGTCGCGGGTCGACTCGGCGACCACGGCCATCAGCGCCGTCCTGGTCTCCGGCCGCTCCAGCAGCGCGGCGAACTGGAGCACCACGCCCCGCACGTCGGCCGTCAGGCTGCCCAGGTCCGGCACCTCCAGCTCGTCGAAGAGGACCGCGACCGCGTCCACGACCAGCTCGTTCTTGCCGGGCCAGCGCCGGTAGAGCGTCGTCTTGGCGACCCCGGCCCTGGCCGCCACGTCGCCCATCGTCACCTTCGACCAGCCGAGCTCCACCAGCGCCTGCCTGGTCGCCGCGAGGATCGCGGTGTCCGTCTCGGCGCTGCGGGGGCGGCCTGTCGTACGTCCCGTACTCGACATGACGGTGACCATACCGGCCGGTAGGCATGGTGCTGTGAGCCAGTTCACGGCCATTTCCCGCCCGCTCCCCGCCCCGCGCAGTTACGCTACGACCCGTAGCGAAAGCCCTCACCGGCTCTCCGCGACAACCACTGGCGCCGGGTGGGGACCCGGCGCCGCGGAACGGTTTTCTGAACGCTTTTCTGAACTGCGCGCGGAGGGGGGAGGATGTACTCATGCAGCCTAGGAACATGTCCATGAGCGGCGTCGTCGACCTCGCCGCGGTGAAGGCGGCCAACGAGGCCAAGGCGAAGGCCGAGCAGGCCCGCGCCGAGGCGGCCCGCGACGGCGGCGCCGCCGCCGTACCCCCGTCCAGCCTGGTGATCGACGTCGACGAGGCCGGCTTCGAGCGCGATGTCCTCCAGCGCTCCGCCGAGGTACCGGTCGTCATCGACTTCTGGGCCGAGTGGTGCGAGCCGTGCAAGCAGCTCAGCCCGGTGCTGGAGCGCCTGGCGGTCGAATACAGCGGCCGGTTCGTCCTCGCCAAGATCGATGTCGACGCCAACCAGATGCTGATGCAGCAGTTCGGCATCCAGGGCATCCCCGCGGTCTTCGCCGTGGTGGCGGGCCAGGCGCTGCCCCTCTTCCAGGGCGCGGCCCCCGAGACCCAGATCCGGCAGACGCTGGACCAGCTCATCCAGGTGGGCGAGGAGCGGTTCGGGCTCACCGGCATCGCCGTCGACACCGAGGCGGCCGGCGAGCAGGGCGAGCCGCAGGCCCCCGCCGCCCCCGTGGGGCCCTACGACGCCCTGCTGGAGGCCGCGGCGCAGGCCCTGGACGCGGACGACTTCAGCGGCGCAGCGCAGGCGTACCGCAACGTCCTGTCCGACGACCCCGGCAACACCGAGGCCAAGCTCGGCCTCGGCCAGGCCGAACTGCTCGGCCGGGTGCACAGCCTGGACCCGCAGCAGGTGCGCAAGGACGCGGCCGAGGCGCCCGACGATGTCGAGGCGCAGCTCGCGGCGGCCGATCTCGACCTGTACGGCGGTCATGTCGAGGACGCCTTCAGCAGGCTGATCGAGACCGTGCGCCGCACGGCGGGCGACGACAGGAACGCGGCGCGCGTACGGCTGCTGGAGCTGTTCGAGATCGTCGGCGACAACCCGCTCGTGACGTCCGCGCGGCAGTCGCTGGCGCGCGTGCTGTTCTGAGCGCGGTTCCGTCGGCGGCCCTCCTTCTCCGGCGGTGATTTGGCGACACGACGACACCGGCGGCCGTATTTTGCCAAAACTTGGCAAGTACGGCCGCTGTTACTCGCAGTAGAGCGCCCCCCTTCCTCTGTCCTGATTTGTGCGGCAATCGCACCATCATCGCGACGGGGCGATTGCACCCTCTGTGCCGAGTTGATGCCTCGCGGTCGTCACCCGGTTATCGGGGCGTTACTAGCCAGTAACGAACCCCCTTGTGTCATGAGCTGGAATGCACCACGATCGGCGACGCTCGGTCCAATACCGCACCGGCACGGTCACCAGCCGCGCCCGTCGGCCTTGGGTCCCCACCGGGTGGACCGGCGGGTGCCCAGCACCCCCGGCCCGGACAGGGGGGTTCCTGCCCACCGGCAGGGCCTGTCCAGAGGTTGCGCGAAGGCGTGGCCAGTGGTTGTCGCTCGGGGGTGATCGCCGGTTCTTCGGACGCGGTTCGCGCCTCTACGGAACAGGCGCTCTCCTTCCCGAGGACGTAGCACTTCTCCCATCCCAGGACGGGCTCCGGCCCGGTCCGGAGATGTACGTCCGAGAAGGAGGACATTGATGGAGTCCCTAGTACGTGGTGGGACCAGATGGAAGCGGTTCGCCGTCGTCATGGTGCCGAGCGTGGCCGCGACGGCCGCGATCGGTGTCGCGCTGGCACAGGGGGCGCTGGCCGCTTCGTTCAGTGTGTCGGGCCAGAGCTTCAAGGTCAGCGCCGACAAGCTGGACGGCCGGGGGTTCACCCAGTACGGCAGCATCGACACGGGCACGGACCTCAAGGGCAACAAGAGCGCCAACCCGGTCGCCGTCTCCGGGTTCACCTCGGCGAAGATCACCAACATGTGCCAGTCGGTGGTCACACCGGATGTGCCGATCTTCGGCAGCATCAGCCTGCAGCTCAAGGCCGGTGGCGGTGCGACCCCGGTCAGCGCCAAGAACCTGTACATCGATGTCGCCGATCTGAACGCGAACGCGACGTTCACGAACATCGACATCGGTGTGGCGGCGGGCGAGACCAAGGGCGCCGGTATCGCGCCGGGTGACAAGGGGAAGGCCAACCCCTACGGCTTCGCACAGCAGGCCGAGCGGGCCGTGCTGACCGATGTGAAGCAGACGGCGTGGGCGACCACCGCCGGCACCTTCAAGCTCAGCGGTCTGAGCATGAAGCTGTTCAAGGGCACCAAGGAGTGCTACTAGTGCCCCTCCCGGCAAGCTCTGCCCTGTCGGGCAAGCATGGCCGGTCGCGGTACTAGCACCCCGTCCGGCGGGTGGGGGAAGACTCCACCTCCCTTGCCCGCCGTCCCCCTTCTTCTTCTCACGGCAACGCCGGTTCCAGGGAGCTGTTTTCCATGAGCGCCGAGTCTTCGCGCAGCGGTGGCGGATTCACGTACTGGCGGCTGCGCTTCCGCGTCTGGCGGGGCACCCGGCCGTTCTGGGCCGGCCTGTTCACCCTGTTCAGCGGGCTGCCCATCGCCTACTTCCCGTACGCACACCTGCACCTCGGCAACCTCACACTGGCCATGGCCACCACGGCGGGTGCGGGCTCGCTGATCATCGGTGTGCTGCTGGTGACACTGGGGCTGACGATGTGGTTCCACAGCATCGTGCGGGTGTTCGCCGGCGTCGCCACGATCCTGCTGGGCCTGGTCTCGATACCGATCTCCAACATCGGCGGATTCGTGATCGGCTTCCTCTGCGCGCTGATCGGCGGAGCCCTGTCGATCTCCTGGGCGCCGCCGAGGCCGGCCGAGCCGACCGTACGGCCCGACATCCCCCAGCAGGCGCCCGAGCCCGAGGGCGGACTCCCGGGCAGCGCAGGGCCCGGGGGCGCGGCTCCCAGCGACAGCGGCGCCGATCCCTACTTCCCCGCCTCGTACGGTCCCGGTCCACGTGACGGGGAGAACCCGAACGTGCCGGATACGACAGCCCATGCCTACGGTGGGAGGAACAGTGCGGGGTGACGAAGCGCAGCCGGTCACGGCCGGGGCGGACGGTCTGCGGGCGAGAGGAGGGCCGCGCCACGCGGCCCCCAGGAAGTCGCTCCTGACCAAGCTTCAGATACCGGCGGGCAAGGCGATGGCGCTCGCCGCCGTTCCCACGGCGGTCTTCGTGGGCATGGGGCTGACCCCGCGGCTCGCGCTGGCGGACTCCAACAAGGACATCCCGTACGCGCCGGGCCCCTGTGTGACCCGCTCCGACGAGCCGAGCGAATCCGCTTCCTCCTCGCCCTCACCTTCCGCCTCTGACGGGCAGAAGCCCGGAGACTCCGCGTCGCCGGACCCCGCGCCGTCGGCGAGCGGTTCGGCGGGCGGCGGGGACGACGGCAAGGGCAGCGAGCCGAAGCCGTCGTCGAGCGCGTCCGCTTCCGATTCCGCGTCCGACGAGGACAAGGCACCGGCCAAGACCCCGGCGGCGAAGCCGCCTTCGGCCGACTCGGACACGGCGAAGGACAAGGGCCTCCCGGACCCGCTGGGCCTCGGCGGGCTGCTCGGCGGCCTGCTGGGCGGCGGCTCGAAGCCGTCGGACGACCCCGAGCCGACCGCTTCGGCCACCCCGAAGCCGGACCCCTCGACCAGCGCCCCGTCGAAACCGAAGCCGGACAACCCGGTGGGGGACACGGTCGGCCAGGTCGGCGACACGGTCGGGGACGCCGTCGGCGGTACGGAGCAGGCGATCAGGGACGCGGCGGGCCAGGCCGGCGCCGAGGTCGAGGACCTGGGCGACGACGTCAAGGGCACCACCCCGGGCAAGGACGACGACATACCCAAGGGCGCGGACGGCAAGGAGCGCTTCCCCTGCCCGACGGCCGACCCGAAGGCGCTCGCCGACGCCACCCAGGAGGAGGGCATCCCGCTGCTGCCCAACGACCCCTGGACGCTGCGCAGCAGCAACCTCAAGCTGTCCGGGCTGAAGTACGAGGGCATCAAAGAGGTCAGGACGTACGACCAGCGGCTGAAGAAGGTCATGAAGTTCACGGCCGACAGCATCGACATCGGGGACCTGGACCAGTCCGTCGTCTACCCGAACGGTAAGACGGGCCATGTGAAGGCGGCGCCGGGCTCCACGTCCACCATCCGCGGCGGCAAGGTCACGCTGTACACCGAGAAGCTGTCGGGCAACCTGTTCGGACTGATTCCGATCACGTTCAGCCCGTCCTTCCCGCCGCCGATCCAGGTGCCGACCGCCATCTTCACCAACGCGACGGTGACGCAGGCGGGCCAGTTCGGCGGCACGCTCACCGTCCCGGGGCTGCACAACTACATCGACTGACCGGCCCTGGTGCCGACAGACCCCCGCGGGAGCCGTGGTAACGGCTGTGGCCCGCACCCTGGAGACAGGGTGCGGGCCACATGCCGTACCGCGGGTCAGTCGCGGCCCGCGCCGCCGAGGTGGTGCACCCGGACCATGTTCGTGGTGCCGGGGACGCCGGGGGGCGAGCCCGCCGTGATGACGAACGTGTCGCCCTCGTTGTAGCGCTTGAGCTTGAGCATCTCGACCTCGACCAGGTCGACCATCTCGTCGGTGCTCTTCACCCACGGCACGATGAACGACTCGACGCCCCAGCTCAGCGCGAGCTGGTTGCGGGTCGACTCGTCCGTGGTGAAGGCCAGGATCGGCTGGCACGCGCGGTAGCGGGAGAGCCTGCGGGCCGTGTCGCCGGACTGGGTGAAGGCGACCAGCGCCTTGCCGTCCAGGAAGTCGGCGATCTCGCACGCCGCGCGGGCCACCGAACCGCCCTGGGTGCGCGGCTTCTTGCCGGGCACCAGCGGCTGGAGCCCCTTGGAGAGCAGCTCCTCCTCGGCGGCGACGACGATCTTCGACATCGTCTTGACCGTCTCGATCGGGTACGCGCCGACCGAGGACTCGGCGGACAGCATGACCGCGTCGGCGCCGTCCAGGATCGCGTTGGCGACGTCGGACGCCTCGGCGCGGGTGGGCCGCGAGTTGGTGATCATCGACTCCATCATCTGGGTCGCCACGATCACCGGCTTGGCGTTGCGGCGGCACAGCTCGATGAGGCGCTTCTGCACCATCGGGACCTTTTCGAGCGGATACTCGACGGCCAGGTCACCGCGGGCCACCATGATGATGTCGAAAGCCGCGACGACACCCTCCATGTTGGCGACGGCCTGCGGCTTCTCGACCTTCGCGATGACGGGGACCCGGCGGCCCTCCTCGTCCATCACCTTGTGCACGTCGTTGATGTCGTGGGCGTCCCTGACGAAGGACAGCGCGACCATGTCGCAGCCCATCCGCAGCCCGAACCGCAGGTCCTCGACGTCCTTCTCGGACAGCGCGGGGACGTTGACGGCCGTGCCCGGCAGGTTGATGCCCTTGTGGTCGGAGATCACACCGCCCTCGATGACGATGGTCTTGACCTGCGGACCCTCGACGGCGACGACCCGCAGCTCCACGTTGCCGTCGTTGATCAGGATCGGGTCGCCCTTGGCGACGTCGCCCGGCAGCCCCTTGTAGGTGGTGCCGCAGATTGCCTTGTCACCGGGGACGTCCTCGGTGGTGATGGTGAACTCGTCACCGCGCACCAGCTCGACGGGTCCCTCGGCGAAGGTCTCCAGGCGGATCTTCGGGCCCTGGAGGTCCACCATCACACCGACGGCGCGGCCGGTGTCGGCCGCCGCCTTCCGGACGCGGTGGTACCGCTCCTCGTGCTCCGGGTGGCTCCCGTGGCTCATGTTCAGGCGGGCCACATTCATACCGGCCTCGATGAGCGACTTGAGCTGCTCGTAGGAGTCGACGGCTGGGCCCAGTGTGCAGACGATTTTGGAACGGCGCATGAGGCGGATCCTATCGGTTTGTTTCAGCGCGGAATATTCCGACTGGTGGAAGATACAAATGGGCGGGAGGGTGCTCAGGCGTCGACTGTTCGATCCTCGCCGACCAGTGCGAAGGTCTGCCGTGCGATCTCCAGTTCCTCGTCCGTCGGCACCACGGCCACCGCCACCCGGGAACCGTCCGGCGAGACGAGCCGCGGCACGTCGGAACGTACGGTATTGCGCGCGGCGTCCACCGCGATGCCCAGGGTGTCCAGACCTGCGACGGCGGCCTCCCGCACCTCCGCAGCGTTCTCCCCGACGCCCGCGGTGAACACGACGGCGTCCACCCGCCCCAGTACCGCCGTATAAGCGCCGATGTACTTCTTCAGCCGGTGGATGTAGATGTCGAAGGCGAGCTGCGCCGCCGCGTCACCCGCGTCGATCCTGCGGCGGATCTCGCGCATGTCGTTGTCCCCGCAGAGGCCGGTCAGTCCACTTCTCTTGTTCAGAAGTTCATCGATTTCGTCAACCGACATCCCGCCGACCCGCGCCAGGTGGAAGATCACGGCCGGGTCGATGTCCCCGGAACGCGTACCCATCACCAGACCCTCCAGCGGAGTCAGCCCCATCGACGTGTCCACGCACCGTCCACCGGCCACCGCGGAGGCCGAAGCGCCGTTGCCCAGATGCAGCACGATGACATTCACCTCGGCCGGCTCCTTGCCGAGCAGCTCGGCCGCCCGGCGCGAGACGTACGCGTGCGAGGTGCCGTGGAAGCCGTACCTGCGGACGTCGTACGCGTCGGCCGTCGCCACGTCCACCGCGTACCGGTACGCCGACTCCGGCATCGTCGCGTGGAACGCCGTGTCGAAGACCGCGACCTGCGGCAGGTCGGGGCGCAGCGCGCGGGCCGTCCTGATCCCGGTGATGTTGGCCGGGCTGTGCAGCGGCGCCAGCGGCACCAGCCGCTCGATCTCCGCCAGCACGGCGTCGTCCACCACGGTCGGCTCGGTGAACTCCGGCCCGCCGTGCACCACCCGGTGGCCGATCGCCGCCAGCTCGGGCGAATCGATGCCGAGCCCGTCCTGCCGCAGCTCGTCGCCGACGGCCTTCAGCGCGGCCGAGTGATCGGGGACCCCCTCCGTACGCTCCCGCCGCTCGCCGTGCGCCGGCGTGTGCACGAGCCGCGAGGCGCGCTCACCGATGCGCTCGACGAGCCCCGTCGCGAGCCGCGAGCTGTCCCGCATGTCGAGGAGCTGGTACTTGACCGACGAGGAACCGGAGTTGAGCACGAGAACACGGGTGGCGGTCACAGCCTGGGTGCCTTCCGACGGGGCATGGGCGGTCATTCTGTCTCGTCCTGCGCCTGGATCGCCGAAATGGCGACCGTGTTGACGATGTCCTGCACCGTGGCGCCGCGCGACAGGTCGTTGACCGGCTTGCGCAGCCCCTGGAGCACCGGGCCGACGGCCACGGCACCCGCCGAACGCTGCACGGCCTTGTACGTGTTGTTGCCGGTGTTCAGATCCGGGAAGATCAGCACCGTCGCCTGCCCCGCCACCTCCGACTCCGGCAGCTTCGTCGCCGCGACCGAGGGCTCCACGGCCGCGTCGTACTGGATCGGGCCCTCGATCCGCAGATCCGGCCGGGCGGCGCGCACCAGCGCCGTCGCCTCCCGCACCTTGTCGACATCGGCGCCCGTACCCGACGTACCCGTCGAGTACGACAGCATCGCGATCCTCGGCTCGACCCCGAACCGCGCGGCCGTCGCCGCCGCCTGCACCGCGATGTCGGCCAACTGCTCAGCGTTCGGGTCCGGGTTGACCGCGCAGTCGCCGTACACCAGCACCCGGTCGGCGAGGCACATGAAGAACACCGACGAGACTATGGAGGCGCCCGCCTTCGTCCGGATGATCTCGAAGGCCGGCCTGATCGTCGCCGCCGTCGAGTGCACCGAGCCCGACACCATGCCGTCGGCCAGGCCCTCGCGCACCATCAGCGTGCCGAAGTAGTTCACGTCCGCCACCACGTCGTACGCCAGCTCCACCGTCACCCCGCGGTGCGCCCGCAGCTCCGCGTACCGCGCCGCGAACTCCTTGCGCAGCTCCGACCTGGCCGGGTCGATCAACTGCGCGGCGCCCAGGTCGATACCGAGATCGGCGGCCTTCTTCCGGATGGTGTCCACGTCGCCCAGCAGCGTCAGATCGCACACGTCGCGCCGCAGCAGTACGTCAACCGCCCGCAGCACCCGCTCCTCCGCGCCCTCGGGCAGCACGATCCGGCGCCGCTCCGCCCGCGCCTGGTCCAGCAGATCGCGCTCGAACATCATCGGCGTGACATGGCCGCTGCGGGCGACCGACATCCGCGCCAGCAGATCACCGGTGTCCACATGCCGCTCGAACAGGCCCAGCGCCGTCTCCGCCTTGCGTGGCGTCGCGGCGCTCAACTTCCCCTCGAAGGTGAACAGTTCGGCCGCCGTCGCGAACGACCCGCCGGCCACCGACACCACCGGCGTACCGGGCGCGAGCCGCGCCGCCAGGGTCAGCACCGCGTCGTCCGGCCGCTCGTCCAGGGTCAGCAGCAGCCCGGCGATGGGCGGCGTCCCCGCCGAGTGCGCGGCCAGCGCGCCGACCACGATGTCCGCGCGGTCCCCCGGCGTGACCACGAGACAGCCCGGCGTCAGCGCCCCCAGGAAGTTCGGCAGCATCGCTCCGCCGAACACGAACCCCAGCGCGTCCCTCGCGAGCCCCGACTCGTCCCCCAGCAGGACCGTTCCGCCCAGCGCCCGGGTGATCTGCGCCACGGTCGGCGCGGCGAGCGCCGGATCGTCCGGCAAGACGTAACTGGGCACCGGCAACTGCGTTTCGAGCCCCGCGGCGATGGCCTCGCGGTCGTCGGCCGCGACGCGGTTGACCATTATCGACAGCACGTCGCAGCCCAGCACCTCGTACGCCCGGTGCGCGTTGCGCGCCTCGGCCCGTACCGACTCGGCGCTCTGGTCCTTGCCGCCCACCACCGCGATCACCGAGGCGCCGAACTCGTTGGCGAGCCGCGCGTTGAGCGCCAGCTCGTCGGGCAACTGCGTGCCGGCGAAGTCCGACCCCAGCACCAGTACGACCTCGAACTCGCGCGCGACCCGGTGGAACCCCTCCACCAGCCGCGACACCAGCTCGTCCGTACCGCGCTCGGCCTGCAGCGCCGAGGCGGCGCCGTAGTCGAGGCCGAAGACGGTCGCCGGATCCTGCGCCAGCCGGTAGCGGGTGCGCAGCAGCTCGAACATCCGGTCGGGACCGTCGTGCACCAGCGGCCGGAACACCCCGACCCGGTCCACCTGCCGGGTCAGCAGCTCCATCACCCCCAGCTCGACGACCTGCCGGCCGTCTCCGCGGTCGATCCCGGTCACGTACACGCTGCGCGTCACGCGGTGCTCTCCTCGTTCGGTGTTCGTGTCGGCCCGGGGGCGGCGCGATCACCCACCCCTTGACAATGCCTACACAAGTGTATATAGCGGTCGCGTTCAAACCCTGCTAAGGGCGGATGCGCATACTCACGATCCCGCGTGGGAGGATCAAAGCTGGCTCGTTCCCAGAAAAGCACAGCACTAGCGCGCAGGAGATACAGCACGATGCGTATCGGAATTCTCACCGCAGGCGGCGACTGCCCTGGCCTGAACGCAGTGATCCGGTCGATCGTGCACCGGGCGATGACCGGGCACGGAGACGAGGTCATCGGCTTCGAGGACGGTTTCAAGGGCCTGCTCGACGGCCACTACCGGCCGCTGGACCTCGACGACGTCAGCGGCATCCTCGCCCGCGGCGGCACCATCCTCGGCTCGGCCCGCCTGGAGCGCGGCCGGCTGCGCGAAGCCGCCGAGAACTGCGCGGAGCTGGCCCGCCGCTACGGCATCGACGCGCTCATCCCGATCGGCGGCGAGGGCACGCTGACGGCGGCGCGCCTGCTGTCCGACGCGGGCATGCCCGTCGTGGGCGTACCGAAGACCATCGACAACGACATCTACTCCACCGACCGCACGTTCGGCTTCGACACGGCCGTGATGGTCGCGACGGAAGCGATCGACCGGCTGAAGACGACGGCCGAGTCGCACCAGCGCGTGATGGTCGTCGAGGTCATGGGCCGGCACGCCGGCTGGATCGCCCTGGAGTCCGGCATGGCGGGCGGCGCGCACGGCATCTGCCTGCCGGAGCGGCCCTTCGAGGTGGACAGCCTGGTCAAGATGGTCGAGGAGCGCTTCCAGCGCGGCAAGAAGTTCGCGGTCATCTGCGTGGCCGAGGGCGCGCATCCGGCGGCGGGCTCGATGGAGTACGGCAAGGGCGAGATCGACCAGTTCGGCCACGAGCGCTTCGTGGGCATCGGCAACCGCCTGGCGGCGGAGCTGGAACACCGCATGGGCAAGGAGGCCCGCCCCGTCATCCTGGGCCACGTCCAGCGCGGCGGCACGCCGACGGCGTACGACCGCGTCCTCGCGACGCGCTTCGGCTGGCACGCGGTGGAGGCGGTGCACCGGGGCGAGTTCGGCCGCATGGCGGCGCTGCGGGGGACGACGATCCAGATGGTGCCGCTGGCGGAGGCCGTGACCCAACTCAAGACGGTGCCGGAGAATCGGATGTACGAGGCGGAGTCGGTCTTCTAGAAGTTTCCGTTTCGCCGTGTCGCCGTCCGGCGGGGCGTTCTTGGTTGCGGTCCGCTTGTCGGCTGCCGGGTTCCGGGGCCTCCGGAGGGGGGTGTCCGGACTGCTCGATCGCTAGAACTCCTACGCTTTACGTCCGGACACCCCCCT